>CAZGIF010000017.1:0-2389 GCA_964526045.1 uncultured Candidatus Peribacteria bacterium | reverse complement strand
CAGATGTTGCAAAGCGATATAAAGATTTGCCACTCAACACCAAAATAAAAGTGTATTGAATTTGAGATGCATGAGAAACGATAACAAGAATTAAGATTAAACAATAAAAAGTATACTATACTCAAAAAATTGAATCTGACACGAATGCAGTCAGGCGAGTCTTTTTTATTTGACTGCAAAAGTATGTGATCTTCTCCAAATGAATATGCTAGTGAGTTGCCATTAGCTAAGTACAATAATGAGCGTTCTACTCCAGATAAACAACAGAGTATTTTAATAAAATATTGTACAAAATACTGTGCTCATATAGTTCAGATATTATTAGTCTGAGTAATAATATCTTTTGCTGATTGAGCGTATGCACAAACGATTCCAAATAATGAAGATAATATAGATAACCAAAAGTTACCACCCAAAAATGTCAACTTCGTCCAAACGAATAATATAGATGAGGAGGAGCTCAAAAGTATAGAGAGGTATCTTAGTAGATCATGAGGTGTTGTTCGTCCATTAGATTTTTTGACAATTATCCCTTCGGATTCTATGCAAACGGATGTTGTATGACAGCGACAGCTTTTGTTTGCAGAGTGGGTGAAAACTATTGATATCAAGACTTTTGAATCGCAATGATTTTTGCAAACTAACAAAATAAAAGCTCACTTTGCGAAATATTGTACAATGGTGTTGAACAAAGAGTTGCCAAAGGTGTTTACTGTAACTGAAGCTATTCCAAAAGATATAGTAGACAAAAGAAACGTTGTGGTCGAAATTGGGTATGGAATGAAATGCCCTCGTTTGGAGAATGTTGTGTCTGATTTAGCTCCAGCAACTAGACAATGGCGAGACACAATGTCTCTTGAACAAAAGACACGTTTTCAAGAGTTGTATGATGCAGTTTACACCAAGAATTATCAAGATATTGTTGCGAGTTTAGACGCTATGTTTATGTTCAAAAAAATGAATACATCTCCAAACTATACAATTTCTATTTTGCACAATACCAAAAAGTATGTTTTATCCAAAAAGACTATCTGACATGAGTCGTATCTTTCTTTGAGATATGTCGATTGATGAGTTCGAAGACTTCCTACGGGTCAAGAATTGGAAATGGTACGTTCTAGTTATCTTATACCTCATAATACTACTACATACACTTTGATGCAACCTTCTGTGCCAATGCCGTTGGTTTCTTCTCAGTATGTTCAAGAAGTAACTGATGAATTTTCTTTTGATGAGTGACGTGATCATGGAACGTTAGACAATATAAAAAAGCCTGTTGCACAACTTTCTGATCAGTCTTTGTTATATTTGTATCATCTGTTGTGAGATGCTATGTGGGAAAATATATACAATGACCGTCAAATTGTAGATACGAATACGTATCGTAGTACTTTGACTGTATGAGACGCTTTGGTTCAGACCTGATTTCGTCCTGTGTGGCTTTCGGAAACACCAACACAACCAAATAAACATACCAGAGTAGTTGGTTACTGGCGTCAAAGTGGTGAGAAAATAATGTTTTTTGCTATTGCTGCATGTGATGTTGCTGTTTTTGATGATGCTCAATCTTCCGAAACCACCGAAGGTGGAATCTCTTTTGGATATGACGCAGAACAAGAATATGTATGGGAAGCCTACCAATCCAAAACTTTTTGGTCAAAACATATGAGACCAGGTCAAGTTATTACATTTGCTTCTCCAAACCAAAAAGTTGCACCTCAAGAAATTATTGCCTGACAGAATTCTACGTGAGTTGTAGATGGGAAAGAAGGTGTCTTATTTTATGATGCTGATAGATGACCTTCTATCTATTTTGCACCTCACAAATAAATATATCATTATCTTTGTAATTTTTTGACAAAAAGTATGCCTATAGGTATACTTTTTTTGTATAGAAAAAACATTTTCTCACAAAAGTACAAAATTTAATTAAAAGTCAATCGTTATTATGAGAAAATCTTAATTGAAAAATAAGATTACTGACCCAAATCAAGAAATTGTATCTATTTGTGTCTCATAATACTATGAAAGTATGAGATATTGAATTAGAATTCAGATGCTATCTCTAAAGTTATAAAAAAACATATATTTAACTATTAAATACTACAATTCATGCATAATGATAAATCTTCAATCTCAATTTCAACTACGTACGTCCTAGTAAGTCTGGTATTAATTTTGGGATTTTTGTCGTATTGATTTGCAATCAATATTATGCCAGATCTTAATAATGCCATGCAAGTTGTGGGTTCAGTAGTATGAACTCCAAATGCTGAGCAGCCAAACTGAACGAACGAACGTTTTTTGTTTTGACCAACATGATGATATATTAACTGAAATGTTGGACTTGGTACAAAAGTACCATGACCATACAAATTGTTTGTACAAT
>CAZGIF010000016.1:0-5790 GCA_964526045.1 uncultured Candidatus Peribacteria bacterium | reverse complement strand
TGTCTAGAACGCATAAAAGATTTCTACTATTGTAGATAGAAAACTTGTAAAATGACTATTTTTATATAAAATGTTGTCAATTAAGTGATAATTTTATTGTTAATATAGTCATTATGTACAAACGTCTGATCTATGATGATATTACAAGAGCATTGTCTAACTCCAAAATAATCGTGATATATGGACCAAGGCAAGTTTGAAAAACGACATTGTGTCAAAAAATACTGTCAGAGTATGATGGAACGTACTTCACCTGAGATATACTTCAATATCGTCAGATTTTTTCTTCACAATCTTTGCAAACCCTCCAGTGAGCCATATGAAACAAAAAACTTATCATTATAGATGAGGCTCAAAGAATTACCAATATTGGTATCAATCTAAAAATCATCCACGATATGATGCCTGATGTGCGTGTGATAGCGACATGATCAGCGAGTTTTGATCTAGCAAACAATATACGTGAACCTCTCACGGGGAGAACAAGAGAGTATATGATGTATCCACTCGCTCTCCGTGAAATCTACCCCGATCAGAATATGATTTTTGACGATCAATGGAGTCAGATATTGCGTTTTTGACTGTATCCAGAAGTGTTTGGATGTCAAAGTGAGATAGATGCTCGCCAACGTCTCGAAAATATTGCTTCCAACTATCTATACAAAGATATTCTTGAGATAGAAAATATAAAAAAATCTGACAAATTATCACAACTTCTCCAGCTCTTGGCGTTGCAGATCTGAAACGAAGTGTCGATGAACGAACTCTGACAGAGGTTATCTATGTCAAAAAACACAGTAGAAAGGTACATAGACCTACTCGAAAAATCTTTTGTCATAAAAAGACTGTCTCCACTTGCCAGAAATGCACGCAACGAGATCTGATGAAAAGTAAAAATATACTTTCTTGATCTTGGAATACGCAACGCTGTGATCCAAGCATTTCAGCCATTGGAGCTAAGAAATGACATCTGAGTCTTGCGAGAGAATTTTTTTGTCATCGAAAGACGAAAGTATGCAGAGTACAACAATCTGTATATTAATAGTTATTTTTGGCGTAATTATCAGTGACAGGAAGTGGACTATGTAGAAGAGTCCAACGGCAACTTCGTCGCCTATGAGTGCAAACGAAATCCCAAAAAAAGAGCAAAACTACCCTCTGATTATAGCTATGGTGATGATATCAGGGTCGTGACTCCACAGAATATTTTGGAGGTGGTGTAGACAGAGAGGTATATTTGTCCAGAGGACCAATAAGGACAGTAAAGGGTATGGGTTACGAAAAAGATTTCTACATTTTACATATCTATCAACATTAAATGTTATTGAAAATATTAAATAACGTTATTGAAAAAAGATATTGCAAACCAATTTGAAATAATTAAATTGATACTGCCAGGAGACAGTACCAATATTGCAAATATCCAAACCTGCAATATTAATACTAAAGAAAAGCCACTCATTTTCAAGTCTCTATGGCGTTTTATTTTTTTTATTATAATATATAATGAAATTTAGTATCTATAGAGATCAGGTAGGTTATCGAAGGCGAAGAATAGTTGTCTCAAATTACGAAATTGTTTGAGCTTCATCCGAGTCTTTCTCAAGTGAGCAAAATTGTTTGCGTAATGCAAATTTAGTATTAAAATGCTTATATAGCGATAGGAATGTAAACACATAGTGAAAATATACTCCTTTTTGTCAGAGTGGTGATAAAGAGGAGAATATTTCTACTATTGTAGATAATAACGTTGTTGCGAAGGCTTAGATTGTTATTTAGTTCGTATTCTAATTTATCCTCTTTCCCATCTCATGCCTTCTCCTTTTTCTTCTCTGACAAACCTGTATCCTGTGATGAAAACTCTCAGACGAGAGCTCAAGCCAGTCTGAAAAACCCTTGAATATATCAAGAAAGATCAATGAGTACTAGACACTGACACTACCAGAGATCAAGGATATATGCAGATTAAACCGATTTTGGATGCACTTCATAACGATTTTATCAAGCAATCTCTAGAAAAAACATCTATTGATGTCAGTGATTTTTTTGTTTTTTATACTGATTACAAAAAGAAACTTATCAACAAAAAATCTCTTACGGACAAAGAATTGGAGTCTCTTCAAAAAGAATTTGACCAAAGAAAAAAAGAATTGAGGCAAGCTATAGGAAATGTGTATATATATACGGCAGAAGAGCGAAAAAATATCTATACTGATGAGAAAGGAAAAGACTTACTCAAGGCATCATGATACAAAATTCTGACGGAGTCCGGAATACAAAAAGTCTTGGAGCAAAGATATCAACATGATGTACAAGCATTGGAAATTATCAAAAGTTTTGCATGATTTTGGACATATTTTACTGGTTTCAATCAAAACCGTGAAAATTATTATACCGTAGAGGGAAAAGTAACAGAAATCGCATTTCGTATCATAGATCAAAATCTGATTACTTTTTGCAACAATATCCTCTTGTATGACAAGATCAACGATATCTGACTGACACAAGAAGAGCAAGAAATTTTTGATCCACAGAGTTACATACATTTTTTGACGCAAGAGGGGATTGATAGGTACAACTACACGATAGGGGGAACAATTGACGAGCATGGCAAAAGAATAACTGATGGTATAAATCAAAGAATCAATCAACACAATCAACAACACAAAACCAAACTTCCACAACTCACAACACTCTACAAGCAAATTTGATCTGACAAAGGAAAGACAAAGCTCTTTGAAAGTATCGAAAGCGATGGGTGACTAGAACAAACTATTGCTGAATATATGGCATTGTGTGACCAACAAGTACCTAAAATACAAAAAACAATCACTGACTTTTTTGGAGGTATGGAGCAGTTGGACAAAGTATGGATCAGCAAAGTACATCTCACCTGGCTATCAAATAAATTTTTTGCGAATTGGTACATGGTCAGCGAACAGTGACAAGCATTGGGTGTATTTAGCAAAAAAAAAGATAGTAATAAAGAGCGACAAGTCAAAGTTCCTGATTATGTTAGTCTTGCTGATCTCAAAAGTATTTTGGAAAACGTTGTGATTCCTGATCAAACAGGTGTAGAAGAAGACAAAAAAATAACATTATTTAAAAAAGAGCTTGAAAAAAACAAAACGACGAATGTGAATAATCGAGAATACTTTGTTTCGTTGCTCAAAAATCATTATGAGACAATCCTTGATAACGATGATGATGAGAATCTGTGACTCAGACAAACACAAGAACAGGTCAAACGAATAGACGCTTTCGATACACAAAACCAACATCATAAAAACACAGTCAAAGTCTTTGGAGACAAAACGATAGAGCTACTGAGGTTTCTCAAACTATGGAGAGTAGATGTCAGCAAATGGCAACAAGAAACATCTGATTTTACCAAAGAAATTGATCTTCTCATCCAAGATTTTGATGTAAACAGATACTACGATCTCATCAGAAATTATGTCACCAAAAAACCATTTTCGATAGAAAAAATGAAGTTGAATTTTGATTGTTCAACGCTCTTGTGAGGATGGGACAAAAATAAAGAAACACAAAACCTTTCTGTTATTCTCAAAGATAATGAGTGATATTATCTTGCGATTATGAAAAAAGAGAACAATCAGTTTTTTGATCAAAGAAACAAAAAATTGTATGCTGTATCATCAGAATTTGAGGATATACACAAAATGGAATATAAACAAATTGCTTTACCTACTTGAGTTTGATGATTTGTAAGGAAGTGTTTTAACTCTGCACAAGCATATTGACGAACTTGTCCAGTAGAATGTTTGAATAGTGAGAATAAAATCATCATAAAAAATGATGAAGTTTCTGATTTACCAGTCTTGATACAATGTTATAAAGATTTTTTTAATAAGTATGAAAAAGACTGATTTAAGTATAAAGACTTTAATTTTCAATTTAAGGAAAATACTGATTATGTAAGATTGAGCGATTTTTTCTCAGATGTAGAAAGACAATGATATAAGCTTTCACGAACACCAATCAACAAACAAGAATTGGATACAGCCGTAGAAAAAGGTCAGGTCTATCTTTTTCGTCTTTCATCCAAAGATTTTGGAAAATGACAAACAGATAAGAAGCCTAATTTACAGACTTTGTATCGATTGGATATGTTTCGTCCATGAAGCAATATAAAGCTTAATGGTGGAGCAGAAGTGTTCTTTCGTCCTGCGAGTCTCAAGGACAAAAAACGTAAAAAAACTAAACACTGAGAGAGCATAAACGACAATGCTATTGAGAAAAAAAGATATACAGAAGACAAGATACTGTTTCACTGTCCTATCACGCTCAACTTTGCATCCAAGAAAGTGACAAAAGTAAACGATGAAATCAATGAATATATCAAAAACAATCAGTGTAATATCATTGGTATCGACCGTGGAGAAAAGCACCTCAACTTCTATAGCGTCATCAATCCACAAGGAGACATTATTGAACAAGGAACGCTCAATATTTTTGAGTATGAATACACAGATAAAGAATGAAAGCTACAAAAAAAATCTGTTGATTATGGACAACTACTTGAAGAAAATGCACAAAATAGACTCTCTGCCAGACAAAACCGAGAAACCATAGGCAAAATCAAAGAACTCAAAGAATGATACATCTCCCATGTTGTCAAAAAAATTGCTGATTTGGTTCTAAAATACAATGCACTTGTTGTCTTGGAAAATCTCAATACGGGATTCAAAAATAGTAGAAAAAAAATAGAAAAATCTGCCTACCAAAACCTCGAAGTAGCTCTTGCAAAAAAACTTTCTTTTCTTGTAGACAAGAGCAAAAACACATGAGAACTATGATCTGTTACCAATCCATATCAGCTGTGTCCATTTGCGGGTACTTTCGGTGATATAGAAAGGGCAACACAGCGATGAATCATACTCTATACTCGTGCAAATTATACATCCACAACGGATCCTATCACCTGATGGAGAAAGACTATCTATCTCAAAAAGTGATCAGTAGATGAAATGAAAAAAAACATACAAGAAAGCTTTGTCTCAATAGGATTTGATACAAGCAAACAAGCGTATTATCTCCAAGACAAAAAACGAAGACTACGATCAAACGTCGAAAGACGAAGATGAGCAAAAAACGCTCACTGAAAATGGATAGAAAAACAATACAATCCTACAGAGGAACTTGATAAACGATGCACCAAGTATGCAATCACCAAAAATAGCGATATTTTATCCCAACTACACTCTCAAGAAAGTGTCTGATGTTTTCAGACCTTGATCTGGATTATTGACCTGATTATGCAAATCAGAAATAGTGATGCGGAGAAAAATGATTTTATAGTATCGTGTGTAGAAGACAAAAACGGGAACAAGTTTGATAGTCGTGAATATTATAAACTCACTGATCAGGAAAAGGCTAATAATATATCAAAACCTACTTCGTGAGATGCAAACTGAGCATATAATATAGCAAGAAAATGAATTATTATGGTCTGAAAAATAAAGAAATGAGAAAAGAGTTTGTTTGTAAGTGATAGTGAATGGGACTTGAGCTTAAATCCATAATACATTTGCAAAAACTACTTTTTTGTATAGTATGTTGATATAAAATATGGTCATTGATAGTCAATAGGTAGTGAAAATCTATTGTGTGTTCTTACAAATTGCAAACCTATAGTCTTCATTTTTGTGGCTAGAGGTGAATAGAGGGTTTTGAGAAATATGACGTACGTGTTATGTCGATCAAAACCCTCATAAAATCTAACATCACGGGGTCTAGAACATATAAAAGATTTCTACTATTGTAGAT
>CAZGIF010000015.1:0-7448 GCA_964526045.1 uncultured Candidatus Peribacteria bacterium | reverse complement strand
CAGATGTTGCAAAGCGATATAAAGATTTGCCACTCAACACCAAAATAAAAGTGTACTGAATCTGAGATGCATGAGAAACGATAACAAGAATTAAGATTAAATAATAAAAAATATACTATACTCAAAAAATTTAATCTGACACGAATGTAGTCAGGCGAGTATTTTTTAGTTTAATCTTTGTACAGATGGTTTTTTCTTCCAATGAACATAGATCTACTCATACACCCGAGCAAGACGCATCTTTTGTGCATTTCCAACAATGTGGAGTTTTTAGACGTGCCTTGCATGTTGTTTTGTTTTTTGGATTTGCGATGTCTGCCTCTGCACAAGACACACACACAAATCATGTTGACAACAATCGTGATGCTGACAAGTTACCTCCTAGTGGTGTACAGTTTGTTAGTTCTATCGACAAAGCCCAAAAAGAGACCGACGTGCTAACGACATATCTTGACAAAAACAAATGAATGATACATACTTTGGATTTTGTGACGCTTGTGCGTGCGGATACAAATAACATTGCTCAGACGTCATATCGACAAACACTGTTTGAGACTTGGACAAAGTCAATTGATATCCAAAAGTATATGTTCTGATGAGTATTGAATAAACAAGAAATATTGGACGGGTTTGCTAGATATGCCGGTGACGTGTTGCATCAAACCATTCCTGACTGATTTGCGGTAGCATGCGCTATACCCAAGACTCTTTTGGAACAAAGAAATGTTGTGGTGAATATTGCTTTTGGGCAAAAAATTCCGCTTTTGCAATCACATGACTTTGATGTTGATAGCAAGACTCTGCGACAACATATGTCTCCCGACCAAAAAAATAAAATACAAGAGTTGTACGACATTGTCTATACCAAAAACTATCAAGACGTGGTTGCTCATTTGGATGCGATCATTACATTCAAACATCTCAATACCAACAAAAACTATACGATTACTATCAATGATAGTAAAAAACGTTTTGTTCTATCCAAAAAAACTATATGAAACCAATCACATCTTTCATTATTATGTATGGATTGATATAGATTGCCTACTGGACAGGAGTTGTCAGCTTTGCGTTGTGGGTATATAGCTTTGTATAATCCAACATCATATACAATAGTACAACCAGACACTAGGATGTCTTTGTCGTCTTCTCAGTACGTTCAATCGTTGTCAGATGAATTCTCTTTTGATGAAACTCAGACCCACGCAACTATCCAAAATATCAATAAACCTGTGTATGATTTTTCTGATATGTCGCTTTTGTATTTGGAGTATTTATTATGAGATGCCGTCCGAAAGGACATATATACCACTCGTCAAACAAAAAATACACAAAGATATGTCCATAGTACTTTTTGAAAGATAGTTGTTCAGTCAGGATTTGCTCCTGTATGGTTATCAGATACACCCACATTGGCAAACAAACAAAACAAAACTGTGTGATACTATCGTCATGTCTGAGATACGTTGACGTTTTTTGCGATTGCTCCATGTGATATTGTTGTACCCAATCCAAATACTAGTATCCAGCAAGACCAATGAGTATCAATATGATACACTCCAGAAAATTTTATTGTATGGCAGACATATCCATCGTCCACATTTGTACACAAACACGCTAGACCCTGACAGGTTATCAAAGTATTTTTGCCACAATGATATAAAATACATCCACAACAACTTGTGTCTTCTGCAACTATGACTTGAGTGATTGATGGTGCTGCTAGAGAGTATATCGACGCATATGCTTCTCCTTTGTTGTATTTTTGCCCTCAGGAGTAAGAATGTAATTTAGTTTGTAGATTTTTGACAAAAAGTATACTCGCCAGTATACTTTTTTTATGATACTAGAAAAATATTGAGAATATGTGCTGCTTACAAAAAAAGAGTCAATATGTAGTACGATAGAAATAATAATAAAAAATACGATCTCTGACCCAAATCAAAAAATGATGTGTAGATACATTGAGACAGACTATTAAAGTTTTGTAATTTGTACTACCATCTAGTGTTATTATTCTAAATTCTACTTACTTTACATTACTATCTAAAAAATCGTTATGAATTACAAGATGCCTATTGTGTCAAAAAAACTCTTATTATGTTGATTGTTAAGTATCATATGATTGTTGTCGTATGGATTTGCAATCAATATTATGCCAGACCTCAACAATGCAATGCAGGTGATATGAACAGTGGTGGGGACACCAAATGGAGAACAACCTGATTGATCTAATGAGTACTTCATGTTTTGATCAACATGATGATATATTATATGAAATGTTGGACTTGGTACAAAAGTACCATGACCATACAAATTGTTTGTACAATGAGATACAAACATAGAATGAAAACTAACAACAAACGATCTAGAAATAGAAAATAATTTGCATGTGCAGTGAAATTTGAGTGCGTCGGGAGCTACAACTTTGTGATGACCATTGTGAGTGTATGGACCTACAAAAATAGATGGAAGAGTAGGAATATGAGTCAATACCCTCAGTACCTACTACAAACTAGAAGTAAATGGACCTACAAATATTCAATGAGATCTTTTTGCTCCAAATATACACGCTTCTGCAAATGTAAACGTTAGTTGAGATGTTAAAATTGATAATGACGCATACTGACGTGATGCGTATTTTAGAAACCTCAACGCAAATGGAGGAATCAATGTTAGTGGAGATGTGAGAGTAAATAACGATGTCTATGGACGTGACGCGTATTTTAGAAATCTATTTGCAAGTGGATGATTTTTTAGTGGTCTAGTAGCAGATACCATTACATGATGAAATTGATTTTTTAGCGGGTTAGTGGTTGATAATTTGGTAGTTTGATCATGATTTCGTTTGCCTCCCGGAGATGAAGATCAAGTATTGATGACCAAAAATTGAGAAGCTGACCGACATACGTTGCCATTGGATTTGACGTGAGCGAGTGGACAAACACTCAGACGAGTAGATGGGAAGTGGACTAAAAGTAGTGTGCTTCAAAATCTATGAAACAAAGTTTTGATTACAACGGATGCTGAAGTTAGATGAGCAATTACTATCTGAAATAGAATTGGTAGTTGATCAAATCAACCTGGTACATGTAATGCAACAGAACAATGAACAGTCTTGTATGATTGAGCATGTTTTCGATGATGTAATGGAGATGGATGGACTACAATATGAACATGTTCCTGTGGTGTAGGTGAATATTATGAACCAAATATGTGATGTTTGCCTGCGAATCCACAAAATGCTGCATGTATCTCATATCCTACTCCTCAGTCTTCACAACCAGCAAATACAACGCTTTCATGATGTTTGTCAGGTACATATCTTGATATCAGTGACACTTATGATAAACGACAGCGACAATGTGTATGAATCCAATGATGATCAAATGCAACATGTAGTGCAAACAAAGATGCGCGATGTGGAAACTGAGTAAGAGACACAGGAGAAATGTGTGATGATTGAGATAGAACCGATTGAGATTGATGTAATGCTAGTTGTAATGTAGAACCAGGACGAAATTGTGTATGAAGTCCGGCATTATGTATTAATGCTATTGGAAGTGGAAATGATGGAGATACACTCGTGATTGCATCATGACAAGTCGTAACCAGTAACAAAATAAGAAATTTAGGAACACAAATTTTGGTTAGCGCTCCAGCTACGTTTAGCGATACAATCAATGCAGACAAAGGAGTTAAATTTGGTAATCCAACTACAACATGTAGTGCAACTATTAGATGAACCGTTAGGTATAATACTTCATCTAATACATTTCAGTGATGTTATAATGTTGCATGAACGTATACACGAAAAGATATAGGTGCCGGTATGAATGTACTTTGTCCAGCTGGAACTGCAATACAATCGTTTGATGAAGATTGAACACCAGTATGTGTCAACTGATCACAACTATCAGGGTGACTTGCAGTGGCTTGTGGTGCTGATGAAGCAATACAATCATTTGATATAAATGGTAACCCTGTTTGTATAGATGCTGGTGATGTTTTCATTGCGCCGCCAACTAGCTGTTGAGACAATATTTGTAGTGCTTGAGAAAATGAAAACTCTTGTAATCAAGATTGTAATAAATGTCCATGACAAACTGCTACTGCATCTTCATGAAGTATTGGATTTTACTTTGCACATACAGCAAATTCAATAGCTGTGTATGAGTATGGAAGTCCTACACCAAATTATACAATAAACTTTTTTTCAAATTATGTCCAGTATCCTGGACATCCTAAACAGCAATGAAGTATATATAATACAGTAGATCCTAATAATCCCAATGGAGTTATGTGTTGAAGTCCGGGTTATGAGCAACGAGATCAACCAAATTTACATTCTGTATGTAATGAAGATAGATGTATAGTAAATATATATTACGTTTCTGAAAGTCATTACTGATGTGGAGGTAATTCGACTTTAAGAGAGGAAAATTTATTGTCATATATACTGTTTAAAAATAGTTATACCTGATGATTTGATGAATCTTATTCTCAAATTATTAATTACTGAACTATAAATTGAGATGAAAGATTTTGTGGAGCTAATTCTTGAGGTTGAGGTTGAATTATTATACCTCCACTAGGACCATAAATGCAAAAAATTATACTATTTATTCCCTCACCGCTCAACGCGGTGAGTTTTTTTTTGTCAAAAATGACTTGCAAGTTATGTCAAGATGGCTACTATGTATCTAGGTCACGTATCGTGCGTCTGCTTACCGAACTCAATTGTTACTTCTCATAATATACTTCCAGTTATTAGTTTATATGCTTATTTGTAGCATCGTCGTCTATTTGTACGACGGATTTTTTTTGTGTGTATTTTGAAATGTGTTTTGGTATGTAGCGGGCGATACTGTTGTCTACATCGTTTTTATACTTATCTACTACATTATACTATGAACAATACTTTTATACTCCAAGATTGGGTAAAACCAACTACAGTTGATGTGGCACATGCAGTTGATGCACCGCAACGAGTAAAACCAGTAACTGACCTTACACAGAGATTACAAAAAGATGTTAGATTTGCTATTGATAGTTGAGTTGATTGTGTTGTTACACTAGCATCACATGCAAAACATGTATTACAAATCGCTGCTTTGTGAGTGGCTGTCAATTTGATGACACCAACTTCAGTTGGTGCTAACTCAATGCCTGAAAATACTATGAATAGTACGGAAGTAACTATGGCTTCTGAAAGTAATGAAACAACAGAATTAGTTTCACCTGTAGAAAGTAATGATCTTTTGAGTGAAGGTCGTGGCTATGTGTTTAAGTATATAGATGAGATTAATAGCTTGAACCCTATCTCATTTATTGATTTAAATAAGAATTTTTCTGATATAGAAAAGGTTTTGTATATTATGAAAACAAAAAAAAATACTCCTGACGATATGAAAAATAATATGATTCCTGTTATGCAATCAGTAGTTAAGAAAGCTGTAGCTACTATGTTAGATATTAAACGTTCGGGATATGCAAGCAATTTTCGAGACAACCCAGAACATGCTGAATGAGTTTTTTATGATCTTTTAGCTGCAGCTTTTGCTAAATATGACGTTGATGGACTAACTGTTGACTCAAAACGACTAAATTTTTTGGCAAAAAAAAATAATAATAGCGAAGAAAATAATGCAGTATCTTGATTTGTAGAAACTTATTATATGTCGTCATATAAAGGTGTTCCGTGTTTAGTTGTTAAAACAGCTGATTGACAAACATTGATAGTTCAAGCTAATTTTGTTCCTGCTGAATCTAAGGAGACAAGACTTGTAAAGTATTGAGAAAATTCTAAATCACACCAAAAATTTACAGTAATGATTAACGTTACAGGTCGATAATTGTTACTCTTTCTCAATTTGTTTAACTTGAACCAAAAAACTATTCCTGGCGTCCGTTGGCGTCAGGTTTTTTTTTCATTCTTTGGTGATATAGGTGAGAAGCTTTATGACAAATCCATGCATACGACTGTATTTTTCCAATTCTTGTCCATCAAAAATGTGATATAATCTTTGGTAGGTTTTGGATCATGAAACAAATGGTACGAACAATGTATTACGTTCATATATTCAAAGCGATATAAGTCGTTTGATCTTGGCTCGCATGAGTGGTCAGGCGAATTTTTTTTGAAATCGTTTGGAAGAACACCGATTGATACTAATATGCATACCTTGTCGAGTGAGAGTTCTGTATATATTTGCAAAAAGTTGTGATCTCTGCTCCGCGAGAGGTAAGTGTTGAATACTTGCAACTGATACAAAAATATCAACTGACTCTTGTGGTAGTGAATAGAGATATTCGAGCATATCTTGACGAACAAATGTAGCGTCGGGGTTGTTTGTACGAGCGATAGCGAGTAATCCTTCAGCAAAATCTACTCATGTATACTGTAGAGTAGTTGATGTGTTGTTTTTGTTGTTATACTCATCAACGATGGTCCACAAAAAACTATATAGTCTTCCATCTCAGCATCCAAGCTCAACTATAGTTATTGTTTTTGGTTGTATTGTTTCTATATATTGTAGAATATGCTCTGCGATATGATCAAACTCTGGTCGTGGTCTTTTCCTTGTTCCAGAAAATTTATCAGCTTGCTGATTGTAAAAGGTCTGAAGATGTGTACTATGTTGTTTCATAACATAAAAAATATACCAAAAACACGTGTAGAAATCTAGCGTGTATAGTATTTTTTAGGAAAGTATGTTATGATTGCAAACAATTCTCTTGCAATTAGCGACTAAAAATGTAGGTTTTTATAAGTTTGACACCCACTAAGGGTTTTTTTAGTTAATGATGATACTCAATGCCAAGAAGACGTCCAGAAAATAGAACTATTGAAGTAATTTTGCTAGAACAACACAAGGATTTGTGAGAAAAATACGAAATTGTAAGAGTAAAACCAATTTTTGCTAGAAATGTATTGTTGCCACAATGACTAGTCGTTCTTGCAACTCCAGACATGATGCACAAATACCAAGTACAAATGCAAAAAGCGAAAGAATCTCTTGCGAAGAAAGTTTCTAAACTTGAAGAGCTTTTTGCAAAAATGCAACAAGAATGAGGAGTTTCTTTGAGCAAAAAAGTAAACGAAAAAGAAGTGATGTACGACAAAGTTGATGCGCAAGATATTGCAAAACTTATCGAAGACACATATGGTATCAAGCTAGATGTTCGTAATATCAAGCTCAAAAAACCAATAGATAAAGCTGGTGACTACAAAGTACCATACAAATACAAAGAACTTGAAAGAAATCTTTTGATAACTATCAAATGAGAACAAGACAAAAAGACTGCAGAAAAAGCAAAAGAATTGCATGATGCAGAAGAAGCAAAAGAGGAAGAGGCAAAGTAGGGACGTATTTTTGATACGTCTGTACTGGCTATATAGGAAATTCTAAAAACAAAAGTTGAAGAAAAAAGGTGATATTTTCAAA
>CAZGIF010000014.1:0-8599 GCA_964526045.1 uncultured Candidatus Peribacteria bacterium | reverse complement strand
TATCACCTTTTTTCTTCAACTTTTGTTTTTAGAATTTCCTATATAGTAAAAAAACATCACTCAAACGAGTGATGTTCATTTTGTAAATTACAATCATTATTTTATTATCTTCTTGGTTTAGCTTTTGTTACAAGTGGTTTTCTTTTATCAATTTTTTTGTAATGATATATCATTTGTTCTGCTTGCTCAGCAGGCAATTCTATAAAAGAAAAGTCATCTTTCATTCTGACGTTTTGCATATTGCGAGATGGTATTCCTGTTTCTTGTTCCAAATGTTTTACTAAATCTTGAACTGAAGGGAATCTTGATCTTCACAAAGCAACGAACAGATTTTGATCTCAACTATCACTAACTCCTGAATCTCTTGATCCTCAATCTCTTGATCAAAATCTTGATCCTCAATCACGACCACCACCTTGTCTAGAGTCATGTCCTCCCCCAACAGATGTTAGTTGTTTATACTCAGAAGATGAAAGTTGAGAATGATATCAATGACGAAGCAATGAAGCAACAAGCATTTTTGGGTCAGTGTTGTGCAACAACTCCTCTGCCATAACTTCATATGGAGTATGATGGTTATTTTCAATAATATCTTCAAGTGAAACTTTAAGGTCATTTTTTTTGATAGCAACGAGTTGTTCAATACTTGGAACTTCTCCTTTTTCTATTGTAGCTTTTGTAAGTCTTGTAATATAATTTAGTTTTCATCTATCTGATCTTGTAACCAATGATATTGCTATTCATTCTTTACCAGCTCTTCATGTTCTTCCAATTCTATGAACGTATTGTTCAGGATCTTGTGGTAAAGAGTGATTAATAACGTGAGTTAGATCATCAACATCGATTCATCTAGCAGCAACATCAGTTGCGAACAAGATAGTAATTTTCTTTTTCTTGAAACGATCTAATACTCTTTGTCTTTGAGCTTGTTGCATATCTCAATGCAGTCAGTCTACTTTGTATCCATGAGATTGTAACAATTCTACAAGCTCTGAAACTTCACGTTTCATATTACAAAATACGATTCCATAAATATCCGGTTCAGAGTGGACTATTCTACGAATAATTTCTAGTTTGTCAGCATAATGTACATCAAAATAATATTGTGTAATAGATGCTTTAGTAAGTTCCTTATTTTTTACTTGTACGATGTCATAGTCTTTCATGTACGTTTTTGCTACTTCAATAATTGCTCTTGGCATAGTTGCAGAAAATAACAATTTTTGAGCTTCAGGATTTGCTGTAGAAAGAACTTCTTTGATATCATCCAAGAATCCCATATTTAGCATTTCATCTGCTTCATCCAAAACAAAATATTTTATTTTATCCAAAACAAGTGTTTTTCTTTTGATATGATCAATAACTCTTCACGGAGTTCATACAACAATATCAACTCAACGTTTGAGATCTTTTATTTGTCTATCATATGGCTGTCCACCGTAAATAGTACAAATTTGAATTCTTTTTGTTCATTGAAACGATTTGATTTCTTCTGCCACTTGATTAGCAAGTTCTCTTGTAGGAGCAAGAACTAATGCTTGTACGTATCAAGCATTTGGTTCAATCTTTTCGATCATAGGTATTCAGAATGCAGCTGTTTTTCATGTTCATGTCGCTGCTTGTCAGATAATATCTCCTGTACCTTTGAGCAACAATGGAATTGTTTGTTCTTGAATAGGAGATGGATGTACGAATCATTTTTTTTCTAAGGCTTGTAGTGTAGCTTCTGATAATCACAAATCAGCAAAAGTCACTTTTTTTTCAGTGTTTGTCACTAGGATATATGTAAAGTATAAAAAAAATCAACTACCTAAAGTAGTAGCAATCTACTGTGTAAAAGCAAATGTGTTCTGAAAATAGTCCGCATGTATCAAAACTTTTCACTTTTTTTGAGCAGGATTTCATTGCAATATCATGAGTATATCTCTTGCATCTATTTTTGCAACCCCTTTTCCTAATAATATATCAGAATCGTCATACACGTCAATAACATCTCATATTTGTCGCGTTCATTGCATGCGAACAACTCAAACTGCCAGCAAAGAAACATGACGTCACAAACGAACAATTTCACTTATATATCCATGCAAATAGACACTACCTTTTGCACTTGCTCAGGCTACAAGTCGTTTTTTGATTCATTTTGGGTGAGGGGTATGTATGAGAGCAGAAAATGTAGTTCCTCCAATTGTGTCTTGTAGTTTTTGTATAATTGCTCATGGTCTCTTGGCATCAATAATATGCATATTGATTCATACGTTCGTCAACAACTCAGCTGTTTGCAATTTCGATCACATACCTCCAGTTCATCCAGATGATTTTTTTTCGGAGACATATGATCGAATAGTTTCATCAATTTTAGCAACAGTATCTAACTTTTGAGAATTTGGCTCTGATGGGTGAGAGGTATACAGTCAATCAGTGTCTGAACACAAGACAACGTCACTAGCATCAAGCATCACTCACACAAATGCTGCCAACTGATCGTTGTCACTAAATACGATCTCTTCATCTGAAATGACGTCATTTTCGTTGACAATAGGCAAGACACGATGGGCAAAGCAAGATACAAACACTTCTTTGATACTCACGTAGGCATCTCTATCCAAAAAGTCTTTTCTCGTTAACAAAATCTGTGCAGTTGTACATCCAAGCTGTCATGCAATACGTTGATAATGATGCATCAAAAAAGGCTGTCACACCGCTGCCAAAAACTGTTTGTACGTAGAACTTGGTTTTTTGTGGCGAGGATATGCTATGGCATCTTTTCCACATCACACAGCTCCAGAAGAAACAAGCACAACATTATAAGTATTTTGCAAAAGAATCAATTGACTTACTGTGTCATGCATAGTTTTTTGGTCAAGTTCTCAAGACGGTGTTAGCAATCAATTCGTTCCAATTTTGACAATGATAGTTTTTTTGGTAGATTTTAGCAAAATAATTTATACATAGTAAAAAAATTTCTATCTTCTCACTGCAAAGTTCGAAGTTACAACATATTTGTAGGTTGTCAAAACTGCACATCACATGGGTCACCTTGCGTGCAATTTTTGTGTTGAAATACCAATCTCTGAACCAAAACCAAAACATGATCCATCAGAAAAACGAGTCGATGTGTTTGCATAGACAACAGCAGAGTCTATATTATTTAGGAAATACTGAATAGCAGTTGTATCTGATGAAAAAATAGCATCTGAATGATGTAATCAATACGTATTGATATGTATAACTGCTTCTTTGACATTAGATACGCACATTACGCCCAATCACAATCACAAATATTCTTTGTCGAACATACTTTCATCGAGTTGCTGTCCAATCAATTGTGTCGGATAATTTTTGGTATATTTGTTGATAATATCATCTGTATGTATCATAACAGCGTGTTTTTGTAAAGCAGATAGCAAACGAGGGATAAATATTGCAACCATTGACTCTGCAACCAAAATCATATCAACAGCATTGCAGACACTCGGTCTTTGAACTTTCGCATTGATAATACAGTCGATTGTTTGATCAAAATCAGATTCTTTGAGACTCTCATCAATATACATATGCACAACGCTTGCACCAGTTTCTATAGTCGGAATAGAACTTTGTTTGCGTACCGCATCGATGAGTCCTTTTCATCATCTAGGAATAATCACATCCACACTCTCCTCTGCCTGCAACAAAACTGGTAAATATTCCCTTTCTGGAGGAAACAAAAAAGAATATCTGACGAAATTGTATGTTTTACCAACACTTCGTGAACGATTGCGACCAACGCTTTGTTTGAGTGGTGGGCGTGATGACTTCATTTGAGAACTAGAGCATTTCAAGATTTGAAAGCAAGCGCGATCATATCAATCGTAACATTTGGTCTTGCTTCGTATATACACCCCACAACTCATAGTGGAACTGCAACTTTTTGGATAGAAATTGACGGCGTTGCTGTTTGTTGTATCTTTTGTGTATAATCTAATGGATCTGATAACAAAGCAACATCTCTACATCACTGCGCCATACTCTGTATTCTGTCTGAAGTAAGCAATAATCTATCGTACAATGGATCGGAAGTTTCACAGGCTGCACAATCAAGCTGGTTTGCATCCAAAATACTATCAGCATTGTTTTCTAATGCATCTGCAATATCATTGAGTAGTTTATTTCTTTGTTGATGAGAACATTGAGCAATATATTGTGCAGCGTTTTTGGTAGATTTTAGTGATTTCTGAAGAGTAGAAATTATATCTTGCTGAGAAGACGTTTGGGAGGTTGAACCTCAAGTAGCAAGTTCCCCTGCCCTCTCATTTGCTGACTGTACAGCCTTTTGTACAATGTCTTGCAATCATAGATCTTCAAAGGTTTTGATAGCAGCTTGGGTTGTTCATCCACGTGAAGCAACACGGTTAACTAATCATAGAAAATCGTTGCGGTCTTGCAAATCAAGACTGTCCAACAATGTTGGGGCTCAACGCAATACCGATCAGGCAAATTTTTTGGATAGATCTGCATCAATTCACAAACTATGTCACGCTTGAGCCATATATTCTGCAAAAAGGTAATAATACGCTGGCGCAGACCCTACAAGAGCCGTAAATTTATTGATATCTTCTTCTTGAGGACATATTCGAAGATTATTTTGATGTTTACATGCATCGTATACAAAACTAACAAATCTAGATTGAGTATTTTCTGGTTTGGAGGGCATATAACTTGCTATTCGAGAATTTCAATTGCGAAGCATCAAAGATGGCATAATTCTCATAATATGTGAACTTGATGTTGCATCACTAAGTGACTTGATACTTGTTCATGCAAGCATAGAAACAAAAAGCGTCTCTGCACTATAACAAGAAAAATCAATCTCTGACAGCTGTTGCGGTTTGATCGCCAAAAACACTATATCAGCATCGTTTTGCACATCCGAATACGTACAACGTTGTTGCAAGTTTGGTAATAACTGACTAACATCAAAGATTCACGATTTGGTTACAATGTGTATTGAAGAATCATCGACTACCTCATCAAGATAATTTCATAACATTATCAAGACTTCTTTTCACATATTTCCACATCAAACAAACTGTATATTCATACAAGACACATTGATCATATAAAATACAATTGTGATAGAGAATAAACGATCAAAATCAAGAAAGAAGCAGAGTTATAAGTTTAATTTTTATTATACATACTTTTGAGAGATAAGTAATTGACTTTCACTCCAAAAAATATAAATTAGTTCTTTAGAAGAAATTTACTAAAATAAATGCCAACACGAAAAGATATAACAACAGCAAACAAAATAACTATCGAAATGCCAGAAAAAAAAACACAGTATAGCAAACTAGAAGAAATTGCAGAACACCAGTGAATAACAATAGAGGAAACATTTAGTCGAGCACTCAAAATATTTAGCGATCAAGGAAATATAACTAGAGGAAATCTTTATACTGTATTTTTGACTGCTCATAATGTTACTATGAAGCAATACTACAAGTCTCCTCTTGGCAAAAAGACAGTTGATGACCTTGAAGAAAGTTTCAAATTACACCCCTTATATCCAGATTTTGACAAAGCAATTATAAACCGTCCGGACCTTGACGAAATAGCCAACACAAATCTCTGAGGAAACAAAAATGTTAATCTCAAGATGCATATATGAATGGAAGATGCAGTGAGGTTTGTAGAATGATTTATACAAGTATATAAAACATTATATATGAAAAATAATATAGAGCCAACCACTGAACAAATAAAAAAATGAATTTTACCCTGACTCAAAAACTTAGCATTTATATCAAATTGAATGTTTGGGAATATGTGAGTACGACTAAGTAAAAGCAACTTTGATGTAGAATACTTTGTGTTAGATGATAACAATATTCTACAGCCATCACAAAAACTTGTCGCAATATCAAACTTACAACCTCACACTCAAGAAGCAGTCTGATGTCCATATATGAAAGCGAAATGATATGCAGACTTTTTTTGGAAATGGGTTGTTGGAATGTATATCAAATATAGTAAATAGAATGAGTTTTTTAATTTATAGAAATTATATACAACATGTCAGATAAAGTATCAAAAAACATCACTAAACGCATTAGTGATGCTACAGATAACGCAAAAATACAAGAAAGACCAAACAAAATAGAACAATACAAAATGTTTACTGGTATTGCTCAACAAATGCAAGATTATTTATGAGAATGTCTAAAACTCGTCTTAGATGCTGTAAATTCACAATGAATTGACATACAAAAAAATGCATGATACATTGCTAATAGTGCATTATTTAGTGCAATGAGCACTATATACCCTGACAATAAAGAACACTTTGCAGAACTAGAGTACTCACTAAGATCTAATCCAATTTATGAAAAAATGAGAGAAGCCATATGAATGAATCGACAG
This sequence comes from uncultured Candidatus Peribacteria bacterium, assembly GCA_964526045.1. Taxonomy (GTDB): domain Bacteria; phylum Patescibacteriota; class Gracilibacteria; order Absconditabacterales; family Absconditicoccaceae; genus CAZGIF01. The sequence goes on along the minus strand of CAZGIF010000014.1, from coordinate 2,194 downwards.
GTAAATCAGCAAATCGCAAGTAACCTATGAAACAATATTCATATCTGAACACTTTTTGTTATGTGAACAAAAGATGCATTTGACCTAACTCGTCAGAGTATAAAAGCTTATACAGAATTATACTATAAAAAATACACGACTAACCCCACAAGAGAAACAATTATTTGATGAGTGGAAAACATGTTACAAGAATCTTCTAAAGCTGCTAATATTACAACGTGAGAAATTTTGCTATATACAGAAGACACATCATCATTTATTTTAGATGAGAAGGATAAGCTTACTTACTCTGAGGATTTATATAAAAAGATAGAAAAGCTAAATATTACTCAACAGAGAGTCTGATGTCCATTTATGAGACATAAATTTACTAATGAATTCTTTATGGATAAAATTTTACCACTATTTTTGCCAAAAGAATAATTTACGTTTTATTTTCGAAAGGGAAATATGAGAATCACCTTGGAAATATCTCCTGAGACAACACGACACACACTCCAACCGTACAAAGAAGCACTTCCATCACACAAACCAACTATTGAACTACAAAAAGCACTGTTGCATATATGACAACAAAAGATAAATCTGACAGCATTCCAGTTGTGAGACACAGAGGTAGACGATACGTTCAATGGAGTCAGCATTCTTGTTGAGTGAAAAATGTATGATTTAGATGAGACAATTTGACAGTGAATTATACAATGTTTGCGTCAAAAAGAGTTTTCAACATATGATTGTGAGTGATTTATCCAGCGTATTGGATGAGAATTAGTAGATAATCTTGATTTTGAAATATATGAAGAGTCTAATAAGAAAGAATATTCTCCATGAAGTATATCATATATTTTCAATTGAGCCCTCTTGGTACATCACCTACTCCACTTATATGGTGGATATTTTCTCTCTAAGATATGAACGCTTTGACCAATTGTAGTTTCAAAAGCTGACGCTATGGAAACATTGTGGAGAGGAACAGAGACATATATTCAACAATCACAAAATACAGAATCAAAGCATTGACTTTCGATAAATAATACATAATATAAAAATATCAAGTCATAGTAAAATTAGATTTGATACTTCCAAACAATCGCCAACAACGACATTCGAAGAAAATATATAATAGTATTTCACAATTTGCTCATGTATCTATCTTTTTAGATACAATTTTTGTTAATTATATTTAACCCACAGTGCTAACTTCTATATAGATTTTGTACTAAACAAAAAAAACTTACAAAATTTGTTTTTTTAGTGTAAGTAAAGTATAATTCGATTATATTACAATTTATTTTTTATAAAAAAATTATGGAACATAAAAATAATTCGGAAGCTATCTGACCCAATGACGTCATGAGAGCAATAGATTCAGTTCTAAAAACCAATTTCGAGTCATGAGATGAAGTTTTGGAAGGCATTGTTGACGATCTCAGGTTTGAGTGAGATGCATCAAAATGAATACCGACCTATACAATAATAGAGTCTCTAGGTCTTTTGTGAAAAAGCGAAGATCAGTTCAACAAAATAACATCTCTTATAGCTTTTGTAGAAAAAAATACAAAAGATGTTCAATATGCAGAAAAAAACTTTATGAAAAATCGAAATAAGTATTTATCAATACCAAAAATATTAGAGAAAGAAGAAACAATATTAGAGTATGAAGAAGAAATTAAGAAATTAAATAAAGAAAAATCTTTGTTATATGAAAAACAGATAAGTGGATTAGAAGAAGTAATAGATCTCATCAGAAATAATATACAAAAATATAAAGCTAATGAATCAACAAGTCCAGTAATACAAAGATGCGATGAGATATTTGAGAGAATCGCAAGATTGGAATCCCAAGTTGATCAGTGAGAGGGAGATATACAAAAAAAATTGCGTGCTGATTACAATGAACTAACTGAATTAAGTAAAGTATCTTCTTACACTATGCTCAAAATACTTAATCATACTCTAGAAAACTTCCCAGAAGAGATGCAAACAAGATACCAACATAGTAAGGACCTTTGACAAAATTTTTGAGAAACAAAATAATTATTTTTATATATTAGACAAAAAATTATGGAACATAGAAACAATTCGGAAGCTATCTGACCCAATGGCGTCATGAGAGCAATAGATTTAGTTCTAAAAACAAATTTCGAGTCATGATATGAAGTTTTGGAAAGTATTGTTGATAATCTCAGGTTTG
>CAZGIF010000013.1:0-11122 GCA_964526045.1 uncultured Candidatus Peribacteria bacterium | reverse complement strand
TATGGATTGATGTGAAAAAATAGTAGTTATTTACACAAATTTTTAGACGGTGCCAATATTCTTAGAATGGTTTAGCTTTCGGTAAAACTTTATTTTTTATATAATCTAATATTTCTTTATTTACAATTTCTCATACTTGTATATTAAAAGCAACTTCATTTATATCTCTGTCTCATCTATTTCCTGTTTGCATCAATGACATATATTGTTGATTTTTAGGTAGGTTATCCATTACATAAGATAACATTTCATAACTTCATTTATTATATACTCATTTTCCTTTTGTTTGTCATATAGAATTGGTTAGTGCAGCGGTTATAGTTACTATATCAACTCAATAATCTACATCATCTTTTCGTTCAAGTCCTTGTTTGTGTTTATTTGCTACATTTACAAGTACTGACTCTAATTCTTTTTGTAATAACCAAAACACTGCTGCGTCAGAGTAAGTTTCTGAAACCATAGTATTAGTTATTAGTTTATTCTTATCTTCTTTATTTAATGAGTTTATGTTTTGAGGTACTAGATCTAGAGAATTATCAATAACCGCGTTTCATATTTCATTTGCAGCAGTCATTTTGTATAATAGTTCTTTTCATTGCTCAGTTTTAATTCCTCAGAGTAATTGAGACGATTGAGATAATGTTTTCTTAATTTGCATATAGTGTTTTCCTCACAAAAAAGAGGTACATCCGTCACTTTGAGTCGGTGTCTCTTTCATCAATAAAATCTTGTTATATACTCAATCAAAAGAATAGTTTTCTAATCAAGATTCCTCAAAAAAGTCTTTCATATCTTCTAACTTTATATTTGCATATTCTCAAACAATTTCATAAAGATCAACTTTTCACTTCTCAATGACTGGCAAAATGTTGATTGGAATAAAAACATCTAATAATAATTTTTCTATATTTTGTTGGTCAGATAAGTCTTTATCCAAATTTATTGTGACTGAATCTCATAGCGTAGTCTTTAGAATTTGTATTGTTTCTTCTAATCAATGTTTTTGTGGAAAAAACTTTTTAAGAAATTCAGAATGTTGAGGATAATTTACTAACAATGATTCTGTTCAGTCCTCTTTTATATTTTTTCTCATTTCTTGTGTTGTATTTGTTTGAGTTTGAGCCGTTTGTGTGTTTTCATTAGTATTATCAGGTGTGCATCATCAGATTGCTCAAAGTAATAGGACTAATACTGCTACGTTCACGGGTTTTTTGACTGTGTTATATATGTTTTTTACAACGTTATTCATTATTGTTTTTTATAGTGTAAAATTTTTACTAACTAGTATATACTAAATTTTATATAATTTTTGTCAATAGGATATTGTTGTTTTTGTTAAGATTTAATTAAAGTGTCAGTAGTGAATTCAAGTAGAAATGTCAGTAAGATGAAGAAGATTTTTATCTGATTATTCCTAACGTTCTCTACTTATACGAGGACGTTTTTTCTTTTCTGGTGTTTGTTCGCTAGTTTTTTGCTTTATTTGCACTTTTTTATGTCTAAATCTCTTCAGAATTTCACTAATATCAGTGTTTCACTGTATCTTGTGTGTCTGTTGACTAAGGAGTGCTCAATCTAACTTTAATTGGGATATTAGGTCATATTCAAACGTATGTTCAGTTATTTTTTTTCAACTTTGATCATTATATAGGCTCTTTATTATAAATCATCTACTGTAATGTTTTTCTGTACATAAGATTAGTGATTTCCTTTTTCATTGAATCTCTAGCTGTATTTTTACACTATTTTTTTCTTTTCATAATTTGTTTTGCAAAAAAAATAAATGTCAATTTTCAATTTTTGTTTGTAAAAAAGTAACTATAGAATGTAAAACTATAACACATCAATATGCATCAATAATTCATATATCATTATTTTGACTTATGTGTTTACGTAGGTGTGTAAATTCATTAAAGTACAGACTTACATCAGCACCTCATATATTTCGTAAAAGCGATAAACAATTTAGTCTTTTCAAAATATCAACTTTTTCTGTATAGGTTTCTTTGATGTTATCAAAGTTTTCTATTAGATAAAATGCTGCCTGTTTTGTGTAGTCATCCTTGAATGTATGATCGTTGACCAATTCCTTAGTTGTTTCTAGTCGGTTTTTTTGATGTTCATTGGTTGATATTGTTTGCTTTTTTTGATTATGTCATGATCTATATGTCATTTTCTTTTAGAGATAAAAATCATAGTGTAATTATAATTATTTTTGCAGATTACTATTATATCAGCAAATAATTTGCATTAGATATGTCAGCTAAATTTAACTTTTTTCAAATTAAAAAAAGGAAGAATATTTATTACTAGTAGTAGTAATGATATTAATGATTTTTGTTTCATGTATTCTTTGTTATCTTGTGAAAGTATCATTTAGCTTTATATTTTGCAGAGGAATTGCCATTGGCTACTTGTTTTATTTTGTCTTCAGCTGCGATTAGCTTCGTGTTTAGTAGTTCATTTTTTTGAACTAATGCGTTTAAGTAACTTTTAATAAACTTTGATGTTGCACGGTTTACTGCTTCAATAAGTACTTTTGTATCCTCATTAATTGAAGATGATATTTCTTTTGCATATTCTTCCAATTCTACTATTTCAGTAGTGATGTCTTCAATTTCTTCTACTCTGTTTAATATGCTTATTGTTTCGTTTATCATGTTCTTTAGTATTATTACGTTTTTATGAAATTCAACAATTCAATGTGTATTGCTGATATTTCTTTTTAGTGCATCTTGAATGCTTTTATTAAGTGATCTTTTTGTTTTATCACTTATTTCATTGATTATTGAGATAATTTCTTTTTTTTCTCAGATTTTTTCAAGTAGTTTTTTTTCTTTTTCAATTATAGAGCGTTGTTTTACAAGAGTCTTTTTTTCTTGTTCTATACGATGTTTTTTATCATCTACTATTTTTAGTATTTCTGAATTTTTAAATGTTTCCATATATTTCATATCTTCTATGATATCTTTTCTTAGAGCTTCAATACTTCTTATGACTTGTTGAAATTCATTATTAATATCGTTTATTTCAAAAAGTTGAGCTATTTCTTCTATGTCTCATAGACCATGATTATCTATTTTTTTTACATCTGTAAGGAGCTTGGCTATGTTTCCATTTGTGAATTCTTGTATTTTTTCCAATTCTACTATTTCAGCTTCCGCTCTTTCTAGATATACATCTAGTTTTTTGTACCAATCAGCATCAGAAAGATTATTGGTTAGTCTCTTTTCAATCTCTGTTTTGAGATTTTTTACGTTCTTTTTTAATAAACCAAAACGCATAAGAGTAGATATTTTATCAAATGATTGTGGTGTTGGTGTAGTGTTTCACATTAGATGTTTTTTCATAAAATAGATTCGTCTTGATTTCTTATTTTCTGAAGTGCCTTATATTTTATAAAGGTTTTTTATATCCTAAGTTTTTCTAGTATAATTAGATATTTTATGATCTAATTTTCTAATGCATTTCTAATAATTTTTTAATTTATTTTATTATTTTAAAACCAGAATCTTTTTCAAAATTATCTTTCAATTCTTTTGCTTCAGTATACTTTCTTAGGTCATTATTTAGCTGTATTACATCTCTTGGATTCATTCGTGAAACATTTTGTCATGGCTTTAGTTGAATAATTTTGATTTGATTTATCTTAATTCATCTCTCTTTTTTTTCGGTATTAAGCTTAATTTGATAAACTAAAGGTCTTTCTTTTGTTTGTATTCAGACATTTACATCCTTTGACTTTACATCTGTAAGATCTTTATATAGACCTTTGTACTCTCCCTTAATAGTTTTGAAAAGGTGTGACAAGAGAATATCTAGTTTATAGATATCCTGACCTACTCAAATCTCATCTCAAAACTTCTCAAGTGTAGATTTTGCTTCATTTGCAAAGAGATTTACATCATATCAATCTATTTTATATGCTACTTTTAGTTCATTAAGTTTGGGTTTCCGATCATGTTCTGTTACATGTTTTCTTGCCAATAATTTTTCTTGACTAAGTATTCCAGTATACTTTGTAGTAAAAAATTGACTTATGTCAGTTCGTATGTCTTCTATTTCTCATACTTCAACTCATTCTTGTACTCTTTGGCGTATCTGATCTAATGCGGTTGTTGTTTCTGGACTTGCTTTGGGAGTGTTTGAATATGTTCAGAATCTTTTTATCTCTGATGATGGGTTTGTCATTTTGTATTTTGCAAATAATTTAAAAAAATTGGAACGTATTGAAAATTGTTCATTAATTTACTTTTGATTTCATTAGTCCAAATATTCTCTCTTTCCTGATACTCTAGACTGAGCAAATGTTCTACTTTTTTCTACTAGTTGTTCCAATGTCTCTGATATTTCTTTTCACATAGATGTAAATTCATTATTTATGTTTTTGTCTATAACAAGAGATGTTATTTTTGATAGTTCTTCACTAATATATTGGTCTAATAACATTTTTCATTTGTGTGTTATTTGTTCTATTAGTTGTTCTTTTTCTTTTGAGATTTCAGAAACTTTTTTTGTAGAGGTGTCTATTCTCTCCAATTTCTCCTTTCTTTTGTTTACTTCTTTTATGACATTGTTTATCTCTTGATGAATCTCTTTTTTATTGTCACATGTTTGTATATCAATATTTAATAGCTCTTTGATGCGATCTCTTTGACTATAAATATATTCTTTAGTTACTTTGTATCATTGTAATAATTCAATGTTTTTTAATAGCGTCATTTCTTCAGTGCTATATGGTTTACTATATTTTATCATCATATTTTTGTTATAAAAAATCTTTCTCTTTGGAGAAAGTAAAATATTTATAGTAAATAAAAAACATATGTCAACATAAAGTCTGTGTGGAATTCGTATTTTATCTTGCAAGTTTTTGTTGGAGTGTATATACTAATTATGTTTAATGATGTAACTTACGATTTGTACATGAATTATAACACAATCACAGCTTCAACTACCACCACCGCTAACTAAGCGAGGAGTTGTTGTTTTGACAAAAATGTACAAAAACAAACTTCTCGTCCACCGTGTCAGAGATTTTTTTTAATTTTTTTTGCCTATATCTATGATTGAATCAAATTGAGATAAACAAGCATTGTGGAACTTACGTCATACTTGTGAGCATGTGTTGACACAGGCAATGCAAGAGCTTTATGGTGTTGATAAAATTATCCCTGCAATGGGACCAGCGACTGATGATTGATTTTACTTTGATTTTGATACACCAGAGGATTTTTCGTTGTCAGAAAAGGATTTCAAAGATATAGAAAAACGTATGCGACAGATTATCAAAAAAAAATATGATATGGTACAAGAGACAGTTTCTGTCGAAAAGGCACAAGAAATGTTTGCTCATAATCCATACAAACTCGAATGGATAAAAGAGTATTGAACTGACTGAACAATAAGTCTGTATCACACAGGAGATCAGTTTGTTGATGTGTGTAAGTGACCCCATGTACCCAAGACATCTGATATCAAAGCGTTCAAACTTCTCAAATTTGCGTGAGCATACCGAAGATGAAACGAAAAAAACAAAATGCTAACAAGAATTTATGGAACGGCCTTTGACAACAAAGACGATCTCAAAGAGTATATGCACTTTTTGGAGGAAGCAAAAAAACGTGACCATAGGGTATTGGGAGAACAACTCAAACTCTTCACAATTTCGCCACTTGTTGGGTCAGGTCTGCCTCTTTTGCAACCAAATGGTATGATTATTAGACAAGAAGTAGAAAATTATCTTCGAAGTTTGCACAAACACAAATGATACCAAAGAGTACGAACACCACATATTGCCAAACAAGAATTGTATCAAACATCTGGTCACCGAGACAAATTTGGTGATGAGTTGTTTAAAGTACAATGAAAAGATGAGCATTTTTGTATGAAACCTATGAATTGTCCTCATCATATGCAGATTTTTGCAGACAATCAATTTTCGTATCGTGATATGCCAGTGAGATATTTTGAACCAGCAACTGTGTATAGAGATGAGAAAAAATGACAACTAAGTTGACTGACGAGAGTCAGGGCTATCACACAAGATGATGGTCATTTGTTTTGTCGTGTGTCACAATTACAAGAAGAAGTTGGAACAATCGTTGAGATAATTAGAACGTTTTATTCTAGACTTGGTATGATGGATGATTACCGAGTGAGTTTGTCTGTCAGATGAGATGACAAATCATTATACCTCGGTGAAGATGACGCACGAAACAAAGCAGAAAGCGCATTGGAAGAATCTGCAAAAACAAACAATCTCAACTATAAAGTTGTAACGTGAGAGGCTGCATTCTACGGACCAAAACTTGATTTTATGTTCAAAGACTCGCTCAAACGTGAACGACAACTTGCAACTATTCAAGTAGATTTTAACTTACCAGAAAGATTTGACCTTCATTTTGTCAACGAAAACGGAGACAAAGAACGTCCAGTCGTGATTCACAGAGCAATCAGTTGATCTTTTGAGCGTTTTATGTGAGTGATGATTGAACATTTCGCAGGAGCTTTCCCGTATCGATTAGCACCTCAACAAATCAGAATTATCCCCGTAGCAGAAAAATTTGTACCATACGCAGACAAATTATACCAAAAATTGAAATCTGACGATGTGAGAGTCTCACTTGACGATGGAACGGATTCTTTTGCCAAGAAAGTCAGAAATGCCGAAAAATCTAAAATCCCATATATGTTTATTTTGTGAGAACAAGAAGAAAATAACTCATCCGTCAACGTCAGAGATTACGCAACCAAAGAACAACGTGAAATGAGTCTGGAAGATTTTTTGGAGATGGTAAAAGAGTAGGTAATACGTTACCCACCCTGAATCCCTCCCTAAAATAGGGCGGGAGGTCTAGTTGTGCAGGTGAGATAAGTTAGAATGTGCTATAAGACTTTATTTTTTTTCATACTATTCCATGAATATCAAAAAAATCGTATCAGAAGAAGACATAACATCAATGTATGAGTCTAACAAGTGGTTGTTGTTCAAAAAATCTCCTACGTGTTCATTGTCTCGCAAAGCTCGAGAAGAATTCGAAACGTTTTTTGCATCAAATGACGTAGACTGATTGGATATTTTTCGAGTTGATGTTATCAACGAACGTCCTCTTTCTTTGCAAATTGCACAAGAGGTATGAATCAAACATGAATCACCGCAGGTATTGTTGTGAAAAACAACAACTGTTGTTAAGAATGCATCGCATCTTTCTATCACACAATGACGATTAGCAGATATTTTGTTGGGGTGGAATGATACAAGAGAGTAGTACGTACAAAATTTGTCAAAAATAAGTAGTCTGACTATACTTGATGTATGGTTAGTCTTTTTTTATTTTGATAAAGAATATGGATCAGGCTATTCGTATATCAACGCTCAATGATTTTGTTTTTTGTCCCAGAAGTATTTATTTTCATTGACTATATGGTAACTTAGATGCTACTGTGTACCATGAAGTAGCTCAAGAACAGTGACTTCACTCGCACAAAACTATAGATGATACAACATATTCAACAAGACGTACTGTTTTACAATGATTGACCGTTTATTCCCAAAAGTACAATCTGATTGGTAAAATAGATGTTTTTGATATGACAAAAAGAACTTTACGAGAACGTAAGCATAAAATAAAAAAAATTTATGATTGATATGTTTTTCAACTTGTAGCACAATATATCTGCCTTGAAGAAATGTGATATAAAGTAGAACACCTCAAATTACATTCGTATAGTACAAATCAGAGTTTTGAAATCGATATTCAAAAAAATATACCACTATTTAACAGAACGATCAATTCATACAAAGACTTTCTTCTGAAAACCCAACCACTAAAAAACTTTTCTCAAAACCCACACAAATGTGCATCTTGTATTTATAAACATGTATGTGATTTTTATTTGCTCACCAATCAATAATATGTTGAGTCGTCCAGATTTTCTCCAAAAACAAATCATTTTTATAGGTGCAGAACAAATCAAGACTCTAAAAATTCTCAATAGTACATTGCAAATAAAAGAGCATAATGAGACACTTTCCAAAGTATCACTTTCCAAGATGTTTTGTTTATTTGTTGTATGAGATTGTACAATTACTACTCAAGTATTTAGAAAACTGTCTGAGTTTGGTGTGATTGTTTATCTTGTGAGTAAAAGTTTGCGTCCAATAGTGATGTTGGGAAATAACTTACAATGAAACTACTTACTTAGAGCAAATCAATATGCACTTGACGATGAGTCAGCTATTAATTTGTCCAAACAACTTATCCAAAATAAAATTCAAAATCAGTACGATGCTTTGTCAAACATAAGAACTTTTTGACCCAAAGAAAAACAATTATTGTTGCGTATCAAAGAAAACATACAATCTTGTATGCTTTATACTATGCCAGATGCTATTCGTTGAGTTGAGTGAGGCGCTGCAAAACATTATTTTTCTCTGATGTTTTGACAAGTATGACGACATCGTAGAGCTCCAAGGACCAAGGAAGATATGCTCAATTTTCTTTTGGATATGTGATACTGATTTTTGTATGGATTCTTTGAAAGTCTTTTGTCAATGTATGGGTTTGATATATATAAGTGATTTTTCCATACGCTGTTTTATGAACGCAAATCTCTTTTGTGTGATGTGATAGAACCACGAAGGTGTATTATAGATCTCTGCATACGCAAAAACATAAATCTAAAAGTCTTTAGCTACTCAGACTTTTTCCAAGAACAAAATGCATATGTACTCAAAAAGTGAAAGTACATAAAATATTCGGAAGTTTTTCTCAAAGAAATATTGAGACATAAAGCAGTAATGTACGAATACGTAAGAGAGCTATATAGAGTTGTTTTGACACAAAAAAAGACACTTCCGCTTTATTCATATAAAAACAATATAATAGAATGCTGATTGTAACTTATGATATAAGTGATGATAAAACAAGAACAAAATTTTCTAAGTTTCTGGAAAAATTTGGGAGGAGATTGCAGATGTCTGTTTTTGAAATCTCAAATAGTGAAAGAATTTTGAGGCTGATTGTTTGTGAAATTGAGAATGTCTTTTCCAAAAAATTTGTAATGACAGATAGTGTTCTTATCTTTCCAGTTTGCAAAACATGTGATGCAAAGGTGCTAAGATATGGTCGACCTGTCCAAGAAGAGTCTGATTTGGTGATGGTGTAAATACACTAGCTGTTGCAAAAACAATTATTTTGTATAGTATGTTGCTATAAAATACGGTCATTGATAGTTAATAGGTAGTGAAAATCTATTGTGTGTTCTTACAAGTTACAAACCTATAGTCTTAATATTTGGCGGTATAGGTCACAAGCGGGTTTTGAAAGATATGACGTACGCGTTATGTCGATCAAAACCCTCATAAAATCTAACATCACGGGGTCTAGAACGCATAAAAGATTTCTACTATTGTAGATTTATGTTTGTTGTTCAAACAGATCATGCTGGTCTAGAACGCATAAAAGATTTCTACTATTGTAGATCTAACAACAATAGTAGGATTAAGGTGTCTAGAACGCATAAAAGATTTCTACTATTGTAGATCGGGTCGTTGCTTATCGATATAGGAAATTGTCTAGAACGCATAAAAGATTTCTACTATTGTAGATATCTCAAGCGTGATCTTGAGGTTGATGAGGGTCTAGAACGCATAAAAGATTTCTACTATTGTAGATCAAGTTTTTTTTCTTCTTTGTATTTTATCGTCTAGAACGCATAAAAGATTTCTACTATTGTAGATTGCGACGCAAGAACTTATTGAAATAGAGGTCTAGAACGCATAAAAGATTTCTACTATTGTAGATATATATTGCTCACTTCTTTTTGCGTTAGGGTCTAGAACGCATAAAAGATTTCTACTATTGTAGATACTAATGAAACAAAAGAAAAAAACACAGAAGTCTAGAACGCATAAAAGATTTCTACTATTGTAGATAATCTTGAAAAACTATTTTTCATTCAAGTCTAGAACGCATAAAAGATTTCTACTATTGTAGATTGAGATGACTTATGCAATATTCTTGATATGTCTAGAACGCATAAAAGATTTCTACTATTGTAGATTGCTCATGTCTTATGTACAACATCTGTTGGTCTAGAACGCATAAAAGATTTCTACTATTGTAGATAGGGGTCTAGTGCGTTTGCCATTTTTTAAAGTCTAGAACGCATAAAAGATTTCTACTATTGTAGATCGCATGATCTTATGTTGAGCTTGTCAATTGTCTAGAACGCATAAAAGATTTCTACTATTGTAGATTATCAAAGATACAAATGAAACTATCTAAAGTCTAGAACGCATAAAAGATTTCTACTATTGTAGATACAAACTGTCTCTGTTATTTTTTGAAGTCTAGAACGCATAAAAGATTTCTACTATTGTAGATTAATTGAATAAATTGACGACGTATTGATAGTCTAGAACGCATAAAAGATTTCTACTATTGTAGATTATAACGGGTAGTATCTCTGTATTTTGTCTAGAACGCATAAAAGATTTCTACTATTGTAGATTTTGACTTAGACATATATGTATGCAAGTCTAGAACGCATAAAAGATTTCTACTATTGTAGATCCTAATCATTAACATTATTGTACTCATTAGTCTAGAACGCATAAAAGATTTCTACTATTGTAGATCTGTGTTATTTTCATTTTGTATATGTAGTCTAGAACGCATAAAAGATTTCTACTATTGTAGATTCATGACATACTTTCTCACTTTTTTTGTTCAGTCTAGAACGCATAAAAGATTTCTACTATTGTAGATTTACTATATATCATTTTTTATTCAGTGATGGTCTAGAACGCATAAAAGATTTCTACTATTGTAGATATGTGTACAACTTCATAATGTTGCATAGTCTAGAACGCATAAAAGATTTCTACTATTGTAGATACATAACATCAATCAGTCAAACTCTTATCAAGTCTAGAACGCATAAAAGATTTCTACTATTGTAGATAAGAACTGTCGTAATTCGTTGTCGATGCTGTCTAGAACGCATAAAAGATTTCTACTATTGTAGATTACGAGAACGAAGCATGATACGCAAGTATGTCTAGAACGCATAAAAGATTTCTACTATTGTAGATAGAAAACTTGTAAAATGA
>CAZGIF010000012.1:0-16594 GCA_964526045.1 uncultured Candidatus Peribacteria bacterium | reverse complement strand
TTTTAATAAAAATTATTTAATAATTTTATTTATTTTTTTCTCAATTTCTATTATTATAGAATTTATTACTGCAACCTTTTCTTCAAGTAGTATTTTTTGTTTTTTTAGATCTATTATTTCTTGTATAACTTCTTCAGAATATTTAGAAGTTTCCATTTCTGCAACATCCTCTTTTGCAAGTTCTTTTGCTTTGTGTTCTTTTGTTTCGGTTTCTGCAACAATTTTTCAATCCTGAAAAACTATTTTTCATTCAATGTTTGTTCAAATTTCTTTTGCTCAAGCTAATTTTATTTTTTCGCTAGATATTCAAACTATTTTATCATTTTTTATGTATACGTATTTCATTTTTTATATTTTTATTGTTAAATTGTGTCTTTATATATATTTATTATGTTTGTTGTTCAAACAGATCATGCTGTTCAGTTGTTACCATTGATTGGTGGTGTAGGTCAAGACGTATTAACTCACTTCAAACCTCACAAACCTCAAGATCATCAAGTTTGTGTCACTGTATAAGGTATGGTTGTATTTATTGCTGTATATATCAAAAGTCATCATCAACCTCAACCTCAACCTCATCAACCTCAACCTCAAGATCACGCTTGAGATCAAAATGCATTTCATCAGTCTCACCCATTTGTACCTTGTATTCAATTTAGGTTTATTACTCAATTTCAGATTAGAATTGGTGCAAACAATAATAATCATGCTCAAGACCTCGGCTCTCAACCTCATCATCAACCTCATCAAGAGTTTTCTGGTGTTGTTCAATGTCAACCGTTTTGGCTGTACGCATCTCATCATTTTCAAGATAATCATCAGTCTGATGCTCAACCTCATCACGCACTTGTTCAACCTGGATTTCACGAAGTAAAAGACGAAGCTCATCATAATCAAGGAATATCAAGTCAAGATCATCCATTTCATCATACTCTCAACGGTGCTCAACCTCATCAACCTCAACCTCAAAATCAAGAAGAATTTCATTCTCATCAAAGAGCTAATCCCCAACCTGGGTCTCATCATCGTCATCAAGTTCAAGAATTTCAATTTGATCATCAAACTGATTCCATAGGTATTTCGTTGTATCAAAGTATCAAACTTGTTACAGCAGTACCACCTGGTCAGGCAACAATTCAAGAGAAATCTACTGTTCAATTATTTGTGAAATTTCATCTACATTTTATGTAAAAACAAGAATTGAATGGTATAAATGGTGTTGTACCAACAAATGGAGATATTACAGAATTACTACTATTTATAGTAGCTCAAGCTTCTATAGTAACAGAATTAAAATTGTATATTTGTGCATTGTTTATCGAAAAAGTTCAAGAAACAATAAATAAATCTCCATCACTACCATCGCCGAATAAATAAGGTGCTCATGCCGTTGCTATTTGATTATTTGTCCACAATTTTGTTGCAAAAGAGTTGTCTGTAAAAGATAACTTCAAAGAAACGTCTTCATCGTATCATTGGAAGTCGTCAGCATTGAATACGTTGTTTCAATGAAAAGTTTTGTTTCATGTTATTATTTCTTCTCATGTCTTATGTACAACATCTGTTGTATTGTCGTCTACTGCTATTTGTCTACTTATTTCTTGTATTTCTGCTGCTGAATTGACAAGCTCAACATAAGATCATGCAGGAAAATTCAACCTATTTTGTGTTTGTGTGTTTGATCAAAAAGATTGAGGAATACTCTCACTCGCTCTTGTTACAGTCAATGTATCTCACGATCTTGCTGTAACTACCATCATTTCTCTTAAGTCTCTTGCACCTAACTCGTTGATTGTGTATACAACAATGTTGAAAGGCACTTGTGCAGAAGGTCAAAATCTCTCTCATTGTCATGATTGTAGTTGTATTGTTACATCAGAAGGGGAAGATAATAATTCTGTTTCTATCCGTCCAAATGCGTCATTTTCTGCATATATTCTTGTATAAGGCATTTTGTTTTTTTGTATAAATATTTACTATTGTCAGTTGACAGTATTAGACACACTGACAATATTATTACATTGTATTTCTGCTATATTCTTTTTATATATTATTTTGAAAATAACAAGGTTATTATACGTGTTTTGTGTGTTTTTTATTCTCAAAATGTCTCACGGTCTTAATCTCCAAAAGTCATATATGTTTGTCAACGTTATGTTGACAATAGATCAACTATTTTTTGTCTTGTCTATGTATTCTTGTCACCTTTGTATCGCTAGTCATTGTCATGCCGTGAAATCAAAAAAATTTATGTTTGATGACAAATCCAATACAGCTTCTGACAATCAATTTTGTGATATACTTGTTATGTCTTCTACTATTTCAACTTGAGGTATTTTATTTTCTATGTTTCATTCAGGAGTTACAATTACTTCTATCCATATTCGCTTCACATATACCATATTGACACTGTCATAATTAGAGCGTCAAGTATTGTCTATTCTTATAGCTTCGCTTCACTCTTTTACATCTCGGACAGAAAATCAAAATGGGTGTTGCAATAATCAATCATCCGTCTCAATTAGCAATCAAGTGTCAATAGTATCTTGACTTGACAGTGTTTTCACTAGTCTTATTTGTCATGCACCGTTTATATCTCGTGTGTATAGTGTGTTGTTTATAACTTTATTTAATGCTTGAAAACAATTTGTGTTTCAAAAATCAATCCTATCAGTTGCAGGTCAATACAATACTCATGTAGACAATAGTCAAGGCAACTTCGCATTGAAGGCATCAATTATTGTTTCAAACATAAATTGATAACTTTCGCTGTCTACTTCACCTGTAGGTATGAAAGAATTGCTTGACGAACGAAACACTATTTTGTCTAGTTTGTTTTTTATATGTAAGATCGTTACTATTACTTTTTCTGTTTTCTTATCTTTGCTATATTCTCTTGATTGTGTCACATTGTCAACGAATCAGAAGTATACAAGACGTCAGCTTTTTTTGAAATTATCAAACAAAAAATACTTCACAAGATACCCTTGTTTTATATCAAATTCACTTGTGAAAAGATCAAGATCGAAATCTGACGGTCAATTGTTTATGCTTGCTGAGAAAGAAATGTCTGTCACTATTCTATTATCTTCATATCTGTCTTTTTCTACTCAATTCACATCATAAAAAACAATCTGTCTACGTATCATTAGCAATATTTTTGTTTATAAAATAAAGATATTTTTGTGTCAACAACAGATCAAACAAACTCAAAAACAAAGTTTTCTCATCATTTTCATATTGTTGGATAGAGTCAAGAACTTGTTTGTTTGACTCAATTTTTGAATGCGTCAAACTCAAGTGTTTTGTTTTCATTTTCTCAATACAAAACAACAGTATCTCAAGATAAAAAACTTCAAGTTACTATAAACGAATACTCTCAATGTTTTATAGTGAATTGTGTACAGTTTGTACCTACACCAAATGTTATCAAAATATTTGGGTATACTAGTTTTGTTCAATTATTATAAGCGGTTATTTGTGTGTTTCATGTTACTTGATATATTGTTTGTGATGTTGTATATTTATCTTGCATATCTCATATGCAAGATAAAGATACATCAAACAATCAAGCGTTGTTTTGGTTTTTTGTTTCTTGCCTTTCTGAAAAGTTAGTTATACTTGCTTTTATTCTACGTCTTTTTTCGTTGTAGTTGAACTCAAGCCGTCCTTGTGTTGTTGTTATTTTCTCTTTGATATGATCTACTTTTTTTTCAAACTGTTGCTTTGTATCATACAAAAAATGCAGTACAAGGTTGATTGTTCTTGTTGTTGCATTGTGCCTATATACTCATCACCCGTCTGTAGTAGGAGACAAAAAGAAGTCAAAGTCGAAGTTTCACATATCTATAAGATTATTGTCTATTGTGATGAATGTATTTTCACAATCTGCAATAACTGTATTGCCAAAAACAACAGCAAATCAGTCTATGTTGTTTTCTACCTCTCATGATACAGGGTTTGATGCTATCGTACTTCATGCTATTGTTACCATTTTTTGTTTTGTTTTATAAAATGTTGTTTCTACCTGCACTTTTACTTGCTCTATTTATTTTTTCAAAAATCTTGTTAGCTACGGCGTCAGGGTCTCATGCTCAATTAACAATAATATCTCAGACATTGACTGTGTTTGTGTTTGCTTGTGTACCTTGCGTACTTGTGCTTGTTTGTCAAAGCAAAGATGCGTTCACTTTGCTACCATAGTTGTCTATAAGTTGCAATCTTTTTGCTAATTCCTCTCACAATGATTTTGTAGCTTGTTTTTGTAAATCTATTTCTGTCTTATATATTTTTTCTATTTGTTGTTGTTGCAAGTCTCTTGCTTGTTCTTGTAATTGTAGCTTTTCTTTTTCTGCATCTATTTGTTCTTGTATTTTTTGACGCTCTATGTCTCTTTTTTCAAGTATAGACTCAGTAACTGACAATCAGCCTCTTCTAATTGCCTCTTTTCTCTCCTCTTCTGTTGTATTGTCTGTCAATAATTGGAGCTCTTTTTGTAGGTCTGATATTTGTTTTTCATTTCATATTTCTCAAGAAGACAATAGATCATTTATTGTTTCTTGCACCTCTACAAACCTAGAAGCTAGATCTTGTTGTGTGTTTGCATTCAACTTATCTAGTGCCCCTTCTAGATCAGATATTGTGTCTTTTGTTTTTAAAATCTCGTCGTTAAATGTTTCTAATTCTTTTTTTTGATCTTCAATTACATCTTTTATTTTTTTTCAAGCTTTTTCAAATCTATCTGTACTATTTTTCAGTCTGTCCTCTTCTTTTTTTTCTCTCTCTTTTTTAAACTCTTCTCTACGTTTAGATATTTCTTTTTCTATGTTTTCTATTTTGCGTACATCTGATTTTCATGATCTACCTCAAGATGAGGGTTGTGCCAGTTCAGGCATCACAAAAGGTGCACCTCATAGTCATCATATATTAGATACAGAACTAGTATTACTTTTTAATTTATTTATTTCATTGTTTATTTCAGAAAAAAAAGTACTTGCTACTTTTCATGTGTTTTTGAATTTATCTCATAAATCCTGAACTCAATCAGTCAGAGAAACAAATCAAGGTCATCACAAAGGTCAAATGTTCAGCCCTCAAAGTCATAGATCTTTTGATATGTTTGAAGCTTTTGCTATTATAGCATCAAGTCATCATACAAGAGATGCTACTATATTTTGCGACAAATTGTCAAATATTTTTGCTATATTTCACGCAACAATAACAAATATATCAGGAAAATTTGTTGCAACATCAGAAACAACAGAAAGAAGCAAATTAAACGTTTTTCAAACTGTTTTTATTCAAATAGCAAACGTTTCGAAAAGATTGAGTCAGCTTTTTCTTGCATTTTCTATTTGTTGTTGTGATACTGAAAATCAGTTTGCAACAAAAGAAAATAGGTCTTGCAGTCACCTTACTGCTGTTTGTATAACGTCAAAAGTTGTCTCAACTGAAGAGATTATTGTTTGAAAAACTGTTCAAAAAATAACAGAGACAGTTTGTCAAAAAGACACAACGTCTTCTTGTGATACCGTCTGTAGTAATTCACTTATTTTTCACAAAACATCACTGAAATTTCAAGATAAAGCTTCTCATAGTTGTCAAAGCCTTATTTGGGAAAGGTCAACAATATTGGAGAGCCTACCCCTAAGTGTTTGTGTTTGTTTTTCGAGAGCTCATCAAAATCTCTCATTAAGCCCCTCTACAATCGCATTTATTCCCTCAGCCGCAGTTATTCAGGCATTTCATATATTGCTCACTTCTTTTTGCGTTAGGCCTAGTTTTTGCCTCAAAATATCAAATACAGGTAACCCCCTTTCTGCTAATTGCAATAGTTCTTCTGCTGATACCTTTCCTTTTGCTTGTATTTGTCAAAGCGCAAGCACAACTCAATCAAATACTTCTTGATTTCATCATATTGCTGAAACTCAATCTCATACTCATTTCAAAACTTCTATTGTTTGTTCTGCTGTGAAATTGAATCAAAGTAATCTTTGTGCTGATTTTTGTATTAATAACCTATTAAAAGGAGATCTAGCTGCGAATGCATCAATCTCGTTGAATAATTTATTTGCTTTGTCTTGATCTCAAATAAGTTGCAAAAATGCAGTCCTTACACTCTCTATCTGTGAAGTAACATTGAACAAATTTCTACCAAATTCCACAACTCTATCTACTGCGAAAAATGTAAGAAATGCTGCTCATGCTGACTTTAATCAATCTTTAAGTTTTCAGAGAAATCATCATTGTTTATTTATTGTTTTGTTTATATCGTTGAATTTGGATTGTAGTCTAGAAAGTGTCTCGTCTCATGTATTTGTATAGTTCTTTAGTCTCCTTTTTGCCTCTGTAAGGTTTTCTGTATATCCTCTAAGATCTATTCTTATTTGTTTTTCTACATCTTTGTCAAGGTTTGACCTTTTCAATAACTCTTTAGCTTCTTTGACCTTATCTTCATATTTCAATATATTCAAATTTAGGTCAATTACTTTTTCTTGTGAAAGCAAAACATTTGTATCATGAGCATATTTTTGGACGTTATCAGTTGCTATCTTTAGTCAACTTGTGTCAACATTATATTTAATTTCACTTACAATAGGTTCAGTTTTTATGACCATTTTTATATGCTCGCTGATAAAGTAGATATATAATTTCACGTATCTTTTGCTTTTTTGAAAGTATCCTTGTTTTTTTTCAATTCTTTTATTTTCCTTTCTTTTTCTTCTTGTGTTGTTCTGTTATGCCGTACATGAGTGTTGACCCTTCTACCCTCTTCTGTTTTTTCTAAATTGCTGTATAACAAAGCATCTTCATATATTCACAACTCTTCTAGCGTTACTTTGTCGTGTAGATCAATAACACTTACTCACAGTTCTTTTGCTATGTATATATTGTTGACTTCTGGAGGTAATCACTTTTTTGATCTATTTATATCTTTATTGTCAAAAACCTTGTCAAAGTCTACCCACTTATATATACTTGTATGTCTTTTGTGTTGTATCTGTGCTACTTTTTCTATCGTTTGATCTATGTTTTCAATAAGGTCTTTTTTTATTTTTTCTTTTTTTCATGTATAATTTGCACCTTGCAAAATATCGTATACATAAGATAGCAAATAATCCTTATCTCAATTTTTGATGTTTTCGATAAATTCAAAACTCTCTCTTGCTGTTGCTTGTTGCAATTCAACTTTTGCAAATCAATATTTTGTTTTGAAAACTAAAGGTGTTATTTTCTTGAGCATAGATTGTGTCAAAGAGTAGAAAAAGGAGCAAAGCCCCTTTGTTTATATAGTAACTTGATATTGTTTTTTGAAAAGCAACCCTCCCTCTTCTCCTGCGAAAGTCAAAGAAACTCATGCAAATGTGTCTGAAGTTCAGTACAAAGGTGTAGAGTATTCAGACGTGATAGAACACTTATGTAGTGTAATTTCATCGTAGATAGCTTTTGTCGGGTCAGCTTGTCATGCAAGGTTATATCATTGTTTCACACAAGTCAATATTCTCAAAGTCATGAAGTCTAGAGATTTTGTATTGAGTGAGTTTGCAAGAAATTTACTAGCACTAGGTGTGTATGTGTACTGTGCTGACAGTTGCCCTGTTTGTGCAACAAGAAATGTAATATATGAATATCATACTTTTCCTGTTTTAGAGCCGTCTGCATCTACACTAACTGTATAGTCAGTTCAAGCTATTAGTGCTGTACCTCAACTAACTGTACCTCAACTAACTGTACCTCAAAGATTGATTGTAACTGATGTAACTACTGATCAGTCTCAACTCTTATTGTCAAGTACAACTATTGATCATTGTGCAGCGTTGATACCTAGATTTTCTTGCGAAGTATTTTCAACATTGACAGATGTACCTGCGATTGATTGTTCGTTAGAGCCTAGAACAGATGTGATTGTGCTATAGTCGTTGTAGTCTTGTAGGTTGAAAACAAATGTTGCACGTTCGTCAAACGTTCTTGCGTATACTCACACTCAACATTTTTGGGATCTGTATGTCTGTTCATTTTCTCTCGTAGAAGAGGCAACAAATGTATCAAAATCTCAGAAATCTGATCGTGTTTGTGATTGAAAAAGAGTGTCTATTGTGTTTAGATTTGTGTTTGTAGGTATCAGCATTGATTGATCTAAAAAATCGAAGTTATTGACTCTTTGCAATGTTCCTTGTCAAGAAGAGTATATCATCTTGCTTGGTCATAAGTTTTGTAGTGTCATTTTTTTGTTTTTTTATATAAAATATTAGCAGTCTTTACATTTTTTCTTTTTTCCTTTGCAATCTTTGCAAGGTGTTTTCTTTTCTGTGTTTTTTTCTTTTGTTTCATTATTTAAAATATGTACAGACAAAGCACTATACACACCAGGATGTATATCATACTCTTTTTCTGCAAAATATGTCACTCAATGATAACTTACGTTTGTTCTGAATATTGCTTTCATTATGCTTTATATTTGATTAAATAGTTTTGTTTTTTTACGGCTCTTTTTTTTGTGTTGTATAATATAGGAGTTTCACTTCATAACATGATCATATCAATATAATTTTCTCAAGGAAGTTCGAATATATAAGACAAGTTATTTCTAGGAACAAGTACATTGTTGACAGCTTCAAGTATATCGTATACATAGTCTTCTTCTGTTCTGAAGTTGTCTATCTCTACAGGTGCAACAATTGTCATTTGGGCAATAGCTTCTCTACTTGATGGTCACTTGCTGTTGTATGAAGATACCCTATCAGATACAATTGCAAAGTATATATATGATCATTTTGGTTCTAACTTAGGTATGACAGCAAATACTTCACAAAGATTTGTAATTGTGCTATTTTTATACAAAAGCTCTCAAAAATACTTTGCTCTTATTTGACTGTTCATAGTTCTTTTATAACAATTAAAGATACTTGTTCTGCTGTGTCTGATGCTGTTCTTGTATATACATTTGCTCACTCTCACCTATATATAACTTCTCTTTGAGGGTAAGGCTGATTTAGGTTGTCTGCACGATGCCGATTTGTTGTGAGTCATGCTCAAAACTCTACTATAACTGCATCACTTGCATCATTTACATTTGATCATGATATTTGCTTTCATGTATCAATAGTTTTTACAAAATAGTGAGATGATATATATTCTCATGTGTCTATAGGGCTTATACTTTCAGCATATTGTTTTCTGATATCAAGTGCTTTGTCTATACCTATAACAACAGCTTCTCTTTGTTTTTGTGATATATTTAAGAGTTTTTTTGAGTAGTTCAATACTGATTTATTCTGCATCTGTTCACACTGAATATATAAGAAGCTTTGTGTTGTTTACACGTCAGGAAACTGACTGATTCACTTTGACTTTTATTACTTCAAACTCTCAACAATCTTTTCACAAAGGATTAACAATTGTACAAAACATTCAAGTTTTTATACAAGATATTGTACCAGGGATAACAACCTCCATTTTTTCTACATAAGTTGACATAGCAAGATCACTAGGTTTCATATTGTTTTCATTCCCCTCGTATGCATTGCATGATCAATCAAAAATCTTTACCTTATTTGTTTTTTGATAAAGTCCCTCGTATTGCAAGTCGTATACTTTGATATTGTCGTAGTACATTAGATCACTTCTTTAAAAAAACTATTTTTATATTTGATTATTATTGATTTTGCTTTGTTTGATATGAAGTCTGATCTTTTCATTCAAAAAACAACACTATCAGGTCAACTCTTTTCTTCTTTGATCTCGTATGATCATTCATATCTATCATATCACTTCAAGTATATCTGTTCACAAACAAGCACCGTTGCTATCTGTATGTCAGTAGGCAATGTCTCTACTCAGTCAACATCAATAGGAAAAATAAAATCTTGAGTAGCAACAAACTTACAACCATAATATCATAGATAATCATCTATGATATATTGTGCCGTTGTGATTGTTTTTCATAAAAGATCATCAGTAAGGTTTTTTAAACCTACTATTGAAGTTGTGTCTCTCAAGTCTTCTAGACTTACATATACTATATTGCTGAGTAGATTTGCCATTTTTTTAATTATTTATTCTAAAACTATGCTATGTACTGTGTATCAATGTACAAACAATTTGTCTGTCATAATCCTTACGATATTGATTTTACCCATAGTTTTTTTTGCAATAAAATAATTATTTTGTTTTCTTTTCTTCTTTTGTTTTCTTCTCTTCTTTATACAACGTAGCTTCTTTTTTGTCTATCATTTTTTTTGATATATCTTCGTTTACGTTTTTAATTTGTCAAGCTCTGTTTATAATTTTAACCATTTTTTATAGTAAAATTTAAAATTTATGCAACAACCGGTATGTGTATCATTTTATTTGCGCCCTCAGTAAATGTTTTCACTCAAAACTTTGTTTGTGCTTTTACAAGTGAAGTGAAACTCTCTCTATACTGCGACGGAGTGAATTCTACGTTTGGTTTGATATTTGCTGCAAATGAGACAGGCTTTCCAGCTCATGCAATCAAATTTCTTACGTCTTGTATACCAGTTGTAACATTGATATTGTTTGACAAAACGATTGTCATACCTAACGCTCTTCCTATTACTCATGTCTCTACTCTTCTATCTCAAGTTTCTGTTGCTTTTATGAAAAACTCAGATTTTTGCAAAAACCTCTCTTCTGATGGAGAAACAACAACAAATCTATTGTCCATAGGCATGTTATTCAAGTTCATAGCTTGTGAAACTGCTGTCAACATATCATATATATTTGTTTTTGACAAAATGATTGGGTTTCAAGATCAACCGTTTGTAGCTGTTTCCATATCTCAATCATCAACAGTATAAGACGCATTGGCAAACTCTGCCATGATTGCCGTGTCATAATCTTTTGCGAAAGCCTGTGCTCAATCTTGTATAGCTTGACTTTCTGGATCAATTGCCATTTCAATCATATCCTCATTAGAGATGCTGAAAGCGAAATGTTTTCTTGTGTCTAAAGTAAATGTTTCATCTGTTGTTACAAGATCTTGAACAGTAACGTTTGCATAAGATGTAGCAAGGTTTTGTGAGACAATAGGTGCTAATCTAGGGAAATGTACAGTGTCATTTCAACTGAAAAGACCTTCAAATTTTGTATTTGCAATCATTTTTCATACAAATTTTTCGTACAATACTTCTTGTAGTACAGCACTTCGTGCTTCTGCTTTTAATGGGTCTAGTGTGTTTGCCATTTTTTAAAAAAAAATAAATTAAATAAATTTCACTTCTCAGTGTTCTTTTTTGCTGGATTCCATATATGATTCTTTGTCACTACGTGATAGAGACTGAAAATCAGATATTGACAATAAAGACATTTTTGTTTTTTGTCTCCCCTCTGATCAAGGGTTTGCGATAAAGTCTTGTTTTTGGAAGGTCGGTATCAACTCATTTAACAACTCAACTTTTTCGAATACGTTTTCAGCTTTTCAGATTATTTTTTCAACGAACCACTTTTTTTCTTGAGGAACATTTTGCAATAATCATTCAAGTTTTCACTCTTCTCTTTGTACATTAGCTTCATAAAAACTTTTGTACTTTTCTGTTTCTTCTAGCTTTGATTTGTAATCATTGATAATCTCTTCGTACTTTCACTTTTTGAGCTTTTCTTTTTCTTCTAGACTTTGTTTTTCTTTGACAAGGTTTTTATACTCATCAGGATCAATACCTTTGTACTTCTTGAGTTCTGCTCTTTGTTTTGCAAGTGCTTTTTTCAAATTGTCTAGTGTATCAGATCATTGATCTTCTGAGGTTTCATCTTGCGAAGTTTGTCCATCTTTTTGTTCAATGTCGATGTTTTCTTTGTTTTCAATGTTTTCATCTTGTACGTTTGTTTGTTCTTTCATATGTGCAATTTTTACGGTGATAAATATTTTACTGTGGGACACGAACCCCACGAACCGCACGCTATGCGTACAATCAATTGCTTAGATAAGCCCAAACAATCTCAATACACATAAAACCATAAATAGCATATACACAACAATATTAACAAACGCAAAGTTATTTAAGTTCCTAGATGCAACAATCTTTAATCTCGCATACGCTTCTTGATTTTTTGCTCTTCGTGCTGAATAGTCCATTTCTCTAGCCATGTTTTTTTTTTGAAATAAATTACTTTTTTTAGGTCGCTTATTGCCTGTTTTCTTGTATTGTTTAATTTTCTATATTGTTTACAAAAACGTTCTCATTTGTTTGCATTTCTTGTTTGATTGATTTTATCATTTTTAATGCGCTATCTTCATTCAAACCTTCAAGTGACATAATAGCCCTTTGTTTTGTCAACAATCATAAAGTCAACTTCTTTTCAATTTCTTCTAGCAAGTCAAGATCGGTTTTTGCAAACACGTCTGGTCGGTAATATTGTTGCATATCTCCATTTTCTTTCATCATAATTTTTTCTACTTCACGAAACACCTTATCAAATATAGATCTTATATGTTCTATTTTTTTTATAAATGATCAGTGTGACAACAATCTTGACCCTTTTCATATTGCACTGTTTTTTTGTTCAAGTCACAAGAACTCTTGAGGTATTGACGTAGCACCTGCAACACGTCTAACCATCACTTCTTCATACTGCATAGCCTTTTCAATAAGCTGATTCTTATTATTGATAAACTCTATACTAGAGTCTTCTTCTCACATAACGTTGCGTCATAGCTTTGACATATCTACTTTGATACCTTTGTCATATTGTTCATACAATGCTGACGGCAATGTAACACCTTTGAATAATGTATAACTTTCTGTGTTTTGCAAAAATTGTGTATTAAACATGACAATATTTCTATCTATTGCAAGCACAAGATGTTGTATCTTTTGGAAAATTGATACTGGGTTTTGTTCTCTCTCGTCTTCTTTGACTACAAACAAAGATTGTCACTCTATCCCTGTATATACTATAGGTTGTAGGTTTGCTGTTTCTGCTATTGCGTCTAGAGTCACCTCTACGTCTAGGTTGAGCACATCAAAAGTAAGTGTCTTGTATAGTTTGTTTTCAATATAACCGTCATAAAAAGATTGTAGCAATATATAATAATCATCACTTATGCCCTCCTCTCATTCATAGAACCTTGCTATTCTATCAACTCAATTTTCACGAAAATAACCTTTTGCAGGGACGTAGACAATGCGCAGTTCTTGATTTATTCTTTCAAGACAAAAAGCAGCAAATCACAAAGACACATAATCTTTGACCATATTCGCTATGTTTGCTTCTTGTCATCGTACAGGTTGTCACACATAATCAGCGTATATATCAGATATTGTCGAAAATAAATTGCTTCAAGTATTCAAAAGTGAAGCCTTTTGTTCAGACTCTCAATAAAAAAACTTATTCTTTATATAAAAAAATTGCAAAGAATAATCTGACTTTGTACTCCTATTTTTCGAAGATGTCAAGTATTCATTTGTCTCGTATCTTTTCAAGTCAGCTTGTAGCTGTACTCTATCCTTGTTGTAAGTAGAAATTTTCAGCATAAAACCTATACTTTTTGTAAAGTACAGGGGGTGGCTGGGCATCGTCTCCCCCTGCTACCCAGCCTTTTAAAGACAATATCAACCGTTATTTACTATTTCATAGTATATATAAGTCATCACTTTGCAAGTGTTTTTACATTAATTCTATGTATTTAGGTTGTTGTAACATCTGTACACATATAGCATCTGCAATAATTCAATCGTCATGACTTCAAGATATAGCCTCAGGCCTGTTTTTTTCGTTGTAATAAAAAGTGAAACATTCTTTTTTGAACCTTTCGTCCATCTCTATTATTTTTTCATTTCTTATGGCTTCTTCATAATCTGCAATCATAAGGGGTCTTGTCTTGCTTGTCGTAACCCGTCAATACTTCTTTGTTTTTTTGTTTGTTATTTTGTCTACTGTTTTTTCTCTATATAACATGTGATATCGAGAATATTTTTTTGCATTCGATATTGTTGCTATTCATGTGTTATTCCTCTCTATTCATATAGTACCCCTATATCACATCTTGACAAGTACATCTATAACATCACATAGATTGTCAGGTTCTATGTGTCAATAATACGCTGCTATTAGCTCAAGGTTTGCATTTCTAATACTTATCGTACTATAGTCTCACTCAATACTTCATCAGGCTGTATCTACTCAAAAATAACAGTGTCATGAGTATTTTTTGTATATACGTAGCTTTTTGTATCTTGAATGTGTTGTATACTTCAACTCGTCTAGAGCTTTCAATTTCGCCACATCGAAAACACAATCTCATGTAGCTAAGAATGCTTCTTCAGGAAAACTAGGGTATTCCTGAAACACTTCACGTCACAATAAGTCATATTGTTCTTTGTATCGTTGTTTTTGTCCCTCAGAAATTTGTAAATTGTTTATATGTGCTATTGGCTCAGGCAACACTTCAAGTTTATTTTTTGAAAAATACGCCTCCTCTTCATATCGAGGTAAAAAAAATGTATAAAAAGACAAAGTATCTTCTGATTTTTTTCGTAATTCGTAGAAATAATTTCACACTCAATTTGCCGTTGTTTCTATTGTTATAGGTGCTTCTTGAGGGAGAGACGGAAGCGTTCAGGTCATCATAGATCTAGCATCAGACCTGAAAGCTAACTCTGTTATGTGTATTGATGTCGCAGTTCATGATCTAGAGTCTAAGGATACCTTAATCCTACTATTGTTCTTAGGAAAATACAACTCGTTGACACTATCGTATTTTGGGATTGGTTTCTGTCGTACAGTTCAATCACTGAGTAGTATCTCAGCTGGTATCTGATCAAACGCATATTTTACTTTCGTAAATATTTCTTTTTGTTTTTCCTGCTTGTGCGCTGTTATTATTATGTTTTGATTTCAGTAGAAAAGACAACGATCTATTCATGAGATACATTTGTATGTCGTCATACCGAGTTGTCTTGCTTTCAATACTATTATTCTTTTGTTTTCTTTTTCAATATCATACAATTTTTCTTGTGCTTTATTCATTCTAAAAACGACAGATCTAGCATCCTTGTCAATAACTTTGTACAAATTGTTTAATCTTCGTCGCCTGTTGTATATTTTAGGTTTGTTTTTTTTCATTTATTTTTTTTCATCATAAATATGCTCTTCTGTTATTTGAGATGCTTTGACGCTTTGTTCTACACTCATTTTTTGATCTGCTTTTCCTATTGCACGATCAAACATTTTCTCTAGGACATCTATTCATTTTCCTTGCATCATAGCCTTAATTACAAGTTTTGTTAGCATAGGTTGCTGGTTGTCTTCCAATATATCTTTCATTTCTTCTTCTGTATTATTCACAAGAGACAAATATACATCTTTGATTTCGTCTTGTGATACAGGCTTTATTCCTCTTTTTTCCATCTCTTTGAGAACATGAGACACACTTTTGCGGGGTCTTCAAGAACAGTTTCTATTCCAAGGATTTTTATCAAATCAATTTGTGTTTCTTTTGCCTTTCATGCGCTTATCGATATCTACTTTTGTCATAGTTAATATATAGTACTAAATATCTGATGTGTTTTTTTCTATTTATACTCAAAGAATATCTCTTTGTATTTTATTTTGTACTCTGCTTGTAGTTGTTTTTCTGTTTTTTTGTACATATATAGGGAACATATAAATATAAATAATATCATGTATATATTATACTAACTATTTGTTATCAATTAACAAATATACACTATATACTTATAATATATATAAACACCTTTCAGGTGCAACCGTAGGTTGTTTGTTATTAACATAATATATTATTTTTCTATATACAATAAGTATATACAATATACTTTCGGTTAGAGTTGTCTGCATAAAGTCATATATATATAAGAGTAAATTTTTGCTATTTCTTTTGAATAATAGAAAAATACGTTTCACATAAGAAACTATACAAATATATATATATGACATTATACAGACACTTATCGCGAATACACCATACTTATCGTATAATGAGCGTCAGAATACGGGGGAAAGTCATCAACCCTGATCGTATTACTCATCTTATAATTATTTATTTTTGTTTTGCAATAGTTTTTTTCAAATCACCGCAAAGCTTTTTGTATTTTTCTGTAATATCTTTGTAGTACTGTTTTGTATAAACAGTTCTGTCTATGTTTTCCTGTGAGAATTTTTCAAGTTCCTTGTCTTCTTTTTCGGTTAGTACATTCGTACGTCGTTCTCCTGTGCTAGATCATTGCATCTTGTTTGTTCATTTGCTTATAGGTCGACAATTCTTTTCTATGAAAGCGATGTTTGGAAATCTTTGTTTGCTATATATATGTCATGCATCACATTTTGTATAAAAAATGCGCTTATTACTGCATGCAAGAGTTACGTACCCGTCCTTGTCTGCATGTAGTAGTCTTATGTAGAGCTGAAAATATTTATAAGCCTTATTTTTATTCTTAGTTATACTATCACTTATGTTTTTTGTTTTCTTTGTTTGTTTTTTTCAAATCAACAGTCTTGCCTTTTTTTCGCCTTTTGTTCGTTCTTTGTTTGATAGTATTTTTATTTTTCTTTGTACCTTTTCTTTTTCTTTTTCTATTTTCTTTTCAAGGGCAATTTTTTGGCGATCTTTTATTTT
>CAZGIF010000011.1:0-22104 GCA_964526045.1 uncultured Candidatus Peribacteria bacterium | reverse complement strand
CTGCTGGCACGTAGTTAGCCGTCCCTTATTCCTGAGGTACCGTCATTCGTCTTCCCCCAGAAAAGAAGTTTACACCCCACAAGGCTTCATCCTTCACGCGGAGTGGCTGCGTCAGGCTTTCGCCCATTGCGCAAGATTCCCCACTGCTGCCTCCCGTAGGAGTATGGACCGTGTCTCAGTTCCATTGCGGCCGGACATCCTCTCAGACCGGCTACCCGTCATAGGCTTGGTGAGCTATTACCTCACCAACTACCTGATAGGACGCACCCCCCTCTTTGAGCGATAAATCTTTCTTCTACATATTTTCATTTTGTAGAACGTACGGGGAATTAGCTATGTCTCCATAGTTTTGCCCCACTCAAAGGTAGGTTAGATACGCGTTACTCGCCCGTTTGCCACTATCATTCTGATGCAAGCATCAAAAATATCGTTCGACTTGCATGTGTTAGGCCCTCCGCTAGCGTTCATCCTGAGCCAGGGTCAAACTCTTCATAAACAATCATAATCTTTGTCTCTTCTTTTAGACAACAACTATTAAAGAACATCCTATCTGAAACAAAGGTGACATCAATCTACTTTCCCAGCACAAATCGTACAAGTATCATTGACCATAAAGCGTTTTACTTCTGTGTTCGGAATGGTTACAGGTAGTTCCACAATATGCATCGATATCACCATCGTTTCATATAAGCCTAGATTAACAAATATTTTTTTCAGAAGACAAATAAATCCGATTGATCTATTAGTATATCTCTGCTAAACACATTACTATGCGTACACATGACATCTATCAACCTGCTAGTCTCGCAGGGATCAAAAGGACAATCTAATCTTGAAACAAGCTTCCCACTTATATGCTTTCAGTGGTTATCTATACCCAGCGTAGCTACTCAGCGATCTGCCAGTGGTCTGACAACTGATTCACCAGAGGCTGGTCCATCCCGGTCCTCTCGTACTAGGGACAGCATTTCTCAAATTGTCTACGGTTACAGTAGATAGGGGCCAAACTGTCTCACGACGTTCTGAACCCAACTCGCGTCCCGCTTTAATGGGCGAACAGCCCAACCCTTGGGACCTTCTACAGCCCCAGGATGCGACGAGTCGACATCGAGGTGCCAAACGGAATCGTCGCTATGAACGCTTAGATCCCATTAGCCTGTTATCCCCGGAGTAACTTTTATCCGTTGAGCGGATCCCCTTCCACTCGGAAGATCCGGATCACTTTTACCTACTTTCGTATCTGTTCGACCTGTTAGTCTCACAGTTAAGCTTGCTTATCCAAATATAGATTCACTACGGTTTCCATCCGTAGTAAGCAAACCTTTGCACGCCTCCGTTACTTTTTAGGAGGCACCCGCCCCAGGTAAACTGCCCAACTGACACTGTTCCCCACTTCGTGGGGTTAGTGATGCGACATAAACAGCGTGGTATCTCAAGGACGACTCCATACAGACTAGCGTCCATACTTCAAAATCTCCCACATATCCTGAACAATTTATGCTACACCACAATATCAATCTACAGTAAAGCTTCACGGGGTCTTTCCGTCTAACTGCAACTACCCGGCATTTTTACCGGGAATGTAATTTCACCGAGTCTAGGAATAAGACAGTGTGGGGGTGGTTGTACCATTCGTGCGGGTCGGAACTTACCCGACAAGGAATTTCGCTACCTTAGGACCGTCATAGTTACGGCCGTCATTGACCAGTGCTTAACCCTCGAGCTTGCACAAGAGAGCGTAACATTCTGGCATTGGACAGGCAACACCCTCTATACATCCATTTGCATGTTAGCAGAGAGCTGTGTTTTTGATAAACAGTCCCCCCCACGTCATTCGCTGCGCCCTTGCATTTCTGCAAGGGAGGACTTATCCCGTAGTTACGTCCGCTAATTTGCCAAGTTCCTTATTCACTAGTTATCTCGATTGCCTTAGTATTCTCTACTTGTTTACATGTGTCTGATATCGGTACGGGTTACATATACATAAGTTTAGAAGGTTTTCTCGACGCCAAAACTATAGAAATATACAATAAATAATTATTATATCCTGATAAGGCTCCACTTACACACATGCGGATTTTCCTACACATGTCTCCTATATTGCTATAAGACGTATTACCTCTTCAACTCTCATCCTTAGAAAGCTTCTACAAATCCCAACGTGTTACTCCATCACTGCATACATAAGTACTAGAATATTAACTAGTTATCCATCCACTTTTACCGTTCGGCTAAATGTTAGGTCCCGACTAACCCTACGTCGATGAACGTTGCGTAGGAAACCTTAAACTTTCGGCATTCCAGATTTTCACTGGAAGTCGTTACTCATGCTAGCATTTTTGCTCCTGTACACTCCAATAATACTCGCATATTACCTTCAGTGCGTACAAGACACTCCCTTACCGCCTATATAAAATATAGACTTTCAACTTCGGTGTGTGGCTTAGCCCCGTTACATCTTCAGCGCATCTTCGCTCGTCTAGTGAGCTGTTACGCTATCTTTAAAGGATTGCTGCTTCTAAGCAAACCTCCTAGATGTCAAAGCAAAAACACCTCTTTTTCCACTGAGCCACAACTTAGGGACCTTAGTTAGAAATCTGGACTGTTATCCTTTTGACTACGAAGCTTACCCCCGCAGTCTCACTCCATGACTTTCTCAATAGTATTCGAAGTTTAACAAGGTTTGGTAATGTCTCTCGACACCCCTAGCCTTATAAGAGCTCTACCCCTATTGGATCATCGTCACAGGCTGCGCCAAAACGCATTTCAGGGAGAACCAGCTATCACGCGATTCGATGAGCTTTTCACTCCTAGACACAGGTCATCCGAAGGACTTGCAGCTCCAACCGGTTCGGGCCTCCAGAATGGTTTCCCAGACTATCACCCTGCCCATGCCTAGCTCATCGCGTTTCGGGTCTAATAACAATAACTAATCGCCCTATTAAGACTCGCTTTCGCTGCGGCTCCAGAATTACACTCCTTAACCTTGCTATTATCATTAACTCGCTAGCCCATTCGTCAATAGGTACGTGGTCACCGTAGCTCCCACTCCCTTGTGAGCAGAAAATTTCAGGATCTATTTCACTCCCCTTCAGGGGTTCTTTTCACCTTTCCCTCACGGTACTAGTTCACTATCGGTGTAGAAAAGTATTTAGCCTTACCCAGTGGTCTGGGTGGATTCATGCCGGATTTCTCGTGTCCGACATTACTCAGGAAATATTATAGAGGAAACATCATTTCAAATACAGGCCTATAACCTTCTATGGGGTATCTTTTCAAATACTTCTTTTATAATGTTTCTTTGTAACTCTATGAAAGCCTAATGGGACTTTCGAAATACTCCTACAACACTCTCTTTAGCAACGACCATCATCTTGACACTAAAGGAGTTTGGGCTGGTCCCCGTTCGTTCGTCACTACTAAGGGAATCGCTTACGCTTTCATTTCTTCGTGGTACTGAGATATTTCACTTCCCACACTTGCAGCTTTTGCATTCTGATATACAGAATAGGTTGCCCCATTCGGACATCTTCGACTATAACGGTTACTGGCACCTTATCGAAGCTTTTCGCAGCCAATCACGTCCTTCATCTGCTTTTCTACCCAAGGCATCCATTTTCTGCTCTTAAAAGACTTATTTGCCTTCCAAAAAAAATATTTGTTAATCTATTAATGATCGGCAACGCAATAAAAAAAACGTCATATAATAACGTGTTTTTTGCTGTGTCTTCATGTCTGCTACAGAGAATATGATTTTCTATTTATTTTGCAAGCGTTTTTTTCACTTTTTTTTACTTTTTTTTAGCATTAAGATAAAATAACAACAAAAGTAAGATAGAATAGGGGTTTTAGAGTATATATTTTCTATAAGAATGTAACGACCATTTGAATAAAATTACATATTATTTTGTATTTTGAAGTAAATTCTCGATTTAAGTCTAGAGACGGTAGTATACCGTGGTGGTTTAATAACAATTTCAACAGTTGCGATTTGAGGATATGCTAACATAATTTGCAAAGCATCTTCTTGATTCAGTCAGACTATTTTTTGTTGTATTTCAGAAAAGAGACGATTTGGATCCTTAGAAAAGTTATATCATTTTACAAAACTCATTTGTGTAGGTACCACATATATACCATCAACAGCATTTGTTCACTCTGTAAGAAAAACTAACGATTCCTCTCTCATGTCTAAAATGTTTTGCGAATCAGAACTTCTTGCTGCTAAATATTGATTAAAACCTGCCTCAATGTCCTGATAGCGAATATAAGCATAGACGAATTCTTTTGTCAAAGATCAAGAAATAATAGACTCACCTTGTCATATATCATAGATAAAGTCATTTTGTTTTTGAGATTGCGATGGAATAAAAGGAAGTAGAAATACAGACTGATCTTGTAATTCCTTTTTTATAAGACTAGTTTTGTTCTTCTCAAGGTATTGATCAATTTTTTGATACAAGTCATTAATATTTCAAGATGAGATTTGCTGTTTTTGAAGAGTTTCTCATCAAGTAAAGTCATACAATACCTCAGCATATATATCTTTAGCATAATAGCTTTGTTTTAGTTTTCTAATAAAAAGACGTGATCATTTTTTTATATTTCATCTTTCTCATATATTCCTATTTTGGACATCAACATCTTGAGCAGTAACACCTACAGAGACATATCACGCACTTTCTCATGATTTTGGAGGTATTTCACTATACGTATCAGTTGTATATACGAGTCAATCATTGGTAACAAGTTGAGATCATTTAAGTAATGGAATCATCTCTTGCGTGGTATTTACTATTCTAATTACTCCTTCTGCTGGCTTATATGAATATAAAAAATCTTTAAGTCATAAATTCATAGTATGTCAGACTTTGAGACTTCATGTATAATATGGAATTGTTAATTGATTTACATATGCAACACTTTGTTGTTGATTATAAGGATAGTAACGGAAATTATACACGATATCTTCAACCTGATATGCAGGAACAATATTAACAGTCGTACTCGGAATAACTAAACCATATAATAAGTATAAGATAAACAATACAACGCACACCTCAAAAAAGAAAATCACATAAAATGTATAGTTTTTTTTGGTGTATGCATATAAATGAAACTTTTTTATATTAAAAAAGAACAAATATATCATGTGTAATATTTTTGTTACTTTTCTTTTTTTGAGAAAAAGGACCTTGAGTCAGACTTCTTCAAAGTATAATTTACTCTTTTCAGACTTTGTAGCAAATACTACATCTAGATTACTCTTTTCAATTAATTCTTTGATTTGTTTACCTCGTCGTGGGTGATCAAAAAAAGGACTCTGCTTTTCTATATATACTTCTACCTGTTTTGTAGTAGATATTTTTTGCAAAGTTTTGAAGATTCTATAGAGACTATCATCTTTAAGAAAAAAAAGTTTCATATCTTGTACGCTAAGGAAACAAAAGACCTACCTACGCGTATAGCTATATTTTTTTTGCTATATCCTTTACCAAATATTTTTGTACAATTATATGACATAACAAACTTACTATCATCATTCACCAAGCAACATACTGTTTAATATCTGCAGTAAACCATAATAATTTCATTACTCAACGTCTAGGATAGTTTTGGAACAAAAAAACAAAACTTATAAAAAAGAACAAAAATGCGAATCCTATATACCCATTATGTACATGAGACTTTTTATCAACAAGTCTTTTTATTAATAGAGATATAAATGAAGCAAAACTTAAGAAAAGCCCCAATGGGAATACTTGTGAATATTTTGCTAATTTACTGTCAGTGATGAAAGAATGAACTGCAATGGGTCATGTTGTCGCCTTTCACACAAAATCATCTCATAACAACAAAAATAATCACAATGGTATAAGACTAAGAGATGTTGCCATAAAAAATATATCTACCCACACATGTTTTTGTTTTTTGATCGCAGGTCTCGTCAAAAAATAAAATAAATACAGACACGATCAAAAAATTATACCGACAAAGTGGAAGTCATATCATGCTGGTGAAAGCAAAAATAAAAACTTCTCGAGAGAATCAATAATGACGATATTAAATTCTAATAGTAAACTAACATATTTTCCAAAGACATAGATAAGTACAATAAAAAAAGGGAGAGATAAGAAGAATTCGAAAAAAGGAACCTTTTGCTTTTGTGCATAATAAAACACAGAAGCGATAAATGTAAAAAGTGCAACAACAATACCTAATCATGTCATAGATATTTGCAATCCTCACACTGTAATATATGGAAACATTTTTTTTTGTATATAAAAAAATAACATAGACCGAGATCTAGTTATGAGATTTTATTTTAAAAATTCAATCAATTTTGTTTCTCTTATTCCAACGACTCTAATAATTCACGGATAATCGAGCTGTTCTTCCATCTTTTCTCAGATTGTCTTTAATAATCATTCTAACTCTAAGTCAGAGACATTTTGCGGGTCGGCATATACCATAATTTCTCTTCAAGCTTGCATGATATGTACTTTTTGTACTCAAGTTACGTTCGTAATTAATTTTTCTAGTTCTCACATTTTTTCTATAAACAAGTCCTTTGTATTAAATCTAGCTCATGGTCTTGCTCAAGACATTCCATCAGCAGCAGTCACAACCCAAGAGATTGGATGTGTCATTGGAACATCATGATGGTGGGATTCTGCAGCATTTATAACAACTGGATCTGCTCCGAATTTTCTCAAAATGTCTGCACCAACAATAGCATGAGACTCTCACGTTTGAGCAACAATCTTTCAAATATCATGTAACAATCAAGCTTTTTTGGCCAACGTAGAATCTAAACCTAATTCAGAAGCAATAGCTTCACATATTTTTGCTACTTCAATACTATGAGACCAAAGATTTTGTCCATAACTAAATCTCAAATAGAACTGTCAGATCATTCTCACAATTTCTGGTTTCATCATTGGAAGATTAAGCATATTCAAGGCTTCTTTTCATTTGTTTGACAGAATCTCATCTAAAGACGAAACCATTTCCCCATACATTTTTTCTATATAATACGGATTGATTTTCGCGTCTTTAATCATCTTTTTGAGAGCCTCGACAGCCAAAAATCTCTTTTCATGATCAAAACTTGAAACTCTAACCAACAACGGAGTATCATCAATTATCAATTCGCATCATGTTATTTTTTCAAAATACATAATATTTCTTCACTCTCTTCCAATCAATCTTCATTTAAAATCTTCACTTGGAATATCTACAGAAACAACAGTATATTCACTTATATTCGTACTTGCAACTCTAGGCAATGCTTGTGCGATAATCTTAGCAGCCTCTTCGTCAGCTTCTTCTTTTTTGATAGTTTTTAATTTGTTAATAAATTGCAGTTTATCTTGAGTATAAATTTCTTCAACTTGAGCAAAAAGAGCATCTTTAGCCTCTAATTCTGTCAGTCACGCAATTGCCTCTAATTCTTTTTTCTTTTTGTCGATAAACAAATCAGCTTCTTTTTGCTTTTCAAAAACTTTTTGTTTCTCTTCTGTAAGTTCGTCTAATTTTGCATCCATTTTTTCTTCTCTTTGCAAAAGCCTTGCTTCCATTTGTTCAATCTTTTGGACTCTCTTGTCTATATCAAGCTGTTTCTGTTTTTCAAGTTGTTCTGCTCTTTGTGTAGACACATGCAATATGTCTTCTCACTTTTTCTTTGCTTGCTGTATTATATTCTCCTCAATAGACTTAGCATTTTCCATCGTTTCATTAAATTTGCGTGTTTTTTCTTTGAGTGTAAATTTATGTGAAAAAAATCAAGCTACTCATCAAACAATTAATATACCAACATATCATACAATAAGAAGTGGCGTCATAAAGAACTATTCTATAGTAAATAAAGTGGAAGTGTCGTATAAGCTATTTTTTCTATAGCTCATACAAGAGAAGTTTATTTGAAGATACTTCGAAGATTGCGAAAAAAATTATAATCAACTTTACTTTTACTCATCTAGGAAATATAATATTTTTTTTATGTAAAGCAAGAGATTTTATGGATGCACTAGAGTATAAGTGACTTTTATATGCACAAGAAAAAAATATTGGCATAAGAGATTTGAAATCGCAAATATATGATAAACATGTAGACTGTGAGGACACTCAAAAACGAATGGAACAGAACAACATTTGATACACTGTTGCAGGCATGCATTCATATACTTACAAAATAAAACAAATACAATCTGCACCATATGTTTTGTATTATAGTGGTAACTTTGAATTGCTAACACAAGACATATTAGGAATTGTGTGACCAAGAAACCATTCTCAATATGCAAAAGAAGTAATATACAAAGTATGTGATTTGGCGAAAGACTTTTATCTTGTGACTATATCATGATTGGCAGAGTGAATAGACAGCCTTTCTCACGCATTATCTCTCAAAAACAACATTCCTACGATAGCTGTTTTGTGATGATGAATAAGACGATTTTTACAAAGCAAAAAAAGACATGCAATAGATCACATCCTAAAAGCCGGAGGGCTTATACTTTCAGAATACAAACTAGATCAAAGACCAACACATTATACATATCCACAAAGAAACCGTATTATTGCATGACTATCTACATGTTTATTTGTTCCAGAAGCTGCACAAAAATCGTGAACATTATTAACTGTCGATAGTGCTATTGCACAAAAAAAACCTGTATACGCAACAGCACATAGTATCTTTTCACCACTTAGTATGTGAACAAACATATATATTTGAAAAAGAAAAGTTTGACTATGCTATGATATGCAGGAAATGCTACAGAGTCACTTTATGCAAAAACCATCACACGATATAGCAAAAAGTATCGACTGACAGCCTGTCACATCAACAGAAAAGGAAAACGAGCAGACCGATATATCTAGACAACAACAAAATATATTGTCTTTTTTAGACTCTCCACAAACACTTGACAACATTGCACACCATATGCAGATAAATATCTCCGATCTGCAAGCTGATATA
The DNA here is from genome assembly GCA_964526045.1 of uncultured Candidatus Peribacteria bacterium. GTDB lineage: Bacteria > Patescibacteriota > Gracilibacteria > Absconditabacterales > Absconditicoccaceae > CAZGIF01. Next base: position 13,118 of record CAZGIF010000011.1, on the reverse strand, counting down.
ACGATATTAGAAATTCTATGATACATATATGAAACATCACCATGAATATTTAGCAAAAAAGGGTAAGTATACTTTTTGATATTCACAAAAGATTGAGGAATTTATAGACTCACACTACCGTCCCATTTCTTCAAATTCATAGAAAAAAGTCATATTTTGTATTGGTGACGTCGTTGCATCAATAATGACTCTACAGCAGATTGACTCTCTAATGCAGCAGACAAAAACGGACCAGCAGCAGTTGCCATTTTTGCTCACAACGTCTGTGCTTTGAGTATGTCAATTCAAGAACGCACGCCTCATCCAGCTATCAAATGTACATTTGGAATTACTTTTGCTTGTGTTAGACAAACATCAGTGGGGATTCATAAAGATCTTACAACCTCTCCCAAAGCATCTTGTCTTCTATATCATTCGACTGCAGGCCAAGAAGTTCATCATTGTCATGACACATCAAACCATGAAACACCCAAACGAGAAATAGATTCAATAGTCTTAGCATCAAGACCATTTCATACCTCTTTGACTATAACATGACTTTGTATGTAAGGAAGTATCTTGGCTAAACGATCTAGTAGTCAAGAAAAATTAGTATCTCATTCTGGCTGTACAGCTTCTTGCATAGCATTGATATGCAAAAAAATACCGTCTGCGCGAGTCATATCTACGAGACGATTTATATCATCTGCACCAACTCAATAATTCAACTGTACTAAACCTATATTTGCAAACAAAGGAACATCAGGACAAATATCCCTTACATCAAAACTAGAAAAACTGGAAGGATCTTGCAACACAACCCTCATTGATCACAATCCCAATGCAACGCCTTGCGCTTGCGCAGCACGAGCAAGATGCATATTGATGGTTGAAGCACCAGCTGGTCAGCCAGTCATAGAACTTAAAAGAAAAGGAAAAGATAATTTTTTCCCCAAAAAATCACAAGACGTATCAATTTGTTGCATATCAACATCCGGCAAAGCACAATATGGCAACCTATATTTGTCAAAGACATGCAGATTATCATCAACCATCTCTTCTAGAACAATACGAATATGATCATTTTTACGAGTATTTGTATGAAAAGAATCATGAACCATAGCAACAAACAACAAACAAAAATATCGTCTGAGAGGAGATACGATTAATATTACATACTTACAACAGTCACCCAGATTCCATTTTTTCGAGAAGTTCTTTGTCTATCGTATTGGTTTTATAGTGAATTTCTTCGGTTTTTTCTGTGTACTGTCGTTTTTGTAACATAAGACGTTCTTCACTCGTTTTTGGGAAAAAGCATTGGAACTTTTTTGTTACATCAAAAACATGAGACCTAAGCATCTTACACAAAAAAGGGACAAGAGCAAGCTCTGAAACTTCAAAAAATGCAACAATCATAAAAATCAGTAAAATGGGTGATGCAAGGGCAATAGCAATAACTTTATTAAACCCACTTTTGAGAAGTGTATTTACAACACCAAGCATTCCTGCAGCACCAATAGCTAACAATATCAACTGAAAAAGTGAAACTTGAAAAGGACCAAAACGAAAGTTCAGTCCTGATAAGAGTCATTTATCAATATTTCTTGGAAATAAAACTTTCATGTATTATTTACCATATAAAGAGTTGATATATTTGTCATACTCATCCTCTGCAATTTGGTAGAAAAAGTTTTGTGCAGATGAAGCATTCTCCATACGAGGGAGATATTCATTTCACTTCATACTTGCATCCAAGACACCAAGAAGAGTTTCTTGATCTAATCACAATCTAAACAGCATTGATGGTGACATAAGTTTAAGCCTATACATCAAACGAGATATAGCTTCTCTTCTTTCTACAATAGATAATTTTTGTAAAACTTTGTACAGTTTAGCCAAAAAAATATCGTTAAATCACATTACTATTTGTGAATTTCCTCTCAAAATATGAGCAATTGTATATGCTGCCTCTCACCTGGTCAGACATTCATTTTTTTGATCTGATTCATTTCATACCAATAGTGGTTTGAGAACAGTAGTATCTGCTTGCATCAACACGTAGAGTCTAAATAAGATCTCTTTTGCTTGTTTATGAGTAACGGGTGTATCTTTTTTAAGAATATCTGGTTGAGACTCTCATGCCTTAAAAATATCGGTAAGTCATTTTTTATGCGCTCGGTTTACGTATTTTGACAATGTCTCATTGTATGGCACATCTTTGTACGGAGTAGTCGTATACGGACTGTCCATCACATCACTATCACTACGCATATGCATAATTCTAGCCATTACTGCAATATATTCCAAACGAGATATACATTTCTTTGGACTAAAAACCGTTGAATATTGATATTCATATCATTTCATGATTCCATTTCTTTGAACCGTCATAATATGCATATACCAAGGATATCAGGTAATAATATCTCTAAAGTCGGTTCTTGCTCATACTCGATCAATTATTCAACTATATTTATCCAATGCAACTTTTAAAGACAACAATGGGTTAACTAAGTATGTTCCACCAATATCTTTACCTGAATACAATGTTTTGTCTAGTTCCATACTTACAGACTTCGTGTTATTCAGAGGATTAGAATCACGCAGCCTAGATTGTATTTGGGCGGTATTCATAACAAAGTCTCAACTTAGTGTTTTTTTGACATATCATGAAATATGAATTTCTCATGTTTGTCCTGGCAAAATGTGTCCAACATAAAAATAAACAATACTATCATCTACTTTTCAAGAACCATCAGGATCAGCTAAGATAGTGTGAGGACGACTTCCAGAAATCTCTCACAATAAAGAAGACTTCTTGTAAGCAATATAAGATCATACAGCAACATCCGGTCAGTTATTTTTGTAACGAACAGTAAAAGACGACCATGTTCCTCTCGATCATGTTTGCGTATCTGCAACGTGTTCCACAGCCAAGTCAGCATCTCATGGCAACATCATAGAAGGATCGTATAACGAACCAAACCCAAAACTCTCACTTCAAGGACCAAAAGGTGTACGAAACATAGGAAGAACATAATCCCAACTCGTTGGATCTATTTGTGTTCAACTTCCGATATTTCCAATACTTTTGGTACATGTACTTCACTGTGTAATCAATAAACCATTACATAGACATCAATCTGGATCATTACATACTTGTCAGTCAGTCAAAGTTGTTGGTTCTCCATCAGAGGGGGTACAAATAGCTCACTTTTTGATCTTTGTATCTCAACAAATACATCAATCAATATCATCACAAGCTTTCCCAGTTTCAACAGTTCATGGCGAACCATCCAAGATATCACATAATTTAGAAACGTAAATCTGATATGGTCAACATAAACATCAATCCAAATCACCACAGATATCACCTCATTCTATTTGAGAAACATTTCAATCTGTCAATGAACATGTCTGTCATTTATAAATCTGATAATCTCAACAAATACATCAACCATCATCTATACAATCTTTTCACTCTTCTACGGGTGTTGGGTTTTGCAACGTTGTACAAACCAACCCATACGCAACCTTATATTTTCCAAAAATACACGCATCAGGATCACTACAAATTTCTGTCTCTTTACATGTTCATGGTTTTCCATCTGTCCCGAGACACATTTCTCATGGGGTAAAGAAAAAAGATCACAACTGACACCCATCTGCATCTGTACACATTTGTTTGTCGGTACATATTCAAGGGACGCCATCATTGAGGGCACACAAGACATTTGTTCATATTTTTATATCACCACACAAACAACAATCCGGATCTGTACACATTTGTCCATCACTAATCGTTGTACACTGTTTGTCTGGAACATTACATGTTTGTCATTTAGAAAACGTATATCATTGTAGTGTACATCATCATTCAAATTCACATGTCTGTCCAGCTGTACATGATCCATTTGCCACACATTGTACTCCATTAAAGATTCTTGTTCCACCACAACTACATCAATCACAATCATTACATGTCTCGCCATTGTTGACAATAGAAGGAGATCAATCACAATTGTTTGCTATACATTGACTGTTAGCACATGCTGTTTCACAACTAACTGCTGCTCCGCCATTTCGTCACTTACATTGTCGAATTCGCTTTGTTTGCAACATAGACAAGTTTGTACCATCTCATGCAACACATAATGGAGATGGTGTCACTGTAGCTGGTGCAGAAAAAGTTTGACAAACTGCGTCTACTTTCTTGTACGAGACACATGCTGTTGTTGATCATTTATTGACTCATAGACAATTTCGTTTTCGTTGTCATTTATCTGGATCTTGAGAAAAAGACGTAACATCCGGCTCTCATACTTTACACAGAGCAGACAAGTTTGACTGCAATGTATCATATGTTATGATTTTTTTCTCCAAAACAGTTGCACAGACTCATCATGCTTGTTTTTGTGCACTACATGTTGCAGAACTTGTTGTTCAAGGACACTTCCAAGTCCACGAAAATGTAGCATCGTTGTATGCAAAAGATGTTGCTGGAAGACTATTTGCACACAAATTATCTGTTGCTTTGAGGTTTACAAATGTCAATCAATCAGAAGATGAACAAGCTCATACAATATTTTGTTCTGCTGATGTACATTTTTTATTATCTTGAGTTCTCGTTCCTGTACATGTTCGAGACCAAGTCGATCAATTATTTACGATTGTTGTTGGCGACCCTTGTTGACACAACTGTCCAGCAGTATATGCTTTCAAAAAATCCTCTTCGTTCTGAACATTGAGTGGAACTTTGTAATTTGCAGATCATGCTGCACAGATTCCTGGCAATACTTTTCTGTTTGCGACACATGCTAGCGTTTTGGTCGCAGGTTCTCATGCACACGTCCAAGCTCGTCAGGAGTTATCTTCTTTTTCGACAAATCACGTCATACTTCATCTTGTACAAAGGTCATCAAATTGTTCAAACGTATCAAATTGCTTATTGTTATATACAAAGTTACACTCGGGCAACACTGCAGGTTTGGTTGCATTACATTGAACATTATAATCTTCTGCAGATCAGTTACAGGTTCGTGATCGTATAAACGTAGCTGGATCCAATACGGGTTGTGTTGGTTTTCCATTTTCACACAAATCGTCAGCCAACAACAACTCATTAAACTGACCATTTTCATATGTAGAACCACAAACTGCTTGAGAAGGAGCTTCACATGTTTTTGTATTATAATAGGTCCCTCCACATGTCCATGACCAAGGTACACCTGCACCTCATCAAATATTACCTACTGTAGGCGTTCATGGACTAACCAATCCATGATCATCAGCCTTGATACACAATGGGTTGAGTAAGTTATTTACTGGTTTTTTTGTATAAGGTTTGATACTTCAACATCCAGGATCTTCTAATGGAAGAACTTTTGCATTACAAGAAAATGTAGGAGCATTCACTTGTAACGCAGTTCTACACTTTCGAGTCCATGTTCATCATGCTTGTCACAAACTTGGTCAAGCGAGCGTATCTTCATTATAAAAATACGTTCCATTGACAGAACACCATTTGGATTGGTCATTTGGGGAAGCATTTCCAGGATCAAACATCCATCAAGGATAAAATCAATCCACATATGCTGGATTTCCTTTATCTACATCAAATGCTCCACATCTAATATCTCATCAGACTGAGACGAAGGGAATTGTAGATAATATTAACAAAAACAAACCATATAGTAAACGACGTAGCATCTAGTTACTCTTGCAAATAAAACACTTTTTGTGATTATACAGACAACAAGTATTTTGTAAAATACAAGGCACTCGTCTTACCTTTTGTTATTGACATATATAAAATATGGATAAAAATATAGTAAAAAATAATTTCTGATTGGTATTGGGTTGAGGAGCAGCAAGAAGTCTTATCCAAATTGGCGTTTGGAAAAGAATGAACGAACTGTGATACAAACCAATAGAAATAGCATGAACAAGTATGTGAGCAATTATTGGAACATGTATTGCAACATGAATGGATGTTTCTGAAGTTGAAAAACTTGCATGTGATACGAGTATAATGTGACTTTTGGATACAAATTTATTGCAATGACTCGTATGAGGCAAAAAAATAATGAGTTTTTTGGAGAGTACTTTTTGAGATATTAGTTTTTCTGATCTAAAAATCCCTCTCAAAATTGTTGCTGCAGATATAACAAGTGGTGAAAAAGTTATTTTCTCGTCTTGATCCGTCTTAGAAGCAATAAGAGCGTCAATAAGTATTCCTACAATTTTTTCGCCAGTTGAACGCGATGGAGAGACATTAGTTGACTGAGGAATTATTGAAAACCTTCCTGTCCAAGAAATCGAATGCAATGAAGTTGTAGCAGTTTCCTCCATGTTTCAAAAAACACAAGTCATCAAAAAATCAAGAAAAATTCTTTGATTTGATATACCATATAGTTTTTTTAGTTACAACAAGAAAATACTGCAAAAGACGATCTTAACGATGATGTTACAAAATGAAAATTTGAGTCTCAATTTGACAGACAAAAAAATAACGGTCATCAGACCAGATATGACATGATTTTGATTTTATGACTTTGATAAAGCACAAGATATTATTGATTTGTGATACGAAGAGGCAAAAAACAGACTTCAGTAAAAAAACTAAATTTTCTCTTGCAAAACAAAAAAACTTCATTATTACTTTATCATACTAAAGTAATAAATTTTTACATATACCTTATCGATGAGATATTTTTTCTACCATCATAACACAAACTCACTCCATCGCCTCTGTGTCCGATAATATTTTGAAATACAAACAATTTCAATTCTGTCTGACCACTGGCGTCAGGCATTTTTTTTTACACTTAAAATAATATAAAATGAGCATATTCAAAAAACTACGAACTTGACTAAAAGAGGAACTTAATGGAACAAACGCTTCAAATTCCATTAAAAAAGCTACCAAATTTGCCAAAGATGGACAAAAAGAAATATGAGATGTCTTTTACTCGAACGGAGACCGTCGAGAAGTCAAAAGTACAAATCCATATAAAGTATGAATCAACCAATGAATAGATCCATACGAAACACCACGCTAAATTACTATAAAAACAACAACTTTTACACTTAAATATTATAAAATGAAACAAAGAAAAACACCTAACAAAAATATCGAAGAATGACAAAGAGAAATACTAAAAACCGTATTATTATGGGAAAATATAACATATGCCTTGTGAGCAGTTTTCGTTCTTTGAATGCTGTATTATAGCGATACTTGAAAAGAGACTAATCAAAACAACTATCCAGATCTCAAAGATAACACAATTATAGTTGATACAATCGCCTGTCCAAATGCAGGTCAAAGTGTAGGAACTGAGTATATGTATTATGGAGATAGTGCACTTGTTGTACAAGATACAAAAACATGACTACGTGATACCATATGCAGTAAAAAAGTACCACTTGCAACGCCATATGAAACCATGCCAACAAGATAAAAAAACAAAAGAAACAGAAGAGAAGAGAAAAACTCTCTTCTCCTTTTTATAAAGAAACCCAATACATATGAACAAATTTGACCTATATAGACAAGCGTTTGGCACATGTCCCGTTCGAAAAGAATGATATACCAAAAACTGAATCACTATATGATACGATACATTCCAAACATTGACCAAAGAAGAAAAAGTATGATGGAACCAAATGTATCCAGACAAGGAACTTACCCAAAGTCGAGAACAACGACAAAAACTACCATTATTTGAAGAATTGCAAAAAGAATCTGCCTGACAGATTGCAGGATGTTTGGTTTGACGAGGATGTAATTATCCAGAATTTGAACAAAAGTTATGAACGGCTATGTATCAACAAATTGCATGCAAGATATCACTAGACAATACACTCTATTTATCAGAACTATTTGTCAATCCAGAACAACAAGGACAATGAGTATGAAAGGCCCTTTTGCAAAACTACATACAATCTAGCAAAAACAAAAAAAACATCACATGAATCCTCACAAGAACAACAACACTCAAACCCAACCCTGAATGATTATTTCTCAAACAATGATTTAAAAAGATAGCAAACTACAATGATGAAAAAAAAAGAGCATTATACTACAAATCTTTATAAAAATTAGTATATTTTTATTGAAACTTGATATATTTCTTATCAAGATAATACTTTTAATAGATATACAAATATATGAAAAAACTACAAATAGCAGTTATATGATCAGCAGGATCACAACAATATAATCAATGAGGGTTTGACTTTGATACATTGTATCAACTATCCTACGAAGTAGGTTTTGCTATCGCACAAGAGTGACGACATTGTATTACATGATGAAAATGTGGTATCATGGAATGAGCTGCAAAATGAGCAAAAGAATGATGATGAGTTACTATTGGTATCGCAAAGTGACACAAAAGAAATATTTGCAATGACTATATTGACGTAGAAATCATCACAAATATGTGAAATGGATGAGATGGATTTTTGATTCCACATTCTGCAGATGGTGCAATAATTCTCTGATGATGAGTAGGAACACTCAAAGAAATCTCATGATTTTACCTGGAATCAAAACCACTTGTCGCTGTAGAAAACACCTGATGACGAGCACAAAAACTTGCATGAACGTATTTGGACCCAAGAGAACTTGTTCGTATTGGTTCAGCCCAAACACCCAAAGACGCAATAGCATACATCAAACAACATCTCACTACTCAACAAAACTAACAACAATATTTATACAAAAAAACATCAATGATTATAGACGTAGCCCAATCTATCACAACGTTGGTGTGACAGCAACCATGACCAACAACAACAATCATGGTATGAGTCCACGGCAATGAGCTCTCGTGACCTCGCGCACTCCTCCAACGACTAGAAAATATCTCAAAAAAAAACGAACCACCAATCCAGTCCGGTACAGTTTTTTGTATTTTTGCAAATCTTCAAGCCCTGCAGTATGATGTAAGATATACTGATATCAACATGAATAGATGTTTTGGAAAAGACATACCTCAACAAAATAACGACTACGAAGCACAACGCGTCCAAGAACTGATTCCCTACCTCCAACAATCAGACGTCTTGCTAGACATCCACAACACAATTGATTTGCCATGTCCTCCATTTTTAATTAGTGAACATGCAGATTGGAACAGGTATTTTGATGTGCCGAGAGTATTATCGTGACTTGACACGCTTCACCCATGAGGATCAGATGGCTACATGAATAGTATTGGCAAAGTCTGACTGTGTTTGGAATGCGGTAGTATCAACGACGATCTTGATATCACAACCACTATGGCATACAACGCAATCAGCAACTTTTTGTGTGCAACCTGAAACAATACCAAAAATAAACCTGACACCTATTGAACGCCACTATCTATACGTTGTACGGATATCTACACTTCACAGTTTTGACAATTTCGTCTTGCACGTGCTTTCGAAGAATGCGAAAAAATCCAAAAAAACACACTGATTTGATATGACAAAACAATACCAATTCTAGCTCCCAAAGACATGAATATTATTTTCGCTCGTGATACAGAAAATATATGAGACGAATGTTTTGTGATTGGTGAAGAAATATAGGACATGTAGGGCATTAGCTCAGGATTATTTCCCCCCAAGAACAATGTTTTTGCGAATTATGAAAATTCTTTCATTTCTAATAAACTGATAAGTTCGTTTGTTTGCTGTTTAATAGTTTTTTTATTTGTATCAATAATACGAACATCACTAGCAATTGAGAATTTTGGATTCTCTCAATAATAATCATCATTATCTCTATTTTTAATATCAGCAAAAACTTCCTCTAGAGTAACAGAAAATCATTTCGATTGCAATTCTGAATATCTCCTTAGTACTCTCTTTTGAACATCTGAACAAGTCATAAAAAACTTATTAATTGAGTCAGGAAAAACAACTGTACCTAGATCTCTTCCATCTGCAATTATACTTCCATAATACGTAGACAATTCACGTTGAAGTGATATCAGTTTATCTCTTACAAATTGGTGCTTTGAGATATTTCATAACATAGTAGAGACTAAGATCGTTCTTATTTCATCAGAGAAACTACGCCCATTAACAACCCAAGAAAGTTTATTATTTTCAACTGTTGGTTCAAAAGACAGGTCATTTATAACAGAATTTACTAATGCAGAAGTTACTTCAATTTGTTTTTCCAAACATATATATGTAACAATCCTGTACATTTCTCATGTATCCAAGTACGGAATATCTAATTCTCTAGAAACAGATTTTGCAGTGGTACTTTTTCAGACAGCTACTCATCAATCAAGAGTGATAACTCAAAACCTACTCATCGAATTTTAGATAAGAAATAGAACGCAAATCAATTCATTTATTTGCATATAATGTTTCAACATTTTGTGTTGTAGTATCTTTCATATCAAATCAAATCAAAGTTACTGTTTTTTCTACATCTTGTATACTTTTTCATTCAATTTCTATATATGGCAACAAATGAGGTCGAAAATCAATCTCAATAGCAACATCTCATAAACTATAACTTAAACGTCTATTTTCTTGATATGATCTTTCTGTATATCCAAGACGTTTTAAAATGGCATGCGTTGTATCAAAATCTTCTACTATAGTCTCCAATTCTTTTGTTCAAGTTATAGAATCATTTTGTATTTCTTTTATAGTAAGTGTTGTTTTTTTTCAAGTATCCCTCAATCTAATCCAAGAGTTTGCTTGAATAGGAGTAAAATCATACACAAATCTCTTCATAAAAGATTCTCATAAAAATACAGCACCCAAACTAGTTAGTTTAGATTGGAATTTTTGGACATCTATATCTAGAATTCTAAGTTCTATTTCAGTTTGCATATGTTTTCTTAGTAAGATAAAGCAGTATACGACTCATTAGCAAATTTCTTAACAAGTTGGTATAAATCTTGATCAGAAATATTATATTTAGACACATCTCTATATTCGATTGTATCTTGAAGTTGAGGAAATCTTTTACCATGTCAGCGCAAAAAAACTTCTTCATCTTTCTTTATAGTTCATTGTTGATAAGTAGTATCAGTAACAAAAAGTGTAGACGTATCATCAGAGATACTTACTCTATGTCAATTTTCTGCTGGCAAATAATAAACATCTCATCACTTAATATTTCTTTCTCAAGTATAATCAAACGAATAGACTCAAATATTTTTGAAAATCTCAATCTCTCAAGTATTTTTATCTATTCTTTTTTCCGAATCAAAAACAGTATGAATTGGAAAAACCTCTTCAAAAGTAGACTCAACTCAACAAGTAGAATCATGCATTATATCATCTAATGACAGAGACATAGCTTCCAGTTCTTTTTTAGTATACATACTGTTCAACGTAGTGACGAAGTGATTATATTTTAATAACTGTTCTTGTGTAATTTTGGAAATAGTATATCATTTTTCTATAATCTCTCACATAAGGACTTTCGAATATGCCTGAAAATCATGTACATGACAATTACCTCAAACTGAATGTTCTAGATGCGTTAATGTATTTTTAGGAAATATATGATAGCGAACCTCTCCATTTGGAGATGAAAAAACTTTATACTTCACCATTCAAGCTCAACTAACACTAATAGAAGATTTAATACGCAAAAAATTATCATAATCCAAATCCTTCAGAAAAGAAAGTATATTAGAAACAACACTGTCTTCAGTTAAACTTTGGAGAATCGCTGACCTTTCTTTCGTTAAAGAAAAAGTATGCAGTTTCTCAAAAGAAGTAGAAAAACGTGCAGTTAATTTTTCATCTAATCACATATATTTTAATAGAAAATAATAAATACGTACACTATTCTACTGAAATTATTTTTATAGTTGGTTTCATACCGTTTGGCAAGTTAATTTGCGTTTCATCTCAGACGCTTTTATTACCGATTGCTGGCCATAATGGAGAATCTTTACACACTGTTATACAGTTCTGTCACTTGAATGTAATTCTAGCTGCTTGTGAAATTCAAGTAACAAGAAGTTTCATACTTTTAGGCATATTAGAATACTTTACAGTCACAATAGATCACACTCATATATTTTCTCAATTATTTATATCTTCTTCTTTTAAAATCAAACAACTAGCTAATAATTCTTGTGTTTTCTGTATTTCAGGCGACATGATGTTAACTTGTTCTTGTTTTTCTTTTTTGGCTTCTAAAAGTGGATTATCATGTCCAAATGTTTCACTTCACTGATCGTTTGCAGTTCTTCCTAATTCAGCTATCTCTCTTTTTAATTCCTCAAAATTAGACAATCTATCTTGCAAAACCTTAACTTCAAACTCTAAAACTTCTCTCATTTTTTTTATAATCATAAATTGATAAAAACTAATACTATATATATAATTTAGTGAACATAAGTCAATTAATAAAAAAAACAATCATCCCTTCAATATATAATTTCATTACATTGATGACCAAATTTCATCAATCTCTCCCATAATCTCACTAGTTTTTGTCAGGATATGGATGATTTTTTGGTAGTGAGTGACGTCTTCGTAGCTAAGGGTTGTGTCTTTACGATCTTTTAGTCGTTTTTGGGCTGGTTGGTATCATCAGATGTAGAACTCCCATGCAACAAGAGGTACATTATCGAAATACTGGGTGTCGTTTATGATAACGCGACCGATCTTTTCCCTCTCCTGCGAGGAGAGGGCTGGGATGAGGTCATAGCTCTTAGCGTTTATCGTACCTACTGTATTGTCGCCATTTCCGAGATAGCCAGTGGTGAGGTCAGCTCTCGAGATGTCCTCCATGAGGTGGAGTTGACGGAGTCTATATCATAACTCTGACATCTTCCAAAAAATCTCCTGACTGTCCGTGAACGGTACTCTTGGAAAGTCTATTTTGAGAAACTCTTTGTACGTTTCGCGGTAGGTGGGAGAATGTAGCACTGCGTAGATGTAGTCGAGGATGTTTTCGGGGCTAACAAGATTGTTTTCTTTGAGCATGATGATTCTTTTTTCATAACCTCACTCTTTGACTGTCAGAGCCATAGGTGACTCTGGATCAGTAAATCGCTTTAGTCACCATTTCATCTCTTTTAGTCGTTCGTCTATTGCAGTACTAAAATAGCCCTGCCGAATGGCAGGGTTTTTCGAAAGTGAAAATTTAGTATACA
>CAZGIF010000010.1:8244-26203 GCA_964526045.1 uncultured Candidatus Peribacteria bacterium | reverse complement strand
TTGTCTAGAACATATAAAAGATTTCTAGTGCATGCTAACCTCCCTCCCAAAACAATACCTCCCTAACACTCATCTCTACTAACACTCACCGTGTCAGAGATTTTTTTTGTGAAAAATGCAAAATAGCTAGAAATTGTCAACTGTATTCATATACGTAGTACTAGTACTTTTTTTTCTTTTTGAATCACATGCACAAAAATCTTCTCGCGCTCAATATTTTTTCTTTTTTCAAAGGTTTTATGCTTTTGATGCCGATTGTTGTATTGTTTTTCCAAAGTCGTTGATTGTCTTTGTGAGAGATTTTTTTGTTACAATCGATATTTGCGTTTTCTGTTTTTGCTCTAGAAGTGCCGACTGGATTTGTGTGAGATAAACGATGACGCAAATCATCATTGATTTTGTGAGCTTTTGTCTCTGTTGCAGGGTATCTTGTATACACTGTGTGATTCGGATTTTGGCGATTGGTAGTTGCAGAGCTGATTTTAGCGCTCTGATATACACTTGTGTCATGAAGCGATACTGCTTTGCTCTACGATACTTTGCTCTCCGAATCAAAACAAAATACATACAAAAAACACATTTGAAGGTATTATTCGATCAACGCTTTGTCAGAATGACTTGCGTGACTTTTGTGATGATATTTGGCGACTTTTTCTCTCGTTGTGCCTGCATATGCGCAGGTCTGATCCGCGGTGATTGCTGTGATAGCATTGTTGTTTGTTACAGAACCGCCTCGCCACAAGCTTGATGAGTCGGTAAGCATCATGCGTCAATTTGGCGATATCGTCACTGATCTGTGGCATAAGAGACCAAATGTCTTGGCGTTGATAAGTTATGGGGCATTGATTGGAGTTGCAACGTTTGCGATGACATGGTTTGTGCAACCTTTCTTGTCCGAGACGAACTATCCGCTCTGGGCGTTTGGACTTGTGTGGGCTGGTATCAACTGACTTGTGGCGCTCTTTTCTCGACAGTCTCACAATATTGAAATCTTTTTGGGCAAAAAAAATACACTTATCTGACTGCTAGTTGCAGTTGTCATTGGTTTTGTTGGACTTGGATCGTGGATGATGGCACCGGCGTTGATTTTTGTTGTTCTGTTTCAGTTTGCAAGGTCACTCAGCAATGTCGTGATCTCAGACTATATCAACGAGTTGATTCCAAGTGATAGAAGAGCTACAATTATGTCGCTTCAAAGTTTGTTGATGAGAGGATGATTTGCGATTTTGTGACCCTTGATGTGATTTGCAGCCGATTTATGGTCGTTGCAAGTAGCGTTGCTTATGTGTTGAGCGTTTTTTGTTGTTGCAGGATGATCATTGTTATGGAAAGTAAGAAAGAGAGTATTTTAATGATGTACTATAATCCTCAGTCTCGTTGCCTCGACAGCTTTTATGCTCCGCGAGTGCTTTATGCCCTACGGGCGCTTTATCAAAGGAGCCTTTTAGGACAAAGAAAGCCTCCTTTTTCAAAGGAGGTGGCTGACGAAGTATGAGGAAGTCGGAGGATTTTTTTGACACATTTTTGTCTATTTATGTATGAATATTGCATTTTATTTAATTTTTGATATAATATGTAAATACATTTTATTCTTATACATACACAGATGGTAAATAACCTAGAAACAAAAGAAACAACTGTAGAAAACAATAATTATAAAAATCCTAATCTGTTTGATTTTATAGAAGTTCTGATTAATCTCGACTTTGACAATATATACAAAGAATACAAAGAACATATAGATTGAGATAAAATTCAAAATTTTTTAGACATTAAAAAAATAGCACACTAGATCGAGAAAAACGAGAAGAAATTATCACAATAGAAGAGAATTTGAAGAAAAATAAAAATTATGACGAAATAAATACACGAATCTTAAGCCATAATCCTGATCTAAAATATACAAAACAAGAAATATATGATGCTAGTCTGGCTATTCACTGAAATAAACCTTCCCAATATTCCAAAGAATGAATAGAAAGTAAAATATATTGAGATGGAATTACGTCAGATGAAGACAAAAAATCATGGTTTGAAGTACATCAAAGTGAATTCTATAAAGAACAGGATAAACATTTAATAGAGTTTGCTAAGCTAGAACAATCATTGCATGACATTCCACAGCCTATATGGAGAGATGAAATTATTCAAGATATACAACAACATCAAGTCCAAAATTTCCGACAGTTACCAAGAACCCTTGTGACAAAATATATCAAAGATTATTCTTTAAGAGATTTTGAACAAAAGCTTCATTTTTCTTTTGCGACTCATGCACTAAAAATAGATAATATAAAGAGAAATTGAGACGAGAAACCTACAAGGTATCTATCAGAATGAGATGAAGATATAACAGTAAAAGAACTATGTAAAAAAATATATACAGACTATATACAACAAAATAAGACAACAAATTAAGTTAAAAAACTAAGGCAAAAAACATATAAACGAAAAACGCCCAACGAAATGTTGAATGAGAAAAATGATGCAGAAGTGGAGTTTGAAAAAAAAATATAGTCAAATCTATTAAAATCCTAATAAAAAATAAATTAAAGGGGTCTGAAATATATAAAAATCTTTATTCTTATTTCAAAAATGAAAAAATTATTTTTGTTGGTACTTGTACCTATGTTGATGTTGAGTTCGGTGTTTGCAGCAGAAGCTTGTACGAACCTAGAAACTATTGAAGCGCAAGCAAAACCAATCGCAACAAAAGTTCGTACTATCCTCGCCAAAAAAGACAAAAAAACTAACACAATAGTCAAAAGGAAACTGACTGATTTGGCATTAAATAAAAATTCTTGTGAAAGAAGACTGTTGTATTATTACATAGTCACGCAGGTAGATCCTGATTATGAGCCAGCTAACTCATTGTTTCCAGGTTTGCTATCAAAACACCAAGAGTGAGATATTGTTGGCTGAGATCTTAGGAAAAAAGAACCTGTAAAAGCCGTCAAACAATTACTAACAAAAGAAGAATTGTATCTTATAGATGAATCAAAAAGATTATATAGTGTTTTTGATGAACTTAATCAAAATAGAAACTGAGATGTCGATGTCGATAAAAATGAAAGAGTACTTGAAGATACATTGCAGTATCATCAAGATGTAGTTGAATTTACACTTACAATTTGAGATGATGCTGTTAAGCCTTACCTAATAGATTCACTTAAGCTTATGTTTTTGGGATACAACGCTTCATATAAAGTTGCTTCGCAAAATCTATTACTAGATGTAATGCAGTGAAAATCTAAAGAAATGGCATATGCACGTTTTAATCAACAAAAAATAGACATCTCTGGGAGTATGGACTCTATCTTACAGTGGTTAACCTCGTTAGATCAAAAAGACTTCGTCAAAGAAAATCAATTTATAGTTGATGTAATAAAAACATCAACTCAATAAATATTTGCTCCAATTTCTATCTCTAACACTCAAACACTCTCTGACGTCCATATCGTCAGAGATTTTTTTGTAACTTTTGTTTTGTAATTGTATAGCAAATTCTTTACACATAAGATAAACAGGATATAGCTCAGATGGTAGAGTGCAAGGCTGGGGGTCTTGAAGTCGCTGGTTCAAGTCCAGTTATCCTGAAATTTATTTATTTATAATTTTGATTATGGCATCAAGTGTAGATAAATGTCTTGATAAATACACTGATTGTTTAACTAACATTACAAACTCTAAACTCTCTGACGAAAAGAAAGAAGAAATTAAAAAAGATCTAGCTAGAGCTCTTACAGCAATATATTCAGAAGAATGACAAGATGTGTTTTTGTGATATGTGAAAAAGTATAACGATCTTGCAGAAAATGCATGGATGCTTTGATTTGTTGCTTAATTTTTAATATGTTTTTTGCTCATGCAAACAGAATTCGAAATAAAATTTTATCCAGTTAATAAAGACGCTCTGCGTCAACAGCTCACTAAGCTTGGAGCTGTGTGTACGCACCCACGACGTCTGATGAGGAGAAAAGCGTATCCAGTTGCTAATCATGGTGTAGATAGCAAATATTTTAGAGTGAGGGACGAATGAGAGATCAATGGGAATAGAAAGATTACTTGTACATACAAACAAGTTTGAGATACCTCAGATATCAACGCTGTCCAAGAGATTGAAGTGTCGGTGAGTGATTATGATGCGATGAATGCAATATTTGAAGCTATTGGACACACACCCAAAGCTATCCAAGAATCATATAGAGAAGAACGAAAATTGTCTGACGGTTGTGCATGTATGATCGACCAACGACCTGGCACAGAGTGTTTTGTAGAGATTGAGTGAGTTGATGAAACAACGGTACGTCATCGATCCAAGACCCTATGATTTGAACGAGAATCGTGAATATTTTGAACTGTTGTCGATGTATACCAAAAGTTTTTGGGTACAGAGAGGGATTTTATTGCCAATTATCCTAAACTTACATTTGATAATCCTCCGGTTTTATCTACTTCATAAACTATGGCTGTAAATAAGTCTTCGCGTTCACTTTGGATAGATTTTGTAATGATAGTTTTTGAGATTGCATGATATGCTTTTGTTGCATGATGAGTTGTGTGACTGCTTAACAATCAATTTGGTCGAGACGTTATGCTCAAAATCTGATGAAGTCGTATTGAAGTATGAGATGATCCTTATGTCGCATCATCGTTTATAGTTCTATGATTGTTGGTGATATTTGCCTTTTGGATAACATCCAAAATTCGATTCAAAGTCTGGTATACTCTCAATAAAAGTATGTTACGAACAGTATGTGGTATATGCGCATTGTTGATTGCTGTGTGATTTGGGTATCTTGTGACCTATCTTGAATGATGAGCATGACCTCAAGCTGCAATCCAATGAGATTTACAAACAATTGTTGATATTTACAAGACCGCAGACACACAAAACAAAAAAATATCTGACGAAGATGAACGTACGATGCTTCTTAATGCAGCTCAACGTGGACACACGGACATAGTAAATTTTTTGTTGACGCAATGAGTAGCTCCAGACACGCATAGAGATGACTGACTTCCTGTGAGTCATGTTGCTATGTTGTGGTGAGATCCAGATTCTGTTCGTGCATTGCTTGATGCATGAGCAGATATACACGCTCGTAGTCCATCCAACGGCAACACATTGTTGATGGATGCGCTGGCGCGCACCGACTATCAAAACGATCAACAACAAATCGATATTGTTTCTGATTTGGTAGCTGCAGGCAGTGACCTTGACGCCAAAGATGATTTTGGAAATTCTGTTGTAGATCTTGCTTCAAGATATAACCTCCAACATCTCGTCCAACAATAAGCTTTATTCCGTCTTATATTTTCTAATTACTAATAATAACTGAGATTTTTTTATTAGAGTATATGCAAATGAAAAACTGAGCAAATAATTCTTTAAAACCATCTTTAGTTTCTATAAACACTAAAATTGCGTCATTAGTAGTTTTTGTTTCTATGATATTTTCTAATTTTACTGATACATATGCGCAGTATTCATCCAAGTATTATGCTTCTGAAGATGAACGTAAAGCTGTATTGTTTAATATATTTGAATCAAATATTGAGTATGTCAAATATAATGTCTATCAAAATAAGGTTGTAGCACTAATACGTGAAGATTATTTTGCTTCAATCAAGAGCTTGCAGCTTGCAACTTTGCAAATAGCTAGTATACGTACCGATATAGTTGCTGAGTATGATATTCTTTTGAATGCGTATAGAAAAGAATTAGTTCAAAAAAATGATCATAAGTATATAAAAAATACTTTTATAGATAAAATTCATGAATTAGAAACTCGCAAAGAAAAGATTGATTCTATATTGACAGAAATTGCTATGGTTTTTCCATACCATGTTGTATTGTCTATCAAACAGGATCTTGATTCAATGATTGTTACCAATGAAGCTCAAATTAAAAATGCTATGAATTATACTGATGTGACATACTATTATACAAATGAAGTGAAGAATGATTATATCGATGCTGAAATTAGTGATGAGAAAAAGATAAAGGAGCTTTCTGCTCATGTTAGTTTACTGATATCAAAAATATCTGAATTTGTTCAAGCTTTACAAAAAGTATAAGAGTTCATCTGATATATTGCTCTATTATACCCCAAAAAATCTGACTGTACATCCATTGCGGTCAGATTATTTATTTTATCTTGAAATTTATAAAAATAAATGTATTGTACTAGTGTTTTAGTTTGGTAGAACAATAATGCAAAAAACACAAAAGAATATACAAAAAATACTCAAAGATCGCAAAAAACTAGTTAGTTGGTTGCTTTTGGAGGCAAAAGATGAATCTGACATGTATGATATTCTTGAAGATATTTTGACGCCAGCAGAGATTGTCGAGATCGGAGAGAGGATTATGTTGATGCAAGAACTCAAAACATGAAAGTCACAAAGACAAGTCGCAGAAGATCTATGAATGTCAGTAACGACAGTCAATAGAGGAGCAAGAATTTTGACATACGGAACATGAATCATGGATAAACTGCTCTAGATAAAAATCTAAAGCAATATATAAAAAAACCACAAAGTAATAACTAACTAAAATAACTAAAACTAAACATACAGGTTGCCTGTTCAATTTATTATCATCTACTTATTATGACACAAGATTTTACCCCAAAAGATATCCAAAAATATTACGGTCAGTATGGTGGGATGTTTGTTGCACAACCAATGACTGTCGCACTCGAAGAAGTTGCAAATGCATTTCGTACGCACTATCATACACAAGACTTTCAACAAGAACTTGCGTATCATTTTGAAACATTTGCATGACGTCCAACACCCATCACTCACCTCAAAAATATCAGTGATGAGTTATGATGAGCACAAATCTACCTCAAAAGAGAAGATCTGACTACTATTGGTGCACACAAAATCAATCACGCAATTGTACAAGCAATGCTTGCACAAAGAATGGGCAAAAAGTTTTTGATAGCAGAGACGTGAGCATGAATGCACGGAGTTTCAACCGCTACTGTAGCTGCTAAGTTTGGGATGACTGCAAAGGTTTTTATGTGAAGTGTTGATGTTGCTAGGCAAGCTATGAATGTCCAAAAAATGGAATTGATGGGTACAGATGTGATTTCTGTACAAGATGGAACAAAAACTCTCAAAGATGCAGTGACTGCAGCTCTCAAATACCGAATGAATAACCTGTCAGATTCGTATTATTTGTTATGATCTGCATTGTGACCATATCCCTATCCTCACATCGTAAGAGAATCTCAAAGTGTTGTTGGAAAAGAATGTTTGCAACAATTTGAACAAGTCGCACACAAAAAAAATCCTGACTATATCATGGCGTGTGTGTGATGATGATCAAATGCAATCGGTATATTTGCGCCATATCTAGACAATCATGATGTCAAACTTATAGGTGTAGAAGCAGCATGAATTTCAAAAGATCACAAATGAAAACATGCAGTTAGAATTACATGACAATGAGCTCATAATGGAATTTACCACGGATACAAATCGATATTTTTGCAAGATGATAGTTGAAATATTGCACATACACATAGTGTGAGTGCCTGACTTGATTATCCATGAATTGGTCCAGAACATGCGTTTTTGGCAGATGCATGACGTGTTAGTTATGAATCTGCAACTGATGAGGAAGTTATGGATGCCTTTGCTTTGACAGCTCACAAAGAATGAATTTTGTCTGCATTGGAATCAGCTCACGCTTTGGCACATGCCTACAAAGTAGCACCAACTTTTTCAAAAGATACCACAATTTTGGTGAATTTATCCGGAAGAGGAGACAAAGATTTGCACACTGTTGAAGAATATATGAGTTCACACTAATTTTTTATTATTGTTATTTGTCCATGTTATCTAAGTTAGATCGTTATTTTGATCCTCAAAGATTGGTGTTTTGTCCGTATGCAATGCCTTGTTATCCAGATAATGCAACGTACAAGAAATACATAGACGCACTTGTTGTGTGATGAGCAAGCATGATTGAAATTCAGATTCCATTTTGTGATCCTGCTGCAGATGGAGTTGTGTTGACCGCGATTCATGATAAGATTGTCTCTGAGTGAATAACTACGCAAGACGCTTTAGATATGATTATCTATGCCAAAAAAACATACCCAGATGTATGAATTTGCGTGATGAGCTATGCAAACTCAGTATTCAATTATACATGACCTTCTACACTCGTATGTGAAAACGGTCAGCTTCCATTTTTGGCATTTTTGTCAGAGCATGGTGTTGATGCGTTGTTGGTTCCGGATATACCTGCTGAAGAGATACAGGCGTTGCCTGATTATGGAAACGTAGCATCGGTGAGAATCGTCTCAGAAAACCTTTCTGATCAACAAATCAAAACAATTGCTGACAGTACAACATGATTTTTGTATGTATTGACGACTATTGCAACCACATGATGAACTATCAAAAAAAATAATTTACCTGACTTTATTGCAAGAATTAGATCCATTGTCTGACCTGACAAAAAGTTGGTCGTATGATTTGGTATTAGGGACGCTCAAGATATTGAGTCATTACGTCAGTTAGAGGTAGATGGATTTGTGATTGCTTCTCAGTTGATGAGAGAATTGCAATCATGATGAGTTGCTCAAGTTGTGTCATATATTACGTCGCTACAGATATAATTTTATACTCATTGTTCGTATGTCTAAACTTCAAGAAATAGTTGAACATAAAAAGCAAGAACTACAGCAACAGCAATCAGATTGATATCATTTTTTGATGACGTTTGCATCCAAGGCATATCCTGGTGTGATTGCAGAAATTAAACTCTCATCACCAAGTTTTGATTTGTCAGACAAGATAAGTTGGCAACAGCTAGCCCATGCGTATATTGATCATGATGAGGTGCGTGCTATTTCGATTTTGACAGACAAAAAATACTTTTCATGAGATATCACAAGAGCAACGTATATCAAAAATCATACATCCAAACCATTGTTATTCAAAGAATTTGTCATTAGTACAAAGCAAATAGATGGTGCGTATTTTTATGGGTATGATGCCTGTTTGTTGATAAAAAAATGTCTTAGCGACGATGAATTGTTGTTATTGACCTTGTATGCTCAAGCAAAATGAATTTGTCCTGTGGTAGAAATCGACAACTCAGAAGATTTGGCTATTGTGATACAGCTTGTTGATCGTATTAGATCTATGAGTTCTAAACACAACGACTTGATAGCAATATGAGTCAATTGTAGAGATCTCACAACGATGCACATTGACAGAAAAAACCATCACAGCATTATATCAGACTATGAGCAACAACTTCAAAATATACATATATTCGCTTTTTCGTGAATAGAATCGCTTGAACAAGTAGAAGAATACAAAGACCTATACAATTGAGTTTTGATTTGAACAAGCTTTGTCAAATCTCTCCTCCCAACATAAAATAAACGCAACATATCACATATTTTTTTATAATTCTCTGTTTGCCATGCATACACCAGATACACCATTTGCATATATATGTCAGTGAGATACTGTACATTTGTACACATGAGATCTCAAACAATATAGTACTCTTGATGAATTGCGTCCATCTAGTATTGTAATGATTCCTTTTTCTCAAGTTTTTGAAAAAAATTATGCTTTTGTTGGACATCGTTTGCCACTCTTGGCATTGGAGATAAAAAACAAAACAACGATGACCAAACATGCATGTATACAATCTCTTGATACGGCTTCATTTACGCTGAGTCAGCCAACGCATGTTTCTCTTCACCAAGAATCCCATCAGATTGACGACATGATTTATTCTAATTTTAGCGATGAAGACTATACACAAGCTATAGATACAGTAATCAAAAAAGAAATTAAAGCATGAGGTGAATGACCAACATTTGTTATTTCAAGACAGTTTTACACAAAAATTACTGATTGTATTCCGCAACATATCAACAAAATTTTTGCCGATTTACTGTTGGCGGAAGAAAATGCACATATGACGTTTTTGTTTTATGATGGAGAGGAGTATTTTGTGTGATCTACGCCAGAAGCTCACTTGAGAGTCAAAGATAATCTTGCAATGATGAATCCGATTTCATGAACATTGCCAAAACGTGATATCAGTCAGATTGATTCTTTTTTGGAAGACAAAAAGGAAATAAACGAGTTGTTTCAAGTAACAGACGAAGAAATCAAAATGATGTCTGTAATTTGTAGCAAATGATGAGCAGTTCGTTGACCTATGCTCAAAGAAATGAATTCTGTCATACACACAGAATATTATCTAGAATGAACTCTTTCTATGTCAGTTATAGACGCTTTGCGTACAAGTATGTTTGCAGCCACGCTTGTGTGAGCACCAGTTGAAAATGCTTGTCGTATTATCAAAAAATATGAACCAACGTCGAGATGATATTATGGATGATGTATTGCGGTATACGGGCAAGATGGAGATGCTGACTATTTGGATAGTGGAATTTTGATTCGTACTGCCAAGATTAGCAAAACATGATATGTCGTGTTGCAAGTATGAGCATCACTTGTAGAGTATTCTAATCCTGCCAAAGAATGCGAAGAAACTCACGCCAAAGTTAGATGATTTGTTCGTATTTTGCAATGAGAACTTACGAAATTTGAAAAAAAATTACCTGACATCTCTCCTGACAGACTCGATGCAAGGAATAAACAGCTATCACGTTTTTTGCTCCAACCTCAAGCTCCCAAATCAAAAATAAATAAAACATTATTATTGTTGTACAATAGAGATGACTTTTTGTATACGTTTGGTCATATGTGTAGCAATATGTGATATACAGTTTTGCACAAACATATGGATGATTTGCATCTTGAAGATCTCAAAGATATAGATTGCGTTGTTGTATGACCGTGACCGTGAGACCCAAGAAAAATGACAATGAAACACGCAAAGATACAAATGATACTACAAAACAACAAAAAAATATTGGGAATCTGTTTGTGACATCAATTGGTATGACATGTCTTGTGATTTATGGTAGGACCCAAACAACAAGTAACACAATGAATAGCACAAGATATTGAGATTGATAATGTGACCTATCGTATGGGGTATTACAACAGTTTTTGTGTCAAACCAGACAAATTTAATACGCAATATCGTACTATTCAAAATAGCTTCGGAGAAGCGGATCTTCTTATATGAAAAAACGTTTATACTATGCAGTTTCACCCAGAAAGTCTTTTGAGTTATGATGGGTATGAGTTTATCGAAACTACTCTCAAAAGTTTTGTTTAGATTTATTTGCCAACAAACTAATGGATTCTACACGTCACTGTATCAATTTTCCTAGTTCAGACCCCAAAAGTCTAATACAAATTCAGACGTTTTTGAATGGAGAATTTTCTATAGTACTTGATCCACAACTTACAAAAACAACTATTGACCTCGTGATAAAATACACAGATTCTACAACCTTGTTTCTGTTGCAACTTCTTGCTGATGCGTTGCGTAGACAACATTGTAATGTTCATACACTCTATGTACCTTATATGCCGTATATGAGGCAAGACAGAACAACTACCAACAACCATGCATTATCTGCAAAAGTTGTAGCTCAGATTCTAGATTGATTTGCTGCGACTTCGATTCGTTTGTTGCACCCGCACAGCAGTCAGCTGCAAGGATTTTTTGTGACGAATGTCGAGCATGTCGACCCAACTGCGTATTATGCAGACCATATATTATCTTCAAAAAAATCATCTGACCAGATGTGTGTTGTTGCTCCTGATGCGTGAGCGGTCAAATCTTGTAGGTTGCTTGCAGACTATGTAGGTGCAGATCTTGTCTGTGTAGAAAAAACCAGACAAGCATGAAAAACGTCCAAAAGTTTGCAACTTTGGTGAGACGTCAAATGAAAAGCATGTGTTATTTATGATGATATGATCGATGGAGGAGGAACAATTGCGTGAGCATTGAACTTGTTACATGATGCGTGAGTCTGAAATGTTGTAATATATATTACTCATGGATTATTTTCTGGATATGCACATACAAAATTTGATACATTGTATCAGCAAGGACGTTTCGAATTTTTGTACGTTTCTGATTCGCTAGAAAGGCACGAGCAATATTCACGAAAAAAAATACTACCCATTGTTGATGATGTGTTGTGTGTGTGATAGTTTTTATTTGTTATTTTTGTTATGTTAGGATATATCAAGGATTTATTGGATCCACATATGCCAGAACTCGAAAAGGTGAGCTTGTTGCAAGAGATGGAGTCTATGACGCCAACACCAGAATCACTGGCAGAAGTTGTTTTGTTTATCAAAAAAACACAAACCTTTGGTTTTGCATACCCCAACGCGATAGATTTTGTTGGTACATGAGGATCTGGGCTTCCAAGAATCAATATTTCTACACCCGTAGCTGTTTTGTTGTCTAGATTGTGACATACTGTTGCTAAACATGGAAATAATGCATCGAGTTGACGTGTTTGAAGCTTTGATGTTTTGGAGCAACTTGACTATCCTATCCCACAAAATGATGATGAACTTCGTTCGGCTCTTGCCTCATCGCATCTTGTGTTTTTGCATGCAAAGAAGTTTTACCCCATTATGAGACATGTGGCTTGAGCTCGCAAAGCATATTGAAAGCCCACAATTTTTAATCTTTTGTGACCGCTTTTGCATCCACTAGATCTTGATTATCAAGTTATATGATGTAGTGATGAGCAATATATGCATCTTATGGCTCGTACCTCGCACATTTTGTGAAGAAAATATATCTATGTGATTAGAGGACACAATTGATTAGACAAAGTAACTCTTACTTGACCTACAAAAGTCATTTCTCTCAAAAATGGGATTCTGACAGAATTCGATGTTCAGCCGGAGGATTTTTGATTTGCTACTATTGCACATTTTGATCAAATTGCATGATGAGACTTAGAACAAAATCTTTCTATTGTGCGTTCGATTTTGGATGGTACGTGCACAACTGCGCATGCAGATCTTATTGCTGCTAACTGAGCGCTAGCTTTACATTTGCTATGAGCTGTTTCTGACCTCAAGCAATGAGCAAAACTCATGCAACAAGCGATGTCGTTGTAGTATTTTTTTTGATACTTCTTTATACTGTTTTTTGGCATGACACTCGAATCTCCTTCACACGCCAAACTATTGAAAGCATGTTGAGTTACTGATATACTCGCGTCATATAATCACATGGACTATCTGGGTTTTAATTTTGTCCCTACATCCAAGAGGTATATTGATAGCGAGAAAGCTCAGCTTATTTTGCAAGATATGCACTCCAAATATGCCTCTGTTATTCCCGTTGCTTTATTTCAAAATCATACATTTTGAGATATACAAAAAATTACTCAACTGACTGGAATCACGACAATCCAGTTGCATGGTGATGAGACTCCTGATTTTGTGCGCGAGTTAGTTGCTACGTGACATACATGTGTCAAAGCACTTCCGTATACCCAGCGTCACAATCGAGAACTCTACAAGGACTGTGTCAGTTTGTTTATTTTTGACGCACCGATAGCATGATTATGACTGTGATATGATTACAATATTCTCAATGACGTCCCTGTAGAATGTAGATTTTTGGTTGCGTGAGGAGTTACGATCGACAATGCAAAAAACATTTGTGAGACAGTTCCACATGCAGTAGGCATTGACGTTGCATCGTGAGTTGCAAAAGATAGAAATATTGATCCATACAAGGTAGAGGAGTTATACAAGATGATCAGATAGTATATAATTATTCATCATAGAGTATTTCGTATTTTCATTCTCTAATACAGCATAATAGCTCTTCTTTTTGTTTGATAGATTGTGCTTTGTATGCTTTTGCAGAAGATAACTCTTTGTAGACAACAAATGCTTCAGAGAGCTTGTGTTGGAGAGATTGCTTGAGAATACTACTAGTTTTTTGTCATTCTTGTGATAACTCCCTCTCAATTTCCAACGATAAATTACTTTTTATATGTTCAACCATTTTTGCAAGCGTATCCTCTGTGTATATTCTTTCTGCCAAGAGATTATATTTTCAATTATTTGTCTTAAATTGTATTCACATAAGTTTTTTCATTATTTAATATTGTCGTTAATTTTTTTATAAAAGTTTTTTTATTCTCTAGTAAATTCTTTTTTGAGTATTTTTTTTATGATAATGTTATAGGTATATATTTTTTCTGATTCCATTGTCATGGTTTCCAAAAGTTCATTTTGGACAGCAAGAGATTCATTTGTGTTAGATTGATCACTTTTATATCATTCCAATACAGTTTGCAGTTCTTTAATATGTTTTTTTGAAATTTCTATTTCTTTGACCAAATAATCTTTGAGATTATTTGTGCTCGATCAAGAAAACTTATATTCTCTATCTGCTATGCTTATTTTATACACATACTGCAATGTTGATAGATTAGAAAATTAAATAAGAATATTACTTATATAATTTATTTACCAAAAGAGATTGCAATACTTTTCTTATTATTTTTTGGTAATTAATAGCTGTATGCCTTTAGTATTATATTTTTCTTCTAACTTTTTATGCACGTTTCTATACAATTCTGTTTGACGGAGTTCTTCGCCGTTTCTTTGTGCTCATATAAAGTTTCACAGTCCTGTTGCATCCAAATAATCAATCAAAATTGCGTCTATTTTTACTATTTTATCTATTCTTGTTTTTCTGTTCAGGTTATTTATAGCAATAAACTCACTTAGATATGTGGCTTTTTGCTCTGGACTATACTTTAAAAAAATATCTAAACCTACTCAGTGACAGATTGCCATATCTCTTTTTTTATTAGCAATGCGTACTCTTATTGCAGCTGGTTTTATATATCAGTCATATGTTTCTCATCCTGTTGAGCTATTACTATTTACTGCTTCAGGGTCTCGCAATTTTGATATTTCGATAGCATCATGTGGGTTTGAGACTTCAAACAATATAATTACAGATTCGTACTCTTTGAGATCTCATGGATGGGATGGTAGGTCAGTTCTCATTCTAATCAAAGTGCAAAAATGAATCATAAATGCTCCTTGAGAGAGTTTCTTGTTTTCGGAGAGATATTATCTCGTTGCAATTGAATTTCCATGGTTCAATCTTCATGTTTTACTGCACGTAATCAATTACTAGCTTGCAAATCACTTTTAATTTGTTTCGCACCAATCAAGGTTTTTTTTTGTAAATTTTTTAAATCTTCTTTTGTTTTTTCATTGTATGTATTTTTAATGTTATTATTTTCATTTCAAGATCTGTCTTTTGTATAAAAATACAAGCCTCAAAAGAAGAGTGTACTAATGAGTGATATTATCATAATTTTTTTTAGTTTTTTAACTATCTCTGGATTGTTATTCCCCACCTCATCTTCTTGTATTAATATCTCAAATACTTTTGTACCATTTGTATTATATAAGTTATTCCGGTCATCTTCAAAACATTTTTCTTTTTTGCTTATGTCATTAAGTGCCTTCTCTAATCATATATCTACATGTGTATTACAGAAATTAATAAGTTGATCTCGATTCTCTATATTTCCAAGATCGTTTATAACTAGTTCTGTTTTTTCAGATTCCAGTTTATATATATTTTGTATATTTGCCTTTAGTTGAGTTATTTCTTCTGCAGTTACAATCAATGTTGCATCTTTTTTATTTATTTTGTCCTGTTGTTTTTCTTTTTCTTCTCCTTCTAGTTTTGGTAAATAGTTAATAAGTTTGTTTTGTGATACTATAGCATTTTTATAATCTCTTTCAATGTCTTTGAGCTCTTTTTCTAGAGTTTTAATCTTAGGATTAATATATTTTACAACAAGAGTAGCAATGTCTTTTTTTAGTTTATCAATGCTAGATAACTTTTGTTTATTTATATATATTTGTTTAAAAATCTCATAATTGAGTGTTATTGCTAGTATGTTTTTTTGCGTCTGTATCGAGTATTTTATATCAAGATCATCTTGTTCTTGAAATGATTTTTGTGCTTCCCCTGTAAATCATAACATTTTTTGTCGATTTTGATACGTTTTGTCTAACTCATTTTCTATATTTTCATTCTTTATTATTTGAGTTTTTTCCATTTGATCAAAAGCCTTTTTTTCTTCTTTTGTTACTCTTATTTTACTATCGTTATCCCTAGATAATTTCATTCTATTAATTTATAATAAAGCGTAAGTCAATAGTATTACTATTTAATATTATAAATCAAGTGTTTGCTGTTCATATTTGACAAGTGATGTATAAAAATGTAAAATTAAATAATACTTTACATAATAAAACTAAATTTTATGGGAGCTCATCATCTGGATCATAGTTCGTGAAAAGAAAAGATTGATATTACAACATCTTTTGTATTCAAAACTTGAGCTAGTATTTCTGAAGAAGTCTTTGAGCTTTTTGATGAAAAATTACCAAACCTAGTAGCTAAATACTGATCAAAATACTGATCAAAAATATTGAAAGAACTACCAACTCCCGTACAAATTCCCATAAAAAACTTCGCCGATTACATACAAAAACTACCAAATCCAGTAAAAAAATTATCTAAAAATGGTCTTTACTTTGGTCCCGACAAAAAAGTTCTCCTGATGTCAGATAAAGGTCTGGTTTTAAAGTCATTTGTGAATATTTACTCCTACTTTAAAGAGAAATGATTGAGTTCTCTTTTTTTATCCGATCCTTGAGCAGCACTCAGGGATTCGGAATTGATGAGTTTATTAAAGGAGTTACAAACAGATAATAAAAACCTTACTCCAGAACAAAAAGAATCTTTAACTAAAATAAAACAGGAAGCAACCGCTTTACGCTTCCTACTTTTTCCTCATGTCTTTTGATATCCTTGAGTAGATTTTGAATATGAAGACTCTTTTACTCCAACGAATCTAGAAAAAATTATAGGTACAAATGATCCCAAAAACTGTAATGTTGTTTTTGATCTTTTTACTAAAGATTCTGAATTAACAAGACCATATATGCCTTTGATAGAAGCATTGAAAAAAAATGAAAATGTCATCAAAACTAAAATTACCTATGGTGATGTCAAAAACCCTTGTTATAAGCCATTTGTAGTTCCAAATCCAATGATATATCTGCCAGTTAATTCTCTTAAACCTCTAACTTATCTTGATGCATCCGTAACACCACAATATGTAATGAAATATACAGTTCATGAATATGTCCACGCTGCAACATATCATGATGATTTTGAAAAGCTTGTAGAGTTAAGAGAGTTTAGATTATCTTATATGGATTATATCAACAAATCATGATTGGACAAAGATTATGCACAGAAAAATACGAACGAATTTGTCGCAGAATTTTATTCTGACTGAAATCTTCAAAATAAAGTTAAGCAATATGATAACTGAAAGACATTTAATACCTTTAAGTATATATTTGAAGATACGTTTTGATTGCCAGTTGTTGATCTTCCAGATCCTTGATATAGTACGTATGATATTATAAACTCTACTAAGTTACTTGAGTTGTTTCATACTTCCAAATAAGTTTCAATACTTCTAATACTAGTCAGTTTATTTTTTTTGTGTGAAGAGTATAACAAAAATAGTTGTCAGACACACAACAAGTACGAATAGACTTTCTCATCGAGCAATACGAAAATAGTTTCGTGATGAATATATAAACGTAATTGCAACTCACGCCAAAACGATTCACGTTATGATTACGAATCACAAAAAGTGTCATCGTTGTGACCAAAAATATATGTTCATGTATTGTATTGTTGCTCAATATCGATTGTATAGTTTGCGAATGTATGCATCTAGTGCTTGCGATTGTTGTACGCTGTACCAAAATACTGATAGCCCAAAAACGAATAATATACCAAATAACGTCAAAATTGCTTGAATAAAAGAGTTCGTTAATTCACTAATTGTATCAAACAATGCTCACGTATCTATAAATGTAATATGATTTCATATCTCTTTTTTTATTAGCAATGCGTACTCTTATTGCAGCTGGTTTTATATAT
>CAZGIF010000010.1:0-8144 GCA_964526045.1 uncultured Candidatus Peribacteria bacterium | reverse complement strand
ATTGTATCAAACAATGCTCACGTATCTATAAATGTAATATGATTTCATATCTCTTGAACAATACGGTTTTGTATCACTTCTGCACGCTGTTTGTCTGTATCAACTGATAAGAAAAACGTTTTGGGTGCATCTTCAAATCACTCGCGTGGTAGTTGAATGAAAAAGAATGGTCATGGTGATGTACTACGTCATCTAATTCAAACAACTTTCAGTTCAAATGTCCTTCATATAATTGATATTCCGATTGTATCTCAAATACCAACTCATAAATCTTCAGCAAACTGTTCATCAAGCGACATCTCTCATATTCCAAGGTTAGTTGTTCATGCTACAATTGGGTCTGATGCCAATTCACTATCTGTTGTATTAAATTCTCTTGTAAAACGTCAACGTCATCAAAAACCTCAGCGTGCATTTTGTCATGAGAGTGTATTTCAAGAACCAAGTGTGTTCTCGTTTTCTGACGTAACTCCTTCTTTTTGATCTAGATATTGAGTCAAAGAAGTGTTATTTATTGTCTCTATTCTTGCGGCAATACGTCCATACAAAGTATATGATATTTCACTAGAAGCCTTTTTTTGCTCTTCTTCCAATATTTTTTCTATATTTGGGGCATTTTCTTTCAAAATATTGAGAGCAAATAGTCATGGTACGTCGTTTTGTGATTCTTCCAATGTTTTTTGAAAACTGAGTGATATTGATCATACAACAAGTAGCAAAATCATTGTGATTCACAAACTTGCGCTCAAAAGTCATGTCATATTTCAAGGTTTTACCAAGCGACGAACTCAGTCCATACGTGCAAAAGTATATGTACTTTTTTTGGAGTCAGCAATCTTTTTTTGCATTGTATACAAAGCATACATCACCCCTTGCCCCAATAACGCAATTCCTCAAATTACCAAGCACGTTCATATTCACCACAATATTCAATCGAGAGCATTTTCGTACATCAATCAATATACGCTAATCACTCATATTACTCCCAAAACCAAAAAAGAAGTTTTTTCTGACTTAGATCACGTTAGTGATTGTGATGCTTGTAATCATTGTAATACAGGCATATTCGCAAAATTGACGACATGTGGAATCAATGAAATTGCTACAAAAACTCATGAAATTATCAACGCTTTGATTACAGATCATGTGTCCAAAAAGAATCATTCAGTGATTTCTAACTGTCCCAGTTGTTCAAAAATTACATAACTGATTGCATATGCTGTCACAAACGAAAGTACACTTACAATTGCAAACCCTGATATAATAATTCAAAGTATATGTTTTTTGTTGATTCAAAATAAAGCCAATAATGTCCAATGTTTTTGCTCTCCTACAAAAAAACTATGAATCAAAAAATAAACAATTACTCAAACCAATAGCACGCTTGCAGCTATTATCAACCCCAAAAATCTATAAAAATCAGCTATTCTATCTTGGATAGATTCTGAACTACTTTCATAGTCATCGATGTCATATCCGTAGAATATTTCTTGTGATTTTATAAAGTCTTTGATGGGTTGAATATCTTCTTGTACTGTAGTTTTGATCGAAAGTTCATATCAAACTCTACTTCATAGTCCTACCAAGTCAGTTTGGATTATCTGATCGTATAATACCAAAATACTACGACCTTCATCAAGTGGATTTGCTGACATCGCTCAAGGTATCTCTTCAAATGCTCAACGAACTTCAAAGATATTGTCTCATAATTTGATCGTATTTTGATCTCATAGTATTGACAATAATCATTTGTCGACCAAAACTCACTTGTTTGCCAAAAGATCTATGTTTCGAGCTTTTTCTCAATCAAGAACGACTTCTCCATAATATGGATATCCTGTTTGTACTCAAATAACACTAAAACTTACTGTTTCACCAGATCAAGCAAGAGTCGAAAAAAAACTTACTTTTTGGTTGTATTGAGCGTCATATTGTGTTGTAATACTAGCTATTGCATCAAGCTGTGCTTGTGTTCGTCAGGTGTTGCTTTCTATACGTAGATCCGCACCCAATATGGGTTTTATCTCTGCAACGATACTTTGACGTACATTGTATACAAAACTTGTCACTCACATAAAAAACACCGATCACAAAAACAATCGAACAAAAAGTCAGACAAATTTTTTTCGTTTTTTTTGCAAAAGTGTATATCAAAGAGATTGTTTCATAATAATTCTATTTGACCTATAAAATTTAGATACTAGTAGTTTGTAGTCCATAATCTGCTACGCGATACACAATATCCGCATATTTTGCAGCCATAGTATCGTGTGAAATCATAACAATTGTATTTTTGGTTTCTTCGTGTAGTTCTTTCATCAATCACAAAATAGCATGTGCATTGGCATCATCCAAGCTTCATGTTGGTTCATCTGCCAATAATATTGGAGTTTTTGCAATAAAGGCTCTTGCAATCGCGACTCTTTGTTGTTCTCATCAACTCAATTGTTCAGGATATGCATTTATTTTCTCCGAAATTCATACTTTTTGCAAAATTGTTTTTACATCAAAATTTTGTTCCAATTTGTTTATATGCACTGGCAACAAAATATTCTCTTCTACCGTCAAATGTGGCAAAAGGTGAAACTGTTGAAAAACAAAAGAGATATTCTGACCCCTTCGTTGTGTTGCTTGTTGTTGCGTGAGGGTTTGTAGTTGCATATCATTGACTGCGATTGTTCATGTATCTGGTTTTTGTAACCCAGAAAGCAATTGCAATAGTGTAGATTTTCCACTTCCACTACGTCACATTATACAGACAAACGATCAAGATTCGACATGTCGGTTAAGGTCTTTATATATTGTAGTTGTATTCTCTGGACTTTTGTATGACTTATTGAGTTGTTTAATATCGATCATTGCAAAACAAAAAAGTAAATTTTATTATCGTTTCTATTTTATTTTTATTTTTTTTATTGAGTCACTATTCAGTTTTCTATCAAAAAGGTAGCTATATTATTAGCAATGATAGCATATCATTCTTTTTTTGGATGAATTCAATCTCCAAGATTAAGTTCTGGTATTGTTGCAACTCATTCCAAAAAGAACGGAAAGAAAAAAACATCTGTTTGTTCTGCAATACGAGGAAAAGCGTCACGAAAATCTCTTGTATAATCACTTCCCATGTTTGTTGGTACTTGCATACCTCACAAAACGACCGTCAGCTCTTTTTGTTTAAGTGTGTTGATGATAGCAACTATGTTGTCTTCCATCTGTTGTAAATCACGTCATTGCAGTCAATCGTTTGCTCAAATCACAAGCAGTGCAATATCTCATGCTTGGACTTGTTCCAATGATCGAGTGAGTCTATCTTTGAGTTGGGAAGCGGTATCTCAACTATTTCATCAGTTGATAATGTCATAGATATATCATTGACGTTGCAAAATTGCTTGCAGTTGTGATGGATACGATTCTTCTGGTGGTAGTTGATATCATGCTGTGAGGCTATCTCAAAGTGCAACTATTTTTTTAGTTTGCGTTGTATCTGTATTGTTTTGTGTTTGTTCTGTTTGTCATGTTTGTGTTGTCGTATCGGGTTTTGGAGTTGATGAACATCAAACAAGCAGGATCCCAACCATACACAATGATAAAAAACGTAGCATTAGAGTTTATATAATAAATAAAAGTTTTTTTTATCCTCCTATTCTTTTTTTCCACAAAAAACACTCGTCTGCTCAATTTTTGAGACGTTTGCTTTTTCGTCTATATGGTTTACAAAAAATCGTACACCCATAAAATCAACTAATCCATCATCATTGTAATGGTCAGTTTTTTTCAAAAAACGTCGCCATTGTTGTATACAATTTGTAGAGGACGCTTTTTTCTGATGTTTCTTTCATAAGTCTTTTCCCATATGGAGGATTTGACACTCGATATGTTTGTTCTTTTATTTGAAGCTTTTTCATTTTATCGAGAGAATCACATTGTTCAAAAATAATAGTGTCTGACACTCACGCACGTTCTGCATTTGCTTGTGCTTTTCCCAAGACGTCAGGGTCTATATCTCGTCATTGTATGTCATAACTCTTGTCATAAATGGCATCTTTTGCTTCTTTGATAAGTTTGTCAAAAATATCTGCTTGATATGTTGGAAAATCTTGAAACGCAAAATGTCTATTGAGTCCTGGAGCGATATTGCGTCCTACCATAGCTGCTTCTATGAGCAATGTTCCAGATCAGCAAAACGGATCAACCAACGGAAATTTATGATTTCGTCATGACCAAATCAATGTTGCTGCAGCGAGGTTTTCTTTGAGAGGAGCTTCTCAAGCTTCAGTTCTATATCATCTATTGTGCAATCATGCTCCAGATGTGTTTATAAAGATTTGTACAAATGAACCCACCGCCGATACAAAAATTTCTAGTGGCTGTTTTGCACGATCAAATTGTATATCTTCTTGGTCAGGGTAAAGTTTTGAAAGTATAGCTTTGTGTGTGATTTTTTGTCAGGCTTTTCTACTATCAACCCAAGATTTTCTTGTCTCAATTTGGATAGTAAAAGGGTGTCAGGGCTTGAGTCGGTCAGACCATTCTATTTTTTTTACCATTTCAAACAAATCATCAAAATTATGAATTTTTTGGTCTGCAATACGAAGGTATATTTTGTTTGCAAGTCTTGAATGAATATTGACACGATACATGTCTTCAACAGATCATTCGATATATGTTCCAGTTCTAAACGAATTGTGAGTTCCATAATCTCATATTCTTTTTAGTTCGGTGCTAAGCATATTTGCCATTCAAAATGGACATGAAATTAATAACATTTGCAAATGGAATTGACATAGATAAAGTACGCTTAAGCTAAGTGGACGGTTACAACTGGGCTTAATCATATCAAGTTTATCTAATATTGGTACAATGGCAAGAAGAAAACGTTACAAGTATCTTACAAGTCAGTCTCATCCTCGTGTTATTGAGCATAAAGATGACCTCTATCGCACAATTGCTGGACATCGACGTTCGGATTTTTTTCAAAATACAAATCCATTGGTAGTTGAATTGGCATGTGGATATGGAGAATATACAACATGACTTGCAAAGATTTTTCCTGACACAAATTTTGTCTGAATCGATATCAAGTGAGATAGAATTTGGGCGTGAGCTCAAAAAATCGACGAATTTTGACTAAAAAATGCGTGATTTGTTCGTATGATAATTCACCATTTAGAAACTGTTTTTTCTCCGTGAGAAATAGATGATATTCGAATTGTTCATCCTGATCCAAGACCCAAAACAATAGACACTAAAAGAAGACTGACGTTTAAACGTTTTTTGGATATGTATTACAAACTTTTGTCAAAGACGTGAATCTTGAGGCTCAAAACTGATGATGCGGATCTGTTTGCATATTCTCTTCAAAGTATTCAAGAACATGGCAAACGAACCTTGCAATCTGTTACCCACGATTTGTATACTTCCCCTTTGCTGTCTGAGCATCATGGAATCATAACTCACTACGAGAAAAAGTTTGTCGCAGCTGGGAGAACAGTTCATTATGCTGTACGACAAAAAAACTAGAATGTATATGAGGATGTTGATGTGTTGTTTTTTTTGTCTTATTTTTCTCTATTCTTTATTTTTTTTAATTCTTTCATTATTTTTATTCATTTTTGCAGATATGCTGCATAAATTTCTTTATGATATTTGTGAGCTATTGCTTCAAAGATAGGCTCGATATTGCTATCTGTTTTGATGAGTATTTTTTCTTGTTCTGTCATATATTGAAAGAGCGTTTGATAACCAAATTTCATAACTGTAAAATGAGAGGCATACGTCAAATTACTATTGCTGTCAATAATACCGTCAGGCACAAATTCTTCTTCCAGAAAATTGATATTATGTTCTAGACAAAGAGTTATATATCACATAGCGTCGAGACTTGCTCTTTGTGTGTTTTTATAAGATTCATACTCAAATCATACTTCAACAACATTTGACAAAAATTCTTTCGCCTGATTGACTGTCATTGTTTCTCAATCTATATGCAAGGTTTGATTTGTTTTTGACTGTAGTATTTCAATATGCTTGTATAACAAACTATGTGTAAGTTCATTGTATGCTATTTTGTTGAGGAGTTTGTCATTGGAGGTTTGAGCTTTATTATATACTGCTTTGCTAACCAATGCACGTCAATCTATTTGAATACCAGGTCTATTCATGCTGACAATATATACTGGCACTGATGTGTCCAATGTATATCACTCAAAAAGTTTGTGAATAACGTCTATATCAGTTGAGAACACTATTTTGTCATCTATGGGCTTAAAGTAAATATCATCTATTCAATGTCTATCTATGATATATCATTTTTTTTCAAAAAAATTATTAAGATGTTCATACGAAAGTGGCACTCATATATCATGAAGATATGTCGTATATTGTTCAAGTAGTTCTGGATCTGCATAATCAAAAAATACTTCACATTCTTTTTTTGTGATAGAATGTGTTTTTGTTTTTTTATTGAGAATAAATGTATTTAATGCTATTACTTTTTTGTGATCAAATTCACTATCTAGATTCTCAGTTGTTTTTTTGTTGGATACTCAGTGTACTTTTGGAGTGCTTTGTTCTACTATAGGTAGTACTCTCTCGTATTGATCAATTTTTTTGTCTGAACTACAAGCAGCAAATAAGAGTAATTGTGAAAATAGTATAATATTTGATATAATTTTTTTTCTTGTTCATTCTTCTCATTTCAATTCTTCTCAAAGAAAGAGCTCTTTATTAAATCTCATTATATTATTGCTAAACTAAAAAAGTAATTTTATTATATTACTTTTGTCTAATATGTCAATTTTACTTATAAATATAACTATTTCTTAGTTTTGTGTAATCAAAAAAAAACCTCCTAAAGAAGGAGGCTAATCAGTACGTAGTACAAATAAACTAGACGTATCTGAATACAAAAAATTGACTAAATATATTACATAATATACTCCAAAATCGTATGTACCATTGCTCATGTTCATACTCATTTGATGCTATCATACGATCTTCTCATTTTGTCTCTTCACGATGTACCCGCTATATCACAATGAATTCGTTTGTTAGTATCTCCAACGAAGTTGCTCAAAAAGGCAGCTGCAGTAGATGCTCACATCATACCATCAAGAGATCCCACATTTGATAGATCTGCTACAGTTTTTGTAAGAGCTTGTGTGCAGTCTTTGTCGAGTGGTAATTGTCGTACTTTTTCATTTGTTTCATTGTCTCATATTTTTTTGATTGTATCGATGACTTTTTGATTGTATCATATAATACCTGTGTACATTTCACCTAGTGCTCTCACACATGCTCATGTCAAAGTAGCAAAATCAATAATCATACGTGGTGTATAGGTGTCAGATACATAAGAAAGCACATCTGCCAAAACCAATCTTCATTCTGCATCAGAGTGTTCTACAAAGACAGTTTTACCATTGCGTGCCGTTAAAACGTCTCCATTTCTGTATGCTAACGCATCTACCATATTTTCTGTTACTCATATTGCTCAGACAACACGCTTTTTGATTCAAAGTTTGTGAAGGGCTGACATTACTCCCAAAACAGTTGCTGCTCATCACATATCTCCATGCATGTCATTTGCATGCGGATATGGTTTCATATACATTCAACCATTATCATAACATAGTCATTTTCAAACCAAAACGAGTGGTGCTTCTTTTTCTGTTCATTTTGGTGCGTATTCCAAAGTAATCAAACGAGGTTCAAATGATGATCATTGACTTACAGCTAAGAAACATCACATTCCTTCCTTTTCAAGGTCTTTTTTTCCAAGAACATTAACACGTATACCGTGTCAGGTTCAAAATGTTTTTGTACAAAATTCTGTAAGGTAGTCTGGTGTTACAATATTTGCAGGTTTTGTTATCAGTTCTTTTGTAAGATTGATTCCATCAACGATTGCAACTAGGCTTTTGTGCTGTATTCATTCTACGTGTGTTGTAGTTTGAGTTGTGTCTGTTTTGAAGTACATGTGCGTATGGCTAGCCATCAGTGCACCTTTTTCGACAAAAAACCTTTGTTTTCTAGAAAGTGAGCTATCTGTGAGCAAAGTGATAGTAATATCATGAGATGGGAAGGTTTCTTGCTATATAGGAAATTCTAAAAACAAAAGTTGAAGAAAAAAGGTGATATTTTCA
>CAZGIF010000009.1:0-32573 GCA_964526045.1 uncultured Candidatus Peribacteria bacterium | reverse complement strand
TGTATACTAAATTTTCACTTTCGAAAAACCCTGCCATTCGGCAGGGCTATTTTAGATGTAGCGAACTGCCTTTGCAGACTGTTCTTGAAGATGGTCAGGGTCAAATTTTTTGTTAAGGTCTGCTGGGTGACGTGTTGTTCATAGATGTACGATCACGCTATGATTTAGTTTGTTATCAAAGTATCATAACATTGCTCATTGCTTTGTATCTATATCTTTATTTTTTATTCTTTGTCAAAAATATTGACCTGACGCGAGTGAAAGTTTTGATAGTGTCGGTGAGTTTGATTGTGTAAACAATATTTTTGCTTTTACGTGTTTGTTTGTTGTCGTTTTGTTTTTTGAAGTTGCTTTTGTGTTTGAATCTGTTTTTTTAGAGGTTTTTGGTATCATGCATCTAGAAGAAAGAATAAAAATCTATTGCTACTATACAAGGTGTTTGCTTAGATTGCAAATGAAGTATGTTTTTTTGTCTTATAATCTCTTGCGAGATTTAAAAACTATGGTATAGGTTTGTTAGGGTAGAGGAGAAAACTGTTTTTGTGTGATATAATAATGCACTTTTGCAACAGAAAGTCATTTTTGTGCTTTTGTTGTCTGCATAAAGTCTTCCATTAGTTTTGGTTCATATAAGCTATATCATGGTACTTGTACATACGGATCCAAAATCCAAAGTTTGTTTGCTCGTACAAATCACATATTTGTATGTCCATACTCTCTTCCTGCTTGTGAATCAGAATGCCATGTAATGCTTACGACATTTGTTCCTAGTGGAAATGTAGCAGGATTGAGAAGTTCTTGTCTATTGTTTTTTGTTTTTAAAAACCAATCCAATGTATACTGAGGGACAGTTGACGCTCCTACATATATAGCATCTTGTAATAGTCATGCGCTTGCATGATCTTTATTTGCAATTTTGTATGCTCACTGGCCATATGGTATATTGATACCCAAAGACAATAAATTCATGCGTTTGGTTTTGACGCATGCGGTTACATCCCCAATTCGTTCTTCTGGTCGAGATGTAATACTATCAACATCAATGTATCATTCTTGGGTTATAATTTGTACACGGTCTCACTCTTGAACATATACAATACTATCATCGTATGGATAGACATATGTATTTTTTTGTCTGTCTCGTCTTATTTTGTGTGTTTGTCACTGCGTATCATACAGCAATAACGATAACAACTCGGCTGTCTTACGAGGAGACACACGCAAAAAGTCTGTGAGTTTTCTCGAGGTTTTTGTTCTAACAATTCATGTGTCTTTGTCAATATATCTGGTTCCCTGTGAAACAAAAAAATCATCTGACATAGTTCATGTTTCATCGAACGGTGTATTTTCTGACTGCTTTTGGGTTATGTATGCTAGTCTTTGAGTGGGGAAATGTGTATGACGATATCGAGGAATATCATAGGATATTCATGTTGTTGCCGTTTGGGTGTCTTGTTCTTTTGTGCCTTGTTCTTGTGTGTTTTGTCTTTGATGGTGAAATACATCTTGTGGATCTGTGCTTATGCGAGCTCATGATACAAATAACGCAGTTTGCCCATCTTCATACGTAAATGTTTTGTTAGAATGTGCTGTTATCGCAAAAACATTGTTTGGTGTCAGATTCTTATCTTTTTTTGGTGTCTTATGTTGTGTGAGGTCTTGTAGGTAGAGTATGTTGGCATGTTTTGAGTTGGGCTCAATTGCTGGTATATCATAACTTATATATAATGGTTTTTTTGTGTCAAATCACTTTTGAGCTAATACATCAAACACATCTGCAAATTGTTGATTTGCTAGGATGGTAATGTGTATTGTGTTTTGTTTTGGTGTATTGAGAGTGTCGCGAAGTGACTGCTGTGAGATTTGTGTTGTTGCTAAACATTGTAAATATGTACTCGTTATTGTTTGTTCTGTATTGTTAGATTCTGTAAGGTTTAATAGTGAGTTTGCATAGACTGGTGCAATTATAGCAGATAGTTGTACACAACAAAAAACACAGATACTCGTTACAGCATGTCAAAATCCCTGTGTTGTTTCGGTAGTTTTTTGCATAAAATTTTCTTCGAAATAAATTTGAGTGTTATTATTTGGTTTATATGTTTTTTTGTGTTTGGCTTTTCTCTTGAAAAGCCAATTACTTTGATTACTCTTTGCCTCAGCAATAATAAGATGCTGACTTTATATAATAATCATTTTTTTGAATGGACACAAGTTGATGCAAAGATCGTATGCAAAAGGCTATTGACTTTTTTGAAAATGAACTTGCCTGACTGCAAATTGGAAGAGCAACGAGAGGTTTAGTTGAAAATATTTCAATTTCGACAAGTTACGGATCAATGCCTATTGGACAATTAGCTAATATTACCGTCCCAGATACACAAACTATCAAAATTGAATCACGAGACAAATCTGTCTTACCTGCTATAGAAAAAGCTATTTATGATCTATGAACATGACTTGCTCCAAAAAACGAATGAGCTTGATATATCATAGTCAAAGTACCTGCACTTACTTGAGAAAGAAGACAACAATTAGCAAAACAAGTCCATGCAATGGGAGAAGAAATCAAAGCGAGAATGAGACAAGTTAGACATGATGAGATGAAAGCAATTAAGCATGCGTTTGAACAAAAAGAATTGTCAGAAGATGAAAAAAAACAACAAGAAGATGCTATTGATGATATTACAAAAACATACAACAAAAAAGTTGATGATCACATCAAAAACAAAGAAGATGATATCTTAAAATAATTTTTATACTCCGTTTTTTTACGAATGAATCCATTGTCCCTTTTGGTTAATGAGCTGTTGTTCCGTCCTATTTTTAATCTTTTGATGTTATTGTTAACATTGTTTGGTGGAAGTATGTGACGAGCAATTATTGTCTTGACCTTGGCTATTAGAGCTGCTATGTTCAAAAATAGTGCAGCTACTATGCAAATGCAACAATCTATGTGAGATAGTAAAATGCGAGATAAACAGAAAAAAATACAAGAACTTCACAAAGATGATCCTCAAAAACAAGTGAAGGAGATGATGAATCTTATGAAAAAAGATGGAATGGGCCCTTTGAAATGATGTAAAGCAATGTTGTTACAAATTCCTATTTTCTTATGATTATATGGAGTTATAAGTAACTTTGCTACATATTGAGATGCTTGAGCAACTAAAGCATGGCTTAGCTTTGATTTGCCGTATATTGAACAAATCTATAGTTTTTTATCATCAACTACTGCAAAATATCTTGATATATCTTGATGAAATGTTGATACGCTATTTTTTGGTATTGATCTATTGGAAAAAGGTAGTTTAGTGTTAGCATTGATAACTATGGTATTGATGGTTTGAAATATGTTTATTACTAGTATCGTCAAACCAGCACCAAAAATGACACAAAAACTTCCAAACGGTCAAGCTATGCCAGATATGTCAAAAGCTATGCAACCGATGATGTATGGTATGTGAGTGTTTATGTGAGTAATAGTTTACTCTCTTGCTGCATGAGTTGGTTTATATATGATGACAACAACATTATTTAGTTTGTGACAAACGCTTCGATTTAATCGTACATTGCTACAAGCAAAACGACGTGCAAAATTTCATCCAGAAGCTGGAGAAATTATTGGAGGGTAGTTTAGACTGCTAGAAAATTTTAAATGTATTAAAAAGAACAGCACACGCTGTTCTTTTTTCTAAGTTGTTTTTATTTGAAATTATTTCTGTTCTTTAAAAAATTGAGGAATATTAAATTTATCTCGGTATTGATGACTTCATCAATATTTGTTGCTTATTGTCAATTTTGCACTTGAGTTACCAGGAGTAAAGTCTCCCTCTAAATTAAGAAATAATTTTCAATATTTATCTCAGTTTTGTTCAAAGGTAGCAGAAATATTAATAGAGGTAAATCCAACTTCTATCTTGGTTTCATTTTTACCATCAATAGGCACTAAATTAAATGAGCTGGCAATACTACGTGCGAGTTCATCTCATTTTTGTTTTGATTGAAAGGTTCAAATTGTTGTGTGGTCTCATCTGTTTACTGTAACGTTTAGTGTACCTTCTAGTAAGTTTAGAAAAAGAGATGCTTCAATATTTTCTAATTTTCATGTAATTTGAATCTCTCACTTATCTGTTGCGAACGTTGATTGAGTTACTTCTAATGTTTTTGTATTTCAAGGCATTTGAATATTATATAATTGTGGTAAAATTGGTGCCATATTTTGTTAAAAGATAATATATAAAAATAATACTCTAGATTCAGAGTATATTATTGGTAAGAAATACGAAGATAATGTCAATGCTTTTTATAATATTTTACCTTATTTGCTGTCTCAAGCTAAATAATTGATAGAGAAAATTGGAGAGCGGAATATCAAAACTTCCATATACTTCGATTTTTTTTCACCCGAATGATTCTTTAAAGTTGCTCACTGCAGCCAAACTATGGTCAGGATATCAGGTTGGACTTCATCCAAAAAGATCAAGGTAACGCAAACCGCGTTCTCTCGCTCGTTGCATCACGTGAAATGTCAAAAAATGGTGTCATCAAATATTGCGTAATTCTTTTTCTCTTGTAGAAAATCCATACAAATAGTACACCGTATCCTCTTGGTAAATATAAATACCTCCTGCAATGATAACGTTGTCTTTTTTGGCAACATATATGTGCCCACAATGTTTCATTTGTATATATTCTACTAGCCTTTTGAATGTACCGCTAGGTATAATGTTGAATCACTTTGTGTCTGCAATATTTTGTCGTTGCGAATAAAAAAAATCACAATCATGCATAGTATGGAGTTCATGAATAGTAATGTCTTTTTTGGAAGCTTTTTTTATGTATCTTTGCGCTTGTGAAGACATATCTGCTATGAGTTCATCATTACTTTGTTGCACGTTTATTATTATTGTTGCTGGTGGCATATTTTCCCTAATAGTTTCGTGTAGTCATAGTTTTTTGAGCCAAAACTGTGCTTCTTTTCTTGTTGTTTTGATGGCTTGCGCGTGAGCTTGAGTTATGGTATGTGGTGTTTTTATCGTAACAAGATGGTTGAGGCATCATCGTTGCATACAGATTTTACTTGGATCAAAACGGTAACGTTTACGAATAGTTTTTATTTCTTGCAATATGCTCTCCTCATCGTCCGGTATATAGATTCACATGATTTGTAACCACGATATCGAAAACGGTCAGATATTTTTTTCTTTGTGGATACAAAAATGACTTTTACCAAATAGCGATATAAAAGATGTAGGATTTTGGTAGACTTTTGTTTGAATGTCTTGCCATATTTTTGATTGATAGAGATTGTGCATAGTGGCTCAAAGTGCAAAATT
Organism: uncultured Candidatus Peribacteria bacterium; assembly: GCA_964526045.1. Classification (GTDB taxonomy): domain Bacteria; phylum Patescibacteriota; class Gracilibacteria; order Absconditabacterales; family Absconditicoccaceae; genus CAZGIF01. Next base: position 27,237 of record CAZGIF010000009.1, on the reverse strand, counting down.
TGCTTTTTTTGATAAGTCTAGTATACTTATAGTGATGTTTTTATTCTTTTCAAGACCTCACGTATGAAAAAAGCATTGTTGTGTGCATTTGTGTGTCTTTTAAGTCTTTTTTGTTTGTATACTCCTACATATGCAGAGACGAACGATTTTTATATCATACCAAAAGTCGAAGAGGATCCAAGTGATATGGTAGAAAGAATATCGAACTCATGATGAAAAGTTCGAGATCAATATGACTACGAAGCATATGAAATGTGATGATCTCAAAAAAATAATCGTAACCTCTGACAGCAGATGGCGTCTTGAGTGATGACGCGAGATACGTTGATAGATTATACTGTCTATGCCTTGAGGTTTATGTCTCAAATAAGTCTCATTGTATGAGCACTTATGTTTATATACAATGGGTATCAATATGTAGCGTATGGAATTAGTTGAGAAAATCCATCAAGTGAAAGTATTAAACATGCAGTTATCTGAATCCTTATTGTTATATTTTCTTACGCATTGATGAGAATTTTGACAAGAGCGTTTCTTACATAAATATTACAAAATATTGACTTCAGGTTCAAGGTGTACTCAAAATGTCTGTTCTACTTGCGTTTGTATATGCTCAATGAGCATTAGCATATCTTGTGGAGAGGCATTGCCAAGATTAACAAGAACTAACGCATGTTTTTCATACGTTGCTGCATCTCATATACGATAGTTTTTGCCTACAGTTTGTTCAATCAGTCGTCAAGCTGATACTTTAATGTGATTATGATGAGGGTGTCCGACGATGTCAGGATACTTTTTTTGTAATCAGAGAAATTGTTCCTCATCAATCAATGGGTTCTTGAAAAAACTTCACGCTGTTCCTATTTTATGTCGATCTGGTAGTTTGGATGCTCTTATTTTTTTGATTGCTGAGCAAATATCTTTGGGATCTGTACTGTCTGTCTCTTGTGTAATTGCCCCATATTGGTTGTTGACTGTATATGCGTCTTTTTTACACAATGTGAAAGAAACATGAGTAATACAAGCTATGCCATACAAAGATTGTTTAAAAACACTATCACGGTATCAAAACTCACATTGCTTGTTTGTAAGTGTCTGAATGTGTCATGTATTCATATCAAGATATTCTACAGACTCTATAGTATCTTTTGCTTCCACTCCATATGCTCATATGTTTTGTACTGGGCAAGCTCAAACCTGACCAGGAATGCTAACCAGATTTTCTATGCCATACAGATGTCTGTTGTATGTACATAGATTGACAAATTCGTCCCAATTTTGCCCCGCTCATACGCGCAAAGTTGTACTATTGTTTGTTTCTTTGATAATATTGATTCATTGGATATCAATATGAACAATAATTCCATCAAAATCTTTGGTAAAAAAAGTGTTGCTTCATGCTCATAGAAAATAACGTTTATTCTCAATAAATATTGGATTTTTGCTGAGTGATTGTAGTTGTTCTACTGTTTCAATACGAATAAAATATTTTGCGATAACATCGATTTTAAAACTATTATATTCACGCAGAGATATTGAAGACTTTATGTTTACTAAGGTCATTGAGCGAGTATGATTGATAAATCACTTACTTGAGAAGTACCTTCGTATTGTAATCAAATGACTTGAAAAATCACTAGATATTTTTTCTAGAATTTTCGTATAAATTTTTTCGTTTCTGTACTTGTAATCTCAGAAAACACTCTAGAATATTTTTTTTGATATCTTGTTTTCATTGTAAAAATGAGTCTATTATTTTTTGTTGTACTCGGTCACTCATTCGAATACTATTGTCAGCTGGGGAGTTTTTATTAATTTGTTGGGAAAATCTTTTTGTAAGCTCTTGAACGTTTGTACAAATATCTTGCAAAAAAGAGACATGTCCCTCTCCGTTTTCTGTAAATAGTATTTGATACATCTCTGCTATAGTATGTTTTTGAGATTTGAGTTTTTTGTAATATAGATATATCCATCGTGCTTTTGCATACATATATCATTTATATGTTCAAATATCTATCATTTCTTTTTGATTAATAGTAACTGTTTTTCTTTTTGCAAAATATCCAAAATCATGTTCCTCAAGCATATGTTTACTTCGAATTGCTGGTATATTGTTTTTTTTAAAATTTTCTATGCTGTTTGTAAGTTGTATACTATCAACGATATACGTTTCTTGTTCAATTTTTAATAGTTCTAGATACGTTTCGAATAGTTCGATATTGTTTTTTTGATCATCACCCATAGATGTAGCTATGTTTTCTGCTACACGAAGCTCCAACAAGAAACGTTTGGTTTCTTCCGTGTTAGGATCTTGTTTTTCATTTGGTACATCTGTTGAGTTTTCTTGTGCTATGATTTGTAAAGGTTTTGATACTAATTTTCAAAATCGTTTTTTCACTTGCTAGTGTTTTTGATAAAAGTGTATGTTTTTATGTATGCAAATAAAACAGCATAAAGTCAATATAAGATTGCAAAATAAATTACTAAATACGTCTATCCAACATATTGGAAGCGTCTGCTATATTTTTTTGTATTCGGTCGAGAAGTTTTATAGGTTTTATATTTAGTTGTTCTGTATTTTGTAGTGATACCCATTTGATATCTAAAAGTTCAAATGCATGTGAGCTAGTATCTGCATCTTGTAGATTTCATGTATATTTTGTTACGAGGTACAAAAAATCAATATTTTTTTTTGTGATACCTTGTGTGTTTGTGTGATCAAACTCTTGTATTCCTATAAAAATTGGTGAGAGGGGAGTGATAGAAAGTTCTTCTTGTATCTCTCTAACTAATGCTTTTTCAGTACTTTCTCCTTGTTCTATGTTTCATCATGGTAAACAATAAAAATCTGACCCATCGTTACGTACGAGGAGTATATGATTGTTTTGTAGTATGATACAGCGTGATCTCAGTGTGTGCATTCTAATACAAAAAGTTAAATTGAGAGTAGTCTTGTTTCTATTTTTCTCACCCCAAATTTTGGATTCTCAAATCTCACAATACAAACTCCATTCCAAATTTCCAAAATTTCTCATGTTCCAAAAAGTTTATGCTTTACCCAATCTCATACATCAACATCTGGTCCAGTATTGTGTGTGTGACTTGTGCTTCATCATCAAAGATCATAGCTTTTGAGTAAATCTTGTGGTAATTCTTTCAAAAATCTAGATGCTGGATTTGTTTGCATACGTCACCATTGCATTCTTGATTTTGCCCATGACAAAAAAACGTGATCTTCAGCCCTTGTTAGAGCAACGTACATCAATCTTCTTTCTTCTTCAAGCTCGCGTGGATCGAGGTGGCTTTTTCATAATGGGAAAATATTTTCTTCACATCATACAATAAAAACATATGGAAATTCTAATCATTTGGATGAGTGAATTGTCATCAGTTTGATAGCATCTACTTGATCTGGATCTTCAGTTGCAATATCGGTCATCAGTGTTACTTCCTCCATAAAAGAACGAAGTGCATCTGCCCCAGACATAAAAATACTTCTATTCGTCTCCGTATTAGTATCGTCCATTTCGTCAGACGAAGTATCTTGTGTTGCGTATTTTTCTGCCATATTTATAAGCTGTCAGATATTTTCGTACCTTTCTTCACCCGTTTCTTTTCCGTCTTCTTTGATAAGATGTTGTTTGTAGTCGATATCTTTGATAATACGTTCAATCATACGCGCAGGGTCTGTCGTTTCAAGAAGTTGTTGTCGAGCAAAAATTGATTTACCAAAGGTATATAGCGCATTTTTTGCTCATCATCAAATAGAAATCGGATATGACTCTAACCCCAAGATCGTTTCATACATACTCATACCACGCTCGTTTCCATAAGACATAATTCTCTCGACGGTTGTTTTCCCAAGTTTTCTTGATGGCGTGTTGATGATTCTTTGGAGTGCAATATTATCTTTTGGATTGAGCAAAAATTTGAGGTATGCTATGATATCTTTGATTTCTTTTCTTTCAAAAAATTTATATGCACCAAAGATTTTATATGGAATTCATTCTTGTACCAAAACTCTTTCAAATGGTCAAGATTGAGCATTGGTTCTATACAAAATAGAAAAATCTGACCGCTTTTTTTGTTTATTTACCTGAAGTCTTGCAATAAACTCTATGATGTTGAGTGCTTCGTGCATGTCATCTGGATGTGAAAATATGACAATATTGTCTTCTCATGTTCTATGTGCTTTGATATCTTTTTCGTATTGATTTGTGTTTTTTTTGATGATTGCACTTCAAGCCTGCACAATATGAGGACGTGAACGATAGTTTGTTTGGAGTTTGAACATGACGATGTCAGACCAATAATCTTTTAGGTTCAAAAAGTTTTCCATCAAAGCTCATCTCCATCAATATATGCTTTGAAAGTCATCTCCAATAAATGTAATATTCGCATCTTTTCACCCTAGCATTTTCATGAGTTCAAATTGTATTCGGTTGGTGTCTTGTGCTTCATCTACCATAATATATGCAAATTGTTTTTGTCGTTTGACGAGAGTTTCTGCACTATTTTTGCAAAGAAGATATGGTAATAACAACAGATCATCAAAATCTACTGCGTTTGCTTGTATCAATTGTTTTTGATATTCTCTATACAATGTTGCCATAGCATGATCGTAGTCGTTTTTCACATGAGAACCAAACATTGTATAGTCTAATCCTTGTGACTTTGTTTTGGAAATAAATCACTTTGCTTCTTTGGGTTCAAAAAGTCATGTAAAGTTCTTGTCCTTGATTATCTGTTTGATAACACTCATACTTTCAGATGTATCATAAATGACAAAGTTTTTGGTATATCACCAATCAAGTATTTCAATATCTTCTTTCAAAATTTTTAGAAAAATTCCATGAAAGGTTCCAATCCATTTGAGGTTTCGAGGACGTATGCGTGGCATGTTAGCAGTATATTGAGCCGGGAGAGATTCTATAATATTTACAAGTCTCTCTTTCATCTCATTTGCAGCTTTGTTTGTAAACGTAACCGCAAGTATGTTTTCGGGCCTGACTTTGTGTTCCGTCATCATAAACGCTATTTTGTAGGTGAGTGTTCTTGTTTTTCAACTTCATGCTCCTGCCAAAATCAATGATGATGTCTCAGTATAAATTGCAGCTTGTAGTTGTTCGTCGTTTAGTTTTTGTGCCAAATACTCTTTCATGTATCTACAAAATATAAATTACTTTGATGTAAGAGTAGTGATCTATCATGCGCTTGCAAATGATATATAAACAAAAAAAACATGATGCGAATAGCATCATGTTTTTTTTGTAATAAATACTTTCCTATTTTTTAATAATCGTTTCTACAGCTGCAAATTTGTGTACTGCACGTTTATTGATATGTATAAATACTTCATCTCATACTTTTCAGTGAAAATACGAAATAGCTGCTTCATTGAGAAAATACGATCATGTATTTGTGATCGCAACAAACAGATTGTCATCATTTTTAGATAATGTTGCTTTGAGTGTTTTTCTTGCAACTGCATCTACGAGTTTGTATACAAGGTCACCATTTTCTAGAATTCTGAGTTTGAGTGTGTCTCATGGAACAAGTTTTGATTTGCTTGCATAATTTCTCGGTACGGGAAATTTTTCTTTTGTCTCTGTAATCATGTTTTTCCCATCAAAAAGTCATTCATGACAGCTAATTGTTTTTTTATCCAGATAAGAAATACGATGTGTATCATGGATTTTTATATATTTTGCTACATCTTCATGTATCGCAGATAGCAAATGTTCAATACCTGATAATTGTCATTGCATTGCTTGCAAATTGTCGAGAATTTTTTCTACGTGCTGTGTTTTTGAAATACTTTCGCAACAGGCAGTATCAATTTCGTCAGAAATACGAGATTGGTGGAGGAGAGATGTGCTAATTTTGTGTATATGTTCCAAACTGCTTTCTTTTGTATGGATAGGGTTTGATTGATTTGTAGAGGAAACAGACATTCGAATATCAAAAACTAAAAGCGTATGCTGTTTAGTATATTCAAAATGACTCCAGAAAACAAAAAATGACACGGTGGAAAGTATTTATAGTTGCATTTTTGTAAAATAGTTATGAAAATAGTCATTGTGTTTCTGTTAGACTTTCTTTGTTGGCTGTTTCTATAGTCTGTAATATAGCTAAATACTGCACTATTGCATCTCGACCAACATATAATGGTATTTTGAGTTTTTCTGCTTTGTCTTTTTTGCTTCATGCATTCTCTCATATCAAAACAAAATCTGTTTTTTTTGATACTGTGTTTTGTTCCTTTGCTCCTTCTTGTTCCAATATAGCAACAATATGTTCTCTTTTGTATGGAAACGTTCCTGTTATGACAAATGTTTTTCATGCCAAACTGCTACCAATAACTTTGTGTGTTCATAGATTATATCGTTCAACTCACCAAGCATCCAATTCTTCAAAAACCTCTTTATTTGTCTCACAAAACTCAACTAAGTCAGTAATTATTTTTGTTCCTATCCCATAAATATCCTCCAAAAAATCTTTGTCTGACAAATATGCACGTATTTGCTTATACGTTAGTAGTGTTTTTTGTTCTTGGCTTGTGTCTTGATGTGTCTGTTCTGCAATATGCTGTTGCAACACTTTTGCTATTTTTTTACCAACTCACGGCATACCCAATGCATTCAAAATCCTTCGAAGTTCTGCATGTTTTGAAGATTCTAGTCCAGAAACGATATTGCGTATTTTTTTGTCTCCAAATCAAGGAGTTCTTGAAAGAGAGAATTGTACGTCTGGTAATAACATACGATAAATATCAGTAAGTTTTGTAATAATGTTTTGCTCAATAAGGATATCAATGATGCTTTCTCATAATCAATCAATATCCATACAGTTTTTGCTGACGAAATGTTTGCATTGTTCTCCAAGTTTTGCTTTGCAGGTGCTATTATAACAATACAGAAAATTGTCTTTGCTCACAAGAGGCTGTTCACATGAAGGACATTGGTGAGGTGGGATGATCTGCGTTTGGGTGTTGTCTCTTCTTGCAGGTATTGTTGCAACAATGTATGGGATAACTTCCCCACTTCTTTGGACAAAAACTCGATCGTTATTGAGTATTCATTTTTGTTTGATAAAATCCAAGTTATGTAAACTCACGCGAGAAACAATAACTCAGCTCAATTGTACTGGTTCTAGCAATGCAACTGGTGTTATGATTCCTGTACGACCAACTTGATATTGAATATCTACAATTTGTGTAGCTTTTTGCTCAGCTGGAAATTTATATGCGATCGCTCGTCTTGGGTGATGATTTGTTGTCCCTAACAGATCACGATATTTTTTGCCGTTTACCTTGATTACTAGTCAATCAAAATCTATATCATGTGTATCCAATAGTTGTTTGCTTGTTGGATCTGCGCAAATAGCTATCACGTCGTTGATATTTATTTTTTGGTGTGGTCGGTCTGGCAAAAACGGTAAACCTAGGTCAGATAAAATTTTTTGTAATGTATCATATGAGCTTATATTTTTTTCAAATTCTTCATCAATACTAAATTTGCTTTGTACATCCAATACATCATACACATAACACACAAGTCATCTTGTTTTTACTAGAGCACTGTCAAGTAGTTTGACGCTTCACGCAGCTGCGTTTCTTGTGTTTGCAAAAGCTTGCAATCCTTCCTTTTCTCTTTGTTTGTTGAGTGATATAAGTTGCGACTGTGGCATCAATATTTCTCATCTCAATGACAAACGTCAATCTAACAAAAATGTATACTGATCGCTGGCGATTCTGTCTGGAATGTTTGCTATCGTACGTACATTTGCTGTTATGTCTTCTCCCATATATCAATCTCAGCGTGTTATTGCCTGGACAAAAACTCAATTTTTGTAAATAAGTTCTACACTTATTCCATCAAACTTTGGTTCTAATGAATAAGTAACATCATAATTATCAATCTGTTTAGCAAGCTCTTTGTGTATTCTTTCATCGAAATCTTGTATATCTTGAGTATTGTAGCTGTTATCTAGAGATAAAAGCGGAATTACATGCTCTGCTTTTTCAAATCATTCTGAAACTGTTCCCGATTGCATATCAAGATTTTGTGTTGGACTCAGGGTTGATATGATTGTTGGATAGTTTGCTTCGATTTTTTTGAGATAGACAAAAAGTTCATCCCATTCACTATCACTGATGATTGGTTGTGCATCTTGATAATACAATTCGTTATGTCATAGTATACAATCGATTAGATCTTGATAGATTGTCTCTAGATCTTGTTGTGTTAGAGTGGATAGTGTAGGATGGCTTTTGATGAATTCTTGTAGAGTTGTTGTAGTTGTAGAAAGTGACATGAATATCTTGTGGCTAAAGATAGACATAATAATAACACTCTACTTCCCAAAATCTAGAATATTTTTTAGTTTTTCAATTGTTGTATTCCGAAATGTATATATCTTTCAATTTTCTTGTTTTTTGCTGTTTTTAGTATCTTTTGAAGTGTCTTTTTGTGTAGTTCGACTATTTCTTTTTCCATAAATACCATTTTTTTTGTTTGCTATTGCTTCAATAATTAAATGATATCCTTTTTCAAAGTCTTCACCGTCTACATCATATTCTAAATTCGTTAGTTTGCTATATAATCTTGTTCCATTATCGAGTCTATATCTGCCTATTATTTGAACGAGTTTTGCAAGAGCATTGGTATCTCATTTCCTATATGCGAGTACTGTTTTTTTTAATTCTTCATCATCGTTCATTAAAAGCTCAAATCATGCTCCTGAGAGATACAACCTGTGAGTAAACATTTGATCTTCTCATAAAATAAAGTCACCATTACTAAAAAGATTTGCATTTCAATTAGGATCTTCATTTTGGAGTCTGTTTCTTTGTTTATTTATAAGATCATGTATTGATGTATCATAATGAAGACTCCTATATTGTGATTCGTACATTCTTGCTATTCACTCTTCAAAGTAAGGTCATTTTTTATTATTATTAAGCACATTATAAAGAGAAAATCATGACCTTGATTTGGTATAAGATTCTCATTTTTTTGTTAACAATAGTATTTCTTTTTCAATTCAAGAGTTAGAGTGTATGATTTCATGAACAACCATAGATTCAATTACAATATCCATTTGTTTTACTCATCATTCTACTAAGTTTGTGATTCATTCTTTTATGTTGTCCACAAATATTATACTTTTATCTAAGCTATAATCATAATATCAAAATGTTTTTGATAAGAATAATTGTTGTATAAGAGTATCATCTATTTTCTTCAAATCTTCTTCATCCTTTTGGCGTAAAAATATTATATTTTCTGGAAAGATAAATCCGTTATCTTCAATAAAACTTTGTACTCTTACTAAATTAATATTAATTTCTTCGAGTATTTCACTCTCACGATCTTTATATCGATCAACAAGTTTTTTTTCTGACAGTAATAGATTCTCTGGTCTTCAGATAATTTTTTCAATTTTAGTTCAATCATAATGAGTATATGTAGATGTTTTTTCCATAAGAAATTATATATAAATTACAGGTATTATATCTTATATCTTATATTATAGCAAATTTCGATTCAAAAAAATCTCTCACGAAGTGAGAGATTTTTAGTAGTATTGTTTTCTTTTTAATAATCAATTATTTTGTAGGCATAAGAACTGTATCGATTACGTGGATTACTCCATTTGATGCTTTGATATCAGTTTTTGTAACTGTACTATTATTTACCATAACTGTGTCTCATACTTTTACCACAACGTCAGTTCATTGTGCAGTTTTGAATTTTGTATCTGCAGTCAAAGCCATGATGTCACTAACCATGTATGTTCCTGGTACAACATGATAGAGCAATACGTCTTTTAACATTTCTTTGTCTGCAAGCAATTGATCAATTGTCATGTTTTTTTCTGTCAAAAGTTTAGCAAATGCTTCTTCAGTAGGAGCAAAAACTGTAAATGGTCCTTCTTCCATCAATGTTTCTGTTAGTTCAGCAGTTTTGATAGCTGTTACAAGTGTTGGAAATAATTCAGATGAAACCGCAGTTTCAACAATATCTGTCATATCGTTCATTGTCTCTATTCATAGCATTTCTTTGACACTCATAGGTACAAGAACTGTATCAATAACATGAATAATTCCATTTTCTGTAACAATATCAGTTGTTACAAGATTTGCGTTATCGATCATAACTTTTCCATCTGTTGTGATAGTAAGTTCTTCTTCTCCAGCTGTTTTTACCATAGTTTTGTTGTTGAGCATCATAACGTCATGTGCTCTGATATCTCAAGCAACTACATGATACATAAGTACTTTTGTCAGTACTTCTTTGTTAGCTAGAAGTTCTTCAGCTGTCATATCCAAGTCCGTAAGAAGTTTTTTGAATGCTTCTTCAGTAGGAGCAAAAACTGTAAATGGTCCTTCAGAAGACAATGTTTCTCCTAACTCTGCAGCTTGTACAGCAGCAACAAGCGTTGGAAACATTTCTGTTGCAATAGCTGTTTCAACAATGTTTTCTTCTCCATACATTGTTGTTTCATTTTGAATTGCAGTTGTTAGGTAGTTTAGTACTGCCATAACTTTTGCATTAGTCTTGTATTTTGCATGCAACCCACTTACTTTGTTCAAAATATTAGTTTGAACGGTTGTGTTTTGTTTTGCTACTTTCATAGCAACTGCATCGATTCTTTCTACAAGTGTTGTATTTGCAATTACGTCCCCGTATACTGATAAATCAGCAGCTTGTGTTTGTCCAAGACTTGCAATTGCTGTAGCAATAATTCAACCTGCTAGCAAAAGTTTCTTTGTGTGTAATTTCATAAATATTATAGTAGTGTATAAAAACGTAATCTTATTATATACATTGATGTTACAATTGTGTAACGTGAGAGTATTTTTTCAATAATACTTCCAATTTATGCGTTTTTATTAGTCTCTAATCTATACCCAAATCATGTTACAGTTTGGATATAGGTTTTTCATATCTTTTGTCTCAAACGAGCTATGTGTACATCCAATGATCTTGAATGAGAGTACATATCTTCTGCTCACCATACATGATCTATCAAAGAAGCTCTGCTGACCGCTTGTCATTGTTCAATCACCAAAAGTGAAAGTATGAGCCACTCTGTTTGGGATAAACTCAATGTGACGTAATTTTTACTAACAGTATTTGCTTGCATATTGATGAAAAGGTCTCAGACGTGAATGATGTCAGAGGTGTTTTTTCTTTGTAAAACTGATTGAATGCGTAACCAAAGTTCTCTGAGCTCAAAAGGTTTGACCAAATAATCATCAGCTCATCATAAGAATCCTTGCTCTTTATCTTCGATTTCTCACTTTGCTGTCAACATAATTATTGCAACATCACTGCTTGTTCTAAGTGTGCGCAATACTTCAAACCCACTCATATCAGGTAACATAATATCCAAAAGAACGATGTCGAATTCCTGTTGTGTATACATTTCTAATCCTTCTTTTCATGTTGATGCTATAACTCATGTACATGATTTTGTTTGTATATATTCTTTGATAAGTTCTGCAATATATGGCGTGTCTTCTATGATCAAAATAGAATACATGGTTATCGTTTAATGGTAAATATATTTTGATTGTTTTTGTAAGAATAGGTGATTGTGTAGCCAAAGATGTCACACAGCTTTTTGACCAAAGATAAACCAAGTCATGATCAAGGAATATGTTTTGCCTGTTGCCAAAAAGGCTCTCGCATACGGTCATGATTTTTTTGGGGAATAGGTTTACCGACGTTTGCAATAGAAAATTGATCTTTTGTGTACGAAATACAAATATGTCAGGATTGATGTGAGTACTTGCATGCATTATCCAAAAGGTTACGAAGTATCATTTGTACACTTCGTAAATGACCGTAGATAGTCTCTGATGAATCTTTTGTACGTATGTGTTCAATAATTAGATTTCTAGAACTATATTCTTCATGGTAGATAGAAACGAGCTTGTCTAAAAGAGTTTCAAGAGAGATTTCTTCCATATCAAAAGTTTTTTGATCTGGGTTTTTGGTTAGGTGAATCATTGTACTCAAAATTCAAGACAATTCCTTGATTGTTACAAAATTCTTTTCAAGAGTTTCTTGATATTTTTTGGTTTCGAGTGCAAGTTCTGTTTGTCACTGCAACACGGTAAGCGGTGTTCTCAGTTCATGTGAAACATGAGCAACAAATTCTTTGATTACGGTGAGTTGCCCTTCAAGTGCTGACGTCATATATGCAACAGCTTTGTGAACAACAGATATGCTATCATCAGGATGAAGATATCATAGTTTTGGATTGTAATTAAGCTTGTCAATTGATATTTTTTCCAAACTTTTTGCTATAAGTGATAGGTTACGAAACTTTATGTCAACAAACCACAAAATACAAATGTATGAACTGACTCCAAAAAACAAACTCAATAATGTGGTGAGTAAAATAAGCCTATTTTGTCTGTAAATTGAGCTACTAACGTCAGTTACCGCTACCGTATCTTGTCCAAGAGTATGTAGGTAATAACGTCATTGAAATGAGTGTGCTCCATAGACAAGTTTGCTGTGTGCCAATGCTTGTATTAGTTTTTCGTTTGGGTCTAATTGTATGACAGTTTTGAAATGATCATTGAGTATATCAGGATTAACAGTAAGATTTGATTGCAGTACAGATTGCATATGTTCTATAGATTTTGTATGCCAATAGTTATAAAAATCAATATTGATAATGAGTCAAAAGAGTCCCAAAACGCAAGTGACGAATATACCACAAAATACAGATATTGAATGTTTTGTTGTCATAAAAAATACACAATATCTAAAAAAATACCTGACTATATTGGCTGATTGTATATAATGTATGTTACGAGCGTGTAACGGGAGCTTGTAGTCCTTTTTTGGATGCGTGTGCAATGAGAGCAATTTTGTAAAGAAGTGTTAATTCTATCATATTCATAATAATTGCACTTCAACCATGACTAATAAAAGGAAGTGTTAATCATGTATTCATCAAAATTCTTGTATTTACTCATATATTAACGAACATCTGAATAATTATCAAAATACATATTCCTACTCCAATCAGTTTAAGATGTCTGTCTTTATATCCCATAATTACATAGACAAAACTTACGGCTAATCATCAATAAAAAAACAATAAAATCATATTACCAAAAAATCATATTTCTTCTGAAAATGCCGCAAAAATAAAGTCACTTTGTGCTTCGGGTATAAATCAAAACTTTTGTAATCATTTACCATATCATTGTCCAAAAAAACCTCCACCCCCGATTGCAATCAGTGCTTGTTTATTTTGTCGTCCAATTCATCTGTCAGAATCTCTTTTTTCCTCCTCCGTTGCAAACAATGTAGAAAAGTAAGAAAATCTTTGTGCAAGATAAAAAAATCTATCCTCACGAGTTGTCTGTGTTTTTACTAATATGAATCATCAAACCACAATCCCCAAGAATCATATTCCCATCAACGATCAGATATACTTAAACTTTGCACCAGCATATCGAGCCAAGACAAGTCAGGTCAATCACAGAACCAAAACAGTTCACAAATCTGGAATAAACAAAAAAACCAAAAATATCAGAAAATGTAAGACTATAAACATGATATAAAACTTTTGTGTATTGAGTGTTGATGTTTTTCTGACAAATCGTGAAGAAATAAAAACTATATATGCAAGTTTAAACATCTCTGAGGGTTGTATATTTGGGATTCACGGCACGTCAATCCATCATCTTGCTCAGTTGTATTTTTCTGGGTCTCATCCAATACCCGGGACAAATACCAAAATCTGAATAATAAATGCAAGCAATGACACAATTGCAACAAATGTATGATTTTTGAGCCGTTTGATGGGGAAAAAATATACAAAAAGAACAATGAAAACAGAAATTCATATATTATTGAGATGTTCCCAAAAATAGAAATAATTGCTTGGGTCTCATACCATTCTTCATCATGCGATTGCCCTCAACGTCGTTGTGAATGATTCATAAATACTTACGCTAAACATCGCAGCGATCCCAAATAACAATAATAATCATCAAAATACTAATATAAGGTAGGGCATAGTTTACATACATGTATGTTTAAAGTGTGTTGTGAAGTATATTTTTTAGAGTTTTAGAAAATGTCACTCCACAAACTATAGAAAAGCGGGCTCATTTTGCAAAGTAAAAACACTTTTGGTATAGTTGACATATGTGATGACTTTTTTATGTAACAAGAATATATGGTATCAGAATTTTATCCAGTGTGAGAATGATTTGAAACTGTTTCTTTAGAAGAAATTAATCGTCAAAGCTCGTATCTCAAAAGAATAGAAAAAAAGTATCTGACGGAATCGGCAGATTTACATCGTATATTGTGAGTTTTTTTGCCACAATACCGTATTTTAGAAATTGAAGATAAAAATATTTTTGCGTATAGTAGTATCTATTTTGATACAAAAGACTTGTTGTATTATCATCAGCATCATCAAGGCAAAAGACGCAGAAAAAAAATAAGAACGAGAATGTACCAAGATTCTTTACAATGTTTTTTGGAGATAAAACTCAAATCAAAAAGAGAAACTATCAAAAAAAGGATACCCGTTGCTAGCAGTCAGCATGGTGTTTTTGATGAAACAGCACTAGAATTTGTTCTTAAACAACAACAAAAAATATATAAACATACATTTGCCGAGTCAGTCAGTCCTCGCCTAGAAGTACGTTACAAAAGAATTACATTGGCAAATAATGACTTTTCTGAAAGATTAACGTTCGATTTTGATTTTGATTTTATAGATTATCAAACTAAGTCATGTGTAAGTCATCAAGATATGCTCATTATCGAATCAAAAGCACAGTCAGAAACTACACAAAGTAAGTCTATTCTCAAGTCGTTGGGTGTCAAACAAATAGATTCTTGTAGCAAATACTGTATATGAGTAAATTTATTGTGACTTTCTCACAAAAAAAATAGGTTTTTGCCAACTCTCAAAAGAGTTAGATCTTGTGAAGGGTAGAAAATTTCTATAAAACTTGAGCGTCTATGTCTTGCGTTTCTATATCGATAAATTCTCTTGAATGATCGTCTACTTTTTTGATCATCAGGTGTTTTCGATTTGCTGTTGTATAGGTGTGTGTTCGTTTTGGTCGTTCAATTATACAGTATTCTGCATCAAATATCTGATCAATAATTCATTTTTTTTGTGCATCTTCGAATACTTCTAGTCTATACATATCAATATGCAAAAGTTTATTCTCATATATATGCATATATGTATATGTCGGGCTTTTGACGCTGTGTGATTCGATTCCTAATCCTTGCGCAAATCATTTTACGAAATGAGTTTTTCATGCTCAAAGCATACCGCTAAGTGTAATATATTTTGTTCACGATGCTGCAAGTGAAGAAGCATATTCCATTGTTTCTTTGATCGAATGTGTGATCATGCATAGCATGGAGAGATAAAAATATGTTTATAGAGAGAATATTAGCTTTAGACAAGTGTATCTTCCATTTTTTGCTCTACATATGCTTTTAGTTTTGGAAGTTCATCTAGGTTAGGATACGTTTTTAATAAGTATGCTGCTGCCTCATGTACTTTTTCTATAAAAGATAAATCTGACATAATTGCAAGGGGAATATCGCTAATTCACGATTGTCTTGTTCCAAGTATTTCTCCCGTTCAACGATATTGCAAATCAATATCCGCAAGTTTAAATCAATCACTGGTTTGTTCCATTGCTTTTAGTCTTTGATATGTGTCTCATGATTTTGTTTTTGTCTCCAAAAAACAATACGATTGCAAATCATTTCTTCAAATTCTCCCACGAAGTTGGTGTAGTTGTGCCAAACCAAAACGCTCCGCGTTTTGTATAATCATAATTGTTGCTTCTGGAATATCTACTCAAACCTCAATGACAGTTGTTGCAACAAGTATCATAATTTTTCATGATTTAAATGCTGTCATTATCTCATCTTTTTCTTTTGCTTTCATTTTACCGTGCATAAGTCAGACTTTGTGTTGTATTTCTCAAAATATTTCTTGCATAGCATAAAACGATTCAATCGCAGATGCGACTCAATCAATTTTCTCAGATTCTTCCACGAGGGGAGTTACAACGAACACTTTTTGTCAGTTTTCAATTTTTTGCATAATTCGAGGTTTGAGTTTTGTTCGGTCTTTTTTGGTTACTATTTTGGTGGTGATTTCTTTTCTTCATGCTGGAAGTTCATCAATCACACTGACGTCAAATTCCCCAAAAAATGCCAATGCCATAGATCTTGGAATTGGCGTTGCAGACATTTGCAAAATATGTGGACTTCAATGTTGTTTCAAAAATGATCTTTGTTTGACTCAAAACTTGTGTTGTTCGTCGATTATAACGTATTGGAGTGATGCAAAAGACACAGTGTCTTGCAAAAGCGCATGCGTTCATACAATCAAGTCTATTTGTCAGTTTGCAAGCTGTTGTTTGGTTTGTTCTTTTTCTTTTGCGGTAAGTTTTCACGACAGGAGTGCAACACGTACACCCAAAGGCAAAAGTATTTTTGCTATTGAGCTAACATGTTGTTGTGCGAGTACTGATAGCGGTACCAAAAACGCTACTTGTCCACCAAAAAACTTGATAATATATCGAGCTGTGATGACAGCAACAATGGTTTTTCATGATCAAACGTCTCATTGGAGTAATCTCATCATTGTATGATGTTTGTCATGTTGTTGCCCATGAAAGTCTTGTATGATTGCTTTGATTACCTTTTTTTGTGCAGTTGTAAGTGCAAATGGTAAAGTGCTCGTTATGTGACCTATCAGTTCTCGATCTGGTGCTTGTGTCTGTTGTTTTTGCGTATGAGTACTCGTATGTTCTGCATGACTCGTTTGATATTCCTGTCTTTTTTGCATACTGTAGATTTGAATTCTCAATAATCTATCAAAAAAAATCCTATACATAGCTTGTTCTTGTTCTTGGTAACTTTGCGGGTAGTGCATAGCACGTATTGTTTCATGAACTCACATAAGATTATACGTTTCCAAAAAGTCGTCTGGAAGATATTCGTGAAAGACTTGTGGTATGATAGTTAATGCTTTTCGTGTGTTTTTTGCAAACCATGATGATTTGATTCACATTGTCTCTGCATAGACAGGAAAAATTCTTCACACATTGTGTGATGTGATTCATGTAGTATTTTCATCAGATACAATGAATTCGGGATGTGCAAACTGTATCTTTCCAAACGCAAACTTTGGTTTTCAAACGATAATATATCGCGCGTCAGGCTCAATTTTTTTGTATTGAAAATAATTATTAAAATACGTTGCTTCTGCTATATCTCCATTAGAATCAGTAATTTCTATGCTATACAGTTTTTTGTTTCATCTTGGTTGTACTGTTTTGTTGGTCACAAGTACTTTGCAACTTTGTGCAACTTTACTTTCAAATTCAAGCGTTTCAAATGTCTTGAGCGTTCATCTATCCTCATATGCTCTCGGAAAGCACAACAAAAAATCCTTGACGGATTGAATTCACGTTTGTGCAAGCAAAGAGATGTACCTTGGAGAGGTTTTGAGTAGTTGTTTGAGATCAAGTGCCATACAATCAATCGACAATAAACTCTATCATTTTATAGAGAAATGGTATTGATTACAAGGTGGAAGTAGATCTATCTTTTTTTGACGTAACTAGAACTTATAAGTACGTATAAAATAAATATTCATAAAAAAGAAGATAATATTGTTGCCATGGCTGATGATTGGTTTTTATCTCTAAGATAGTTAGATAATGTTTCTATGCAAAATCTACCTGGTGATTTATGACAACGTCTAACAAATACTGAATTAGCTAAGTCTGGATTCTCGCTCAAGACTTTTTCTGAATTCCTGGTTGAACTTATTCACCAACTTTTATATGAATTTTTGTCTAAATATATTACTTCGTTTGTATTATATGGATTAGATATTGATTGAGCTAACTGTGGACGAAAAACCGAGAATATAATTGATGCCACTATTTGAGTAGTTATTACAATACAAAGATATATTCCGTATTTTTTTTTGATAGAAAACAATACTATAATTAAAATAAGCAGATCAAGATATATCGTCACTCAGAATCACATAAATCTACTTCGATTACTGAAAGTAGTAGATAAACTTGTTGCTAATAAGAAAATTCATGCAATATATATTACAATCTTTTTTTTATGACTATGACTAAAGAATAAGACAATACATGAGGCAATAAAATATATAGTAATCAATAGTGGTAATATATTTTCTCAAATAAAGTTTGGAACTATTTTTTCTCAGTATATGTTTATAAAAAAATATATCAAATAGAGGAAAACAAAAAAGAACGTATAATTCCTAAAGAAATTTAGAGATCTGTTATACATAATAATATTTATAAGTCATAATCATGGTAATACAAGCATAGCCAAATACTTATTCTGAACTATAAATCTAAATATATCTCAATAATTACTGATAATATCTTGGTGATATAATCATAATAAAAGTATAAAGATGCAGACTATTCATAAGAATAAGTTTTTATGTCTAATGTTTTTAAATCGTAAGAGATATCGTATGCTACTTGCTGTTCATATTTTGATAGATAGAGTATATAGTTTATGAGAAATTTCAAAATTGTTATATATATCCATATGGTCGTATAAAATCAAAAGACTTATAGCTCAACTAACAAGAATAATTGAAATAGGACGTATGTCTTTATATTTTTTGTAAACAATATAAGAACTGCATGACATAATAAAAAATGCAACTGAATATCAAGCAATTGAATACAGTATGTTGTCACCACCAAATTCAACTCAACTTCCTCATTTTCCTCGAAGTGTCTGATATGAAAAATGTGTATGTACATGAAAAAGTGTATAAATCATCCCTATTAACAGTAGGATTGCTCATACTATTAATACTAACTTTACCCATCATTTTTTTGCCATATTTTATTGTTTGTAGTTGTACTAAAAGATGTTCTTTACAAATTTACTTCTTCAGTTTTATCCAATTCTATAAGATCTTCGACAAAAATATTAAGCTCCTCGAACAAAGAGTCACTATTTTTCTCTCTGAAATTAAATTCTAATTTTTGGTATTCTGCAAATAATTTTTCCTCTCCAGCATCTCAAAGAGTATTTTGTAATGATTCTGACTGCGTTGCAATCTTTTCTATAAACGCAAAGAGTTCATCTATTTTTTCTGGGTTTTGGATGCCAGCTTGTTGGGCTAGTTCTTGTTTTTGATCATCTGAGAGTTCATGTATTTCTTGAACGATTGAGTTGTTGTACTTATATGACATTGGTAATATTGTATAAAGTTAAACTATATATTTATTTTTTGTATCTAACATTAATTATACGTGATTTGTTATCATATACTATTTTAATCCCATCTCACTTATATGTGAATCACTTTTCATTACTATCTAGTTCTCCTGGTACATTTCATCACATTGTCCCTCATTTTTTATATACTTCAAAGTTTATTCAATTTCCCTCAATGAAGACAGTCTCATTCTTGTCCATTGTTATTGTTAATCCTCAGATAACGTTAAAATTTCATGGGTATAAGGTAGAAGTCGAACTTCAAAAACTTCATCTTGAACTGTTTATGCTAGAATTATTTATGTTAATATTATTAGAATATACAAAATCATCTCCTACTCTAAAATCTCTATCTATATCTGAAAAGTTGACTCATTGTATAGTAGTATTACTGCTAAAATTATTTGATGAAGAACCGTAGTTCTTTTCCTTTCAGAGGCTTTCTCCATTTATCTTACAACTTCCACTTCAAGTAACAACAACATTTGGATTGTTAGACCCACTTGTTTTTTTTGCTTTTATACTTCAACTTCAACTTATATCTATCTTTTCACTTACATCTAGTTCGTCACATGTAATATCTCAACTACCACTAAGTTTAATTTTATTAGTTTTAAGTTTTCCTGTTATATGTATGTCTCAGGATGCGCTTATATCGACTATCTCTAATGCCTCTAGGTTTTTACAAGAAATATTTCATGATCATGATATTTTAACTTTATTTGTTTTTATATTTCATTCAACGATAACGTCTCAACCTCCACTAATCTTGATGCTTTGATTCTCAATATCACTTTTTATAGACATATCAGTTGAACTATTTACATTAATATTTTGCGTATATACATCTTTTTGCACTTCTTTTTTCTCATATTTTTGAGTAGCTGGTTCTGTGTTTTTTGTTGTTTCTTTCGTATTTGATAGTAGTTCCCTTATCAAATTGTAAGCTTCTGTTTGGTTTTTCAGGATATCTTCTATGTTATTATGTAGTAATTCTTGTTTTGTATATTGTATGAGAAACAGTTTGTCGTTTTCTTCCATTATTTCTAATATTCAAAGAAAATCATCGATTCTTTCTTGTTTATCTCTTCCTGAAGTATTGTTTATTGACTTAAAGTCACTCATAATCTTTGTTACAACTTTTTTAATATCTAATGTAGTTTTTTTTCAACTTTCTGTTTTTTGACCTACAAGTCATAAGCTTAGACTTTTTAA
Organism: uncultured Candidatus Peribacteria bacterium; assembly: GCA_964526045.1. Classification (GTDB taxonomy): domain Bacteria; phylum Patescibacteriota; class Gracilibacteria; order Absconditabacterales; family Absconditicoccaceae; genus CAZGIF01. The sequence goes on along the minus strand of CAZGIF010000009.1, from coordinate 6,703 downwards.
TATATTTGATACAAAAAGAGCAAAAAGAGCAATGTCTTTTTCGCTTTCAAATTCTTTCATATTTGGTATTTTGAGGTATGAAAAATTTGCTAGCTTTATATTGATGTCTAACTGAAAGTTTCCTGTCAGACTATCTTTATAACTACTATATTGTTTGTTTAAAGACGTATGTCATAACAGATTGTACATAGACGAGATGAAGTTTTTGTCGAAAGCTTGTATCTGCTTTTGCTTATACACTTCAGATCAAGATCCTTGTAAGTTTTCTCCTAATTCTTTTAATCAAGATTCGTATTTTTTATCAAAATCTTGCATTCATAATAAATCTTCAATTGTAATGTTGTGTGCTTGTAGACTGCGAATTTGTTCATCGCTTGCATGAGTAAATAACTCATCTAGTAATCAAAGTTTTTGTTCTAAGTGTATGCTATTGTCTACGTGTGTTATATCTTCTCACATAGCACTTGGTTATAGTAATTTTGCTACTAACTTGTCAAATGTTTCTTGGTAAGCTTGTTTTTCTGCTTGTTCTTTTTTGTTTTTGTTTGTTTCTTTTGCTTTTGATGCAATCTGGTTTATCTCGCTCTTGTATATTGTTTCGACCTTTTCGATAGTATGTAATAAGTCGGTTCGTATGTTTTTCATAGTATTCATCTTGTCCTTAATGTTGGTTATTCTGTTGTTACCTCATTCTCTTTGGCTTGGGTTTGGAATCTCTCATAACAGCTTAGTCATGAGAAGTAAGATATCATCAACATGCTCAATATGTGTATATAAATCTGATTCTTTTTTTAGTAATGATTCATTTCCTTTAAAATCATCTTCAAAAGATTCATAAAGAGAGTTTAGTTTGTTTGTTAGCTCGTTATACTTATCTAATCTTTTAGCTTTATTACTGTTTTTATTGTAAAACGTATCCAAAGCATTGTATGCTTCTATATATTCACCAAATGCTTGTCTATTCCCTAGTCATTCAATCTCGTTCTTGTGTTCTTGAATAAGACCAAGAACTCATTGTAGCTGATTTTGCCTCTCATTCTCATTCAAAGTATATCTATTTTTATTTCAAGCTTTCTCTCAACTGTTGTTTTTTCAATCGTTTAGATTGTTAAACAGGTCTTTTTCTCTTTGTTCATATATTTGCTTGACTTTGAGGTATTCATCTAAGAGTTCTGAATTATTATTCTTTCTTCTAAAATCTATTAAAAATCACCCAAAGTTTTTTCATAGCTCTTCTGACTTTTCTGCAAGCATCTTAACGGCTGTAAAAAGTTGGTCTTTGTTTCTGATGTTTGCTTTGTTTGCAAGTTCTTCTTTTTCTTTTGCGCTCAAATTATTGATTTTTTTTAATGTTTCATAATTTTGATTTTGTTTCATTGGTATCATAATATATAAAGTATTGTACGATTTTTTGATTTGGGTTATATAGTATTATCTTGCAACAATATTTTGTGGTCCATCTCAATGAGCTCATTCTTTTTTTAGATTTGCTTCGATTTCAGCCGCATTTTTTTTAATTTCTTCTTGTCTTGCTATTGCTTCTCTTTCTTCACGTTCTTTTGCTTCAATGGCGTCTATTTGTCTTTCTAGGTTTGATATTTTTCCATTTACTGTGCTTATTCTCTCATCTAGATCTGCAACACGTTGTGAATATGATCATTGTGTTGTTGTTGAGATGTTGAGTGATGTTTTGCCTGCTATGTCTCTAAGTCACTCATAATGTCTGATTTTGCTTTCCAAACTAGATGTTAGATCTGCTAGGTGTTTAAATTTTTTTTGTTGTTCTTCTATTTCTTGATTTAATGACGAATATGACTGCTTTAGCTTTTCTAGTTGTTTATTGTAATCTGAATTATCATGATTTTCTATTGTATCTCCGTTTGACAATCCTGCTGATATATCTTCTCCTAATTGCTGTGCATTCTTTTCATAATTATTGAAAGCTACCTTATATTCTCTCTTCACATCTACAAACTCTAAATACGTGTTGTTATAGTCTGAATATGCTTTGATGTATGAGTCCATACTGTCTGCTAAACTTCCAAAATTAACTTTTTGTTCTATATGATTTAGTGTTTTCTTTCCGCTTTCTATAGCAAAATTAATCTGACTCTTTTTAGATGAGACTTCGTTTTCATGTTTTAGTTTGTCTGGAAGTGCTTCTAAGTGTTTTTGTTCTTTATATGAATCTATAGTTCATTGTAGTCAACGTATTGTATGGACAAAATTTATGCACGACTTGTATGCTTCCTCAAACTTTCTGTATGCAGTGAGTAGTGTGTCGAGATTTTCAATACTAGATTCTCACTTCGAATTTATGTCAGATCGATTTTTTTGTTCGTCTTTATATAGTTCCATTGCTTCATTTTTAAGTGATTTTGCATTCTTTTCTAGATTTACTAAGTTCGAGTTTGTTGATATGGTCAACAACTGTGGGTATGTCTCGCTACTTCTGTTTACAGCTATAAGTTTAAATTCAAAACTATCTTCACTAGTTGTATTTACAAACCTTTTTTGATAAGATTTTTCTGACTTTTTGATGGTTTTTTCTAGATTGTCCAATGTGTTAATCGTTGTTGTAAGTTTATTGTCTGATACTTGTACTTCTTGCAGATGTTGTGGTGCAAGTTTTTGTGTAATTCCAATTTCTTCACTGTTATCGTTAATATCTTTCAAATTATTCTTTGTTAGCTGCAATAGATTTGTTTTTTGTTCGGCGAATGTGTCTGGGTTATGTAGAGAACTATCAAATCGCAATGTGTTTGTCTCATGGATAGCTTCAAGTCTGTTTTTTAGTGTGTTTACATCAAGTAGCGTACCTTTTTCTTGGATCTTTTGCATCCCATCCACTGCATTGATAACTGTTGTTAAAGGTACTATCTGTTGATAGTTACTTTCGTATGCTGCAAATGTATCATCAAATTTCCTTGTTACTTTGTATTTTTCTGACTCTGTTGTGACAAAATACTTAGCAAGTGGAGATCAATATTCTAGTAACTTAGTTTTGACATCACTCACTGTTTTCATCTTATCAAACTCTTCAAATCAATCTCATGTGAAATCACTTGCGTCGTTTGTAATACTACTTCCAGGTAGATAGTCAACAAAATCATGTATTCTCGCTATTGTGTCTAATGCTTTTCCTTTTTTTTTGCGTAGAGATTCTATTGCCTTCAATATATCTTCTGCTTTTTGATTAAGTGATCTATTTTTGTTATATGCTGCCAGTCACAATCAACCTGTTGTCAATACTAATGCAATGATTGCGCCCAAAGCTCACGTAGGAAATTCTTCTGGACTTTCATTGTTTGTAGAGACTGCATTGGTTGAGTTTTTGTCGTCGTCTGCAGTATTTGTATTTGAGTTTGATCCGTTATTATTATCTTGTGTTTCTGTAGTATTTTGTCAATTTGTAGTTTGTGAGTCTTTTAGTTCAATATTTGTAGATCCAAACTTCGAAGATATATCCAAAATCAGCTGTTGTACTCATTTAACGACTGCTTGTCAGTTTCATTTTTTTACCTCTCATTTTGTCTTATCACGTAATTTCTCTGTGTATTCTTTAGTAGCGTCTTCTTGTAGTTTTCAGTCTCGAATAACTTGGCAATAAAAACTTGGTCCTGGTGACTCTGGATAAGCTTTATCATTTTCTATTACTTCGACTAAAATATATAGTCATTTTTTTTCTGCAATTGCATTAGCATTGATTTTCAAGGTATCACGTAGTTCTTCTGATCATACTTTATCGTCTCATGTAGCTAGAAACAAAACACCTCATTCAATATTGTTTTTTTTCATGCTTTTTTCGAGATTGAGTAGCATGTTGGGAGTTATACTACTGATAGTACTATGCGTTTTAATATCCTGTTTAGCTTTGTTTGCGTTTGTTACTTTTTTTGTAATTCCAGTGATTTTATCACTTGTAGGATTTGAAGGAGGATTCTGACCCAATACGTTTGTTATGTTGGTTACATTTACTGCAACAAGAAATGCAGCTGCAGCCAATAAACTCTTCGTTGATTGTAACGATGGTAACTTTCCACTTATTCCTTTTCAAAAATTTCTTACTGCGTTCATGTTTTTTGTTTAATATAAAAATTTGTAAGGTTGTTTAGATTCAAACTTTGAAAGGGTTATTATTGCGTTTATATTCTTCTCACCTTGGATCGTATTCATTCGCATTCATGTCAAAATAACTATGTGACTCATCTTTAATAATTTCTATATCATATTTATCAGAACTAACTTTTTTCCATGCTATGGTTTTTCATACATCAGGTCTTGTTAATGTATACTTATATGATTCGCATACTTGAAATTTGACTCCAATTAATTCAGAGTTTGCAAGTATATCTATTATTTCTTTTTTATCGTGAGATATTTGATGTGGAAGTTTATTTTCTGATCTTTCAAATGGTTCTTCTAAAAATAGTCATTCCTTTAGAAGTGATTTAAGTCATTGTGAATCTAAGTCTCATCATTCTGTTTTATATTTTCATACAATTATTTTATATTTTGATGTTTTTACTTTTTTTACAAATCACATTAGTCCATGTTCTTTGGCTAGAGCCATTAGTTCAGTCCTTTTGTTATAATCTATTTCTCAACCTTTGTATGTGATACTCGCTTCTCAATTTTTAAAATTGTCTGTAAAAGCATTGATTTTCTCATCCAAACTTTTTGGTGCTAGCATACTATTGATTGCTTTTTTTGCTGCAATTCAAGATTCTTGGATTGTATCTCATATATTTTTTATCTTACCTCATACATTTCTTACTTGTTTTTGTACTGCTCAAAGTCAGTTTTTACCCATATCCAAGACTCTATTTCAAAGTGAATCTGCTTTTTCTAATACATCTAGTTCATCCAATTCTGCCATTAATTGTTTTTGTTTATCTGCATCTGTTTTTTCTTTTTTTGATTCTTCTATGAAGTGAGTGTCTAGAAAAGCTTCTTCTTCTATTATATACGCCTCACTAAATACATCTTTTCAATTCTCGTCTTTTTTGTATCTATGTATGACACGATAATTTCAGTTTGACTCTTGAGTTCATTTCCATGGAGCAACTGATATAATTCAATGTTCTGTCATGTCTTTACCCAATGGTACAGCTCTTCTGTTCGTATCCATTCATTTTGTGACTATTGGATTTTCAAAATTAACAAATTGTTTCATCTTGTTAAATTCTTTTTCTTGTAGTTTTCCCATATTGTTTTTAGATGCTTCTATTGTCTCTTGTGCTTTTTTATAGTCTTCATCTTCGTCATTCAATATGATAAGTGATTTGTCTATGAGATTTCATTCTTTATCTTTATCAAATTTGTCTGGTTTATAGACTGTAAGTTCTCATTTAACTCAAAGTACAACATATCATCATTTTGATAAATCATACCCAGTCTCTGATTTTTCTTGTTTTGAGATAACGTTTCAATTCTCATCTTTTTTGACATCTACTACTAAAACATTCTGCATCATTGTTCCTTTAGGAAGTCATGATTTTATTTCAAAAACTTGGCTGTATTTTCATATTTGTGTATATCTCTCTTTGGATCCAATAACTCTTTTGACTAAACCAAACCGATCGTCATTCAAGTCAACAAACTGCTTTTTTATTTTTTCTCCTTCATTATTTGTGTAATGTGCAAATGTTTTATTACCTTCTTGCTTTATGGTATATTTGGGATCAAGAAGCGTAGTTTCATCTGTCTTTGTGTTGACCAAACAATATTGGCTTACCTCATTACCTTTATCGTCAAAATGATTCACTAACGTATATCAATAATTTGTCGTCATAGGTGTCAGTTGAGATTTTTGTATTTCGATAGTGTTGTCTCATATTTTCAGTTGTAAAGTCTGCAAAGTTTCTGCAGCGCTAGTAGCTGTTTTTTCTGTATTTTTGGCAGTATGCTTAGCTTGTGAAGGTGCATTTGGATCTACTACTAAATGTGCTTTTGGTGCTTGTGTAGGAGTCATATAAGTTTTTGTCTAATATATAAAGATGATTATTTCGTTTCTCAAAAATTTTGTCAAAGTTCCTTACTACGTTGGTATCTTGTTTGCATCTCTTCTGGGAAAAGTTTTAGAGTGTCATGAAGAACATCTAGCATAGTGTAAGAAGATATCTTAATAAGATCTATCAATCGTTCATGTTGTTCTTTGATTTTATTTTCTATTTTCAAATTATTTTCTATTTTTCAAGGTTCTAACTGATTTTTGAGACGATTTATAGTAATTATGATGTCGTTTTTTTTCTGCCTAGTTTGTATTTTAGAAACATCATTTTTATGATATTTTATTTCGTAGTTCATATCTTCAATATTTTTTTCATAATTTTGAATCATCCTTATTTCAAATGCATCATTTCTATCCATATTATTGATTTCTTCTTCCTTTCTTCTAATATTATTTTGTAATTCAATGATTGTTGTTTTTATTTTTAATGCATACCATTTTGATAAATAATTTTCTGCATTTTGAATATCTTGTGTTTTTTTTTCAACAAAAGCTATAAGCGATGTTATTTTGTTGAATTGATCTTCATTTTCTCACAAAAGACCAAGAGATTCTGTGATTGTATAGGTCGGTATTCATTTTGATGCATCTCACTCAAACCTGAGATTATCAACAATACTTTCCAAAACTTCATATCATGACTCGAAATTGGTTTTTAGAACTGAATCTATTGCTCTCATGACGTCATTG
>CAZGIF010000008.1:0-36804 GCA_964526045.1 uncultured Candidatus Peribacteria bacterium | reverse complement strand
TACACTTTTATTTTGGTGTTGAGTGGCAAATCTTTATATCGCTTTGCAACATCTGGTAGATCCGCTGTATAATATCAATCTTTTCGTACAACCAATGGAACTGATCCTAGATCTAATTCCTCTGTTGGTAATATAGGTATAACAATTTCTCATCCTTCAATCAAGACATCTTGACCTCATATTGTCTGATACGCTCTAAAAATAACTTGTGTCGGTTGAATAACATCATCTGCATACAACACCCAATTGTCAAAGTCAATTGAAATATTTTTGTCAAACTGAACAGAAATTGCATTTGCCACAACATTTTTATTTACAGAATAAGAAGCCAAGTTATTCATATGTTGATACATTGACTGTAGATAGTGATCGAGTAAGTAGTCAGACAATTGATTTTGCTGTCATTGGATCATCTCATCCATTTGAGTTGCAAAAATATGCCACGCACTATCCATATCATCAGTATAACTATAATACGAACAAAAATCAGCAAAAACTAATTTAAGCTGTTTCTCATCAAAATCTGAAGTCAATTGCAATGCAGAGTATGTGTCAAAAGTCTTATAGTTCTCAGCAAGATCTTCAACTAGATCAAACTTATAGGAACCTACCTGGTATAACTCCTTATTTCTTGCAATTCGATATGGTTCGTTAACATAAAAAACCAGTAAAGATACATACTGATACTTTTTTCGTTGTGGATTTTGAGATAAAGACGAAACAGCTGGACTTGCCTTCAAAAGACTATCAAATGTACGAAAAGAGTCTTTTTGATACATACTTTGGAAGGCATTTTTGGTATCTCATGTGATGTTGTTGTTTTTATTTTGGATACCTTGGTACATATTATCATATAGTTGCACCCAAAACTCTTGCTGTAAGTCACTAGTAAGTTTGTTATAGAAATCAATAAGATGAGCATCCATCGCATATTCTGAAACATCATTAAAGTCTAAGAGATTTTCTCAACGTAAAATATTTGATAGTTGAGTATTTACTTGAGAAGTAGCATTTGTTTTGGTTTTTTTTTGATAATATACGGTTATTTCAAGAGTTTTCTCTTTTCTATAATTCATAAGCTCAACACTAACAGCAACACCGTCTAATTTTATAGCTTTTATATCTCACTTTTCATTAATAGACAAAACACATTCTTCAACAAAGTCTTTATACAACTTATAGAAATTTCTCTCAAACTTTTGTTCTATAGCAGCAAATAAATCTTCTTGTGAATCATATTGTCCTACTTCAAAAAATCACATACTCGTAGGATAATAATCAGAACCTAAGCTATTTATATTAAACGCAATCGAATTGGATGGATGCACAAAACGTATCTCTGAAGACAAATCATCACGCATTTCTGTTATCACTCAATGGACATAATCTTTGGCAGTTTGCATTCTCATCACTTTACTCAATCACTGCTGTGTATCTTGTACAACTTTACATGATTGACTCAAAAACATCATAATTGGTATTGATGCGACAGCTACTAAACATTTAAATCAAGATCTTACACTCATTTTCTATCGTGAAATAAAAATACTCGCCTGACTGCATTCGTGTCAGACTTTATTTTTTAAAGATGTTATTAGACTATTGAGAGACTAACAAAAATGCTACTTCATTTTGATCCTTGTGACATTCTCATCTCATGCTCATGTTATTTTCAATTTGCATCACACATCAAACTTTTCAAATCGAGCTAGTATATCACGAATACTTATTTTTGTACTCTTATCTATATGTGTCACAACTGGAATAGAAGAAAAACCAAGAATCTCTGTTGGTTGTAGGTTTATAACCCTCTCTCCATCTTCTACCAAAACATCACGTCACTGTACGGTTTTGTACACTCTAAAATAAATATCTGTTTGCTGTATAAGATCATCTGCATACAAATATCATCATTCAAAGTCCAGGCGAATATTCTTTTGAAATCTAGTCATAATTGCGTTTCCAACAACATTAGTATGTACAGACCAATATGACATAGATCTCATTGAGTTATATAGATCATCTAATATACGATCTAAAGCCAATGCATACAATTCACTTTCTCTTGAACCTGACAAAATATCTTGCATCTGATCAACAAACAAAGGTCGAGCTTCTTGATAAAGTTCATTTTTTTGAGTTTGATTTAGATTATATAGAGACTCTACATCTAACGTATCTTCTCATGAGTTGGTATGTAAATATCTTAGAGCATATTCTCCAAAAAAGTTATTTAATCTAAATTTGGATATACTTTTATAACTTGCTAAGTTTGAAGATATAAAAGAAGCATATGTTGGGTGTGCCATTTTGAGAGACACAAGCTCCTCTGCTAGTTCTTTATGTTTGGTCATAACTTTATCTTGAGGCATATTTTCAAAACTTTGATCACTTAGATAGAGATATTTTGTCAAAATATGCATATGCTGCAAAGAACCCATAGCTTCGTGCTGAGATAGATGTGCCATGATAGTTGGATTGGAACGAAGCAAACTATCAAAAGCATGTTGATCTTGGGTATTATCATCATTGAGATCAACATCACTCTCTCTAGCAGATCACAACATGAGACTGTTTTCTTGCTCGATCATTCTTTTCATGTTATTATATATCACATTTCGAAATACCACTCTTATTTTTGGATCCATTAGATCCAAAAAGTCACTTAATTGAGTGTCTTCAAAGAGATTAGTTCATTGTATATACCTAGCAAATTCATTTCATGATTCATCAGCGATATGATCCACCATTATATGATATCAAACACCATACGACTGAGAGTCATCCTGAGGATCTGGATTGCGATAAGAACTAATCACACGAACATAATATCAATTAATAAGCATACTTTCATCATGATCATTTCAATCAAATTCTTCGATACATTGCTCTACAAACCAAGCGTAACTATTGTACGATTTATCTTTAAACTCTTTTTGTATATCCTCAATAAGTTTTTCTTTGTTTTCATACTCACTCATATAATACTGCTCACTAAAATTAGCATCAGTATTTAGAGTTGTATAATTTGCAGTTGCAGTTTCACCAGGACTAACAAATCTTATACTTTTACTAAACGCATCAGGCATTCACGTAACTCATGTAGCATTATTTTTGGCAATTTGAGCATTCATCACTTCTGCCAAACTATTTGATCATTGAGTTGCCTTTTCAGCTGCACATCACAACAATCACCGAGAAGCCAATCCAAAACTCACAACTCCAGCAGCTGTATTACATCACTTTCTTATACTCATATTCTAAAATTTATAATAAAAATAAACGTAACAAAAGGGATACTGACAACATTGGAGGTCAGTCTCAAATTTTTGGAAAACGACAAGTATTATTATTCGGATTTATAAAGAGTTTCTCAGTCTTTTCAGATTCAATACATTTTTATCTTTGTTCCTTTTGGAAAAGATGCAACCCATAACTTGATATAATTTATATCTATCTTTTTATTATTATCTACGTGAGTTACAAGTGGTGTTGACTCAAAAGAAAAGCGCTCAGTTGGTTCTATTGGAATAATTTCTTCTCAGTCTTTTAACAAAACATCACGTCAATTTATAGTTTTGTAAGCTCTAAAAATAACTTCAGTTTTTTGAATTACATCATCGACATACAAATATCAATTTTCATAATCTAAATGGAAGTAAGGATTAAAAGTAGTTTTTATGGCGTTAGCGACAGTATTTTCATACAGTCAGTTATAAATCATTCGTTTAGTTTTATCGTGAATATCTGCTAAAGAGATATCTAGAAGAATACCAAATAGGCAATTATCTTTATTTCATTCAGATATTTCTTTAATTTCTTTAAGGAATAATGGCCGGAAATAATTATAATCAAAAACTGGTGTACCGTAACCATTATCAACAAAGAATTCTTTTCTATCTTCCAAAGGTTTACTGTTGATAGAATTAGTTACAAAATTAATAAACAAAGATTCTAATCTATTTCTTTCGATCTCAGAAAATTCAGTTTCAAAACTAGATATCAGTCCTTCATTAAATTGTGTATAATTTGGATACTTTTCAGACAATTTCAAGAGTTGTTCTCATACTTGTTTATTAGCCGTGATAGAAGGTCCTCAAGCCAAAGAAACTATTGATTCTGAATTTCATAAAAAATATTTTGCAAAAATATACATACTTCTAAGATCTCACATACTTTCAGATTCAGACAAATGGTTAATAACTTTTAGATTTCTATGAAAAATACTATCTACTTCAATATAATCTTGAATATTTTGATTTACACTATCATTTTCTAATAAACTCATATTTCACAACATCACATTAGTTTCAGCATCAATAGTTCTTTTCATTAAATTATATGCGTAAGTCCAATAAGTCACTTTACTTTCACTATCAAGAACTGCGAGTAAGTCTTTAATATCTTTTAGTATAAAATTATATCATTCCAAATATCTGGCTGTCTCATTCTCATCTGGCTGTTTTACTTTACTTACAGCAATGTTAAATCTCATTCAATGTGGTATTGAATCATCCCACGGAGCAGGCTCAGCATATATAGTAGAAATACGTATATAGTATCACCCTACAAGAATAGTTTTATCTTCTGAACTTGTTTCGATATTTTTAATAAAATCTTCTACAAAAAATTGATATGTATTATATCAAAAAGCTTGATAATCTTCTTGTATTTTAGACAAAAGATTATCAGTAGTCTCATAAGAACTTTCATAGTAACGCTCATACTTTTCGCTTTCAATATTTATTGTTTCATAGTTAGCTGTATATTCCTGCCCTGGCTGTACAAATAAAATACTTCTGCTCAACTCATCTGATATTCATGATACTCAAATTACATTATCTTTGGCCGTTTGAGCCTTCATCACCTTTGCCAAACTATCTGATCATTGAGTTGCTTTTTCAACTGCACATCAAAATAATCATCAAGTAAGTCAAATACCAACAACTACAGCAGCAGTTTTACATCGTTCTTTTATATTTCTCATTCTCTAAACTTAATTAATAAAAAAAATCTGACCGCTTTCGCGTCAAGACACTATAATATACGTCATACTTCTCAATGTGATTTGAAAAAATATTACATATATAATATAAAAAATGACAAGCACAATGCAAGTCATTTCTCAGTATTGTATTTTTTGTAAACAGATTATGTTTATGCTCCAAAATCAACTTTTGGCACAGCTTTTTCAGCTTCTGCGATTTCGAAAAACTTTTTGATAGTAAATCAAAGTATTCCTCATATAAGATTTGCAGGAAAACTTTGTAATGTTATGTTGAAGTCTTTAACTGCAGCATTGTAGTATCTTCTTGCTCAAGCAATATTTTCTTCAAGATCAGATAGTTTTTGTTGCAAAGACAAGAAACTTGCGTTCGCTTTGAGATCAGGATAAGATTCAGCTACAGAAAACAATGTTTTGAGTGTTCACGTCAACATGTTGTCAGCTTCAATTTTTTCGTCTGGACCAGTAGCATTGTTGTAGATAGATCTAGCTTTTGTTACATTTTCTAGCAATTCTTGTTCGTGAGTTGCATATCCTTTGACAGTTTGAACAAGATTTTCTACTAAGTTAAATCTTGATTTTAGGTGTACATCTACATCAGAAAAAGCATTCTCTACTTGAGTTCTAAGTTTGATAAGTTTGTTGTAGAGCACTATCAAATATCACGCAACAATAGCAAGCACGACCAACAAAATACCACCTAATCAAATTGACGCACCTCACGTTGTAGCTTGAGTAGTAATCGCCTCAGAAGTTGTTTCCATAATCAAAAAAATTTAAATAGTAAAAAAGATGACTATACTTCAATAATTTCTATATTCTTGTCCTCTAGTTGTTTTTTTACTTTTTTGGTAATAAGGGATCATGTTGCACCAAATAACACAATAAGCACTCACAAAAGTCTAACAAAGTCAGACACATACACGTCAGATGTTATATCATCAACCAAATACGTATATCATACAAAAATACACACAATTCCTACTGCAAACAATGTTGCTTTTTGCATACGCATTGAAATCGGATATACTCCATACACAACCGTAAAAAAACCAACTAATACAAACAAAAATATATACATAACTGTATTATATTCTAGGATCTCTGAAGCGACAATAGCAGTACCATGTGCAAACAAAAAACCCAAGTATATCAAAAACGCACCTCAAACAATAGAAACTATTGATCTTTTCAAAATATCAAACATGCTATGTTGTTAGTATAAAACTCCAATCACTATACAAACTTGTACAGATATTGCAACAAAAAACAAAACTATCTATCTATATTTTGCAAAAAATATCTTAAAGATGTTTCATCTGACGCTGTTGAGTTTTGTGTTGTCGTAGTTGGTGTTGTCGCAGTTGTTGTAGATTGGCTCGATGTTGTTTGTGAAGAACTTTCTTTTATCATGTCATTAATAACTTCACGAACGGCTTGTTTTATATCATCTTTATCTAGTGTTTGCGTAAGAGATGTCTGATTTGTCGTATCTATAATTGTTCATGAAGTATTTTTACCAGAAAGTATAGTTACTCATGTATTTTGAAGAATTGGAGATGAAGGGTTTTTTGTTTCTACGATATTTGATTTTGTTGAACCAGTACCTACCGATCAAGAAACAACAGATCATGTCATTCAAGAAGATCCGGACAATCATTCAGAATCTATACTGTCATCAGTGTCAGACAAAATAATTTCATTGTTTTTTTCGTCTAATGTTATGGTTTCAACAATAATTGTAGATCACTCCTCTTCTGGATTTACTTTTTCTACAGTTGTACGAGAACTAAACAACTCAATATCTTGAATATAAGAAATAACCCTATCGGTAAAATCTTTATTAACGATACGAATTATCACAAAAATAATAAACAAGAGAGCCAAGAAAAAGAGAATTCTTTTTATCATAGACACAAGTAAAAAGATAAATATATAAATAATATACAATTTAAACAAACAATGTCAATATATTTTGCAAAATCATGTTATTATAATCCATTATCATGAATATGCCAACACTCTTACAAAAAAACCTTTACAAAATTTGACGAATACAAACAAATCAAATATACTATACAAAATAATCTGTTTTATATCAACACATGTATATGTGATTTCAGTTTAAAGCATCATCAACAGAAGAAGCTGTAACACCACCAGAAACAGCAGCACAAAACACAACCCCAGCAATTGGAACCGAGTCCAAACCTGCAATGTGATGATTTTCAGCAGCACCAAAAGTTGAAACAGAATCAAAACCAACTGATACAAAAAATTTATCAGACAACAAGGTACGTTATACCTGAGCGATCAAAAACAGCTCAGACACGAGTGAAGAGTCGAAACCTGTCTCACAATGAAGCATAAATATGAAATTAGGAGTAATTTTCTTATGTTGTATATTCTGATCTGTGTTTTTTTATGCAAGCTGGTATTTTGATCAATATCAAGAAAAATCAGTCCCGTATGAAAGTATGCAATATGTCACAATGTATGAAGAATACGAAAAGCAAATCAACGATATTATACCATTATATAATTTCGACTATTACAACAACTTACAAAAAGTATGACCAGAAGCAACAAGTACTATCCAACAAATTGTAGATGCAAAAGACATCAATTATGTTCACAAAAAAAGAATCCTTAACGAGTTATTTGCATCAATCATAAGCGAAACAGTCTCACTAGACAATCAAATCAATAACAAAAAAAGTGAAATTGGACAATATTGATTCTTTAGTAAAGATTTGCATGAATTATTAGAACTAGATGACAATAAAGTATCTCTACAAAGATCATTACTTTCACTAGAAACTATAAAGTTTTCTACTGCACTCAAAGTATTTTGACTATTAGATACATTTATTGGACAGTTTTCTCGTATTTATAATATACCTCAAGATGAATTACTAACGTATATGAAATTTTTTAACAAAAGATCTGAAATCGACATCACGAACTATCTCAAATCATGTTATATGAATCCATTCGAAGATGCGAAAAAGTGTGACGTTATTTGAGATTTTGATAATTACTTTACTTTTTATGAGCCTGATTCAAAAGTAGATACAACATTATTTAAATCATTGTTTTGATTTATAGATGACAAACTATCAGAATCAAACTTTCCAAGTCTTGCTATCACGTTTGATAGATTCAACCCAGACGCCCAAACACTCTCTTTTAAAATTACAGTAAACACACTACAAGAAGATGAACTAGCACTTATCAACAAAGGGATACTCAATCCACATATCTTTGTTTTGACAAATATTATTAACCAACTCAAAGAAAGTAAGTTTATCATTTGAGAACAAATAATCGTTGATAATATGAAAATAAACAAACAAGAAATAGAAGTATGATGAATACCAATTGTTGTGCACAATTCTGTCAGATCTTTTTCTATTCCTCTACAAAAGTCAGTGGAAAGAGAAATATTTGATTTCATCCCACCCAAAAGAGAAGAGATTAGAGAACTTGAACAAGAAATTGCTGACTTTACAGACAAAAAAGAACCTTCGTTCTTGGGAGAAAGCTTGGATGTAGATTTAGAGTTTTTTGGGACAGCAAACGAATCAAAATCTGGTAGTTGAAGTACAAACACAGGAGAAAACCTCCAAGAAGAAAAAGGAATATGAGTAACAACAAATATCACTCCAGAAGCAGCAACTGGATCAACAACTACAGCGACTTGATCTACAGTAGCAACATGAGCCACACCTCCTCCACAAAACCAAGAGCAACCAGTAGATGAAATTACAATATGAGAACAAGACTCAACACAATAATATTACACTCTCTTCTTTACCTTTTTTGTGTCTTTGCATGGAAACAAAAGCAATCACTACACCAGCACTCAAAAACCCCATCACCAAACAAGATATCCTCAAGAAACAAAATACAATTATTACATTCTTATTTGTTTGTGTTGTTGGTGCATGTATTTTTTTGTGCGTAAAATTAGTTATCAACTACTCGAGCATGAATGCAAAAAACGCTCAGCTAAGACTATTGACATATTATGACACAAGTAGTGTTGCGACAAACAAAACAACTGAAGCAAGAATGATAAACCGAAGAACACTAGATGATATTGTTGCAACCAACAAAGAAATCAAAGAAGAACAAAAAAGGTACGATGATTACTATGAAGTTTTGCATAGTCCATATGACAACTTTATGCAATATGTCTACCTCCCCCCCCTCAATATACGAAGAAATCCTTATACAAATCTTATAGATACAGAACTCATTTGAAGAAAATTTTTGGAAAGAAATCAATATACAGATCTATATTTGATCACAAGATGGAGTAACTTTTTTAAGGATGTGTGAGATAGAGCTCAGTTTAATGAAATTACAAATATTACGATAAATCCAATACAAGAACAAGTCAACTGACTCTATACCATACCGATTTCACTTTCATTTACCTCCCCTAGCAAACGTTCATTCTTGTTATTGGTAGAAAAGCTTTCAAGTACTTCAAACAAAGAAAATATTGCATTGATTAATGAGTTTACTCACTATCTTCGAGAAGAGATCAAAAATCAAAAAAACGAAGATATTGCTGCAATCACAGGTCCATGAGCAATGGAAACAGAAGAAGATATCGATAAAAAACTTGGATATTATATGTACAATCGATTATGAGAGACAAAAAACGTGCAAGAAGAAACCGATATATCAAAAGAAGAAGTCATTCTTCCATGAATGCCAGCAAATCCTCTTATAACTGAAGATATTATTGACGAAGCAATCAAAAAATCTGCATGATGCAAAGTTGCAAAAACAGAAAAGTGTTATTATTTATTTAGAGAAAAATTTAGATCTATACCATACTTGGCGTATAGTATAAGTGATGCTTGAGTCAACAAAGTAGAAGCATTTAGAATATTTTTGCAAAATATTCCACCAATCATCAAAATAACAGAGTTTAACTTTGACAAAGCGCGTTCTGCAAAACTCATAAGCGAATCAACTGAATTTAACTGAAAAATATGACTAACAATTCACGGAAAATGAATCCCACCAGAAGAAGTAGAACAAATCTCCGTAGAACTTTGAAAAACATGTTATAAAGACCAACATGCACTAACTGTAGAAGATGCTCTTAGCCAAATAGATGCAGATATCAAATCAATTTGAGAAATAGACACAGCAAATGCATCCAAATCAAAAGAACTCCAAGATTTGAGACAAATCATAGAAACTATTCATCTCTCATACGAATGACTCTCGTATTATGCAAAAGCAGTAAAACTTTTTGAAACATACAGAATGTTAAGTGACGCTAGTGTTTGTGATATATAACCTTCCTACTCACTCTTTTGCAACCTTAAACATATTGCTCACCACACAAAAAGACTAGACACAACTGACAACCATCATATCAATGTAAACAATGCACAAAGTAGAACAAAAACAAGTATCTGACTCCGTGTGGACGAAAGCTTGTTTTTTGTTGTGAGGATAAGAAATTTCGTACTTACGACAACACCAAGTACACTTGCCGTCAACCATAAAATTGCATACAAAGCAAATCAAACCAATCACACTGGTATTCAAATAATACTAATCATCAATGCAATACTCACAACAGGCAACCCCACCATCACTGCAAGTCACATCAGACCGGAGTCAGTAGGATTTTTTTTGATAATGAGAGCAAGGCTTTCTCGTACTTTTGGCAAAAAACGCAACAATAATCAACCAGCTATAAGCAAAAACAAAAATCAAATAATTTTAAAGAAGAAAAAAAATCAAAATCATAGAGAATGTCTTTCATTTTCGTTTTTTGAAGATTTGAGTTTTTGGGTATAAGAAACTTCTCATGAAACAATATCTTCTGTCATAACTTCTTGGTACGATACGTATGTGAGATCACCTACAATGTTGCTATCTTGAGCAAGCAAAAACTCTTTTTCTGCATGTACATCTACATCGTCTCCAAATGATCATTGCATATCAATACGTTCAGCACGAATATACGTTGTTCATACAACTTGTCATGCAATACGAACCTTTCACCCAAAAACAATAAGATTTCACGACACCACAGAACCTGTTTGCAAAACAATATCAGAACCGAAAACAATAAGATCTCAACCAATTATACTAGAAACAATAACATTTCCTGCTGCAATTCTCACATCATCTGCAACAGCTTCAGAAACCATAACAGTATTGGCAGCAGCAAACATATCTCATCACAAAGCATTATCAACCACAATACGAGATCATGCAACAAAAGCATCTCACTCAATCAAATCAAGAAAAATATCACCTCAAGCGAGATACACATCTTTATTTGATTCAAACCTCGCTATTCAGCGCTCCATATCAGCAGCAGATACAGATGATGTTGCAATAGTAAAGCATCACACACCTAGCACAAAAAGCAAACATACAAAAAAATAACTGACAATTGAAGATTTGAAAACAGTTGAGATCATGGAAATTATAGAAATATAGGTAAAATACTAGATTCAGTATACACAATTAGTTGCTTGATGTAAGAACAAACGTATCTCATATGTTTATTCCGTATTGTTCTACCACTCACCCATTAAGTTCTAGTACATACGATGCAGCGACAGTGTCTGGTCCATATGAAGGACAAATCTGCGCTGTACATGGCTGAGCATTTTGATGTATATAGACTGTTGTATAGTTCTGATCAAGCCACAACATATCCAAAGGAATCAATGTATTTTTCATCCAAAAACGATAGTTTGACGGCTCATCATACACAAAAAGCATTCACGACAAAACTCATAACTCCTCTCTTCACATAAGTCCTTGTTCTTTTTGTTCTGCAGTAATTGCATATTCTATACCAAAACACGTCTCTCTCAAACACAAATCTGATCAAGTAGCGTATCAATCTTCAACAACGCCAGTCACTGTCCGTGCTTGTTCTCTCATTTTTTCTCACAAAGGAGCAAAGACATAACGAACAGAAAGGAAAAAATATACTGCTGACATAATTCATATTGTAGTATAGACAATGGCGTGAATATAATTTTTGACGTGAGGAGTAGTTTTGTTAGTATGTTGGGTATCTTGTGTCATATGCTACATCTTGAATAAAAAAACATCTAAGAATGCATAAAAAAACATTATAGTTGTAATAACGTTTCTTTATCAGATTTTCCTTGTAACAACGTATCACTTCATCCACCACGCAATGCGTGTTGTTGTGCGTACTCTTTTGCAGAGACGTTTCCTTTTTGCATAATTAATGCAAAGTTTCAGGAATTGGCATACACCAATACGTTTTTTTGTTCAAAAAATTGTTTTGTTGCATTGACGATATCTTTAAAATCAACTGATTGTAAATGTTCATAAGTATCCACAACAACAATCATATCAAATACATCGTGATGTGGAGAAGAGATTGATTGTAACGTTGTATGCAACAGTTGTGTTTGCAAAGAAACAACTGATTGTTGAAGATCTGTATGTTCTTTGAGAGTTTTTTCTAACTTATCAAGAAGTTGTGATTCTGATTTGACACCAATATTATCCATGATTGTATGGAGCAACGATGATTGTTCAAATATTTTTTCTACAACACGAGGTCATGTCATAGCAGTGATTCTTTTGATTCAAGATGCGACTGCCTCTTGTTTGACAATACAAAAAGCACCAATATGTCATGTAGAAGCTACATGTAATCCTCAACAAAGCTCTACACTTACTTGTTTTTGGACGTCATTATCAACAATAGACACAACTCTCACCGTGTCAGCATATTTTTCTTCAAAAAACGCTTTTGCTCAGGATGCTACAGCTTCTGTGTATGACATTTCTTGCGTTGTTACAACAAAATCTTGTGCCAAAATATCTTGCATTGTCGCTTGGATAGTGTCGATTTCTTGTGGTGTTAGCATTCTATCAGCAGCAAAATCGAATCTTAATTGATCTTCTCCAACCCATGATCATGCTTGTTTTGTTTGAGGAAAAATTACACTCAATTGTGCATGAAGCAAATGCGTCGCTGTATGGGCTCTCATGCAGGCTTGTCTTCTTTTTTTATCTACCACTCAATGCATTTTCTTTGACAAATACTAAAAAAGTTATTGCTTTTTGTATACATATCAGGATAACATATGCAACGCTTATTTTTGGTATATAACCCCTGACAAACATTATGGACATCCTTTCGTATTTGCAATGACACTGACTAAGTAGAAGACACATCGTTGATTATCTAAAAAACGATCAAATAACAGTCAATAACGATCTTATTTCTGACAAACGTCACGAATTAGATCACAATGATATGGTAGCTATCAAACGTGTGTGAGAATCCCCACTCGTTTTTATTGTAGAAATTACAAAAAAGAAAAAAAAACACGGTTTTATTTTGGTAAACAAACCAAAAGGATACGTCGTTTCCAAACAAGACCCGGTTCACAAAACAATTTATGAATTACTTCCACCCGAATACATAGATAGCTGGTATTATATTTGAAGACTTGATAGAAACAGTCATGGATTGGTTTTGATGACAAACACATCAGAAACAGTACACGAGTTTGAGCATCCATCCAAAAACATCAAAAAAGAATATACAGTCATTATTGACAAAGTATTTGACAATTCTCACTACGATTTGGCATATACTGGTATATTTGTAGATGATTTTGGCAAAAGAATTTATTCCAAAAAAAAATGAGTTGATCTCTTACGCTTATCTCAAATCAAATATTTTAGCAAAAGAGGAAAACATACACTTCTGATAACACTTACAGAATGAAAAAAAAGACATATTAGAAGATTTTTGAGAGCTTTAGGATACAAAGTCAAAGATCTTATGAGAACAAGTATCGACACATTCTCTCTTGCAGACATCAAAAAATGAAATTGGAAAAAAATTATGTCTGACTAAAATAACATATATACTATTTTTTGAGTTGCTTTCGATTGTGTCTAGACAAATACACATCCATGTCTTGTTGCGTACGAACTCAGGACACAAAGGCATTACGAACCATATATCAACGATGCCAAAAATTTGGATACGTTGTGTACACATATACTTTGAGCAGATAGAAAAGGGACATATCGTTTTTTTTGTTGTTTTGAGATTCTTGAAATTCTCATACTATAGCATCAGGTATTCTAGACTGAGTCTCTGTTATAATAACATCATACAGCGTAGAAGACGTAAGACTATCATCATCAAACCATACAATTTGACATAACCAAAAACGATTGTCAAACGTCAATCAAGATGTTCACATAGTGCTTTGTTTGTGTGAACGCAAATCAGTATAATCAGCATAAAAATTATTGAGTGTGTATTTTTTGATGCGAGGGAGACGTCACATACACAATAGCAAGTGAGAAACAAAATCTTTGAGCGTTGCTGCAATATCATTGGTAACAATCTCAAAGTCTATATCACTATGTCCTACAACCCCTAAACCCTCTGCAACACTTCAAACAAGACGTACATCTAGTCAGGCTTGCTTTTTTCGTTCTAATTGTTCGAATTGATGTACCTTTGCATCAAAATAACGGCACGCATCTTCGTACCTCATATTTGCATAATCCATATTATACAAGTTTTGCTACATTATGAAGTTCTCGCAAGACTTTGACATTGTGAAAAAGATTTGCAACTGTCATAGGTCCTACTCATCCTGGCAATGGAGTATATGCTCATACAAGTGGAGCGATTTGGTCAAGTGCAACATCACCAACTGCTTTTCCATCTTTTTTACCCCATCCTACATCAATTATAATTTGGCTTTTATCAGTACGAACATACGATGAAGTAATCAAATGAACTACTCCAGTACAAGAAATAATAATATCTGACTGTTGACATGTTTTTTTGACAACATCAGGATTTGAATAAGCATTGTATGAATATACCGTTGCTTCACGTCACATCAACGCATACGCCAATGGCTTACCAATAAGATTACTTTGCCCCAAAATAGTAACAGTTTTGCCTCTTACAGCTCATAGATCGTATCGATCAAGCAATCCCATCACCGCAGCTGGAGTCGCAGGCAAAAAATCAAACAATCAAATACTTGCTTTTCCAAACGCAATTCATCATAACCCATCAATATCTTTGTGTGGAGCAACGCGAGACAAAAAAGAAGGCAACGCCGACATAAACAAGTCTGGTACTGGAAGCTGGATCAAAATTCACACACACAAATCGTCTGCGTTGAGCATATCTATACAATCGTACACTGCTTGTACATCATGCAATGGCGAATCAAGTTGCCCAAACACCTTGGTAGCAAGTCATACTTTGGATGCAAATGCACCTTTCATTGACACATATGTCGCAGATGCTGGATTGTCTCACAAAAAAAGTATTCAGACATACGATCACGTCAGTCATTGTTTTTGTACAAATTGACGAGTTATCTCTTCTAAATGCTTTGCAGGTTCACGACCAGACAAAAGAATAGGTTTTGCAATAGGAGACGGAGAAAAAGATTGAGAAATCATAAAGAATTTAGAAAATAAAAGTACTTTTTGTATAAAGTATATATTTTGCTAGTGCGTATTACAAGCGAGTGATGATTTTATTGGACAACTCACAGCATTCACACAAAGGTATTATCATTTTTGTATCATCACACGACATCAAACCACCCAGAAATAGATCAATCAAGGTACAAAGCATGTTCACAACCCAAAACGTCTCTCATATACAATGCCAATGCATACATATTTATTTCTTTGTCACTATAGACAAAAAATACTGTTCATTGGGGCGTAATTCATACTGCATTTCTGATATTTGTATTTGAAGAACTTGGATTAAGAGATGGATGTATTGTCCCATGAGAAAGCAAAAGTGGTCACGACTGAGTTGCCAATAATACGTCTTTCATATCAACAAAAAAAGAGAAATTTGTACTATCCATAATACTTGCTTTTTTGTCTTTTTGAACAAAGAACACTCCATTTGGCTGTAAATAAAAATTTCATGTACCTTCGGTAAGATTGAGGGGTTGTTCTACACGACCATTTGCAACAAATAATCATACTGGAGACATATTAGTATCAAAAATTCCTGCATTCATAGCAAACAACAATTTTTCTGATCTAGACTGAACAAAATTATGCAAACTCTGTAAACTTCACAATGCTTGTGCTTGTGCATCTTTTCGATATTGTTGTATCGCAACCGATGTAGGATCTACAGCCCATACACGAAAATGTCTATCGCTAAAAACAGCAAATCACGTATATCACGTCAACATAAGCATAGATTGTCTTTGTTCTAATATGTTTCAGAAAAAAGGTAGCTTTTCATATTGAGGTTGAACAATAACTTCTTGTGGAACGATTTGTGAATTATCTTGAGGGATTTCATATTGATCTATTGATCCAAAAAAAATATCAAAGCTTGTTTTGAATCCAAAAAAATATATACAAAACAATGCAAAGGTAATAAAAACACCTACGACAATACCACACGCATACACTCACACATCAATATATCTCAACAGAGACGATGAGTGACGAACATTGTTTTTGTTTTTCGTTACATCAGACATCCACTTAGCTTTTTGGATAAAAACATACTATAACATACCAAAACTTTTTTATAATTTCTTGTATAATACTACAAATGAAAAAAACTACAACCAAAAATAGAACAAAAAAAATAATCATCTGACTGTTTGTGTTATGTATAGCGTGATACTTTATGTTACAACAATTTTTGTGAGGGGCTTTTGTTTATGACCGTACAATATATGTCCAACAAGGAGATACATTAGCAAGATTTATACAACCAATGAGCTCACGACAGGCAAACAAACTCAAATTGTATGCCAAACAAAACGATATAGATCTCACCTCTCTTGCAGTAGGAAAATACACATTTAGCGGTTCTTTGACTCCAAAAGAATTTTTTGCAATCATTCAAGCCTGACCCCAATCAGAATATATCAAATACACTGTTTTGGAATGATGGTCTAGTTATGATATCGATGCAGATTTAGCAAAAAAAGGATACACACAAGCCTGAGAATTTTTGGAGTATATTGATGCATACTTACCTCAAGCTACAGAAATCTACGATTTCTTACAAAAAGAAGATTGATCTTATGTACAACACCTTGAGGGATTTTTGTATCCAAATACATACTTTTTGGATGTAGACAAAGATGTTTCAGCCCAACTCGTCACACATCACCTCCAAACATATAAAACCACTGTAGACTCACAAATACAACGTGAATATAAAGAATTTCTCTCAAAACTACAAAGAGCGTGATATTCATTTGAACTTTCACCGTATCAGATTCTTATTCTTGCTTCTATTATAGAAAAAGAAGAGAGAAATGATGCAAACAAACCTGATATTGCATGAGTATTTTTGAATAGAATACAAAATGATATGAGAATTGATGCAGATATTACGCTGTGTTATGGTTTGGAAACTGGATACGAAGCTTGTACACCCCAAAGCATTTTAGAAAATCTTTACGATACAAATAATATTTATAACACAAGACAACGCAAGTGACTGACTCCTCGCCCGATAGCAAATCCTGATAAAACATCAATTGATGCTGTTTTGAACTTTGAAGCACATTCGTATTTTTATTATTTGCATGATGCAAACGGTAACATTCATATGTGAAAAGACTTACAAGAACATAATTTTAATAAGAGTAAATACATTCAGTAATCTCAGAATGCAATTTTTTGTGTTTTGAGTCCAGACCAGTAATCTAAAAAGGAATACAAATATTTCTTTACTTCACTTTACTTGGACCTGGCATGACAGAGAACATCTCAGATAACACTTCAACTAATAATGTCGAACAACACGTATCTGCATGAGGAGCTATTGATACAAGCAATTCTCCTGCACCAAAACTCAACTTATTTCAAAGACTATGACAAAATATATGAGCACTTGTTGTAGGATGAATTCTTGCATACGTGTTTTTACTAATTTGAGAGTCATGAGTATTTACAGCTGATCTTATGAATCAATACGGAGAAGTTGTTACCTCGTATTCAGGTTCTGAAATGGTAGCTGACATCACTACGTGATGAATGATACATATCAAAACAACAAAACAATACGACAATGTTTCTTCGTTTGTTCTCACCATTGCATACGATAGTGACAGTATAACAGTTGATTCTGAAGAAGTAGACTGACTATGAGACACGGTTGTGAGTACTGATGACAATATGATTGTTATGTACGTTACTCCGCCAGACTCAACGGTTGCTGTTGATACAACGTTGGTATCATTGCCATATAGTGGTAAAGATGCACGATGGGTACAAAAATATACAGTATTTATCTGAGAAGTGGATATTGGTGCAGATGAATTAGAATGAGTTATTATGTTTACAAATACGCCACCAACTCCTGTAGAATATCTTAATGGTTGATTTAGAGAATTTTAGTTTTTGCTTAGGTTTTTTCGATGAAGCAACTGTCCAAATACATACAACTTTTGTGCATTACATGCGTAGTACTTTTACTACCATTCTTTGCCCTTGCTGCAAAACCAGATAGTTTTGAAATAACTATCGACCCTGCTTCAAGATTTAAAATAAATGAAAGTGTTAATGTAAACATTAGAGCTGTTGACAAAGACGGAGACACAGTATTGGATTATGAAAATATGGTTATTATAGAATTTGAATGAAATTTTATTGATCCTGATTCATATGAAATTCCTAGTGATGGAATTTATACATTTACTAGTGACGACCAGTGAGAAAAAACATTTTCTCAAGCACTTAAGCTCAAAGAAGGATGAACATACACACTTATGGTTTTTGATACATCTGACGAAACTGTCTTTGGAAAACAAGTTATCATCGTTGATGATACAGATATCGAAGAAGCACAAACAGAATGAATTGCGACAATCATATCGCCACTAAGTGGTGAAACTGTCACAACTTCGTCAGTTAATCTTTTGTGAAAGACAGAGTTTGTGAGAAGTCCAGTGCAAGTGTTTTTGAATGGAGTTCAAAGTGATATAGAAACAGAAACTGATGAAAACGGTAACTTTAATGTTTTTTTGGATGAGATCAGCAGTGGAAACAACGAACTTTTTGTTAGAATCGTCAATATTGATAATGAATTGTTGGCTGAGTCAGAACAAATAGCTTTTGGTTATGCTCCTCCATGATCTGATGGTGTTTTCAAATCACTTACTATCTCTCCATCAAATACATTTGAAGCATGAGTAAAAGTAAAATATACAGTAGAAGTATGAGAATGAGTAAATGATGTTGAACTAAAAATAGGAAGTTTGGGTATATTCCCACTCGATAAAGAGACACCTACAATTTTTAGTAAAGAGGTAACGATTGATAGAATTTGAGATCAACAAATCTCTGCAACAGTGATTTTACAATGATGAGAAAGAAAATCTTACCCAAATGTATGAACCGTCACCGTCAAACAAAAAGAACAAGATGTTCGTATTCAAAACGTCAAAGTTGTAAGAGATTCACTCGACACAACACAAATACAACTACAACGACAAGCAATTTGAACTCCGTACAGTTATCAAATAAGATATGGAGAGAACAAAGATAATTTGGATCAAACGCTCACCACAAGAGAAACAAATACAATAATCAATGACTTACAAGCTGGTCAGAATTATTTTTTTCAAGTATTTGGTACAAATGAAGGATGAGCAACTGTAGGATTTGCTTCTGAAATTGTATGATCAGAGTTTTTTGGATCAGCAACTGACAACGGAACTTGTTCTGTATGAGGTATTTCTGTCAGTACTATCAGAATGTGAAATACAAGTTATTTGTCTCGATGAGCAGTGCCATGAGCAACCAACTACACAGTGTATAGGTGAGACAGTAGCGCCAACGATTTACAAAAAGTTTGAGATACAACAGACACAAAATATCCATATCCTTTCGATCCGACAAAAGAAACAAATCAATTCGCATTTTATAAAGTAGAAGCTACATGTAGCGACGGTCAAACATTGCAAATTGACGGTGTCAAACAAGTACAAGTATGACCAGAAGACCACATGCTGATTGTTCTTTTGGTAAGTGGACTTGTGTTTGGAGTGTATAGATTACGACGCATAGTTGACTAAAATAATCCACATTTGCTTGCAAATGTTCGGTATTGGACTATCATTGCCACAATGATAGTTTTTTTATTTTGCAAATGTATCATGTACGTATTTTGCTGAGAGGATCAATTTTTGCTCAACAAAGAACTACAAAGACGAAAATCTGGATTTGAAAAAAAATTTTGACCTGACCATATTGTCGAGTACTGACCAGATAATCGAGACAAAGACACTCTCGTACAAGCCATGTTTGGACAAGATCTTTTTAGTCAAAAAAAATGCATTATCTTGTACGGTATTCCTCAAGACACCAAAACACACAACAAATTATCTACAGCTCATATTCAACGATTTGAAGATACTATCATACCAAAACGAGAACAAAGAAACACAGAAAATATTTTGATAAGTGTCTCATACAAACCAGATAAAAGAAAAAAACTCTACAAACGATGTAAAAAACATTGTGATGTCAAAGAATTTGATCAACTCAAAGAAAAAGAACTCGTTCCATATGTGCAAGAACGGTGCTGAGGCAATGACGTCTGTTCTCCAAAACTTGCACAGTTTATTATAGCATTAGTAGGAAACAATACATGACGTCTGTGGAACGAAACACAAAAATTGGTACAATACATGAGCGTAACACAACAAAAGCTCTCTGAAGAAATGATAACGACCATAGTTTTTTCTACACAAATGACAGATACATTTGGTATACTAGATGCAGTTTTACAAGACAAAAAAAAAGCAATTGCTCTCGTGCAAAAAGCATATCACAATGGAGAAAATCGAAACATGATGATGTGAGCACTCCTGCGATGAACCAAAAATATGCTTCTTTTTTTGGCCGCTCGCAGAGCGGGTAAAAAAAGCACAACTGAAATTGCAAGTTATACAAAAACCCATCCATTCACTATCAGAAAATATCTTGCTGATGCAGAACTATTCGCACAAAAACAACAAAGTATCAAAACACTCTTCGAATGATTCTTGGATATTGACTACTCTATCAAAACATGACGTCTTCCAGATATTCATTTTTGGTTAGAAACAAAGAAAATGTTGTGGAGGTTGTTTTAGAGTTTATATCTTTTTTCAATAATTATGATACAATGGTTTAAAGACATTAAAAAAGACAATATACAACTTGTATGATGAAAAGGTGCTTCATTAGGAGAGTTGATGGCAAAGTGATTTCCTTGAGCTAATGGATTTGTACTAACTACTGACGCATATGGTCAAGAGAGTACTATACGAAAAGACAAAGTTATAGAAGCGTTTGATATACTTGATGCTACTTTTGTCGCTGTGAGAAGTAGTGCTACCAAAGAAGACTGAGTAGATGATAGTTTTGCATGACAGTTTGATACATTTCTCTTTGTAAACAAAGAAAACCTTATAAAACGCATCGAAGAATGTCATAAATCAATCAATAATGAAAGGATCAAATCATATTGCGAAAGTAAAGGAATACAAAAAAGCGATATAAAAATAGCTGTCGTTATTCAAAAAATGATACATAGTGATGTTGCATGAGTAGCATTTACTATTAATCCTGTAACGTGAGAAAATGAAATTATGATTGAAGCATGACGATGACTTGGTGAGGCTATAGTTAGCGGAATGATTACCCCAGATAATTATATTGTAAATAAAGAATCTCTTCTCATTGATACATTATCTATCAATCAACAAATAACAAAGCTTGTTATTGACGAAACAATTTGATGAATTAAAGAAAGTGAAGTACAAATGACAGAACAAAATCTCCAAAAACTTTCTGACAAAAAAATCATTGAATTGACTAAAATAGCGGAAAAAATTGAAAACGAATATGGGAAACCCATGGATATTGAACGAGCAGTTGCAAATGATACATTGTATATTTTGCAAGCAAGACCAGTTACCACTATATCTAAAAAAAAGAACAGAACAGAACTGGAATTTATATTTAGTCAATATCACCCACCTCTCTTTTTAGAATTATGGCTCAACGATAGATTTATTGATATTTATAAAGAATTAGCAAGTGCTGATATCTCTGTATTATATTATATTGAGAATAATCAGTTGGATGGATATATGAGCACCAATACTCAAGAAGCATTTTACGATGTATTAAAAAATAAACTTAGTAAAGAATTTTTTCATACTCAATACAAAAGATATAAAACATCTCTTAAGACATTAAAAAATCTAGAACAACATATTAATCAGAAGGAAAATCTTTCTTCGCAAGACTTAAGTGATGCATTAGGCATAATTTACAATGCTACAACAAACAGCTATCCTCTCAGTAATATCTTTTATGTAATAAGTAATGCACTCGCAGAAATTGCTACAAAAAAACTAATTGATCATAAGATTGAGACAGCTCTGATTGATTTTCTTCAGCCTTGATTTCCAACGTACTTAGAGAATTTTCACGAAAAACTCTATGAATTAAAAACATACTACTTTTGAAATAAAGATTGTACAGAAGAACAAGTAAAACTACTTTATGATAAAGGAGGAGAATTTAAAAAAGATCTTCATGAATTTGCAGAAACATACAAATATATGACTTCAATAAATCTATGAGTGCGTGATCCATTATCATTTATACCAGATCTTATACATGCGAATGAAAAAAAAACTCCAGCAAAGGCTCCAAATTGTGTGAAAAAAGAAGTAGACTTCTTGAACTATATTTTGTTCTTCAAAGATGAAATCTCTACATTTACAATTCCTTATGTGAAGTTTGCTTTTGATAAGTTATGGAAGAGTTCCTCTGAAAAACTAGGTCTTTCTATGGAAGATTTTGAACAATTACATATTCCAGATATACAGAAATATTTACTAACAAAAAAAAGTCCATCTACCGAAGAAATAAAGACAAAGAGACAGGCTACAAATTATTATTATGAGCCATGAAAAGGGATTGAAATAACAGTGGGATATCAAGGCAGAAAAAGATATGAAGAACTGAAAAAGTCTTATGTAAAAAGAATCAGCATTGAAATAGTTTCAGAAATTAAAGGAAAAACTGGATCTGTTTGATACGCACATTGAATCGTAAAAATAATAAAATCAGCAGATGAAATAGCAGCTTTTTCTGAAGGTCAAATTCTCGTTACAGCATATACAGCGCCTGATTTTGTTCCAGCTATGAAAAAGGCTATTGCAATTGTGACAGATACTTGAGGAATCACTTGCCATGCAGCTATTATTGCTCGTGAACTTGGGAAACCATGCGTTATATGAACAAAAATAGCAACACAAGTACTAAAAGATGGAGACCTGGTTGAAGTAGATGCAGACAATTGAGTTGTGAATATTTTAGAAAGGAAAGACAAAATATAAAAGTAAGAAGATTTCATTTAATTATATATTACACAGTCTACCAAAGACACAATACTCTACCAAAACATGACGTCTTCCAGATATTCATATTTTGTTAGAAACAAAGAAAATATTATGGAGGTTGTTTTAGAGTACTTACTATTGACTTAATAAAATAAACATATACTATAATTTAAAATTTAATTAGAAAATGTAATAACTTTTTTATAAAAAAATCATAAACTATGAGAAAAAACACACCAACTACAGAAGAAAAAATTACAAAAATATGAAAAGCAGCAGAAATCATGGGAAAAGCATGATATACTGATCTTAAAAAAATGCTTTCTGTGTTTATAGATCCCAAAAAACTAAAAACAATGAAAACTAAAGAACTAGTAGAACAATCAGAGAAATGGGAAGAACTACTTGAGAAAGCAAGAGAACTAAAAAAAAACATTAAAACTAGTATAATAGATTTATATGAGGCAGATAGTACTAGTGATAATGCTTTAAAAGATATCAAAGCAGGAATATATACCTCACTAAAAAGTGAATCAACTATGTACTTAAAAAGTAGAAAATGAAAAAATCAAGATGAAATAATAGAGATTTTCGATGAGCTCAAGCCAATAAATCAAAAAATAGCCTGACTAGAATATGTAACAAAAGATACTCAAGATTTGTATGCAACCTCAGATAAAATAATAAACATTCTTCACATTCTTGAGAAAAAATCTGCTCCTCAATGAGATAAAAAGCTTATGGAAAGCACAGTATACCAAGCACTCTTGTGACTAGAGCTTCTATTGGAAGATGAGACAACACAAGAATTTACAGAAAAGGCAATGGACCTTTATATAAAAAATGCATGAAAAACTTTTGAAATATTTTGTGCAAAAAATCTAAATGATCAAATAATAGAAGAAATTAAAGCAAGAAAAAACAAGTAAATTATTAAAATTACTCTCTTAATTTATAACTGTATAAACTATATCTGTATGCTATCATATGATGAGATAATAGAACGTACTGTTAGTTTCGTAAAAACATCGTTATCAAATGCAGAAGGATGACACGACCGATGGCACATCTATCGTGTCTGGAAATCTGCAAAGCATATCGCTTCACAAGAAAAAGTTAACATACTTGTTGTAGAATTATGAGCATTACTCCATGATATTGCTGATTCAAAATTTCACGGATGAGATGAAGACATAGGTCCAAAAACAGCAAAAATTTTTTTGCAATGACTCGAAGTTGATCAAGAAATAATAACTCATGTAGAAAACATTGTAAGATATATTTCGTTCAAATGATGAAACAATACGCAATCATTTCGTTCACCAGAACTTGACGTAGTACAAGATGCTGATAGATTAGATGCAATATGAGCAATATGAATAGCCAGAACATTCAATTATGGATGACACATGTGAAGGACCCTGTATGATCCTACCATACAGCCAAACCTCACTATGACAAAGGAAGAATATAAAAACAGTACAGCACCAACACTCAATCATTTCTACGAAAAACTCCTCTTGTTAAAAGATTTGATGCATACCACAACATGAAAAGAAATTGCACAGCAAAGACATGCATTTATGGAACTATACTTGGAACAATTCTACAATGAACGAGAATGAAAAAAATAAATATTAATATTAGAAATTGATATTAAAAATTGACATCAAAAATATTGACATCAACAAGAGATACTTTATTACTATTTTTAGTATTGTAAAAATAATACTAATTTTTATAGAACAAAATAAATTATGGTATTCAATATTGATCAACATACTACATACTTACAACGAGTAGAAGATCAAACAAATCAACACCACATACAAGTACAAAAAAACAAAGAGCAATGAGAAAAGTATCTCATGAATAATTTCATCAACTTAGCAAAAGGGAATACTCCAATATTATTATGAAATAATCTTTTCTTTGCAAAAGAACTGGCAACTGAGGCATTACTAAATCTTAGAGAATACTGTGATACAAACTATGTTGCTAGGCTACTTTCTGAATTAAGAAATACAGATATAAATAACGATAGCATCAATGGTATAAATACTGCTGAAATATCATTTGAAATTAGTCAATTTCTTCAAAGATTAGAGTTTGGTAAAATATATACATTTGGACAATATACAATTGAACGAAATAGTGCTTCTCCTGAAATTGAAAACCCAAAATATAAAGGTTTTGGAATCACAGACTCAAAGACAAATAAATATCGAAATTTACAAATAAGTGAGTGATTTCCAACTGCATGATCAGATCTACAAGCATCAGATTCTCAGATAGGGTCTATTATACCAGACAATAACATCAATAATGGTGTTTTATGATTTAGTGTCAGTATTTTACAAGAAAGAGTTGATATCGATGAAGAATTAAAAATTAACTATAGTTCCATAAAGATTTGAGGTAATATAGATCAAATCATTGATATAGATTCCTTTAGAAAAATGCATGATGTATATCCAAAGAATCATACTTGGATCATGTTCAATGATGTACAGATAAAGTGAGCTTATGATTTAACAGACAGTTATATTGATATAGAGCAGGACACAACATTTTGACATCCTTTAAACAATCTCAGATTATCAAAAGAAGGCGATATAATTACAAACATAGAGTTTAACTTTTTTGATATTAACAGAATAAACTTTATCAATGCAATGAAGATTATAGGTTGTAGTGAAAAAGGTATAAAAGAGGTTGATGAAATACTTAGCAATGAAAATACAGAAACATTTAGAATAACTGTTACAAAAGAAAGCTCGGGAAGGTTTATGATCGAGATAAATATGGAAGATGAAAAATCTATTATGTTGATAATTAACTAACAAACAAAAAGCCCTCACTTTTGTAAACCGCTCCCTAAAAAGGGAAATAGAAATAAAAAACACATTCTACTTTTTCTTTTGGAAAATATACTCAAGAAACAGTATTTATATATTCATTGTCAAATAACTATGTCAAAAAGAGAACATACTGCAAATCTAATAGTAGAAATACAAAAAATAAAAAATATTACTAAAAAGTAGTTGATACTACCGTTTCTTTTTACTAAACAACTATACATGAAAACAAATACATGAAATAACAACACTGAATTAATAATTCTAGGAACTGTACTTGGGGAAACAGGCCACACGAGTATGGCGGAATTATTTTCACTCATGGTAAACCAAAACAAAATCGAAAAACTGTCAGATGAGGAACTAAAGCAAAAAGAGACAGACGTGATAAAATTGATCGATACTGCTAAGCAAAAAAAATCTGATGCTACCGAACAATTAAGATTATTATTTGAAGCACAATATACAGAATGAATGAGCTTGAGCAATATGAAAGCAGCGATATATACTTCTTTAGACAATAAATCACCAGAAAAAGAATGACTAAAGTATTTAAGTTCTACCTTTAAAGGAATAGACAACAGTGCAACAAAAATAAATGATATTTTGTATGTAAGTGCAAATGGCTCTGTACCTCAAAGAGAAAAAATGAATTCATTGGCAAAAAAAGCATTAACATGACTAGCTAACCTTCTAAAAAACGATAAAACAAAGCAATTTACCGAGAATGCAATAAGTACCTATTTGCAGATTGTATGAGCTAGTTTAGAAATACTCATTGTAAAAAATCTAAATGATCAAATAATAGAAGAAATTAAAGCAAGAAAAAACAAGTAAGGTATCGAAAATACTTATTTTTATAGAACAACACAAATTATGGACATAGCATTTAATCCACATACAACACCCATACAAAAACAAAAAGATCAAACAAATCAATACCATATACAACTACAAGAAAGCAAAAAGCGATGAGAAAATCATGTTGCAAATACTTTTCGTATGACACAAACATTAAAAGAAACTCCAGTCCTACTATGAAATAATATTGTATTATTTTGAGGTAAATTAGTTAATTATGGATTTGCTGCTAGAGAATATAGTGACACGACAAAAACTGAAGAAGAATATGTTGGCAGCCTACTTTTAGAATTAAAAAACAATCAAGGGAGTTATAATAAAGCTGAAGATCAAGAAACTATTGAACTGTGATTTGAGACTAATAAATTTATTCAAAACTTAGAAGACGACAATGTATACTCATTTTGAAAATATACAATTCAAAAAACTTCAAAAGGAACACAGTGAATGATTATTGAAGTTGTAGATACAAATGCAAATAAACATCGGATGATAGAATTAGACACTACACAAGGTCAGAGTATTGATAATAATGCTGACAAACTTAATGTAAAAACTGTAATAGAAACAATATCACTTGATACAAGTTTACACGTAGATTACGCGTTATTAAAACCATGAGATAATAGTACAAAAATTATAAACATAGACTCTCTCAAAAATATACACGATATAGGCCCAAAAAACTCTTTTAGAGCAAATTTTACCAATATAGAGCTTTTTGAAGATTGAAAGAATGGAGAGATTTTCCTTTCGGAAGACAGTAAATTTTTGTGCAGTTACCATCAATCTAGAGCAACAAATAGAGATGGATTGATTACAAAAATGGAGCACGACTTTATCTGAATAAATATACAAAATTTTGCTCATGCAATGAAAGTTTTAGGATGTCATGAAAAAGATATCGAAAATATTGCCAACATTCTTAGCAAAAAAAATAGCAATAATTTTAATATTCACGTCACAAAAAATGCTGCATGAAATTTTGTAATATATACAATGAAAAATAATGTACCCGATCTAGAAAAAGTCTACGTAACTAGACATAGCAATATATTAAAAACAAAAGAAGAATATATTGCTGCACTGCTTTTTGAAATGAAAACCAACAAAAGAAATGACAGTGGGTACTTTGCTGATGGGAAATACTTTTCTAATATTGCTGAACTCTGATTTGAGGTGAGTCAATTTATTCAAAGTCTAGAATATGACAATGTATATTCATATTGACAGTATACAATTCAAAAATTTTGAAGACGAAAAGATTGAGTAGAAACAAAATCTTTTTATATTGAAATTGTAGATACTAGCTCAAATAAAAACCGAAGTATAAGCCTACAAGAAGGCGTTCTACTTACAAGTACACGATCAGAGATAGATTGATCTGATGTTGAATCAGACTCTATTGTACTAGACGACAATATTGACAATGGTGTTTTCTGATTTAGTTTGCAAACAGTATGAGAAACTATAGCTCTCGATACAAATTTAGAAATAGATTATTCGTCATTAAAGATTTGAGACGATATTACAGATATTATAGATATAAATTCTCTCAAAGTCACACACGATATTAATGAACAAAACGTTTTTTGAGCAAAATTTAAAAACGTAAATGTTCGATGAGATTATAACCCAGTATGACTTCATCAAGCAAGTGTAGACATATCAGAAAATAAAATATTTAATTCGGGAAATAAATGCACCTTATCAAATATTAATGGTATTATTACGGGTGTAGAATTTAGTTTTGTTGATATTAATCAACATAATTTTGCCAATGCAATGAAAATTCTTTGATGCAAAGAAGAAGACATAAAAAATGTGAACAGTATATTGAAGAAACGAAATTTAGAATTATATTATATAGTTGCCTCAAAAGATGATTCATGAAAGTTTACTATTACAATATATGACGACAATCGAGAAGAAAAAGTTTATACAACTAAATAACCACTATCAAAAAAGCCCTCACTTGAACTACGTGAGGGCTTTTTTCTATTTAATTTTTTTACTACTTTAAGTATATAGTTATTTTAGAAACAAGCTATATTAAGCAAACTTCTTTGACAATATTGCTATATTTTCTACCGCTCCAGCCACATCATCATTCACTGCAGTACCTGATATAAGGGTATTCTTCACATTTCATAAGATATTTGTATTTTTTGTATCTCATCATATGTTTGCATTTACTACATTTCATGTTATGTTTGTATTTACTACATCAAATTTGATATTGTTATTAATTACATCACCATTGATTTTCTCGTTATAAGAATTTCTTGCTCATTCTATATTTACACTTCATTGTATACCATATGTTTTTACGGCTAAAAGTCATAATACATCTCTCAAATCTAGTCTAACGCTAGAAGATTTGACTTCTTTTTTAGACAATAAGAGAATTTCTTTAAGATTATCAGTAATATTAGTGATTTTTCAATCAAATTTTTCTCACTCTCACAATATAATCTGAAGATTTTCTATTGTTTGTTCTATCTTCGAAAAATCGAATTCTTTTGAATTATGAGAATAGTTCTTTAAATCAGCTCAATTAAGAGTTAAGGTAGTAGTATTTGTTCTTTTATGTGGCATTTTGATAATTGATAAGTTATATAAAAACAACAAACATCAGTATAGTATTTTGAGGCATATTATCAATGAAATAGTTAGAAAAAAGACTGAGTATATACAAATTACAATATTTGTTATTAAGAAAAAAGCCCTCACTCCGTGAGGGCTTTTTTCTTATCAAACATATGTAATTTTCTATTGAACTTTCGCAAACGAAAAGTTCTTGATAGTTATCAAATCATCATCAGAAACAATTCATTGTCATCAGATAATAATTGATTTTTCTTGATCAAATCAGACATACACACGTTTTGTTGAACCATCAACACGTCATGTGATACGAAAGGTATTTTGTCATGGTTGCAAAATGATTCAGTTAGAAAATGCAACAAATGTATCTGCAAAACTCGTTGGTGTATGTGTCGTTCCATCAGACAACACTAAACTAATATTTTGGATATCATTGGCTTGTGCATACAATGTTGGTTCTCCAAACATCAAGACAAGCTTTTGTAGCAACACTGGCTCTTTTGTTGTATTTGTAATATACAAAGATTGCAAATCTGACTGCTGTCATGCTCTGATAGTACGCATTGTATATCATCATTGATACGATCATGTTTGTGTGTTTTGTGTAGTTTGTGCTGAGCCATGCATAGTTCAACTTCCATATGATGTCGCAATAGAAAATTCACGAACAACGACCATAGCGTCAGACGATTGTTTTTTTCGTACTGCACGTTGTTTATCAAATTTGTGTGTCATGTAATAAAACACAAAGTCATGTTGTGTTGTATACTTTCCACGACTCATCAAACTCTTTTTGACTGTGTAGATACGGTCTTGTGCTGTATCTAGTGCTTTGTTTCTCATACCTGCATCGTACTTTTTTTGAAACGATGTAAACATACGTTCAGCCGAACGATCAACTGCTGTACGAATACGTTCAAAAGAACCGCAATTTGCATACGTATTTTGTTGTTGATTATGAGTACACATCTCATCCAAAACATTGTTAACATGAGGCGTGCTTGCACTAGCACCCAAACTAATCGCAACACCAATCACAAACGTACTCAAAAAAATAGGATAGAAAAACCTATGTGTCACCATATGTTGAATACTCTCTTTCACCTTTTTGTGGTGATGTTTTAAACGTCCATGTATATGGATCAAACGATCAGATAAACGAGAATGCGCTATGCTAGCATGACGATGTAAACGATCTTTTTGAAGACAAATATGACGATGTAAACGTGTACGGATATGAGATATCATAAAACTACACAACAAAATAAAATAATCTATAACAGTGAGATTATAAATCATTTTTTATTATTGTCAAATTTTGACAATCAAAAAACATAATAACTTCAAACCAACAAGATATAGTTTTTATTATTGTCAACAAAATAATACAACAAGGTCGATCGTTTTTGGTCTATATAACAGACAATCGGTACAATAAAATCAAGTACTTTGTATATATTTAGATATTATCAGACCCATGGCGAGTTTTTCTTTCAAAAAAATAATACTGACACTGTGTGGGTTGAGCATCGTTTATGCCAACTTTATGACACATCCAGTATTTTCTGTTGATGAAAAGTTTCAACCAAACTATTTGATTAACCAGCAACGAGATAGAATACTCGATATTTTTGTTGAAATCGAAGCACAATCCAAAGTCTGAGAAGATATCGAAGAAAATACATTTTTGGAGTTAGAACAGTTATTTGATGATGTTTTTCCCTACCTACCACAACAAAAATCTTATAAAATAGTCTATCAACAATGTATATTATTGACAGAATCATTGGGAGATTCGTTTGAATATTCAAAATTTACAAACTTTTTGGATAACTGCCAATCTGATCTCAACAAAATAATCAAAGAAATAAACAGCAAACACACCGTCAAAGTGAACGTATCCGCAAACCCAGCAACATGACCTGCACCATTGACTGTGACACTTGATGCAAGATCAAGCGTTGACCCATCTTGAGAGACAATCCCCTCAAACAACTTTTTTTGGTATTATAAAGATACAGATTGAGTAGATAGGATTATTTGACAATGAGCCGTCGTAAACTACACATTTGAAAAAGAAGGGAATTATTTTGTTCACGTCACAGTCAGAAGCGTCAACAACCAAGAAGAATGAATC
This sequence comes from uncultured Candidatus Peribacteria bacterium, assembly GCA_964526045.1. Taxonomy (GTDB): domain Bacteria; phylum Patescibacteriota; class Gracilibacteria; order Absconditabacterales; family Absconditicoccaceae; genus CAZGIF01. The sequence continues at coordinate 4,902 of CAZGIF010000008.1, read as the reverse complement.
TTAGATGGTGATGAGACATTTAATGTCAATGTTTCTCCGCAAGCTGCAATTTTGACTGTATATATGAATGGGCAAAAAATGGACGACACCAGACACATCAAACTATGAAGCAAAGAAGCAAAGTTATGAGTAAGTTTTGACGGAAGTGCAACTTCTCCACAAGGATGAAGACAAATCATGGAACATCGACGACAAATCAAGAACTCTAACTGATTTACATACAAAACTAAAAAAAACAATGGCTGACCCGGAACGATTTCAGTTCCTCTTCCAGATAATGGTGAATACACCGTTACTCTCAGTACTGTTGACAATCAGAACAATGAAATGGTCAAAAACTTTTTGTTAAAAGTCTCAGACCCAATTGCAGCGATTAGACAAACACCAGAAGAATGAGATACAACCTGAGAGTTTAGATTTGATGCAAGCAAGTCCTACTCTATCCAATCTCGTATCAGATTATATACACGAGAAATATACGACTGAGCATGAGAAAAAATATATACAGTCCAAAGCGAAGAACTGAGAAGAAAATTTGATAAACCATGACCGTACAACATAAAACTCATCGTTGCAGATGAAACATGAGAAGTAGATGAAGAAACAATCACAATCAACATAAAGTCCGCTCCTCCACTTGCTCAATTTTCTTACAAACCTATCGCAGAACGAGAACAACCATCTCAATTTATTTTTGATGCAAGCAGAACCACTGATATTGATGTTTCAAACGGATACGATGCACTAACATATAAACGAACATTCTCCGACAATGAATTTGTTACCATAGACAAAGAATACGAAAATAACAAACTTATAGTTGCATCATTTAACAAAGTAGGAACATATCAAGTTACATTGACTGCAACAGATAGTTTTGGACAATCAAATAGCAAAACAATTGATCTAAAAGTAGATTCTTCACTTAGACCTGTGGTACTCGCTTCTCCCAAAGCAACGATTCGATGAGAACCAGTGAGTTTCGCAGTAAGATCAAATGACAAAGACATTGTTAATATTCAACGAGATTTTTGAGACAATCAAACAAGACAAACACAAACAAGCACAATAGAACATACATACAGAAAAGTTTGAGTCTACAAAGTCAAAGTCATCGCATCTGCCAAAAATGGTGAAACAAATACCGTTACTATCCCTGTGTTTATTGGAGAAAAAGACCAGCCAATCGCTGCATACAAAATCACAGACAACCTTCAAAATATCCAAAAAGAGGTCGAAACATGTGAAGTAGAAGAAGAATGAGAAATGGTCACATACCCAGCATACAAACTGGATAGATATTTGGATTTTAGAATGGATATGACCGAATCTGTCAATGTCAAAGGAACAAACCAAAACCTCAAGTTCTTTTTTCAACCACAAGAAGACGAAATCTATGCAAAACAAAACTTTATCTACAACTTTAAGGATGTAGGATGCCAGTACATGGACATCACTGTAGAGGATACAGAAGCATGAAAGACGGATAGAAAAAGAGTTCGGTTCAAAGTTTTTAATGCATTACCTACACTCGAAAATATTTTGTTAACATTTCCACAATATGGAAATGAAGTATGAATTTGATTTCAACCCGATCAAGCAAAAGACGTACTTTCAAATGCATTTGATCCACTCGTGGTCAAAGTAGAAGCAAAATGAAGTTATGATCCTGATTGATTTGTTAGTTATTACACACGATACTATTATGACAAAAACAACCCAGACAGAATATTGGAGTCTAGAGTTTCTCCCTCTAATGTCTGATACAATTTTTTTTCGTTGCCTACGACTATTCCCTGAGAATTTGTTTTTGGTGTAAGAATGACCGATAACGATGGATGAGAAATTGCAAGTGAAGAAATCATATGATATTCGGCTGCTATTCCATTTTTTCCCGACACCAAAAACCTCGATATTCCAATCGTCAATCTCATACCAGACAGAATCAACATCAAAGCATGAGAAGAAGTTACGTTTACCGTCAAATCAAAAATACTCTCTCAGAGAAAAGATTTTGAAGCCAAAAGAACAATAAGATATGACTTTGATGGAGATTGAGAAATCGACCTGACATCAAAAGACGATGTCGTTAAATATACGTATAGAGAACCCAGCGTCGATTGAGTGACACCAAGAGTAGAAGTGATTTATAGAGGATATAAAGGAACTGCATTCGCAGAAAAAATCACCATTAAAAACTGACTCAAATCAATATTGATGTATACGCTTGTAGGGAAAACACTTCTCGTTAGAGATATGAGTATCGGAGAAATCACCGAAAAAGACATGTGTTTTGATCGTCGTAGATGCAAATGAGATGACACCTATTCTGTTAACGAGTGAAATACTTTTGTTTTTACGTATCCTGATTTCGGGACATATATTGCAGAATACACCATCAAAGATGATTATGGAAATATCGCAACTGATAGACAAATCATCAAAATAGAAGAAAAAGAATCTGACCAGTTGATAGAAGTCTCGTCATTGCCAGCTATGGAGACAATTGATGGACAAAAAGTCATTCGTGTCTGAGAAAATATGGCAAACTCTGTACTTTTGTATGTCAATTATCAAGCACTTGATGATTGAGACTGTTTTGTTGATACAGATATTGGTTTTGATACTGATGCGAATTGAGTATCTGATGATGATAGAGACGTCGAATGTAATACACCAAGTTGATTGATAAAATATGACCCTAGTTTTTCGAGTACTGTAGGAAGAATCTATTATGATACGCCAATCTGATATACCTGAACAGCAAAGACTGCAACAGAAACTTTTTCGGTGGAGTTTTTGGATTATGAAAGTGTTTTGACAGAAGAACAACAAGATTTATATAACAGACTCACTGAAGTTGTCAAAGTAATAGACCCAACTATTAGTTGAAATAGAGTACTCGTCAACGAAATACTCGCATTGAGAAACAACATACAAAGTACCGTTGATATAGCAAATGGTATTGTCACTATCAGCGATATACTAGAAAGAGAAGAAACAATGGTTCCAGAAAGACACATAGAAGAACTCAAAAAAATCCTCAGTGATATGTCCAATGGTAGTGTTATTGCTGCAATTGGAGGAACAGAATACGATCAAGCAAAACAAGAAATTCTCTCTATTCTGCCACCGAACGTCAAAGTTGATATTGAAAGTATTTTCTCCCAGATTGAAAACAAAGAAAGCGGCCCCGAAAGCAAAGAATCCATCAAAAGCCTTTTGGATAGTATTGTCAAAAAAATATTAGATAGTGCTGTTGTTAATATTGAAGACCAATGAGACAACAACGTTTTGCAAGAAGATGTCGATCTGGTTGTGATGCCAAGTATATGTAGAATAGTTAACTTCTATGAAATTGAATCTGCAAGATGTGCACAAACGAACATCAATATTGACCCCGTACAAATAGCTGAACAAACATCATCTGGTATGTGATCTGTTCTCAAACGAGTCTTAATTGTAGTCTGAATAGCTGCTGCTTGATTTATTTGAATTGTTGTATTCTTTGCAATCAAAGCGAAACAAGAAGAACAAAACCAAGAAGAACAAAACTAGATCCCAATAGTAAAACATACGTTCACATAGGTCAGATATTTATTTTTGTTTAGATTATGTACAAACATCTATATACTCATAGAGAAAAGTACAAAGGCGCACTATTGTGCCTTGGTTTGCAATGTATCGTCGCTGCTTGCTGAGCATACGTATTGTACGCACACTATGAAACAATCACAGTCAACGAGAGCATGACAGAAACATTTGTTCCAAAAGATATTGTTACTAGTAACTATACAGAAAACATTGTTTTGGGAGATACTTCTATCAAAAAATACGACGGTATGTTTGGTACAATGCAACTTGGAGACAAATATGGTACATGAACCCAATTTCACCACACACACATGCATATCAAAGACATCAATATTGATATCGCTCGCGTCGAACAATTTTTGTTTGCGCATGATTTGTACAAAAATGGTGCTATTGACCCATATATAGTTCGTTTTATGACACAAGCAACACCAGAAAAATACAGCGCGATTGTTCGTGATATGCAATTTGTGCAACGCTACACTCCAAACATACTCATACAACCACAAAGTCCTGACGCACAAAAAAAAATCTCAGAAAAACTGACTCACCTAGAAACACTCATCACCAACAAACAATATGAAGAGTTTTTTGGTACAATTCAATGATATCAAACAGAATTAGACTCACTCCCCTCAACAAAACAATCACTGACTGCAAACTTTGTTAGTTCAGCAGAATTTACGTATTTGCTAGACAAAATACATACCGATACAGACAACTTTTATGCAAGTCACATACAAGAAGCGTCAGAGCGTTTTGATATAAATCCAAGTCTTATAAAATCAGCGATTTTGACAGAACAACTGAGGTGATTTTTTACCTACAGATGATTGATGAAACAAGTTATTGCTAGCCAAAAATACATGATGGTTATGCAACAAATGTCACGATGAATCTGATGAATCAAAGCCAAAACAGCAAGAGACATAGAAGAATATATTGCCACAAACCACCCTGACTATCGACGTGACACATTTGCTTTTGATAGTACTGCATGACAAGCAATCGACAACGAAAGATACGCCAGACTCACAGACATCAAAAACTATTACCGACAAATCATGTACGTCGCAGCCAATCTTGCAATGAATGCCGACCAACGGCAAGAAGCCGGAACAGACATCCGCAACAATCCATGAGTTCTTTTGACACTATACAATATCTGAGCCAGACCTCCTCACGACAACCCCGACATTGGATGAGCAGCTCTCAACATTGACGGTCAACAATTTTCATTTGGGTGACTTGCAATGATGATTTACTATGTCTTGGAAATGTACGGTTAGTTGCAAAGTAGTATAAAAT
>CAZGIF010000007.1:62682-103482 GCA_964526045.1 uncultured Candidatus Peribacteria bacterium | reverse complement strand
AAATATCACCTTTTTTCTTCAACTTTTGTTTTTAGAATTTCCTATATAGTAAAATAACATACATATATTATACTGATTTTGGGAATTTCTGTCCAATTTTTGAACAAAAAAAATCTGACACAGTTGTATGTCAGATTTATAGTCAAAGTAATTTTTAGAAGATTGATTTAATTATCAATATCATATTTTTAATCTTGTGTTTTGAATTTATCACGAATTCTTTCCAAAAACAGAGCAAACTTTGACTTTGGATCTTTTTTGAATTCTTGAAGTTCTATTACAGACTCTACCAATGCAGGCATATTAGCAAATGCAAGACGTTCGTACTCTTCTTGTCAGACAACATCTTTTGTGTGTAGTCATGCATACCACGCAATCAACTTATCAAGTTCTTGAAGATAAGCTGCGTGTTGGTTAGGGGCTCGTGTTGCAAAGTGAGTCTCTGAGGTTGCCGATCACTCCTCTTCTCATTCTGAAAGATAATACTTTAGAGTTTGGTCAATTGTTGAATATCCAGACTTTTCCAACTTTTCTTGAAGTCATAAGTTTTTCAAATATGAAATAGTATTCTCTAGTTCCACCATCAATTCGTGCCTTTGTATTGCAAAAGATTTGACAAATCTTCTTGGAATATTGTCCATAGACATGTTTTTTACTGTATCCAACAACTCCTCTGCATGAGAGGTCATTGCTTGTAATGTTTGCAAATCCATACGTGTCTGTAACATAGCATTTTGCAAATCTTTTTGTAGTTTTTCAGTTTTCGCCTGTGCTTCAGTTGGAAGTTCCACAGTAGTTTGTGCTTGAGCTTGTTTTATATTGGTGACCAATGAAAGCCCTGTTGCAAAAATCAAAGATAAAAATATTTGTCTGACTTGCTTGGACGTATGTACTATTTTATTAGATTTTTCTAGCATGTTTGTTGTTACTTTATTATATAAAATTAGTCAGAAATTGCTAGCAACTGCATTGCTGTTCATTCAATTTCTTGCAATATTGATTTTTTTTCACGTTCAGAAAGCTTTGAAAAATCTAGAGTTTCAATTTTCTCATACAAAGCCGTTAATCTCTTCAATGCTTTATCTGTTAAGATAGATCTATCTTTATCTCATATTGTATTCCTTTGTTCTATAAATAGTTTTTTATTCAATGCAACATCACTATTATTACCTAAAGAGGAAACATAACTATAAAAGTTGAGAATATCTTGATGTTCTACAGTTTCTCTTCTCATTATAGCATCTAACTTTGCAATTATATTATCAAAATTCTCTGACAAATCTTGATGAACTTGTTTTTGCACTATCTCTTGTCACTCTATCTTTTGCGCTACAGAATCTATTAGAACTAAGTCACTATTTTGGACTCATAGCAACAATGAATCAAACTTTTGTTGTAAATCTACAAACTCATTACGAAGTGCAACTAATTTTACACTATCTTCTCTTGAGTCCAAATCCATAGCTTCTATTTCTTGCAAAGCTAGATAAAGTGGAAGTCATGTGAAGCTAGTTTTATCTCATTGTGCAAAGGAAGTTGCTGCAGTCATAAAAAAAAGCATTACTCAAGCCAAGGCAGATTTTGCTTTGTTAGTAAAAAAAACGTTTTTGGAGTCAGATGATTCTTTTTGTTGTAGTTTTGTTGTTTGATCAGTATTTTTGACTCAAAACTCTGATGAAGATCACGGTATATATATATTATTCATAATTTATATTATACTATACTAAAATATAACGTCAATGCGCTCACAACAAAATAATAAGAAAATGGTTCTTGGACGCAAGAACAAAAACAAACCTGACATACACTTGCAAAATACTGCATATTTGCTAGTATAAAAGTACTTTTGAATGCTTCTATTGCTCTCTCATGACCAAAAAACTTACACCTGCAATGCAACAATACGTGGACATCAAAAAAAAATATGCTGACTGTATTTTGTTTTTTAGGTTAGGTGATTTTTATGAAGTATTTTGGGAGGATGCGACTTTGTGTCATAGTCTTTTGGATATAGTTTTGACTGCAAAAAACAAACATGGAGACAACCCAATACCCATGGCATGAATGCCCTATCATAGTGCAGAAAAATACATCGCCAAGCTAGTTTCACTTGGGTATAAAGTTGCAATTGCAGAACAAATGTCTGATCCTATACCCTGACAAATCGTTCAAAGGAGCGTGCAACGTGTCATCACACCATGAACATACGTCGAAGAAAATACGTGAGATATCTGTTATATCGCTGCGATTACACAAAGTTTTTTTGAACATACAGAGCATTTTCATTGCGCTTGGTGAGATTTTTCTTTGGGAGAGTTTTATACACAAAGTTTTGAAAATAGTGAGTCGTTACAAAAACATCTCTTAGCAATACAAGCATCAGAAATCATAATTGATAGTCAGTTTGTAGACAAAGAAAGCATCCAACAGAGAATTCAAGGATATACAAAATCGTTGTGTAGTATTTATCATACACCCCACGACGTACATTGATTTTTGTTACAGCAATGCAAAGTACAAACATTACAAAGTTTTGGGAAGGCTCTGGAATGAGGAAGAGATATCGCGATGTCACTTTTGCTACACTATTTGCATGCGACGCAACAACAAGATATTCGTGTGACTCGTATTCATTACCAAAGACCACATGATTTTGTCTTGCTCGATGATATTACAATCAAAAACTTGGAAATATTCCAATCTAGCTATGAAAGCAGTCAGAAATATTCTCTTTTTGGTGTAATAAATACATGTATAACTCACGCTTGATCTAGATTATTGCAGTATTGTTTGTCACATCCATACAAAAATCCACAGCATATTGCACAACGCTCACAACATATTGCGTATTTTTTTGAACAGAATGAAAAAAGACAACTTGTGTCCAAACAACTCAAACACATGAGTGATATCCCAAGACTATGCAGTCTCTTTGTGTACAAAAAACCTAGTCCAGTTTTGATGAGCAAACTGAGACGTAGCTTATGATGCGTATTTGAATCCGACGTGCTCGTACAAGAACTTGCAAGAATACAAGCTGATACACACATCATACAAACAAACAAAGAATTCTACTGACACTTGTGTACGATGTTTGTAGACGATGAAGATCTTACCAACGAATCGTGATTTATTCGCCAATGATTTGATTCCACAATTGACGAGCTAAGCAAAATTGCGTTTCGTAGTGATGAATTGCTTCTGGATTACCAACAAGAACTCGTCACGTGTTCTGGCATCAACAATATCAAAATAAAATATGTAGGAAATCAGTGATATTTTGTTGAACTAACGCCAAAAGATACAAAACAATTTGAGTTGTGTTTTGATACAGCAAATGAAAAATTCGATTTTGTAAAAAGACAAACACTCAAATGAGGACAAAGATACACAAGTCCATACTTAGAACATATGCAAGAAAAGATTCTCGAAGCAAAACAACAATTGTCTGCACATGAACAAAAAATACTTCGTGACTTACAATCTCGCATAGCCGATATGTTGCATATATTTTTTGATTTTTCTGATTATATTGCTCAGATAGATCTTGCAAGTTCTCACGCGACATACGCATTTGAACATAATTTTTGTGCACCAACCTTACAAACAAATAAAAGTACTACTCATTTGCTAAGCGCTCGTCACCCTGTGATTGAACGTTTTTTGCCAAAAGATCAAGATTTTATACCAAACGACTTGGATATTGGGCACGACACACATATTATCACCTGACCAAATATGTGATGAAAGTCTACCTTTTTGAGACAAAATGCATTGATAGTCTTGATGACGCATTGTGGTTTGCGAGTTCCTGCAAAACAAGCAAACGTTTGTTTGGTAGATGGGATTTTTGCAAGAGTGTGAAGTGGTGATGTTATTGCCAAAAACCAATCGACATTTATGACAGAAATGATAGAAGTTGCAAACATCTTGCACAATGCAAGTAGCAATAGTTTTGTTATTTTTGATGAATTAGGACGTTGAACCTCAACATACGACTGACTTGCACTGACAGAGTCGATTTTGCGTTATATTTCACATCATATTGGGTGTACAACACTGGTTGCAACTCACTATCATGAACTTATTGCACTAGCAGACGAGATTACAACGATCAAGAATTTTTGTGTTTGAGTCTACGAAACTGACAAGGACGTTATATTTCTCAAAAAAATCATTGCGTGATGAGCCAACAAAAGTTATGGGATTGATGTTGCAAAACTTGCGTGAATACCGGAGCCTATCTTGGTACAAGCAAAACAACTGCTCTTATGATTGCAAGAAGACTTGCATAAAAACACTCAAAAAAGCTTTCAAGAGAGCTCTCAAGAACATATGCACAAAACACCTCAAACACAAAAAGAAATACAACAGACAGGATTGTTTGCACAGCAAACTATTGAAGCCAACTCTATGAAGACTAACCAAATAAACAAAGACACAGTATCAAAAAATGAAAAAATCATACAAGAAATCCAAGCGCTAGATATCAACAATCTGACACCTCTTCAAGCTCTACAAACATTGGTATTATTACAAAAGAAAATATAATGAAAACAGCACAAACGATCATTGACGATATCAAAAACCTCCCTCGCAAAACACCAAGTTCCACCAAAGACGTCCTCGACTATTCAGGAGAGGTTTTGTCAATTTCTCAATCAGTATTGAGATCGTATAGACTTATACAAACCATATCACCTACATCACAAGGCTTTGCAAACTATTTTTGTTCACAAGAGATGCAAAAACTCATGATAGACACGCGAAACACAACAAAAATCAGTGAAGTTCGTACGCGAATACTCCTGCAATACCAATACATCACATACCAAAAATTATCATCTGACGACATTCACGTTCTACAAAATGTGATAGTTTGATTTGTCGATGACATAGAATCTCGACGACATAGCGATCAGATTTCATCTTGCTTATCAGCTATTGCAGAAAAGCAACGATATGATACAAAGAAATTAGTTGGTATACTTCAACAACGAAACATAAGCAAAAACGAACGAAAAAGAAGACAATCAATCGTAAGTTTGTTGTACTATTCTCGTATGAGAAAAGAACATATCTGATATGAAGAAGCAATACGTTTGATCGATAATCTCATAGACGATACATCTTATTATGTCCAAAAATGAGTATGACGAACATTGAGAGAATTATACAACGTCTATCCTGATAAAACACTAGAACATATATATAAACATGCTCAAGCAATACATCCGGCAGCTCGATACGCTAGTACGGAAAAATTAGACAAAGAGACGAAAGAGACAGTTATGAGTAAGAGAAAAAAATAAAAAATTTACCTAAAAATTAAACCTACATGAATATCTTAAATATATTTGGATGATGAAATAAACAAAAAAACAGAGCAAGTGAAAATTTTGCTAATGAAGTATTTAAAGAGCTACAAATTAAAAACGAAATTAACACAAGTGTATTTGAAAATACATGAAAAGAAATATTAATTGAAAAAGACGACAAACTAACTGAGGCAAATAAGTCACTAGCTGGAGTGCAATTTTGAACATTACTAAATAAATCATACAAACACCCTATACAGAAAATGCCGTATGAAGATATTGTAGCAATTCTATACTGACTCTGTTTTCCAGATAATACATTCAAAAATGTAGACGAAATTTTCTGTGAAATAAACAAAAGTTGCATATTTGTAAATAATGAGCCAATACATCAAATACTAGCATTTTACTTAAATGAATATACTCCATTCAAAGCAGGATTAATAGAAAATAAAAATGAGATTGAAACATATATAAAGAATAAAAACAAAATTCTCGTGAATTTTGAAAAATGACATATAATTTACTGATCAAGAATAATAAAAAACCATCACATACAAAAAATTAGTGACGATTTTTGGTTAGAACCAATAAATTTTAGTGATTATATTTCAATAGAGATATTACTTCGTGCTGAAAATAAGAATATATTTATTACAAAAAACTTAAAAGACGAAATACCTAAGTTTCACGAGTTATCTAAATTTGTAACATCATTCTATAATATTCTTATGGATCCGCTACAGAATAGCTACAACGAGTTCAGCTTATCAAAAAAAAACAATGAGGAGATAATAGAATATATATCATACTTATCAAAAGAATATCAGGGACTAGTAGAACAGATTATATTACCACAAACCTACGTAAGAAGAAGAGGAAAAGTATCTAGATTTATATTTCTAATGAATCAAGAAATACAATCAGAAAGATACAAACAAATAAGATAAACTTTATACTACTTATACACACATATCATCAGGATGATCTTTGTATTCTCACGTACGAGCAAGGCGAAGTATTTTTTTGAAAACACGGAAAAACTCATCAATATCTTGTGTCGTATTGTAAATATACAAACTCATTCTACATGTTCCATGTTCTAGTCATACTTTGTGCATCAATGGATGTGTACAATGTCATCATGATCTGATACAAATATGCTCACGTGCAAAATATTCTCATACGGTTTTGGGACCAAGTCCATGTATTACAAACGAAAATATTCAAATTCTCATGCTAGCGTCTTGCTTTCACACAAGCATAAACTCATCACCATATTGTTTCTGTATTTTTTGAAATTTGGATAATGTATACATCATCAAATGATTTTCGTACGACTCAATGGTTGCAAGTCCACCAATATCCTCTATGTATCTACACGCAGCAAGCAAACTAACAGCTCACAATACATGGGGTGTTCAAGGTTCATATTTAGTTGGTGAAGATGCAAAAGTAAAACCATCTTCTGTGACGTCTTTGATTGTATCTCACGCTCACCATGCAGGTGTCCATTTCTCTAACAATTCCTTTTTTGCCCATAGCATTCACAATCATGTCGCAGCCAAAAGTTTGTGTCAAGTAGCAACAAACACATCACATCATATCTGAGCTACATCAACTGCAATATGTTGTACAGATTGAGATCAATCTACAACAAACAATGTATCATTACGCAAAAGAGATCTGACACGATCAAGGTTTTGGATCGTTCATGTACTATTTGAGATGTGATTGAGGGATACAACTTTGACCGTGTCAGTATATTTTTTTGTAAAATCTTGCATATCAAGTTCAAAATTTTCTGTCAAACCAACAAATTCAAGATGTACTCAATAATCTTGCAATATCTGCCAAGGAACTATATTGGCGTGGTGTTCATGAATAGCAACAAGAACGGTATCTCCCGCTTGCAACTCACCACTACGAACCAAAACTTGCGCAAGCATATTGAATGCATAACTTGCGTTGTATGTATAGATTATCTCAGATGAATGAGCGTTGATCAAACGTGCATATGCTTTTTTGGACTCATCAAACAAATCCTCCGAACGCATCGCCAGATCGTATAATCATCTATGAATATTGCTATAATCATGAGACAAATAATGACTCATTGCGTCTATGACTGATTTTGGTTTTTGTATACTCGCAGCGCTATCAAGATAGATTATATCTGGATTATTGGCAAAGAGGGGGAAATCTTTTTTAAATCACTTCATGATGAAAACGGTCAAAAAATAAGTTTAGGCTTGTATACATTACAATGAACTATATATATACATTATACTTTTCACAAGAGAAAGATAGATTATCTGACAGTCTGTGAACGTTTTATATTACTTTGCTCAAAAGAATATGTTTGTACATCTGCGTGGACACAGTACGTTTTCTATGTTAGAGGCCATTGGCAAGACAACACAAATTTTGGAAAAAATCACATCGCTTGGTATGGATGCAGTATGTTTGTGCGAATATTATGCTATGCATTGAGCGATAGATTTTTATCAAAAAGCACAGAGCGCATCTATCAAGCCCATCATTTGAGTTGAATTGTGATTTGTACAAGAATATGCTCTTTCTCTTCACCAAAAAAACATAGGAAACCTAGTTTTTATTGCAAAAAACAAAACGTGATATGAAACGCTATTGCGTCTTGTCACCAAAGCACATGAGCATAAAATTGACGGAAAACCAACGATCGACATAAACATATTGACACAAGACCACCAAGATATCATCATACTTGCATGAGGTCAGTGATCTTTTTTTGGTAATATGATTATGCAACGTGAGGCACAAAATAAAATCACAGATGTACGAGATACACTACAGAATATAGTTTGAAAAGAACATTTTTTTGCAGATGTTATTGCACAAGAATATACAAAAGAACCAGCACTCAAAAGCATCAACGAAGCAATTGAGCAATTGGCAACTACTTCAAACACTCCCCTTCTAGTCAACTCAAACTTTCATTATATACATGCAGAGGACAAAGAACCATACGAAGTTGCACTTGCAATCAAAGATGGTAACAAAATGTATGACGAACAAAGAAGAAAAGTTGTGTGAGACTATCACATATTTTCTGAACAAGAAGTTATTGACGTGATGACAAAAAACAACTATTCTCTAAAACAAACGCAAACATTTATGCAAAACAATAGACGCGTCGCGGATATGGTCGATATCAATATCACATTATTTGAAGCACATTTTCCAAATTATGAAACACCACAAGATATTATGGAATTGTATAAAAAACATAAAGGTAGTTTGGTTGAGAAAATATAATTACTTAAAAAAGTTACATATTAAAATAAGTAAATACAACATCAAAAGATTTATACAAAAAACATAATGAAACGATTAGATCAAACTAACAGAAATACAATTCATAATATTATGAATTACAAATTAGAGTTAAGAATAATAATGCGTCTAATATCTTTAATCCTTACTGCATTTTTGATTTGGTACGAATTGCATGAAAATTATCCAAACAAGTCTTGAGTATGACTCCTATCATCTACACTAGTTATAGCAGTGTCTGCATTTTTTCTTTTTTTGTGAAATATTTTAAAACTAGAAACATACTACTCTACTATGACTGTATTTTTTCTTATATCATGTACTCGAATCTCTGTAAATTTATGAGGAATGGTAAATTGATATTTCATTATATATTATGTTACAGTAATTCCTATATTCTTAATCTGAGTTGTCTCAATTTCACTTGTTATATTTTTTTTGAAAAAAAAGTTAAGATTGACTAATTAAAAACTTAAATGACTACACCCTTATAATATACGTCTCTTTACTTTCTTTTCTGCAAGATTTTGGTTTAAAGAGTTTGACACGCTTAGGTCAACCATATTGATCTCTCAACTCACGATATAACTCTTCGAACCCAGAACCCATAAACACTTTGATCGCAAATTTTCAGTTCTCAGACAATAAAGTTTCATACATCCATAATGTAGATTCAATAAGTGTGATTGATCTAATTGCATCAGTATTTTTATGTCACATAGTATTTGGTGCCATATCAGAAACAATAACATCAACACGTTGTACCTTATGAGATTGCAAAATCGCTTTGACAGCGTCTTGTTCTTCAATATCTTGTTGATATGTATAAGTTGTTGGCGATGGTACATCACAAGATTTGAGATCAAATCAAAGTATGGTTGCCGAAGGTACTTGCCTTTGAATATATTGAATTCGGCTTCATGGTGCACATCATATATCAATAACACTTTTTGTATGTTTTTTATCAAAAAAACCAAATTTCTGATCTATTTCTTGAAGCTTATATGCACTTCTTGCTACATATCATTCCTTTTTTGCTAGTTTGAAATAATGATCTTGTGGATCAAAAGACATTGTTTTTTATAGGTACTAAAAGTATACTAAGTATAGACACTTTACGCAATTACACTTTTTTTACAAGTGATGTAATGTACTTTTATTATCTATAGAATACATGGACATTTATTATGACGAAGCAGGCAGATGACCGTTGGCATGACCAGTCGCAATATGACTTGTCTATATAAAACGTTATACTCGTTCTGTCAAAAAATTACTCAAAGAAGCAAAAGATTCTAAACTCCTCACAGAAAAAAGAAGAACTGACCTGTATGAACGTATTATTTCCGAACCCTGAATTCAGTCAGTCGTAACATTTTCTCATGCGAAAACGATTGATAAGTTTTGAATAATTACAGCTATCCACAAAGCAATCTGCCAATGATTACGGAAATTATGCACCAAAAGATACCTCGTAGATGAACAAAAAACATATAGTCTCAAAAGAGTTCGTTACCTTGTCGCAAAAGCGGAAGTTGCATGCCATTTTGATGGGAATCACACATTCGATATTGATACAAAACTCAAAATAGAAGTTGAAACAATCATAAAATGAGATCAAAAAATACCAGAAATATCGTGTGCATCTATAGTGGCAAAAGTCGTAAGAGATCGTTATATGATCACGCAAGCCAAAAAGTATCCACTTTATGGATTTGAAGATCACAAATGATACGGAACACTCGCCCACCGCAAAGCTATCAAAAAATACTGATGTTCAAAATTGCACAGAGTGACGTTTTGTGAAACAGTTTTACAAAACAAAAAAAAGACAACTAGCAAAAAAACCATTGAAACTAAAAAGGCAAAAAAAATAGCAATTCCAAAAGAAACAATTAACAAAAAAAATATTAAAAAACCCAAGGAGAAGAAGATACTAGAAACAAAAGCAGTCAAAACAAAAGCAGTCAAAACAAAAGTAACCAAAACTAAAGTAGATAAGAAGACAGCACTTCCTAAGAAAAAACCAACAAGTACAAAAGAAATGAAAATTACAAAAGAAACGAAAAACACTAAAGAAAAAAACAAGAAGAAAAAACTATAGTAATAAATTCATTTATACATTTGCATTTTGGCACAAGATTGATACAAACAAAGAATACGCCATGATAGCTCAGTCGGTAGAGCGCACCCATGGTAAGGGTGAGGTCACGGGTTCAATTCCCGTTCGTGGCTTTTTTTGTTTCACAAAGAATGTATGATATCAAAACAAAAACTACAAATTATAACAAATTTTCTCCACAAAATAGCAAAACATCAAATGAAACGAATATTTTTTATTATAAGTGCAGTTGTTTTTTGAGCAATTGCATTTTTGTTGAGTTATATAACATTGATTCACATCTTAGATAAAATTGACTCTTCATTAGTCAACTGACTCTTTTTGCAATGAACAGCACAAACTACAGAAGAATGACTTCGAAGCATCCGATCTTTACAAAAAAATAGACTGACTCCATATATTGCATTTTTGTGAATTATGTGATTGTGTATTTATGTTCGACATATGCTCACTAGCAAAAAAAAACGAAAAACATCTCTTACAAAACTATATTATGTAGTAATTCCTCTGGTATTGTTTGTTTGATTGCAAATGTCACGGTTTGTTTCTTGACTTCTTGTAGATACAACAACAAAACGAGAGGCCAACATAGGTATTCACAACGAACTTTTACTCAGCACGTCCATGCAAAAGCTACCAACGTCATACCGCTGTCAGGATTTATTTTTGACAATGTATGAAAATTTACTATCTTGTAGAATAACATATACAGATGAAGAGTGTTTTGAAGCTTTTAACAAAACCCAAAACTTAGCAAAAGAGATGTATGGGTCTGATATTGTTGATGACAATTTGATGTGTGATGAACATATCACAAGACTCGCTGAGATTCAATGATGATGTGGTGAGTACGTGCGTCTTGCGTATGGATCTTTTGCAAACAAAGAACAACTTACATGTTTTACAGAGACAATACAAGAAAACTTGTGAACCACTGGTGACATCAAACAGTTTTTTGAACAAAAAATGCAAACAATAAAAGACAAAACACCAACGCAAGATCAAGATACTGAATTTCTCAACTGCCAAGAAATACAACTCGAGTATGTGGATGACACTCTCCTTTGTCTACAAAATATAGAAAAAATTGACCAACAAAGTACTGCACTTGAGCAACAACAAACAAGAGAACAAACAATGGAACAGATATCTTTGTGTACAGAAAATTATCAGACTCGAAAAGAAGCAGCAACAAATACATATGACAACCCTCACAAACAATTGGTTCAAGCTTGTTGAAAGATAGTTTCATATCATAATCAAAAAGAATGAATCTGTGATATAGAACGAAATAACCAATATGCATATCTGAATGCTGATACAGATCCAAATGGTTTGCAAGAGTTTTGGTTTAACAAAACACAATGTTATCGTGATGTTATCAACTCACCAAAAACAATTGAGACACTTTACAAACAAAAAATATGAGACTGATGATCTTTGAATATTTGTGCAAACATCAATCAATGTGCTGCAGACGAAGTATGTCACCAACAAATTAATCGTTGTATAAAGTCAGGTCTAAAACTTCAAACAAAAAATGAGCTTGAAGACTTTATTAAATCCAATACAATTGCATCAATGTGATGTGCACATAGTTGAGTTTGTAGTATTTCGACTTCAACAATAGGATGACAAGAAGGCACATCATGATCTAAAACATTGTATTATAAAAACTGAATACCAGTACGAGATTTGTTAGAAAAATACAACCAAACTGATATTCAACAACGAACAGAATAGTATTTATAATTTTCTTAGGTACCAATGAAGTTTCTGACAGAAGTATTTTGATGTCAAATGAACTATGCAGATGCTGCAAGAATACGTTCTATGCTACAATATTGTGGTTGGACAGAAACAAAAGACGAGTCAGAAGCTGATATTGTTATTTTTGTTACGTGTTCTGTGAGAGCAAAATCAGAAGATAAAATAACATGAAGACTCAAACAAGTTGATAGAAATACAAAAATACGAATAACATGATGTATGCCCCAACATTTTTTGAGAAACACAAAAGTACAAAATAACGAAAAAAAAATAGCTGACCAACTCAAAGTATGAAACTTTATTGGAAATGCATCTCAAGATGCGACAATTATTGGTTGGGATACAAGTTCAATTCGTCACAAAACTGATGAACAACAACTCGCATCTAGTATCATACCCGTCAATAATGCATTTAATCCGTTGTTTTATAGGCTGAATGGAACTTTCAAAAATGTAGAGCTCATATTTAGAATAGACGATACTGGGTTACTTCCATTGATAATTAGTCAATTATGATATGAAGTTGATACCTCAAAGATCAAACAATATGACGAGTATACAGAGATTCTCCCTCAAGCGACAACCATGATACAAACATGAGATTCAACAAAAACTGCATTTGTTCCTATCAGTACGTGATGCAGTCAGTTTTGTAGTTATTGTATCGTTCCATATGCGAGATGATTAGAAAAGCATCTTGATATAGACACAATACTCCAAGAAGCAAAACATCATGCAGATAACTGAATACAAGAAATAACTCTTTTGTGACAAATCGTTAATAAACATCCTAGATTTGTTGATATAATTTCTTGAATCCTCAAAAATTCTCCAGATCTCAAATGGTTAAGATATACATCACCATACCCAACATATTATTCTGATGAACTTCTTGCACTTCACCAACAAGAATCAAAACTCTGTCCGCACATCCATATTCCAGTACAATCATGATCCGATAGTGTTCTCAAAAGAATGCACAGAGGATATACTGTTGCACAATTCAAAGAGATGATAGACAAAGTTCATAACCTCAAAAGAGATATAAACATCACAACAGATATCATTGTTTGATTTAGTTGAGAAACTGATGAGGATTTTAAACAAACATTAGACTTAGTAAAATACGCAAAATTTTCTATGATTTATATAGGAAAATACTCTGTCAGACCATGAACATATGGAGCAAATCATCTTGTAGATGATGTTCCTCAACATATCAAAGACGAAAGACGAGCTACTCTCAATGATTTATTGTTGAGTATAGCGTTACAAAACAATCAAAAAGAAATCTGACTAACTAGGGAAATTATGGTAAGTCATGTACGCAAGTGAATGATAAAATGACATACAGATAGTCTAAAGAATGTTACCATAACGTGTAATACAAAAGACGAAAAATACAAACACATTCAACGTGGTCATTTTGCAACAGTCAAAATTCATACTGCAGAAAGTATGATGCTACACGCAGATCTTATATAAAGCGAGTATAAAAGACGTAACTAATCTATTATAATAATTACACAGTACGATTGTTTCTACCAAATCATTTGATAACATACTAACATATTTATCATATAATATTATTCGTATGAGAAAATCATTATTGTTAGTGTGAGTTTTTTTGACAGTAAGTCTTGTTTGACTAATCTCATCACAATCTACCTATGCAGCTTCGGATATCTCTGAATATCCAATGTTATCTGAAAATACATCACTCGTCACAAAATTAGATGCTCTAGTTGCAAAAATCAATGTATTAGAAGAGACAAAAAAAAATAAAATACTGATCATGTTACAAAATAAAAAAAGCGATAGAAAAGAGATGAATGAAATAATCAGCTATCTTGTAAGTAATATCGAAAGTACAAACACACAAACAACAACAAACAACTCAGAGAGTGCTGAATCAAGATATGTCGTTTATACTCCAGAACTTGTAGATCAATATTTAGAAGACAACAAAAAAGTTATTCTAAATTTTAGTGCAACGCGATGTCCAGTTTGTCAAGCCCTCAAAAAAGATATTATGACAAAACTCGATAGCATACCACTTGATACAGTTATTGTAGAAGTAGATTATGACACATATGAAGATTTGAAAGATGAGTATGGAGTTACAAAACAAACAACGTTGATTTATATAAACAAAGACAAGTCAGAAATTGCAAGAACGTACAGACCGTCTTTTGATGATGTTATTTGATTAGTACAATAGTGTTACAATTGTGTTAAGAATATAAAATATATGGTTGCAACATAGTCCTAAATTAAATAAGATAATGTATATTTATATTTTCACTACACACATGAAAAAATTATTATTACTCGTTGTTATGTTATCTAGTATGTTTGTTTTTATGTGATGTTCGTCTTCAGATGATACAGTTGCAGATGAATCTGTCGTTGAAACAGCTCAATACGTCATGTATTCTTCAGATAATGTAGATCAAGCGCTTGCAAATAACCTAAAAGTAATTCTTAATTTTAGTGCAACACGATGTCCTGTCTGTCAAGAACTCAAAAAAGAAATACAAGCAAATCTAGACAAATTCCCAAAAGATACAGCAATATTTGAAGTAGATTTTGATACATATACAGAACTAAAAACTCAATACTGAATAACACAACAAACGACATTAGTTTATATAGATACAGACAAAAGTGAAATATCTAGAGTCTTCAGACCAACTCTTCAAGACGTAATAGACATGGTCCAATAATTATCCATACAAAACAAGACTGTCAAACCTTTCCACCTCTGTGGTCAGGTTTTTTTGTTTTTATAAATAACTATATGTATTATATTAGTAACCTTTATTTGTACTGCATTATTGATGAATACCCATCAACCACATAACCTTTTGATAAATGCAAGATGACTAACACGATGATACCCAAAGTCTCCAACTATGATTTTTCATAAACGTGATTTTGCGTTGTACAAAAATGATTTTTGCATAATTACTGGTAAATCTGGTGTATGAAAATCTACACTTGCAAAACTAATTTTGTGACAATACGAAGTACCAAAAAAAATGCTCTATCATAAACAAGATGATATGGCAAGATACTCACAAGACGAAGTACAAAAATTTAGAAGAAAAATTTGAGTTATTTTCCAAGACTATAAACTATTGGAACGAAAAACTGTTTTGGAAAATATTGTGTATCCATTAAGTATTATGTGATCTCCTCCACAACACAAAACAGCAAAACTCAAAAAAATTATCCAAATGGTATGATTAGAAGATCAACAAGATACTATTGTAAAATATCTTAGTGGATGAGAAAAACAAAAAGTAGCAATAGCAAGAGCTCTTGTACATAACCCAGAATTTATAATAGCAGACGAACCTACCTGAAACCTTGATCCAGTGAATGCTCGTATGATAGCTGATATTTTTATTCAGCTTCACGGTATGTGACATACTATCCTTATGATCACCCACAACGAAACACTCAAAACGTATATAGAATCAAAAACTTCAGTCGAATCTTATTCTTTATAAACTTTACTTGTTTGTCTCTTATGAACAACAAAACTACAGAACTTCGTACGTCAATTCTTGAAACAATACAAAACCTAAACATATCAACACATCTATTTGTAGACTGCAAAAAATTCTTAGACTGTCTCAATTGGTATAAGATAAAAAATATTCATCAAAATCTAAATGATTTTTTGCAACATATAATGGATGTTAATAATGCAATCGTAATACGAGAACAAAAAGAATCCGAACAAAAAAAATCTGACAGCGAGTGTACGTCATGAGACAACAATGTAGATAGATGAGAAATACTCAGAAATATTCACGCTCTTAGAGGATACTTTTTGTTAACTATAACAGAATTTGCACTTTGATCTTCATTGAGACTTGAGATAAGCAAAGTCGATGCAAAGAAAAAACCGCGTTTAGCGGTTAGTATGAAATAAGATATATATGATATATAAATCATTTAAGAAGACATAAGCATACTTAACAATCTTCGATCTATTTTATTGAGAATATCTCTTGTTTGTTTTGTCAAACTTCATTGATATCAATCTGTTTGTATATGGTGAGCTTGTTGAAATGCAGCTACCGCTTTTTTTGTTTGATCAGAATAATATCCCGTAACATCTCATGGTTCGTATCACAAAGCTAAAAGTTTTTCTTGTAACAATGAGACTTGTTCATGTTTTTGTCATGCTTGTAAAAACATAGTAAGAGTACCAACAACTTGCGTTTGCTTTATTGATGTAATAGCAATTTCACTTGATGATTCTGATGATATACTCTCATTGACATCCAGATTATCATCTTTTTTGGTACTATTATCAATAGTATCATCTTGGACTCATGTTGCATCTTGCAACGTTTGCTCAATTGGCGTTTCTATTTTTTTCGTAAAATAGTTGTTTTTGATATAATCTTGCACAACTGCAAGAGTAGATACTTGCCAATAATCATCTGGTAAAAGTCACTTTTTTTGTAAAGTACGTCTTAGTGCATACCTAGTTTGTTCTCCAAACAATCAACATCGTTCGCTATCTTTTACAAGGATTTTTTGATCTACTTGAAAAGTACATACGGCTTTTTTTGTTTCTGGACCAAAAAAACTAGTGTCTTGTCATGCTTGCATGTATCACAATGCAATCAATTGTTTTTGTAGTTCACGAACTCGAACATCATTTCTTCACTCTTCTAGTTGTTGAATAAACAATGTCATCAAAAAAAAGTTTTTGTAGACTGGTACAGAAGACAAGTCAAATCACACAGCTGCGTCAGAACCGTCTTCATATACCAATTTCTCTGTTGTAGATGGACAATACCATCACTCAATTGTTTTGACTCCAAACGTCAATCATCTAATAAGTCAAAGTTCTCACTTTCATACTCGCATATCTAGTCTGTCATATGGCTGTTGTCTTTCCCCGGCTTGGACAATTGCACCTCACCTATCTTCAACTTCTCATCGACCCCATCCTGGCAAATAGATTTTGCTACCAAAATCATACGTAGAAGGAGCTGCGATCATTCAATTAAATACAGGTTTTCCTGAAGCTCAAGCAATTCACTTTCCATTGAGTCTTGCTTCAGCAACATAATCACCTTTGTAAAAAAAAGATTGATCTGACAAGGGAGAATAATAAGCGGTGACTTTGAATGTTCTTTGCTCACATCCCTGTTCAAGCAATGTCGCATGTTCAGATACTGCATATGCATTATCAATAGCAAACGATAAAGCTCTAATAGCCCAGACAGTTACTCAAACAATGAGTCATTTGACAAGTTTTTTTCTAGATACAGAAAATAAAAAATGTGAAAATACTTTTTTTTGCTTTTTGTGTTTTTCCACCACATTGATTTTGTGTTTTTCCACCACATTGATTAGGATCTAAAATGCACATATCAATATGTACATATATATTATATATATTATTTTAAATCTGTCAAATATTTGAAGCAGTGAAATTGGTTGCATGGAGATTACAAATATATATCATCAGTAACATGATAGAAAAAAAACTTAATCATCGAATCATTTCTGTCATACTTGGTCATAAAGATTCAGATATTCCACAAGAACAAGAAAAAAAAATATCTGACACAAACGTCGATACATCTTGAGATACTAGTTTACAACAGTATTCTTTGGAAGATGGGCAAACGCCAAGTATCTCAGAATCACAAAAAAATCCTGAAAAAAGTCAGGAGACGTCTTGATCAAATAATAAATTCAAAGATTTCTTTTTGTGATGATTAGAGAAAATGAAAAAAGATCTATCATAAATAGTATTGGTTTCTATTCAGACTGCGACCTTGCTTTTGCAGGGAGGAAAGTCCTCACACTATATAAAAGGTAATAGCTAACAGCTATTGGAACTCCACACACGTGGGCAAATGAAAGTGCCACAGAGACGAAAACTATCCTACAATTAGGAGAAAGGTGCAACGTAATGATTCATATTCGTATGATACATTTCCTTAGTACAAGAGACCTTGTACAAGTGGTAAACCATACCTGGTGCAAGCTTACTTCGTTATGCGGAGGTAGCGCATGATCCTGCTATAAGCAGGGCTAGATACATAGCAGTACTTAGACAGAATGAGGCTTATCGAATAGAAACAAAAAAACACAGCTACGCTGTGTTTTTTTTTATTTATTTTTTCTATTTGATTTTTCTATCTTATTTTTTATTTACCGTAAAATGAATTGATCGCAAAGGATGTTTGTAATGACACAGTGTATGCATCAATTGACCTTGCTCATATTGTTTTAAACCATCAATCACCATACAACTTGCTTTGAAATGATATTGTCATATAAGGACTAATTTGCATATCATCTTCTCCTCGAGCCAATGAGGGATCTTTATTTGGAAAGACTTCGATATTTCGATAAGGTATAGTAATTGTTTTTGAGAATAATTGTAACCATCAATCGTCTTGATCAGCTGGTAAATTATAATTAGCATAAAAACTTCATGGTGATATTCACGTACAAAAGAATCCTTGCACAACATCACAAGCTCGAGTATCAATTTGTCCATCATACAATCAAGAATTGTTAGGATTGATCAAATCATGATCACTTCAAATGTCATATCCTTTGAGTTTTAGCATTTGTAGTGTATACAAATTTTCAGAATCAATATCTCAAACCGTTCAATTTTGATTATAATCTCAAGACTCAACCAAAGCCCTTCTCAAGAAAAATCTATTTTGTTTGTTTTGAGAAACAAGATATAATTCTTGTACTCACGTCGCGTTTCCTAATGCAACTGGTCACATACCTATGGGTTCATCATCTCAATCATTATATGATCATGTCACTGTATCCACATCTTGATTTACATCAAAAAACTGATTTGCATATTGTCAAAAAGATTTTTTTCAATCACTCGCACCCAACAAACTCAAATCTTCAAAACATCATTTCCCAGATCTAAGATTAGTGATAGAACTAATTATTGGAACTGGAGTAAGTTCATTACCAAGCAAGGAACTACTACAATAATACAGCTCGTGGTTTGTAGCAACACCTCATCAAATACTATTTTGGTTACCATATGCAGTAAATCTATCACAATATCAATTTGATCATACATCTCGAACAAAATTTTGTAAATCAGTATTTGGTTGAGAATCACATCAAACAGATCTTCTATTAAAATACTCTTCATAATCTATTGTGTAGTTTTTCATTTGAATTTGAATAGTTTCCAAGAGATAGTAACTATTTTCTATCAAATATTGCTTTCCTTCTAATCAACGCTTCACTTGCACCATCTGCAAAAAAAATTGAATCACTAGAGTAATTACAATAACAAAGATAGTCATTGCAATCAAAAGCTCTATTAGCGTGAATCATTTTTTTTGATACATAAGAAAAATAATATAAATATTAGAGACGTTCTTGGAGAGCTTTGTATAATCCTATATAGACAGACTTTTGATCAGCAGATAATGTATCTTCAGTAAGAGACTTTGTAATATCTTCTAACATTGTAGTTATTGCTGCTTTTCTTTGTTCTTCTTCTGGATATTTAGTTTCTAAAGCTTGTATATAACTTTGGACTGCTTTTTGGATATTAGTATCTTGTGGTTGAGATGATGAGACAGTTGTGTTTTTTTTAGGAGATTCAGGTGCATCTTCTAATGTGAAATCATTTTGTATAGATGCAGTATATCCCATAGCACTCAAAATCTTTTTGCAACGAGCAAATGTTTGTGTGTGAATTGTTTGTTTAGCTAGATTTAAAGCTAATGGTATAATTGTTTCATTTTTTAGAGTTTCTTTGGCAGTTGGATCCTCAGTTCATCGATATTGTTCATTGTATTGATTAAGAATTCACAACGACTCGATTTCATACCCTACAAGTTTGAGATAGAGTTTTAGTTCACTATCAACATAATTTTCAAACTCTTGAAGCAATGACGTAGATGCTTGTTTATAAAAAGCACTCAAGTCAGACAAATATTTTTCCTTTCGTTCTTTTCTTTGTATTGTAATTGCATCTTGTGTTCACGAAGTTATTGTAACTCACGATCATAAAGCATTAATTTGTCATTCTAATGAATCCAAGAGCTTAATCTCTTGATCTGAAAGTACTTGCAAAACGTCACAAGCAATTGTATCATCTTTTGTATAATAATTTGTACGAATAGCATTTACAGATGTATCTAACAATGTTGTTGCACTTTCTTCCAAAAATTTTCACGCAGCTAAATCAAATCGTTTTTCATACTCATCCGCAAATTGCAACATCAAGTTCTCCTTTTTACCTTTGAGTCTATCTGTAAATGGTAAGATAGCTGAGTATTTATTAGAGTAGTTTTGTATACGTGCATCCAAAAGTTCTCAGAATCATTCTGACAATCTTTGTTTCATAAGTTGTTTACTTTCTGCAACTTCTCTAAACGTGAATCCATACAACAAACGAGATGAACGCAAAGACTGTTGAAGAGTCTCATAAGAAGAAACTATTCATTCTATTTTTTGCTTGTGTCATCACACACGAGCTATAAAATCTTTGTTTTCATTAATAAACGTATCTAGTTGCAAAATATTTGATGCAAAACGATCTTGTGTTTTTTGAGCAAGTTGTACGATAGTTTTCTTGTAATTTTCTCAAAAATTAGCTATTTGAAGGTGAAGAGACTCGACAGCGCTATCTTTTGAAGATTGAGATACACTTGCATCTAATTGTAAAGTATGTTTCACTTTAAGTTCATGAATCTTTGTACTCAAAGCAATATAATCATTAACAACAGCTTCTTTGATAGTCGCCACAGGTATACTTCGATCCAAGTCAGAAATGTCTTTGATATCCATACAACGCAACAACGAATATCATTGATTATTTCACAAACGATCCATTGTTTGAGACTGTGAATTTTCTAACAAAGTTTGTTGTTCTTTGATAAGTTCATCAACGTTTTTTTTCTGTGTTTCTAAATGGTTTTGTAATATCACATATACATCATCTGATTGAGTCGATGTAGAAGTAGTTTGGGTAGATCATGTAGCAGAAGTAGAAGTAGTCGTAGCAATTTGTGATCAAGTTGATCAAGTAGTAACCAAGGATCCTGTATAGATTCCATCTGCAACTTCTCAAGTATTTGCAAATGTTACTCAAACACAAAGCAACAAACCAAACATAAAATATGGGATGAGACGTTTCATATAGAAAAAGAAAGTAGTAAAAAATTAGTCTTCTAGTGCGATTTTTGCACTTACGATCTCAGAAATCTCTTGCGTAATTGCTCATTGACGAGCCTTATTATATTGCAAAGTCAATTTGTCGATAATTTCTCATGCATTATCTTTTGCGCTTTTCATAGCGATCATACGAGAAGCGAACTCACCTGCTTTGTTTTGCAACAATGCTCCGTATACGAGGTGCTCCATAAACTGACTTTGAAATTCTTTTCTGAGGAATCAAGCAGACGGCTCAAGCATCAAATCTTTTTTCTCTAAGTTTTCTGTCATATATGACTCTAGATCAATATCACCAATTTGTTTCAAAAACTGTGAAATAGTTTTTTTATCTAGTGGCATAAGTTGTAATTCGACTGGAATCTGGCTGATAGGATTACGAAAATAATTAAAGCAAATTGCAATTGAAGTATATCTTTCATCCTCAATTCCATGTTGCAACAAAGAAAAGACACCTGACATATCTCACGGAGCGTCTGTTTCTTTGTTCGTCATTGTCCCTATGACATTGTATCATTCTCTAGCAAAATATTGTTGTGCCTTTTTTCATACAGCATAAATATCAACCGTCTCTTTAGTTAGTTTGTATGTTGCGTGTATAGACTTAAACAACTTTGCATTGATAGATCAGCACAATCACTTATCTGTCGACAAAACAACTAACAAAGTTTTTCATTCAGTCTGAATATCTTCTTTTGCGAATAAATCAACTTTTGTATTAATAACTTGAGCAATCTTAAGAAATTCTACCAAAAAATCTCTATACTGCTCTGTTTCTTTTTTGACTTTTTGAAGCTTAACCGTTGAGACAACTTCCAAAGCTCTTGTCATCTTTTTTATGTTTCCAACTGATTTGATTTTTCATTTAATTTGTTTCATACCTGCCATAGTACACAATCTGCTTTACATAATAAAAAAAACAATGTTAAGTTCAAATTACCGAAGTTCTATCGATTTGCAAGCGATTTCACAAAACAAACGTTGACCATACGCACTATATAAAGTGTAGGTATGCTTTTTTGAGAATTATACACAAAATAAATACGTAACAATACACTTGAAATCACGACTCATTGTGAGTATACACAACATATCAAGATAAATCTTTAAAAAAACACTAGAAGAACTATTAGAAAAACACTAGAAACATCATTAGAAATAAATATCGATTTAACACCACCATAAAGCCACCATGACAGAAACCTATTTTAACATTGTTGTGAAGAAATTGAGAACATTTAGATGAAGAACCCTCGACATCAATAAACTCAAAAACATTGTCCACAATATATTGGATGAAAAATACACAGATTCAAAAGCATATAAGATGATTTATTATCTCAAAAAAAAATGACACTTAGTAAGTATCAAGAAAGACATGATTTTGGTCAAAAATCCTGAAAAAGAATACGAAGAACAAGAGATTACATCACTATTTTATCGACCTAGTCTCAAAAAACATTGCAAAGAATCATGTTGAATTGCTCGATATATTTGATGAATCAAATGACTTGAACTAGGTATGCAAAACTACAATATTCCTGATGAAATAGAGATTTATTGTAGAGACAAAAATGCAATGGAGGTAGTCATACTCGACAAAAAACTTGTCTTTAAGACATATAATGCCAAACATAGAAAATTACGACCATCTTTTTTCAAACACATCCAAAAAATAACAATATGATGACAAATGTATCATATAGCATGTTTAGAGCTCGCCTTACTAGAAAGTCTCTATACACCATCTCTTTTACAAAAATGATATATCGAAGAAATTATAAAACAAATTATCAGAAAAAAGAAAAAAACAATGAATATTGAAACATTTGCATCTATTCTCAAAACAGGAAAACATCACGTAAGCATAAATAGACTTTATCAGTTAGCACTCTGAATCGATAACGTATTTGCAGACACATTAGCCGATCTCATCAAAAAACACAGTTTTATTCAAGCTAAGTAAATGATCTTCCTTATTTTCTCTTTAATAATTAGTGCTATCATAGCAATATTTGTTCCATGGCTTATACCTATTACATATTGAATATCTACAACATTGATCAAACAAAACGTGAATCGGCTCATCATAGCAGGTATTTGAACATGAGCATCTGTCGTAGGAAACATAATTCTTTGGCACTTAGATACGTATATTGAAAAATGGATACTTGACATAAATAATTTCATCCATAAAAAGATATTTACAACAAAAACTAAACTACCCAATAACAAACCAGAAAGCAAAAGTTCATTATTCAAAAACATAAAAGAATGGTCAACAAAAAACCTCAAAAAAGCAACAAACCAATATACTCTCTTTGTATTAGCTATATTCTGTACACGAAGTATAATTCCTGATATCATTACAGTAAGAATTGTCCGCAAAAAACAACATATTCTACTATTCATTATTGCATGTTGTATATGAAAGTCACTCGTTTATATTCCAGTTATTTACGCAATAGCCAAAGCTTTTGGTAAAATATAAACTCTCAAACAAAATTTTGCAAATCTAAAGTAATAAAAAAAACCATCACTGACCTAAATGGATGTGATGATTTTTATTTTATTTTCAAATTAGTAAATCTAGAATAGACAACAACAAAGAGTGTTTATTTTCTAACAGCGTATGCATCAAGCATTTTTTGCATAGCAACAACATATGCACCAGATCTCATATCAACATTATATGTTTTTTGTGCTTCAAGAACATCATCAGTTGCTTCAGTCATTATTTTTTCTAGCTTTTCATTTACTTCTTTTTCGTCTCGATAGTAATTCATATTGTTTTGTACTTGCTCAAAATAACTCACTGTCACTCATCAAGCATTTGCCAAAACATCTGGCAAAACAGCTATGTTATTTTTGGCAAAAAACGAATCAGCTTCCGCAGTTAATGGTCAATTTGCAAGTTCTAATATGATTGGAGCTTTGACATCTCATGCATTTTTATCTGTAATAACATTCTCTAATGCAGCAGGAACAAGAATATCAACATCCAAAGCAAACAGAGCATCATCGTCTATTTTTGTACCGTCATGATAGTCAGTTACAGATTTTTTTTGTTCTTTAAGATCAGCAATTGCATCAACAAATAGTCAATTTTTATTGTAGATTCATCCACGAGAGTCACTAATCGCAACAATTTTTGCTCAATCTTTTTGAGCCAAAAGAGCAAAATGAAGTCATACATTTCACGCTCATTGAATTGCAATAGTCTTTCAAGAAAGCGAATCATTATTTTTTGAAAGATAATGACGAAGAACAAATAATCATCACAAAGACGTTGCTTGTGTTCTTCATTGACTTCATCATATAGACAAAGGCTTTCATGTAAATACTCACGGAGTTCGACGTCATGCAAGTTTACTATATTCATCAACCATCCATGACATAATTTGTCAGTTTGTATTGACGTCAGGTGCAGGAACATCAACATCTGGTCATATATTATCAAACATTTTTTGGACAAATCATCTCGATAATTGCTCTAACTCTGTTTGTGAAAGCTCTTTTGGGTTTACAATTATTCATCATTTTCCTCATCAAAGCGGCAATCCAACTACTGCAGTCTTGATACTCATCCATGCAGAAAGTGCCATAACTTCATCACGAGAAACATCTTGATGAAACCTTAAACCTCATTTGTATGGACCTCTAATACAATCATGTTGAGATCTGTATGCTTGGTATGATTGCACAGATCCATCATCTTTTTGTATCATAATTGATGTTTCAATAATTCTATCTGGTCGCAAAAGGTATTCCAAAGTAGAGGGCTTATATTTATTTCAAAACAAAGAGAAAACATTACGCATTTGGTTTTGTACACGATCATATAACATTGGCAAAAAAGTATATAATAAAAAGGTGTTTACATTATTTTTCTAACATTTGCATATATTTCTTTTCGAGATGCATATGCAAATCAGTTTTCATTGTTTTTGATTGCAATTGTATACATACGGTATCGGTGAGCAAACATGATAGCATATGCATCAAACAAACTATTTTGAGGATCATACATATGCACAGGTTCAGCTTCTGTTCAATTAAATTCCATAATATGAACATATCACTTCTCTAGAGCCTCAAAATTCTCAGCTTTGATATCAAAGCGTCAAAAATACGCATCTGGAATTTGCTTAGCAAGTGAATCAATGGTTGCATCTAGCTCAGGAGAAATCTTATGAGATATATCTTCAAAAATAGTTCATCTTGAGTGGCTTCACACAGGCATAAGTCTAAAAACTTCTCACTGACCTAATACTTTTTGTCGATTCTTTGTATTAGCTTCATACAAGACATTTTTATACAAAGGTCATCTTGGATGTTCTGCGACAAGTTCTTCAACCGTCTTCACTCAGTCTCCAACTATATCAAAGAAAGATTTTTGAGTTACTCATCAAACATATCACATTTTGGCATCAGGATAACGATAATACACAACTGCAAATTCTTCTTTGTATTCACTAAACTCTTGTAACAAACAAGGCTGACCTAATTGAACGACATACTCAGTAGCTTCTTGTAGTGATTGTATTTTGCGAACTCATTGTCATCTACGTCACTGGTCTGGCTTGATAATAATAGGGAATTGCAATCATTCACTATCCATTCGTTCTTTGATCGTCGTCAGTAGATCTTTTTTGTTGCTAGCATCTGATGACACAATATCAAGATATTTGGTCTTTGGTATAGAGCTTTGATCAAATTTCTGTAAAATATCTCGCTTACTATATCACACAAATCAACCATGTTGTATTCAAGGATTTGCTGCAGTAAAGTAGACTATATTTCTTGCACGAATAGCAAGAAATAGTCGGTACACATATACAGGTATATAAAACAACCACCATGGCCAAAATTCTCGACGAGTCCATTTGTAAATCACATGTTTGATTGATACAGAAGAATCTAATCTTGAAGAAGACATATAAAGATATAGAAGTAAAAACAATATCCAAAAACATATAATGATTTATTCAATTATTTCTACATCTTTTCCATATGGATAGTTGACATCAACTCATCTAGTACAAGATCAACCACAACAGATAAAATCAATTGATCCTCTTCTTGCTCATCAGATCAAAAACACCAATGACACAACTCAAAAGATAACTGGTAGTATATCTGGTACTCACTGCATTGCTTGGGGCAAGGCATCTCACATATGAGCCAAAAATGCGACTATCATTGTTATCAAAAGACTTGATGCAGCAAACCTAGCAAAAAATCAAACAGCAAGCAATAATCAACCAACTACTTCTGCAAGAGCTGCAAAAAATCAAAATACTGCATGGTACTCCTCTATTCCAAAAACAACCATAACCGATCAAACAGACTCTCGCATAGGTACTCATCATACCAACTTTCACAAGCCAAACATGAATGCAAACACCAAGCCAAAAACAATTCTAGCTACTATGTACACTTTCTCTCACAAAGACGCACCCAAAAATGACTGATACATTTTTTTGAACATTAGCATTTGCTGCTAGAAAATAAAACGACTGTAAAAAGATTATAGTGTCATTATAAACAATTACAACGTTCGATAGGTATTCTCATAATGAGAGATTTGTTTTAGGCGGCATACGACACAAAAAACAAAAAAATCATCTCTAGCAAATACATACATATTCTATAAAGTGAAGTATACATTTTATAACCATCGTATAATGAACGTAACCTCAGCATCATTTGTCTCAAGTTTTGTATCTCTGGCTGATACACAAAAACATACATTACCAGCAGTTGTGTTCGTATGAAGATCAAATGTGTGAAAATCTTCACTCATCAACATGTTGGTAGAAAAAAAAGGATTAGCAAAAACATCTTCCAAACCGTGAAAGACACAAACAATCAATTATTTTTTGATTAATGAAGAACGACACCTCGTTGATGTGCCCTGATATGGTTATGCCAAAAAAAGCAAAGAAGACAGAATTGAGCGAATGAATACATTACAAGATTTCTTGACATGAAATACAGCTTTGCGTATGACATATGTCCTCATAGACTGAACAATCCCACTCACCAAACATGATGGAGTTTTTTTGGAAACACTTGTCGAAAATGATATTAATATCAGTATAATTATAACAAAAACAGACAAACAAAAACAATCAATAATCAGCAAACACGCTTCATACCTCAAACACTTCTGCGCACAACTCTGAAAACCGTCAGTCTCAATTTTTTTGGCATCGGTAAGTAAATCATTATGAAAAAAACAAATACTGACACATATTGAGTCTGTAGTCAATGATGAAAGTTTTTTTGTCCAGTGATAGATTGAAAAGCCTCTTGCAAATAAAGTTATTTATAGAGATAATAAGTATTGTTTTATATTATCATAAATAACAACATGACAACTGTACATGCATATGCAGCCCAAAAAGCATGATGACAATTAGAAAAATTTGACTATGAATTGTGAGACATTTGATATGATCAAGTTGATATAGCTGTTGAATTTTGTGGTATTTGCCATAGTGATTTGAGTATGATCAACAATGAACGAGGTATGACGCAATATCCGTTTGTACCCTGACATGAAATTATCTGAACAGTAGAGAGTATGTGAAAATGAGTAAAACATCTAGAGATTTGACAAAAAGTATGAGTTTGACGATTTTCTGGATCATGTCATGTTTGCGATCAATGCGTCTCTTGAGACCAAAACCTTTGTAACAAATGAGAATGAACTATCGTTTGAAGACATGGGTGATTTGCAAACAAGGTTCGTGTGCAAGATAAATGGACATTTGCACTACCTGAAAACATTGACGCAAGCTCTGCTTGACCATTATTCTGTTGAGGAGCAACTGTATTTACGCCTTTTGTGATCAACAATATCAAACCAACTGATAAAGTATGAATCATTTGAATCGGTTGACTATGACACATGGCAATTCTTTTTGCTAATGCGCGAGGATGTGAAGTAACAGCTTTTTCAACAACGCCTGACAAAGAACAAGAAGCAAAAGAGCTATGAGCACATCACTTTGTTGCGACAAAAAACAATCCTCAGGCTTTTGAAGGACTTGCATGAACATTTGATATGATCTTGAGTACGGTAAATGTTCCACTGGATCGAAATTCGTATATGCAACTTCTGGCTCCAAAAGGAAAACTGCACAGTGTATGAGCTCAATGAGACATTGCAGTTAACGGATTTTGAATGATTATGTGACAAAAATCTGTCTGAGGTTCTCCAGTATGAAATATCGGAACAACTCGCAAAATGATAGAATTTGTAGCAAGACACAACCTCAAACCTATGGTAGAACAATACAAGATAGCAGATATCAACAAAGCAATCAAAAGATTAGCTGACTGAACACCTCGTTATCGTGTTGTTCTAGATTGTAGATAAATTGGAAGTTTGTTTAAAAGAAATTGGAAAAACTCACCGTTGGTGAGTTTTTTTTTATTTATGATATTGTTTTTGTGTAAAATTATACACTTGAACTATCAGGAGATATAGACTGATTATAATAATTCATAAAATACTCATAGGATCTCGAACCCTTAGAAGTATCAAAAAATCATGCGAATCCGAATCACTTTTCCTTCCACAATTTCCTTCACTCCTCCAAAGACATCAAATCAATAAGAGATGTACATTGAGCAATCTTTTCATTTCAACTACTTTTACAAAGATCAATAAATTTTTGTTGACTATGTCTCATTTCAAATCAATATCTTGCCCATGAATAATATCAATTAAATTCAGATCAAAACTTTCATACTCCTGAAATAAAATATATATTATATCATAATTTATTTGCTTCAACTATTTGACTGTACATTATCTTTAATCAAATTCATTTTCACTTAGAATTATCACTCATACGTATTCATGAATACTCGATAATCTTTGAGTATACATTGATTTTTCTAGCAACTTCAAATAAGTCACTATCTCATTTTCCATGAATCATAATCTCATTTGTATCATTTATTGAAATATCAACAATACAATCATCTATCTTTTCAAAAAGGACAGTGCCTCATAAAATATTTATGATCTGCTCAAAAGAAATTCAATGAAAGTTAGCGAATGCAATAGCTTTGTTATCAACTGTAATCTTACTCTTGAACTTTTCATATTTTCAATATTCATACTTTGGAAAGTGATCATCACTTTGAAAGCCAACTTCTTTTAATAAATCTTTATTATTTATATAATCAGCAGTTTTTTTTGGGTTAATTTCAAATGCTTTCTTTAGGTAAGGAAAAACCCATGAAAACATCATAGCCAAATCTTCTTCTCAACCATTTTCTAATAGTCAAATAATTTCATTTAAAGTAGTATTAGATACTCAATCAATATTTCTTATACGAACACTCAAATCTAACAACTCATCAACCGAAAATTTCTCAAGATTAAACAGTGATTTTTTATCCACTGATAACAACCCTTCAGTGTCATCAAACTTTGCTGCTATATTTTTTGCCTTTTGAGCAGGAAATATATTTTGTTTCAATTTGTTGATAAAAGACATAGCTTGAAGAAAGAAATAAACATCGTAGTTAGGTATTAGTTGATCAAATATTTTGCTCTTTTATTATAAATTTATAATTTTTTAATACTACACGTCTTGATTGTAACGTCTCTATCAAAAAACTATATATGTGGAATCTCTTCAATATTATCTAAGTTTATTCACAATCTTGATATTAACTTTTTATTAGTATCTTTAAGTAATTCTCGAGTCTTCAATTCAGGGTTTCGAACCTCCACTTGGCGTTTTGAAATATCGACTTTTCATTCTAGCCAAACTTCAGGAGTTTTATACCTTTCTCGTTTATTCTTTTGTTGTAAATTAACTCAGGAATTGTAGTACTCAATAATTCTTTCATCACCCTCCTTATCATAAGGATCAGTAGAATAACTTCTATTATAGAGAGAATCATGATCTCTTACAAATCAAGAATCAGAAGATTTGATTTGTATTCTAATTATAGAACTTATTGGAATATTATTAGTATAACTTTTAGAGCTAATTTTTCGTTTTAACGTTTTCCATATATTTTGATCGGACCAAGATTTAGGGCTAGGTAGTCAAACGATATAACTTTTATCTCACAATAACTGAGATAATTCTTCCTTTGATTTTAAAATTACTGGTGCAGAGTCAACAAAAAATGATTCATCGTTGAAATTTAATCAACTAGTTTTCGCAGTTACTTCTCAGCTAGTAATTATTTTTTCAAGATTTTCTATTTTTGTATAATGATAAATATATTCTTTATCAATACCCATAATTTAATTAAATAATAAATAAAACCTCTAAATGTATTATAATATAAAAAAAAAATATGTCAAATATCATCAATTCTTTTCATAAATTTCAATAATCAATTTTAATATTTCCCACTCTCCCAAACCACTACTTGCTTTCCTACCCTATTCTCACTATTGTGATGCTAATTATTTTTGTATTGTTTTTGATTACTTCTCTCTTCATGCTCTATCTTCATATCCAAAATCTGTTCAAATCATTTACCAACAAAGACGTGCTGTCTGATGTAAGTTGTACTATCATCAAAGGACAAAAAGTTGCACTTGTTGCAAAAAATTGAGCATGAAAAACAACCTTATTATCTATTCTCAAAGGAGACATAGAGCCCACAGATTGAACGTTTGCATTTCACCCTTCAATCAATGTACAATTTCTTGATCAGACGTTTGATGCACCAGAAGACATGCTAGTAGAAGAAGCATTGTATAGATATAACGATCCTCTTGGCTCTCTTATCCACGAGTATCACGAAGCAAGTCAACGTGAGTGAGTTGATGCAAAAGTGCTGATTGATTTACAAAACCAGATTGAAGAAAAAAATGCACGAGATCACACTATCCGTGTGCAAAGCATGATCTGATATCTTCAACTTAGTCATTTGCTCGAACAAACTGTCGGATCTCTTTCTGGGTGAGAGGTAAAACGTATTGCTCTAGCAAAAACACTTGTTGGTGATCCAGATATGTTAATTCTTGATGAACCAACAAATCATCTAGATCTTGATATGATTGAGTGGCTCGAAAAAGACCTCAAAAAAAGAGATATTACACTGTTGATTGTAACACACGACCGTTATTTTCTCGAACGTGTCTGTACGGACATATATGAACTCGATAGATGAAACTTACAATGTTTTTCAGGTAATTATTCTTTGTATTTGGTCAAAAAAGCAGAGCGCGATGCGCTTGAAGCAGTTCATGTACACAAAATGAAACAAAAATATAAAGCTGAACAAGCTCGAGTTCGCAAAGCACCAAGAGGAAGACAAAGCAAATCAGTCGAAAGAGAAGCAAGATTCGAAAAACTAGAAGAAACTTTTGGAGAAAAAAAAATGTGACTGAATGAAATACGCCAAAAATTGTCTTTGGATGTCAGTATGAAGAAACTAGGAGACAAAGTTCTTAAAATCAAAAATATCAGTAAATCATATGGCGAAATGAGTATTGTAAAAAACTTTTCTCATGATTTTATGAATGGAGAACGTCTGGGGATAGTTGGTAAAAATGGTGTAGGAAAATCAAGTTTTGTTGACTTGATTGCAGGAATAAACGATCCTGATAGCTGAACGATTCAAGCCGCACCTTCAGTACAAATTTGATACTATCATCAAAAACAAGTCATTCCTGACGTTGATACAAAGATATTGGATTATGTAAGAGAACATGCAGAGTTTGCAATCGTTGGAGATCAAACAAAAATCCCCGCTCATCATATGCTTGAACGTTTTTTATTTTCTCCTCAACAGCAACAATCCGTAGTTTCGAGTCTCAGTGGTTGAGAAAAAAGACGTCTTCATCTGATGTTAACTCTGATGAAAAACCCAAATTTCTTGATCCTTGATGAACCGACAAACGATCTCGATCTTGATACCATTACGATTCTTGAAGATTTTTTGCTTGCGTACAAAGGGTGTCTGCTCATTATTTCTCATGATAGGTTTTTTATGGATACGTTGGTCGATCGTCTTTTGGTGTTTCGTGGGCAATGAGAGATAGATCTTATATGGTGAAACTACAGTACATACAGACAACAAATGAATGAAAATGGTAATTCTAAAAACGCAAAAGATAAAAAAGAACTTGAATCAAAAACAAAAAATATTGAACCTGACGTAGAGTTTTCGCCAGCACCCAAAAAATTATCTTACAACGAACAGCGTGAATTTAAAGAGCTTTGACAACAAATTCATCAGGCAGAAACCCGTAAAGAAGAAATTAACGAACTATTTCAAGATGCAACACTGTCCCATGACGACATCAAAGATCTTGGTAAAGAGCTTGCATCACTCGCTACAGATATTGAACAACGAGAAGCAAGATGGTTTATTTTGGCAGAAAGGGAATAAAAGGGAGCATGTTCTTTAACTTTTTCGTACTTAAAATGATTAAGGTTACAACGAGAAATCTTGCACAGAATACAATCCCTATTCGAGACATACTTCCAGTCAGTGATTATATTTTTGTGCAAGAACTATCAGAATCTTGGTATGAAATACTAAAGCAAAAATCACCTCACCAACATTCTTATTTTGTTCCTGTACGGGATGAAGCTATAGATTATGGCAAATGAGGTATTTCACAAAATTCTCATGTGTTTGGATTAGGTTACTTTGGATGTGAAAAACCCAAAAATACAATATTTAGCCTTCCTATTGTTTTAGGACTAGATAGGCGACCTCGTTTGTGTGTCAAAACATCTTTTATATCAATAGGCACGGTTGTACATGTACATATGAGCAAATACGAATCAAGCAGAGAAAAATCCCGACCAATCATTAAAAAAATTGCCACTGACTGTATGATTGTATGAGATCTGAATATGGATAAGAGCGAATGCTTTGATCGTTTAGGCAAAAAATGGATGACAAGTTATGACATTTCCCCTTATATTTCACATCTACCAACCTGAAAAACTCTTGATTATATTTGTATCCCAAAAGATAAGAAAATTTCAACAACCAAAACTATTGTTCATGAGCTTAGCGATCATGCAGCAGTACAGTGAAGACTCTCACAATAATCATTTCCTTTACTAAAAAATTTTCCTCATGGACACCTTTAAAAGATTTTTTCTTCCCGTCATGGAAAACCCTATCATGGCGATACAAAGTATTGTGTATGCTCTGTGGGTTTCTCTTTTTGGACTTGTATCTGTTTGGACTTTTCAGCAGATAACGAAAACAATAGAAAACCAAAGCTCTGACGATTTTTTTATGATATTGGCTGTGTATATCGGGATTATTATCATCTATTTCATTGGATTGTATATCATGAAGTATTGGCATTGGGTCAATCGCTATCGGACTGATATTAGGAGCATGCACCGTGTCTTTATGACAAAGTTTTTTGCTCTCGATAATACACAGGTTGAAAAGTATGGGACGGGAATGCGGATTTCGTTGATAGAAAGCTGATTTCATACACGAACTGATCTTATCGTCTTTGGAATTCATACAGGTGTTCGTGTCAGTGTGATTTTTTTGTATGTGTTGTATGTTTTTTGGTCGACAAATGGTTGGTATGCTCTTGGTTTTTTGTGATTATTTGTCCTTCTTCATCTCCTCACTGCATGGATCAATCAATATGTCATTACTCATAGGAAAGAGAGAATTGACAACCAGAATAGCTACAATTCTCAATTAGTAAAAATGATTATGTCAAAGTTTGAAATTGCCCATAGTGGGAAGCAGCAGAGGGAAATTGGTATTTTGGATAGCTATGCTGATGCGTCGACTGATTGTAATAGGTGAGAGCAAAAGTATCTCTTTTTTATAGTCAATACGCCGATCGTGCTGATTCATGTTCTCAAAATTTTATGATGTTTGACTATTGGCTATGCGGTTATCCAATGACAATGAACAATTGCTGATTTTATTGGGATTCTGCTCTTATTGTGATTGTTGGAAAATGCACTGACGGAATCCATAGAATATTTCAAAGAATTTTCCTTTAACTTTGCAACAGTCCAAAAATTACGAGATCATTTTGATGGAATCAAAGAAAATGCATGAATGATTTGATGAAAAGAATTTCTTTTTACACAGTGATCAATCGTTTTTGAAAAAGTTTCTTTTGGCTATGATGATGGGAAAAAGATATTTACTGACTTTGATGCTCGTCTCGCTTGATGATCGATTACTGCTCTCGTGTGACCGTCTGGTTGAGGGAAAACGACCTTGATGAAACTGATCGCTGGATATATGATGCCTGATAGTGGCGACATTATCGTTGATGGGCAAAAGTTATCATCTGTTTCGTTGCAAACATATTATCATCATATCGGCTACCTCACCCAAGAACCAAGTGTGTTTGATGGGACGGTGAGGGAGAATCTGCTGTATGGAGTGGGTGATCAAAAACCCACCCCTACCCCTCCCATAACGGGAGGGACATTCAATTCCCAATCTTTTTCTAAAGAAACGGAAAAAGAAAAAAACTCCGCTAATATCCTCCCCGTTGTGGGGAGGGGGGACCCTCTGGGGGGTGGGGTTTTACACGACATCCTCCAAAAATCCCAATGTCAATTTGTCTACGATCTCCCAAATGGTCTGGATACAGAAATCGGTGAACGTGGTGTGCGTCTTTCCTGATGACAACGCCAACGTCTCGCTATTGCTAAAATTATGCTCAAAAACCCCAAAATTATCTTACTAGATGAGCCAACGTCAGCACTTGACTCCGTGAGTGAAGAACTCGTCGGTCAAGCGATGCAAGAATTGTTTAAGGATAGAACTGTGGTGATCATTGCCCATAGGTTGCAGACGGTCAAGCATGCAGATAGAATCTTGTATATCACACCCAACCCCCTAACGGGTGCTTCTGAAATTGCAGAAGAAGGAACACATCAAGAGTTGATCGCGTTATGATGAAAGTACGCCAAAATGGTGGAGGTGCAGACAGGATTTTAGTGAGCGAAATTCCAAAGTTACGTATCAAGTATCTCACACAATAGTCATTGTTTTATATTCCCTAGTCATTACCATATGAAAAGTATTTTTTCTCATCATTTTCGTACCTATCTTGCCCCACTTCGTACAGTCCGAAAGTCGTGTGCTCATATTTCACTTCATGACGGGACACTCTGAGTAATCAGTGCAGGTATTTTATATACGATTCAATATGCTGTTTGAGCAATAGAAAACAATACGCCCGACCTTTTTTGGTGGCGGATGGCAGTGGTTGCTGGATTGATTGTGATCAAGGTATTAATTGTAACGATACGAAAGCCCTTCGTATTTCATGAGTTTAGCTATATGCATCATGCGATTTTTTCTGCTGTCTTACCTCGTATCATCCATAGCGATCACAATCAATACGAAAAAGTTGGCACAGGAAAAATGATTTCCTTATTTACGAGCGGAACAGACAAACGACTCTTTATGACCATCGACATCGTGGGCGAGGGATTCAAGTCAGT
Organism: uncultured Candidatus Peribacteria bacterium; assembly: GCA_964526045.1. GTDB lineage: Bacteria > Patescibacteriota > Gracilibacteria > Absconditabacterales > Absconditicoccaceae > CAZGIF01. Next base: position 67,288 of record CAZGIF010000007.1, on the reverse strand, counting down.
GATCTTTTTTTCACTTTTTTTGATTGTGCTTATCAAACAAGGACGATGGATGCTTGCAGGGATTGCTGTCATTCTTGGGTTGGTGGTCTGTTGGGTATCGTTCTTTTCTGGTCCTCAACTGCGCCATCGCAAGCTCGCCAAAGAAGCCTATACACAAATGGGTAGACAATCTATCAAGTGGCTCCAAGCAAGAATAGAAATTTTGCAAAATAACAAAATTGCGTATGAGTTAAATAAAATTAAAAACATTATGGATACTTTGAGATTTCATAAAGCACACGAAAAACGCCGACAAGGGATTTCTTATGATGGGGCAGAGTTTTTCTTGATGCTCGGGTTTGTCGGGACGATGCTGTGGACTGGGGCGCAGATTATAGCTGGATCGATGAGCTTTGCAGATATGGTCTTGGTCGTGAGTATGGGGACGATGGCAGTAGCGGAGATCGGCAAGATGAGCTATCGTGCGCGTAGTTGGATCGAACAACGGGTGGATATAAGCAAATTGATCGACACTTTGGATGACATTGCTCCCCACCGTGATTTTGATACAGGAAAAAATATCGTCCTGACACAGAGCACGATATCATTTGAAAATGTTCGTTTTGGTTATGATCCTGAGAAACCGATTATTACTGACTTTTCTCTCGTCATCCCATGATGAAATATAATAGCACTTGTCTGACCTTCTGGCTGAGGTAAGTCAACCTTGATCAAGCTCATCGCATGACATTTGTTTCCTCAGTGAGGGAAAGTCTTTGTTGACAAACAGGATAGAGAAGAATGCAATCTTCTTGATCGATACAATCATATTGGCTACTTGACCCAAGAACCGAGTGTTTTTGATGGGACGGTGAGAGAAAATTTGCTGTATGGCGTCGTAGGGGCGATCACTGATCGCCCAAATAACCAATCGAATGAAACGGGTGAATGATATTCGTCCCTACATGACGTTTTGGAAAAATCCCAATGCCAATTTGTCTATGATCTCCCAAGCGGCTTGGATACTGAGATCGGTGAACGTGGTGTTCGTCTTTCATGATGACAACGCCAACGTCTCGCTATTGCTAAAATTATGCTCAAAAACCCCAAAATTATCTTACTAGATGAGCCAACGTCAGCACTTGACTCCGTGAGTGAAGAACTCGTCGGTCAAGCAATGCAAGAACTTTTCAAAGATAGAACGGTGGTGATCATTGCACATAGGTTGCAGACCGTCAAACATGCAGATAGGATTTTGTATATCGATAAAATTACTTACGATGATATCCTCCCCGTCGTGGGGAGGGGGGACCCTCTGGGGGGTGGGGTTTGATCGCAGATTATCGAATCATGAACACACGATGAATTGATCGCCTTATGATGAAAGTATGCAAAAATGGTGGAGGTGCAGACGGGGTTTTAGGGTCAGTGATTATTTTTTATCTCCTTTTCTTACTTGATAAGATTTATTTACATATCATGCAAACCATTTTCATGTAAGTACATATAAATCTCATCACTTTGATAATCTATCTGCCAAAGTGATAAAACTCTATAAATTTCCTCTTTTTGATGTTTCAAATGAAATGATAATATAGTATTTCAATCCAAAACTTTTTCTAAGATAAACGTTATTTCTTTTTTTGACTTTCGTTCTCAATGTATACATGAACGAATAGTAACATTCAGATTATTATCCATTCTTACAATAGAATATTGTTTAATTATATGTTCTGTTATATTGATAGTATGTATTTCGTCTTTGGAAATATCAATAATAAACGGTATTGGTAATCACGGGTCGACTATTCGTTTGTTGTCAACTAGTAATGCACTATGCACATCATATCCATAAGTTTCATCAAGATTAGTTCAAATAAAATCACAAGTAAATCCATTATTTACCAATATCTCCTTAATTAAGATATTTAAAGTATGACAATTACCACCCTCTAATTTTTCAAGAGTAGACTTTTGCATCTCATTCCAAGATCAATAAATTGATCTTTTAGTAGTACTAAAAGGATATACTTGTAAGAAACTTGTAAGAATATCACCAAGGTAGTTTCTTGAGCTTCTTTGTAAATATGGACCATGCTCCATATGAAAAGAATATATTATAAAAACTGATATTACTTACACTCCTCTTCTCACTTGATACAAAACCTGCAGCACTTCTCTTTGTTTCGTTTCAAATGTATCTCATGATCATGTATTATGTGTGACAGCAGAGCTATCAGATACATTTTCTAGGTGGTGTCCATACTCGTGAGTAAGGGTGTTAAGAAACTTCTCAAATAATGACGGGTCTTCATAACTAAATACATCAGCAAAATATCAGTTTTTTTTAAATTTGTTGATGTTTCGTTGAACTTTTGTTTTGTCTCAATAGTATCTTGCTAGAGTCGAATGCTTTTTATCTGTCGGTTGATAAAACTCAGAGGTTACATTACTGTTATATGCCTTATTTAAAATTGTCATATTCTCATTGATCGCTTTTTGTAGAATATTGATCTTTTCTTCTGATTGTCAGAGACTCTCTCATAGATTTTCAACAATACTATATGTATCATTTTGATCTTTGGCTGTTTGTTCACTTCTTTTTGTGTCGTACGTCAACCAATCAGCAAACTTTCATTGTAATTTGTCCTTTCGTTTTTCAAGGAATGATGTATCATTTTTATTTTTCTGTATATCAAGTAGACTAATACCTTCTTTGGACTTATCTCCAAAAACTTTAATATAGCAAAGATAATACATCAAATGATTGTCATTTTCAGATAACCGATTGATTTCAGAATGAGTAATAGTTTCTCCATTATTAATTTTTTCTGCTAGGTTTTTTGCTTTTTGTATACTAGGGTTAGAGTCAAATGCTTTTAAATAATGAAAATCAAAAGAAAAAAAGTCTTTAGGGATTGCTGGAATTGTTTGATTACCAGCAAAAACTTCTTCAATACAATAACGAGAGAGATGAGAAAATGTTTGTGACTGGATCTTTTGTCGGTCAGCACTGTCATTGATAGCATTTCTTGCTCTATTGAGTTGGTAGTGAGGCGGGATATCAACGACAATTTTTTCTCTTGTTATGATATCTTGCATCCACTTTGGATATGTATGGATCAAGTCATGAGATCATCAAATATATAATCAATGTTGTGTTCGTCATGGTTTATGTCATGCATAGAAAGTGTACTCTTTATCAGTATACATATTTTTTGCATTGGTAAGTGTTTCTTTCTTTTCTCCCATAGTACAGGCAATCTCTGTTCACTGAATAGCGTTTGTATACGTTTTGAGTTTGTCTGATGCTACGATTGCTTCAATATTTGCATTGAGTCCTTGTGCTGTATCTATTCTTTGCATAACTGTCCCATCTGGCATTCATGAATCCGTTTCAATATCAGTAACAATATCAATATCATCTCGTCAGAGTGGTGATTTCGTTGCATTATTGTGTTTTGGAGTCATAATAAGCGTTGTTGTTGTTCAATCTTTTGTCGTCTTGACGCGTACTTGTTTACACGTCTCAGTAAAAGCAGAAAAAAATCAAACACCAAACATTCCTATCTGTCAATCAGTCTTTTTTTCTCATCTTTTGGAACTATCACCGATAGTGAGAAGTTTATCAAAGACTACATCTGGACTCATACCCGCGTGATCAGTCAACTGTGCAACAAAATGTTGATTTTCGTCAACAAAGAAGTCTCGATCAATATGGTCAGTTTTGTTTTTTTGAGCATCCAAACTATTTTGCGTCCACTCTCTCAACCAAATATCTCACTGACCGCCAGTTGTTGTTCTGATAGCATTTTGAAAGAGTGAAAGATTAATTTTTCATTCAGATGATTGCTGAGAAGTATTTCTATACTGGCTAATTTTTTCTTGATGTGTGTTTTGAGATGATAAAACTCATACTAATATTCTTCTTATGGCGTTTTTCATTGTATTGCTATCTTCTCTATCTGAAGATTGCTGACTATAGAGCAATGCAGAAAGGGAAAATGAATCTGAAGTTCATTGTGGGATTGTTTGTTTCGTTCTGAGAAACTTTGTGTCAGGAGAAGCAAGAAATCCTGGAAGGAGTAGATTGAATTCTTGATTATCGGAGAGGTTTATTGACTCTTGTGTATTGAAGTTATAAACGAAATTTATGTCTCTAGATCAGATTGATACATCAAAAAGACATAGTGAATCTGAAAATATAATAGTCTTATCGATAGAAGAAAATCTTGTATTTCATTCAAATAAAATAAAATTACTCGTATTGTTAGTAGGATCAAAAACCTGAATTGATGAGTCTTCTCATGGATTAGACCCTGTTAACAATAGATTATTATTGAAACCGGTTACAAATATATTCATTCGCAGAAGCTTTGTATATCAATCAACTTCTTCACTACTTTTTGTCTCAATATTATATACATTTAATGAGTTTTTTCCTTCCTTCCATTCAGTTATTAATAGGGTTCAATCTGAAGGATTTTCTTCACATAATATTTCATCAAATTCTCCATATCAATCAATAATTACTTTTTCACTACCCTTTGCCTCAGGGTTATATATATATAATGATTTTTTTCCTTTATTTTTTGTACATATTAATAGATCTCAATTCAAAAGCTTT
>CAZGIF010000007.1:0-62582 GCA_964526045.1 uncultured Candidatus Peribacteria bacterium | reverse complement strand
TTTTCACTACCCTTTGTCTCAGGATTATATATACATAGTGATTTTTTTCCTTTATTTTTTGTACATATTAATAGATCTCAATTCAAAAGCTTTTTTTCATATCATATTTCATCAAATTCTTCAAATCAATCAATAAGTATTTTTTCACTACCCTTTGTCTCAGGATTATATATACATAGTGATTTTTTTCCTTTATCATCTACTTTTATTAACATATTTCAACCATAAAATGATTGAAACAATATTTTATCATATTCTCCATATCAATCAATATTCATTTTCTCTCTAGTTTTTGTCTCAGGATTATATATCCAATATACCTCATTTCCTTTATTTCTATCTGATATTAAGAGATTTCAGTTCTCAAATTTGTGTACTTTATTGAATCTTTCGAGAGTAGTATCTAGACAATATAGATTTTCATTGTTTTTTGGATCATAAATCATATTTCGATGCCCTGATTTGTTTTTGAGCATACGGATTGAAAAATCTTTTCTGCGTTCATTAAATGTTTTTGCTTCTTCGCAAATTGCCCAAAGATGAGGGCATTTCCATGCCATATTCGTATATTCTTGTTGTTTGGATGGGTCATCTTTGAGTGATTTCATCTTTGCAAGTAGGATGGCATCACTATGACGTGGCAATTCATCAATCATCGCACAAAGTGATCAGTTTGTGTCAGAAGAAACCACATCAATTATGTGTGGTATGATAGTATTGAGATCTGGTTGCGATGCAACTATTGTACTTGCATGGATTAATGCTTTTTTTTGAGTATTATCCATGCTTTTGATAGCATCACAATATTGCTTTTGAATAGAAATATAGATAGATGAAATGTCGTGAAAACCACTCCACAACATAAATGCTACGTGATCATCCGTCAATTCTGTATCTCGTGAACGAGTTAGGAGAATTTCTTTTTTTTGTTCAACAATATTATTAAGTTTTTCGTCAGTAATAATAGTATTGTTTATTATGCTATTGAGTCTTTCTTGTGTAAGACGATGTACAACTTTTGGCTGTATGCTTTGAGACGGTCTATCGTTGTCTCACAATGAAGTATTGTTTCAATTTTCTTGCGCTTTTTCTTGTTCTTGCGCTTTTTCTTGTTCTTGCGCTTTTTCTTGTTCTTTCTTTTTTTCACCAATTTTACCATACGAGACAGTCGATCCTGGTGTCTCATACGATACATTGAGATTGATTGCAATATTGAGAATGGTACGAGTTTGGAGATCGTCAAGATTTGCATTACTGTCTACGCATACAGCAATAACCTTATCTTTTCTATCCTTGATATAGATATATCCACGTTGTCATGCTTGAGATGCAGGATCAAATGGATAACGAAAAAATGAGACTGACGGATTTTCAAGCTGATAGTGTATATCAAGTTTTGTTGCATGTGGAAGCATTGCGGGGATATTTGAAATGTTCCAAACACCTATACATGATGCAGGAAGCATAAGACAGTCTTTCTTGCTATCAGATCATAAGCTATCATAGATCTCTTCATTGTGAGGAAAAACTGTTACTCAATGGTTGCGGAGATCGTCCAAAAGAGGAGAAATCAAATCTTGAAGTTTGTTAATAGCAAGAGGTATAGGTGGAGATTGTCTCTGTGCTAGAATATCTAACGAACGCAAGAGAAATTCACATTGTTGTTTTTTTTGACTGAGGTCTTTTAGCTCTAGACAATCCGCAAGGAGTTTGTGTCGGCATTGATACAAAAATGGTGTGAGGGAAATATTCTTTTTGTCTTCGGTCAGAGATATCGCAGCTGGTAGGATAATTCATTGACGAATAGATCATGTCATCATAGAAAAATCCAAACTACTAATCACAGTATTCCCTACAACAAAGTCACATGTGCTAGTTGGGAAGTGAAAGTTTCCATTGATATATTTGGTGACAAGATGTCAAGAAGTTCAGTGATGTTTATCAACTGTAACCATTGTTGTCTCTTGAGGGTCATGTGATGGATCATTTTTTCCTGCGCTAGATTTTGGCAAAAGAAGTGCTGTTGCTATTGTTTGTGCATCCATCCCTGATCATTGATCTCGTATTCTTATACCAGTAGGTCAAATATCAACAATGACTTTTTTTTCTTTATCTTTTTCATCTATATGTTGGGTACTTTTCTTTCATATTATTGATTTTTTTCATCATTGCCTTATGAGGATAGGTATTTTGCTATATTTATATTTTTCTTCAAGATATCAAACAAATGCTGACTGCTCTTCTTGAGTGAGAGAATGCTCTTCTGGTATATTTATCTGACATGTTGTTCAGACTCTTTCCTTGAAATAAGTAGTATTTTCATTTTTTGGATCATATCATTCTTTTCTACTTGTTCCTGATGAAATCAGTTTCTTACCGTCTTTTGTTTCCATTTTGACTCGCATTGGTTCTTGTCATTCATTTTTGCTAGTATAGACGACAGTTGCTCATGGTTTTTGATTCATAAGTCACCAAATCTGCATTCATCCTTGCCCAAATCTTCATACACTATCGCGAGAATCTCAACAAGCATCAACAGCGTTTGATATAAGTTCTGATAACCAATGAATTAAGGATTTCTCTCATTGATTATTGATCGTTTGTTCTATATCAGGAGATCATTTTATTGATTCTAGAGTTTTTTTGAGTGATGGGTCAATGGTACACTCTTTTAGAAAGTTTGCATAATGATCAATCAAGGTCTTTTGATCGAGTAGCAATGAATTCTTGGTGTGATACTGTGTGAGATACTTTATCAGCAATTCATAGTCGATTTCGTTAAAGTTAGTATGCTCTTGAGGAACAAGTGTAACAAATTCTTTAGAACGAGAAGAAATATTCTTCATAGCCAAAATAAAATAAAATAAGTTAGTTTAATAATAAACAAATCATGAAATAATTGCAAAAAACTTAGTATATAAACAGATGATCTATTTTATTGAAACAAAAAAACTGACGAAATTTGTTTTTATTATACAACATGGATATAATAGTAAAAACAAGCATTTAGTTTCTTAAAAAGTAATGAGATTGTGGTCTTCCGGCTGAGAAAAAACAAAAAACAATACAACTGACATAAATGCTAATTCATGAATTAAACATACAATTGCTAGCTTAAAAAAAAACCATCCAACATTCAACGTTGAAGAATTTCTTAGCCAATTATGAGAAAAAGAACTCTCAAAAGGAACAAACAACAGTAAAATAGAACAATTGCTTTCTAAAGTTTCATTACTTTTCGATAGTCATAAAGAATTAACATATGACACATTCACTACCCTCTGCAATATATATCTATGGGATAATTATTGTAGTGAAAATTGGCTAAATATTAGTTACAAGAATTTCTTAAAAAATATAAGATATAATGAAGAAATTGATGCTGAGATACTAGTACTAGCATGTGATTTTTTTATTATGGCATGAATAAAATTTGATGACACAAATAATGGACTAGATAAAATGAAAAAATATTTAGATATTGTTTATGAAGTAAAACAGACTGCTTTTTTAGGAGACTATCAAAAAAGGGACAACCAAACACCTATATTATTCAAATACTATCATTTGATTTTTGAAGGAGAAAATTTGGGAACTAAGTCTTTGAGCACATTTAGAAAAAAAGTTCTAGAACTAGAAAACACTCTTTCAAGTTCAATTAATGGAAGCCTTATAGAACCTCTTTTCTATGACTACGATTATTGAGAAATTTTATTATCCAAAGCATTAAAAAAGGATATTAGTATATCAAAAGTTCAACGAAATAAAGTAGATGAAGTACGTAGAGACATACAAAAGAAAATAATTGATCGTACTATGAGTTTTATTAATTGTATTCAAGAAATACATACTCAAGTGACATATGAACATTCTGAGCATATAATAGACATATGAGAAATATTGAAAAAAATAAAACCGCATACAAAATATATGTCATACGACGATATTACTTCAATAATTAGCAAAATAAAAAGACTATCAGATATATCCTCTACTGCATACAAAGAGCAGAAACAATATAAAAATGATATTGCTTGATTGGTTTATACTAATTTAACAACACAGAAATCAGAATTTAGAAACCAATTCCAAACTAATAGACATTTACAAAAACTAAATGACACAAATAGCTGTTCACTCGTATCCTGTCCGTTATGATTAATCTTGACTGCACCACTTCAAACTGTTCAAGCCATCCATGAGCTAAACAATGATAAAGAAACATCAGAGAGGGTATGAGGATTTAAGATGCAGACTCTTTGTAGTCAAATTCCGATAATGGTCTGACCTAATTCATTGAGTACTTATAATCACGAGTATCAACATATGCTCAATGAGATTTTATTTCCTTATGTTTCAAACAATCAAGTAGATAAATTTACCAAAAGGCTATCTGATGAGATTATAGCTTATATAAGAGATGGTAGCGAGTACAAAGATATGGAAAGAATTCTCACTAGACCAAAAAATATGTGATGACTTTATGACTATTCTGCTGATTTAGAAAAAACACCAGATAATATAAAAGATTCATTAGCGTTTGACGAAAAACGTAAAAATCTTCTTATTGTATGAAAGAGAATATATAAACTTCTTCCGAAGAAAAAAACCACAAACAGTAGTTTTGAAAGCTATGCTCAAAAAATAATGAAAAGAGTACATAAAACTCAAAACAACGATACACAGTTTGTAAATGCAAAAGTCAGAGATCAACTAGCATATGGTACAGACTGAAAAGACATAAGAGAAAAAATACTAACACTCTTTGCGGTAACACCAAACAACCAATGGGAAAGTCTAATTAGCGTGTTGGAAAATATAAATAGATAGTAAGATTTCTTCTACTATAAAAAATCAATAAGAAAAATTTATGACGTATAAAAATTATAATTTAACTATCTCATTAAAGTCATGAATGAAAAATTCCCAAATTATAAAACAACCTTGGATATAAACCTTGCTACTAATAAAACAAACAAAAAAATAGAGACAAAGATAAACGATGCAATTGAATCGTTCGAGACACAAGAACAAATATTGTTATTCAAAAAAATAATAAGTACTTGAGATTCCTCAGTAATTACGGAAAAGTGAATTGGCACAATAGTAGAGATAATAACAATATTTGATGAAATCGAAGACGATAACACACCATATCAAATATTAGATATGACTATAGAAGGATTATGAAAAAAAGCATATACATATTTTAGCTCATATGATTCAGTAAAAACATTCAGCAGTTTAATTATAGAAAACCAGCTCAATCAACAAACAATTGATGCTATAAAGTCACTCAAAGCAGATGAAGATTGTATTTTTATCAGTGATGAAGAAAACCAAAAAATAGCATTTGATTCAGTAAGAAGTCAGTTGTATTATTTTTATAGCAATATTTTTAAGGCATGAAATAATCAGTCAGTCAGACTCCTTATCGAAAAATGAGTAGTCAAAACCAGATCAGAACTTGCACTAATCCAATGACTATGTGAAAAAGATCCTAATATCATAAAGAGTCTTCTATCTCTAGATAATACACAACTATCTTTTGAATGATACCCTTATTATAATTTAAGCGTTAGTGGTCTAGAAAAAGTACATCCAGTTATTCTTGAGACTTTTGATAAATATATAAAATATAAAAACATAAAATCACTTAGCTGTATATTAATATGATGAAATGATAATACATCCAAAAACGTATACATTTGAACATATTTAAAACAAATAAATGATATTTATCTAGCTTGAGATGAAAAAAACTTAGATGATGATCAAATAGCGACTGTTATGAATGACTTTTTCCCATGATTTGTTGATAGTATGTCTACTAATACAAACTTATTAACTAAGTACTCATTTTTTTGAGAACATCATAAAAAAAACATTTCACTACTATTTTGACTGTTTTTGGATAACCATGAAAAGTATATTGATTTCAAAAATATAATTCTAAGATCAGATATGCAGCAAGAGAATTCATTAAATTATTCTATAGTTTACTTTTCTGATATAGAAGAACTGTATAATAGCTCATGAATGGAACGAATAAACACACTATCAGACACTGTCCTAAAACAAGTACTTATGACAAGAAGCACAAAACAATGAATACAAAGCTTTATGAAATCAAGACAAATCGAGAATATTGAAGAACGATATAGTCATTTTATTCTTGATACGGTGTTGTTAAATATTTGATGTAAAACTCTTTTTTTGGAAAAGACAAATGTTCAAAGAATTGAATTAGAGAAATATACAGATAGCTTAAGGTATACTCAAAAGATGAACCATGAAATCATATATAGAGGGTTAGATAATATAGGAAAAACATTGAATTCTCAATGAGGTTGAGATTGACGCTGAACTGAATGAGAATATTGAAAAATATTATGAATATACTTAGAAGAAATACGAGTATTTATCAAAGACGTATATCCTGATTTTTATGAATCAGCAATTACTCTTAGAACAAAAATAATAGATACATGAGTTGATGTTAGTTTTTTTGCTGACCATATAAAAGCTGGCAAACGAGATTCTAAATTGCCATATCTAGAACTAGTAGCAGAATCTATGCGCAACAACATTGATCATATTACTAATATTATTGATATTGCCAAAGTGCTTTATGAAAACACATCTCCAGAGATACAAGCAATAAAACAAAATCTTATCCAACAACTTCACAATAACCCCAATGCAAAAAACATTATAATATCCATTACGGATTATTTTAGGTACAACTCATTTCCTGTTTTTGAAGTGAATTGTATTTTTCAACATACAAACTCAAAAGAGGTGTTTGATAGAAAAATTGAAGGTACCTGAAATTCAAGGTGTCATATTCTTTCTGTACTTAAAAACAAAGATGACTATGAAAAAGTAAGAGAAATTTTCTATGTTGATTCTCTCAAAACACTGATAAACTCCTCTCCTGAAAATATAAAAGATATTGTAGCAATCATTGATGAATGAGACGAGTTGACCGAGATTATCAGAACAAAAGGGATCGAGACATTAACTCAGTCAGAAAAGTATTATTTTTTTCTTTTTATTAAATTTTGTGAGACAATACTTATTACTAGTTGTCTTGCGTATAAACCAATACAAGAAATAACAATTGAAAATATTTGAATCACATATCAGCAAGTTTTTGATGCATTGTACTGTTCTCCTCAAAAAAAACCAAGCGAGACTATAGCAAAACGAATGCTCAAACCGTATTGAGTCAAAAGTTTCTCGCATCTGCTAGAACTATCAAATAATGCTATTGCAAATGCAAATAATCAGGCAATAATCAATTGAGAATTTATTCTCTCTGAGTGAGACATTATGAAATGAGTCACATCAGAGTATCTTTCTTCTTATTCGACAAACTGAATTTGTGCACCAGAGATCAATTGAAAAAATAGCACTTATGATGAAACTTACTATGGGACGGATTTTTGAATCATTGAAGCATGAGATAATGACACTACACCTCAAAAAATATTATGAGAACATATAAGCAATAAATTTGGTGATCTACAAATTGTTATCAAAGATCATCAAGACTTACATAGAACATATTCAAAACAAAAAAAAGAAAAACATATAGAAAACTTCAATGATCCATCACTAATAGAATGATATAATCCGCTCTCTGTATCTAGCTCATACGAAGTAAGTTGCTCTCAATTTATTGACGAATCAAGAGGTTTCTATTTATCTCATAAAGATGAATATGAAATCAGACATAGTGTTTGACGACAACGTATTGATAGCTTTATTACCAAAAAAAATAAACATACTGACACGCAGTACTGTGAAAGATTGTTTTTTGAGATCATTCGTATGTGATCGTATAAAAAAGTATTTAACGAATCATGAGAAGATATTCTTACAACTGATAGCTTCGTTGAAAAAAACAAAAAACTATTACTCAATCCACCAACCAAAGTAAGTATTCCTGATATATTTAACCAAGAAAGTACGCAATGGATAGAAAAAAATATAGACCATATAAAAACAGTCAAAGAAGCTCTCACAATTAGTCTCGATAACCCAGAAGATAATGCAAAACTAATTATGAATATCTTCAAAGAGAATAATTTCTTTAAACAACACTTTGATCAAGAAACATGAGTTGATGAGAAAAACAATATTTTATGAGAACATACACTCTCTGTTTTGAAAAATTATGAGAAAATATTCGCAACATTATCTGATGAGAAACAACAAGAACTTTTCCCAAAATGATCATGAATTAGTCACGAAATCATGAGACTTTGTATCGTTCTTCATGATATAGGAAAGGGATATGCTCTAAATACATTAGGGAACAATGACTTACAACATGAGGTATCCAAGGCAATGATCTACAATATAATGGAAACAATGTGATACTCTCGCAGAGAAATACGACGAGTAATAGCTATTGTAGATCAGGACTTAATGCTAAATATCTTCTCAAGTACATGAGACACAAAAGATATTGAAATAATAGCAAATAATATCAGATCTCATGCTATACGCAATCACTGTGAGCCTGAGACATTTTTTGCTATTCTCAAGCTATTCACACTTGTAGATTGATCAACATACGATGCATTCTCAGAGTCCTTTAATAGAGAAAAAACTGGGTTTTCAAATCAGATACAAGAAAGTCTTCAAAAGATTGGAGAATCGCTAAGAAAGATTCAATAGATTTTTTATATCTTGCAATAGTTAGTTATTCTTTACGTAACAGTTTGTTTTGCATTTGCAAACACACAATGTTTCTATACTCTAAAAACATAATACAACTCATAATTAGACGCTGTTAGTCGGAAGACTGACAGCGTCTTGTGTGTATGTTTCTTTAAAAAGTTATTTTACTACTTATTTTTGTCCTCAATGTTAAAACGACTATTTGCCTGATTTCCCAAAAAGAAAAAACAAATCAAAGATGACATTTTATCATGAATAACTGTTGCATTAGCCCTTATACCAGAAGCTGTAGCATTCGCATTTGTTGCATGAGTTAGTCCACTCATCAGTCTACAAACTGCTATAGTGATCGGTATAGTTGCAGCATTGCTCACATGAAGACCATGAATGATAAGTTCATCGACAGCAGCAATCGCCATCGTGATAGCTCCTCTGGTCGCACAATACAGTCTGGATTATCTTTTTGCAACTGTTGTATTGATTTGAGTTATCCAACTTGTATTAGGATTTTTTAAGACCTGAAAATACACAAGTATCATTCCTTATTCTGTGGTTTTGTGATTTCTTAACTGACTTGCGATAGTAATTTTCTTGGCGCAATTCGATCAATTTATGGTCAAAGAAACAGTCATTATCAACTGAATAGAAACAATGCAACAGACACGGTTGCCGTTGATCGATTTGTGAATAATGTGATTATTTGTATTGATTACTATGTGAATCATTCAACGATTCCCAAAAATAACAAAAGCAATTCCTTCTACGTTGGTAGCTATTTGATCAATCACAATCGTCTCAGTAGTTTTGTCATACTTTGACATCTATGCCTTGAGAACTGTACAAGACTTCGCTTGAGAAGCACTTTCATGATCATTACCAAGCTTTGGAATACCGAATATACCACGAAATCGAGAAACATTACGTATTATATTCCCTTATGCGCTTGTAGCTGCACTTGTGTGACTCACAGAAGCAACATTGACACTCAAAGTACTAGATGATATGACAGACACCAAATGAAAAATGAACAAAGAATACATAGCACAATGAGCTGCAAATGTACTTAACTGATTTTTGTGAGGAATGTGATGAGATGCAATGATTTGACAATCCATCATCAACATCAAATCAGGATGAAGAACCAAACTATCTGGTCTGGTAGCTGCCTGTGCACTCCTCTTCTTCTTGCTCTTTGCAGCACCTGTAGTCAACGCAATACCACTTGCAAGTCTCGTGTGATTGATGTTTATGGTAGTTATTTCCACCTTTGAACGAGAAACTCTCAAATACAAAGGAAAAGTACCGACCAAAGATATCGCTGTGATAGCAGTTGTAAGTTTTGTTACTATTTTCTTTGATCTCGCAACTGCTGTTATTTTGTGAGTATTATTGGCTGCATTGATTTTTGCACGGGAAAAAGGGAAAGCGATTAGTATGACATCATCGGAACAAAAAGATCAGAAAACATACAATATACACTGACTTATATTCTTCGGATCGATAGAAAACTTCAAATCTCTCTTTGATGTCCAGTCAGACCCAAAAAATATAGTTCTTGATCTACAGCACGCAAAAGTTATGGATTTTTCTGCTATGGAAGCTTTGGATAGTCTTGTCAAAAGATACAAAAAAGCTGACAAAAAAGTAACAATAACCAATGCATGAGAAAACTGTCTTGCACTCATGAATAGTGCAACTACTATTAGAAAATTACCAATAAAAAAATAATAGACACTTCAAACTAAACATCTTGTTTTTTCATATAACTTGTGGTCAATATAGTATAGTATTTGGATCTAAATGCCAAAAGAGTAACAATAAGTCATATAATTCATGCAATAATAAACACAAGAGCCATACCACGACCATCACCAGTACCAAATCGATGTCAAATAGTCTGCGCACCTAATCAATCAGTCATAAATGGTATAAAAAACAATTGAGTAATTGGACCAATAAATAATGTTGTAATAGGCATCGCCATTGATTCAATACTCTGTGCAATACCAAAAACTCTCCCTTGCTTATCGTATGGAACAACTTTTTGTAAAACTGTACTTTCTGCTGCTTCTGCAAAAGGACTAAAAAACATCCGCACAAACATACCAGCGCACAATAAGACAATTGAAGGTTGGATAGTAAACCATATAGAAGTTGTCCAACATATAATATCGACTATAAATAATGTTTTAAGCGGGTTTTTTCAAAGTCATTTTTTTGAAATATATAATCATCATGCAATTAAAGACAAACTAAATACACCAAACATCAACCCCCACGTTTGCACGGAAACCATAAGCAATCAGTAGGGATCCATCAGAGCCATAAACACTCCTCACAAAAAGTTATTGAACGTGGTAAAAAAAATCAATGCAAAAAGACCTGGAATTTGATTAATAGTAGCAATCGTTTCTTTGATATTAAGTTTTACACTTTCTGTAGGCACAGGCACATCTTCATGTTTTTGTAGCGAATGTAGTTTTTCTGGAAGAGAAAAAGTTAGAAGATGCAAAATAGCACATACCATAACTATTGTTGCTCATACTATTGCCCATCACATTCACAAATATCCTATAACCAAACCACTCAACACTGATGTCATTGTGAATCATATTCCATTCATTGTTCAGATTTTTCCATTTGCTTGAGCATGATCCTCTACAGGTAAAAGAAGAGAAACAGAAGTAGATAAAGCAATAGTACGAAGATTTCCTACTATAGTTCCAGTCATTAATACCAAAACAAGAACCCATAACTGCCATGATCAAATGTCTGTAAATACTAGAGGATCAGTACTAAAATATACAAAAGATCATACTATATAAGCAACAAAAGATCATATAGTAGACAACAAAATAACACGATGTTTGGGATAATGATCAACTATGTGTCCAAAATGAAGTGCTGTCAACATATTTGCGATTGCAAAAAATCATCAAATTAATGAACTAGCAATCAAAGACTCAGTTTGCAAAAATGTCCAAAAAACTAAAGCATACCACACAAAGAAATTTGTAACACTGGCAATAAGAGAATTACCCAATAAAATATGGAATAATTTTTTATTTTGATTAGGAGAACTCATCAATAATATCTACAGTAAAAACAATAATTCAGCTATAGCTAACACAGCAAATGGTAAAACTAGCGTAGCTATTTCACTAAGAAAATATCTTAACTCAGATTAAAAATTCCTATTAAAACTACAATCACATCTACTGTATTTGTAACAACAATCTAATTGACAAGATATGGAGACAACGTAATACTAGTAGCAAATTTAGAAGATACAGCTGTATTTGCACAGGCTGTTTCAGTTGAAACTGTTGCCCAAGATTAATATGAAGCTATGATGGCATGAAAACTTGTCAAAATAAGCTGACTTTCTTTGTATTATAAAATATTTCTTGCACTATTGCCCATTTTACCACGCAAATTAGTATTGGCTGAAGCAAAAAAAGCTATACAAAAAAAACTATAAACTAATTTATTAGATACCAATATGCTCATAACAAAGCAACATGTCCTATATAAATATACAAAGCATATCTAGAAAAAAACAAAACTCACCTGTCTACAAACGTCTTGGTACGAAGAGACAGGTTTTTTTTTGTTAAAAAAAACAAACATCACCCAACCACAAGCATATACAAACCATACACATACCATTGTACATTAGAAAATCAAAATCACTGTTGCAACAACATAAGCCAAGCAAAGCTTATCACAACATATATCCATGCAACTTTATCCTGACGAACAAAATAAGCCGAGACAGCTATTGCCAAAGTCATTATTCCATAGTCAATATACTCTCGAAGATATACGCTCATTATGCAACAAAAAAGTAGAGACATAGCTCAAACTCACATGGAAGTCAGTTGAATTTTTTTGAAATATCAACATATATATTTTGACAACAAAATCATGGGAAGTATATGGATTAACGGAAAATCTAATCAGTAAAAAAATCCATAGATAAGAATCGGAACTTGTAATCACACAGTAATGATGACTAATGATGATTTGATATGAAATGAGTTATTGTATCATACCAAAAAGAGAAAAATAGGCATAGCTCATCTTCAAATCACTCTCAGCCACAGCAAATCTGGGAAAAGAAAAAATCATATATGATCTATTATCATTACCACAATTGCAAATATTTTGAGGTAGTCATATACATTTGGTCTGTGTTGCATATAAACATACACTATAAAAAAAGAAGACTTAGGTCTTCTTTTGAATATATTATCGTTTTGATCCTCATCCTCTTGAAGGTTTTGATCAAGAACCGCTAGATCTACTAGAAGATCTTGCTCATCATCAAGTTGGTCTTCATCAAGCTGGTCTTCATCCGGTCGGTCTTCATCATTCTGATTTTGACCTACTATCTGAAGATCTATCAGATGATCTGGTATTTGATGATCTCGTATTTGATTTTGAATATCAACGATCAGAATCTTTTGATCGAGAATCTCTCGATACTCATCATGATCTTGCTCATGCTCATCATGATCTTGCTCATGGTCTACTTGGTCTTTCTCATGATTTAGCTGGTCTTTCTCATGTTTTAGCTGAAGATCTATCTGATCATTTTCGTTCTCTCTTTTTGTCTCAAGTAGCATATCAAGAACTTTCCCAAGCTTTTGGTCATGATTTATCATGTCTGTCTTTTGGTTTCGATTCTGATTTGTATCACGTAGATCTTGATTCACCTCGAGGACGATCTCCCCTAGCTCAACCGGTTCTACTTCAACCACCAGTTCTTGATCAACCACTACTTCTTGATCAAGAACCACTTCTTGGACTACTACTTCTTCATCCTGCCCCTCTTGATCAACCAGATCAGTAACCTCATCCTGCTCATCATCTTCATCAAAATTTGTCTGTAGACTTATCGAGACGAACACTTGTATATTCTCAAGCATTATCCGTAACAGCTTTGCGGTCAGATGTGTCAACTTTTGTTTTATGAACTCTTTCTATCTCTTGCAAAAGAGGTTTCTCAAGTGGAGACATAAACATAATTGCTTTTCATTCTTGTCCTGCTCTACCAGTTCTTCAAATTCTATGAACATAACTTTTTGCATCTTTTGGAACTTCAAAATTAATAACTAATCAGACATTGTCCATATTGAGTCATCTTGCAGCAACATCAGTTGTAACCAAGATCATAACTTTTCAATCTTTGAAAGCATTGAGCGTTCATTGTCTTTTTCATTGAGACATTCCTCCATTAAACAATCACGTATTGTGCCCAGCTTTGGTAAGTATTTCATGGAGCGTTTTTGTATTTCTTTTGGTATGCGTAAAAATAACTATTTTTTCTTTTTTGTGATCATCGATCAAATGCAAAACATTTGAAATTTTATGCTCATGACTTACAGCAAGATACGAATGATTAATCTTGTCTACAGTGACACTTTCACCAACTTTGATAAATTCATATTTAGGCACATGTTTATCGATAATTGATTTCATTTTATCGTTCATCGTTGCAGAAAATGTATATGTTTGTTTGAGAGATGGCAATTCTTTTCGTATTTTTTCAATATCAGCAATAAATCCCATATCTAGCATTCTATCTACTTCATCAAGTATAAGATGTTCTACAGTACGGACATTAATAACTCACTGATTCATAAAATCCATCAATCTTCATGGCGTAGCAACAATGATCGCTGGACGTTTTTGAAGACGTTTTTTTTGTGTAAATGTACTTGCTCATCCATACACACAAACACAACTCACTCTATAAAATTGTGTAAGTTTTTCTATTTCATCTCAAATCTGAGTAGCTAATTCTCTAGTTGGAACAAGGATCAATCCTTGTAATGTTTTGAGATTTGTATCAATATTGTTGAGCAATGGCAACAAAAATGCAGCAGTTTTCCCTGTTCCTGTTTGAGATTGTCATACAATATTCACACCAGAAGCTGCAAGAGCTAGTACTTGTTCTTGGATAGGGGTTGCTTGTGTGTATCACGCGGCTTCCAAAGATTTTAATAATCATGGTTTTAATCAACTTTCACTAAATAACATATTTCGTGGTTTATAACGAAAATAAAACGGTATCAATTCCAAAAAAATTTAGAATAAGAGTAATGAAACAAATATGAGCTTTGCTCTCAAAAAATCTACGCCTGCGTTGAGGTACTATATACTTAATGTATTTGTGCATTATACACTATAGTATACGAAACAATCATAAAAATACAAGAAAAACAAAAAAAATAAAAAAACTGACAATTGTGTCAGTTGAGATTATTTTTTTAGTAAGAATATCTTTTTCTTTATTCTGAATAACTACTTTGTAAATTTCTCCTCAATGCAAATAAGTTATCTAACAAATCAATACCTTTGGATCTGTACTGAGACATAGCTACATTATACAAATTCTCAAGATCAAACTGGCGTCAATCTTTTGTATCAAAGTCTACACCTGTATATAACAACTCTTTCTTCAACAGCGGTGGTTTTGTAATGACAATTCCATACGTTTTTTGTATTGCATCAACAAAATTTGTATCCAATATATCTTCATAAAGAGTATGTACCTCAGAACATCAGGTCAAAACAGCTCATGCTATCATGCTTGCACCCGTAGACGAACATCAGTATCTATCTTCAATATCCAAAGACAATCTTTTAAAAGAGGTATCACTATCGCGAACTTTTTGTATGTGTTTGATAGTATGATACACATCCATCCATGGATAAAAAACATCTTGATCGCTTCTTGATAGCGTCTCCCAGATTAGATTATCAACTTCGGTATTTTCGACATAACTTACAACTCATATTACGTTCGTATCTCACAAACATTGAACCAATTCTTTTTTGGAAGCTATTGCAACTTGAGAATTTTTACATCTTATTCTCGTCTCGTCATCCAAAGAAAACTGTCACACATGGATAGACGCATCATACATTATTTTCTTATATTCTTGATTCATCAAGCAAGTAATAACAAATTAAAAACTAAGGAGTTATAAAAGGATTAACTTCTTCTGCTGATGAGAATATTCATTTCATCATCAACATTGCTTTTAGAGTAACATACCAATTTTTTCACAAGTTATTCGTTCGAAAAATTTCATCAAATACTGCGAATAATTCTTCTCACCCATGTTGTAAAAACATCTTACATAACTCTGGTTCAACATTCGCAAGTGAAATCAAAAATCAATCTGCATCCAATGACGTTTTGAGCTTATGTTCCATTCATTGAAAAACACTCATATCTAAATCTCATTTTTGTTTAGCAGCAATCATTTGTTCAAAAAATACATCATTCATACTAGAATCTTTTATCGCAACTATGGATTTCAACGCATCTATTTTTTGTAGCAATTCTATATTGTCGATATGCTGTTGCTCTGTATTATAAATAATAATTGGCAAAAAAGTTTCTGACGCTAGTGTCTGTATATATTCATAGATGTCTGTTTGATCTGGAGCCAAGACTGGTGTAGTAATTCACGTAGCTCACAACTCCTCTGCCAAACGCAACAATGCAATTACTTCTTTGGTAGTATCTCTTTTGATTCAAACATACACAGGTTTTTGTGTGAGTTTTAAAGTTTCTGACAAAACTGACTTTCGTAAGTCTACAGACATTTCATGTCATTCTCATGACGATAGGCACGGTACATAGCCATCAACATGTGGTTCTAATGTTTGAATAAGCTTTTTAAAAGATCTTTTATCGAACGTTCATTTGTACATAGGCGTACACAACGGTACATATAATCAAGTAGGTCTGGTAAGTTTTTTCATAATAATATAGTAATTTAAAGATAAAGAGATTCATATTTTAATAGTCACTTTTGTAAGTGAATCATTGATTGCTCAAACACATCGGTATCTCTCGCCAAAGCGATACGAATAAAGGCTTCTCACGCTTCGTGATTATCCCAAAAAAAGTAGGTTCATGGCAAAGTATACACTCATCGGTCAACAAGAAAGGCATGCAAATCAGTTGCTTTGACGACGCCATTACGAATTCTATTCCAAGAAATAGTAATGTAGGTTTGGGCTGGTATCTGTTCGAGTATTGTTCATTGCAAATACGTATCAACCAAAGCTCTGTGAGTATCGATCATATTTTTGACTCAAGAATAGTTTGTCGACTCAGATACACGCAAATACTCAATCAAAAAACGCAAAATAAACGGAGAAACATTGAGAATATATGACGTTTTGATATCGTGAAGATCTTTGTATATATCATTGCTACATTTTATAATAGCAACTTTTGCATCTTGGATTGGTCGTACTTTTCATGTGTCTTCATATGCAATATACCTTACTTTTGAATCAATAAACATTCTATAAATATCAAATACCTCACAATCTTGATCACATTGTAACAATGGAGCAAAACAGAAATCAACTACCAACAACTTATCGTAATCTAAACAATATCTTATAATCTCTTCTCGGACTTTTTTGCCTGTCTTGATGAGAGAAAATCCGGTTGGATTGTTTACATCAACAAGAAACAAAGAATCAGTATGACATTATGCAACGAGGTTGTCATATACCAACAGTGGATCATGGAATTTTTCTTCCTCGATAGACTGCAAAGGTATGTTAAATCATTTGAAAATATCTGGCAAATTATCGAAACAAGGTGATATCAACGTTGCACTATATTTCTGTTTCATCATATAATTCGCGGTGATTACAATTGCAATAGAGGATGCATATACCAACATACTTGGCGTTTCAAGCGCAGCACGTTGATTTTGGTGAGTAAAGAAAGTATCAACAAATAAGTCATCTAGTTGATGTTGTTTGAGACGCTCCGATTCATACCACAACTGAGGCAACATATCGACTATCTTTTTCTGTTCCAAACTTTGACTTTGATGACAATGTCCGTCACTAATATTATATCTATGTTTTAATCCTTGTAACTCATGTTGCGTCAAATCATTATAGTCCATTATTATAAAAAGAAAAAATAAAAACTTGCGAATACAGATAAAATAAATTAAAAATACTTGCAAATACATACAAAACACATATAATCTTTATTGAGTAATCATGTGTGTCTGAAAATAAAATACACAATAAAAACAAAAAGTCAACATTCAATTACTTTTATATGTCGGTATAATTCGTCGTCATGGAATCTATACATTCTTTTTTGTCAAACATGTGACTAAACCCATTTGAGCAAGATATTTTCATATCTTGTACAAAGTACCCTGACAGCTCTGTCAGTTCACTAGCAAGAATCCTACAAAAACCAAGATCAACAATATACGACACTCTCAAAATTATGATCGAAAGGTGATTTATCATTCAAAAAGAAAAATGAAGATGATTTACTTACTCATCTTTATGATACGATTGACTAGAATCTCTCCTCAAACAAGAAAAATTATGTATAGAAAAAAAAGAAACAGATCTTCGCAAAATACAATCTGACCTCACAAAATTACAAATAAACAATTACACATTTACATGAATCCATCACTATACTTGACCCACTGCAATGCAACTGATTTATACAAAAATAGCAAAATCAACTACATTGAGAGCAGTATACAACCCCCAAAAATCACTAGAGCATAGTCATTATACAATACAAGATCTAGCAAACATCCTTATTACAAACAATATCAAGTCTTTTGAGATATTACCCAATAACCACACAGCAAAAAAATACGCACAGCTACTCAATACAAACATTAACCACGTAAAATATCTACAAGAGTCAGATTTAGAATGATTTAGTGCTGATCATATTATCACAGATGATACTTTTTATTTTATTTCACTTGCAAAAGAAGTCATAGGAATAGAAATACACAACCCCGTTTTCGTACAAGCACAAAAAATCATTTTTGATCAACTATGGACAAAAATATAAAAAACATTTATGTTAATCAATTATACAATGCGATTTGTTTATATACTCAGATGCAAAGACAATACTTTGTATACAGGAATCACAAAAGACACACAAAGAAGACTAGAAGAACACAACTCCTCTCCTCTAGGAGCAAAATACACAAAAGCTAGACGCCCCGTCCACCTCGTCCGACAAAAATCTTGTACAAATAGAAGTGAAGCATCTTCATGGGAACATAAAATCAAGAAAATGACCAAACAACAAAAAGAGAAACTCATTATTGCAAAAAAAATAGACAACTATATACTGACAGTATAATTTTATCTATCACAATCATCATGCAAATCATCGTCGCCTCCAAAAATCCCGTCAAAATCAATGCTGTCCGTGAGTGACTTGTAGATATGTTCCCAGATCATACTCTCAATGTCGTCTGAGAATCTTTTGCCTCTGGAGTATCTGACCAACCCATGACCGACACAGAAACATACCAATGAGCCTACAATAGAGCACACAATGCATACCAAAAATGATGAGCTGACCTGTATGTAGGTTTGGAGTGATGATTGGAAGAACAAGACTGAGAACTTCTATGTTTTGCCTGGATAGTCATCATAGATGCTAAGCAAAAGATATGAAAAGCAAAAACTGCAACATTCATCTTGCCTGCAAAAATATCAGAACTCATACATCAGTGAAAAGAGCTAGGAGAAGCAGATGATATCGTATTTGGACATACAAATTCCAAACAAAGTATGTGAGCTGTAGGTATACTTACCAAATGAGTTATTGATAGAACATCATATTATACCGAGGCTGTTATATTGGCAGCAATTCCATTTGTACAAAAAGAATTGTACTAAATTTTGAAGCAAATTAGCACTCAAACTATTTGTTTTTTTTGCAAAGTTTTAATTAAAAGATATACTGAGATATAACTTTATCTAACATAAAAAGGCAGTATGAGTGTATATCTTGAGGAAATTAAAAAACAAGCAGTAAATGTTAAGGAAATAGCAACAAAATTAAGAAAGAAAAATATAGAGGAAAAAACAAAACAAATACTTGTAGAAGAATTAGCTGAGATTATCAAAAAAAAAGATGAGTTATGATTGGCACTTGCCAATGAAAAACCATTAGAAACATACTCAATAAAAATATCTAAAAACGATGTGATTCTCGATTTTTGAGAAAAAAAAATATCTTTAATAAAAGAGTTTGAAAAGCACTCTACAAATACAATCAATTTTTTTGTTATAGAATGATTCGACCCATTGCAATATATACGTTGAACAAAACAACGTGCCTTAACACTACCAGAAGAGCAACTTGAAGCAACAATGAAACAACTGTGATATGAGCATACAAACGACATTGCAGACAATATAATATTCATACCAAGACAACATAATTATCAACCTTTGTGTCTCAATGCAATTGCCCACGAAATGTGACATATCATGTGTAACGATATAAGTACTTCAATGATTGATGAAGAAAGAAATGCCCATCTTCGATGATTAAAATTTATCAAAAAAATACAAGAAAAATATAAAATAAGAACATGAGCACTAGATAGTAGAATAAGCCGACTTTGATTGCTTTCATATCAGGCAAAACAAAGTTTATACCAAAACGACCCAAAACTCCTAAAACAATTAGATCCAAAATTTATACATAGTGAGAATAAGTTTATTAAACTACAACAAGACAGTCCTAAATGAATGTTTTTATAAATTATAAAAAAATGAAAGTTACAATTACATGATCAACCTGAATGGTAGGAAAATGAGTTTTGCTTGAGTGTCTCGAAGATAATAATATAACAGAAATTCTTTTGATAAACAGAAATCCAATAGATATACAACATACTAAAATAACCGAGATTTTGCATCAAGATTTTACAAACTTTGAAGCAATTGCTGATTACGTGCAATGATCAGATGCCGTTTTTTGGTGTATGGGTGTTTCTTCAATGTGAATGAGCAAACAAAAATATGAAGAAATCACATATGGAAGCGTCAAATCATACATAGACACACTAGACAACAAAGAACAAACTGTTTTTATCTATGTTTCGGGAGAATGAACGGACGAAACAGAAGATAGTTCTATGGCTCGAGCAAACATAAAATGAAAAACAGAAAACCTGATAAAAAACCATGGATTCAAAGACGTATATTTATTTAGACCTTGAGTGATTTTACCACAAAAATGAGTAAAATCCAAAACTCGATGGGTCAATATACTTTATACGATATTAAAACCGGTGCTTTTTTTGATTCCAAAAACAACAACAGTAAATATCTGACAAGCCATGATACATCTCGCTCAAAATCGTCAAATAAAAAAGACATTAAGAAATAAAGATATTGATCTGGTTGTAAGGTAATATTGCAAGTAAGTTTTTTTTTGACAAAAAAATCAATTGAAGTATACTATATGTCATTTGCTTTACTTATAATATACACCATGAATCTAGAAAGACATGAGGTACAAGAACAAGATCTTACAAAAGAAAGTCTTGTCAAGCTTTCTTGAATTATTGAACAAATTTGAGACTACGAGAACATTCAAAAACGTATCACAACATATCAACAATATCTAAACAGTTCGAATGATTTGACCAAAACAATAGAACTCATCAAAACCAACAAACAATTATGTGACTACTTACAAAACACATATAAAGATACTCCACTGCCTCCACACCTTCAAAATATAAGTCCTCAAGATCCAAGATATGAAGATTCACTATTACTTTTTTTGGTGCAACAGGACCTCCTACAAAACAACTATTTTCTATATCAAGTTAGAAGCAACTCTGTAGCATGAGTGATCGTACAAATTGAGAAACAAACAGAGACAGTGTCAGATAATTCTTTTCTAAAAAAAATTTGAAACTGACTCAGTCAAATTGAAGTATTTGAGTTTAACGATAGTCGTCTTTGAGCAGCAAGGACACAGTGATGACGTGTGTATCTCAATAAAGCAAAAATACAAGATGACGCACTTTATCGAAAAAACATATACGACACACAAGAATCTGATTTTAAGAAATCAGTAATAGCAAACGAAACATTACATATCCTCAATCAAAAACACAATCCAAATCAAAAAATACAGTATCAACAACAGTCATACAACGGTGTACATATACAAGAATTTATCTCTGATGCTGCTAGTTTAGAACATGCACCATTGGTCACGCTCCATCAGCGTATGGAATGATTTTTGTATACAACAATACACCAGCAACAACAACAAGCAGTCATTAACTTATATAAAAATGCATATGGAAATGAATATACAAAGCATTCATTTCATGATAGACTTCCACAAAATTTCAACCCTTGATACAAAGCAAGCTACGATATAATTTATGAAGAGATCAGAAAAGTAGCTACAAAAGAAAAATTACCTGCATTTTGAGAACTTATAAAACAAATCAATATAATAATAGGACAACAGGCAAAATTAGTTTCATCAGAAACATATGTCAAATGTGTACGTGGTTTAGCAACTCAAGCAGAACTACAATCTGTTAAACAAAAATGAGAAGAATACGATAGCTCTCTACAACTAGCAATTAGCACCTTCTTAAAATCATTGAGTAAAACTCAAACACAAGAAATTGTCACAAATATTCAAAACACCGCACTACAACTTCATCAAAAAACAAAAATTGACTAATTAGAAATACAACAAAACCACATTACGAAGAAAAAATCTCATCTCAACATTCATCATAAAAACGAAGACTTATTTCAAACGGACATTTTTGATACGTTTCAGAAAACATTTTCCAAATAAGCTTTTCTTTTCTATTTCAGTTATCGTCTTTCTCATTGACCTTGAGAGTTGCTTCTTTAGTAAATCATAACTTTTGAGGTATATTTGCACTTCTTTCATTTTTCGAATCACAGTGAATATGTATACACTCAAGCGAAAGCATCTCAAATCAAGTTTTAGTAAGCGCCTTTGTTACTTCAGTAGCAAATCATTTACCAATATGAGACAATCTAATCCAGTATCATATTTCCAAAGATCAGGTTTCAGAACTGTTATGATATCAAGAAGATCATACAAGAGTTTTATTATCTTTTTCAAATATTCAGTAGGTATAACTTAAGTCCAAATCAAATTGACCTCTGTATTTTCTTAATCTTTCTACTTTTTGAGAAAGTTCTTCAGGTTCATTTTTCGCCCATGGCATCCATGGTAATAGATGATCAAGACTTTGATCAATAGCTGTTTTCAGAGAAAGAGCATCTGATGGTTTGTAACATC
This sequence comes from uncultured Candidatus Peribacteria bacterium, assembly GCA_964526045.1. Lineage (GTDB taxonomy): Bacteria > Patescibacteriota > Gracilibacteria > Absconditabacterales > Absconditicoccaceae > CAZGIF01. The sequence continues at coordinate 39,733 of CAZGIF010000007.1, read as the reverse complement.
TTATTATTAAACGATCAGTATGAATTTCGTATACATGATTATTCATAATTACATTATTTTTTCGATAAAAACTTATATGTATTATAGGAATAATAATTAAAATTTTCAATATATAATATACTATTGTTTATTAACTCTTAGCTATTATAATATAAAAAGTAACACAAGAATTATAATGCCCTAATTTACTTTTTAATAAAAAAAGATGACTGACACTAACCACGAGATACTAGAATTTGGACAAAAAGAGCAAGAGTGAGAAGTTGTAGTTCCTTGAATCACTGCGATATTATACAACCCTAATACTGGTTTGTTTGGATGTATTCATGACACGAAAAATCCTTGAGATTACTGGCTCATATGTTGATGAAAAAACGGCAATGAAGATCCAATTATTTGCGCCAAAAGAGAAGTACAAGAAGAAACATGATATTATGATTTCACTTCAATAGAACCAATTGTTGATGTTTTATACAGTAGATATTACCATCCAAAAAAAAAGAACCACTTTAGATGAATAGTCAATCCATATCTTATTATTATGAAATCTCTTAAAACTCGTGAAACATGACTGGAAGAACATGAAATTTGATTTGAACCTATACGAACGACTGTGCAAGCTATAAAAGACAGTCTAAATACTACATGAGCTAAACGTTTTGGTGAATGATGCTACGATCATCATTTATTTTTGTTAGATAAGGTTAAGGAAATGGTTGAAAAGTACTAAAAAGACTAACAGAAATAAAAATCATAGAGATACGCTAATTCGCATAGAGTAACCAACACTTCAGTCAGTCGATATTCTTTACAAGACTAAGATCATTTCAAAGTTCAATTTTTTTCAAAATCTCTCAAAATTTTCATAACAACATCTATAATTTCTTTTTTTAATGTGATTTTTGATAGATTTTGATGTATAATTTCTCATGTCTTATCCAAAAAAAACACATTATCATTTCATAAAATATCAGCTACAGATAATACAATAGTAAAATAAGATTTTCTAACGTTATCATCAGCAACTTTAGCGACACTATAAGACAACAAGTACTCTCAGTCTTCCAGAAATCACAAAGGAAGATATACTTTTATATGGCTAAACATTATTCTTTCTTCTCATTTTAGAGTGATATCTCATATTTCACGCACATGCTCTTCATCATAATTAATAGTTGAAATAATATCTAATTCATCAGAAACTACATATCATGACTCTCCCAAAAAAGACACTTCTTTGAAACTAGGATCAAGTACTATTTGCACTAATCACACACTCACAGTAGCAAAGATATGTGTCGATCACTCAGAAGCAAACCATCAATTATCACGTCATACAACAAACTTTATATTACATTTATCTAGATTAAATCATTGTTTTCTTATCTCATGTAACATCAAAATAGCATTTGAAGCACATTCTCATCATAAACCTTTTTGTATATTCTCAAAATCAACATTTTTAAATCTAAAATAGTCTCATTTAACCTTTAGATAAGGTATAGATTTTGCTTTTTGAAGAGGATCTGCATATTTGTATTTTGGATCCAAACACACATCAACTATTTTTTGTAGTTCAGGATTCTCTTTTTCCAAAAATTCAACAACTCTTTGCCTTCTCTCCAATTTGAGAACATTATAGTCAGCATCTAACATAGATAATTTTTTGTTTAGGTCAGTTTTTTGATGAATATTTTTATTCTCATTTAAAACATCAGATTTTGATCATGATTGATTATTCTTTAATCATTTAAACAAAGGGAAATTAAAAAACTTCATTATCAGAATAAATATAAATATATCGTTTAATTAAGTATAATACATTTTAAATTTAAAGTCAAAAAAGATAAGAAATCTATATTTAATATGTAAAATAAGAATTATCACTTCAGTCAGGCAATATTCTTTACAAAACCATATTTATTTCAACGTTCAATTTTTCTCAAAATGTCTCAAAATTCAGATTAAAACATCATTTACATTTTTGTTTATTTCGAAAGCTTTTCGATGAACACTTTCTCAATCTTTATCCAAAAAAGACACATTCTCATTTCATAAAACATCTCTAATAGACAAGACAATAGTATGAAAGCTCTCGTTTACCTTAGCAACCGAATACAAAATTAAATATTCTCAATCTTCAATAAATCATAATGGAAGATATTCTTTTATCTCTCAAAAAATTTGTTGATTGACATAATCTAAAGTCATACTTCATACTTTATGAGATTCATCTACTAGTTTACTTGATTCTTCTGAAAACCTTTGTTCCAAATTAACTTCTTCGAGATCATTAATCTCATATCATGACTCTTCCAAAAAAGAAATTTCTTTGAAACTCGGATCAAATATGATTTGTTTCGATCAAACTTTTAGCAAAGCAAAAACATGTTTTGATCACTCAGAAGCAAACCATGAACTATCATGTCATACAGCAAAATTAAGATCGAATTTATTCATACCTATTCATTTTAATTGGAGATCATGTAACATCATAATAGTATTTGAAGCACATTCTCATCATAAACCTTTTTTTATATTTGCAATATCTATATCCTTAAATCTAAAATAGTCTCATTTAACCTTTAGATAAGGTATAGATTTTGCTTTTTGAAGAGGATCTGCATATTTGTATTTTGGATCCAAACACACATCAACTATTTTTTGTAGTTCAGGATTCTCTTTTTCCAAAAATTCAACAACTCTTTGCCTTCTCTCCAATTTGAGAACATTATAGTCAGCATCTAACATAGATAATTTTTTGTTTAGGTCAGTTTTTTGATGAATATTTTTATTCTCATTGCTATGTCTCTGCTTATTTATTCACATCAATCGATTTTTGAATATAAATTTACTATTTTCGTATCTTTTTCTTGAATAGTTTCTTTTTTCAAAAAGTCTAAAGATTTTTGTTTCAGCTCAGAAATCTTTTTTTGTTTATACAAAACTTTTTGCATCAAATATGCATCATTTTTCTCTTCACTTATCATATCATTTTGAATACACTGATCTCATACAACAAAATCCATACGTTTTGAACAAAAATAAATATATACTTAAGTATAAGAATATACTCAGATTATAACAAAAAAAACTATTTTAAATTTTAGACCAACTAAACAAAGATAACATGAAAATAGCATTAGACATATGTAAAACCCTAGCACAAAAAACAATATTCTATGAGCAATACAAAAGCGCAACTCCTCTCTTGGAATCCACATCCGACAATCGTATTTTTGTCACAGATGAAATGGTTTTCAAATACAGTCCAAACAGAGAATCACTAGAATATGAATACATATGCTATCAATCCTTGATCGAGTCAGATTATTTTCCTTGACCTTATGCATTTGTCTATGAACAAAACAACACACTGCTAGTATTACAAAAACGGCAATGAACATCAGACATACTCACACAACGAACTACAATGACGCTTTTACAAAAACAAAAGTTTGTACAAGCAATTAGCCAAAACATACAAACAATTCACCAGATACCAGCACAATCAATACATAGACACTCTCCACGAAAAAAACAACTGCAAGCACAAGAGCAAAACATAGTACAAAACCCTCACTCACTACCAGTTGACATACATCAAGCCATAAGATATCGACACGAACTAGACAGCACATTGTCAGTTTGAAAAACAGTATTACACAATGATATATGGCACAAAAATTTTTTGCAAAAAGATGAGAAACTGACAGGGTTGGTAGATTTTGAGCAATGATTTTTGTGAGAACTTAGTATCGAGTGACACCTCATTTTGGAGCAACAACGATATGCTTCACACAACAAACATGAACAAGAATTGATGAATATGTTAGTTGCACAACTACAAACCGACTACCCACAAATATTTGACGAAAAAACAAAAGAATATGTTCATCTATACAGTTGGTTATACTCACTACATCAACGGCAAGAAGACACATACAACCACGACGAAAAGATCCAGTTTTTTACAAAATTTTTGGCACAATGATTACTCAAAAAATAAATTTTACTGACTCCGATGGCTATGTATTATCGTGAATACTATCCAAACCCAGAGAGTGAGTTTTGATGCCACTTGTTATTTCTTGTAGTTGATTTGGAAGTAGTAAAGACTCTCAAACAAACCTTGCTCGAGAAAAAAGTCTATTACAGAAATGATTCGCACTCTATCGTTTTGACTTTTTTGGACATGGAGAGAGTGAGTGAGAATTTGCAGATATTACTCTTTCAAAAGCAATAGACAGCATCATTCACGCACATACTCTCTTGCAAACTATGTGATTTTCACACATCTGACTTGCATGATCAAGTTTTGGGTGATGTTCAGCACTCAACGCAAGTGCTATTTTGTGAAACAAAATTTGTGGGCTTTTTTGTAAATGCCCAGTATCTGATTATGTACAAAAAACAATAGACACATATGGACATCAATGGATACAAGAATACAAACAAAAATGATATTTTATGTATGAAAACAACAACTGATTTCACAAAATATACTACTCATTTTATGAAGATATGCAGTTTCATAATGTACACAAACTTGCAGACCAAATTGTCGTTCCAACCATGATTGTACATTGAGATGCAGACCAAGTTGTTTCTGTACAACAAAGTCTCAAAACACAACAACTGATTACAGACTGCACCCTCAAGATAGTCGCAGGAGCAAACCATAGATTTTCACAACCTCAATGAGCATTTGAAGAGTTAAACAACTATTTTATAGAATTTTTTGTTAAAGTTTTTGATGAAAATCGTAGTTTATAAATAACAACATATTAAATAATAACAGCTAGTAAAACCACAGAACAACTACTCTACTTTCCAAACACAAAATCTGTAGCAATTCGTTCATCTCTTACCGCAAGATGAGTGTCTCTCAGATCTTTGAATGTGTCAGATAATTCTGATATTCTTTGTACTCACTGTTGCGTTTTGACCAAAGGATCTATATAGCGTTTTTTGCATCTAGCATGTACAACAAAGTTTGACGTTGTAGGTTTATTTTCAAATATTTTGTAGCTAGAGATTGTCGATATTTGTTTTCGCATTGTTTTGAGTGTCTCATCTCACTCAGATCTGATAATAGCGAAAATATCAGTGTCACGTAACGTATACAAATCCATATGAGTTACAAGATCTTGACGCATCATATACTTTAGCATGTCTGCCATAAGTGACATTCACAAAACACTTTTGTGATTAGAAAAACAAGAACTATCGTTTTGTATAGAAATAATTGCCAGTTTCTCAGCCATAGCTTGTGAAGTAAATCATAGTTCATCTATACCATGTTCGTTTTCCAAGACAATTATATTGTTGTATATATCAGCAATCTCTTGCAAAGACTGACTATTCATCACGATAGGAGTACTTAGCGTATATTCCAACCTATCTGCAGAAAGTTGTGGTCAGTCATTGTCAGCAATAGGATACAACGTATAATCATCAACTTCTAGTATCGAAATTCACAACTTTGCTAATTCATGTGTTATTACATAATCATTTTGTAAAAGATGTGTTGTGTGTTGTTCAGATGATTCTTGGTTTTGAGCATCTCAGAGCAAAAAATCACCAACATGAGAAAAAACTGAATGCGATATATCATGAAACAATCAAGCTAACGTAGCTTTTTTGTCTTTTGTAAAATGTCGAATAATCAAAGCGACACCAATACTATGTTCAAGTCTAGTTTGTCCAAATACAAAATCATACAGTTTTGTATAATTTAACCCACAACTTTGGGATATATGTTCCAATCTAGACACAACATCTGCTTCCAAAAACGGCTTGATAAAATCAGGTTGCTCTTCACTAAAAATTGCAAATAGCTTTTGATAATCAGAATGTGAAGATGGATGCATATAGAATCGACTTTTGGATAAAAGTATTTTAATAGGATAAGTATAGGTAATTCTTAATACCAATTAATGACATTAATATCAAGTAAAAAAAAACAATTAAAAAGAGAAATTAAAATTTAAGCACTAAGATCTACTTTTTAGTAAATGTTTACATGAAATTCATAAAATATATTGACTTAACAGCAGATAATTCATAATATAAAATAAATTGAAGACATACATTTTAATATATTGTATATGATTATATAAAAAAAGTTTGCTTAGCATGATTTCTTCATGATGGAAACGTAAGTGTATTTAACAATACGAATGTCGATATTGCAATACAATTAGAACGCATTAATAGGATAAAGTACTCATGATTTAATACAGTGCAGGATATTATTACTTGCTTAAAAGAAATTAAAATAGATCTAAAAGAAGTAGATGAAATAGTGATAGTTGATAAATTTTTATTTGAAGTCTCAAACAAAAGAAAAGAAATAAAAGAATATTTAGAATGATTTAAAAAGAATATATATATTGTAGATCACCATACTGCACATTTAGCGTCAGCTTTTTACTCATCCCAATTTAAATATTCAAACATAATTAGTATTGATGGGAAATGAGACTGAGCTTCATGTAAAATTGCATATTGAGAAAATAACAAAATTTTAGAAGTTCTAGAAATACCAATGGAATATTCGCTGTGAAGATGGCGAAACGCAATGAATACAATAGTTGGGTTTCCTTGACACCAATATTCAGGAAAGACTATGGCACTAAGCTCACTATGAACACCCAGGTATTATGACAGCCTAATGGAATTCGTATTATTGGAAAAAAATTGAGGTTATATTTTTCATTTATGAGACAAAAAAGATACTCAAAATAATAGAAGAGAGTTTTTTAATAAAGAAAACATTATAGTATTAATAGAAAAAATTACTCAGAAAAAACGTAGAACCAACAATGAAAGTCTAGAGAATATCCATTATGATATTGTAGCCTCTTTACAAAAAATGACAAATGAAATAGTACAACACATGGTCCAATCAATTTATGCAAAAACTAAATGTACGAACTTATGTTTAGCATGAGGTGTTGCATTAAATTGAATAATGAATAGTTATTTGGCGAATCTTCAAGAAGTTGAGAATATTTTTATTCAACCTGCGGCAAATGACGCTTGATTAAGTTTATGAGCAGGACAATATATAAATCATCATATTCAAAATATGGAAAGAAAACTAGAGTTATTTAATCCTTACTTAGGAAGAAATATAAAAAATAGTGATATTGAGAAATATTTAAAAATATATTGAGAAAATATTAAATATACAAAATGTGAAAATATTTTCAAAGAAACTTCTGAAATTTTAGCGCAAAATAAAATTATAGCGTGGGTTCAAGATAAAGAGGAATATGGTCCAAGAGCATTATGAAATAGATCAATCCTAGCATCTCCAATAGACAAAGAAATGAAGAATAAAATAAACACAAGAATTAAGCATCGTGAAGATTTTAGACCATTTGCACCAGCAATACTTGAAGAAGATGTCTCAAATTACTTTGAAAAAAACATATTATCACCATATATGTTACTAATTGAAATGATTAAAAAGGATAAACAAAAAGATATACCAGCCGTAGTACACCATGATTGAACTTGAAGAATACAAACAGTATCAAAAGAGTCATCTCCAAAATTACATAAACTTATAAGTGAATTTAAGAATATAACTTGAGTCCCAATTTTATTAAACACATCATTAAATGATAACTGAGAACCAATTGTTTGAACAATAGAAGATGCAATTTTATTTTTTTTAAAAAACGATATTGATTTTCTTATGATTGACAGTTACCTAATACAAAAACTTTAGTTTATAAAAATGATTTAGCAATGAATTCTTATGTTACTTGTAAAGTATCAACCAACGCAATTATTACATTTGGTGATTCTTTGTTACTTGTACAAATATGACCAAGTAATAAAAAGAATGAATGAAAATGGGGTTTTGCATGATGAAAAGTAGACAAATGAGAAAGTTTTCACGATTGTCTTAAAAGAGAAATTAAAGAAGAAACTTGAATAAAACATACAGAATACTCATTTGAAAAAAAAGGTATTCTACAGAATAAACCCAATCAAACTTGTAAGCATATATACTTCGTAAAGTTAAAATATAAAATAGAAAAATTCAGTTATAATACTGAAGAAATAAGTGATGTAAAGTGGTTTAATGTTAAAACATTGCCAAATAATACAAACTTTTATAGATCATCATGGGTATATGAAATAATTAAAAGTACTTTCAAATAGTGCGTTTTATTTTAATTAAATAAAAATGAATAATAAACAAGAAAGCATATTGCGCTATATACAAAATAAAAAGCTTCTTGAAAAAATTGAAAAATCTTTATCTAAAGAAATTTTCAATGAGCTCATTGAATCTATTGAATTACAGAAAGAATATGTAGAAGCAAAAGTGTCAACAAATGCAATAATATCATATAAAGATGAAATACTTTTAGTAAGGTTGAACCGTCCAGAAAGTAAAAAATGAAAACTTAGCTTACCGGGAGGTAAAGTAAACAAAGAACAAACATTTAATCAATCTTTACGGCAAGAAGTATATGAAGAAACAGGAATAACATCTGAGTCTTACTCAATTGAGAAGATTTGAATAATTCACAATGAACCTATGGAAACGTGTAAGCATATATTTTTATTGAAATTAAAAGAAAAAATTAGTTCATTTAATTTTGATCCTGAGGAACTTCAAGAAGCAGTACGATTTAAAATAAAAGACTTACCTGCAAATCCTGAAGAATATAGAGCTCCACGATTAAGTAAGTTCTTAAAAGAATATTTTTAATTTTTTTAATACCAAATGTACATAAAAGTTTCTTCTGAGCATATAGAAAAAATTCATATAGAATGTAAAAATGAAAAAGTACTTAAAGAAATTAAGAGTTATTTTTGAAACAAAGTTAAAGAAAACATATGTAAAACAAAAACTGAAGCAGATATTCATATCTCAATAAATTATTGATGAAAAAAAAATATTGAAAACAACTTTCTAGAACCATCGGCGCTAAGTTTCCAACAAGAGCATACAAATATAATAAAAAATCAACAAAATGAACTAATTTGAGTATCAATTAACAATTCAAAAATTATAAAAAACGAAAACCATTTCTCAATTGAATTAAGAGAAAATGAAAATCTTAATTTAACAATTATTAAGCAGACGATAAGAGCATGTATTGAAAAAATATTATTCGATAAGTCATATATTTTATTACATGCTTCTTCAATTAAAACAAAAGAGAATTGTTTTCTAATAACATGAGAGGCAAACTCTTGAAAAACAACAACAATGCTTCATGGGCTATATTTACAACATGCAGAATATATCTCAAATGATAGAGTATTTGCAAAAAACATTAATGGCAAATTACACGTAATTTGAAGAGAAGGTTTAACTAGAATAAGAAAACCATCTATGCTTGAGATACCTATCCTAAAGAAACAGATGAATACTTTTAAAATGGATGAAGCCGACAGGTACATCGTAAACAATCTATTTGAGATTTTATGATGATGAAGTATATCAGAGTGATATATTTCACATATTTTATCGCCGAATATAAATAATGATAGAGAAAATAAAATAAATATAAAACCACAGCAATTAATAACAGAAAACATTATATTAGACGTTCCTTGAATAAACCTATATAAAGATCTTTTTTAAAGAGAATCAATTCCGACAAATTTAGATACAGATTTAATTCCTCAACTTGAGGTAACTAAATTAAATGGAATTAATAGCATAAAAGAATTTTTTAAAAAATAATTTAAGCAAATGAATAAATGAAACAATGTACCAGCAATATCTATATCTTGACTTACTAGTTGTTGAAAAACATACCACTCTAAAAGGATTGCAGAAAGTTTAAACATCCAAAGGTTAAGTGCTTCTGAGACTCTATTAGATAGATGAATAACTTTATGACATCATGATATTGATGATTTAGAAAGAAAAGATCATTTTTGGTTAAAAGAAAAAATGAATTATTTCAATAAAATAAGAGAAGAAAACACTAACTTAGATAAAAGTATAGATAATTACATGCTTGAGGTGCTTAAATCTAGATGAAATATAATAGAGACGCTAACTGCACCATTTTTACTAAATAACCAAAAAGCTTTAGATGAGAATATTTTAAGAATTTATCTCCAGTCTACTGTTCAAGCTAGAGCCTGCAGGGCTTACTTGTCTTCAAAAACTGAAAAGCTGGAGAATTTATGAGAGAAGATAACAGAAAAAGATAATGTCTCAAGGAGAATAATTAACAAAACTCGATGAATAGATATTTTTAATCAGGATGATATTTATGAAAATCATGATCTAATTATAGATACTAGTGATTTTAACGAAGTACATAATATAAAAAGAATTCAACGAGAGAAAAACAAAGTTAAATTATTATTATGAAATATACTTAATTTGTATATGGTAATTTTAAATAACAATAAAGAACAAATAGTCCAAACTTTTAGATTAACAAAAAGCTATGTAAAGAATGAAAAAGATATAGCTATTATTAAAATGCCTGAACGATACAATGAAATAGATAAAATGTTTTAGTTTTTTTAGATAAAATGGAAAATATAAAGTCTAATGAAGCAATCTCAAAGCGAGATAGATGAAGAATTCTAATATTAGGAGGTAGCTTAGGAACAACTTTCACAGTAAAAAATTGTGCAGAAGCTGCTATGAGAGCATGAGCAGGTTTAGTTGTTGCATGCGTAAAAGAAGAATTAGTACCAATTTTAGAGTCAAATTCTGGAAAATTTAAAATAAAAAAAATATGCTGATATAATATGGATTCAGCAAGAAAAGTGCTAGATTTGTTAGAGCAATCGAATACAATGGTACTATGAATGTGAATTGAGGAAAATATTTTAAAAAAATCTAAATTTTTTCTCGAAATAATAAATAATACATCAAAACAATTAGTTATAGATGCAGATTTAATAGAATTACTTATACATAAAAAAAAAGAGTATAACCCTAAGAACATTCCCCATGTTATAACAATGAATATAAAAGAAACAGACAAATACTTTTGAAATAAAGTTCCACCTAAAAAAAAACTCATTAAAGAAGCACAAAATCTATCTAGTCGACTCGTTATTAAATCTAATAATACTAAAATAATATCACCGGAATGAGAATATAGAGAAATGAAAACAAATGGAGTACCAGAAATGACAGTTGCATGAAGTTGAGATGTACTAGCATGAATTATATGAAGCTATATTTGACAAGGTATAAAAACAAAAGATGCAATTTTTAAAGCAATAAAATTAAGGGAAGAAGCAGCCAGGTTTTACATAAAAAAGACTGGAGATATAGTCGCACATCCACAAGATATAATAAATTCGATACCTTACGTACATAATAAAATCTAGAACAATAAAAGTTAAGAGGATATTTTTTTGTAAAAATTTCTATAAAGAAACATAACAACAAGTAACAAAATTAAAAATCGTTAGATAGTTTCATATTAAATTATTTATTTAAAACTATGTTCTCATAATATCATCTTTTTTACACAAAAAAACAATTGAATAAACCAACATTCTTACTACTATAAATGTCAAATATACACTTTATAGTTCTTGTTTCACTACCACACATGCTGTACAAAAAAAACCTAGAAAGACTGTTTTGAGCTCCAAAACTAAGAAAAGAAGACAAAGAAGAAGGAAGAAAAGCAACACGACTTGAACTGTATTTTGACCTCTTTTTTGTCGCATCAATAGGACTGATAGCTCACACATTTGCTCATCATTTGTGAGATCATTGGTCATGGACAATATTTTACCAACTTGTGATTCAAGTAACAACTGTACGACGATTATGGTCTAGTATCACATACTTTTTTGAGAGATTTGAATGTACAGGACTAACCAAAAGGATATTCTTCTTTGTTATGATGTTTTTGATAGGGTGAATGTCTTTATCAATAGCTGACTGATTACAAGTCATGTGAATGCGGTTCTTTTGATTCTATTGAATAGCAAAATTTTTGTTAGGTTGTATGTACATGCGAGCACTCAAAGACGCAGAACACAAATTCAAAACAGTAGACAAATTGAACGCTGTATCAAACTTTATAGCAGCATGATGAGCGTTGCTTGGTTTTTTCGTCCCTACTGTACTGAGACCGATTGTATTTGTCTGATCGATGATAGTAGATTTAGTATTACCACTCTTTCATTGAAAACACGCAGCATCACTACCGTCTGTAGCAACAGAAAAATTTAGTGAAAGATTTGGTCTTTTTGTGATAATTGTATTGGGAGAAGCTATAGTAGCAGTTGTCTCTGGTATAAATTTACAAACAATTTCATCTGACATGCTTCGAGTAGCAGGATGAGGATTGGTGCTAAACTTTGGTCACCGATGGTTATATTTTGATTTTGTAAGTAGATCAAAACTCAAAGAAGAATTAGTATATCTCTGGGCGTATCTTCATCTCCCGTTGGTTATTGCTTATACAATTATAGGCGCGCTAATGGTAACTATATTGCAGAACCTTGATACCTGAGTACAACTTCCAATTACTATTCTTACAATAACGGCTATGTCTATTATGATATTGATAGCTATACTCGAAAAAGTTGTATGAGAAAGTCACTTTATTATCAAATCTTCAACTAGTGTTACAACACAGCTTCTTTTACCTGTTTTAGGAATGTGAGCATTACTCATAGATTGGTGATTGTCTCCTAGTGCACATATCTGGATTCTTTCTTGATTGATATTTATTCCAATTTTTTGGAAAATAATTGATTTTGTTACTAGTCCGATAGAAGAAAAAAATATTTAACAGAAAACTTCTGTCTGATGACGAAGTTTATTCTATATTTATTAACCCACTTTGTGTTATGAAAAAGCTACGATTAATTATACTTTTGATTCTATTGGGATGAATGTGATATATAGTATTTGAAGAAACAAATAATATACAACAAAGTAGTATGCCTAATACAAGTTCTAAATCAGTCATAGTAGTCTGAGCAGGAATGGCATGAATAACAGCAGCAAAAGACTTACAAGAAGCAGGATATGATGTGACTATATTGGAAGCATCTCCTCGTATAGGTGGTAGATTATTTACCACACAATTATCTAGTGGAGTGCAAATAGATCTATGAGCGAGCCGAATTCATGGGATTGAAAACAATCCAATCAAAGATTTAATTGATAATTATACGATCAAAACATCTATGACCGACTATGATGATTCTGTATGATATATATCAGGAAAACAAGTATCTCAACAATCACTCAATGACGCAAAAACGATCTACAATACCTTCCGAGATTATATAGATGAAGTAGCTGATGAAAAAAATGATAGTAGTTTAGATATCTATGTGTACGATTATGCCCAAAAACTCAATGCACATGAGAGAAAAATTTTCTTATCAATGATACAAACAGAAATCACCAACGATACAGCAGCTGATCCCAAACATGTTTCTACACTCAGTATACTAAAAGAATCAGAAGCTATGTGAGATGATGCGTTTGTTCATGGATATGTGCAATTAGCAGAAAACATGGCAACTGATTTAACTATACAAACAGGAAGTCGTGTGACAAAAATTGATTATACTAATACTGGTGTTATAGTTCAATATAATAGCGGTGATGTTATGTTTGCTAATTATGTCGTTGTTACAGTGCCATTAGGTGTTTTGAAAAAATGAGTTATTCAATTTGTTCCCGAGTTGCCTGAAAATAAAAAAAAAGCTATCGCCTGACTTGATATGGGAGTTTTGAATAAAACAGTTTTACAGTTCGATACTGTCTTTCGAGAAAAAGATAAAGAAAGAGATAGTATCAACTATATAGATCATCCAGAATGAGCACGAACATTTTGGATCAATGCATATAAATATACTAATATACCTATTTTGATTGGTTTTAATTGATGAGACTATGCAAAAAACCTTGAGACAAAAACTGATCAAGAAATAATAGCAGAAGCAATGAAATCATTGAGAGCAATATATGGAGAGCTTGTTACTCAACCAACTCATTATGCTATTAGTCGCTGGTCATTAGATGAAAATACTTATTGAGCCTATTCCTTTGTGCCAGTTGGTGCAACAGATAAGTATTATGATACTTTAGCAGAATCTATTGATAATAAAATCTTCTTTGCGGGTGAGGCAACTCACAAAGATCATCACTCTACAGTATTATGAGCATACCTTTCAGGAAAGAGAGAGGCAAAGAAAATTAGTGATATGTGAAAATAAGACTTTATATTATACTACTCTCTCATGCGTACTATTATCAAAGAAACACTCGAAAAATTACATATTCCGACAAAAGAATTTACCCAACAACTCAAAAAGTTAGAAAAAGAATGCGGTGGAAGATATAGAATCAGATTAGAAAAAGAGACAGAAAAAGTTGTATTGGCAATGGAAATTTTTCTTACATCTACTCAGCTAGGTATAGATGTAGCTTATGTCAAAGAGATGGTATACAATAGCAATCCAGATATAAGGCTTTGACACAAAGAATATCTAACGGAATGGATGACTATGTTTCAAGAACACAATATTGATCCTTCACAAAACATACTTGATTTGATAATCGATTGTCGAAACCATTTCCCTCACAAAAGTATGAACGGTCAAAGTCCAAAAGAAGTAATGCTAACTATGTAAATCTCATTACTTATTGAAAAGATAACAAGAAAAGAGTATATACAAGTATATTTATGATATATTTGTCTTTATGCTTGAACAAGAAACACGTAAACACATAGATAAAAAGCTACAAGCTCAAGGACGAAATATCACAAACCATAATCATGTCGCAATAGAATATCCTATCAAAAAAGGCTCTTCGACACTAGAAGCAGATTATGCTTTACTTGATACTGATGGTACTGTATTGGCTGTGATTGAGGCAAAGAAATTTAGTAGAAACGCAAGAGATGGGGAACATCAAGCGAGGGAATATGCAGAACTAATAGCTCAAGAACAATGAAGTATCCCTTATGTTTTTCTGTCAAATGGAAAAGATATCCACTTCCTAGATACAATAACTGATGCTCCTCTCAGAAAAGTAGAGACATTTTTTGCTATAGATGAACTTCATAGAAGAAAAGAACTTGGATCTCTCCGTAGACCTGCAACATCCCAGCAAATCAATGCAGACATTAGTGGGAGATATTATCAAATAGAAGCTATCAAAAAAGTATGCGAAGGTATTGATATGTGAAAAAGACAGTTTCTCCTTGTGATGGCAACAGGAACAGGAAAAACAAGAACAGCGATGGGACTAATAGATGTCCTTTCCAAAACCTATAATGCCCAAAAAATTCTTTTCCTATGTGATAGAACAGCACTGAGAGATCAAGCCTATGATAGCGGTTTCATGGAGTACTTCCAGGATACACCCAAAACAAAAATCATTACTGGTGAAACAGATAAAACCGCTAGACTGTACTCTGCAACATATCAAACAATGATCAATTTATTGGATCAGTATGGAAGTGGGTATTTTGATCTGATAATTGTCGATGAAGTACATAGAAGTATCTACGGTGATTGGCATGCAATACTCCAGCATTTTGATGCTATCAGAGTCGGACTCACGGCAACTCCCACACAATTCGTAGACAAAAACACCTACAAGATATTTGGATGTAGAACAGAAGATCCAACGTATTTTTATGGGATGGACGAAGCAGTAAAAGATGGATTTCTTGTTCCCTATTGAGTGCTTATGGCAAGAACAAAACTCCAGATTCAATGAATCAGAGGTCGAGAAGTCATGGAAGAAAAAAGAAATGAACTTATAGAAAAGTGAGAAGATCCTGAAGTTTTCAGTATTGAGGGTTCGGATATTGGAAAACAAATTGACAATAAAGACACAAACAGAGCTATCGTCAAAGAATTTATGGATAAAGCCAACAAAATAGAAGATGGATTGCCAGCCAAAAGTATCTTTTTTGCTATGAATCAACAACACGCGTACAACTTACAAGAAACTTTTGAAGAACTATACCCAAATCTTCCAGGTTTTTCTGTCGTCATAACTTCTAGTGTAGAAAAAGCTGATGACATACTCAAAGATTTCAAAAAACTCAAAAAAGAAAAGAAAAAAAGAGTCGCCATCTCTGTCGATATGCTGGATACCGGAGTCGATGTGCCTGAAGTTTCTAATCTTGTCTTTGCAAGAAAGATCTTTTCAGAAACCAAGTTTTGGCAAATGGTGGGGAGATGAACGAGACTTTGTCCAAATCTTTATGGACCAGGAGAAGACAAAAAAGACTTTCTTATCATAGATCACGCTCTCAATTTTGACGACACTGATAGCTTCAAAGAAGCTGCAAAAAAACCCCTTTCATTACAACAAAAGTACTTTGAGCAAAAGATAGAACTTTGTAAATTTTATGATAATGCCCAAAAGAAAACTCAGAAAAATAAAGTAGCAAAAGAGCTTCTCTCTATAGTCAATTATATCGCTACTATCGAAAATAACGAGATCCTAGAAAAGCAACACATCATCAAAGAGATAAGAGAAAACAATATCTGGGATAATATGGGAATCAATCCATACGATGAGCTTCTCAAACTGACAAGCATTATCAGATATTATGACAAATACACAGTCAATGAACTGAGATTTCTTCTCAAAACAGACAAACTTATCTTGCTTATGCTTCAGTGAGAAGACACAGAAGATATAATCAAATCTGTAGCCTGAGATATCAATGCTCTCGCTCGCAATATCTCCAAAGTCCAAGAAAAAGAAGACCTTATCAACCAATCTTTGAAAGCTGAAGCATGGGAGCATGCAGAAATTCCTTTTGTAGAGACGCTACAAAGAGAGTTTACTTCACTTATGAAATACAAGAGATTTGATAAACCTCAGCAAATCGTATTGGATAGAGACGATGAGATCATAGAAAGAAGATGGATAGAGTATGGCGAAGGGAAAAAAATGGAATCTGACAAATATCGAGGAGAGTTTGTCGATGAATTGGATGGATTGATGTCGAGTCTCCCGGCTATCCAAAAAATCATACAAGACCAAGAAGTCACAACTGATGATATCAAAGAGATAGAAGATCTTGTCAAACAAGATGAATTTCATTTTAGTCTAGGCAATCTCAGAAGAGCATATGGAAGACCAACAGCAGAATTTGAGCAACTCGTCAAAGTAGCACTAGGCAAAGGATCTATGCCAGGACGAGAAGAAGAGGTAAACAAAATCTTTGAGACGTTTATCCAAGACAACAACTTCACGTCCAATCAAGTCAGATTTCTTATTTTGCTCAAAAGTATCATCATCAAAAACAAAACTCTCACCTATCCAGACGATCTGTATTCATCGACGTTTGAGGGGATCTTTGGGATGGGTGCGTTTGACAAACTCTTTGGAGAGCAAGAGGCGAAGAAAGTGGAAAGCTTTGTGGGGATGTTTCAGTTGTAGTTTTATTTTGGTAGGTAGTAGATGAAGATATATAAATTGGGGGAAATATTCGATTTAAAACAATGAAAGCACCTCCCCTTGGATAAACTTTCTGACACATGATACAGTGTTTTTTGAGCAAATTGAAAAATATGATATTACCATGAATATATGTACGAGACTCCAGTAGTTCTAGTTAGTTGTAGAGGAGCAAAATGCTGAGCCATAAATATGACGGAAAAGCAAAGTTGGGTAACATGAAATTCTATTGCATTAATTAATAAAAAAGAAGAAAAGATCGATAATAGATATTTGTATTACGTTCTAGTGTGAACAACATTCAATAATGTTATTTCTGGTAGTGCACAACCTCAGATCATTGTGTCGAATCTTAAAACCCTCCAAATCCCCCTGCCCGACCTCACAACCCAACACGCCATAGCCGACAAGCTCGACCAGATCCAGTCTCTCATCGAAAAGAAAAAACAAGTCATACAGCAGACCGATGAGCTTGCGAAGAGTGTGTTCTTGGAGATGTTTGGTGATCCTGTGACGAATGAGAAGGGGTGGGAGGTGAAGAAATTAGGTGAAATTTGTGACGTTTGATCGAGTAAGCGTGTTTTTGTTGACGATCTTGTAGAATATTGAGTTCCTTTTTACAGGTGAACAGAAGTTTGACGTCTTGGTGCAAACCAAGATATTATGCCTACGTTGTTTATTACTAAAGATCATTATAAAAGATTAAAAGAAGAAAGAGGAGTTCCTAAAGTATGAGATTTACTGATGCCCTCTATTTGTCCAGATGGTAGAATATTTAGAGTTGAAAATAATAGTCCATTTTACTTTAAAGATGGTCGTGTATTACGAATAAGCGTAAATAAAACTAATATAGATAGTATATATTTGAAAAACATACTAAAAGAAATATTCCGTTCTAGTTATTGAAGTATTGCATCATGAACAACTTTTGCAGAGCTAAAAATCTTTACATTAAAATGAATAAATATCCCTCTTCCCCCGCTCTCTCTCCAAGAAAAATTCGCTGATATCATCACCGATATCGAAGCACAGAAAGCGAAACATCAGGAAGTATTGAAAGACCTCGAAGAGTTGTATAATCAACAGATGCAGGAGAGTTTTAGTTTTTAATTGAAGTGCGATATGGGTAATAAAGTTAAACTGCAAAAACAAATAACAGAGATAGAAACATTGAAATGAATGAAAAGAGGGTCTCCCCAACTTTATGCTTGGGAAAAAAAGACAAGTAGAATATTAGAAAATATTTTTGGTAATGAATCATCGTATAAAAAAGACTTTGATGATATATCATATTCTAGTAGTCTTCTTATCAGTGGTATGACTGAGGATGATTATCAAAATCCTTACATTCAGTGACTTGATCAAGCTGAGTTGCTTTTGAAATGAATGCTAGATGAGATTGAAGAAGTAAATTATGAAAATCAAAAACAGGAAGGCGATGCACTTATCACACTTGAAAATATTTGTAATAAATTTCACTCACTAGTTAGACAATTAAGAACTAGATATAGTAATAGATCAACAATAGATATAGATGATGAATACGATGTACAAGATTTTTTGCATATCTTATTAAAATTACACTTTGATGATGTTCGTCCTGAGGAATATAGCCCAAGCTATGCTTGAGGCAATTCAAGAACAGATTTTTTGTTGAAAAATGAGGAAATAATGATTGAAGTAAAAAAAACAAGAAAAAGCTTGAAATCGAAAGAACTATGAGAGCAACTGATAATAGATATAGTTAGATACAAAAATCATCCAGATTGTAAAAAGTTAGTCTGTTTTGTATATGATCCTGAATGATATGTTCATAATCCTAGATGAATGGAAACAGATCTAGAAACAAGTAAAGATATGGACGTGAAAGTATTTATAAGACCTATATAATTTTATTATCATAGGCTATGATAATAAACTCACAATGAAGAGTAATGGCAGTAAATAACTAATCTTTAAAATATTTTATTTTCATAGCGGTGTATAATATGCTCAATCAACTACTAAAATCACTTAACTATCATTTAGTTTAACGAAGCACCAAATTCTTTAATAAGAAAAAAATTCTTGATAAGCTCAAGAATTCAATAAGAAAGCTCCGGCAACAGATAAGCCATATGGCATATGGCATATGGCATATCTCCCTGTTTCAATCACCAAATTGATGATAATGTTATTATAATGAATATAGTATAAAAAAGCAAATATAATTTTAGCAAGTAACTATTAATCATATGCTCGATCCACAACTTAAATCACAAATCAACGAACTACGAAATACTTTCCGATCTGGAGGGATCTCAAATCCGTTGACTGCAATAGAACAAATTTCTTATCTTATCTTTATGAAAAGACTAGATGAGTTAGATAAACAAGGAATCCTCAAAGCAAAAAGACTTTCTAGCTTTGTATATACTTCTCAGTTTGCGGGAGAAATTGAAATCAACAATAAAACATATGACAAAGAAAAAATGAGACGATCTCATCGATCGCAACTCATACCAGAAGAGATGTTTCCTTTTGTGAGAGATGTTGTTTTTACTTTTATCAAGAATCTTGATAATGGAGATGGATTTGCATGAAGCCTAAAAGATGCTTCGTTTCTTATCCCAAAACCAAGTATGCTGGTGACTGCCGTCAAGATAATAGAAAACTTGCATATCACAGAACAAAACGATGACACATCTGGAGATATTTACGAATACTTGCTTGGAGAACTCTCAACTGCTGGTAAAAGTTGACAATTTAGAACACCAAGGCATATCATACAGGCAATGGTCGAAATCATAAATCCTACGATACATGATAAGATCTGTGATCCTTCTTGTGGAACTGCTGGATTTCTTATTGATTCATACAAATATATTATCAAACAAAACACAAGCAAAGATGGAATAATAAAAGATGATTATGGTACAGAACATTATTCTGCCAACTTATTGAGTGAGGACGATCGAAAGAAGCTAAAAACAGAAGCACTCAACTGATATGATTTTGATAGTACGATGGTGAGAATCGCATCGATGAACTGAATTATGCATGGAATAACGAACCCAAATGTAAAATACACAGATACGTTATGAAAATGATACGACCATAGTCCTGAATTTGATGTGATTTTGGCAAATCCTCCTTTCAAGTGAAGTATTGATGCAAGTGATATTCATGATGAGTTTACTTTGTCTACAAAAAAAACAGAACTTCTTTTCTTGGAACTAATCTATCAGAAATTAATGATCTGATGAAAATGTGGAGTCATTATACCTGACGGTGTTCTTTTTGGTTCGTCAAATGCTCATAGAAAGATCAGAGAATTGTTAGTAGAAAATACAGGATTACGTGCTGTCATCTCTTTGCCTAGTTGAGTCTTCAAGCCTTATGCTGGAGTTAGTACGGCTATTTTGATTTTTACAAAATGAGACGAAACCAACAAAGTGTGGTTTTATGATCTCCAAGCAGATTGATATAGTTTAGATGATAAGAGAAACGAGATTTCTGATAATGACATTCCAGATCTGATAGAGAAATACAAAGAAATAGTATTAGGAAAAAAACTAGATCAAGAGCCAGGCAAAAACGATAAATGGTTTTGGGTGAAAAAAGATGAAATTGTAGAAAACAAATACGATCTAAGTATTTCAAAATACAAGAAAATAGTGTATGAATCAGCTGTCTATCAAGATCCCAAGGTACTGATCGCTAATATAAGAAAATTAGAAAATGAAATCATTCAGGGTATGGATGAACTGGAAAAGAAAATATAGATTATCAAAAAGTTATGATATTTGACAACAAACAACATTTTGGCAAGAAAAATAATGAAACTATGGTTAGTAATTATATTCCTTGTATCCATGAATCTATAAAAAACATGAAATCTCTTTATTTAAACATATAATTGTATGTGATATTATTTAGTTCGTATGTGATCGTGATCAAAATTTATTGATCGATCAAAAAAATCTGGTTTGATAGCAATTTCATTCAAAGAATACAATACAGGAGATCTCTCTCAATATGAAAGTGTTGAGAGTTTGAAAGAAACATTTAATAGTGAAATAAGCAACAATAAAATTTGAATACAAGCGTGACAGATGTATCGTTTCTCGAATGAGATTCAGACGTGAGATATAGTCATTAGCCCACTGGGTGATTGAGAATATCTTGTATGAAAAGCTTGAGAATATTTTTTTGATAATGACTCCGAAGAACTAACAAATTACAAACATAGAAGAAAAATATCATGGTTCTCTGAAATAATTAGAAAATGAGATATGAGTACAAACCTAAGTTATTCATTGTGAGCAACTTTAACAATATTTAGTTTGAACAAATATTGAGAAGAATTACAAAACCTAATTGATGGGTCCGATTACACACCTGCAGACAAGCCACAGAGAGTAAGAGATTGTATTATTGACGGTTTGTTACAATTTGATTGAAAAGAATTTGAAATATTTATAAAGCACCTACTTACTCTTATTTGATTTGAGGCTGAGGAGACTCCTTATGTTTGAGATAAGGGAGTTGATATTGTTGGAATATTACATGCTGATTGATTAGCTAATATTCAGTTAAAAATTCAAGCCAAAAGGTATGAATCCCAAAAAATAAGCAATGATGTTGTATTACAACTAAGATGAACACTAAAAACAGATGAACATTGATGTATTATTACTACTTCATCATTTACATGACCGGCTATTGAATGTTCAACAGAAGAATGACTAAAGCCAATAAAACTCGTTGATGGATATGACTTAGCATCAATAATACTTACTCATTACGATAATCTTGATCCAAGTTACAAAGATATTTTTTCAATTCGTAGAAAAATAGAATATAATATTGAAGAACAATTTGAAATTACTGATTGAATATTATGAGAAGAAAATACAGATATAATAACAAATTCAGTTAGTAGTGAACAATGAGTTATAGATACATTAGTATGTGCAGCAAAAGAAGATGGTTTTAAATCTGCTTTTTTAGAAAAAAAAGCTCGATGGGCTATCAGAATTAGTAAAGATAAGATTGACTCAATTAAGTATTTGGCAATATATCAAGTGGCTCCTATTTCTCAAATAACACACTATTGAAAAATACAAAGTATAGAGAAATATAATGACACTGATAAATATATAGTATATTTTAGCTCTATTCATAAATTAAAAGTCTCTATTTGACTGGATGGAAATAAGCATCTGAAACCACAATGACCAAGATATTGTACATATAAAAAATTACTATCAGCTCAATCACTAGGACAATTATTTTGATAAAAAAAACTTATCTGACTAAACAGATATTTCTATCCACATCTCTCTTTGTCGAATATCTCTATTTTTCTAAACCTAGATAGTTGAAGTAAAAAACTTCTAATATCTACGGCAACTCTTTCAAAAAAGCAAATGCATTTAGCAAATCAACAGCATCTGTAACTTCATCGGCATAGTCAACATACAAAACTTCTAGATTATCATCAACAATAATTATAGCACGGGCCATCAAATTATATTCGTTCATATATAATCCATTACTTAGAGCAAATTCTTTTCTACGACTATCAGATAATGGTTTGGCATTATATATCTTATTATCTGTAGAGAAACGCTTGAGAGCAAAAGGAGTATCATGAGACACTATGACAAAATTATGGAGAGGTCGTTCTTTTCATGCTAGATCAATTTGTCTTGTCTGCAATGTACAGACAGGAGTATCCAATGATGGAACTGAATATATGACAGTATATCATGTAAGTGCTCATACAGTAGTTGTTTCGATTTGATCAAATTCTCAGACAGGTAGATCCAAAGCGACATCTGTTATTGTATCTCAAATTTCCAAACGATTTTCAACTGTTATAGCTTTTCACTGTACTGTAATAGTATCAGCTGGAGTTACAGGAGTATATGCAACAGATGACAAATCTAATTGATATGGAATTTCTACGTCTCATACTATTTCTTCTGTAGATGTATTTTTATCACTACAACCTATAAAGATCGTTGCCGAGAGAAAAATACAACAAAAAATTATAACCTTTTTCATGTCAAAATTTTATAAACAAATAAACGAAATTTCTGATGACGAAGTTTTTCTTATATTATATAATATATAATTCAAATTTTGGAGATGACGGGATTCGAACCCGTGTCTACAAGGCATACTAACATGATCTACCATCATAGTTTATGAGAAATTGCCAAAGTCTTTTAGGTCTAGATCAAGGCGTCAGGTCTGCTCACAAACAAACTCGCTTATTTTAGATCTCAAGACACACTTAGTCTCCTTCGTTTACACCTCTACAATTTGTGGAGAAATCATGCACAAGGTTGTTTTCCGAACGATGTCGGCTCTAACTAAGCAGCCGCGTAAGCGAATCTTGCTCTTAAGCTAGAGATAGTTTTAGTAGATTTTGCATTGATTGCGTGAGTGATTATTTTATCCTCGGTACACTCATCGAGCAATGGCACATGGTAAGTATGAATCCCTTATATCGAAGCCAAGAACATCCCCATACAGTCAGTTTATATTTTTGCCAACCGAATACAACCAAAACAAAATAATTTGTAGGACCAACATGAAAATGTCCGGTTTCTCCAAAATAGAAATGTCCGGTTTGTAAGTATAATAGAGAGAAGGTATTTATCTCTTAAATTTTATATATATGACCGAATATTTACAGATGACTCAAAAAGAGATAGATAGATGAAAAATACTGCAAGGATATATAGACAAAAAAATAAAAACCCAAAAAGAAGCAGCCAAGATAATTGATGTATGAGAAAGGCACTTCAGAAGAATTTTGAAGAATTATCAACAATATGGAGAAAAATGATTAATTCATCAATGAAGAGGTACAATATCAAATAGAAGATTAGCAGAAAAGAAGCAGAAAAAGATAGAAACTATATGTTTAGAACCTCAATATTACGACTTTTGACCAACGTTAATGACAGAAAAACTTGAAGAAATACACAACATAAAGATTTCTGTAGAAACCGTAAGAAGGATAATGTGAAAAATAGGTATTCGACAAATAAAAGAGAGAAAAAACTACAAACAATATATTAAAAGACTAAGAAGAGCGAATCAGTGAGCTATGATTCAATTTGATGGTTCGTATCACAAGCGATTTGAAGAAAGAAATGGCTGAGAAGTTGATTGTTTATTGTTAGCTGTAGATGATGCGACGAGTAAAATAATGTATGCAAAGTTTGATGATAATGAATGAAAAAAGGCAGTATTTGTCTTTCGAAAAGAGTATATACGCAAGTACTGAGCGCCAAGAGAGATATATTTAGATAAGTTTAGTACGTATAAAAGTAACTATAATAAGGCAACATATGAACCCGATACGCCAACAGAATTTTGAAAAAGCTGTGCTAAAGTATGAATTAAATTAATATCAGCACATTCACCGCAAGCAAAATGAAGAGTTGAAGTAAAGAACAAAACCTTACAAGATAGGTTAATAAAAGAAATGAGATTACTAGGGATTAATGATGTAAAAAGTGCAAATAAATATTTAGAAGAAGAATTTGTGCCATTATTCAATGAGAAGTTTTGAAAAGAAGCAAATTGAAGTTTAGATTTACACAGAGAATTGACTCAAGAAGAAAATAATCAATTAGATTGGATTTTCTCACTACATAGCAATAGGGTGATAGCAAATGATTACACAATATCGTATAAATCCGAATATTATCAGTTATACAAAGGAAAGATATGATTTTATCCAAAATTAAGAGTAGAGATAGAAGAACAATTTAATTGAATAATGAGAATACTATTTAGAGGCAATGAAGTAAAACATGAAAAACTTAAGTATAAACCAGTCTCGTTACGTATAGTATCTGAAATAGATACCAAAGAGAGTGAAGCGAAAAGAAAACAAAAAGAAAAAAGAGACAAAGAAAGATATGACAATTCAAAAAAAATGCAAAAAAGATATAATTACTTTAAAATGCAACTACAAGAAGAAGGGCTAGTATGAAGCGATTTACATAAAGAAGCCTCAAGAAGAACGGCATCTTGTACAGTATAGCGATATTCCAGTTTCTTTATAAACTTCATATCGAATGACAAAAAAACACTCGACTAAAAAAAGAAAATAAGTATTATATAGGCTAAATAAGTTCTGTTTAGGAAAATACTCATAAATAGACGACTACGAAAAAATGTCCGAAACCGGACATTTCTACTTTGCTAAAAAGCGGACATTTCTACTTAGCTGTTACACAAAACAAAATAATTTAGTACATATACATAAAGGCAATAAGCATTCTGTTTGCATTTTTTATAAACACCAGTATAAAAGAGTTTATCTGACCAAAATTTCATATATGATTGTATTTGATGAGTCTGTAGATATAGTTGCATATGACAACATGTAACTGATTGAGAAAGTATACTAGCAATTAGAAACACAATTTTATCTCAATAAACCAAAAAATGACGCGAGCAAATATAATTACTCTTTGAAATATATGTTTTTGATTGATCTCAATTCGGCTATGACTTGAATGATTGTATGTACGAAGTGCGTGATCGTTACTTCTAGCTATGATGTGAGACTTTTTGGATTGACACGTTGCTAGATATTTTAAACAAGAATCAAACATCTGAAAACAACTTGATTCTTTGGCAGATTTTTTGTGTTTTTGAATCGCACCAGTATGTATATTATATGGATTTTTATGACAAGAAATTACATTCTTGTTTTGAATAGTAAGTCTTTGGTTTGTGTGCTGTAGTGCACGAAGACTTGGACGTTATAATGTAAGTATAGAACAAAACAACAAAAAAGTTGAATATTTCGAATGAATACCTACTACTGCAAATGCTATTCGAGTAAGTATTATTTTATTTTTTTCTATGCACAATGAATTTGTAATTATAGCATGTATGGCATGTATGTGAGGATGTATGATTGCAACATTCAAAGTCAAAAAGCCAGACATATCACGAATAATAAAAAAGACATAGTCTTACTTTTTGGTGTCTATAATACCCATAAGATATGAACTAAAATGTGCGAAAAAACTCATTAATCATCATACTAGCAAAACAAACAACATGTCTACTCCTGTCCACTCATAATACAACGTAGTTCACAGTATAATTCAAATAATGTAATCAATTTGGTCTCGAGGTACAAAAGCATCTCAACTTGCAATATTACGTCTTCTTTTGATAAACGATTCTATCAAATCTCACAAAATAGCACTAGCAGAAACAACTATACCCAAACCAACAATATCTCATAAAGAACCAAATGACTCACCATACAAATACACAAAAAAACTAGACTGACTGATAATTCACGTCAAAAACAACACCATCATAGTCAGAGTACCAAATAACACCGCTCCCAAAAATCAACGTCGTGTCTTATTTTTACCAAAAAGTCTTGTATGAATTGGCATTCCCAAATACGGAACATACCTCAATAAAACAGGAACTGCATTGGCTACCATTCATGGAACGAGTAACAACAAAAGAAATCGTATTTTGCTTCGTGTAAATCAATCAAACTGCATGAGATCAAAAAACATTGTTGAGATAGTAGAAAACATAGAGCATAAAATATATAAAAAAGTATCCTACAACGCCAATATATTCTCTTTGCGAACAATAAATCATTCTTTTTCTAATCACATCACAATTGCATCAAATTCTTTGTGAGGATATAACTTTTGTAGCTTGTCTACATCTGTCGATCAATGAGCAACCAGATATTTGAGAATGTTTCACCTTACTTGTCTTTTAGATCATACAAACTTTGACTGTTTTGTAGACGTTATTCATGTTTTGGATCATGTAAGTACCAATGCCCCATAATCCATAAGCGCATTATGTCGATCACGAGACTGTCATGTTGGTACACACGCAGCTGCCAAAGCAGTAACATCGCGGTCAGACAAGTCTTTTGTAAGTCAAAAACTATGAATAAGAACTCTTTTTATGTTTATATCCACAACAGGAACATCAATATTATAGGCAAACGCCAATATTGCAGCAGATGTATAAGGTCAAATTCAAGGCAATCAAAGAAGTACTTGCTGATCTTTTGGAACGATTGAGTTATATTTTTGCGCAATGATAGTCGCTGATTGTTGCATGCGGAGTGCTCTTGCGTTAAATCACAATCCTGACCGCAATGACAAGAGTGTCTTATTATCTAGTTGAGATAGTGAAACAAAGTCAGGTACTTTTTTTTTGAATGTAAGGAACTTTGGTACTACTCTAGCAACTTGTGTTTGTTGAGACATAATCTCTGACAAAAACACATTATATGGAGTAGGCTCTTCTCTTCGGGGAAAAGATCTTTGGTATTCTTCATATCGAGAAAATATTGTCGACTGAAACGTACGAATTGTTTTGAGTTGAGGTAAATATGTTCTTGGAGATATAGACATTATCAATAATCAAACAAAAAATTTTGGTGGATCTATTGATTTTTTTAGACAAAAGGACTATACATGCAATAGCTTTTATGTATAGATGCATGTATGAAACAAAAAATATATCTCATTATTGGTGTACTATTTTGTATTCCTCTTGTCTTATTTTCTCAAGAAAAACCTTCTAGTTTGGAACAAAACTGCCTTTTTGTCGATGACGTTTATATTGATACATGTCCAAAATACCGAAAACAAATGCAGTGAATTAACACAATGTTATATGGCGTTCGAAACAAACAAGAACAAGCATCAGAATCTCAACAAGATCACATATTTGCAATCAATAAATTTCTCATCCAACTACAAACGATCAAAAAATGATTATTCTCACAAAAACAACTTACTCCACAAAATATATTTTTACTAGACTATATGAATTATCTAACAAATCTATACAAATGAGAAGTCCAAGCAAATTCTAAAATAAAATGAGCTATTAAAGAATTATTTACCAAAACATATTTTAACACAATACAACAAGGATTAGTTGTTCATGATGTTTCTTTGTATGGTGAAATGAAAGCATGATTATATGATACAAAACTAACAATTGAAGTCAGTATTAGAAACTTTGACAGTAAAGCACACACAGATATTGAAGATGTGTATTGCTTTGCAACAGTTGCAAACAAAGACTATGTCTACCCTCTTGGTATGCAATGAGAACTCATCAAAGCAAATAGTATCACAAATGTAGTTTGAACCTTGGATATTTGAGAAGAAAATACATTACTAGACTTTCCATGACAAAAAAAACTCTATTGCATGATAGTCTTTACAGAACAAAATCAAGAAAAAACTAGTTCCTTTTTTCCATTTTCATTTACTGTATCATAATGAACATTCATCAACTTATACACGATTTCAAAAAAATTAGTATTACTGACAAGAAAAAAAAAGTTACCACAATGCTGACTGCTGTGTACGAACAAACTTGATTTTTCAAGGATATATTAGACCTTTTACAAAAAGTAGAGAATATTCCAGAAACAGTATTGTTAGATATTTATAGATCGCTTATGCAATACGGAGACGATATCAACAACATAACCATCAAAGAAAGAATGTGACAAACTGCATTTACACTCCAAAAAATACGAGAACAAGAAGCCAAAGAAAAAGTTATCGAGAACGATCAGCTTATCTATATGGAAAAACTTATTCAAGATATGGATCAATAGGAATAATAAGCAACAAAAATAGTTCACTACTATACTTTATCAAAATTTTTTATTAAAAAAAGACTCCTCTCGTCAGAGAAGCCTTTTTGAAATTGTAAGTATGACTGCAGTCTTTTATTTATTTACTATCTATATCTATCTTGTAACAAGAGAGAATACGTAGAATATAAATGTCACCAAGAACCGAGAGATTCATATAAACGCGATACCGATTGCAGCATTTTTCAATATCTTCAATCAACCTTCATACGCTTCTTCTTCTCATCCAGCAGTAACCATCTTAAATCAACCGTAGAGCAACATTATCAATGCAATCAATCACAAGAACCCAAGCGCATAGTTTATAAAGTTCTTAATAACTTGTATAATACTATCTCATTTGTCAGTATCAGTACCTCACGCTACGTTCATTCATCACTGAACTGCAGTATTGTTCGTTACTCAATCTCGACTTTGAGGAATCGTAGATTGTGCCAACGCAGGTTGTGGAATGATTGCAGTAAACGCCAATACAGCAAAGACAGCAGTCATCATTCACAAGAAAAACTTTTTCATACTCTATATAAATAGTAAATAAATGTTTGTGAGATGAACTCTATGTACGATATCATTATACAGTAGAATATAATATTTGCAAATTTTTACATACTTTTTTTGTTGGTCCACCAAATATACATGTCTTTTGTTGCAATTCAGCTACGAAAAACTACCCTTTTGCTAGGACATATTTATCTTGTCGCACACCATATGACCTCAAGATTTTCGTTCAAAAAGCTGATAAAAACAGGAACAAAGAAACTATATCATTATCTCCGCACACATAAAAATACTAAAGATTTAATAATGACAAGAGAGTTTTGATTACTTTTGTTTTTTGGTGCAATTTTTTTTATCTTAGGATCAAGACTTTTTTATTTACAAGTCATTTTGGCAGATTGATATGATTATCTCTTACAAGAACAGCATACACAAAACACAATATTGGAAGCACAAAGGTGAAATATCTTTGTAACAGATAAATCAGAAAAAAAAATTAAACTGACAGAGAATATCACGTTATATAATGTGTTCGTTGATCCAGAGTTTGCAAGAAATAAGACAGCTATGTTAGAAGAATTAACTCCCCTTGTGTACTACCATTTATGTAAATTATATTGATTTCAACAGCCAGATGAGATCCAATGTATGCAAAATGTAGAAATATTTACAAAAAAAACATTACTTCCATCTCGTCCAGATATCTTTTATTATAGTAGTGGTGTTGTTAGTAACAATTTTTATACATTTGATTGGTCGTGATATAACGCGACATATACACAAAGACTTAGTGAGTTTGACCAAAAAACAGCGATGACACTGATCAAACAAAGACTTGATGAGATGATTATTAGATGAAACAAAGAATTCAATTATCTATGATTTTTTGAGAATAAACAGTTTTTGCAAGCACTTGCAGCCAAAAACTTTAACTATATTTCGATAGTAAGTGAAAACTATGTTTATGTAGAATACGCAAAAATCTGAAATACCGCAAAAGTAAAAAATGAACTTACAACATTACTCACTACCTATTGATATGATGATATTGTCGATAATATGGACTCTATACTTTCGCAACAAAGTAATAGATACGTAAGAATAATTGCAAACGCGAACCCACTCATTGCAAAGACAGTGCAAAGACTCAAAAATGAAAACTACTCCAAACGAAAAACCCAAAGAGCACAAAAAGGATACGTATATACCGAAGAAACAAGTGTGCCAGTTTTACATGGTTTATGACTCGAATCATACGTTAAAAGATACTATCCATACAATGACTTTATGTCGCATATTTTGGGATATGTAGATAGAGATGGGAGAGCCTTTTATTGAGTAGAAGAATATTTTGACGATATATTAGCCTGACGCGATGGTCGTATCAAGTGACGTTCATCGTCATGGATGTGAAATGTATGAGCAAACGAGTTTGAAATTGAAGATGTTGAAAATGGTATTGATGTCTATCTTACAATAGATCCATCAATGCAAAGAGAAATAGAAAAAATAGCACGTGATTACAAAGTACTTCTCAAAGCAGATAGTGTGAGTGTTCTTGTGTATGATCCTTTTTCTGGACATATAAAAAGTTCGGTAACGTACCCCAACTTTAATCCAAACAACTACCAAGATGCATTTGAGTTACAACCATTGAGTTTGGATTATAGATATGTTATTGATGATGAAACAACAACTGATATTCCCGTCTATATGAAAACATGAGACGTTGTTACCGACATAACCAAAAAAGATGAAAGGTATAAGGCGATAGTGCCAAAATATATTTTTCAAAATACATATTGACCGAGTGTTTTTGTAGATAAAAATATAAGTTATCCATATGACCCTTGAAGTATCTTCAAAACCATCACATATGGAATATGACTTGACACCAAAGAAATAAATAGATTTGAGTTTTATGAAGATCCAGACAATTTCATCAAAATTGATTCATATACAATCAAAAACGCAAGTACGAAATGCCAAGGAACACATACATTTTTGTATGCAATGGAACATTCTTGTAATGTCGGAATTGTGAGAATTGTACAAAGAATAACAAGATATGTTTTTTATAACTATCTAGAAAAGTTATGATTTGGTTGATTGACTAATATTGAATTAGCATGAGAAGACGAATGATTTGTAGAATCAGTAAGTACGGTTTCTACTGCAAGGTTTTTGAATAATAGTTTTTGATTATGATTACTCGTAACTCCTATCCAAATGGCTGTAGCATATTGAGCTATGATAAACAATTGAGAACTCCTCAAACCAACAGTTATTGACAAAATATGTAACCCAAATACCGAAGTATGTTTCCAAAACTCAAAAAAAATAGTCAGGCAAGTTTTTTCTCCAGATATTACAGAAAAAATAGCCTCAACATTGGTAGAAGTTGCAAATACAGAATGAAATGCAGAATTTGTATCAATCTCTGGGTATAGTCTTGGGTGAAAGAGTTGAACAGCTGCTCTCGTGTACAAATGAGAATATAGAGAATGAGAATGACGAACAAATGGTTCGTATGTCTGAATTATAACAAAAGACAACCCAAAATACGTAGTTATCGTACAAGTACGTCGCCCAAGATCTAGTCAACGGTGATGACAAACTGCATGAAGAGTATTTAAAGAAGTTGCAAGTTTCCTAGTAGGACACGAACTAATAAACGAATAGAAACAAAGTATGTATGAAAAAAGTATGAAAAAATATATATCTGACTTGTATTGTATGTAGTATCTCCTACGATACGATCAGATAACATTTTTAGATACCGTAAAATATGCGTACGTTCTTCCAACTACCAAAGTCTCTCAAAAAAAAACTTATTAATCTAGGAATTACTCTTTTGATTATTGCTCTTTCAGTGATATGAGAATATTATGGACTCATACAGATAGAGATAGGGAAAGACATTCCAAAAAACACACAGATAGTTTCGTACGAAACTACTCAAAATCTACGACAACAAATAACATGAGAATTACTTATTTCTCCACAAAAAGACTTAGTTTTTGAACGACAATCATACTTTGAAGACTCACCTTATTTTTTTGGACGAATATATGACATAACAAACAAAGAAACAAAAAAGTTTCTCAATGATCGTACGCCTACATTCAACGGCACATCCAAAAAAGTTAACATCATACTAGAAGACAAAAAATATCAACAATATGGTAACGATTTCAAAAAAACAACACAAGAAATATCAGGAAACAATATTCAGTTTCAAAACGACAAAAAACTATGAGTCAATTATACACATGCAAAGACTTTTTTTGATGATACTACATTTGTTATTCAGACAGCAAACCTCACACATTCATCATTTGAAAAAAACATAGAGCATTTTTTTGTTGGTCATAATACATGAATATTACAAAGTCTAGAGACTATGTTTGCAGCTGACCGATCATGAAAAACTATAGATGTCGACGATATACACCCAAATCTTCTTGTATGTCCGATCAATTGTAGATCTGGAATCATGCATATGCTTCGTCAAGCAAAAACATCCATTCGGATGTACCAACAGTATGTTTCTGACACGTGAATTAGACAATCTATTGTGTCAAATACAGACCGTGATATTCGTATCCTTTTGCCAGATACAACAACAAACAAAGATACACAAGATTATTTGTGACCGTATATTGTACATCTCCTCAAAAAGCCATACATCCATAGTAAAACCATACTCATTGATGATACGTATTTGCTTATTTGAAGTATGAATATGTCGCAAAATTCTTTGGACAACAATAGAGAAATTTGAATCATTGTTACTGATCCGCTTGTCATAGGTAAGCGAAAAAGAGACTTTTTGGCTAGACGAGATTCACAAAATATCCAAAAGTAATCATGCGTGTCAAGTTGTATTCCTTGTGGTTGATTTATGGTGTAAGTCTTGTATACTTATGTCATCATTTATCATGCACAGACAAGGTATGCCACTTTTCGAATTACAATCAGATTACAAACCTGCTTGAGATCAGCCAGAGGCGATCAGACAAATTTTGGAAAATTTTGAAAGAGGAGAAAAACTTCAAACACTATTGTGAGCAACTGGAACTGGTAAAACATTTACCATGGCAAATATCATTCAAAAACTACAAAAACCTACGCTCATCATTTCTCACAACAAAACACTTGCTGCACAATTAGCTACTGAATTTAAACACTTTTTTCCAAAAAATGCGGTTCACTATTTTATATCGTATTTTGATTACTACCAACCTGAGTCATATCTACCACAACAAGATATGTACATCGAAAAAGAAGCGACTATAAATCAAGAAATACAAATGTACAGACTTGCTACAATGGCATCGCTCCTCACTAGAAAAGACGTAATAGTTGTCGCTTCTGCCTCTGCATTATATGGTTTGGGTCAGAAAGAATTTTTTATGGATATGTCTTTGGAACTCAAAAAATGAGAAGATTATGAGTATAGAGAACTCAAAAAAAAACTAATAAAAATGCAATATCAACCAGTACAATCAAAAGTTGAACCTTGAATGTTTGATTTTAAGGGAGAGCAAGTTGATATTTATAGTAGTATCGAAAGTGTGATGTATAGACTTTATTTTAATGAAGATACGTTGGAATTTATTGAAAAAAAAGACGGACTAACATTTAGAGACTTATGAACATTGGATAAACTCGTTATCCGGCCTGCAACACAATATCTCCAAGACAATAGTGACGTAGAAGATATATTACAAAACATCACAAAAGAAATGGATATTAGAAAAAAAGAATTTGATCAAAGAAATATGATTTTGCAAGCACATAGAATAGAAAAAAGAATTCAATACGATGTGAGAATGATTCGTGAAACATGATTTGTAAATGGTATCGAAAACTACTCTCCATACTTTGATACCAAAAAACCAGGAGAAACACCAAACACGATTCTCAATTATTATCCTGAGGATATGCTCTTGATTATTGACGAATCTCACATGACAATACCCCAAATCCAAGCTATGCCTACAGCTGATCGTGCAAGAAAAATCAATCTTATCAATCACGGATTTCGTTTGCCATCAGCAATAGACCACAGACCGATTCGTTTTGATGAATTTTGTCAAACCGTCAATCGACCATATAAACTAAGCAAACATTACGAAAAATTTCAAGAACAAAACATCAATAGTAGTACAGACATTGATACAAATGCAGACATCTTTAGATGAGACCATGTTGATATTGAGGAACTCTATGCCAATCTACCCAAAAAGTGATGTCAATCTCTCTTCGTTTCTGCAACACCCGCTCCGTATGAAAAGAAAATTTCGGGGAATATTGTAGAACAAATCATCAGACCAACATGACTCGTAGATCCTATCACGTATGTGTATCCAAAGTCTTGAGATTATAACGTCTTGATCAATAGTATTGATACATTACTCACCAAAAAACCATATTTGAAAAACAAGTTTATGAATTTTGACAAACAAACACAAGAAGACAAAGAATTAGAAAAAGCTTCAAAAGAAAAAAAACCCAAAAAAAGGGTTGCTAAGAAGTAAGCAAAATAAACATATCAACGCTAAAAAAAGTTAAAATCTTAAAGATTGTTTTTTATAGTTTGTAATACAAGTTCAATATTATTATAAATTTCTTCGTTTTTTATTATAAGAATCTTGTATCACGACGAGATAAGGACCGAACGGCTAACTACCTAAGGGCACTTATCTTTTTTTTTGTATTCAATTTTTTTCCCGATAGTACTTTCACTAAATAACTTTTACCCCTCCGACCTCCCCTAAAATAGGGGAGACTTTCAATCGCTATTTTCCCTCCCTATTTTAGGGAGGGGTCAAGGGTGGGTAATTATAAAAAAACTCTCTACTCACCAAACTCACTTCTAGCTTCCTCTAACGCTTCATGACTTCATACATCGTATCGACTTTCACTATGAGATTGTGCATAGACATCATATCATTGATCGATAAGTCGTGCGGGGAAATTTCACGGGGCGTCCATTCGTTTTTGGGCGAGCACCGGGTCAGATATTTTTTTTCAATGTTCTTGGTATGTTGAAAATAGAGGCAATGTAGATTTGGGGTAGAAATAACAACAGATAGCGGCAAGAGTTGACGTAGGGTTTTGTGGTTTTTCTATAAATGCAGTGACACGGTTGTCTTGATCAACAGAAACAATACCGTATTTTTTGGCCAAATCCAAAGATTGGACATCGTGAGCAATAATTGTAGGCGAAGACGTTTTTTGGAAAAGAGCATACGCATCAGTAAGCTCAAATCACAACAAATTATCACCACCGATCACCAAGATATCTTCGTTTATATGTTGATCTTGGAGAGCAAACATGATATCTCAAATAGCTCACAACCTATCAGCATTAGACAATGTTCAATCATTAAGCACATGAAGAGTAACACCAGCAAACGATGAAGAATCAGCTCGCTTTTGAAAATGATCAAAGTACTTCGTATTGCTCACGAGTGTGATATCAGTGATTCACAAAGCACATACTTTCTCAACAACTCTATCTAACATAGTTTTGCTTCATACTTCCAACAATGCTTTGGGAAAGTTTTCTGTCAAAGGGAAAAGTCTCGTGGCGTATCAAGCTACTGGGATGATTGCTTTCATAGTTTTGTATAAATGTAAAATCTGAGAGAATTTTTATAAGTATAAAAAAACAGTTATCCAAAAACAAGGATAACTGATTAGTATAATAGAAGGTTTTCTTTTTATTATGAGTCTTTTGGCTCACTATCAGACTCTTGTGTCGTTTCTCACGCAGGCTTCGTAATTTCTATAGTATACTTTGCAACAAAAGAAGCTACAGCTGCAAGTATTGCAACAATTGGTCACAACACAACAGCCACAACTCATACTGTCATTGGTATACTAAGAACAACATTGTTCTCCCCATCTTTGATGACTATTTTTCTTGCATGTCATTTCTTCAAAAGTTCTTTGACTGTATCAACAAGCTTATGTCATTGTACTTGAAAAGAACTAACTGACTCTCAAGAAGTTGTAGCATCTGATTCGGGTGCAGACTCCTCTTTTGAGTCGGATTCTTGAGTGTTTGTTACCTTTGGGTCTGATGTTCCAATCGCTGTTTTTTCAGTCTGTTCATTTTTGTCGTGTTCTTTGTTATTGTGTTCTTTTTGTTCTGAATGGTGTTTTTTTGTCATAGATATATACAAAAATATAAATTTTATATAGTATACATATATCAAGTCGATTATGCAAAAAAGTACAATATTTTACTACATACACATGCAGAACACTACTCTCATTGGATCATAGATGCTGTTTTTCCTTCTAGGTTTTCGTTAACATAAATAACTTTTGCGTTTCAATCTGTTCATATTTTTTCTAATGTTTCGATTCTTGCACTTGCCAACAAAAAGTCCAATACTACTCTTCCGTTCAATTCAGGATCAGATTCTTTGATTTTATGGATAGATTCTTTGAATCATTTTGCAATAGCTTCTCTTTGCAACGCCATACCTTCTCATATCAATGTCTTAGCTTCTCTATCAGCTTCTGCTGATTTCACTTTCTTGATTTTTTCTGCATCTGCTTCGTTGTATGCAGCTTCTTTTAGTTTGAGAGACTCAACAACTTTGTTCATTGCTTCCATAACAGAAGTATCCAAACTAACATCTCTTACTTGGATAGAATCCAAAGTAAACCCAAATGACTTAAGTTTAACTCTCAAATTTTGTTCAATTTCTTCACCAATTTCTTGTCTTTTTCCAAAAATTTCTTTGTGATCAAACTGTACTATCATTCATCTCAATTGTTCATCAATTGTTGCTTTCATCATAGTTGTAGAATCATCGATACTATAGATTGATTTGTAAATATTACCATCAGTTGTATCATCTCAATCGTCTTGTACAAAACTAATAACATTCAAACCGATATATGATGTTACATTGTCAGATGTTACTCATTCTACTTTGACACTAAAGTTTCTTTTATAAAGATATTGGAGCTTTGTTCGTTCCACAAATGGTATAACAAAGTGAAATCACGGTCTCAAGACACGGTTAAATTTTCACAAAAACTCAACTGTCCTTACTGTATTTGGTTTTACTATTTTCATAGATAAAGAACCAACTACAACATCAACAAACAACCCAACCAATAATCATGCTCACTCTCCAAAGACAAATCAAATTGTAGGAATAATTATAAGCAAAATAGGAATAATAAATTTCATCAAATATGCAGAAGAAAAATAAAGTTACACCTTTGTTATATATTTTCATTGATACAAAATCAAGAAGAGCTAGACTTGCAATCTAGCATTGATCTACTATACAATATGACAATACATCTTGGTCAGATTTTATATTTTTTTGAGAGTATGAAAATTATATGTGTGACATGATGAGTTATGTCTTGATTGTGAAAATGAATTACCGCTGCAAGTATTTGAAGGCTCTTTGTGAGTGCATGATACACAGTAACAATGATGAAATTGGACCCGTATTTGCAAATAGATGCTTGAACGATGTCTCCATATGAACACGGCGAGACATTTGTTACCAAAGATTGATTTGAAACAGACTTAGACTTATGACATTATGAAAGATTTATAGACAAAGACTTGGATAGACAAAGTAGCGTCACAACATGACAAATTTATCAAAGCGTCATCACAAAAGAAAGAGCTTGAGACTATTTGTGACAAACTGTACAGGTTATTCCTCATGTTACAGACGAAATCAAAGATAGAATAAAAAAAATATCTGACTGACACGATCTTACTATTGTAGAAATTGGATGAACGGTGTGAGATATTGAATGACCTCATTTTTTGGAGACAATGAGACAATTGAGATGAGACATCGGCAAACAAAATATATGTTTTGTTCATGTTGTACCAATCTTGCAAGTAACAACATCTTGAGAAATGAAAACAAAAGCAATTCAACATTCTGTTGTCAAATTGAGAGAAGTTTGAGTTCATGCGGACATATTGGTCTGTAGAACTCCTCAAAAAGCCGAAGACAGCGTCTTACAAAAAATCGCAAACTTCTGTGATCTCCCACAAGACCATATCATACAAGCTTGTGACGAAAAAAGCATCTATAGTGTACCAGAAGCTTTCCACAAACAATGAATGATGCAACTTATTGAAGATCAGCTTTTTGGTTGAACAAACAAAGTTGTTGATTTGGACAATCGAAACAAAAGAGTACAATCACTCCTCCATCCAGCCAAAACAACAACCATTGCTATAGCTTGAAAATACACATCGCTTGATGATTCGTATATTTCTGTCGTAGAAGCGCTACGCCATGCAGGATCATATTGCGACAGCAAAACAAACATCGTTTGGATGGATACAGCAAGTTTTGAATGAGAAGATCAAGAAAACGACATCAAAGAATTTCTTCAAAAAAATAACATTGACGGTATCATTGTTCCGTGATGATTTTGAACGAGATGAGTCGAATGAAAAATCAATATAGCTCGCTACGCTCGCGTACACAAGATTCCATATCTAGGAATTTGTCTCTGACTTCAAATCGCGGTTATTTGACACGCGCGTTTCGAATGTTGACTTGCTGATGCACATTCAACAGAATGTACGACAAAAACAACGCACCCGGTGATCACTATCATGCAAGACCAACAAGACCTCCAAAAACTATGATGAACGATGAGACTATGACACTACCCTGCACATATCCTCACATGAACAAAAGTACACATATTATACAATGCGCCATACTTTGTACATAGTTCATACAAGACTCAGGACGATGATACCATGATTATCAATGAACGTCACAGACATAGATATGAAGTCAATCCTTTCTACCACCAAACATTACAAAAAAATTGACTGACACTATCATGAATGTCTCCAGATGGTAAGTTAGTAGAATATATAGAATACTCTGATCACCCGTTTTTCGTAGCTACGCAAGCACATCCCGAACTACAATCTCGCCTGAGTACTCCTCATCCACTCTTTGTTGGGCTGGTACAAGCTAGTTTAGAAAAATAAAATATATATGTATTTTATAAATGACAACTAGATTAAGGTGTATTTTTAATATAAAATAGCCCTGCCGAATGGCAGGGTTTTTCGAAAGTGAAAATTTAGTATA
>CAZGIF010000006.1:0-115833 GCA_964526045.1 uncultured Candidatus Peribacteria bacterium | reverse complement strand
TATACTAAATTTTCACTTTCGAAAAACCCTGCCATTCGGCAGGGCTATTTTATATAGATAATATTCATTTTTGTAAAGTATGTCTTGCTATTTATAACTGGTAGATATATGGTTACAAACTTTTGAGCTTAATTGTTGATTTATATTTGAAAAGTAATATTGATTGTGCTGTTTTCTACCTACTTTAGTAAAATACCATTTGCTATCTAGCTGATATTTAATAAAAATTTGCTTTTCTTTTAAAATCTTTATATTATGTAACCAAGTCTATATCAGCAGAATGATTTTAATATTATGTTATAAATGATTACAAATATAAATAATTTTTTGAAATATAGTTGGAATCAAAAGAAAGAGTTTTTGATAAGTTTTTATGAAGCAATGTTTAGTAAGTGTGAAACAAAATATTATCTAAATATTTTTAGATACAAAGTAAAGGAAATTAAACAATACGAAGAAAATACCAAAAACTTGAATAGATTAATTTATCTATATAAGCTTATAATTAGGAAAGAGGAGATGATCAACAAACAAAAAACACTAGAAATAATTAATACTCAAAAAAAATATAGATTAAATAATCAAGAAATATCTCAAAAGGAGTTTATGACAAATCAGAAAAAAATTCAAGACTTTTTAGATTTGATATAATTTATAAAATGAAGTTTTCTATAGATAAACTAAAAAAAATTTTCTTTCCAAAAGAGGAGGCGAAAGCTGTAGCAGCAAAGTTTGAAAATATAAATGCTCTTTTGCCGATGTCTGAAGATGATGATAAAGTTGTTTTTATGGATGAAAACGAGGCAGAATTATATTTTATTGAATCATTTTGAGAATTAGAAAAAGAGGAAAAAGAAAAGTTGTATCCAATGTTCAAATATTTTAATAAAAATATATTTGATATATTGATAAATTACTGAATAAAAAAACAAGATTTTATGTTAAAAGAATTTCAGATTTTGTGATGGGAATATAGTGAAGCAATTGGTAAAATGTTTTCTAGAGAACCTTTTCAATATTTAGTAACTCATGGTAATGAAAGCGTTTTAAAAAACTTAATTGAAGAATTTGATTGATGAAATATTACATTGCATATTGTCAACCATGGAAATCATTTAGAATGTATAAGATATTTAAGTTTAAGAGAAGAATATCATGGAATTACGAGAAGAAGGTCATATAAAATACAAGAAGGCTTTGATAAAAACAAGGGAATTGATTTTAATATTCAACGTAGCTCAAATTGATCTGGATACAAAAGAGAAGGTTTTATTCAAGAGTTTGAATTCAATAATAATTATATAAAATTAAATATTATTTCATGTACTCACGCCTCAGAGTGAATGTTTGCTTATAATTTAGATATGGACTTTCTTTGAAAACAAATAATAGAAAAGGCATCAAAAAAAAATACTATTTATATTGAGGCGTGAACTTATACTACGGAATGACATTTTTATAATTATTTAAATAAATTAAAGTGAATTCAATTAGATGGATGGCGTATGGAATACATAAACTCTTCTTATAACTCATTTTGAGATATAGCTAAAGAATATGCAGCAAAGTGATATTCCTTTGTAAACTTTGATTTATCTGTACAAGACCCGACAAATACGATAAAGTTTTTGAGAAAAGAATGATGTGATGATTTTCTGATCTGTCAAACTATTTATTTGCAACTAAAAGAATACGTTGATAATATTGATTCTCAAAAATCAGTTTTTAAAAATTTATTTCCAGACTTAGATATTGAAACAATCACTCGTATATTGCAAGTTTTGAAAAAAACAGATGGTAAAATATGAATAGAAAAGAATTATCACATTTATAATTATTTGAGGGAAAAATTCATGTATGAGTGTTTGGAAAGAGGTGCTAACAATTGAGATCTTGTAATCACGCATCCAGCTCATATTAAAGAATTATTGAAATCCGAAATTCATCACCCGTCTATTGATAAATTATCTTATAGTATATAGCGGCTTGCGAAAGAAAGTAAATTCCTCTCTAATCCCCAGTCAATTCTTTGATCTGATCTCTCAAAACAGTCGCATGCTCAAAATCCCAGATAGCTATTGCTGCATCCAGCTGTCATTTGAGGTCTTTTAGTATCATTTCTTTTTCTTTTTTGGTCATACGTTTGAGTTTTTTCTCATTTTTGTTCAAATTTAGTCCACGGAAATCTTGTGTAAGGTCTTCGCCTGTTTTGACTGATTCAATATGTTTTATATTTGATATTGCTACTTTTGGAGTAATATTGTTTTTTTTGTTGAACTCGATTTGCAAACTTCTACGACGATGTGTTTCTCGTAATGCTTCAACTATTGATCAGGTAAAAGCATCTGCATAAAGTGCTACTTCTCATTTTGGATTTCTTGCTGCACGTCATATTATCTGTATGAGTGACGTTTTTGATCTCAAAAATCATTCTTTATCTGCATCCAAAAGGGCAATAAAAGATACTTCAGGAAGATCAATTCACTCTCTCAAAAGGTTAATTCATACAAGAATATCAATATCTCCATTTCTCAGTTTTTGTATTATATCCCAACGTTTGAGCGTTTCTATTTCACTATGAAGATAAAAAGCTTTGTATCCTCTTGCAACCAAAAAATTTGTAATTTCTTCTGATGACTTTTTTGTCAGCGTCAAAACAAGGACTCTTCATCAGTTTCAGATATGAAAGTCTAATTTTTCAAAAAGATTGTCCAAAAATGCTGGAACTTTCTTGGCTTTTTGAATTGTCGTTACATTAAGAAAATCTTTGAGATTAGTATAGCTAGACATACATGATGGTTAAATAAATATTATTTTTTGTGAACCATCCACAATGGAATATTCGACAATGCAGAAAATATACTTTTTTTTGTAAAAGACAAAATCTTGCCAAGCGGTCTTGTGACCATTTTTTTGACAAGATTTTTGGAGTGTTGTACACCTTTTTGAATCAAAGAAGTAGGGTTCATGTTCTTCATGTTTTTAGTATAACAGCCTACAAAGCGATTGCAAGTTTAGTTGATCTTGATTCACGATATTTTATCTCGAATGTCTTCCAGATCCATTCTTTGAATATAATCTGCTTTACGTTTTAGCCCAAATGCGACGGTAATCATTTCTGCTACTGTTGACTTTGGAACAAGAACTTTTTCCATCTCAGGTTGAACCTTGAAAAGTTTTGGGGCGATTCTATTGATTGCAATAGCTGCTTGATATTGTGTTACTACAGCATCCGGATCTATATACAACTTTCATCCTTCTAACCTTTCAAAAAAACTTGTCAGACCGAGATTTTTTGCTTGTGAGAGTATTTCTCATTTTTGTGTATCTTGGATATCAGCAAAGTAATTCATACCAGGTGCGGACACGGGAATAGAAGGGTCGAAGTAGTTTTGTGTTTTGACCAATAAAATCAAAAACTCTTGACGAGAAATAGGCTGATCTTGTTGACTTTCACTGTATTCTGTTGGATTAATTATTCCACGTTCAAACAACACATCCCATCAATTCGATACTCACTCATTATCTTGTAGTTCTGTGTTTATACTTGTGTCAACTTGTGTATTTGTTTCTGATTGAGATGGTGTATCTGTATCCCAAAGATTAGAGATTGTTTGTTGAGCAGACGCAAGCAAACTTGTATTTTCTGATTCTTGTTCTATGTCATTTGTATCTTCATCATATAAGTAGTTTCATAATTCATCCGTTACATCTTGATCAAATGCACCATGAATTACATGTGCTAATTGTCACCTTGTGACAATTTCATCGGGGTCTTTAAAGATGTTAGTACAGTTCTTATTTATAATGCTTTTTTGTATTCAAAGGACGTTTATTGCACGTATGATGTCATGTTGTGTGACAAATGTATTGAGACGTAGCTGTGTTTCATTTCACCCAAAAAACTTGAGTACTTTCATGTATTTGTTAAGTGCGATGTGATGCATAAGTCTTGGGGTTGTTTGCACATAGGGGAGTTCTTGCACTTTTAGGAGACCATCTATTGCTTCTTGTTGAATTTCTTCCAAAAAAAGAGGTCAAAAACTGTTCGATAGTATTGTAATTGCGTCTGCACGACGTACATAGTTGTCAGGGTAATATTTTTTGGCGACTTGGTTTCATTGTACGACGCATCTATTTGTTATATATTCTATAGCTAGTTTATATTGATGATCTTGTATGTCTATAAACCCATTGTCTGGGCAAAATTGTTGTTGAATATCAGCAACAACAACATCATATGAGTACATTCATACACCATTAGAAGTTGTTGTGCTTGATTGTATAGAG
This sequence comes from uncultured Candidatus Peribacteria bacterium, assembly GCA_964526045.1. GTDB lineage: Bacteria > Patescibacteriota > Gracilibacteria > Absconditabacterales > Absconditicoccaceae > CAZGIF01. Next base: position 111,543 of record CAZGIF010000006.1, on the reverse strand, counting down.
GTTGTGTCGTTTTGCGCTTGAAAAAACGATCACAGTTTTGTAAATCCTGAAACATCTTTGTTTGGATTCGTTGTGTTGTCTCCTAAAGTATCTTGCGTTTCGTGTGATAACGTGAAAGAATTAGTCTGTTCAACCACAGTATTCTCGCTTGTATTTTTTGTGAACAGCTTTTGTAGGCTCGCGAGAAGTCACGTCTGTTTTTTTACTTCAGCGTTTTGCGATTGTTCAATTCATCAAAAGTATCAGCGTTGTACTGCGTCTTGAGACGTATCTCTGGCTGAAACGGGTTTCGTGTCTGAAATTGTTATTGATAAATAAATACCAATACATATACAGAACACTACGATTACTTTAGAAAACATTTTGTCCATGCTACCACCCTTAGCAGGTATATAAAGAATGCGTGGTTACCCATCGCGTACATATATAATACATATATTTATAAATTTGTCAACTATTTATGAGTAAAAAATAAAATATGTCTTCTTTTGCTTGAGGATAATCTAGGATTTATCAATGTTATTGCTTTTTGTTTTGCTATATTATATACAGTAGTTTTACTCTTTTTGTGTTACAATGATTTCTTTTTTTGATGCTGACAAGCTGGAAGCATTTAGACAGGAACATAAAATTGATCCATATCGTCTCAAACAAGTTCAATTAGAAATTTTTAAAAACTCTTGTTTATCTTTTGACGATATGACGTCTTTGCCAAAAGATCTTAGATCTTTGTTTGCTGAACATATCAGTATCGTACCTTTTGTTGTTACCAAATGTCAGGAAGATGACGAAGTTGTAAAGTTTTTGTTTGCAATGCCAGATGATCCAGATAATGTCTTTGAAACGGTGCTTATGTATCACTATTCTGCTCACGTTCAAGACAAACTCAACAGAATGACTTTGTGTATTTCAAGCCAAGTATGATGTAGCGTATGATGTACGTTTTGTGTAACGTGAAAGCTTGGTCTCAAAAAAAACCTCTCACATGATGCTATTTTGGGTCAGGTTCTTTTTGTCAATAATTATATCAAAAAAAATCGATGAAAAAAAGAGGATTGATCTCGATGGGCTGTAAGAAACATAGTTTATATGTGAATGGGTGAGCCTTTTTTGAATTACCCTAACGTCAAAAAATCTGTCCCATATCTGACTGAAACCAAGTATTTGTGACTTTCAAGAAGGCGTGTGACAATATCAACATCGTGAGTCACGCCAATTATGCGTCAATTTAACAATGATAACTTGCCTGTGTCTTTTGCTTTTTCACTACATGCACCAAATCAGACATTGCGCGCGGAGCTTGTTCCATTTGCAGAAAAGTTTCCATTAGATGAATTGATGAAAGAATGTGATGAATATGCACGTATGACGGGTAACAAAGTATTTTATGAATATGTTTTGATTAAAAATATCAATGATACCAACGAATGTGCTCATGAAATGTGAGTTCTACTCAAACATCGTAAAGCACATCTCAATGTCATACCTTATAACCAAAATCCTGCTGTTGAGTTTGAAGAGCCCACCGAAAAACAAGTGAGAAAATTTCAACATATTGTAGAGTCATACGGAGTAACCGTTACGGTGAGGTGAAACATGTGAAGAAAATCAAAATGAGCTTGTGGTCAATTATGACGAGAAGAAGTAGAAAAAAAACTAAAGATAAAATAATTTATGTTACTCATTTTGTAGTTTTCATTCATTGATAATAATTTTGATCTGTTCCTTTATTTTGTATAATATCTTTTAATCTTTTATAACTTTCAACTGCGTTTATTGCTGTGTCAAGAAAAAAATTTGAGTCAACTTTTGTTCACATAAATAATATTTGTATGCTATGAATATTGTGTGCGAGTCAATAGACTAAAAGTTTCTTTCTATCATTTTCGGATACAGGTACTTCATTCTTGTACAAATAACTCTCAAACAATTTTTGTGCTTCTTGATTAATCAGTATAGTTCATATATATTTTTTTGTCTGATTATCTACCAAAACGCCAATATTTGGATTATTAAGTAAATTTTCTAGATATAATACATCGATTTCTTCAAGATTATAACTTTTTTCTGACTTTTGTTCTCTTTGGTGTTTGTATTTGCTTAGTATTTCTTCAAACTTATAGTAGTCTATTTGTTTTATATCGTTAGTGTTCTGGCTTTGATTCTCTATGATTAATGCGAGAATATATAGACGTAAGAGACGCTCTGCTTTGGGAGAATCAGGTAGTATATCGTATGTCTTATAATTGTTGTAAAGACTTCTAGCATTTTCGTTTTCAAGAATAACATGAGATGCTGACAAAATATATGTATCCACGTATATGTTTATATTATCTATGGTGTCGAATTTTTTCATAACATAGTCTTCAATCGTTGCTAAAACGATATCATTCACGTTATATACTTTTTTATGTGTATATATTGTTCTGTCATTTTTTTTGATTAATCACGATGTTATACTATCTGTTCCATCCAAAGTATTATATGTTTTTCTCTTGTTGTTTTAGTACATGCTACAAGAAGAGGAAATGTTACAAGTAGACAAATTTCATGAAGTGTGTTTTTTAGTTTCATAGAATTTGAATGTGTAAAATATACATTAGATAAATGATATTAATATTAGTATTATTACCAATCACTTTTCATTAAGTGTCTAGAATTGAGTGATTTTTGTCCAAAGTGTACCGTAGCTTTATTGCTTAATCTCTTCACTTCATATATCCAAACAGAAAAGCATTAGTGTTGGGTCTATTTATTTTTTATGTATGCCGTTCTTATTTTTGTTTTGTTTCAAATCAAGTATCGCTTTCCAAGTCATATTTTTTAAATATTTGGTAATTTTGTTTTTCTATTGCATTAGTTTTTTCTCGGACACTACTGACTGTGTTTTTTTTCATGATTAAAGAGCATACTTTCGTTTTTAAGTTCTTGAAATACTGGTTCAAATTCTGCTTGATATGCAGCTACTTCTGGTTCATATTGTTCTAAGCATGTTTCTAGTTTGGACGAGTTACTTGCGAAATATTCTATACAGTAGTGACATCATTTGAATATTTTTGCTCATTTATACATGAGTCAGTACTTCATCTCTTCTAAAGTTGGTTCTTGTTTTGTTGTATCTTTTTGGTGTGCAATGTATATTTCATATGCTTGTTGCGCTTTTGGGCTTGTCAAAACTGTATCAACTTCTGCCTTTGAAGGTGGACTTCGACTTGTACCATACATATCCATAAACTTAATATCCTCAAATGAATACGCATATTCTGGTTCAAATATTTCTTGTACTTGTTCTTGTGTTTTTTGTTTACACGCAGTACTTAGTAATATAATCGGTATTATTCGTTTAGTAAGTGTGGTATTGATTTTCATATGTTGGTTATTAAGAAATATATAATTGTTTTTATTGAGAGTAATTTTTATGTAGTTGTTCTAGTCTACCTTTAGCTTGCTCTATTTGTACGTCTCGAATAGAGTTGTGTACAGATGATGCATATTTAGTATCTCAAAATTTAAATTGTGAACTTGTATATTTTTCATTGCAGTAGCTATAATATACAATTTTGCCAGTCTTACTTCATCCATAGTCAGAGGTACTTTTTGCAAAGATTTTGCAAATGCATTTTTTGGTTCTTCATTATTTAATATTACATTCACCATTTTTACATACCTTTCTGTGTTTATATCTTGTAGTTTTCATCTTACTATATTTTCTAATTCATTAATATTTATTTTTTCAAGTGTAGATGGGATTTCTTGATTTTGTATTTTTTCTCGGTGTATAGTATCAGAGTTTTCTTTATTGTTTATGTCTATTCTAGTATCTTTAGTGCTATCTATTGATGCACTTATATTCTCTGTCTCAGTGAGAGTATCATATCCTTGTTTTTGTGTATTATTTGTACATGCTTGTACTAATGGAGTTATTGCAATAACGAGTTTAGCTATATTATTTCTTAAATTTCTCATTTTTTATTACATGTTTTATAAAAGTTTAATTCTTACGTAGTAAGATTATGTATTCTCTTTGTATATGTCAATACAAATTATGTTACCATTCTTTTCATGTTAGATTTTTTGTGTTAAGTGATTTTTGTCCAAAGTTAGTTATGTTTTTATTGGGTACTCTCGTTACTTCATCATATCCAAATAGAAAAGCATTAGTATTAGGCTTAGCTATTTTTTGGATATGCTGCTCTTGTTTTTGTTTTGTTTCAAATCGAGCATCGCTTTCTAAGTCATATTTTTCAAAAACATCTTTATTTTGTTTTTGTATTTCATCAAGTTTTTCCATGAGAGCAATACATGCTTCCTTTGTAAATCATATGGTTGTAGCTGTAGATTTTCAATCAATATAAATAGTTACGTTTCATAAATAACCCCTTTTACGTAGTTCTACATGAAACTTATACAAAAGTGTTTGTATATTTTTTATGTGACTCTCCATTTTGAGCGATCAGATTTTTGCTATCTGATTATAGATCTCTTTATTACGATCTTTCGCTTTTTCGTCAAATTGAGCTTGAATATATCCATAGTCTACACTTACTTTTGTTGTAATATGTATATGAATTGGTATTTGTGTTTCTTTTTTCTCTAGTGTCATACGGAGTCCTGGTTGTCATTGCAACTTATAGCTCATATCACGTCATTCTACTTGTGTAGTTTCTTCATGAATCCTAATCTCTTCATTGACTTTAGTCAGAGATATATTCTTTTTATCTAATTGATCTGCAATAGTTCGTTTCTTTTCAAATAAGTTGTATCATAGTGATATGATTCTTTTAACATCCTTCTCATCTTTTATCATCTGTTTTTTGTTTATGATGTTTTTTCTTGCTTTCCTCATTCATCTTACAGATATTCAGTTTAATGACTCATAATTATTTTCGAGGAGCATAGTAATTCTTAAAACGAATTTAGGGACTAAATATAGTGCATATACAAGTAAGATTACTGATTTTACATTATGATTTATATTAAGTTTTCCTGCTATTCGCTCAATAAAAAAAATTACTGGTATATAATGTGTCCAGTACAATGTCTCTTTTAGATATGGACTAGTTGATAATATACTATATAATTTAAATGCAAATACATCATTGTTAACATCATCATGTAATTTTTTTATGGTGCTTTTTTTTAATACAAGATTTGTTCCACTAATAACGAGGTAGTAAGCAAACATGATAACAAAAATAAGGCTTCCTCCCAATATTAGAACAACATTAAAACTTTTCACATAATCTGTAAACAGGTACTCTCTATTTGTAAAATCAACAATATCTGGGTCAAACTTTTCTCAGACAAGTTCAGGGTGGTTTTTGATAAAAGCCAAAAATTGTTTTTCTTGCTCCTGAGGATCTTGTATTCTTGCTATGGTACTCAATTCACTTTGCATATATTGCTTCATGAGAACTTCAAGGTATATATAGCTCACTTTGGAAGATGTGACTCGGTTCATTTGAGAATATTGTCTTTTTGTCGTCATAAACTATCGGTTACAAATTGATCTCGTTCAGCTGTGTTTCATATAGCCTCTGATATGTATAACTTGTAGAGCTCATCTTGCTGTTCAAGTGAAAAAAGAGCAAGAATTGGTGAAGACTTGTGATATGGGTGTTCGTTCAAAAAATCATAATATAACTTTTGATTGTTAGATAACTTTGGGTCTTGCTCGAGTCATTCGGGCATATACTTCAGTGGATAGTCACTTCTCATCTTTCGTCCAAGGCTGTCAGACAAAAATTCTTTTCGTTCCGTTGGATCTCATATGTTTTCTGATAGAAATTGTCAATACAGTTCGTTTTGTCGCTTATACGCAAATGGTTTTTTGTCAATTGGAGTAAGAAAGTCTTCCGCACCAAACCGATATGTATCTTTGATAGGCGTATTTTCTTGGTGAACCAAAATCATATATGTCATTGCAAAGTCTTTATATGGATGGTCTAGAAACTTATTTTCTTTATCAAATCAGCTTCGAACAGTTTCTTGAAGATGTGTTGCTCATTCAGTTACAGCTACATATTTGCTATCGTTAGATCGAAAATGCTTTAGTTCATGATCTATGGTTCAGATCATTTCCTGTATTTTGATTGAGTCAGGTACATTTTCATCTAAAATACTATGATTAGGGTTCATATAAATAGTATTGTCGTTCGATAATCAATCTAAATCATTTCATATTTCTGTAATTCAAACTGTAAACTTTTTCTTCATAAGTTCTCAATATGTGAAATCTTCTCTAAAAGTTCTCATATATGGAGCAAGAACTTTTTTTCCTAGATGATCAAATACGGTATCAATAAGTGTATGCAACAACTCTTTTTGCTTAGGGTTAATAGTTCTATCTATGTATGTGTTATTATGCATAGAATATTTTTTATACATATAGTTTCATAAAGTATCTTTTTCTAGTCTATCAAATTCTGTATCAAGATTGGTGTGCAGTTGCTTTTTGAGAGTGTTAATTCTTTGTCTCGATTCTTTTCAAAATTTTTGATACATAGTATCGTTTGGGGTTTTTATTTCCAAATCTTCTCGGGTTAAACCTCTAAGATTAAGTATATTGAGACTATCTGTATGGGAGCGTAGAGTATTTGGTAACGTGTCGCTTTCTACAAAAAATAATGGATTTTTTTCATAATATGATCAGATTTTTGCCCCTTCTTCCTTTACTGTATCAAAATCACTTTCTTGATATCCGTTCATAATACCAAAAAGTAAAAGTACAGATACAACTTTTACTCTCGTATATGTGATTTGTGATCCAAATTTTTTACTTATACTTTTAACTTTTCATATTTTCGTTTTGCTTTTGTAGTCGTTATGTAGTCTTTTCAGAGCATCTTGTTTTTTGTCAGAACTGACAATATCTTTGAAAAGCTCGATATCTTCGCTTTTTTCTATTTCATATTTTTTAAAAATTTGATCTGGAAGTGATTGCACGTCTCATTCTTCTTCAAGTTGTGCTAGTATGACAGCAAACTCATCTAGGTAGTGTAAAAATGCAGCATCAGTTAGTTTACTGTTTTGTCATTTTTTTGCAGAATCTTGCGTGGATTTTTTTCTAAATGCATATGGTTGTGCTCCTGTTGGACGAATAAAGCTTTCATAGCTTTTTTGAATAGTGTGTGTATCCAACATGTATTCTTCAAATGTCGCATGCGCTCAAAAATTTTGTGCTGTAACAGTTTCTGATCAATCTATTTTTGTTCAAGGATCACCTGATCGATTTGTTTCTCGTATGTATTTCAATTGTTCTAGATCGAGAGGAGCAAACGATTGAGGACGATCAGTTCAAGACAAAAGTCAAATAATCTCTTCAATTATAATCTCTTTTGTAAATTTGCTATGTTTTTGTAGTTCTTCTCCAAGTGACTTACTCTCAAAGTATAAGTGTGTATAAGCTTTTTCAAACGAAACAAAATCCATGTTTCTATCAAAACACGTATTTGCTTCTAGGTATTTTTCTAGATAATTTTTTTCTGACTTTCTAAAATATTCTAATGTACGCATGTTTTTCTCATTTCTAAAAAATTTATTTTTTTGCAAATAATGTCAATAATAAATATACTATAAAAAATTTATATAGTTTTGCAATATGAAAAAGACATTATCAACTATTCTCAGTGTGATTGCGTGTTATAGTATATTCTTTCTAGGTTCGTACGCGATAGCGTCAGTTTGTCCTTTTTCATTTTCTGATGTTGACCCACTTGCATCTATTTCTTTTGAAGCTCTTGATACTCTACAACACCAATATAAAGCCACTTCGCAAAAGTGAAAAATACTTGCCTGACTCAAGCATAAAAAGATTTGTCGTTTTTTGTATGACTCGAAAGATACGTATATAGATTTTTCGGATAGTTTTGATAGATACAAATTTACAGAGTTTGTTTCTTATTCTCCAGCTACTCTAAACTCGTATATCAAAACCCTCACATATCAAAAAGTTGATGAAGAGTACCTAGAAGCATTAGCTTATTATAACGGAATAGTTCAAGATTACTCCCAAAATACACTTATTTTAGACACTAAAATATGACATTCAGAGCAGATATATTCGTTGAGTTGTGAGGCAAATACACTTGCAGATCTTATCAATTATTATTACAAAAAACATGCTATTCCAGCTGTCAAAGAACAGACAATAGTCAATAAAATTCCTTATGACACAACTACGTTTGTTCGTAAAGGAGCAACCAATTATTGGTGAGATCCTGATAAAGGATTTGTATGAAATATAAATTGAAGTTTGTTTAATCTCAATAATTATGCAAAGTCGTATTCTCGAGGGTATGGCGTATATGCAGCTCCTCTTATTCCTTTGATCAATAGATACATATGATCTTTGTGATACGAAGCATATAAAAGCAATTTTCTTGCTGATTTTAGTATCATACGTAGCCTTGTGAGTGGTCACCCCATTATGTTTTGGTATATTTATCCTTATAGATGAGAGGCTTTGACACAAGCTCTAGATATTATTACTCCATCGTGAAAGAAAAAAACATTACGAAAAAATCAACATGTCTGACTGCTAGCATGAGCATCATTTGATACGTATATGCGTGTCAAAGAAATTTATTATTACGATTGATTGTCTCCAGATCTTCAAACAATGGATAGAAAGAATTTTACTGAATTAACATCGTATTTTGATGAATACATATATATCAAAAACAGTAACTAAAAAACAGATTATCTTGCAAGTTCATAGTTATTGGATACAAAGATAGTATTTATCATACTTCGATTGTCTATGAGCACATTCAACATGCGTAGGGTATATTCTTTTGTGTTGTGAGTTGTATGTCTTGTTTTTTGATTGCTATTGTGAGCACATGCATCTGCGTCAGCAGGGTGATATTCTATCCAAAATTTTGATGTTGCAATACAATTAGAAGAAGATGGATATATGTCTGTTCAAGAAGATATAGTTGTTAATTTTGAAGAATATAGACATGGTTTGTACAGAACTTTGCCTCTTCAATACTCAGTCAGTGGATATTCATACAATATTTTTGTAAGTGATGTTTGAGTTGCGTGATATGAATATCTTAATGAGTGATGACGACCTCAAACAAGAATTAGAATCTGATCAGCAGATCGTACAGTCTTTGGTGAACAAACGTACCCAATTTCATATACAACATACTGAGCTGTCAGACAATTTAGTTGATATGATGAATTCTATCGAAATATTATTGGTACTGAGCGAGATGTGCCTATTCCATGATGAGATGTTTCAATTGCATTTCCAGTAGAATTTGATCAAAGCTATCTGGTTGATCGATTTATCTATTACTGAGATTATGGGCAAAGACAGTCAATTGAAGACGTTACCATCACACAGTCAGGTATTTTTTTTCAACTTCCTGCTCTACAAGCATATCAATGACTTACGTTTTGAGCTAAGTTTGTATCGTGATGATTTGTTCTAGATCCTGATATGCAAGCTTGACTGATTAGAACAGATATGACAACACAAAGACTTTCGTCAATAGTCTTTACTTGACGGTGATTACAACAGATTTGATGGCTGTCATTGGTAGTTATTGTTTTGTTGTTATTGTATGTTTTTGTTGTTGCAAAATGGTTTTTCTCTAGAAATAAAAAGTATTGACGTAATAAAAGAACTATTATACCACAATATACACCCCCAAAATGACTGTGTGCAGCTGAAGTATGAACCTTGATTGACGATGTGATTCATCCTCACGACATAACTGCTACATTGTACGAGCGAGCTGCTAGTTGATATATCAAGATTATTGACAACTCTACAAAGCTGTTCTTTTTCTCTAATCCTTCCTTTGACCTCAAAAAAATAAAGCCCTTGCCTGACTCTGCACCAAAATTTCAAACGATGTTGTTTGATAAATTGTTTGCAACTCGTGATACATTTACTCTCAAGCTATCTATACTTTTTAGGTCATATGTGCAGTCAGCTATTGGTGCTTTGAACACACATATCGTATCTCAAAAACGATTTACACATACTGATCTTTTACAAAAGCCTTTTTTCAAAACTGGTCAAGTAATGATAGTTATCTGTGGAATTGTTGTGTATGTGCTTTTTTGGTTTTTGTCTTTGTTCTATAATGATATCGTCGTACTTTCTCCTTGGATAGTTGTTGTCTATCTGAGCTGATTTGTTGCTTTTTTTGCTCTATTTTTTTTCCTAAAAGAAAAAGAAGTGTTTACATCTCAATGAAAAATATTATACGACCATGTTGCAGGGTATAAACTGTTTTTGCAACAAGTAGAAAAAGACAAACTACAAGCGTTCTTGGATCAAGATCCTTTATATTTTGATAAAGTTTTGCCTTTTGCAGTTGTGTTGTGAGTGCAAGATACCTTTCTCAAAAAAATCACACCTTTGCTCAAAGAAGTACCTTCTTGGTATGTGTGAAATACCTCCCTCAATGCTTTTTCTAGAGCACTTGCTACCCAAACATCTTACACCAATCAAGCTGCAACGTATACGCCAAGTAGCTGACATAGTTCTGGTGGATCTTCTTTTAGTTGATGAGGTTCTTCTGGTTGATTTTCTGGTGGTTGAGGATGATGAGGTTGATGATGAAGTTGGTAAACCAAAAAATGTATTTTTATCTTTTGTTCTTCCTTTATGGATACCATAACAGTATGTACATATGAACAACAACTCGTACCACAAAAAAAAACCAACTGATCGGTAGCACGAGATTGTTATCTTTCTAGTGAACATGAATTGCAAGCATGAGAGACAAAACTTTTTAGTGTAGGTATCAAAATAGCATCTCCTATCTGACGACATACAAAAATATATGCGAGATCTTCACTTTTTACAAAATATTGATGTATGCTAGCAAACAATGTCTGAATTGTTGATGCTGATTATAGATGAGAATGTATGCTTTCACTTCATAATTTCTCAGCTTCTGCTGTCTCTTTTGAAAAATATGCAAGACTTGCACAAATTACGTTTGAACCTTACTACGTTGGTTCAGGCGTATATTGATCAGAAAATTGAAACAAAAGCGTACCTTGACTGACATTTGTTGTAGATTGAGAAAAGTACGAGCATTTTGAGACAGCATATCCAACACAAAGGTGATCGTGATGATTTGGAAGTACGTGAACATAGTCAGAATTTATTATTTTTTGTATTCGATGATGGATGATGTATTTGTTAGATTTTATGATTCTTTGCCAGGGGAGTTTCATGCAGATACCAGATATACCAAAGTATTAGAAAAAGCATACACTTTGGCACAAAAGGCTCACCAAGATCAATATAGAAAAATTGACAATTCTCCATATATTTTACATCCTCTTGCAGTAGCAACTATTGTTTGACAATCATATTGAGACAAAGACTTGGTACTTGCAGCAGTGTTGCATGATACGGTTGAAGATAGCGTTGATGTTTCAATGGAGATGATATATACTACATTTGGAGATGTTGTATGATTTTTGGTTGATGCTGTGACCAAAGATTTGCTACATTTTCACACAACACCACACACATATTATTCTGACAAGATAGAAAAGTTGCTTGCAGGATGATTACTAGATGTAAGATGTTTACTCCTAAAACTTGCAGATAGACAACACAATGTCCAGACTATTAGTTGACTAAAAAATTCTAAGCAAATTAGAATGAGTTTCGAAACACAAGCAATATACCAGCCATTAAAAGAACTTCTTGCATGAAAAAAAGACATATCTGCCCTACCATTGAGTACAATAAATATAAATAAAGACCAATTTGTCAAAGAACATACTATTGACTCTGCAACAACGTTTAAGCAGGTTTTATACTCACAAGCATTTGAAAATTTTGACAATACCTTGTTTTCTATGGTGTATAACAATAGTCATAAGGTCGTGTGGAAAATTAGCGATAGATATTTGTTTGATACGATTTCATCAAAAGATACATTTATGGAGTTTATAGATGTCATACAAATGCAATACAATGAAATTGATTGATTTGAAGTCTTGTTTACATATAAGAAATGAAAGGTTTTTGATATGAAGTGAAAGATGTGAATTTCATGATTTATAGATGGATAAGAAAGGTTTTTTTTATATATTCTCTAGAAACTATGTGAAATTTTGAAGAAAACTTTTGGGATGCAGATACAAAAAAAGAATTTTTGCATTGTATCAAAAATAGAGTCCTTGAACAAAAATTTGTGTATTTTGGTGTAGGTGCATATCACTACTACCAATGATATGGGCATGGTACTGATGTAGCCTCTACTACAAGTTCTAGCTTGAGCCATACAAAGTTGGATTATAATAGTTTTGTGTATGATACTATCAAAGATCTTTGAATTATTACTTTAGTAAGTTTATGATGTTGAAATTGATTTCAAGAAAAAGCTTTGTTGCTTTTTTTACATCAAAAATGATGTAAGGTTTCTTATATCGGTGTTGATTCTTCTCAATCAATGATAGACTTAGCGAAAGAAAATCTCAAATCATTGCCAATTGCTACTGAATTTATTTGCTGAGATTTTTACAAACCAGAAGTCAGAAATCTTATACAGCAAAAAACAAAAGATTCCCCCAAAAGACTATTCAGCTTTATGTGAAAAACCATTAGTAATACAAATCAAACAAATATAGTTGATAGTTTGTACAATATGCTATGAAATGAAGATTTGTTGTGGTTTGAATGTTTTGGTAGAACAGGAGATGATAATGTTATTTTTCTTTCTTTGTTTGATAGATATAGTTGATATTTGCACAATGAACATATGACCAAGTTTTATTTGTCACCCTTGGAACAAATTTGAATACCAGCATCTGTCTGAAAACTAAATATTCAAACTGCTAAAGAATCTTCTGTAGGCGCAATTATTTTTGATTTTTCTTTTATTTTTACCAAAAAGTTTGTAGTTGATATTTTTTGAGAAACTGTTCACTTTCTTCCAAATGAAAAAATAACGCTCTACAAAATAAGAAATTACAATATTGCGACGCTGACTAGATTCGTGTCAGAGCATAATTTTTCTTTCCTCAAAAAAGAGAGTATTGCGTATCCAAATTGAATGTTAGAAGTACAATTTATGTTTAAAAAAACAAAAGAGTAGTTCAAATTACATAAAAGGCTTGTACTTTTCGATTTTTTCATTACATAGTCTATTATGTATTCACTTTTTCTTTGTAACTTGAGAATAGATGTGCACAGTCTGTTTGAATGTTGAGGGAAGTTGCAAGTGTTTACTCTCGTTTATCTTTGTTATATTACGTTATTATGGCTAAAAAATTATTTGTAGGAAATATTGATCGATCTGTATCTGATCAAGAATTGCAAGACTTGTTTGCACAACACGGTGAAATCAACCCAAATGAGACAAGAATCATTAAGGATAGAGAAACTGGAAGATCTAGAGGATTCGGATTCGTAGAATTTATGAATGACGAAGATGCTGATGCAGCAATTCAAGCTTTGGATCAATATGAACTTAACGGACGTCCAATCGGAATTAAAGAAGCAAGACCTCAACAACCAAGACAAGATTCTTACTAACAAGGAAATGTATGGTGTTTAAATAAAATAACTCTGTGTGCAGGAGTTGTTTTTTTTGTATACAAAATTAAAGTAGTTATACTTCGAGTAGATTTATTTTTCTAGTAGTTATATGTCATCTTCTAATAGCTCTTCTCATCTCAAAACTTTTTTCTCTGTTATACTTGTCGCAAAATTTCACTTGATTGCGTGTGGGTTATTTTCTATTGCTTGGTGAGTTGTAGTTGCAGTCAATTTTGTTTTTATTGACAGACTTGTTGGTGCTATAGAACAAGCAGACAAACAGGCTATATTTTCTATTGTTAGTGTTTGGGCAGTTGTTTTTATTGTCCAATTTGTATGTAGAATTTTTTACAAAAAGCTGCCTTTTATTGCAATTAGGAAAATACGGTCTCATTTGTATAGTACATATATAAAACGTTTTTGGCTTGCTGATAATACATATACGGAGCGCATGTGAACATGAAAAGTTATCTCAATTCTTGATAAGTGAATACGTGTTCGAATAGATTTGATTTTGGATATTTTCTGGGGTCAAGCTACTAGAGTTGCTATTGTTATAACATCATTAGCGATAATAGCATCAGAATCTTTCTTGTTTTTTTTGATTTCGTTGGTATTGATGGTATGTGTTTGATTGTGGATAAACTATCGACATCCAAAATCATATTTTTGGAGAAAAGAGGCTAAAAGCAAAGAAATAGAAATTTGAAGAACAAATGTTAAACATATTATGTCAAAGTTTGAGATATTGTCGTCTTGACGCTTTGATACAGAATTAGAACAGAAAGATACTGACTTGCGTTTGTGGTCACAATCAAAGATTAAAGAAAAAATACGACAGTGAGTGTGATTTGATTGAGGGTATTTTTTCGTACAGATTTTTATAGTTAGTATTGCCCTTTATTGAGCTTTATCTGCGTTGAGAGGGACGTCTGAATTGTGAGAATTTATTTTACTGACGTGACTTGCTGTTACAATGGCATCACAAGTTGGAACTATCTCCGAATCAGTAAAAAAAATAACTGATGATTGGATTCATATAGAGAAGCTATTGGATTTTTTTGAAAAAGCTCCACGTATTCATTGATACAATCGCTGAGATGCATTTGTATACAAATCTTGAAATATTTTTGTCCGTGATATGTCATTTGGGTATAGCAAAGATGAGGTATTGTTCAAAAATTTTTCAATCAAGATATCTTGATCCAAAAAAACGGCTATTGTTGGTATGAGTTGATCTTGAAAATCAACATTTGTTAAACTATTAGCCTGATATTTGCGTCCATTATTAGGTACTATTGCCATAGACAATCAAGACTTAGATAGAGTCAAGCTCAAATCTTTTTGGCATCATATTTGATATCTTACACAAGAACCTTCGATTTTTGATGGTACTATTTATGACAACTTGGTGTATAGTTATCGTAAGTCATATGCTAGCAAAAAAACTGAACAGTCTGTATTGGGTTTTTTGGATATGCATTCCAAAAAAAACATGCCTGATGATATTGCTGATCGTCTCAAGCAAGCTATAACTTTGGCTAAATGTGAATTTGTGTATGATTTGCCCAAATGACTTGATACAGAAATATGAGAAAGGGGAGTACGTTTGTCATGATGACAACGTCAACGTCTTGCGATTGCAAAGATTTTTCTCAAAGATCCAGAGATTATTATCTTAGATGAACCAACATCTGCTCTTGACAGCTTTCACGAAGAGGAAATCACACAAGCCATGCACAACTTATTTGCTTGACGTACGGTATTGATTATTGCACACCGTCTCCAAACGGTCAAAAATGCAGATGAAATTATTGTTTTGTGACAAAATGATGATTGATTTGCAACAGTTATAGAACGTTGAACGCATACAGAACTTATTGCAAAGCAATGATATTATTTTTCTATGTTAGAGTTACAGACTGGGTTTTAGGTGGAATATGTGTTTGCTTGTTTCTTGCATTTTGTTTTTAAATAAAAATAATAAATAGATCTATAATTTGCATAAAAAGATCAGAGAATTATAATGTAATTATTGATATATTATTTTAGAATAAACATCTTAATCCATGCAAGAATTGTATAACAGGCTCAATGAAATCGCTGATATGACAGTAGAAACAGGACAAAAAATAGAAATGATTGTGCAAGAGCTTATGATTGCTAATAAAAAGCACGCTATAGTCTATAAAGAACATATAACTCCTATAGAGGATAAAGAAGCTCTCAAAGATCTATATACGAAACATACAAAAACTGCACATAACTGGTGGGCCATTTCAAATATTGACAATCGGATTCGTATAGATGAACACTGGCTCCAATCCTTCAGAAAAACATTAGATGACAGAAATATCAATGTACGTGTCATTTGTAAGCCTCAATGAACAAGATATGAACAAAACTGACTAAAAAAGCGCGAACTCAAAATCGTGTCAGCTAATTATTTTTTGATTAGCAATATTGATATTATAGATACTCAAAATATTATTATAACAAAACCATGACAACATGTGCTGGGAATTGCAATAAACGATCCATATGTTCATGAGTTGTTTCTGAAACTTTTTTCAGAACTACGAAATAATAATCAGTATATGGTTGGTATTAAACCTTGAGATGATTTATGTACAGAGATGCGAATTTCAATTATGAATAGCTGACAAAATTATGGTATAGATTCAGTAATTAATCCTGTATTATATCCTTTTATATTTGACGCAATTTGACGCGATGAGAACAAAATAGTTGATTTTGGATGCTGAACGCACACGATGGGGATGCAATTGTTATATGGAATTCCACAACAAGTTCCTTGACTAAAAAAAATAGAACATATTCAATTATTGAGAAAAAAAATACAATCAATTGTTTGATATGAAGCGAATGAAAAATTTGTACAAGAAGCGATTTCTTATATAAGCGATATGGAAGCTGAACAACTTTCTATTGTTCGAAAAGAACTTATAAGAAACAACTCTCTTAGTAATAGTACAAAAAGTATTGATTTGTGTCTTTCAAGAAATTTCATTGTTCATCTTAATTATCAAGATTTGGATTATCACTTTTCAGAAGCAAAAAGAATTCTTAAGCCAGGTTGAACATATATTCTTGCTACACTCAATCCAGCATACGAGCACAAAAAATATTACTTACTGACAAAAAATGCTCTTCGTGATTGAGAAAGATATACCCATTACCATGGGACGTCGGGAGAGTTATGACAACGAGTACAATATTATAAAACAAAAACAAATCTCGACAATCATATAAAAAAGTATTTTACTATAGATCAGGTTGAGTATTGCATGCCAATAAATGATGATGCAAAGGAGTCTCATCCTTTATATTATGACAAACATTGTCCTATGGCTATGGTATATGTACTTAGAGCGTAGTTATTTTATTCTATATTTGTTATGTTCCATCCAAGTAATATTTCTACTATCAAAAAAAATTGACCTGACTACTATGCTGCTTGTGTCTGAAAAACGACTTTAGCTGTAGAAAATCCCCTATATGATCAAACAGTACGTATGGCTGAGATTTTGGTGTCTCTTGGTATTGGTATAATTCATGGTGGATATGAAGATGGTAGGTGATGATGAACAATGCAGGCATATGCACAATGAGCTTCAAATATTATCAAACAAAAATGACTTGACCCATCGTATAATATTTGAGTTCCAGAAGCAAGATTTGATGCAAAGTGGTGAGTACAAGATCGTACCAAGTTTGATACAGTATTTTGCGATCCACAACCTCATATGGATTTAAGATGTGGTACGATGGTTGATGCTTCTGATTTTTTGGTTGTTAATTCGCTTGCTGGCAATTGAACGCTTAGAGAAGTGTTCACTCGATATGAAAGGAACGATATTCATAAACCAAATAATCTATGAAAAGGTAAAATATGACCAATGATTCTTTTTTGAGATCATCGAAAAGAACTTTTTTATATTCTTGATGATAAATTTGCTATTGGGACGCCTCTTTCAGAAGATAAAAATATTTTTTTTGTAAATTCATTACGTCAATTTGAAGATGTTATGAAAAGTCTACTGTCTTTATAGTATTAATACCGATTAATTTATTTTATTTTTTCCCTATCTGACTCTTAAATACAAAGTGCATGAGTTCTACAAGCTCTTCACTTTGTATTTTTCGTCAAAATGCTTGATCCTTACATATCAAGAAATACAGAAACTTTCATACAATAAAAATTGATACTGACCCGTGTCACGCTGGAACTTGTCAGATGTCCGCAAATGAATTGGTTGTACGTAGTTGTTCCATAATTCGCTGTCCTTCTCATAGATGTGAGACTATATGTACATTATTTTGTATACAATTGTAGAAAAATCCTGATGCATAATCTTCTAGTATTTTGTTGGTATGAGATTGAGCCAATATTGTACTACTTCATATGTGTTTTATTTGCAAATATCCGTGTGTTGTTACGCAGTTTTGCATATCATCAAATAGTTGTCTTATTCATGATTCTCATTCAAAAAACCTCATAGCCGGCATGGATTGTTGAGGTGTATTTTCTAGTTGAGACAACGCAGTTTCAATTTTTGGTAACAACAATTCTTTTTTGTTGAGTTCGTTCTTTTTCTCTTCGAGTTGAGATCTTAGGATATTTTTGTTTGCAACAAAAAAATGTTTTGTTTTGTGTTTTTTGGTTTGTCCAAGTATTCAACGACGTACAAGAATCTCTAGCATTTTGTACATGTTTGTTCTTTCTTCTCAAAGAGCTTTTGCCAAAGATGAGGCTGGTTTTGCTCAGTATGTGTAGAGGTACACAAATGCGTGAGATTGCTTTTCACTAAATCAATAAGTTTCCAGTAGTTTGTATATGTTTTCCATCAAAATATCTACCAATAAATAGTTGTGAATATATGCTTCACATATATTATACAATATTTATTGATTTTTGCAATATTTATTTTATATTCTCTTTACTTTTATCACTTTTTCAAAAACCATGTACTACACATCCAAAGAAACATATCAAGAAATATCTAACAAAACAAACGATCCCATCGTACAACGACAAACATGTCAGGCTTCTTGAGTTCAATTCCCTATTTTTCAGTCAGATATAGATTTTTTGAAAAAAGTATCTCCTAAAATTGGAACTAAAACATTTGATATTCCCTTGCCAAAACTATGTCCTGAAGAGCGCCAACGTCGTAGATTGATGTTCAAAAATGAACGCAAATTATATCGCCGTACCTGTGATGCGACCTGAGAAAGCATTATCTCGGTATATAGTCCAGACAAGTTGTTTCCTGTTTATTCGCAAGAGTTTCGATGGTCTGAGAAACGAGATGCTAAAACATATTGAGTATCTTTCGATTATACCAAAACATTTACTGAACAATTCAAAAGTTTGTACGATACAGTGCCCAAAGCTTCTCTTATCAAAGAACACTATAAACAAGAAAATTGAGAATATACAAACGGATCTTGACCTCTCAAAAATACGTATATGACATTCGAGTGTGCTTTCACTGATGAGGTGTATTTTTCTGACAAGATTTATTATAGTACAACGTGTGTAGATTGTAGCTATACCAATCACAGTGAGCAGTGTTATATGTGTTGAGATGTTCGAAATTGTAACAAAGTACAATACTGATATAACCTTCGTGATTGTTCAATGTCATCGTATTTGTATAACTGTACATGATGTAGTGATTGTTTTATGTGCTACAATCTCACAAACAAAAAGTATTGTGTTGAAAATAAGCAGTATGCTACCAAAGAAGACTATCTGGCGGCGCGTGATCAGTTTTTAGGCAACAATTCAGATCCATATGCATATTTTATGGCATTGTTAGAGTCAAGTAATGTACCAAGATCAGAAATACAATGATTTGATAATAAGCAAACATTTTGAAATTATATAATCTCTAATAAGGATTGTACGCTTCTGTTTGATTCGTATGATACTGAAAATTGTAGCTATTGCTCAATGATTTATGATGCACAAGATTGTCGTGATTTCGATTCTCGAGGAGAGTGAGCTCGTTTGTGTTACGAGTTAGAAGAGTCAGGTCGTTCAATACAAAGTTGTATGTTCTCATATCTTCTTTGGGATAATGTGTCAAATGTTATGTATAGTTCTTTTTGTATCGCGTCCAAAAATCTCTTCGGTTGCGTATGACTAACCAATGCAGAATATTGTATTTTTAATAAACAATATACCAAAGAAACGTATGAAATAGAAGTACAAAAATTAATCTGACACATGGTGACGACGTGAGAGTGGTGAGAGTTTTTGCATCCATCATTGAGTCCGTTTGGATATAATGAAACAATAGCTCATGAATATTATCCTCTCACTCAAGCGCAAGCAGAAAATGCAGGTTCTAAACGACTTGAACATAATTATGACCCTCGTATTCCTGCAAACACTAAAACACTTCAGTGAGATGCAATACCACAAGACATTAGTGCAGTAGAAGATACTATTTTATGATCAATATTTTTGTGTGAAAAGTCTAATAGACCTTTCCGCTTGGTAGTATGAGAATTAGCTTTTTATCGTAAATATGATTTACCTCTTCCTCGTCTTCATCCTGATATTCGTTACGCTCAAAGAATGTATATGAGAGCTCCTAGACGTTTGCTTGTGAGACAAGATGCAGTTTGAGAGAAGATTTTGACTCCACATGGACAAGAAAGTGTTTTTGAAGTTTATAATGCTGGATATTTTCAAGAGAAAATAATGAAATAAATCAGGATTTATTTTTATAAAAAAAAACTACATAACATAAAATTTGACAAAAATAAAATATACTATATAATATTTTTGTAACAAATTTTATATATTACAAAAGTTTATGCACAAAAAAGTAATAACAATCGACTGTGACGAGGTATTAGCAAATACAATTGATGCAGTCTTAGAACATCACCATTATCAAGTCAAATGAGAAATTTTGACGAGAGAACAAATAACAAATTATCATCTCCACGAGATGAAATCACTATATATGACACAAAAAGAAGATAAGAATTATTTTGATGGGTTTTTGAGAAAAAAAGCATCAATTGATGTCATACAACCAGTTGTGTGAGCTAGAGAAAAATTGCAAGCACTCAAAGATGCTGGACATACATTGTATGTCGTTACGTGAAGATCTGACGAGTTGCAACACAATACATACGCATGGGTAGATAAACATTATCCGTCACTGTTTGATGATATTGTCTTTGCAAATACACACAAATATAACCAAAAAAAGAAGTCTGACATCTGTCACGATTTGCAATCAATTTTGATGGTAGAGGACTTTTTGTTTTATGCACGTGATGTATGACAATCATGAATCAAAACGTATCTACTTGATAGACCTCGAAACAAAGAATATGATCCACAACAAGATGCATGTGTTGTCAAAGTAAAAGACCGAAGTGAAGTTGAAGTTGCATAAAGATATTCTTCTACGACAAGTATAACACAAACTCACAACCTCACCTTGCTATCAAAACTGACATGACTATTACTACGGTATACGTGTCAGTTTTTTTTTATTTTGTATGTATATACATACCATGTCTCAAAAAAGAAAAGTTCTTTATAAAAATCCACAACAAATTGAAGCAATCAGGGAAGCTTGAAAATATTTGACGGAGCTGCTTTGACTTTTGTATGATTATGTCAAACCTGGACAGTCATTGATTGATTTAGAAATGTATGCAGAATCTTACATCAAAAAACATAAACTTTTGGGGGCGTTCAAGTGATATAATTGATTTCCTGCAAATCTATGTTTGTCTGTCAACGATTGTCTTGTGCATGGTATTCCTGATTGATATATTCTCAAAAGCGGAGACTTACTCAAAGTCGATTGTGGAATAACATACAAAAAGTGAATAGCAGATGCTGCCTTTAGTATCGTCGTTGGGTGAAGTTTTGCTAATCCTGAGGCAGAAGCATTGATTGAAGCAACGAGACTTGGGCTAGATCATGGATTGCAATACGTACAACCAGGCAAAAAAATATTTGAATTTTCGTCAGCGGTAGAATCTTTTATTAACCAAAAATGATACTCAGTTGTTGAAAATCTCACATGACATGGTGTGTGAATTGAAGTTCATGAGCCTCCTTATATTTATAATTTTCCGCATCCAGAAACCAAAAAATATATGTTTGAAGATACAATGGTGGTTGCATTAGAGCCTATTACTGCGTTTTCTTCATACACCTACAGAGAACAAAAACCAAAAGTAAAACCAAATGGACGAAATTTATACACACAAGGCTGAGATAATTGAGCGCAGCGAGAATATACTGTTTTGATAACAGCTACTTGACATGAAGTTCTTGCGGGTTTGCAGAAATAATACGTTTGGTATAGCGAACCAATCTAGAAAATAATATTTTTTGTTCTCTTGTCATATATGTTGGAAAAGAAAGACGACCTGACTGCTTTCGCGTTTTTTGATACAGATATCTTCAGATTGCAAGTGGCATGACGCTTTCGATAGCTCACATTCATTCGAAGAGCTCTCATAACAAAGGAAAGTCCTGTAATGAGAATTTGCCAATATAGACATGTTTCAAAAAAGTATCGACTTCTTGTTGTGTGTTGAGTGTACGAATATGTCCAACAATTTGTTGCATTCATCTTCGGTATGAAGTGTCTTTTCTATTTGATCAAATATCATCAAATTGGTGAAACCTTTTTGCTCTTTGTGTTTTTGATTGTGCAAAAATTTCTGCTTGTGCATTTGAATGTCATAATAGCTTTCACCATATATACAAAAGTCTTTTTGTTTGATCAAAAGTACATACTTCTCAAATCAATGAAGCAATATGATGGATACTTGGTTCCATTGATATTTCTGTGATGTCTTGCGTGACGAGTCTTTCATTCATAAGAGCAACTCATTCTTCTGTTTGAATATAATCTGCTAATTTGATATTGAGGTTGTTTTGTAGTGCTGCTTGAGATCTCAAAACATGAGTCACTATCTCATGATCAATAAGCTCGCATACTCTTTGGAGTGTATATGTTTCTTTTTGGGGTATTTTGAGCGTGATATAATTATGCACTGCGTTTTTTCAAGCAGAGATGTTTTCTACATGTGGATGAAGAATGATTTTTGTGTGTTGAAGTATGTTTTTTTCCAAAAAAATAGTCTCAATATCTTCTTCTTGATAGTTGTATGGAATCAGAAATGTAAAAGAGTTTTTCATGCGAGGTTTTTTGACTTTGGTATAGAGTATACATACTGTGTTTTGTCAAAAAATACGACAAACTAAAAAAAATATATATGCGAGTTGTTCTGCGCTTATATGTTTGTTGTTGATAGGAACACTAGGGCTTTTAAGACGTACAATACTAGGTATAGCTTCTTTATACTGGGTTTGCAAAAAAACAAGGAAGTCGTGATATTCGTCAGATTTTATTTTATTTTTGTTGTGTTGGAGCATATGAATACAGTGAAGCAGTACTTTGTTTTTTTCTTCAGGAATTTGAGAAATTTTTTTGCCGTATAGATATGTTTCATATTTGTGGATATTTTTTCTTGCTTTGTTGAGTAGACGTGGGGCTATCTGCATACCAGACTTTTGTGCTTCGATTCGTGTTGCCTCCTGCAAAAGGCTATACGCACATATAGTGTGTTCAATTGTTCTTTGGATAAATGCTTTTTGATGTTCATTCAAAGATACATCTGTTAGAAGATCATCTGTCATACTTTGCAAAAAATCTTTGCGTTGTTGTATATCAGAAATAGTTTGGTCTATTGTTGTTTGATTGATATTTTGTGCATCAACAAACAAGCTACTAATCAAATTTCCATCAATATTTTTGTAAGACAAAACTCAAGAAAGAGCTGTAGAATATGTACTTCTTTGTTGGTTTACCTGATCTATATACAAAGTAAATCCTTTTTTTGTTGTTGTCATTGTTTGGGTATAATATACCAAAGATAGTACAATTACTATACAAATTTTCACAAAAAATTCAAAGTTATGACGTAAATACATTGCTTTTTGCTATACATTTATTATGTTAATGATAAAATATGTTGTCAAGCTTTTATTTTTTTATTATAACATGATCAAAAAATTTTTTAAAATGTTATTGTATGCTATAGTAGCTTTATTTGTGATTTCTTTATTTTTCGGTTCATTCCAGACTGTTCGTACAGGGAATGTGTGAGTGTTATATACGTTTGGAAGAGCAAATATGAAAGAATTGCAACCGTGAATTCATTTCAAAATTCCATTTGTACAAAATATTGTCATAATGGACACAAAGGCAAGAACTATTAATTATCACAAAGATAACTCTGATGGAACCATGTATTGAGTGTGAATTGTGAGCAAACCTCAGATAACTGTTATGGACAAAAGGAGTCTTGCAATTGATATTGACCTTTCAATGATTTATAAATTACAAGCATCAGAAGCTGCAGAAACACTCAATGAATTTGGTATCAATTATGATGAAAAACTCATAAATCCTGTTGTCAGAGATGTTGCAAGATCTGTTTTTGGTAGTTACACGGCAGAAACTATTGCAGAAAATAGATGAAAAATCTCTCGTGAACTCAAAGCAGAAATAGAATTGCAGTTTGAGAAAGCACCTCTCGACAAATTTGAAATCGTCGCAGTACAACTAAGAGATGTTCAACTTCCAGCAGAGATTAGAGAAAGAATGCTTGAAGTACAAAAGAAAAACCAAGAAGTATCTCTCGCAGAGCAAGAACTCGCAGAACAAAGAATCAAATCTGAGACTATCCAAGTCCAAGCAAAAGCAGAAGCTGAAAAACAAATAGAAGAGGCAAGATGAAGAGCAGAATCAAGAAAAACAGAAGCTGCCGCTGAAGCACAGGCAATTTTGCTCAAATTTGAAGCACAAGCAGAATGATATAGACAACTTAATCAGTCAATCTCTGATGGTGTTATTCAACTTGAAAAGTTAGAAGTTCAAAAAGCATTTGCTGATGCATGGAATGGAGACGTTCCAAAGATCGTTAGCGAATGAACAAATACTATCATCCCTGCAGATATGGAAAAATTAGGAGTAAGTATTGATTCCAACTAAAAAAATAGTCTGACTCATTGCACGCCCATAGAGGGTTTCGCACCCATATAAAGTGTGAACATATGATCAAAATGTACTTTTCTCTTGCAGATGCATTCGTTTTTGCTACATATACATATGTAGCAAAACGTATGACTGCATATAAAGGGCTATAGCTCAGAGGTAGAGCGGGAGTCTCCAAAGCTCCGCGTCGCGGGTTCAATTCCTGCTAGTCCTGGATTCAAAAATAAGAACTATAGGAGTATTATACTTCTATTTTTTTTAAGTAAAGAAAAGTAAAAATTACTTATCGCATAACATACTCATAATGTCTTCTATATTTATTACATTTTCTTAATGAAAAATTCTCTTACTGATTATAAAATAGTTGATTCTTGAGATCCAAATTCTTGAGTTTCTCTCCTCAAAAAAGTTGCAAGTTATCAAGAGATTGATTATGCAAAAACGTATATGCTCAATATACCAATATACCAATATACTATTTACTTAAAAATAGAATAGGTCTTTTGGCTATTACAACTAATCTTTTAAAAAATAAACGTATAACAAAGAAAGATCTTCACGAAATTATTTCACTGAATCCTGGTTCTATAGAATTTGATAAACCCTTAAAAAATTTGGTTTCTGTTTTTGTTAAAATTACAGGACTTTCAGAAAAAATTATCCTTGATCAACTTATAAGCTATATATATAATATTTGAGAAAAAGATTTGGAAAATTGATATTTGCCAATTGCAAAAATAGAGTATTCATCAATAGTAAATTCTTGAATAGATCTACACGATACACATTATTTGCTAGATGTTGTCCATAGCTTTTGATGACAGTGATATGCATCAAAATTACGAAATTATCGAAAAGGGAAATATTGACCTTTGCCAATCATGCATGAAAGTAATATTCTAAATATAGCCTTTTGGATAAAAAATTGATACCAAATTAATGGTTTTGTATGAGAGTCTACGAGATCGATAGAAGAATTTAAGCAAGTATTACCTACCCATTCAAAGATTATTAGTAGTATGTTTGCTGTAAATCAAGATACTGCTATTGATTTGTTATCAACTCTGGGTAAATTTTTACCCGAGATTGTTGAATTAAAATATGTATGATAGTTTTCCTTTAGAGAATAATTTTTCTAATCTCAATTCACAATGCATCGCAGATTGTCGCTATCGACTCGTCACGTATCATTTGTGTCAGACTATACAAATTTTTGAGAGATTGAAAGTCTATTCAAGGTTCTATTTTTTTGTGAAATGTGGCTAAATCTCAAGATTTTGAAACAATATTCTCTGAATCTGATGTATATAATACTTTGAGTTGCAATAACTGGAGTTGCTCAATTAATGCTTTATCTTCTACAGAGGTGAATTCTTTTAGTTTTTGATATAGTTCTTTTTTATGATTGTAAAATTTATTATCTGTGATATTCTGTCAGGATATTCACTGTTTTTGTCTAATATGCTCACGTTCTTTTTCGAGCTTCTTTTCTTCTTTTTTTTTCATCTCTTCTTTGTATGTCTCACGTATTGTTTTTTCACTAAATCTAACTTCAGAATAGGGAGCGCCTTCTCATCTGTACTTAGATCAAAATTTGTGTCATACGTCAAAACTTACATGCACCCGTTCGTCTCAGTAGGGATAGAGAATTGCAGGTCGAGCGTGTCACGGAGTCTGTAAT
This sequence comes from uncultured Candidatus Peribacteria bacterium, assembly GCA_964526045.1. Taxonomy (GTDB): domain Bacteria; phylum Patescibacteriota; class Gracilibacteria; order Absconditabacterales; family Absconditicoccaceae; genus CAZGIF01. The sequence continues at coordinate 85,259 of CAZGIF010000006.1, read as the reverse complement.
TTTTTTCTGTTATTGATAGTGTATCATTCAATAACAACACTGGGTATTCATAGATACTGCAATATAGCTACTATGATCGTGGCTTTATCTCAACACACTCAAGCAAATTTTTGTTTAATTCATAAGATAGTTGCATAGTGACTAGATTTATCCAAACAATTTTTATCTCCATAAAAAGTTTTTGTGTGTTTTCAGTCATACCAAAAGTTGTTGTTTATAATGTTTTTTACAAGTTCAAGTGTTGTTTGTAAGTCAGTTCCTATATATTGGACTAATATCTGAGTTATATCGTAAGGTAATTGTTTTTGTTCGTCTTGAGTCTGAGCGTAGTGATTCATTTTGTCCCTGTCTTCTGTTGATATGGCAGGAAGTGGAGCAAAGGTAAAGACTGTTCAAGTAGAAGTATCTTCTAATCCAAGAGGAGCATAATCAGTGCTTGATGATGAGTTTTTTAAATCATTTTGTGCTATTACTGGTAGGTGATGTGTATTTTTTTCTGTTTTTATAAAGTATCAGGTCGTTTTTTTGGAAAATTCACTGAGTGTTTTTTGTTCTAAACCAAAGTCTATTTTACTTTGATGTAATAACTCTTTTTTAAGGTCTTTTGCTGTTTGACGTAATAAATTAAATAATTTGTGTTTTTTTTCAACTGGTTGCTGTATTATAGATAGATTACTGTACAGCAAGCTTTTTCTTTTTTGGTCAAATCTAAGTGCTGCTAGTTCTTTGATACTTTGGTTGTAGTCATCAAGAATCTTTTTTGTTTCTTTTACTTTTTCAGTTTTTTCAAAGTTTTTTGAGAAAAAGTATTGTCGGTATTTTGAATTTTTGCTTTTTTTTACCAACCATTTTCTGCTTCCTTTTATTGATAATTCATCTTGGTAGACTTCTCGAGTTCACTCTCTTTCTACTAAAATTCTTTTATTACATGGATCATAATCCATAGATTTTATACCCTCTCTTGATTCTAATACCTCATTTCAATCTTTGTCCACTAGGTAGCTACTTCCTTTTCCAAAATAAAATACGAACTCTCAATAAATATTTGGAACAAAGTGAGCTGAAGCATTTTTTAGTTCTTTGAGTTCGTTATTTGTGTGTAAGAAATACTTTCAATCATTCGAAATCAAAGCTGATCATCATTCTAAAATTCAGTATATCTTTCAATCACCTATATACTTATCTTTATAAAAAATTTGATTGTCTCTTGATGTGTATTCTACGATGCGTTTACATACATCTTCGTTTAGGTCAGTGTCTAAATTAAAAATAACTTCTTTTGGTAAGTAGTATGTATCTTTATCATAAGTTATTAGAAACATAGTATCTGTTTCTTCTTTTTTATGTTTTTTTTCTCCTTCCCATAATGAGATGAGGCCGTCTTTATCAGTATAACACAATATACTAATTTCGGAATGTAGTAAAGCTTTTCCTAGTTTTCCATGTATTATAGAAGGCGACTCTGATTCGAATAATATTTCAGTACTGCTTCAATCATACAGGAAGACTCAATGTTTTTGTATAAATATCACATTATTGCCATCTACATATAATTTATCTGCTTCTAAGATCTTCTCTCAATCTTTGTTTAGTAAATTATAGTGATATTCTCTATATATAGATTGACTAACTATATACTTTCATTTGATATTATATTCAATGCCTTTGTCTTCGCTATCTAAGCTTATATCTAGTATTTTATTTCATCACCAGTCTAATATTTTATGTTCTAATCCTGTTTTCGACACAAAGCAGTTTTGTCATATTTTTTCTATATCCTTTTTTTCTACAGTTATTAGTTTATGAAGTAGTTTTTTATCATTTTCTTTTGTTTCATGTTTGTTTATTTTAAGTTTAGCTTTCTTCGCCAACTCCAACTCTTCTTCAAAATCTGGGTCACTTTTATCAGGCTCAACTCAAAAGCTTGTATCCAGTCACTTCCCAATATCATAGAGATTTCCATAGTATGAGATTATTTTTTCTTGGATATCTTCGCTTAAACTTGTCTCTCATATGTCGCGGTGTTGTGTGAAAAGTACTCATATGAGAGCTTCTTCTATACTCTTTGAGTATGCTTTCGTTTTTGTTGTTTCATTTTCTTCTTCCTCTTCTTTACTTTCTTTGTTGTTTTTTTACTAGCACTATGATTGATGATGATTTCCTCTTGACTATCTTCATTTTGTTTGTATTTTTTTCGAAATCGAAAATATTGTATATCTCATCACGTATACTCATGTGATATGTATGATTCTGTTTCATTAATACCTTCTTCAATTTTGAATGTTTCTATAAAACCTTTCCAAAAAGTTTGATTACTCTGTATTTTGCATTGTCTTGGATGATACAAGCTTTTGAAAAAATCGTAAGCCTCTTTTTTGTTTAATTCCATTTTTCATTCTTTGTTTTTTCTTATTCTATGTTCGGAAATATATATTTCTATTGCATCTTGTAGACTAAATTGAGCAATAAAGTTTAGTGCTTCTTTTTTTTGTTTTTTTGGTATAGAAAAATAGATATTTTGGATTGTATCCATTTTTATTTCTCTATGTTGTATTGTTCACAAAGCTTCCATATATGATTATTTTTGCATAGTCTAAAGTATTACTATTTACTGAGTTCTATATATATTGCAATTTTTGTGCTAATATTAAGTATATTTTCAGGTGCTAATATGTTGTTTTCGTCTTGAGAATACGACCACTTGATTTGCAAAAAATGAATACATTCTTATACTCTATTTTGTATTATTTATATATAACCTTTAATCTTTATGGTAAAGCAAAGAATCACTTTGGATATGTCGATGGATGACTTTGATAAAGTTAATAAAAAGAATCCATCAGTTTTAGATATATCGATGAATGACTTAGACCAAAATAAACAGACTCCATCAGTTTTACAAGGAACAACAGATGCAATTAGTGATGGTTTTTCTTTTGCTCCCAGACCCAGATTTTTTGCTGATATAGAAAATAAGGGGCATAGATTAATGGATAATATGACTTGGAAATCATGATGGGTTGTAATACAAGCTCCTAGTAATTCTTATGTTTCTACGGTGAAATTCTATCCAGGGGTATATGAAGCTATGTACAAACATCTTACCGATTATTCTGAAGAAAAGGGGAAAGAGCTATTCGAATATAAAGAAAAATTAGGATTCCTATTATGAACAGCTGTGAAGGAATGAGATAAATTTGTTTGGAATGTTATGGTATATAAACCCATAGATAATCAATCTACTGAGAAGTCTCCAGGCTTAGTATCTGTTCCGTTACAAGAAATACTAGACATCAAAGAAGATACTGAAGTAAAGAGTCTGCAACTTTTAACTTCAGTCCATACACATCCTGTAGGAATTTGAGCTGTACCGACAGAAACTGATAAAAGTTTGTTTGGACAAACTTCAGATTACCCTTATCAAACTGCATGCATCCTTGCTTATAATGAAGGTATAGAATATAACGGTGAACCTGCTTGATTGGAACTTGCTTTCTATGATACTCGCTTTCCTTTTCCCTCTTCTCCTTTATGGACTACGAAAGTAAAAGCAAAGAAACCAGAGTTTGACTTTGAATAGTATTGATCTTTTTTTTGAATTTCCTTCCTTTTTTTATTCAAATTTAATCTTTTTTATTATTTTCTATTGAATATTTATTAATTATACCTATACTTAACTTTAGTTAAGTTTTTTTTATATCTTGTATTATACAAATTATGACCAATACATCATTTAGCGGGCATGTAATTGCCTCATTCAAAACTATGCACGAAGCCGATTCTTTTTTTGATGCACTCAAGAATTTGAATTACACTGATAAAGAAATCTCAGTATTTATGTCCAAAGCAACTAAGGATAGATTTGCAGATTCTGATCTTGATCAATGAAAGTCTATTTGACAAGCAGCAGCATCATGATCTGTAGCTGGGGGGGCGTTATGAGCAATATTGTGACTAATTTTAGGACTGTGAAGTAATGCTGTGATACCAGGATTAGGTCTTGTTGTTGCAGGTCCTTTGATATGAGCGTTAGCATGAGCTTGAGCTGGTGGAGGAGCCTGAACCTTGATTTGAGCAATTGCATGATTGTGAATACACAAGGATTATGCCAAAAAGTTTAAAGATGAAATCGAAGAAGGACATGTTGTTATTGCAGTTGATCCACGTTTGTGAGATATCGATACAATAAAAGATCTTGCTGATGAGTATGATTGTAACCAATTGTATGATCCTTCAAAATAATAACATACGTTAATTACCTAACACAAAAAGACATTCCTAGACAGAGTGTCTTTTTTGTCAGGTTTTTATTTTTCATTTTTTGTGTACATTTTATATACAACCAAAAATAACGTATTTTGTTGCAAACAAAAGCAATTTTGCTACTATAATTGTTAGTTTCATAAAAATAGACATCTCATGATCTCGTAGTTTGAATTATTAAAATTTTTTATTTTATTTTGCTACATGCTTAGATTTTTGATAGATATGTTGCGATATCCATTTGCTGTGTGACACCCACACAACAAATTTGGGTATGTGATGCAATTTGTTTTCAAAGATTTTCCTGCATATTATCGAATTAAACCCACCATATTCAAAACTTTTCTTTTCCCATTATTGCTGGTATATACTATTTGTAGAAAAACTTCATTTGAACGCATGAGTGCTGGACTTCAGATATTTTTGTTGCTGTTCTTGAGTGTGTGATGATGGCTGGGTGTATGAATGTACAATAATCAACGATCATATACGTGACTCATCGAGCAAGAGTGTCAGCAATATGTTGCAACGTGTCAGTTTCTTTCTCCGTATGTAGCGAACTATACATCTTTTGATGCTTGATTATTTACTCCATCAGTGAAGACATGATCAAACATAATAACGTGACAGCTAGTTGATTTCGAATCCTTGTTTGATGAACCAATTATTACATGAAATGTGTTTTCCTGAAATAATGCTACTTGAGGTCTGTTTTCCTGAAATGTAGCTACCTGAAATACACTTACATGACTAGTGCAACCCAATACTACAACTGGGACAACTACTATATGAACAGTTTTTACCTGAGCTCTTGAGTGACCTACTCAAAATATCCAAAAAAAAGTTGTTGGAAGCAAAGGTAAAAGTCTTAGAACAATTGTTGCAAGATCCAAATAATATCTATCTAAAGCAAAGACTCTCTCAAATCAACGAAATTTTAGATCAATAATAACGCATGGTATCTTGGTTACATAATCCTCTTTGACTTGCCCAAGGCATAGAAATTGGAGTCTATATTGTATGGTTATCATTTTGTATCTTTTTTCTCTGCACTAGTTCCAAAAAGTCGTTCGCTTTGCTTATAACAGCTTTTGTCTATGCTTGTTTTTTTGAGGTGATAAATATGCATGCAACCCAAACCTATGCATACGACATGTTTTTGATATGAATAGCTGGATTGCCTTTGTATGTTCCTTGTGTATGGTCACTTTTATTGGTACATGCATATGATATCGCACACTTTCGAAAAGAACAACATCCGCAGGTATCAATAGGACTTTTGTCGATTTTGTGAGGAATGTATGTATTGAGTTATGATTTTATAATTGATGTTGTTGCTGTAGATATTGGTATGTGGACATGGTTTTTGAATCCAGATCAATGACGATATGGTGTGAGTTATGGTAACTTTTTTGGACGATTTGTGGTTGCTACAATATTTTTGTATGTGATGCTTCGTACCAAGTCTTATGTCAAAACGTTGTTGATTAGTATCTGTTTGCAGACGGCAATACTAGTCTGACCATTTTTTTTGTTTCCTCATGATTGACCAAACGAACAGCTATTTAGTCTATGGTTTTTGTTACCACAAGGTATAGTGCTTGCATGATCACTTGTTTACACGTATTTTTCTCCTTGATACAAAGATATGTGTCCTTCTCATTGGATATTTCATATATTTTGGTTGCTTGTTCATGGTATTTGTTTGTTGTATCTTTGGTGACACGGCTTTGATGCTCGAGTGCGAATTGCATGAGGTGTTTTGTGTATACAATGGTTGATTTTTGCTTACAAAGTCCTACAATTACCCAAAACGAAAATATTTTTTCAAAAATAATCTCTGACAGCTATTTTAAATTTTGATACTTTATAATGACAGTAGAAGCTTTTACGTTTTCATCTATCAACCTTGGATGTAGCAAAAATATGGTTGATACGCAAGTTTTGCTTTGAAGACTTATGCGATTATGACAAAATAACAAATCATATAATGTTCAATACTCAGCCGATCCATATGAAGAAGAAGTGGATACTGTTTTTGTAAATACATGTGGTTTTTTGCGTAGTTGAAGACAAGAGATGCTCGAAACTGTCCAAAAGCTTGCTGATGCGGGCAAAAACGCTTACGTTATGTGATGTGGTTGAGAGTATTTTGAAAAAACATACAAAGATCAAGATTGACAACTTTCTCAAGAAGATCCTGATTATGCTCAACGAAAAAAGCTCCTTCATGACAAAAAGTTGAACCTATTGTCTTGGAAGGATTTTGAAACAGTAACAATACAAGATATCAAACAGTGATATAGTAGTGTCTTGTTTGATGGATTTCATTTTGTCTCAAACCCTAGAGCATATACCAATGCAATGTACAAATTTGAATATTGTAAAATTGCAGAATGATGCAACAATACATGTTCATTTTGTATTATCCCAAAAATCAGAGGAAAGCAACGTTCAGTCACAATAGAAAAGGTCCTAGAAGACATTCACAATATGGTTGATGCATGAATCGAAGAGATTATTATTTTGGCACAAGATACGACAAGATATGGGACTGATATTTATTGACAACCAAAATTATTCGAACTGTTAGAAAAGATAGAGGCAATGGAGTGAGATTTTATGTTTAGAGTATTGTATTTATATCCAGATATCTTGTCACTCCAACATATCAAAAAACTTCGTAGACTCAAAAAATTTATACCATATTTTGATATACCTTTGCAACATAGTTCTTCTCCTGTTCTCAAACGTATGGGTAGATTTTATGATGAAGCAAAAACGTACGAATTTTTGCGTACAATCAAAGATCTTTTCCCAGAGTGATATATTAGAACCAATTTCATAATTTGATTTCCGGGTGAAACGGACAAAGATTTTCAACATCTCTTGAATTTTGTCAGACAAGATTTTTTTGATAATGTAGCATTGTTTGAGTATCATGATGAAATACTAGCTCCATCCTCAAAACTTGATCAAAAGGTAGATGATGAAACAATTAGTGCAAGATTTGAAATCATCAAAGATATTCGAGAACCTATGTATGACGAAAAACAAAAGCAAAAAATGAATTCTGACCAAGAATTTGATTGATATGTGATGGATGTACGTGAACAAGAAGATGGAACATATCTACTCAAAGTGCGTCCGACATTACATGCTCCAGATATAGATCCATATGATGACGTTCTTGTTGAGAATATTATTGCTTCATATGATGGTGAAGATGTAGATGTTTGATCTAAAATACGCTATACTCTTTCATAAAAGTTTTATTCGTGTTTGTATATGGTACATTGACAACACTTAGGAGATAGAGATCTTCAACGTGATGGAGAACACCATCATTCACTTGCTGAAATTATAGGTATAGTGCAACAATGATTTCGTGTGCTTTTCGATGAATTTTCTTTTTGGTGTGTCGCTGAAATTAGTAGGATAAATAGTGTGTCTTGAAGACGATATATTGATCTTATTGAATTTGATTCTAAGATGCACGTCCAAGCAAAAGCAAGATGAATTGTTCGAGATGCTTCTTGTATAAGTTTGTTTTTGTCACAAACGTGATTGCAAGTCTCACAGCTCAAATGAATGTCGATTCTATTTCAATGACATTTACAATTTCATCAAGAATATGGGTGTAGTATTTCTATACACCAGCTTTCTGCAACGTATACACTTTGACAGCTCAAACAACAACAAGATGATATTTTTGCTCAGTTGCAAAAGTTATGAATTGCAACACAAAACAAACAACAAACATTAGGATTTCCACCATATCGTATTGCGGTTATCTCTTCTGAAAGCTCTCAGTGACTACAAGATTTTGTTGCTACATGTGAACAAAGTGGCTACAACATTGATTGTGTGTATTATTATGGCTCTATTCACTGAAATCAAGCAAAGCAAGATGTGTATATGCAACTCAAAAAAATATACGCTGACATTCGTGATTGAGTGAAAATTTCTGCTGTAGCTATTTTGAGATGATGATGATGAAGTAGTGGTATTGTTCGACAAAACGACCTTGCAATTGCCAAGTGAATTTGTCATATGCCTGTTCCAGTGTTGCTTGCTATATGACATACGACCGATACATCAGTGTTGGATCGCCTTGTTGCTATGTCTGCAAAAACCCCTACAGATGCTGCGCATATGCTCATAGCTTCATACGAACAACACAGACATAATCTTGATGAGCTGTACTCTCAGATAGCTTCAATCACACAACAAAAAATAAAAAACATCTCCGCTTCTCTTGATGCTTTGCATACCGCTATTTATCAACGCTCACTGCATCGTATACAAATGCTCAAAGCACAAATTGAGTCTTGGTTTGTATTTATCATGTCGATGTGACCTCAAAAAATAAAACATCTGGGGTATGGTACATTTCACAAACTAGATCATACTTATATGTCCAAAAAAGATATTGTCTGACTGCAATCGTGAGATACTTGTTTGATTGATGTATATGATGTGTCACTTGAAGTTTCAATCCAAAGTAAAAATAATATCTAATTTTTTGACAAAATGTCAAATTTTGTTATACTAGCATTAGTATTTACTACCCACAATGCTATGCTATTTTTGACACTACTATTAGTTATATGAACAACTATGGGAGCGGTTTTTATGCCCCGATTTGCACCTTTTCTATTGGTAGGAATGTACCGTTTGGTTGAATTATGAATTCACCCAGTCTTTGTTATTTTAATTTGTGCTGTCACAGCTACATTTACAACGACATTGATTTGGTACTTAGACAAATATTTGCACAAGTATATCGACAAAAGTAAAAAAAATTCTAAAAAGAAGTGATTAAGTCGAAAGATGCGTCGTTGGTTTGATCGTAGTTTTAGTATCACAAAAGATCGAAAGGTATTGTTCCTCGCAATAACAGCAGCAAGCTGAAGTATGATCCCAGATGTTTTTTTGGTAGAGTTTTGACGTACCAAAATGACATTTCGTCTTTTTATTACAGCAATTTTTATAGGGAAACTTATGACGTACACATTTATGCTACTCTGAGTAGATAATGTTGTTACGTTCTTTAAAAAATGTGTAGATTTTCTTGGCTAAATAAGATTGTTTTTGGAGTACTCAGTCTTAGCACTGACTATACTATGCCAATGTATACTTGAAATTCCTGTCAGTTTCTCTTTTTTTTGAAAATACGTATGAATATCTCTTCTTGAATGTTTTCAAGGATGTATGAGTTCTCGTGCATTATGGATTGTATGGTCAATTATCATTGCTTGTCAGCAAGGAAATAACACAAACTCATTTGTAATATATCTCATAGCAAAACCAAATGTTTTGATAAGAAGTGCATGGGTATGACTAGAGCGTTTGATTGCAATATATGTTTTCAAAAATCATGCAAAGTCATCCATATCTTGATATCGACTACGAAGCTTAGTTTCATGATTGAGATGTTCTATGATGTCACGGATTTTGTATAGCCTAGATGTCATATTTGCAACAGTTGCATCATTGTAATACAAAGACAAAAAATCTTTTCGTCGTGTTTGATAATACGTCAAAAATTGTATATAACCATCTCATGATACAGCACTAATTTGCTGTACAAAAAAATCAGAACTGTGGGCAAATATATTTTGTTGTTGAAAAGTATTTTCTTCTTTTTGGATGTTTTGCGACAGAAATAATGACCCTTGTATGAGCCATATCACTGCCAAAGCTGTTGCATCAGGTTTTATTTTGTTTATTGTCTCCAAAAGATACACAACGTGATGCCAAAGAGGATCTTTTTGTTCTATAGCATGAATTTCTTCCCACTTCATAACTTTTTATGTAAAATAAATATATGCTTCCAAAAAACAAAGTACAAAGCTCTACATCTCATACCACAAACGATACAAATCGAACTATTTCTCCTGAGAGGATAGCTAAGATGGAAAGAATATTGTCTACTCGTCAACCGACACTCTCGATGTTTCTTGAAGATGTGCACAACCCACATAATGCTAGTGCAGTTATGAGAAGTTGTGATGCTGTCTGATTATATGATATGTACTATACCCATCAGCACCCACAAGGCAAGGAAAAATACCACATTAATCAGTGAATTGCAATGGGGACACGCAAACGAACTTCTTTTGTTGAAGTCGATGATTCTCATGTGTTTTTTGAGCAACAAAAAAAAGAATGAAAACAAATCATCGTGACTTCTTTGCAAGAAAAGTCTGTTGATTTTAGGTCTATTGACTATACAAAGCCTACATTGATCGTCATGTGAAATGAAGTCCATGGTGTTTCAGATCAAGCTATACATATGGCAACTGCGTGTGTTACTATTCCCATGCTTGGTATGGCACAAAGTCTTAATATCTCTGTAGCAGCTGCAGTTTTGCTCTACGAAATACAAAGACAAAGAGAATTAGCTCATATGTACAAAAAACCACAAATTTCATCTGTTGAATATGAACAAACTTTGTCTCAGTGGATACAAAGAGAAAAAGATAGAAAAATTATAAAAAGTTAGTTTATAGTTTGACATTTTGTTTTATATGCTTATAAGACATGTATCCTCAGCGAGGATTTTTTTTATATGTGATATTGTTATGTTAGAGAAAAATACACATTTTTGATTAAACAAAAATAAGGAGTTACTAGGAAGACTAAATGAAAAAGAAAAAAATGAGTTAAATCAAATAATACTTGAAAATAAAGGTAATCGACCAAAAGCAAAAAAAGAAGCTGCTTTATTTGTAGTTGCTAAACATACGTGTGTATGAAATGATTTTTATAATAAATGATATGATATTCAGGAAAAGCTTAATTGTCTTTTTTTTAAATTTCAAATTAACAGTGATGAAAACATATACTTAAATCATTGATATTTGATGCATATTTATAATACACATATGTTTCATAATAAAGATATTTTTGTTAATGATATTCAAGAGTTACATATGCTTTTAAAGACTTTATTTAGATCATTGTTTGCAAGTAAATATTCTTTAAAGATCGCATTTAATTGAAAAGCTGTTATTGAAAATAAGGTATTTACTTTAATATCAATGGATTTTCAGTGAGAAAAAAGAATATTTAAACTACTTTTTTGAAAAGATAACGATTTATTTTGATACAAGTTAGTAACTTTTTTTGAGGACAATAATAGATCAACAGTTTTTTTTTCTGTTTCAAAACAAGATTCAATTTTATTACAAGAAGAAATTAGAAATCACAGAACAAAAATACAAACAATCAATGCTTTGTCAAATTGAGATGACACAATAAAAAACTTTTAGTACAAACTATTTTATAAAAATAATGGATAATTTAGAATTCAGAAAATATGATGACCAACTTAGTAATATTGAGCTATACAATTTTATAAGATATATTGAGACTATTAGATATAATTCACTTTCCTCTGAAGTCTTGTTGTATTTTGCTCAACATTCTGATCATGGAGTATTGCCAACACGAAACAAAAAAATAGAAACACTTATCCATAACCTTTACATAACGTATACTTGCAATTGAGAAGAAATTCGTCTTTTTCTGGATGATCTAAGCGAAATATGTGAAAACTGAAAATATAATAACTCTTTGCCATATCATTCATTTGTTGAAATTAATTTGCTTATAGAACATGTATTTGATTGTATCAATGCTCTGGATTCAACTTTTAGTTTTCATTATTTTACAGGAAATCCTTTGTTATACGAAACAACTCTAGATGATAGTTCATGTGTTGTTGTAAATATTTATAATCCACAATCAAAAATCCAATGACAAAAGTGAATGTGAATAAGACTTGTTGTGACATACGAATCTCATAGATGACTAACTCTATCTTCTCTATGACATATTTACAAAAAAGATAATTATGTAAAACGTACATCTCTAGAGATGACAGAAGATCTTTTTGTTCAACATAAATCAAAACTGCAAAGTGCACAGTGGAACTTAGAATTATATTCAAACTTATTGTTATAAAAGGAGTGTTGTTTTTTTGATTTATTATTGATTTATACCTCGTTTCTCGTACATAGACTATATGCTCCAAATAGTGGTATACAATCAGCTCTCAGAATTATGGATTGACAAACAAACCAGTCAGATTCTTTTTTGTTTGTCTCATAGTATTCCACAGTCTCCAATTGGTCCGCTCAAATTTCATACATATAGCTTGGTATACGAATACGCAGCGTGATATGAATTTATCCAATCCTTACAAAAAAAATATACACAGACTGCTATGGTCGTTGATCGTACGTATTTTGATTGAATCTATACTTATTGTAAAGATAATAGTATAGTAGAGTTGTGTATGATGATGCCAGCAGAGCCATATATGCAACGCAAGTTTTTGGCTATACAAAAAAAACTAAAAGAACAAGATATTACTCTCTCATTTTTGAAAAATACTCAATTTCTGTTAGAACATGATGAGTTTCTATCTATGTACAAAAAACCCCCAGTAATGGAAACATTTTATCGTACAATGAGGAAAAAACTGAATATTCTTATGCAGTGAGATAGTAAAGAAGCAAAGCCCGAGTGAGGATCGTGGAATTATGACAAAGAAAATAGAAAGTTTACCAAAGATATAACGACCCCCAAGAGGCTAACATTTGAACATTGAGTCTGATTACAAAAAGCATTAGATTTTTACAAAAATCAAAAGAATATTGATACATTAGATTTCGATCTGATTCCACTAACTAGAGAACAGGCTTTACAATGATTGCACTATTTTGTTGATACGATTTTGCAGGATTTTGGTCCAAACGAAGATGCAATGTATGTTGAACACCGTTTGGTTTTTCATTCTCTATTATCAATTCCAATCAATTTTTGATTACTTTCTCCTCATGAGGTATTGGATATTGCATTGCAGAGACACAAAAAAACTCCGTTTGATCTTCCTAGTATAGAAGGCTTTGTGAGACAGATATTGTGATGGAGAGAATATATGTATCACTGGTTTTTGTTTTATAAACATACGATTTATCAAGAGAATAAACTCTGACATACTAATAATATTCCATACTACTTTTGGGAAACAAACAAAACTCCGCATGAAATGAATTGTCTCAATACAGTCATCAAAGCTGTAGATAAGCATGCATATTCTCACCATATTGAGAGATTAATGATTGTGTGAAATATTTCTTTGTTGACCCAAACAAACCCCAAAGACGTACTTTTGCGATTTTGGGAACAATATCTTGATGCATTTGAGCGAGTAGTTGTTCCGAATGTTATGTGAATGAGTCAGTTTGCCGATGGAGGAGGACTTGCAACCAAGCCCTATGTTTCTAGTGCAAATTATATCAACAAAATGTCTAATTTCTGTACATCTTGTCATTATGATCACAAAAAAAAATCTTGATCTGACGCATGTCCCGTCAATTATTTGTATTGGACGTTTGTTGCTGATAACGAAGACACGTTCAAACGTTCACGTCAGCCATTCTTGCTAAAACACCTCTCGAATATAGATATTAAGCACTTACGTGAACTGCGTCAGAAATTTTTTTTGTTATATTTTGATAAAAAGGGTAGTAAATAAAGAAATATAAATAAAGAAATAGTAAATTTTCTATAAAAAATATCTATTGACATTAGTATATTTAATTTATATACTACAGCTAATTGAAGTGTACAACATGTTTTGTACCAAAGCTTATTGCATAGATTATCTCACATATCATAATTTTCTCTAGAGATACAAATTATATAAAATTACATATCTAAAAAGCAAAACGCAAAAAATCATCACTAAGTATTTTTTCTTATTCAAAAAAAATAAAAAATATAAACTACAACGTTAACATAAAAAATTTTACATTACAAAAAATTATGACATTACTTAAAAACAAAAAAACAAAACAAATAGAAACTGAAATATTAGAAAGCGAATTAACAGAAAGCAAAGAGTCTGTAGAAAGAACACTCAAACAAACTCTAATCAAGTTTTTGAAACCATTTGCTAGCATTTGGAAAGCAACACTAATTTTAGCATGATTTGCTATATCAGAATCATTGTTGTGAGTAGCACTGATATATTGAACTCAATATATTGTCGAATCTATAGAAATGAGCAATCAAGATATGTTTGTTGTATGGGTGCGAATATTATTAGGCATTGCAATTATTGCTTTCGTTACCAAGATTATACGAAAGCCCTATATATTTAGATTTTTTTCTGACTCTCGATCTAGTCTCAATACAATATGTCTCCCAGCACTTATACATGGAGATAATAATGTGTATGAAAGAATCTGAACAGGAAAACTTATGGATATTTACAACAAATGAAAACATAGTCGATCAATGATGGCAATGGAAATTTTTTCAAACCTCATGTCGTCCCTTATTTTGTTTGTTGCATTTCTAACAACTGTTTACACAAAAGATATCTGACTCTTTCGAGCTGCTATTGTAGTTTTGGTAATTATTGGTATTTGGTTGTATAACACTAGTCATATTTCGTATAAACGAAGAAAAAAGAATAAAACTATAACAACACAACTATCTAGACTATCCACAAGATGGTTTATGAGTAAATTTGAAATCATGCAACAAAACAAGGTAGATCATGAATTACAAAAAAACTACGATCTTAATAACGCATGGTATGCTACAGTTCGAAAAGAAAAAATTTATCAATGACTTTCTTATGACTGAGCTATACTTTTTGCAACATTGTTGTTTGTAGGTTTAGTCTATTCTACATGACAGCAAGTTTTCAATTGAGAGTTGCTCTTTAGTGATCTTGTTATAATCATATGACTTGGTACAGCTTTTATTAGAGACTTGTGACAATTAGCTACACGTATTAGACTGTGAATTATTGACCAACGAGTCCACATAGAAAAATTACGAGATTTATTAGATAAACTTGAAATAAAAACATCGGATATATGAACAGAAAGATTTCTTCATAAAAAATGAGATATTTCACTACAGCATGTCGATTATGGCTATAATGAAAAAACAAAGGTGTTATCTGACTTTTCTATGACAATACAATGATGAAAAAAAGTTGCATTAGTTTGATTGTCTTGATCATGAAAGTCTACTATTATCAAACTAATCGCATGATATTTGACTCCAGATTCGTGATGAGTCTTTGTTGATAGTCAAAATATACAAACACTATCATTATCTTCATATTATAAACATATTTGATATCTTACACAAGATCCAAGTATTTTTGATTGAACTATTAGGGAAAATTTATTATATTGAGTTAGTGAAAACACTTCTTCTGAAGAGTTTCAAAAACAACTAGATACTGCATTACAGTTGGCAAAGTGTGAATTTGTTTATGATTTTGAATTGTGAGTAGATACAGAAATAGGGGAGCGTGGAGTTTTGCTATCATGAGGTCAACGCCAACGTCTAGCGATTGCAAAAGTATTTATCAAAAATCCAGAAATTATTCTTTTGGACGAACCAACGTCAGCATTAGATAGCTTTTCGGAAGATAGTATTACACAAGCAATGAACAATCTTTTCGTTTGAAGAACTGTTATCATAATCGCACATAGACTCCAAACTGTCAAAGAGTCAGATGAAATTATTGTTTTGGAAGCAGGTAAAATTATAGAAAGAGGGACGCATACCGGTCTTATTGCTACGTGATGATCGTATAACAAAATGCTAGAACTACAAAGTTGATTTTAGTTTGTTTTGATACACTTATGCAAGATACAGCATCTCATTTTTCTTTGTTAACGAATCAACAGTGTCTTGCTATACTAGACTCTTTTGATGTGCAACAGTATGCCAAAAAGCGTAACTTTGTTGATGGAACTGTTTCCAAGTTGTCGCCTTATCTTACGTTGTGAATTATTTCTCCACAAGAGGCAATTACTGCGATTCTTCAAAAGTATTCCTTCGATCAAGCCGAGAAGTTTGTGCAAGAACTTACTCGAAAAGAGTTTTTTCAACATGTTGTTTTTCATAACCCAGAGTATCTCCATCAAGACGTTTGGACCGATAAAACAGATCTTCAAAGAGCTGATGCAATACCAAACACCTTAGATGAAGCAAAAACTCAGACTGACCGAGTAAATACTGTTGTCTCCAAACTTAAAGCGTGACGGCTCCATAATCACGAGCGTATGCGATTGGCGTCTCGATGTACTCACGTGGCACAACTTCATCGGAAAAAATGCGCAGACTGGACGTATTATTATTTTCTAGATTGAGATTTGTGACCAAATCATCTCTCCCGGCAACGAGTGCAAAGTACATTTGCTAACAAACCTTATATTATGAATAGTGATAATCTCCAAAAATACAGTTCATGTGCTGATCCAAATCTAGATATGTCGTACGAAGAATTAGCTAAACATTTGTTTGACACAAAAAGAGAATATATATTCTCTATAGGGGATGATGCCTATTCTACACTACTTACTCCTTATTCTGATATTGCATGACAGGTAGATATAAAAGACATGCAAGATTATAAAGAAAGCAAAAAGAAGATTGTGTGCTTGAGTCCACGAGATTTTCATCATACAAAAATCGAACAGACAAAAATCACGAAAAATAGTTCAATACAATATATTTGTGTTATAGAAAAAGAGTATTTTGATAAGCACCCTCGAAGCAAGAATCGTATTGCTTTTCTCAATCAATATATAAATCATTTTGGTATATCTAGTTATATCTGATCGATTCATGATTTATTGGAAGCTGGAATAGTTATACACAAGGCATATGAGCAAATTCGTCCAATTTATATGTGACGAAATTCTTTAGGAAAGACTATTGAGTCACTCATTTCATATAATCGACTGAGTCCGGTTTCTTGAACACAATGTATTCCAAAGTTTTTTTCTTGGTTTAATAAATCAAAAAAACATATCAAAGATCTAGCTAATAGAACCAAATAAAAAGATAATCATCAGTTTAAATCAAAAAACTATAGTTTATTCTATAATAAAAAAGATGTCTGACTCCAAAAAAATGTTGGATCGTGGTCAACGAAAGCTCTACAAAGTTTGCCCAGTGTGTGAACGTCCGTTTGTCTGGAGAAAAAAACGAGCAAAGAATCGAGATGACATACGTTATTGCTCCAAAAAGTGCAAACAATCCAGTCAGTAATTTATTTTTTTTATAAAAAGTATGATTCATTATATAGTAACAAAACCAGATTGAAGTCTTGTTCGTGACGATAACTGAAAAATAATGACGTGGCGTACGCGTGATTCTGTCAGATATCAAGCAAAACACAGAACATTCAACACAAAAACAAAGCATCACTCGTGGGCTTTGACTGAAGATGAGTATCATTCATTACTGAAAAGTTGAATAGATGAGTATAATGGGTAGATTTATATAATATAAATTACTAGTATTTCAGATTCCTGTAAGCTTTGTAGTTAGACTTTGTAACATTGGTAAGTTCATAGTTATTTAGTTCATCAAGAGAAACTCGCTTTACAGCAGTGCATTTTTCCGGTTCCATTCTTTTTAGTTCTCATCACATATATGTTGCAATATATGAGGTACACACTCGGTGTTGTATAGTGTTTATGTTTTCATATACCTCCAATAATCTAACAATAGTTATGTCAATGTTACATTCTTCCTTTATTTCTCTGATAGTAGCTTGCTTTGTGTTTTCTCAAAATTCTACAGCTCATCATGGGAATTCTCGCATTCCTTGATCGTCTCTTGCTTTATGACCTCTCTGAGTTAAAAGTACTTTACCTTCACTATTGAAAACCATTGCTCAAGTTCAAACACATATCATATTTTTAGACATTATCTTATCTATAATATAAAGAAAATATATAATGTTTGTATATAAATAAGTTGTTTATTGCAACTTGCTATTTTTGTTAAAAGTTGAAACAATTAGTACATTTGGTAGATTATATATTTTTTCCTAGTTCTGTGATTAGATTGGCTTTCATGTTTTCGACCTTTGATATTCTATCTTGGAATCAATTTATTCTTGGAACAATTGACATAAGGAAATTTATTCATATCCCATTTCTTCTAAGAAATGGATTGTCTTCATTATTGTATCTGATAAGTTGGTGTCGAATATCGTCATTTAAGTCGCAATTTTTACTTTGGTCACATTCCAGAAGTCATACAAAATAGTGAGCAAGAATGTCTTGAGTTTTTTCATGATCATAACTATTTGCTTCTAATCTCTTTAATAACTGTCTTTTTCAATTGTTATCCATAGAAGCTCATAAAATACTTCTATTTGGATCTTTATAAATTTTCTCTAGTGCATTTTTTATCAAAGTATATTCTGACTTTATTGCATGAGGTATTTTCTCTTTGAGATCAATTTTGTACATTTGTATTATGTTAAGCAGTTCTGTTTTGGTGTTACTTTCTGTTATCATATCATGTTGTAACATAAGATTTAGCATCTTATAGTGGAAGTCATATGAAATTATACCAACTAGTGTTATTACATATGTCTGTCATTCGGTGCTATTATATTTATAGATAAGTTTTTGTATATGTTCTGTTTTTTCTAAAAATCAGTCTGTATTACCTTGTAATAGATCAATGTACGCAAGTATATTTATAGTGCGAGTATATCTTTGTATACTCAATTCTGGATATGCGTCTTCAAAGTCACTTAATAAGTTTTGTCGAACTATGTCTTTGTCTGTTATTTGATTTATATCTTCCATTGTTTTGTTGATTAGTTCTTCTTTGCTAGCAATATTTGTTATATATTCCTGTTTCAGTAAATCATTGATTTTTGTAAGTTCTTCTTTTGTATATTCTCAAGATACAAATATATTATAGTTTTCAATGATTTTCTCAAAATCAAACTTCTCATAAATTTCATTGTAGAAACTTCCTTCTTGTTTGGAATTAATATTTTCCTTAAAATAATCTGATACTAATAGTAGTCAATTTTCTTCTTCTGTTACTCATGGAGTAAATTTAAGTGTTAGTTGTGTAGTATCAATATCTGCTGAAAGTACCACTCACTTTTGGAATGGTCATACAAAATAGTATACCAAAAGTCATATGCATACAAATAACATAGTTACTATAGATAATTTAATATTTTTCATAAGAATTAAGAATGAAATAAATATGTAGAAATTATATATATATAAATATTATATTGTCAATTTTTGTGAAAAATTAAATACTTTACTACCCGAACAGTCATATTTGTTCAGGTAATTTCTTTTTCTCATTTTCCTTGTTTTTTTGTTTGTGGGTTTTTACAATGATGTTGTTTCTTCTACTTCAGTGTTTAAGAAATATCTTGAGTGCATTTTTTTTGTATTCTGGATTTTTTTTGACTCAATAGATTACATCTTTTGACGTTCTATTTTTTGTCTCAATATCAACGAGTGGTCTTGGATAATCTCTTCAAAGTTCAAATCAGTATTCTAATGCTTCTAACGGGGAAAGTAGCCGAGGTTTATGTTTGTATAGTATTGGTAGTTTTGATAGTTCTGGAAGCCATTGATCAATAAATTTGGCTTGTGGGTCTTTTTCCAATGATTGTTTAAGTGGATTATACATACGGATAATATTAATTCATGCTGTTCATGTTTGCATTTGAAACTGTGAGTAATGAATTCATGGCTCATAATCAACAAAACGACTTGCCAAAAAATCAGCAAACCACTGTCGTGGTTCTAGTAGAGTATTTGCAACAAAACTTACTAAACATGCTCTACCACGAAAATGTAGCCATCATGTATATTTCAAACATCTCAAAAAAGCATCGATATAAGGAATTCAAGTTTGAGCTTTTTTGATTGCGTCAACGTATATTGGGTTGCTTGTTTGTCTTATTGTGTCAAATGCTGGATGAACGTTTTGTCGTTGAGATTCAGGTTCTGATTCTAGTTTTTGGATAAAGTGACTATGTCGATGAAGACGCGATAAGAATCAGCTGATATGACGTTTATGAGATTTCATACGCTTTTGTACGTCAGGCGAAGCATTTTTAATTTGCTCGTTAAGATGTTGTATATACAACCTCGTTTGCTGGTACACGTATCTCAAAGAAATATTTCAATACGTAAGCTATGTAGAGAGCCTAGAACACGATGTTTGAGATTCAAATGGACGAGAAATATGATACATATAATTTTGTGATCTTTTGTTCAAGAAATTATCGAGTACTTTGTGTCAGTTGTCTTCTCAAGATATAATTATTTTGTAAGGGGCTGTTAGTACATGTTCATACAATTTTTGGATTCATGTGAATTCATTTTTATACAAGATATCTGGTAGTATTATTCTTGGTTGTTGTTGAGGAACTGGTATAATTTCTCAATATCTTATTCTTTCGTTTCGAATATCTGTTCGATTATCTCTGTTTTTTAGTTTTCTTACAACTCAATTATTAGGGTATTCAAAAAATTGTATCCCTGATTGCTTTGTTCGTTTTATAATTTCCAGATCTCTTTGGAATGTTGCTCGATTTCATGTTTCTTCTTGCGAATATATTGCTCAAATATTGCAATGTTTTAATAAGAACTCAAATGTTTCGCATATATTTCATTTGTATATTAGAAGTGGAATATTCAGTGTTAGTAAGTTCTTTTTGAGTTGGATAAGACTTTCATGTATTGCTTTGGTATGAAAATTAGAATAATCTGGTAGACTCATAATCTCTGTTTCAAAACAATACATTCATATGACTGATTTAGAATTTTGACATGCACAAAAGAGTGCTTGATTATCAAGCACTCTTAAGTTTTTTTTGAATCGTACTATATGTACGTTTTGTTTTTCTATTGAACTACTCATAAAATTATGATAATTCTTCTTGGACTTTGTTCAAGAAAAAATAGTAGATTGATTTTTTAGCACTTTCATCATCGTATAGATCACTCATCTTTGTGTTGATTGTTTTCTCTAGTTTTTGTAGTAGTTGTAGACGTTGTGTTTTATTCATGTTCTTGATTTTTGTTTCAAGTCTAGATCGTGATGTCGTAAGTTTTTTTTGTACATTTTCACTGAGTGTTGTTCCACATGCTCATTCGTATAGTTTTGTTGCAAGTGAGTTGTTGTTCATCATACATTCGTTACCAAATGTTTGTTGTTGTGCTGGACAAGGTGCTTTGATACATTGAACTGCAACAGAAGCACATACTGGAGCGTATTGCATTGTACACATAGTTGGTTCTTGATCTGATTCTTTTTTTTCTAAACATTTTGGTTCTTCTTTTTCCATACAAAACTTTTCTGTACAAGCTCCCAAGGTTCCATCCTCATTAACAGTACACGTATTACATCAATCGAAGTATGACATACATTGTGTCAGGTCTGTTTTTTCTTCAACAGTTCACTCTTTTTTCTTTATACAATGAGGCTTTTCATTTTCTTCACAAAACATTTTTGTACAAGCTCATAATGTTCCATCTTCATTGACTGTACACGTGTTACATCAATCAAAGTATGATTCACATTGCATCATTTCATCTTTTTTTTCGGTACACTCTCATGTGTATGCTACTCCAATGACATTTCTCCAAGTTCACGCTTCTTCTACATATTCCATCATCATACATTCATTGGTGTATGTTGTACCATCATTTCAACAAACAGGATCAAATTCGGTTGAACATTTTAGTCAGTAACTAATAGAAACTATTCATGTTAATCGCGTAAAAACAGCAAAAGCTAGAATAGAAAATACGAGACGGTGATTTTTAATTGCAAACATTATAATATATAAATAATAAAAAAAACTGATTGTATAAAGTATACGAATCAGTCTATCCAAATGTAACAAGATTTTATAAGATTATAGTTTTCTTACATATCGTCATAACTATGTTGATTATTTTTGCGAATTGCGTAGATACAAGCTCACAAAATAACAAGAAACGCAGTCAAGCAAAGGAAAGGAATTGTTATAAATCACAGATAATTAACTTCTAGTGCCTCACATGGATTTGCAAGAGTACATGTAAAGCTATTTGTTATAGCTGTTTTTTGTAAGAGGTAGTGATAGATTTCCAATGCAATTCACAATATGACTTGTGGGATAATATACCAAATATAGTCAGACTTTTTTTTGAGAATTCCAACTAAAGAAAGCAATACAATAGGATACATAAGTATTCTTGCATACCAACATAATTCACAAGGTAACAAAGCATTTGCAGGATCAAATAAGTTCCCACTAGCTATATTAACAACTGGATCTCCATAAAATCCATAATATAATGATCATAATGTTGCCAAGAGTGATTGAACAAATATTATATAATTTATTGATTGAAAATGCTTTTTCATTTTTGGGATGTTTGTAAAATAATACTCATTATATACAAAATTTGTACTATAAATCAACCCCTAGCTACGTGTATGTCTTATGATCGCAAACAAAAAAACCAATAACATCGTCGCAATAATTGCTGGACCACTCGCGATGTCTCGTGCGTATGAACTATACAGTCATACGATACTTGTCCCTATTCCTATACCAATTGGAATAATAAAATTTTGCTTATACGTTTTCGCAAAAAATCTACTAATCATACTTGGGACAAGCAAAAAAGATGTCACAAGCAATACTCATAAAATCTTGATACTAAAAGACACAGCACACCCCAAACACAACAAATACAATCACTCATAAAGCTGTATGTTGATTCCTTGTCAGATGGCTAATTCTTTTTGAAAACTAATCAAAAAAAACTGTTTATGATACATAAAAAATATTCCACTGACAACGATGAGCGTTACAGCCAAAACTCGTATGTCTTGTGTTGATAACAAAAGTATATTCCCAAACAAAAAGTTTTCTATGCTTCAAAGGTATCATGTATACATTCAAAATATCAAAAGCGCCAAAACGAGTCCTCATTGCGAGACTAGCTCATTAATAGACTCTTTCCCAAAGTCTTTATATTTTTGTAACCATAAAATGATTCATATACAAACAACAATTGAAATGAAAGAACTGAGTGAAAGATTGAAAGATCCAGCGATTCCTATTGCAACACCCAACAAAGAAAAGTGAGAGAGAGTATGAGCAATATTTCCTTCGCGACGCAACAAAACAAAACTTCATAATAAACCAAAAAGTATTGCACTTATGGTTGCAGCGATCAATGCACGTACAAAAAATCAATACTGAAGTGGTTCAACGAATCCTAATAAGATATCTTGCATGGTTGCATAATACATAAAATCTACTATTCTATATTACAAAATTAATGTTTACATTGCTGATGTGTATGCAAAAATGGAGCTAAATATTCTCACAATACTCACGTGGAATGGACTGGTGATCAAGAATGAATATGTTCAACACAACACGAGCACGCATGCAAA
Organism: uncultured Candidatus Peribacteria bacterium; assembly: GCA_964526045.1. Classification (GTDB taxonomy): domain Bacteria; phylum Patescibacteriota; class Gracilibacteria; order Absconditabacterales; family Absconditicoccaceae; genus CAZGIF01. The sequence goes on along the minus strand of CAZGIF010000006.1, from coordinate 61,703 downwards.
AACAAGATTTTGTCTGCACAAGCCAAAACTGCATGGACATCGTGAGATACGAGCAATACAGCAGTTCATTTTTTTGCTACATCTAGCAGTGTAGAATAAAATGTCTTTTCTCATAACACATCGATTCATGCTGTGGGTTCATCTAATATGAGTAATTCTGGATTTGACATAAGCGCGTATACTAACAAAACTTTTTGAATTTCTCATCATGACAAATCTGATAATTTTGTCTCTAACAGCTGTCAGATAGTAAATTTTTTTATGAGGTTTTGTAGTTCGAGTTGGTCAATCACTTGCGTGTGCAATGCAAAAAAGTCTTTTACTTGCAATGAAAAGTATGGAGAAAATGATGTTTTTTGAGGAACATATCACAAACGAGTCCCTGTACGAGTTACCTTTCATGTAAAAGAGCTATGTGTTCATAACAAACATTGTATTAAACTAGATTTTCATGCACCATTTGGTCATATCAGACAAACGATTTCCCCTGCTGAAATATCAAAATTCACATCTGAAAGAATTTTTTTCTTACCATATGTTATACACAGATTTTTGACTCATAATAGTATATTGCTTTTATGTATTTTTGTCTTCATAGACTTGCTCAAAAGCAGAAATAAATTGTTGTGTTATGTCTTTCATGTTTTCGATGTATCAGTTTGGTGACAGTGTTTTTCAGAGTGGATCTATTTGTTTCACCACCAATCAATCTACTTCTTCTGCAATAATGGTAAGGATATCTGGCGAAAACTGTGGTTCTGTAAATATGATTTTTACATTGTTACTTTTGAGAGTTGAAATAAGTGTAGCTATTTGTTGTGCACTAGGTTCTTGTCCATCAAATGATTTTATAGCTCATTTGTATTGATCTTGTAGTCAATATCTAGCAATATAATATCAAAATGCTTCATGAAAGACAACAAAATTTTGTTTTTCAATTGAAGCGAGTTGTTCTTTAATCTCTGTATCTAACTGTTCAAGTTTTTGTATATATGTTTTTGCGTTGTTTGCAAAATATTCATACGATGGTGAACTAGTAAGACCTTGTAGAATATTTTGTGTTTGTATAATACTAGCGCGAGGATCTAACCGTACGTGTGGATCATATTCTCCATGCTTATGATCTTCATGTCAGTCTTCTTCATGATTTTCGTTATGTTCTTCACCTTCATGTTCTTCTTGTATTGCAGTTTTATCACTATCTCAAAAAGCAATCAAATTTATATTTTTGCTAGTATCAATTGCGTTATATTTCTTCTTATCTAAAAACTCTTCTAAGTGAAGTCAATTAAATACTATTGCATCAGCTTGTTCCAAAGCTTTGATGTCATTGGATGTCGGTTCTCGATAGTGCACTGATACTCATGGATTTACAAGGTTTGTTACAGTTCATTTTTCTCAAAGAATGGCAGTTGTATGTGCATACAAAGGTGGTATAGATGTGACTACAGATGGAGTGTCTCATATGTTTTTTATTTGTTTGTCTAATGAACTACATCACACAAGACCGGTAAAACAAATAATAAATGCTAGACTAATTGTTATTTTTTTGATCATGTTTATAAAAAAAAACTAAAATATACATGCATCATATTATTTTGTTTTATAAATGCAATATTATTTCATTTAATCTTTTTGTTGTATTATTGCTTTATTTGATTACAAATGTTGCATAATATATTTATTTTTGATCCCATCTATGATGAAAAAAAATGAACCAAAATGGCTGCTTTGGACAAAACTAATTTGATCTGTTTGTATCTGATGTATTGCACTTCTTAGATTATATCAATGACTTGTAACGTGATGCTTCGATATTGGACGTGTTGGTGTTCGTGAATGTTTTTCAAACGATCGTTTGTCATATCTTTCTACATTGTTTATGGTAGTTGTCGGTGGAGGAGTCGTGGTGCGACTATGATACGATGCGTACAAAAAATTACAAAAAAACAAAAAAAATGATTCTGACTAAAAATAACAAAAATTTATGTGTTTAAAGTTATGATTTTTTCTTTTCAAAAACAAATTCCAATATTTTTTCAGTACAGTTTTCTATATATTTTTGGGTATTAAAGACAACTGAGTCAAAATCCACAAGAAACAACACATCTTGAAGATTTTTTGTTTGAATTATATCTCACAATAAAGAAGCATTAAAATTATCATCAACTAGCAAATATTTCAAAAATCATTCTGCATCATCACTTTCTTCGATTTTTTTTCGAACATTATTTATATAATTGGATTTGTCTATAGCATTGTTGTGTCTAGGGTCTAGAATCCACACAAAATAACTTGGTATTCAGGAGTTTTTTATTTCTTTGTACGCTCACAAAAGATTCTCTATTCTATCATCAATTAGAACATAGTTTTTATATATTTCTTCAGTATTTCTTGTTCTTCTATTTATGATATTTCATAATTGTTTTACTTTATCATTATGTATTTCTAGTATAACGCGATTATAAATATCTAGGACGTTTTTAGAATATTGAGTTTTTTCTCATAGTATATGATGAGCGATAGTGCGTAACAATCAACAAGACTGGATTTTAAATTCTTGATTCCAACGATCTCATTGTGTCCATAGAACAACTTTGTTTGAGTGTTGTAGTATGTATTTATATCATCAGACTGCTGTTTCATAGAGGCATTCTTGAAGCACTTTACGCTGAATCTCCAAAAATTCATGAATGTTGTTGCCAAACATTAAGTTGTTTTCTCAGTTGCGAAGCCAAGCATGTATCGCTTTTCTATATTCTTCTTTAGCAAAAGAAATAGGCGGTGTCTTATCTGAACGTGCTGAACCTGGATTCATTTGTGGACATTCTGACATATGGTGTGTTGGTAAACTATAAACCATAATTGTGGTTTTTTTTATACCCTAATCAGCTGAGAAAACTTTTTTTTGAGTGTAATAATATATAATAAAAATGCAAGCCAACTATTGACATAGTGTATTTGTATGTCAATAATATGCTAATATACTAGCTTGTTGACTACAAAATGAAACGATACTTGCTTGAACAGAACTTTGTGTCTCATTTCCGACAACTCACATCAATAGTTGATCAAATGGACTCACAGACTCATACATTTGTACAACTTGTAATGAGTCAGGTATATCTTTTTTTTGTGTTACATCTCGAATGATTTTTCAATATACTTCTTCTACTGATGCAGTATCATCTATGAGTTTGTATTTTTTGGCTTGAGAGTTGTCATATGCATATGCTCAAATTGTGTTTTTAATAAAATTTGGATCAATATCTCTGGCTTCTGCTACATGATTTACGAATTCATCATATGATGCGTCAAGTCATTGTTGAAAAATCCCTTTTTCTTTGGACGTCATGTTTCTGTGTGGATTTCAAAAGTCTTTTCACTCTCCTGCAGTAAGGTATGTATAATCAATCCCGTCTGTTGTACGGACTCACCCTGCAAAAATCCCACCGTTTTCTTCTACAACATTGTTATAACGTGCAAATGGTCATGCTATAACTCCAATTGATCAAATCAAACTACCATGATCTGCAAAGACTTTGTCTGCAGAAACCGCTGATCGATATCACCCAGATGCACCAAGTCAGACTATCACAGCATATACTGGATTTCCTGTTTTTTGTTTGTAGTATGTAACTCAGTCACTGATTGCTTGCGATCCAAAGATTGTTCATCCTGGAGATTGTATCTCGAGAACTATTCCATGAATATTATCAAATAATTCTGGATGGTCGGCAAGTTCATAGAGCATACGTTTTATATTGTATCCAAATGTCACGCCTTGCATCCCAAACAATGGAGACGCTCACTCGCTTTTCCCCAAAATTACTCATTGTATTGGTAGTGAGACAATATATTTATCACTTTCAGAATTTCCATATTGATAGTCATATCAGTATGTAGGGTAGTAGACATTTCACTCTCAAGACTCCATATCAAATCATCCAAATCACCCAAAAAATCACGCAACAAAGGATAAGAAAAAAATTCACACAATGATTCTTCATACAGCAGTTCATACTCGTTTGACGCTATAAAGTATGATATCATGTCGAATATATCCAAAAAATGAACTAATTGATTTTTTCATAAGTATTGAAAAATATAAAGTATTTGACTTTTATAAAAAAATAAATCTGACAAGCAATACTATTTTGGTTTATTTTTGTGTGTTTTGATTACAAAATTTGATTGTAATTGCAAAATACGTACAATAAGCTTATACATATTTCTCCACATTTTTATTCTGTATTACAAATTTTATAGTATGAAAAAGAATTTTTGAAAAGTACTTTGAAAATTAGCACTAAGTCTAGCTTTGACTGTGAGTGTCTGACTTGGTACCGTGAAATGACAGACGGACGTCACTCAAGAAAAAATTTCTTCCAATTTTTTGAATAACAAAAATGATACTGAAAAAACATCAATGAATATTGATCAGTTTATCAAAAATGGTAAATTAGATATTTTGTCACGAATGCACAAAGAAAGTTACGTTAATAGAGATTGAACTTTGAATCGAGATTGAACTTTGAGATGAACATGGAAAAAAGATAATTCTATCGATTATAATTCTTGAAAAATACAACTAGATCTTAAAGACGAAAAAGCTCGTAAGTGATTTATATTGGTAGTTGAGAGAGCGTATCAAGAGTGAAAAATATCTTCTAAATCAGTAACTGAAACTTTAAAGATAGATGGGGATGGGACTAATATCAATCTTTTTAATCAGGATGAGATAATGGTAGATTTTTTGAAAGCAGGGATGGTAGATAAAATTCAAATTAATAGTACTACTCAGTTTGAAACTTTTTTTTATAGGCTGAAAAAAGATGTTTATCCACTAAATCTGCTTGATTACGAACATAAAAAGAAAGAATTAGATGGATACCTTGCAGTAAAATATTTTGTTTGTAGGTGAGCAATATTATTACCTGAGTGACATCGAAATGTTGTCATAAATGAATTTAAGAACCTTGAATACCTTGATTTATCAGGTTCTCAATGATCATTAGTTTCTGATGTTATAAACTTATCACAGTTTACAAAACTAAAATACTTAAGCTTAGAGAGTGCCAGCTTGTCAGATATTTCTTGGATAAAGAATATGGCAAACCTAGAGAAACTTGATCTGTCTAATAATCAAATTGAAGACATAACAGCTTTAAAAAAATTGAAAAAGCTAAAAATATTGCAAATTAGTAAGAATAAGATAGTCGATATATCTCCTCTCGCCGACTTGGAAAATCTAGAAAATATATCTTTGGATGATAATCAAATTTCTATGACAGAACCAATGAATAAGCTCACAAAATTGAAACAATTTAGTGTCATACAGAATAAGATTGAAAATATAGACTTTCTCTCTGGGTGTAGAAATTTGGAATTCTTATATTTGAATAATAATAAAATCAGTGATATTTCTGCTATTGCCAATTTAGATAATTTGTTGTCAGCACAATTTTGAAATAATAATATTTCTGATATATCGTATATAAAAGATTTGTATAACTTAATTTCAATAGACTTCTCAACTAATAATCTATCTGACATTTCTGCTATTAGGAATTTATATAACTTAAATTATGTAGAGTTTTCCAAAAATAAAATTACTAATATAGAACCTTTATCCTGACTTATAAATATTGAGAGACTTAATCTGAATGGAAACGACATATCTGATGTTTCTTCTTTATCAAAATTAATAAAGTTAACATCAATAGATCTTGGTTTTACGAAAGTCTCTAACATAAATAGTCTAAGTAATGCTACTTGACTAAGAACTGTATTGCTACAAAATAGTAAAGTAGAAGATATATCTCCACTAGCTACTCTAAAGACAATTTATACTTTAACCCTTTATAAAAGTCCTATTGTTCCAGACTTTACTACTATAAATAAAATAGTATCGTCAAGTAATGACCTAGGTTGAGTATATCTTCCATATAGCTATGAAGCTTGGAGAAAAAAATCAAACCAACCTCCAAGTGCAAAAACATTATTACTTATAAAAAATAATAAAATACAGTTTTATGGTGTTCTTGAATACGAATGATGAAGTGAACTTAATCTTTCAACAACCCGATCAGACGATCAAGAATCTCTTTGATTTGAACCAAAACAGAAATGAGGAAAAATAAATAGTGTTTCTGATAACTCGGCTGCTCGTATGTGAGAATTTGATCTTACAAGAATGTTGTCTTTGTCTGACTGAATTCCACAACGATATGCTCAAGGTATCGATTCAGTATCAGTATGACATGCACGTCTGTGAACATTTTCTTGAGTTGATAAAAATCTCAGAAGCACAAAAATTGAAAGAAAAAAGACACCTCTCTCTACAGTCCAAAAATGAACTAAACCAAAAGATACTGATGCTTTTATGTCAATAGATGTATCTAATCTGAAGCTATGAGAAGAAAACACTCTGCCAATTCCTGACTGATATGCTATAGGGTCGTATTTTTTTGATACATCAGAAAAAGTGGATGCAACTGAATCTAGTGATCTAAAACTTAGTAGTTACAAAACAGAAGAAGATGTCACCAAACTTATATTATGAGAATCTACTCCTAAGGGATACCTCTACCTCAAACTCAAAAAAGAAGCTCTGACGGATGTTCCTGCTCTGATAGATCGTTCACGACCAGATTGAGAATTGAGATCTGATATCGATCCACGAAATACTGTTGAACAAACTGAATCTCAAAAAAACTATATTTCTTTTTTGGAACAAAATTGATTTTTTGCAGCTGATTTTACTAAGTTGCTTAATGTTAAGATTCCCTTAGATGTGAGAAAAAGACAGTTTATAGAGTTAGCAGATAGATTTCACAAGCTTTTGGTCTATAGTACAGATCGTCCTGATATCAATGATTTTTATAAAAGCCGCGAAACATATCTTGATTGAGTGCTTGCATGATATGACGAGCAATTTGCAACCTATGAGTGAAAGAAAAAAATAGTGTGAGATTGTGATATTGGTAATAATATGCGGGTACTAGCATGCAAAGCATTTTGACTTCCAGCGAGAGCGGTTTCTTGATTGCCCAAAAATACTTTGTGATGAGATAATGTAATATCTCACGCGCGGTCAGAAGGATTTTTGCCAACTTCGCTAAATCCTTTGAAAGGAGAGCGAGTCCAAACCGACGTCACAGCAACGTTGAGTATGTATGACCCAAAGGTGATTGCTACTTTTCCTCCATTTTCTATGTTCTCATTGTTGTGATTGTCAGATGAGAATGTTTTCCCAATACAGAAATCTATAGAAAATATGACAGATATAGAAAAAAAACGTACGCTTGAGCGTTATGTTTTGTCTCAAGATCAATTTGAAGACTGATCGTTTCGTGATGTTGTCAGTAAATATCTTTTGGATGAATTTCAAAAAAGCGAAGTCAAAATACAAATACAATGAAAAGATGTCTCAGACACCCAAAACCAACAAATAAGAGATTTGATTATACAAGTTGTCATATATGAGGTGTGTCTCGAATCTTGAAAACAAACCTATGAGTGAGTAAAAATTGATAATAGTTATATTATGTCAAGATTAAATTGAAAGCCTTCTGCTACTATAACAGATAATAGTGTATGACTTAATAAGTCTTATATGATGATAGATCAAGATTTTGCACAAAAGTTGGTTGCATCATTGGCACCAGAAGGTATAATAAATTTTGTCTGATCAAAACCCATCACTGCCGATCTTATTGCTTCGAGATTGCAGAATTTGTGAGACAAAGAGAAGATACCACAACATCAAGACGTGATACGAACATCAAAGTTTACGCAAGCGATACTTGATCAACAACTAAAAATTGAACAATTGAGAGAATCCTTATCAGGAGAGGAGTAGCTATCGTGCTTGTACTTACAGTTGCAAATAATCTTTCACATGTCCAACAAAATACAAAGAACCAGTTACGACAAAAAGGTTTGTTGTTTTGTCAAAACAATGCTCTAATGTTTTGTGAGTGAGTTGAATGTCTGGATGAACATCATTGAGATACTGTTGTATATCAGCAAAAGCTACCGAGTGTAGATAAAAATCTTGTGTTGTTTCAAAATCTACATAGATTAACTGTTGTGTCGCTGTCGCTAAAATATCAAGCATTTCTTTCCAATCCTTTCAATCTTTGAAAGAAATGACAAATGTTTTGTCTGTCTCTGTGTATATATTCTGTACTGTTTGGATAAAATGTTGCATTTTTTGTATATTATGTGCTCCGTCTAACAAGTATGAGGTTTTTCACTTTTGCACTCGTTCACATCTTCATCATCGGTGTATGTTTGCTAATGCATTTTGTGTTTTTTGTGGACTAAAAGATTGCTCTTGTTTTTTGCTAAAAATTTCGAAAGCACGAAGTGCGAGACTTGCATTTTCTGCTTGAAAACTTCCGATCAAATTTGTTGAAAATGTATGGGGTATATTTTGTATGTCTGTATAAACAAATTGGGTCTTTTCGCGTGATGTTTGTATGTCACAAAATGTCGATCAGTGCGTGACTCGAGTCAGTCTCGCATTTTTTTGTTGGCAGGTATATGAAACAATGTCTCTGCAATTTTGCTCTTCATGATACAAAGAAACAACCTCGTTTCATGGCCATATACTTCACGCATCATTAAATGTGATTTCTTCTAAACTGTTTCCTAATATATTTTGATGATCGAGTCATTGCTTTGTGATAATACATATTTTTTGTGGATTGGAAACAACATTTGATCAATCGTATAATCCTCAACATCACGCTTCCACGATAGCTACATCAACCTTGATTTTTGCAAAGTGGACATAATACATTGCGGTAAGTATTTCAAAATACGTCGGTTCTCAAAATGCTGACGCAGCACATGCTGTTATTGCATCTTGTATACTATCAAACGTCTCTACAAATGATTCTTTTGAGACCAAAGAATTGTTTATCTGACACCTTTCACGTATATCTTGGAGGTGAGGAGATATATGTAATCATGTTTTGTATCCATGTTGAACGCAAATATGACTGAGAATTGTTGCAGTTGATCACTTTCAAGATGTCCCCATGATGTGAATAACAGGATATGAATTTTGAGGATTACCAAGCAATTCCATCAAAAACCTCATTCTTGCCATTCCGAATGCTCACTTTGGTCTGGGCTTTTTGTGGTTGTGAATATAATTATATATTGACTGTAATGTATTTTCGTAGCGTTGTGTCATTATTGTTTTCAAGATCTAAAATCTCCATATGTGTAATAGACTTGAAAAGTACTAGCAAAAGTGTACTCTAGTGTCAGGAGTTTTTTTGTTATAAAAAAATACATTTTATTATCAATAGACATGTTATGGTAGAAAAAGACACGGACAATCTCGAAATAGAAAATACGACTGATATAAAACAATCATGATGATTGCTTGGTGAAGTTATTCAAGAAGAAACCTTGGAAAAACAAATGAAACAATCATATATCGAATATGCTATGACAGTAATTGTTTCTCGTGCACTTCCTGATACAAGAGACTGACTCAAACCAGTTATAAGAAGAATTCTTTTTGCTATGTTTGATATGAAAAATTTCTATAATTCAAAACACAAAAAGTCTGCAAGACTTGTCTGAGAGGTTTTGTGAAAATACCATCCACATGGTGATTCGAGTGTGTATGAAGCAATGGTTCGTTTGGCTCAACCATGGTCATTACGTTATCCATTGGTAGATTGACAAGGTAATTTTTGAAGTATTGACTGAGATTGAGCTGCTGCAATGAGGTATACGGAAGCAAAAATGAGTAAAATAGCTCAAGAAATGCTTGCTGATTTGCATTTGGATACTGTAGATTGGAGAGGAAATTTTGACTGATCTATAGATGAACCAGTTGTTTTACCAACCAAATTTCCAAATCATCTTTGTAATGGAACAATGTGAATTGCTGTATGAATGGCGACAAATATGCCTCCTCATAACTTAGTTGAAGTGATCGATGCATGTCTTTTGTTGATATCGAAAGATGGGAAACCTATAACCGAAGAACAAAAAGAAGCATTTTTGCAAAAAGAAACCAAAAGATATAAAGCATTATTTGACTCCAAAGAACTCGAAAGAGAAGAGAATCGATCTGACGAAATGTGAGAGTTTGTTCCACAAGAATTTGTCATGCCTCATGTGCAAGCTCCTGCTACATATAGCGTTAGTATAGATGAAATTATGGAAATAATCAAATGACCTGATCTTCCAACTGGGTGATATATATTTGATAGTGAAAACATCAAAGAAGTATATAAAAAATGAAAATGATGAATAGTCATGCGTGGTAAAACTCATATTGAAGATAATAAAAACGATGGAAAAATAATAGTTATTGATGAAATTCCTTATCAAGTTAATAAGGCAAATCTTGTAGCAAAAATTTGATGATTGGTTGTTGACAAAAAATTAGAGTGAATTGAGGATGTAAGGGATGAATCTTCTCAAGATAAAATTAGAATTACCCTTTATGTCAAAAAATCAGCAAGTGCAGAAAAACTGCTTGTTCTTTTGTACAAAATGACAGAATTACAATGTAACTTTAATGTAAATAACGTTACATTGGTAGAATGATGAATTCAACCAAAGCTACTAAATATCAAGGATATGTTGGTAGAATTTGTAACATTTAGAAGAAAAGTTGTATTTCGTAGATCTAATTTTTTGCTATCAAAGGCTCAAGATAGATTACATATTCTCGAATGACTCAAAAAAGCAATCGATATTATTGATGAAGTTATTGCTACGATTAGAGCGTCTAATACCAAACAAGAAGCAAAAGACGATTTGATGAAAAAATTTGATTTCAGTGATTCTCAAGCAGAGCATATCTTGATGATGAGATTGCAATCTCTTGTATGACTTGAAATGCAAAAGGTTACTGATGAAATCGCAGAAAAGAAAGCAGAAATTGAATACTTAGAATGAATCGTAAATGACGCAGAAAAGCTTGATGGAGTCGTTATTGAAGAAATGAATTATATGAAAGATACATATGGAGACAAAAGAAGAACGCAAGTAATTAATGATGATAGTGTCTACAAATTATCAACGTCGCTCAAAGATCTTCTCAAAAAAGCTGATATGGTCAAAGAGGATTGTATTTTATGGATGTCACATGATTATACGCTCAGACTTTTGTATCAAACAAGAGTTCTCAATATTCCTGACGATACTCTTGATTTGGTATATACCCACAATCAAGATAGACTTATTGTTATAACCAATACTTGAGAGTTATACGTCGAAAGACTCAAGGACTTTTGAGCTATGAAAACGAGCGACAAAGCATTAGGAATCAAAAAACATTTCTGACTCAAATGAGAGATTGTTTTTGCAAAAACGTTACATTTTGACTATGACTATTTGTGTTTGTTAACATCATCAAATAATATCAAAAAGATAAACAAAAAAGATATCCTTTGATTCAAAAAGTTTCCAACTTCAATTATGAATCTTGTTGATAAGTGAGAAAAAATCATATCAATTGTCCCTGTTACCAAAACAAGTAAATTGTGAGTTCTTACAAAAAAGTGATGTCTCTTGCTTTTCCAACAAAAGGACGTTAGACCAATGTGAAAAAATTCTTGAGGTGTCAATGCTATTGATTTGGAAGATGGTGATGCGGTCACGTCATTGTTCTTGTATAATGATGAACCTTTCATCTTTATTCATTCACAAAAAGAGTGAAAACTACTTAATGTTGAAGACTTAAGAGTATGGAAAAGAGCAAAAAGATGAGATATTGTTGCTTCAAATCTCTGAAAAAATTATTTGGTCTGAGCTTTGAGTATAGAAGAATGAGCTGTAACATTTAAACACGAAGATGATGAATTAACAACACTTCACTCTAACGATATTAATCTTGACGTGCCCAATAGTCCACTTGCACCTGTATCCAAAAAAGTCATTAAAGATGTATTTAGACCTCGAGAAGAAAAGTCAGAAAACTCTTCATACAAAGATAATAGACCAGAAGATACAGATGATGAAGAATCACAATCTGATTGATTATTTGTTCAGTAGATCTATTTCTTTCATACTTAATTCTATATGAATACTATCTTGCCAGAAGAATCTCTTGCAAAAAAACTTATAACCAAATGATTTTGGTTATATTTTTTTACTTATTTGATTGCTCCAAGTGGATATGTTATAAAACTACTAGTATCCAATTCATTAAGTGTTGAAGAAGTATGACTTTTGTATAGTTTAATGTGACTGGTATGAATTTTCTCTGCATATAATGACTTAGGTTTGACTGAAGCTTTAACTTACTTTGTCCCAAAATTTCTTGTTGAATGAAAAAAGAACTATATTACTACATCTATATTTTTTAGTTTTATTGTTCAGTTTTTGGTGTGATTATTCTTTGTGTGATTTTTATACTTTGGTGCAGAGCGGTTAGTTCTAAAGTATTTTTATAGATACATATGTTCAGTTTATACTCCAATATTGATACAAACAATCCAAGTGTTCGCTGTATATTTTCTATTTAGTAATGCGCTCAACGTATTACAGACTGTTTTTGTCGCATTTCAAAAAATATTTATTACAAAACTTATTGAAACTATTAGAATGTGGACAATTGTGTTTTGAACGGTATACCTTTGGTATATTCAAGATTCGACACTCCTTTCTTATTCGAATATGTGGATACTATGAACTGTTATATGATGTTCTTTTATAGTATATTTTTTTGTTAAAGATATCCTTCCACATCTAAAAAATACTCATCTAACTTTAAATAAGAAGTACGTGAAAATGTATAGTTCTTATGCTTTGTGGACATTACTGAGTACAAATGTTTGAACAACGCTTTGACAAGTGGATCAACAAATGGTTTTATATCGATTGTGAGCTGAAAGTTCAGGCTTGTATACAGTTTATCTTAGCACTTTTCAAATCCCTATCCTTATTTTATGACCTATATTTGCACTAATAATACCAGTAGTATCTCAGTTATTTACTCAAAAAAATAATGCAACTTTGTCATTGTTTTTGCAATATCTGATAACATACATTTGATGATTATCGATATTGATCTCTATATGTCTTATGGCATTGGCTCCCTTTATTGTTAATATTCTGTTTTGAGAAGAATTTGCAGTATCTTGAGAATTACTAATTTTTTGATCACTTATGATACCAATTGTGTTTTTTATAAATATTGCTGCTTCATATATATCTTGAGTGTGAATGGCAAAATATAAGCTAAAGGTTTTTTCGTTTTGTTTTGTTATAAATATCATATTAAATATTGTTTTTCTTTCTTTTATGTGAATCTACTGACCTGTCTTGGCGACATTACTTTCAAATGTTTTTATGACTATTTGATTTTTATATAAAATGCCAATTCGTACCTGATTAGTAAAGAATCGATCATTTATTATCAAAAATATACTTCTTGGTCTGATATTTTTTTTGTGGACTATAATTTGGTGAAAAGATATATTAAACTCTTGAGCAAGCAGAATCCATAATGTATATATGCTTAGTATTTTTATAATAATATTATGAATAATTTTTGTTATAATACAGTATAAAGAGATAGTTTTTCTTTATAAAGAGATTAAGAATATAAGAAATGCTGACGTAATTTTATAAAAAATCAGTTTGTTCTTAAAAAGAGTTTGAATTGTTTTACTTTTCTATAACCTATGACCAAACCTTTGATCTCGATATTATTATGTACATATAATTCATCATTATTTATTACAGAGACATTACAATCTTGTTTAGGTCAAAGTTACAATAATATTGAATTATTACTATATGATGATCAATCAACAGACGATACATTAAGTAAATTATGATTATTTACAGACCATCGTATTCGCGTGTTTAGTTCAGAAAAAAAATTATGACCATATTGATGACTTAATTTGCTCCTTGATCAAGCACAGGGAGAATATATTGCTGTCCAGGATCACGACGACCTTTGGCATTCTGATAAACTCGCTCGTCAGATAGAATTTTTGTCTTCTCATCCAGAGTATATCTGATGTGGGACAAAAACTTTGATGCGATACGAGTGAGATGCTAGATGATTTGAATATTTCTTATGAAATGATAATTATTATACTATCCATCCATCACTTGTTTTTCGTAATAGTTCATCGTTTCGCTATAATATAGATAGTGTGTATATGCAGGATGCTGTTTTTCAAAAAAATGTTTTGTGTCAATGAAAAAAACTCATTGCCAACCTTGATGAGACACTAACGCTTCACGTCGTCAAAGCCTGAGCAAAAAATTATAGTTATAAACGATTTACCTATTCATTTCCAACAATTCGTACTGTTTTTTTGCTTCATCCTGTGTGGTATGGCGTTTGTATTCTTTGATTTGAGACATTGAGGAAAATATTGTATCCTATTTTACAGTTTCTGTGAAAATGAGTGTGGATTGATTCTATTGAAAGATTGCCATTTGTACTATTAGGAAGAACGATTGAAACGTATGATGAAGAAAGAAGAAATAAGATGGGATTCGGGTAATATCTATCTTTTTACCAATTTTTTTATAATCGTTTGTGTCCAACGTATTGGTAAGAAAAAAAATGGTACTGACGCAAGTTTAAGAATGAGCGACGAACTCAGGGAGAAGGATCGAGATTAACGTCGGAAAACTTTTATGAAACGAGTGATTTGTATAGTTTTTCATATCAATCAATCATGGATTCGTCTGAAAATTTGGGATCAAGTATCGGTTTAATTCTTTCTCCTTGTGCTAATACTCGTTTAAATCAGACAAGTAAATCATCAAGTTTTTTGTATTGTGCAATGTATCCATCTTGCTTATGTTTGACGATTTCTGGTACTCATCAGATTTCAAAAGTGACAACAGGACAACCACAAGCAAATCATTCCAAAATCACCAAAGGACAATTATCTGCGAGGGTAGGATACAAAAAACAATCTGCTGCTGAAAAAAACAAACTGATTTTTTCATATGGTATCAATCATAATTCTCGATACGTATTTGTCTTATGCTCTTGTCAATTGCCAAGAGAGAGAAAAAGGTATCAATCGTCATTTTTGTAGTGATCGACGATTTTTTCAACATAGTGAATTCCTTTCAGTGAACTCTTACTTCCACTTCATGCAATGCTAAGGATGATTTTTTTATCAAGAGGTAATCATAATGCTTTTCTCGATTCAGATTTGTCGATCGGGTAAATTTTTGCTATATTAATCCCGTTGTAGATAGTATGAATATTGGCAAGATTGCAGAAGTCTCTTCATTTTTTCGCACTTCGCTCTGAAACGGCTACATAAATAATGGGAAGATCATGAAGGATGTTCATTCTTTTGGTAAATGATTTATTTGTTTTTCGAAAAAAATAGTTGTCTGGATCGTTTCCCGATGCAATCCAATCTCAGAGAATCATGATCACATTTTTTTCCTGACAAATACGAGGCAAATCTCTCCAATCAAAATGACCTCATTCAGGACAATGAATAAAGACAGTATCACATTCGATGTAATGCACATTACTTTTGAGCGTTTCATACGAAAGATGTCATGGTCTCATAAAATCAAACAAAAAATTCAATCCAACAAAAAATTTATAGATATAGGTGTGGAAAAGAGTATTTTTGGTTGGGAAGAGACTATCGATGCCAGGAATTTTTCATTCGCCAAAATCATATCACACGATCGTATGGTTTTCTATTCAACGGTGCGTTAGTCATTGAATAATGGTTTCACACAGTTTTGCTGACCCGCTACGTCATCCAATTGAGTTGATATGGAGGATTTTCATATTATCAAGAAAAAAATCATAAAATACGCTTTACTCAGGTGACAAGTGAAGTTCTCCTATTTCACAAACCATATCCAAAATGGTGATTGATAATTGATGTTGCCTCCTGATTCATTTTTTTACGATTATTATGATTTGATGTTAACGATCACGTATGCACAAAAAAATCACAGACGTCGATGTCGACATAGTGTGTCAGATAATCACCAGAAGCAACCTTGATACTGAAATCTCGATCCGCAAGGAATTTATATATTTCATTATATGATCATACAGCCTCATGCAAATGTTTTTTATAGACAGTAGCCTGTGGGCAAGAATAGTGAAGGAAGAAGAGAATGTATCTACAGAGCTTTTTTTTAAGAAAAAATGGGAGAAACTTTTTGGGAGTTAATGTATGAAGCAAATTATTTTGTGCATCGACATATCTCGCATTTCAAAAACAAAAATCAGATTGATTATTGGCTGCGTGTGATATGAGTCATGATAATCATGTCTGGTAGATAGAGTCATCACTATTGAGGAGATAAAGATATGTTCATCTCGCATGAGATATTCATAGATTCATCGCATTATACGCTCATTTTGGGTCAGAAGAGATTATTCTATAATTAGATTTTGTAGCATACTTGTGATGAATGATGTCTAGTGTCGTATCAGTGGAATTGGCATCCACAAAAATATGTTCATAGTCTACATCATCAAATCATTGCAAAAAAACAGAATCAATACATTTTGCGATAGTAGATGCAGAATTATAGGTACAGGTGATAATTGTTAGTTTCATTGCTCGAAAGAGAGATTACATAAAAATACCGATGGATGATGGACTGATGATACATCCATAGTCTGGTTCGCATTATCAAATATCCTATATGTATAGCCAAGTGACTGTATATGTTGACAAAAATCTATAAAAAATTGTTTGGATTCATCGGTTCTTTCATAAAAATGAAACTCAATAAATCATTTGGTAAATGTAAAAAGATTATTTTTGACCATATACTCCAAAATTTCATATTCTCATCATTCTATATCTATCTTAATCCCATCAATCGTATTGTTCACAAGTACGTCGCGTATTGATATAGAAGTTATTTTTGTTCATATTTGTTCATGGGTTCACCTTGCACCACAATCAATATCTTCTTTTTTGTCTATATACAGATCGCGTCCATCCAGCGTCACAAATTGATTATACGATACAATATTGTCATACAAATCGATATTTTTTTTGAGAATGGTATATGCAGCAACATCAGGTTCAAAAACTATAACTTTTTTGTTGTTTTTACTCAAATAGATTGCACTTTCTCAGACATATCAGCCAATATCCAAAACGCATTCACATCAGTGCACTGACTTCAACATTTCAAATAAAAATATTTCACTGACGACGAGAAGAGTCAGATGGTTATTTGGGAACAATAAGACAATATCGTTTTGAAATGTTTGTGTGACCAACGAATACTTTTTGTATCCGATGATTTGTTTTATACATGAAAATGCAAAGTATCGCGCGAGGAGTCGATATCATTGTTGTATATACACAAAAAATATGGAGATACTATTTTTTATGTGCTGTACTTTTTGCGTCATAATTTTCCATAGGAGATAAAATTACTCTTTTTTTATAAAAACGGAATCTTGAAATAGGCATTTCCCGTCTTTTGGATCCATTCCTTGTTCAAGTCATCAATAATACATAAATCACAGCTCTATCATCATAGCGTAAATATCACTAAACAACGGTTGTCCAACATATAGGGGATAAAATGATGTTTCTATAATACATACTTTTGCTTTTTTGATGGTTTCTTGTCAACCAGCGATAATTTGATCTTCATATCATTGCGTATCTATTTTGATGAGCATAGTATTTCCTGTGATATCTAATGAATCCAGGGTTTTGACTTCGACTTTTGCTTTGTGTCATCACTGTGTATGTGGATATGCTTCTTTATGTAACTCTGTCATTTCTAGCATACTGCTGCTTGGATCATAGTCAGATTCATTCATTTCAATAGTACCCTGTGTTTTCCCCAATCAAACATTATAGATTGTTACATTTTTTTTGTTTCCATGATTTTCCTTGAGTTTCATCCATGCTGTAGGAAGTGGTTCAAAACTATGAAACTTCGCTTTGGGTAAAATCCTCTGATATTCCGATAAAAACTGTCATATATTAGCTCATATATCAACTACCGTGTCAATATCCATATTTTGCAGTCGTTTATGTTGATTGCTGTGTTTTCTTTTTAGTTCAATTCAAAAAAATCATAGAAACTTATTGACATATAGATATGTCAATACAAAACAATTATGTATATATTTTTTGTAGCTTTTTGCTATATTCATGCTTGTATATCTATGGTATAAAGAAAATACTATATTATTTAAAGTGTGGACACATATTCACCATCGTCAGAAATATTTTTTTCTAAATTGATATTCCTCATCTATTCATATTCCTCTATTTGAATTATTCGAAGTTAATGATCATATATGCATTCTAAAGTTAGAAGTGATATGAGGATAATAAGTAAATTTTTTTTTCGCCTTTATGCATGCTAACCAAAATCCATAATCTGAAGCTATTTTTTTAGTCTCATCATACAATCATAATTCATCAAAAAGAGATTTTTTGATTATTGTAGTTGGATGGTATACAAGGGTATTAAATCATAAAAAAAACAATAAACGCTGTATTTGATATAATAGTATATTTGAGAATGGTGCTGTTCATGTAATTATATCATTAGATCTCACACAGAATCTTGCATAGTAAACATCTTGATCATGTGTCTTTTGAATGTATTTGATATAGTTTAGCATCACGCCTTGTTTCCAATAATCATCACTGTTGAGAAAAATTACATATGCTCCCTTTGCAATTTTTATCCCCTCATTCATTGCGTTATAGACTCATTTGGGATTTTTTTTGATTATCGTAATATGGTATTGAGGATTATCTACTTTATATAATTCCAAAATTGTTATTGTTTTGTCAGTTGAATTCCCATCAACGATGATATGTTCATACTCATCAGGATTGATATTTTGAGACAAAACACTTTCCAAACATTGCGGAAGATATTTTTCGCTATTATATGTGCAAGTTATAATGGAAAGTCTCATTTGTTAATAATACAAATAAAGAGTACGTTATTTACTTTTTGATTGCAATACCAATTTTTCTTACAATACTTTTAACTATCACCAGAACAATATACCGTATAAAAGAAATTATTATGTTTCATAATGACAGTATATTTTTTCATTGCTCACCAAAAAATACTTTTATCTCATGTTCTTTTTTTTCCCATTCCTTATGTTTCTCGTCATACCATGTTTTTGCATTATCGCCAATTTTTTCATAATCAGAAAGATCTGTCTCACGAGAAAAATCTGTCAAAATTCAATTTTCTCCATGGATGATGTATTCATTCATCGTTCCATCATTGTTTGCAATCACACACTGTCACAGGGATAGTGATTCCAACATTGTCATCCCAATTCATTCTTGTTTTCTCGGTGCAATATAAATGCTATGACTCGTCAAATCTTTGTATGCGTCTACTGGTGTAGGATAAAATGTATCGATAAAGGTAATGTGATATTTGTTTTGATCTTCTTGTGAGATACTAAGCTTGGGATATCCTGGATCAGGAATGTTTTTAATAGTTAGTCCATCAATATATTGAGATCATAACATTCTTTTTACCATATCTCGTGTGATTGATCCACGATATCGTCGATAGATTGTTTTCTTTTTGTGTGATATTTCTCATGCAAGAGGAGGAAGAAAGTATTGTGTATAGAGAACTTTGTATCATAATGAGAGAAAGTAGTCACGAATCTTAGTAGAAAAAGCAAGGATTCTTACATCCCAAAAACTCATCCACTTCCATACAAAAGGGTGCAATACCATCCCATCATACATTGGGACAAAAATGATTTTTTTTCCTTTCAGACATCGTAAATCATATCGAGTAGGATAGATTTGGAGATAGATATAGATATCAAAATGCTGTGTGAGATATCCTGTATGTTTTCCTCATCAGGTCAGACTATCGTCATAAAAAAAAGACACGTCACCACACTGACGAATGATATCGAGCAAAAAATCAAACGATTTTGTTTTTTTATGAAATTCCATATCAATAATCGCTATTTTGGTCATTGATGTTTTTGATCAATAATAAAATTCATATCACTAACTGTTTTAGATTTTTTTATTAATCTTATAAGTTCAAAAGGCAATATTTTTGATAGAAGTAAAATTCATTGAAGGAAAGAGTTATTGATGTTTTTCTTTGTTAGAATATGAAAATTTATTCAATTCGTATAAAAATTATAGTGATATTTTTTTGCTATGTAATCAAACGTTTGTTCATTATAAAACGCTATATGTTGTCAATGAGATAATCCATAGTATCGCCGATCATGTATTCATGGGACCCTACGGGGAAGCAATTCTGTAGAAAAAAATATGGTATCTGCATATGATAACATTTTTTCTATATCTTGTATTGGATTTACCAAATGCTCAAAAACCTCAAATGCAGTAATTGCTTGATATTTGTGGTTAGGTATATGTTCAAATCACCTTGCAACAAGATTTTTAGTATATACATCATCTCGATAAAAATTAAATCAAAAATCTCTCATGAGACGTGTAAAAATACCATATCATCAGGCATAATCTAGATATTTAGATGATCAATCGAAAAAAGTTACCAATAAGATTGATACTACTTTTGAAAAATAGATATTTCTTGCTATTAAACCGGTATCCTCCATATTCATTGACGAAGAATAACTTTCTTCAAGCCAGTATGGTTCTTCAGTTTGCAAAAAATTACATAGTCAACAGTGAAAATATGAAATATCATATTTTCATAGAATTTTTCATGTAATGCTTTTCTTTGTTGTTGATCAACATATTTTGCACTGCATTATTGTTGTGATGTAAGTAAAAATAATATGCCTTACTTTAGAATAACTCTCCTCATATCCTCTTCCATCATCATTTTAATCAGTTCTTGGAACGATGTTTTGGGTTCTCGTCATAGGACTGTTTTTGCTTTGTCATTTTTGCCATAGAGATGGGTGAGATTTATCGGACGATTAAAGGCTGGATCCAGAACGACGTACGACTCCCGATTATCAATTCCTACATATCCAAAAGCAATATCAAGAATGTCTTTGATTGTATTCGTATATCAGGTAGAGAAAATATAGGTATCAGAAATATCTTGTTGCATTGATAATCGTATTCCTTCGACAAAATCACCAGCATATCACCGGTCCCTCTTTGCATCTAAATTCCCAAGAACTAACTTACCTTGCAATCACTGAGCAATTCTTGCAACACCGTCAGTGATTTTTCTTGTAACGAAATGAAGAGGTCTCAATGGAGATTCGTGATTAAAAAGTATCCCATTCACAATAAAAAGGTTGTGGCTTTGTCTGTAGATATTTGCCATTCGATAGGCAAAAAGCTTGGTCACTGCGTATGGATTTGTTGGTTTTAGCGGTGTGTTTTCTGTCTGTAAACCTTCATCATGGCTATTTCAAAACATTTCGCTGGTGGCAGCGTTAAAGATCTTTGCATCTGGTGCATGTTCAAGTGTAGCGAGTATAATCGACACAATGCTTTGGGTATTCGTAGAAATATATTCACTGACAAGATGTCGGGATTCTCCTGGAGATGTAAGTCATCACAGATGATAGATCTCGTCAGGTTGATTGTCGCGAATGATCGTGGTGATGATTGTTTGATCACGTAAATCTCATACATATAAGGTTATTTTTTGTGATATGCCAAAGTATTCAAGATTGGCAAGAGAACTCTCATCGTTTTTGACCAGTCATAAAACGATATATCATTTACGAAGAAGTAAATCTGATAGATATGCTCAATCTTGTCCATTGATTCATGTAATGAATGCTTTTTTCATAAGAAAAATTTTAAGATAAATTTTGTACAAACCACGTATATGTCTTCTCTATTCCTTTTTCCAGTTTTGTTGTAGCTTTCCATCACATTTGTTCAATTTTATTTACATCCAAACATTTTTTCATTGTTCCGTTTGGCTTGCTGGTATCCCATACAATATTTCATTCATATCATATGATTTTTTTGACCAAGAATGCAAGATCTTTTATTGTCACATCCGTTTCTGTCCCAATATTCACAAAAATATCTCCTTTTTGGTTTTGGTCTGGCGTAGGGTCAAGGTGTTGCATTATATGAATACAACCATCAGCCATATCATCTACATACAAAAACTCTCTCATCGGTGACCCATCGCCCCGACAGACAACGTGGTCAGCTCAGGATTTTTTTGCTTCATAAAATTTACGAATCAATGCAGGCAAGACATGGCTTGTTTGTAGATCAAAATTATCATTTGGACCATAGAGATTGGTAGGCATGCAGGCAATAAAGTTTGTATTATATTGTCTATTGTAAGATTGACACATTTTGATTCCAGCGATCTTGGCAATCGCGTACGGTTCGTTGGTAGACTCGAGAGGTCAGGTGAGGAGATAATCTTCTTTGATCGGTTGAGGACAGTTTTTAGGGTAAATACAGCTTGATCAGAGGAAAAGAAGTTTGCTGATCCCATAGAGGTATGCTGCGTGGATGACGTTATTTTGAATTTGGAGGTTTTGATAGAGAAAATCAGCAGGGTAGGTTTTGTTTGCTACGATTCATCAGACTTTAGCAGCAGCGAGAAATACGTATTCAGGTTTTTCTGTGGCAAAAAAATCATTGACTGCTTGCGTATTCGTCAAATCTAATTCAGTGTGTGTTTTGGTGATGAGATTGGTATATCATTGGTTGTGGAGTTGTCTCACGAGAGCAGATCAGACCAATCATCTATGTCAGGCAATATAGATTTTTTCTTGTTTATTCATTCAGTCAAAAAAGATAAAAATTATGAGATCGATTTTTTATCCTCTTTTACCATTTCTTTGCACATTTCCCTCACGGTATATGTAGGCTTCCACCCAAGTTCTTGTCTGGCTTTGCTGCTATCTCCAAGTAAAAAGTCAACTTCTGCAGGACGAAAGTATGCAGGATCGACTTCCACAATACATTCACCCGTTGCTTGATTGTATCATTTTTCATCGACTCATTCCCCTTTTCGATCAAGGATAATCCCTACTTCTTCAAAACTCCAATTAACAAAATCTCTGACGCTATATGCCTCACCTGTAGCAATGACATAATCTTCGGGATTCTCTCTTTGAAGCATGCGCCACATCGCATCGACATAATCACGAGCATGGCCCCAATCTCTGAGTGCATCAAGATTTCCAAGAAAAAGCTTTTTTTGCTGTCAGAGCGATATTTTTGCCACTGCCATAGTTATTTTACGCGTGACAAATGTTTCTCATCTACGAGGAGATTCATGGTTGAAAAGTATTCCATTACAGGCAAAAATACCATAACTTTCTTTATAATTTCTGACTATTCGCATAGCATATAGTTTTGCACATCAGTATGGTGAACGAGGGTGCATAGGGGAAGATTCATTGTATCATTGTTCAGGTCTATTATATTCAAGTCAACCAAAAAGCTCTGATGTGCTTGCTTGATAAAATTTACAAGACTTTTCCAATCACGCGATTCTGATCGCCTCAAGCAATCTTAATGTTCCTACTGCATCACAATTTGTTGTATATTCTGGCATATCAAAACTTACATGGACATGACTTTGTGCTGCAAGATTATAAATTTCATCGGGTTTTATTTGTTCTATTAATCTAATAATATTTGCTGAATCTGTCATGTCTCCGTAATGAAGAAATAAACAAGCGGATAGATCATGACTATCAATAAATAGATGATCTATTCTCTGTGTATTAAATGATGATGATTTTCTTCTGAGTCCATGAACTTCATACCCTTTTTCGAGAAGTAATTCTGCTAGATATGATCAATCTTGTCATGTAATTCATGTAATCAGTGCTTTTTTTTTCATCATGATTAAAAAAAATAAAAATCTCTTTACCCAACTTTTTTAGCTCTGTATTCGCTACTATTATGAGTTTTGCTTCCTAACCCATCTTTAATTATTATGCCTGATTTATTACAAACCTCAACCTCTGGGATATTTCCTATAAATCTATCACCTCATTTTCCAAAAATAATTTTTGTTTTGAGTCCATGAGTATCTCTAATGACTTTTGTTATTTTTTCAATGCTTTTGCAAACTGATAAGTCTGTATCTATTGAAAGCATGACATGATCGATAGATTTGAGTGCAGAAACTACACTCATTCTGAATTCTTGATCTTGAAAAAGCTCTGATTGACCTGTTTTTTTTTGAGCTTGTTTATCGGAGTTGACGATAACCCACACTTCATCTCCGAGTTGTTTACACAATTCGAAGCATTCTATATGTCATGGATGCAAGGGGTTGAAATATCATGATGTGATGACAATTGTTTTTTCTTTCATTACGAGAAAAAAGTAAAACTTCTAATTTTTCTTTATTTCACCAACTTCCTCAAATACTCACCATATCAGATTTTCTTGAGTTTGTCTGCGTGTGCGAGAAGTTGTTTATTGCTAATCCATGTATTTCTCCATGCTATCTCTTCAATACATCATATTTTTATTCATTGTCTCGCTTAGAGTGTCTGGACATAGTTGTTTGCATTAGTGATTCAAATGTCTATGTATCCAATTGTGCTGTTCATATACTCTGTAACGATACAGAAAGTTTGTTGTTTTGCAAGTAGAGAGCATAATTATTTTAACACCACAGTTAAAATGTCAGTAGTGTCCAAAAGTAGAAATGTCAGTAAACTGAAGAAAAATAAAGCTCTCTTTTTGCCACTTTTATAGATTTTTCTCTTTTAATAGCAATTCTAAGTATTTTTAGGTAAAAAGTTTATACTTTTTGGGTGTATGAGATTGGTTGTTGAGGAGCTGTTTGAAATACTGTAATTTTTCATTTTCTGTCATATTTGTGAGTATTGGGTGAAGTAACAGTTATATTTAGTGTATTGATTTGGCTGTGATTTTAAGAGATTGTGTTTTGCTTTGAATTTGGCGAAGAAATAGGTATGATAATTTCTGATAAAAAGAAGTTATATGCAATTTTAACAAAAAAAATCGATGAAATGACTAAATCATAAAAAAGAAGATAAGTGGGGCAATTTTAATGGTAATATCAATATTTATCAAGACTTGGTAGAGTCGGATATTGAAAATCTAATCAAGGAAAAAAATATACATTCATTACAATTTTACGCTTTTAAAATTCCATCTGTAAAAACTTGGGAAACGCTAAATGTTTTTTATGGCAGATACCCCGAAATTGGGTTAACGATATTTTGGCACGATGCAGTTGATTTTACATTTCTTATTAAAATCCCAAACGTCAGAAACTTTGGTGTGAACTCGTTTTTAACAAAAGATTTTAAATCCATTGAAATCATTCCTCAGCTAACTAAACTCCATTTAGGCGAGACCAAATCTACAGCAGTCAATATTGAATTCATCAAAAAATTTACTGATATAGAAATTCTTAATATTGATGGTATGAAAAAGGGAATTGAGAATATTAAATATCTAACAAAAATTAGTTCTCTAAGTTTGAGGGGAGTCAAACTTAAAAATTTAAATTGGATAAGTAGTTTACAAAAATTGAAGCTCCTAAAGTTAATGTTCGGAAGTTATCAATCGCTAGAATCTTTAGCGGAATTAAAGCATTTAGAATATTTAGGCATTAGTAGAGTGAGACAAATTGAAAATTATGAATTTCTCAAAGGACTTATCAATTTAAAATTTTTACACTTTGAAGGTTTAGCAACTATGGATACTTTACCAAGTTTTCAAGGATTAAAAAACTTAAGAAAAATACAAATTGAAAATTTATCAAAGTTAGAAAACATCAAAGAAATTGAATTTCTCGAAAATCTTGAAGAACTACTTTTTTTATTTCCAGAAAATTTCAAAGCATCAGACAGAAATTTATTGCTAGATAAATTATTTGAGATAGCGTTAAAATTACCTAACCTAAAAATGACAAATCTTTTGTTTTGGACAGAGCATAAAAAATATAAAGCTTTATTAGACAAAGGAGTAAAAGCCTATGAACATTCAAAAAGTAATTACAAACAAAATACTGAAGGCGGTTGGGTTTTATAAAAAAAACGGCATATAACAGCCATTTAGCAAGATTGAGAATTTTGTTGCGAATTCACGTTTACTTTTCGCAAGAAATTTTATCTTTAACGGAAAATGATCGGTTACGAAGTTCGAAACCTCGCCAAGTGGCAAAATGTTGTATTAAATTCAAAAAGATGTTTTTAGATAAGGTTTTTGATCAGTAAAAACGTAAAAACCTTTGGATTTATTGGTTTTTCAACAGTCACATATTTGAAAGATACTCTTCTAGTGCTTCTTCCCAATCTCTCAATACCACCTCACTATTATTGATCAAATGACTATGACGAGGACGAACTGCTTTGGTAGGGTAGTCAGAACTCGGGATCGGATGGACAGGAATCGGATTATCAGTCAGTGAAAATATTTTGCATGCAAAATCATATCGCGTGATTCATCATTCAGGAGCTTTGTTGCAAAAATGGTAGATAGACTGATGACGGTCGTCTGTACGGATCACCTGTAGTATTGCATCCATGAGATCGTTGGTATAGGTCGGAGCTCATCGTTTATCAGCGATGACACGAAGCTCTGATTTGCTCTGTCAGAGCATCAGCATCGTATTGACGAAGTTTTTGTACTCTTTTCATCAGCCATAGAGTCGACTTGTCCTGATGATAGAGGAATTGTCTGGATGAATGCGGAGAATCGCTTCTTCACCGAGCCATTTTGCAAGACCATACGCACTGAGCGGTCAGCATGTATCGTATTCATTGTTTCCATCTACCCTCGTCCCATCAAACACATAATCAGTGCTGATATGGATGAGATGAATGCTGTGTTTTTTGGCACAGAGAGCAAGATTGGTAGGACCAAGTGTGTTGACGACATAGTTTGCCATCTTTCCTTCGTCTTCAGCGTGCTCGACATTGGTATATGCGGCACAATTGATGATGATCGTGATAGTATTCTGATCAAAAAAGTCTTCACACTGACGCAGGTCAGTGATATCGAGTATATCACGATCAGCATATATAACCTCGTATCCTGCGTGTTCGCATGTTTTTGTATTACGGAATGTTGATCAAAGCATACCATGTGATCCAGTAATGAGAATCTTATGTTTCATACAATACAAGATAAAAAAGAATAAAAATTAAAATACTGGGTTTTTAATATATTCATTTCGTGTGGAAAGTTCGTGATCTTTGGGCGACATCACGAATTGAGTCAGTCAATATTTTTTTTTTATTCCATCTCGGTCAATACCAAAACTATCATAATAAATTCCTGCGTCGTGCTCTGGTGCATAGATATCATCGCATTTATACAAAAACTCAGTATCGTCTTCGAGTGTCAAAAATCCGTGTGCACATCATTTAGGGACAAAAAGTTGGTGGTGGTTGTGTGCATCAAGTGGGATGATAATATGCTGTCCAAAGCTCGGTGATCATACTCTTGCGTCCAGAACGATATCGAGAACTGATCCATGCGTTACTCTGACGAGTTTTGCTTGAGTGTGTTGTGTTTGAAAGTGGCATCATCTGAGGACTCATGCTTTGGATTTGCTATGATTGTCTTGGATAAACGTGGTAGTGATTCATCATTCTGCAAATTTGTCAGCATGATAGCTTTCGAGAAAAAATCATCTCTTATCGCCATGAATAGTAGGAGAAATATGTATACATCACTCTATCTTTGTTTTATTAAAGGTGAAGGTCATACTTCTTATTTTTATATATAAATCTTCTCTATCGCTAACTTCAATATACAAAAAAAAAACTCACTTTCTAGCTTTTCTAGCTTTTTAATTTTTTATTAGTGAAAAAAAATACCCAAGCAGAATGCTTGAATATTTTCTATAGTTTTACTTAGTATCTATTTTAGAATGTGACTGATTGTGAGATGTCTTTCTTTATATAAATGTCTTATTTTAGTACATTGATTTTTTTTAAGATTGGTTGGTACTGAGTGCTTTTCTTCGTTCTTGTGACAAATGTTACGTGTTTTTTGTGAGATATATAAAGAAACTTGTAATCCAAGTATCATCTATCAAAAAGAAGAATATCAGATTTTTTTAGTCAAGATAGTAGTTTTTCTCCCATCTTTGAGTCATGCAATTTTGCATTTGACACATATATGAGATCAGGTAGTGCATTCGTTATATCAAGTCTTGTATGTAGCTTAATACCTCATTTCTTTTTTCTATACAAAGCCCAGTCAAAGACAGACAAAGTAAGTGAAACTAAGGTTGAATCTATGGCAAAAATCTTTTGAGTCTCTTTATTACGTTTGTTGGCAGGTAGTATTGATTGTGCTTTTCAAAGTAGGTAAAAAAACACTTGTTGAAAAACAACTGGAGGAATTTTATTGATCCAATCAGAAAATGTGGAGCGAGCAAACGATGTAATACCTAAGTGATACATTTTGTTTTTATGTACGTCGAAAGTATTCTGTAAATCTCTAATAGAAGCGCTATTTGTTGCCTGTCAAACAAGTAGTCAAATGAAGGTTTCTCGTGTGGAAAACTTCTTTTTTCGTTTATCTGTATCATGCTGTCCGAGAATTGTAGAAAATGTTTGTTTATCAACAATATTGAGTAAATGATTGCATAATGTTGGTGTGTGAGTATACATAATCAGTTCCTATGTAAATAAATGTTTTGTTGCAAAAACTTTTATAAGGAACAAGCTGTCCGAGTAAAATCGAATAGCAAAAAACACTAGCCACGAGCTAGTGTTTTTCTTTTGAAGTGATTTTTTTCTCGGACACTACTGCATCATGTATATAAAATCTCACTTATTACACTATCTCCAATCCATAAAACTCTAACGCTTGACGAATGCTATCTTCAAGCGAAGTTGTTGCTTTTCGTTTTAATGTTTCTAGAGCGTATGTTGCATCTGCATAGACTTCTGCAATATCTCACGGTCTTCTAGTTTCTACTTTATAAGGAACTTTTTTTCAAGAGACTTTTTCTACTGCATGTATCAATTCCAAAACACTCACTCACGTTCATACACCAATATTGATCGCATCAAATCCGTGTCAGTCTCAATTTTTTTGTAGTTTTTGGTAGGCGTGTACGTGCGCTTGTGCCAAATCACATACATTTATGTAGTCTCTAACTCACGTTCAGTCTCTAGTGGGGTAGTCGTCTCAAAAGACACGTAAATATTCACTTTTTCATCTCAAAACGTTGAGTATATAAGGGAAAATGTTTTCTGGAGTTCATGCTGGTTCTTCTCCCAAAAACCCACTTGGATGTGCACCCAAAGGATTAAAATATCTGAGTGCAATGACATGCATCTTTCCAAATGTACTGTAATCTTGCAATAACTGTTCCATGACTTGTTTGCTTGTGCCGTATGGATTTGTTGTAGTTCATAAGGGATGTTTTTCGTCAACAGGAATATATTGAGGAGCTCAATACACTGTACAAGAAGATGAAAAAATACATTGTCTGACACCGTGTTCGAGCATAGTATTGCACAATGTTATGCTACCGTTGATATTATTGTCCAAATATTGTCATACATGTGAGCAACTTTGTGATACAGATTTTTGTGCTGCAAAATGAATAACAGCATCACATGTGTATTTTGTAAATAGTGTATTTAGACACTCTTTGTCTCTTATGTCTCATCTAATGCACACAGGTGTGTATCACAAAATGTGTTGTATGTTATCCAGTATTTTTTGTTCATTCGAATAAGCACTGTTCGATAGATTATCTAAGATGATTGTTTTGATTCATAATTGTTCCAAAGCAACGACAGTATGTGATCCTATAAATCAAAGTCATCCTGTCACAAGTACATATTTCTGAGTCATATTGATTGTGGTAAAGTGATAAAGTTTGCTTTCAAAGATCAATATTACATAACGAGCTAACTTTTAGTTTGCTACAATATAAGAATTAGTAGAGAAGTTTTCTACCTAATTTGTACTATAACTATTGACTGTTTATTATTGTTTGAAATTTGTACATGGACGAACCAAAAAAACACAAAAGACATATCAAACAAAAACGTAAATACAAACAAAAAAAAATAATGAGATTTGCCTTGTCTGTCTTTGTTATATTTTTCTTAAGTCATTTTTTGTTGTTTCCTAGAACGCACAATTGAATTAACGTGTTTGCAATCAAACAAGCTACATCATATGTCACAGAAATTGCTGATTTGGAAATTGCTTGACTAACAGAAGGTGAAGATACACAATGACCAGAACTTACCATAACTACAGAGTGAGAGTATTGCAAATCTCTCTCTCAACTTCAATGATCAGTAACATACACACTCACGGCGACGGATGAGTCTTGAGTTGCTGCAATTAGTTTTGATAAATGATTGACTCGAGAAGAACGAGATGGTTCTCAAAAATTGTTTTTGGGTTTAGAGCTTGTTCATGAGTTCTGGACACAAGACACCAAAGGGAATAGAAACTACAAAGTGCATGTTATTTCCGATCCATTGTGTACTGTTGCAAGTGTAGAAGTGTGTATAGAACTAGAATCTCAACAATTTGACGAATATCCTTGATTGTGGGAAGTTGCACTTACAAAAAACAATACTTCAACAACTGAACTAAACTACAAACAAACTATAAATCAAGAATGATGTACTCAATTTGAAAACGTTCCTCATGATGAGTGATATATATTTTCTCTAAAAGAAAAACCTGACCGAACATTACAATCTTTTACGAATCAAGATGGGACTGTATTTCCTATACGTGATTGAGTAGTTGCATGAGTGTCTTTTGATGATACTACAAAAAAATTTACCTACAAAACCACATACGTTCCACCATCGCAAAATGCTTCAAATGTTACAGTCTGTTTACAAGATCGACAAACCGACTCACCAATACAACAAGAAATACGTTTGTGATCTGATACACAAATTGTCCAACAAACTACATCGCCATCATGATGTTATACATTCAAAAATCTTTCGTCGTGAAGGTATAGCTTTGATATAGTATGAGATGAATACAACATTGTTCAAACTCTGTATAACAAAACAAAAATCTTTCATACCTCTGATAAACAATATCTTTTTGCTCCTCGTAGATCTTATACGTTTGATATCTCTATGAAAAGAGTACGTGAAGAAGTTCAAAAAATAACTCCTGAATCAGAAGATATCTTCACGATTCAAAAAGAACCTGATGTTTGTTATGCAGAAACCTCATCTTTGTTGGGCGCAAATGCAAAATGAATTGATTATTCAGCAACAGCGTATGATAATGACTGTCGCCCTCTTGCTCAATCAAAAACAATTTCTGCGAAATTAATAAATACATTGTATGATTATAACTACACTAGAACCTATTGCCCTGTACCAAATAGCTACTTCGCTCCTGAATATTTGTTTGATGATGTTGCTGCAAATATTCACCTTGAAGCAATCAATGATGTTCGTAGTTACTGTATTATCCAATGAAATACAAGTGAGATTTGACAACTTGTCTTTCGTCCAAATGATGTGATAAGTGTTGCAGAAGCTATGAAGATATTAGTAAATACAGTTGCTGTTTTTCAATGACAAGCTACGATTGAAGAGCCTCTCGACACACCAAATTGGTATGATGTATATATTCCATATGCAGACTCTCTTGATTTGCAAGATGTTGTTTCTGTTTCAGAAAACCCTCTTACAAAAGAACAAGCAATTATGCTCATCAACAAAGTATGAATGTATTTGTGAATCGAAAATGTCCGCGTTGTTTGACAAGTTAATGTTACGACAAGAGCATGATTCGTTTATTTGATTGCAAAGTATTTTTCTTTGGAATGAGATACATATTTTCTATCAAAAAAGTATGACAATTACTATCTCTTAGAAAGAATGCAAAAAAAACTTATTACTATGCTTCCTCACGAACAATACGAGTATTTGACACAAACATTGCAAGCATTTGCTGAAACTGATGCTGATACTTTTCAAAAAGTAAAACTTCATAAACAACCTCTGCTCAAAATATTACAACAGATTCGTGAAAGCTACTATTATGAGCATATAATTTCATCAGAAGAACCTACATCTAGATTCTAAAAAGTTTGCAAAAAATTTAGATAAACCATCTAAAGATTAGAGTGAAGAAATCTAAATCCGTATTGTAATTTCTTGATTATTTTATAAGATATATATATCTTTATATTTAGAGTTTCCGCTATGGTTTCTGATATTCAAACTCAAGAATATATACCTCTAAATCATCTTCACGGATATTTGGCAAAACTTCACAAACACGCAGATGTACAAAAGACTATACAGTCTTTTTCTCAATCAACAAAAAAATCTTTCTGACACACAAAATCGTTATATTGGCCAGTAGCGTTGTGTATTGTTTGTGTAGTAGTCATATGAATATGAGTGTTTGTTCAAAAAGCAACAGCACCAAGTCAGGATATACACTCTTCAGCCTCTTTGGAGTCACAAAAACAACTTTTGGCAAAAACTTTTGTTCAATGATGACAATTTATTGTTGGTGAGTCGTTAGCATTTGCTCATACAAAATGAGACGCTATCAACAAAAGTCAAAATATACAAAACGTATGAGCAATTGCCAATCAAGATGTATCAATACTTTCACAACCTGCACAAACATTATTTGACAAATGAAACACTATTTTGTTGTGACAAGAAAATGAATCAATAGATACTGTTTGACAAACTAACGCCAGACAAGATATACAAAACACAGCAACTTCCAACTTTGTTCAGCAAGAAATTACTGATACAATGAATACCGCTACGTCTTGATTTCCCAAAAAATCTAGTCCAGTGTATACCTATAAGTTTTCTCGTTTGCAAAAGGATGTTGATAGAGTAGTAGATTTGGATGAATCGTATATTGAAGTAGAAGATATTTCGTATTGATGAGTAACGACAACAACGTTCACGACATTGAGACAAGATATATTAACAGAGTAGTTTTTTAGTTTCTTATTATTACCTCCCTTATGAAAAAAACTATGCGTCGTCGTATGTTTATTATCTTTTCTGTATGTGCTGTTGTTCTTTTGTGAATAGGAGCATATTTTTTTATTGATGTTTATTCCAATGGATTTGTGTTGCAATTTTTGTCAATAGACGAGCAACAAAAAAAACTTCCATTCAATTCTCCTTACTTGGAATTTTCATTTTCACAAGATATTGATTCTGCAACGATCACATCGTCAGATATTTCTTTTTCTCCTCATGTAGATGGAACATTGGAAGTTGTACATGGCAATACATTGAGATATAAGTTTGAAGAGTCTTTGCAAATTGATGAAGTATATACTGTCACATTGCAAGATACTATCAAAAATACAAAAGGTAAAAGGTTAGATAAAGTATATGAATATGATATAACAGCTGTTTCTGCTGCAAAAGTTGTCTTTGTGAGTCCAGAATGATCTTTGGATGCACTTCATCAAAATATTGTGATTATGTTTTCCATCCCAATGGTTGCATTGACAAACAAAGATCAACAAGATTCTCTCCCATGTCCAGTTGATATCAAACCGGCTCTCAAATGAACGTGTTCTCGAACGAGTACATCTATAGTAGAATTTACGCCCGAGACATACTTTGCTTGAGCAACAACGTATGATGTAACTGTTAATAATGATGAAGGGTTTTTGTACCCATTGCAAGATGAGTATACAACTACTATAAAAACAACTCCACTTCAAATTTTTGCCCAAGATACATTCAATCCTTTTAGTTGAATTGTTTTACAAACGAACTTTCCTGTTGATACAGATAGTATCAAAAAAAGTATTCGTATGTATGATGCATCGCAACAACTAGTAAAGTTTGATATAACAGCAAATGATAAACAAACAGAGTTCATTTTGACAAACTCTCAATGAGTATTTTGATTTGATACATCTTTTTCTCTGCAGTCTGCTGATCCCATCCTTCCCAAATATGGAAATATTCCTCTTGCTACTTTCGGAACTACAGTTCATTCACAACCCTATGCTTATATTCCATATCTTATAAAAAACACAATTTCAGCTACGTGAGAGATTGTTGATAGCCAATATTTGTACTATAATGCTTCTACAAACCAAGAGAACCAATATTATGATCAAAGTCAAACAAAATATATTCCAATCAAAGATTTTTATTTTCCAATACAAAGCGAACTTCTTGATTTGTCAGACAATCTGGCTCTGTATTCACTCACAAGCAAAGATGGCAAAAAAATAGCATTTACACTTGCGTATGGTATACAAGAGGTTTTTGATTCAAAAACATGAAAAACAGTTACCAAAGAAAATAAAAAGATGTTATTTCTGACTCCAAAGGAGGTATTAGATACAAATACGATGTATACACTCACAATCAAGAAATCATCGCATTCTACGTTGACGCAAGATCTTACTTTTGACTATCTTACATCTCCAGCATTGATTATAGCTGATTATATCCAAAAAGATTATAATTATTGATGTTTATATACAAATACGTATTTACCATACGATACTAGCGAAATCACATCA
Organism: uncultured Candidatus Peribacteria bacterium; assembly: GCA_964526045.1. Classification (GTDB taxonomy): domain Bacteria; phylum Patescibacteriota; class Gracilibacteria; order Absconditabacterales; family Absconditicoccaceae; genus CAZGIF01. The sequence continues at coordinate 27,287 of CAZGIF010000006.1, read as the reverse complement.
CAACTACAAACAAAAATAGATGCATTTGTTCGTGGTATGTATATGGTATACTCAGATCCAGAAACTTGTCCAATTCGTACTATTGATGGCAAAAATGCTATGGTCTATCGTATTGTTATGCAATTAACTCCAGATTCTACTTATACTATGCAATTTCCAAGTTCACTTGAAAATTCGTATGGGGCAAAACTACAAACTCCTTTTTCAAAAGTTGTGACAACGCAATCAATCAAAGATGAAGATACATTCATTTATTCTACACATAGATATAAAAGTGTCTATCCTTTTGATCAACCATTGGTTGTTAACACACAAACAATGAATCGTACCTCAGCTTTTGTAGAAACATGTGTGATGTGATTGCAAAATTTTATCAAATTTTTGCCATGATATTATGATGAAATTCAATGATCGTGGTATGAAAATTCATATAACAAAAATTGATGAAAAACTCAATGTTTGCAATATAAAAACAAATCTATACCTACAAAAAATAAACGATGGAATCTTACACAAAATATTTTTGATGTAGAAAAAGATATCTTAGAACAAAAAATGCTTGATAGATTTGTCTACGTTAGAGCAAGTAAAAACGAATGAGACAAAATCCCATCAGTAGAAAATATGTATATAAGATCCAACATGTCTGTATTAATGGAAAAGGCTGAAAACTTGTATGTGCTTTTTGCAACTGATTTCGAATGAAATAGACTCTCAAACGTCAAATTTACATTTTACAATCAACAATGAACAATTGTAAATGTACCGTATAGACGAAATACAGAAAAAGAAACATACGAAATTTTACCAAATAACGTAGAGTTTAGATTTGTTACCGCAGAGAAATCTACATATTATTGATTTCTAGATATGGAAAGTGATTCGTTTGATAATTATGACTTTTGATATGTTGCAGGACGTAGTACGTCTCAAAAAGACTATGCATATCTTTATACAGACAGACCTATCTACAAACCATGAGATACTGTTCATTTCAAATGAATTTTAAGAGTATTTGATTTTGATTGATATAAAAAAACTGATATTGAAAAAGTTACATTCACTGTCCAAAAGGCGAACCAATACGATAATGAAAGTTTATTTAGTCAAGAATTTGATGTTGATCAATATGGGAATATTATCGGGGAATACAAAATTCCGCAAGATATCTGACTGTGACAATTTATATTATCAATACAAGCTGCTGATAGATATATTCAGACTAATCAATCAGACTTTTTTGTAGAAGAATATGTAAAACCTGAATTTGCTCTCAATACTTCAACTCCAAAAACAGACTTTATGTTGTGAGATGCAACAAAAATAGCTGTCAGTCCAGAATATTATTTTGGTTGAAAAGTTACAAATACTCAATGAGACTACGTTATTTACACTCAGAAATACTTTTTTGATGCCAAAGAGTATCAACAGTATCAATTTTGAGAATGAAGTTCGTATAACAATTGTGTATATCGATGATGGTGTGAGTTTAATGATGCTGGAATTTATCCAGAATGACAATCTTTTGATATAGATAATACATGAACGCATACTATTGATTATGTCTTTGAGCAAGATTGATCGACAGATTGAGATTTTATATACTCATTTGTTGTTAACGTACAAGATCCAGAAACCAAAAAATTTGTAAGTAAAACAGTATCACAAGTCGTTCATACCACTGACGCTTATGTGTGATTACGTGTTCCATACCGACAAAATATTTCTGACTGAATTGCTGTAGAGTGAATTGTTTTGGATCGAGATGCAAAAGAACTTGCCAACAAAAAAGTACAAGTATCTTTGATATACTCAGATCGAAAATCTGTAAAAAAACAATGAGTAGACGGAGTTTTTTATAACGATTATACACTTGAAGAAACTCTTGTTGATCAAAAAAGTCTTGCGTCAAACGCAAGCTGACAATTTGATACAAACTTTGCAATCGTTACATGATGAGATTATAAAGTTATAGTTTCGTATACATGAACAAATGGATTTGCTTTTGTTTCAACTGCTGATTCGTTTGTGAGTGATAATAGTGCATTTATACAAGATTCATATCGAAATGAATGAAATAATAGTGTAACTGAATTAATTGCTGATACACAAAGAGCATTTATTTGAGATACAGTTTCTTTTACGCTTCAATCTCCAGTAAACAATTGATCAGCACTTGTTGTTGTAGAAAAAGATGACGGAATATTAGATTATTTTGTCCAAGAAATAACAAATTTTGACACAAGAATATCTATAAAAGTTGAAGATTCGTATTATCCAAATATATATGTCAAAGCCTACCTTATTTGAAAAGAGAAAAACAATCCTCTTCCAATATACAAAAGAGCACTCTCAGTTGTAAAAATAGATACTGAGCACAAAAGACTCACAGTTGATTTACAAACTGATAAAGATTCGTACGCTCCACGTCAGACAGTAACAACGACAGTTCGTGTTGTAGATGCGTCAGGTTCTCCTGTGCAATGAGCTCACTGAAGTTTAGCGATTGTTGATATGTCAGTTTTGGCTCTCAAATGAAATCCAAAAAACAATCCTTATGCTTTTTTCTATGATATGAAAAGGTATTTGGGTGTAGTAAGTTATTGATCACTAAAGTTCTTGGTTGAAAAACTTGAAGTCAAAGATGCTACAGATTGAAGCAAATGATGAGATGGTGACCAAACGAAAGGATGAGATTCTGTCAAAAAAAGATGAATCTTCAAAGATACAGCTCGACGAAATGCCGATTTTGTTACTGATAAAAATTGAGAGGCTATTTTGGTAAGTGAAGCTCTTCCTGATAACCTCACGACACGACAACTTGAAACTATATTGACAGATCCAGTTGATAATAAGATTTGAGTTGCCTACAAAGAAATCCGTAGTACACAAGATATTTTAATTCGTGATAATTTACCAAGTGTTTTGTGACAAGATGATACAATAGTCCTTTCTCCAATAGTTGTAAACAACACAAGTTCTCAAAAAAAACTTACGCTAGTTGTGACTTGATCGTATATGGATATACTTTGAAATCAATGAACTACTACAGTTACGATTGCGCCAAATTCACAAACAACTATTTCTATTCCAGTGCGTATAGAGCAAACCCAACAACGTCAGTCAATGATTACTATGACGTTGCTTGATCAAGATGCCACAGTTATTGATGCTTTACAAAAATTTGTTCCACTTGTCCAGACTTCTCTTTTGGAACATATAAGTACATTTTGAGTAACACAAGACCAATCAATAGATGAAAAAATAGATCTGACTGCTGTCACAACTTTTGATTGAGTGAAACAGTGACGCATACGTGTTAAGTATGCTCCTAGTTTATTGTGAAATATTTTTGATGGAATTGAATATCTTTGACAGATGCCGTATGGTTGTTTAGAACAAAGGTTTTCAGCATTTATGCCATATGTCTATCTTTCATCATTACATACTCAAGCAGGAATTGAATATGATTTATCCAAAAAAATGATACCAAAGCGACAAGACGATCAAGCTTGATATGTTGACGTATCAGTAGAGTCTGTGTTGCAAGAAGAACTAGCAACACTAGATTCGTTTCAGTTACGAAATGGTGGTTTTACGTTTTGGAATAATGCAAAAACTCAGTCTACATGTTCTGATACGCGACTTACAATACAAACACTTCAAAGGTTATGAGATATTGCGACGATTTGATATTATACTGATTCAAGTATTTGAAAAAGTGCTATTCAGTTTTTGACTAATCGTTTTTATCAAAAAGATAAACAAGATACATGTTATGCAGTAGCTACACTTGACCAAAAACTTGCTATACTACAAGCTATTTTGATATACGATCCATGATATTATGAAGCATATAAAATGTATCAAACTCTAAGTTTTGATGCAACAACAAGATCATCACTTATTTCTCAAGCAAAAGTACTTGTACTACTGTCTCAGATTGAGTCTCTAGATTCAAAAATTCAAAGTGAATATAAACTAGAAGCTGTATCATTGATGAAAATTCTATTAAACAATGAGTTAGTCATAACTCCAAAATGATCATATATCGGTAAAACAAGCTACGCATCAAGATTAACGAATACTGCATATTTCTTGGAAATAATGAGTACATTGTGACTGACAACCGATCCTCAATACACAGCAATTACACAAAATGTTTTGAGATGGATAGTAGAACAAAAAGAAGACTGACACCGATGATCAACATATGAGAACTTGCTAGTCATCAAAGCAGTCAGTGTCTATCTTTGATTTACCAAAGAATTAGAAGATGTATCTTTGGATGCAATTGTCATAACAAATTCAACAAAAGTTGATAAAGAAACATTTACTAACAAAAACAAACTTGATACGAAGTTGTATGAACAGACTCTTGATTGATTACCAGATTATTCAACTATATCATTACAAAAAAAATGAGATTGATCTTTGTATTATGATATATCACTTGAGTATCTCATTGATACAAAAGACATTGATGCTAGAGATGAGTGATTTTTCGTACAAAGTGCATATTATCCGTATGATCAATACAAAAATATTAAAAATAAAAAACAACAAGAATGGAATGAGTATGCAAAATGAAAGATTTCATATCAAGACCTTGCATATCCATTGCCAATTATTGACTATTTAGATCCAATTACTCAATGAGAAGTTTGAGAGTACGTTATAGCAGTTAATACCATCTATACAAATGAAACGAGAGATCAAGTTGCGTTTGATGGATATATACCAGCTTGAAGTAGTCTAGTTAATACAACGTTAGCTACATCTCAATGAAAAGTTGATAACACGCAAGATAACAGTAGAGAATTTGAGAACGATCTTGAGAGACAATTACGAAATGAAGTAAATTATAATAACTCATATCAAAATGGAAATTATAATCCTTCTCCTCAAATAATTCCTTCTCTCTCATCTAGTATTGTGTGAACTTTACAATTTGATACGACAGAATACAGATACGATAAATACTTCGGATATGCATCTATCCTTTCTCCGTGAAAATATGAATTTACGTATGTACTACAACTCACTCATAACTGATCGTTTCATATAAAACCATCTACTACTTTTGAGTTTTACGAGCCAGAAGTATTTGGGCGTACAGCTTGAAATGTATTTACTATTTGAGATGAAAATAGCCGATAGAGCAATTAAAGAAAAATTAATAAAAGCATTGAAGATAGTATTGAAGGTATAAAGAAGCATATAAAAAAACATCATCGTACGATGATGTTTTTTTTGTGTTTTATATTATAAACTTAAACTAGTAGTCAACTAATGTAACTATACTTATGCTTGGATTTGAATTCCAGGTCACATAGTAGTAGCTATTGTAGCTTTTCTTATAAGTTTTCCTTTTACTCACGTTGGTTTATTGTCATTAACTGCTTTGATAAATGCAGTGATATTATCTTCAAGTTTAGCAGCGTCAAACGAAAGCTTTCCTACAAGAGCATGAATATTTCCTGATTTATCAAGTTTGAATTCAATTCTTCATTTTTTTACTTCTTGTATTGTATCTTCAAGATTCATAGTTACCGTACCAGCTTTAGGAGAAGGCATAAGTCATCTTGGTCAAAGAATTTTAGCAACTTTTGCTAAGTCTCTCATAAGTGCAGGTTCAGTCAAAAGAATATCAAAGTTTATTGTTCAGTCTTCAATTTCTTTGAGAAGCGTAGAAGATCCAACAATATCTGCTCAAAGTTTTTTGACATCATCTACTTTATCTTCTGAAGTGAATACTGCAATTTTAACAGACTTTCATGTTCCGTGAGGTAATACGATCGTTGATCTGATCATTTGATCATTATATCTTGGATTAGCAATTGTTTTGAGAGCTATCTCAACTGATGCATCAAATTTTGTAGTTGAAGTTTGTGGCAAAAGAGCCACTGCTTCTTTCAATTCATACGCTTTTTGTGCATCGACTAATCCTTTAGCTTGTCTGTACTTTTTTCCGTGTTGTGCCATGATAATAATAATGAAGTATAAAAGCGGTGCAATCGCCGTGAGGCTCCCGTTTGGTAGTAACGTATTTTAATGTAACTAAGCAGCGAGTGCTAGTCTCTCTTCTTTACTTTTTACAGCTCAGTTTTCAATACTAATTCACATGTTTTTTGCAGTTCAAGCTAGTGTAGCAATAATAGCTTCTAAATTGTCTGTATTAAGATCTCACTTTTTGAATTCAGCAATTTCTTCAAGATCAGTTCTTGAAAGTTTCGCTATTTTATTTTTGTTAGGTTCTCAAGATCACTTTTTTTGTTGTGTCTTTCGTAAAATTAGGTTTGATGTAACAAGACCTCAAATCTCTAATTTGAATGTTCTATCTGCAAAGACAGTTAATACACATCTAACTTTCATATCGTATCATGCAAATTTTTGCATAACATCTTGTGTTTTGTCATTAAATTCTTTAATAAATTGTCCGATATTTACTCAGTTAGCTCAAAGCATAGGTCCAAGTGGAGGTGATGGTTGAGCTTTTCAAGCAGGAACTTCTAAATAGAGGGTTTTTTGTACTTTTGCCATGATATAATAATGGTATATAAAATAAAAAGATTAATAGCTCGTGTTAAATATATTTTGAATGTGAGATTTTCTTTCATGATATGTTTCATACGGGATTTGCATAAGCCAAATGTCATTATTGAAACGTAAACTTAGAAATACAATCTGTCTTTTTATCACTGGGTCTTGTATAAACGTAACATTGGGTATGTTTATAAACTGAACATCACTTCAAAATAGCTCATTTTGATTTATTTCAACTTGTGTTTTGAGTTTATAGATATTTCATGACAATGGCGCAACAAGTGATCAATAATCAATGTCTTGTGTCCCCATATATACATAATATATATTTGGATACAATACGTCAACTAAAACAATCTTTTCTTGCATTCAAAGTGTATCTGTCAATGTTATGTCTCAAAAATATGCCAACGTTCAAGAAAGAGATTTTGTTCAATCAACTAATGTTACTATATCTTGATCCAAAATGTCAAATCCTGTCAGCGGATTATTTTGTTCATTATCAGTATCAACATCAATATCGCTTCAAACGAATCCAGGTAATGATAATAAATCCAAATCCTCATCATCAAAGTTTTGAGAAATATCTGTTTCTAATTGTGAACCGATGTCTAGAGATCAACTTAACTCATTATCTTGTGGATAAGAGGGTAGTTGTAAATCATTTCAGGTTACAAATCAGGTTACAAAAGATATATTTTCTAATGGAGTTGTTGTGTCTACTACATATCAAGTAGGTCAAGTTACCACTACGTCTTGATCTGATTTACTAGAAAGATGTTGATAATAAATACTATACACCAAAAAAAGAGTCAAAAACAATACTAATAATGTAATTCTAACAATTTTTTTTTCATTCATTATGATGTAAGTTCAATTTTATTAAATTCAACCATAACTGGTGTAATTCTTCACAACATTTCTAAATTTACAATAGCAAATCATTTTTCAGCCTCAATTTCTCTAATAACTCATTTCATATTAGTAAAATCTCATTCTGTCATAACAACAACATCTCATTCTTGGAATGGAACTGTAAGTTCTGATCTGCTGTTTTTTTCTTCAACTTGCTTGATGATATCTTGATATTCTTTTTCTGTCAAAGGAACTGGACGAGTTTCTGCACCTACAATAATTCTTACTCATGGAGTATTTCTTACTACATACCAGATTTTGTCGTTCATTTTTGACTTAATAAAGACATACCCTGGATATAATTTTCTTTCTCTTGTGATTTTTTTTGTTTTTGTCATCTTGGTTTCATGAACTATGGGTACAAGATAGTCAACAATTTCATCATCTAGTCATTGTTTTTTTATTCTTTCTTTTAAATTTTTAACAACCATTTGTTCTTGTCCTGAGACAACACTTAGAACATACCATTTGTATTCATTGTCTTCAATTTGTTTTTTAATCTCTTTGGTAGATACTTCAGACATACACAAATCTTCATAATAAAAATAAAATTACACTATCACGTTATTATATTGTGTATAGTAATGTGTGCTCATGCAAAAAGCAAATCAACAGCTATGAAAAACACTCCTGATACAATAACTAGTACAAACGTTGTTATAGTCAGTTGTATAAATTCTTTTTTTGTTGGAAAACGCAACTTTTTGACAGTGTCCAGGCTATCATAAATAAAATCCAACATGAAATGTTGTGGTAATAATATAAAACACTACATATATCTTTATTAGCATTGTGACGTTTGAGAAGCGTGATACACGAGCTGTATGTATCCGATCACAATAAAAGATATAACAAAATTAGCTCAAGGTAGCGCTATTTTTATAGCATTATTATCTTGATTTGCAAGATAAAATAACTATTACATTAGTACAAGTATGTTAGATTACAAAAATAATGTCACATTTGTCGTTTGCTTTTCGTATTACTACTATACCTTTAATATACAATTTGCGATATGTATTTGAAAATCACAAGTCCAAACTCTGTCATTTTTGACTGAATAATTGAAAAAGTGACTCTTCCATCGGAAAATGGAGCACTTACTATTTTGCCGAACCATACCCCTTTGGTTTCGACTATTAAACCTTGACTCATATCGATTTGGTCAGATGCAATTCAAAGAGAACAAAAAGAATTCGATTACATTTTTGATGATAACAAAGTTACTGTCAGTGTGTCAAAAGGAATACTTTTTGTTGATGGAGAAAATATTACAATTGTAACATCTGCAGCTACAAAAACTCCAACTTCTACAGTTGAAGAACTTACTTCACAAAAATCTGATATCGAAAAAAAGATACATAAATTAAGAGAATCTGGTTGATTTATTGAAGAAGTTCAAAAATGACTAGTAACCCTCAAAAAAATAGAAGCAGATCTTGAACTGCTCCGTTTACAGCATACAAAAACCGCATAAATGTTTTTTGCTGTTGTTTGAAATAAAGAATTTGCTTCGTATGAAATATGAGCGTTAGAAAGTGTTGTTTGATACGAACATATTCGCAAGAATCTGGTCGTTTTTTCTATAGATGAAACTCATGCTACACTGCAAGAAACGCTCAAAAAATTGTCTAATTGTAGTACGTGTATCAAACGATGAACTATTCATTCACTACAGATTTGTTCTCAAAAGATTGAAGACTGAGGTGTTGATTTGGTAGGAGTAGAAAAAAAAGAACTCTGACTGCTATTAAAGAAAACTCTAGATGTCGTGAAAAGATTCAAAATTGTAGATCTGATTCATACTGATAAAGACATGCAATCGTGATGACAAGAAATTGTTCATATCAAAGCTGATACATATGGTTTGGTACAGTGATATCAAAATATTCCTTTGTATGAAATAGTTGATTTTGAAAAACCAATACGTGGTATGCAAGTATGAATGATGCCTGCAAAACTGACACTGTTGCTTATAAACTTAGCACTCCAAACCAAAAAGAATGACACTGATGAGTATACAGTGTATGATCCATTTTGTTGATTCTGAACAACAAACATGCTAGCAAACGCGTATTGATATAATACCATCGGTTCAGACATACAAATATCATCTGCAAAAACTAATATGCAATGGCGAAAAGAACACGATATGTCTAGAAAAGACAAAAAAGTTCTTGTCTTTAAACAAGACGTTACACTTCCATTTGAAAAGCCATTTTTGAAGCATGTAGATTGTATAGCTACTGAATGATGGTTATGACCAATCATTAAACACAAAACATGAGAGTTAGAACTTATCCAACATCAAGAAAAAATTCGTGAAGTGTATCTATGATTTTTGCATAATATCGATGTCTTTTATGACAAAATGCGTATTTGTATGACAATCCCTTATTACGTTGAACGAGATATTAGCAACGTAGTCGATGTGCAACAATGGGCAGAAAAAAACAACCGATCCTGTGTCGTTATCCCAGAGTTATATATGAGGACAAAACAAGTCATTGCAAGACAAATTATTATATTAGAAAAAAAATAAAAATCTGACACGATTCGTGTCAGATTTTTGTTTTACTTTTTGTTTTTATAATCTTATCTTTATTCAGAGAATTGTACGATAAAGTCGTTAAGCGCTACTTGGTGAACTCAATTTTGAGTTAATAAATACAAGTAAGGCTGTTTTCATTGTTCTTCGGGTATACTTGCGTCTATGATCATGTTTTCTCACAGGTCAAATTTGAACCTAAAGACATATGATAAGTTATAACTAAATGCGAATCTCTCATTTGTTTTGAGTGGGGCAGATGTGTAAACAGTAAATGTTTGATTCGTTTTATCAAATAGATAGATATACTTCGAATTTACACTTGCCAATACTTTTACGTCAGCACTATAGGTATCTTCCACCGTATCTCATCATTCCAAAATAATTGAACGTGCATTTATTTGAATTGGACTATTGTCTCTTCGTAGCTGTAGAAGCGACGTGTCATCTGATGATCGTGCCAAAAATGATCAATCTATCACGAAACTATTAAGATTAAGACGAACTCAAGATCAAATACTTCCAACGATTTCATATTTTGTTCACTCTCAGAACATATCAAATCTTCATGGAGAGACAACGTGTTTTGTAATATATTCTCAGTCACGATTCAGGTCAGGATCTGCATGCAACAAATACATAGCATTTTTGTTAAAGACACCAATGTCTTTTATTGGATTATCGAAACTTATTTGTAATGCTTCTTCAGATTCTTTTTGGATACTAACTGGCTGTACTGATCATTTTGTTATGAGCATGATGTTGTTTCATTCATCAAAACAGTACAATCATTGTCTACTAAGATCTGATGAACATCCGACAACTCCGCTATCTCTATTATATGGTACTTGTGTTCATTTTATGTCATTGTTTATGGCTCACAAGATTGCTCATTGTTTTCCTCAAACCATAATTTTATCTGTATAGACAAGAGCAACTGGAGATGAAAGCGTTTCTTTTTCTGTTGATGTAAACGTATAGATACTTGGCGTATCAGAATTAGTTTCTATGTCATTGATATAAATAACATTAAATCATTCGTAATACATATTTTGTACAACTTTTTTGAGAATTTGTATATCTTCTGGTCGTTTTCATAATCCCTCCAAAAATTCTATCTGTTCCATTATTTCTTGATATTTTTCACTTTTTGTACTTGATGTTGCTTCCAATCTTTGAAAATATGCTATTTCTTTTTGGATTGATTCTGGAGTAACAATAACAGACCCTTGTTTTGTTTCTATTTGGGGAATATCTTGTGTTTGACGAAACATGTCAGTGATAATCGTATATCAAAGAACACAAACAACAACACTCAATATGCTCACCGTTATCAGATATTTATTTTTTATCAAAAGGCGTTGTACATTTTTTATACCTGCCAATTGAATTTGTAGTCATTTTTTTTTGTTACGTCATTGTATGAGTCAAATATTGTCTGCTGAAGATCAGTAATCTAACATGTCCAAAAATCCAAGTGTTTCTGCTTCTATCTTGGTTCCAAAGAGCTTTTCAACAAAATCCAAAATATTTATGTCTGAACTTGCGAGTACTTCGTTGATTTGTTTGAGCTCTTTTTTGTCCAAAACGTTTGTATAGTTTGTTCAAATTAACAGTATGAAGTCGTTAAAGTCCATTTCTCATTCGATAAAATCAGAAAAAACATCAACAGACGCGTCAACATCGATTTGATTGTTCATGTGATAATGTATTTTGTTGTCTCTGAGGATAAAGAGACTAACATCTCAAATAAGCGAACACATTAGGATTCAGTTTGCAATCAATCGAACAACTCATTTGATAGAAAATTGTTCTGTCTCATCAACTTTTGCAGCAAAAGCTTGTAGTGTTGTATTGAGGGTTTGGATAGATTCTTTAAAAAACACTTTCGTCTCTTGCTCAGTTATGTTTTCATCTTGAAGATGTTCTAGTACTTTTCATGTAAAATCTTTCATAAGCTCCTTTTGATATTCAAGCAATGTTGTATTCAAAAATGCAGTTTTGATATACAATTGTGCACCAGTTGGGAATTTTTTTGCAAAAGAAAATATTGATGATTCTTGTATAAAATTTCTGCTGGTATATCATTGCATAGCAAATGTGTGATAATATAGTAAATGTACTGTTCGTATTGTATATTATTGTAGTCAAAAACCTTGCCTTTTTCAAGCTAGATTTTTATCAAAAAAATACTTCACTTGTTTAAATACTTAGTTTTTGTCAAAGCGTTTAGTAAATTGCTCAATAATTTTTTTGGGAAGAATATAGAACATAAGTGCAAACGTTCGTGCAATTTTCCCTTTTGCCTTTTTTGGATTTACAAAAAGTCTTCGTAATCGTTCTCATTTTATTCTTCTTACGATATCTGGAGATCTTTTTTCTTCTCATCACATACTTGTATGATCAAAAGTCCCTCACTGATTGCATACTAGTAGTTTATTTTTTTTTATAAATTCAATATTAGTGACTGATCGAACTTCTTGTAGGGATTTTTTGAGTGTTGAAACTCATTGAATAAATATAAACTGTATATTTTCTTCTCACTTCGCCAACGTTGTATCAATTGCATTTTGACATGCATCAAAATCGAGTTGCTTAAATCAATTGTCGTATCAAGCTTGTGTGTATATGACACTATATCCTTTTTTTTGTAAAAATTTCTCTGACTTCTTAACGATAGTATCAACGGCTCAGTATAGTATTAGGTATATGTTGTATTTTTTTTGTGCGTGTAGCAATAATTTAGGCAAAAAATCTGTTCAGTTTATGTTTTCATACCAACGAGCTTTATTAAAGTAAACTTTGGAGAGAATATATGCAACTATTTGGAATGCAATCCCATCCATCAATACGAAGTCTCACACTTCAAGAGCGTGTATGTACTCTTTTGCTGTGTCAGATAAATCTTTTTTTCGAATCCCTCTTGCTGCTATATTTGCTCAATAGACATAATTAATTATACAAAAAGATTGTTTTTGTAAAACAGCTGACACATCATGACACAAGGCATTAGCATCTTTTGTATATAAGAGAGACAAAAGTATATGCAGAGGACTACTAGACAGTCAAAGTTTATTGTTTTTTGAGTAAGTTGCATCGTTCATCTTATTCGCTTTCTACAAAGTGTAAATAGACGCCATCGTACTTTTTGACATGAGAGACAAAGAGTTTGTTTCACTCATCATCAAACACATATCATTGGTCAGCTACCTGTCATCCCGATTCTGCATAAAAAGGAGTTGTATCGAAAACAAGAACCCTAACATCATCAACGACAAAGTCTTTGAGTATTTTCATATTTTCAAATGAGTCTGACGTGTATCACACAAATGTAGTAGGAGCAATTCATGTCAAATAACTAGCTCGATCTATGTCTTTGTGAAACATCGTAGCACTTGCAGCCTTTGATTGTTTTTTTGCATGTTCAAGTGCTTTTTCAAATCACTCTTCGTCAACAGCAAATCCACGAGCAAGTGAAATATCTCTCGTCAAATCAAAAGGAAATCAGTATGTATCGTACAACGTAAATGCAGTCTTTCCATCTAAGGTTGTTCATGTTTTCATTGATTGTAATAATCAATCTAGTATTGAAGAGCCTTTTTGTAATGTTGATTCAAATTGAATGATTTCTTTGCTACTCATATGAAATATGTTTTTTTGATTCGGTAGTAGATGATCATAAGAAACTGAATATTTTGCAATTACTGCCCCAAATAATGTCTGTACTATGTGTTGTATGTTTTTTTTGTCAAAGTTCGTGTCAGTATAAAGCTTCGTTAGGTGATATCGCATTCTTCTCATTAATCTTCTCAAAACATATCCTCTTCATTCGTTGGATGGAATAACTCAATCAGCCAACAAAAATGTAACTGACCTAGCATGTTCGACAACAATTCTAAATGAACGTACAACATTTTGTTGCTGTGTGTCGAGTTGAGGTGTGTTTGTAAACAAGGGATATTGTACTCATGTAAGAGTTTGTACCGTTTGTAATAATGGAGCAAAAAGATCCGTTTCGTATACAGATGGTACATGTTGCAAAAATGTCATTAATCTTTCAAATCACATTCCTGTATCAATATTTTTTTGTTCAAGTGGAGAGAGTGATCAATCTTTATCTTTGTACATACTCATAAATACATTGTTTCGTATCTCAACATACCTTGCATCATTACCTACATAATCACGATCATCAATTCCATATTCATCTCATTTGTCATAATATATTTCACAACATGGACCACATGGTCAAATTGGACCTGCTGGTCACCAAAAATTATCACATTTTTGTCACGCGTACATAGGAACAGACTGAATCTTATCCTCAGGGATTCACAATCATATTAAAATGTCTTTTGCTTCTTGATCAAAAGGAATTGGAGCTTTTTTGTCATCAAATCATCAAAATATCGTCCCTCCCAAACGTGAAAGTGGTATGTCTAATTCCTTTGTCAAAAATTCTATTGTTCGAGTCAGACTCTCTTTTTTGAAATAATCTCATAATGATCGGTTTCCCATCATCTCAAAAAATGTACAGTGTGTATTGTCTCAAACTTCGTCGATATCATTTGTTCTAATACATCTTTGTATGTTATAGAGTCTTGTTCAATCTGGATGCGGTTTTCATGACAAATATGGTACGATAGGTTGCATTCCAGCAATATTAAACAAAACAGTTTTGTCTTCACTTGCAGCAACTAACGATGCTGGTGTAGCTTCTGCATGTTGTTTTGCTTGCCAAAATGCATCTCGTTTTTTTCTAATATCTTCTGAACTATACATAAACAATATAAAAGTATATAAAAAATGAATACGACCATATATACAAATCTTTTGTTGATATTAACAAACAAATGACAAAGATTTTTTGTATTTGACTAGCAAAAAGCATGTACTTTTGTTAGTATGTATATGAACTTTATTGCAAGATGCAAGAATATATGAGACTGTACTCAGTCTTTTTTAGTTTGGTGTTACTCGATGGTTTCTCTAGAAAATTTACAACTTCCACCACACAATATAGAAGCAGAAAAGTGAGTTATTTGCTGAGTTTTGCTAGATAATGAATTGATGCATATTTATGATTGACTGAGTGTTGGTCATTTTGATTTTTATCAAAAAGAACATCAATATGTCTATGAAGCAATCAAAACATTACAAACAAAACACAAAACTATAGATGTTGTTACACTCAGTGACGAACTCTGAAAAATGAAAGTACTTGATGAAATTGGTTGAACAGAGTATTTGTATGATCTGAATACATTTTTGTTAACAACGTCACCTTGCGGTGAGTATGCCCAACTTGTCAAAGAAAAATCAATCCTCAGATGAATCTTGAAAGTATGTCAAAAAATAACATGAGACGTCTATGACCAAAAAGACACCACAGAAATTCTCGATAGTATAGAAAAAAGAATCTTCGATCTGACACAAGTCAACATGTCGGATAGGCTTGTTCACGTCAAAGAGATTTTGGAAAAAAGAGTAGAGGATTATATGGAAATAGTTGACAATCCAGAACTTTTAGACCAAAGAAAAGTACTTTCCACCTACAAAAAACTTGACGATATGTTAGGTTGATTCAAACAATGAGAGTTGTTTATCTTAGCGGCACGTCCTGCAATGGGTAAAACATCCTTGGCTATCAATCTCCTGCTAAACATCGCAATCGACCAACACAAGTCAGTAGCATTTTTTTCTCTAGAAATGACATCTCAAAGTATTGTAGATAGACTCTTGTCAACAGTTGCATCAATCCCTATGAATAAAATCACAAAATGAAACCTTACTAACGACGATTTTCACAAAATGTGAGAGGCAGTATCGGTATTGGGAGAAAGTAATATCTTTGTAGATGATTCTGGTTCATTGACAATTCCTGAACTAAAATCCAAACTTAGAAGACTCAAAATCGAAAAATGAAAATTGGACTTTGTTGTTATTGATTACCTCCAATTGATGTCGTGAGCATGATGAAAATACGATGGTAACAGAGTGCAAGAAATATCTCAAATCTCACGTTGACTCAAAGAAATGTCAAAAGAACTTGCCGTACCAATCATGGCATTGTCGCAACTTTCACGTAATGTTGAGCAACGTATAGACAAAAAACCTCAACTTTCTGATTTGAGAGAATCGTGAGCTATTGAGCAAGATGCGGATGCAGTATTGATGATACACAGAGAAGAATATTATGATCCTGATACTGACAAAAAATGAGTCACAGATATCTTGATTAGAAAAAACAGAAATGGACCCACATGAGAAGTAGAACTTATGTTCCAAAAAACAACGATGAAATTTGAATCATATGAGTGAGGTTGAGAAAGTGATCACGACATATTCTAAATATTTTTTATGTAATATATTTGTACCATGTTATATCAAGAACCAAGTTGGTGAGTTTATTTAGAGCAACAATCACATGCTTTTTTGCTCCAGTCTTCTCCTTTTGTACAAGATCTCGTTTCTTTGTTTGCTGATATTTTTGTATTTACGTATCCAGTATTTTTGTTGTGATTGTATGGACGAGGAATACGAAGCGAAACACAAAAGTCTTTTGCCCAAACTTCCAAAAATAATGCCTGACACGCAAAAACGTCAGCCCTCCAAATTTTTTTTTCTGTTATAGTGTCTATATGTATGACAATGTTCGTTCAATTGTTTGCAACCAAACAAAGACCATTTATCGAGCTATGACTTGCCTCAGATCATGTAGAGACTCCGTTGCATAGTTTTTTGCCATCGACGTCTTTCCCATCCGATCATGCTACGGTGAGTTTTGCTTTTGCTACTGCAGTATTGCTTGTCTGAATACAACACAAAAACCCAGTTCTCAAAGTATGTGCAGTCTTGTTTTACAAATTTGCAATTATCATGGCTATAGCAAGAGTTATGACTGCAGTGCATCGACCAACTGATGTGATAGTGTGAGATATAATCTGAATAATCTGAGCCGTGTTTTTGACCTGGAAACCAATATATAACTTTTTTGTTCGTTATCTTGCAACACCACTTATACGTTTTGAAAAGAAAATATTTTGGTTTTTATATAAGTAATAGTTGGATTTTCTGGACTGATATATACATCTCTTTCATTATTTGACTCCAAATGTTAATACTTGGCTTTTTTTTCTAAGTTTTGTTTTTATTTAATTTGTAAAAAAACAACAAACTACTTATAATATATAAAGCTGTTTATATAAATATTTCTTATGCTGAGAAGATGACAATGAAAACACGAGAAAGACACGATTAGTACTCTGAAGAAACACGAAGTATCGAACATACAAGTTGATCATGAGTTGCTTCAAAACTTATCAAAAAAGTCAATTAATAGTCTTTCTTCTAGAGAAAAGAAAACAGAAATAAAAAAAATATTATTAAATAGATTTGATACATATACTCTTCAAGAAATAGAGGATGTTTTTTGGTATATAATAGAATATTCAAAGTTAGAAAATATTCAAATACTCTTTAACCATTGTCGTTATATCACTTTAAATGAGTTACAAAATCTTGTTTGAGTACTACAATCTTGAAAGAGTGATAATCTTTACTTGGTTTATAGTAGGTTTCCAGATATAGTCCCAACAGAACTTGAAAGTTTATCTGAATTAATAATCGAGTCAAAAGTAGAAAATCTAAATGTAATATGTAATCTAAAAAATATACACCTTGAAAAAATACTAAGTGCTGTCCAATATATCTCAAATATTTTATGGAATGCGAAATTAGACAATTTAGAGATATTACTTAATTTTTGTGATAATGATTTTGAATTATTACATAGTATAAGCACGACCTTTATCGAACATTTCGAAATAGAACATATAAAGCTTATTTTACATACATTTCCCAATATTGAGATAGCAAAACTTAATAAATTGAGTTTAACATATCGTGTTAAATTAGATACTTTGGGAAAAATATTGACGTGGGATGACGAGATGTTTTATGAAATATGAGATATACTTACTAGCTTTTGAGAGCAAAATAGATATTGAAATATTGATTTGTTACTAAAAGTATTCGACGATATAAAGCCTAAAGAACTCATAAAACACACTGATATAGTATGAAAATCAAAAACAGAAAATCTAACTTTGATCTTAGAGAGATTTACATTCAAAAACATAGAAGAATTACTCAAACTATATAGTATCTTAAAAAATTGTATTCCTAAGAACTTACAATTATTGTTTGATGCCTTTCCTGATCTAAAAATAGAAGAGTTATTACGTTTAAAATATGTATTATCATCTATAAAGTCGGAAGATTTGTCTTGAATTATAGCATGAACAAAGGATATTAATATGTTATTTGATCTATGACCAAAAAATATAGGTATTTATTGATTTGACAATGATGATATCATAATACCACGATATACTCTCACATATATAGAAAAAAGCCAATCTGAGATTAGGGATAAATTAGAAACAAAATTACAAAATGAAAATCCTGATTTGTCACACTATGAAATTGATAAAATGATATGGAATACTGAAAACAATATAAGGCGTATTTTATCAAAAAGCTCTATGTATTATCGTTTGAGCCTAAAAGACGTAACTTCTGTATTAGAAAATTGACTTTATAGTATGGCAATAAAAGGTGACTCTAATTGATATTCAGATATTTCAGTTAGAAACATACAAAGTAGAAAGCTTTTTTGATCAGATACTCATCCTATTTTTTGATATATGTATGATAATAATCCATTGAACGCCAAAAACCTAAATTTATATTGAGAGGTTGCGTTAAAGTTTAATAATGATATTATAAAAAAATCTTCAATAACATTTTGAGATAGTCTTAATGCGAGCATGGTCCCAATTTCACCACTTTCTATAAACGTGATAGAAACATTTTTTAATAAGAATCTTATTTGATCAGAAAATATAACTACAATATTAGAAAAAATGAAAAATGCTAATTCGGTAGATGAATTATTAGATATATGATACAAAATCGAGTATATAGAACGACAATACTTTTGAAGTTTGTTTTGAGATGTCTGAATAAAAAGTATTGAATCAGTTCATATAGACAAACATACAAGTATCTCTAATGAGATTTTTGATCTTTGCAAAAAGAATAATATACAAATAATTTTGGAACAAGGAAACGAATAGTCAAGTATGTATACAGATTTTTGGAAACAGATTTTTTGTTAGGCTAGATATGGTGTAAATGTCGGGACTCTTTTTTAATGTTACTTTATATTGAACTGAGTTTATTCTTTATGTTTATTCTTTATGCTTCTTCTATTTTCTAACTCACTACTAACTCCTTCCGTAAAGGAGCTGTCGAGGTACGAGACTGAGGATTTATATAGTTATTTCTTGTCGTCAGTTTTGTCATCAGCTTTCTTTTTTGGATCTTCTGCTACTTCTTCTTTTTTTATTGGATTTGAATCAACATAAATTTTTTGAATACGTCAATCTGTAGTATTTTTCATGGCAATTGTGATTGTTCATCATGGTACTATAAAGGCCAATGATCTGCTTTTTTCCTCTCAGTTTACTGACGTTTGTCATGGTACTATATCTGAAATATCTGATTTTTCATTTTTGCTATTTTTTAGTCCTTCAAGTATGTTTTTAATAGCTGGTATTTCATTTCAATCCTTATCTTTTATAAGATCTTTGAAATTTTCTTCTTTCTTTATATAATTAGTTATTCAATCATCGAAAAGTTTTTTTAGTTTTTCATCTTTGAGAATATTCGTCTCTGCATCTTCTCATGTTTCTTTAAACCCTGTATCATAAACGAAGTCAAAAAATGCTGGCGAGTTTGTCGTGACGCTTGGGTCAAGTTTTGCTAATTTCTCTGATCTTGAAATATTTACTGTTTCTCATTCTCCTGCTGAAACTTCTGTTTTTGCAAAGTATTTTGAAAGTATATCGGGGTTTGGATTTCATGGTACTGGCTTACCATCTTCATCTACTTTGTATGAAAGAGCTTTCTTTCACTTATTTTCTTCTCATTCTGCATTTTTTGCTTCGACTACATACGAATTCAGATTGTTGTCTATATAAATTCATGTAGTTTCTCCATCATCAAACATGACTTGTGGACTACTATCTTTATCATTTCACTTGAATGTAAATGTATGTCAACCTGATTCTTTTCGATCACATGCTGCTCAAAGTTTAGGTAGTCCATTCACTTCTTGTTCTGCAGTTTCGCTCGTTACTTCGGCTGTTTGTTCATCATCTGTTCCTCAGTCATCGTTTGATTCTATAGTTGCTGATGCTACTGACTCATTCTTTGCTTCGAATACTACTTTACCGTCAACTGTTTTTCGTGAAACAGTAAAGCGTCATCACTCAATAGGAACTCATGTTTTTGGATTGTTATCAGTGCTGGTGTTTATTGTATGCTCTCAAATGCTATATGTATCTCATGAAACATTATACATTTTGACTCATGAAGGAAATCAGATAGTAGGAATATCTGCTTTTCAAAAGTTAGCTATTTTATTAATTGTTGCTTGCGACATTCATAATAATCACAAGAAGAATGCTACATTTTTACCTCAAAAAAGTTTTGAAAATAGTTCTCATGCTTTTCCTGCAAGACCTTCTACTTGTGCAAGTATTTTATCAAATCATGAAAGATTCTTTTGTGATCATTCTTTATTATTTGATTTCTCCTTATCTTTGATTTGTTCTTCTTTTATTTTTTCAGCTGAGTTTTTATTGTTTTCTTTTTGATTATTAGCTTCTGCTTGTGCATCTGCTTTTTCTCAGTATGACAATGTAAGGTTTCACTCTTTTAATTCTCACTTTTCATTCTTTTCTTCAAATGTAATATACTCTCACTCCTTGTCTTGAAAGTTAAAAATCTGCTTATTCGTTTTACTATCATATCAAACGACAATAGTTGCTCAGGTTAGATCCACATCTTGTGCTTTGAGTTCAGATCAATATTTTGTATTCATTCAGGTCAAAATTTTTCCTGTCAATGTAGCTTTGTCTTCTGCGCTAGCTCATGACTTTGCATCGAATACATCTCGCATATCTTTGTATGCTTCGCTATTTGTCTCAAAAAGCGCTGTATAGTTTCACGCTTCCAAAAGTGCGGTTGTCTCTGCAGTTAGTTTGTCTGCACTATCTACTGGTTTTTCTTGTCCTGTCTCTCAGCTTTCTACACCTGTTCAATCAACAGTTTTTCATAAATCACTAAGTGCATTTTTTGTTTCGAGATATACTTGTGCTACTTCTTCAGAATGTTGGTTTTCACTAGTTTTTAGTGCTTCGGTCATTTCTGCTGTGAGTTGATTTCTATCTTTTTGCTCTTGAGTGTCTCCAGTTTGTTCTGTTGCGTCTGTAGTAGGTGCTTTATCTACTACGGCAACAGCATCTTTAAATCAAACACTTGTAGCTGTTCTGGCGAGTTCTTGAAAAATATCTTGGTCTGCTTTTGTTTTATCTTTTAGTTCATTTCGAGAAGTTTTCAAAACATTGAGTAAGCTTGTAATTTTATCTTTATTGCTCAAAATATTTGCTACATCTTTATTTGCATCTTGATTTTCTATAATATCCTGAAGTTTTCATGCTTCATCTTGATTTAGACCATCTTGTAGATCGATCTGCTCTTCTCTATTGTCGAAATCTGTTAATGTTGTTCATCACATGTAAGATAGTCTAAGTTTAAATAGATACCACAAGTATAACCAAAAGACCTTATTCTAGCAAATTTTGTAACACAAAGTGTGAAAGAATCAAAACTGTTCTTGCAAGAAGGCAAAAAACAACTACACATGTATATTATTTATTTTGTGCAAAGTGATGATTATTCTAGATGAATACGTACGTTTTGGTGAATTTTTGCATACACATAGCAACGAGATTGATTGTGTGATCTTGGATACACCACCTTCTCATGAACTACAACAAGCAATAGACACTCTCGGTCTGCCGGTTTTTTTGGTGTCTGATGTCTGATACGAGATTGGAGATGATCTTTTGTCAATCATAAATGCCCATGATCGCGTCTGCATTGTGTGTGAGTATTTGACGAGTGTAGATTATTTGCCAATATTGGATGATATTGATAGTGCGTGTGTGATTCTTCAACTATTTAGTTGAATATTTGGTTTGGGTCACAAAATGCATCTTGCACATGATGATATTTCTCAATTTTTGGAGAGTGAACGAGCGGTGAGAGAAGCATTTTCTCTCAAAAGTTTTGATTTTTTGTTTCAAAGTACTTTTCAAAAACAACACACTTCTCTTGACCAGTGAGACATGACGCCAACCTCAGATCCCAAAATCCAATCACAAAAAATAATTAGACTGACTGGAACTGAGTTGCCATTGTCTTTGGTAGAACAAGCACAAGATAGAGTTTTGACCGAACTTGCGCCGTTAATACAACTCACCCAAGATGATAATCCTGTCAATTACACTCTTGTGTGTTCGTGATCGTTTTTGATCGAAGCAGTCAAAGCTGCACAACTACTCAGCAAAACTATACCCATTGATATATTTTGTTTGACACAACGAAACAATATACAACTCGACAAATCTTTTGTCAACCATATCAGACATACAAAACATATGATTTTGGTTATAGATCAGACTGATACGCAAGATATTATTGAGTATCGAGATGAACTATTGCAAGATGTTTTTTATGAAGATAAAGAATCTTTCCCATCAATAACTATTGACACTATTTGTCCGCACTATAACAGTATGACGACGATATTGCCAGAATATATCGTTCAAGAATCAAAAATGGACTGAGCAAGTATTGCAGAATATATTCAAAAAATCTAAAAAATCTAAAGGAGTTGCAACAACTGCGCAAGCAGATTTTTAGCAAGTTGTTGGTCTAGAAAATAAGGAGACGTTGCTATTGTTATGCATCTTGTTTGCGGTAATGCGATGAGAGAACGTACAATTTTGATTGTTTCTGTGTGTTTTTGTATACTCATACCTGGTGCCCAAAAATCCAAATCTATATCCAAAAAAATGGGAATCTGACTATCAAGGACGTCTTTATATTTTGCAAAAAAGTTGAGACATCCATATTCTGTTCTACATTGTAATGTTTGTTCAAAAAGTCATAGTTTTTGTGCTGGGTGTATAAAATTTCCAACTTGTAAAACGTTGTTTGTATATGATGCTACTTGTTCCAAATCTGCAAAATCTCATTCAAATCGAGATTGTGGGAGAGCCATATCAGAATGTTGGTCTATGTGGATAAGTATTGGTTTTGGGTTTTGTACTGACTGTGTGAGTTTTTGGTAATGTGCCCACATGTAAAATGCATGATTGTGATTGTCCACAACATACAGATGTGTGTTTTGTGGGTTTTTTTTGTGTGAGATACTTGTCCACAAAAGATCTTGAAGTCATACAAATCAACAGACTGTATTGTTTATGTATTCTTCAAAAGTTATGTCTTTGCCAATACAAATCGTATCAAGAAGCGATTCTGGATTTTTACAAAATTTCAATTGAGGAACAATCAGTTCACAAGCAGAATCAGACTGTTTTCTTTGCTCAAATGACAATGCATTATTTCATTCCTGTCAGATTATTTTTTGTGGAGTCTTGTATCGCATACGGGCAATTTATACTCTAAAATTTGCATTTGTTGCAAAAACTACTACAATTGAGTAATATTTTATCATCTTGTATAGTAGGAAGTATGGCAGAAATTGCAAACAGTAAGGCTGACTTTCTTCTCAGTACTGATACATTGAGTGGATATGGTCTTGATATAATATTCGATCTTGCAAAGTCTGCGTGATTTCAATGACTAGATTTGTGCGTTCGAAAAAGTTTTGATGCACGAAATGCAAAATACATCAAAAAGTTAACCAAAAAATATGACCTCCCTGTTCGTATTGTGCAAACATCAAATAGTGTCAACGCCAAAGAGCTTAACCAAGCGTTGGATTTGTGTGAAGTTTTGTGAGCAAGAATTATATCTATAAATGCTCCAAGGTATCTTGATATAAGAGCGTATAACTTCATTTTGGATAATCTTGCCAACTACAAAAAACATAATCAAGATATCAAGTTTACTATCGTCAATCCAAGTGATGAGAATTTTTTTGCACTTCCTATCCCAAAATATCATTTCAAAAATATTGTAGAAATTATCAAAAAATATGGATGTTATTTGTGATTGGACATTGCAAATTTGAATCAAGATATATTAGAATGAGAATTTTTGAGAAAAATTGATAAATTTGTACCTCATACATCGGCTTTTTACATTTCTGACAAGACAAAACTTGGTAGACCTCATGTTGTGCCATGAGAGGGTATTCTCAAATTACAAAAAATATTCTCTCATATCAAAAAACAACTTTTTGAATGATATTTTAGTCTCAAAATTGATATAGAAAAGTCTGACTTGACTGATGTTGATAGAGCATTGTTAATCTTACAAAAAACAACTGCATTTTACAAAAACTATTATGTTGATATCGAAGTTGAAGTTGAATAAAAATTCTTACTCTCAAAACAATCTTTCCAAAATCAATTTTGCTGAATTGATTCACAAAACTTTTTTGTCTCATCACAATCCTGGTGTGGCATTTACCTCCAATACTATTCATCCATTACTTTGTAATGTCTTTGTAAAATCTGGACTTATTACGTCTATTCAGCAGATATCCAAATCAAAAATCTTTGACACTTGTATACATATGTCTTTTATGTCTTTGTGAGTTTGGTCTGTCATATTTTCAATCGTTCCTCCTGTTCATAGGTTTGAATTTCCTCTAAGTTGAGTATAAGTATCTTTCTCTGGTATATGTGACAATGATAGTCATTTTTTTTTGTATATATCACAATAATATATCATCAATGATTATATTACTCAACGGTTTTTTGTATCATACTCACCTCAATGGATTCTTGTTTTCTTTATCAATGAGCTTTTGAATTGTGAGTTTTCAGTCTCATACAACATGAGCTGGATGTCTTACCATACAATATAAAACTTTTCATCAGCAAACTAGGACTCTCATCTCGTCTCACCTAACTTGTTTTTGTATCAAAACAGAAGTATAGGTCAGTAGAAGTTTTTTAGTAATGTCTACGATTTCCTCTTGTGTCGTTACGTTTGTATGCACTCAATTTCCATGCTTTCAATTGATGGGTTTAATTACATAACTTTTTCCTTTTCCTATGTTTATTTTTTCTAGGTCCAAAAGAGTTTTGATGCGAAATGATGAAGTTGCTGGTATCTTGTTTTTGTGCAAAATTTTTTCTGTCAAAAACTTACTTTCACTGATTTTATATCCCAAAGAGGAATTCATTCCATAATCTGTTCCTTTAAAATATACTGATTTATTGTGCGATGAGACTACAAAAAGATTGTCATTTTCTGAGATAATAATGCTTTTTAATCACATAATTTTGGCTTCACTTATAAGAGTACGTGGACTTATTGTTAGTCAAGACACTTTGACCATGATAATTTTTATAATAAAAAGTTACTAACGTACAGTTACTATAATACGTATTAAGCATCGCAATAGTAGAGATTAATTTGCAAACAAAATTATTTTATGTAATATGTTTACTATAAACACTTTATATTAAACTATTTATAGTAAAATGAAGATTAAGAAAAATTCACTACAACCTATTATTAATCTTTTGTTAGAGCAAGGTGAAATGAAACCATGAGAAATTGCAGACAAATTGGACAAAAGTAATGTGTTGATCCACAAATACCTAAAGACTCTGATAGAGCAGTGAGTAGTACAAAAGAATAGTAACTGACCTCATTCGACGTATGGGCTTATGTCAATGTCAGATGATAAGAAAGGCTCGTCTATGTCTACAAATGATGTAGATATAAAACAACATATTGATACATACTTTTTTTGATATGAAAATGATAAGATATTAGATCAAGAATTTTATAAATTTACAGCATATTGAGATATTTTGATCGGCAAAAAGTGATTTATCCACTGGTGCAAACAAAGAAAACTTGATGTAGTTACAAAAGCAAAGGATTTTATTGCAATTTATACCCATATCAAAAAACATCAAAATGAATGTTGAGTATTAGATGCGACAGAAAACTTTAGCAAAAATCTTGTAGGATGTGTTATGAATAAAGTCTACTTTGCTGATCAATACAAACGAATGGATTTTTGAAGATGAAAATTGGCAGAAGTTACTTTTTTTGCAAAACAATCACAACAAAAAACACTTCTATTTGAAGCAATAGATGCTATTATGCCAAAACTTGAATGCTTGATCCATACACAAAAATTTGACGCTATAGCAATAACCCCTCATAGTATCAAACGTGCAAACCAACTATTACTTTTTTTACAAAAAAAATTATCATTTTTGTCTTTACCATTTGTAGAGTTGCTCAAGTATTATCCTCACAATATAGCAATTCCTCAAAAGTCACTCAAGACACGCGACCAAAGAATAGAAAATGCTCGTAGAACAATTTTACTTCAACAAGAAAAACTGTCATACAAAAAAGTATTGTTGATTGATGACTTTGTCTGATCTTGAGCAACACTCAATGAAACTGCCAAAAAACTTTTGGCATCATGAGTGGAACAAGTTACATGATTTGCATTTGTTTGAAATACGAATCTACAATACGATGTAATACATGAAATTTAGTTTTTATCAAAGCTGTATAAGCTTTGCATGTACTGTCTCGGATGGTAAATCTTGATATGCAGTTCAATTTTGCAAAGCAGCTATTGTATCTGCAATATAATATCTTAATCATTGACTTTTTATATTATCTTTGAATGGAAGCATCGCTCAAGTAAATAAATTTTGACAATCATCATTAGAGATATTTCATAAAGTTCAATTATTGTGGTTTAAGTACAAATAAGCCTTTACTCTTAGTAGTGCTGTTTCAATATATTCGATTTTTGGATTATTAATCTGTTTTGCACTAAAAACTTTTCAAATCATTTCTCATATATTATTTTTGTAACGATTTTCAAATCACTTTACTATAAGTAAGTTATCTGGATATCCTTCGAGTGTATCTTGGATAAGTCAAACTCATACCTTTATAACTTCTGAACTTTTTGCCTTTAGTGCTATATATGATAACATATTAGTAAGTCAGGTTTTGTTTTTAATAGTTTTTTCGTTGTTAAGGACTAAAAAAGATATAGCGTCATTACTGATTGGTTTCGCTTGATTTCAAGTTTTATACTCAACAGGTCGGTTTCTATCCTTAAAATAAGTTTTTAAGTGTATATTCTTGTATAAATTTTCCATTATAATTAAATTTATTAAAA
>CAZGIF010000005.1:0-173891 GCA_964526045.1 uncultured Candidatus Peribacteria bacterium | reverse complement strand
TTGTATACTAAATTTTCACTTTCGAAAAACCCTGCCATTCGGCAGGGCTATTTTACTGAAAAAACGCTTAAGTGTTTTAGTTAGAATAAAAGTTATAACAATTCATAGTGTCTTTTCACCATTTATATATTTCACTATCTATAAATGATAAAATAGAAGCATCGGATATTTCTTTTATATCTGCACAGTTATATCAATCTAGATCTGGAAGTATTTTTCGATTACTACCTGGAAGGGTTTGTTCTTTTTCAGTAGTAATTCATATTCGTGACCGACTATCCGATGATTCTTCTAGTTTATATGTTCAAATTACTGCCTTATATAAACTATCACTATCTTTGTTTTGTCTAGGTAGATACGAATTAATTTCTAATGAAATTGTATTTTCCCAACTTTTTACCGAATCCTCATCAATTCCTTTTTTGATTAATGAACCTAATATTTCATTTTTTGCTAACTCTATTAGTTTCATTTTTTCTGTTTCTTGTTGTATTTGTTCTAGATCTTTTTCGTCTATAGTTGTCTCACTTATTTGGTTTGGAGTAATGACTGTGTTATGCTGTGTACTACATCAAGTTACCAATACCACTCAAAACAAAAGAAGACCTTTAAAAAGATTATACATCCTGCATATCTAAAATAAATATAGTTTATCATTTAGAAGAAGTATTTCATTCTTTCTTCTTGTGTTTGGTAACGACATGCAAATGATCAAGCAGCAGCATGTTGTCATGCTTGTACATCTACATTGATAGTTGCAAGTTGTTGTCATGCAAATTTTACAATAAGGTTATGTGATCCTTCTTTTGGAGTCTTGACAGCAAAGTCTATTGCTCCAGCTACAAATGTAACTTGTGATGGGTTGATAGTGATTGCGGTATTTTCAGCAATAATTTCTAAAGCTGATGGAAGTATTCATCCAAATTGTTCTCCGTTTTTAGTATTCTTAGCTTCAATACTGACTGTTCACCCTTTTTGAGTAGAGAATGATCATGCTTTTACACTAAATTGGTGTGATGCGACGAACTCTTTTGTTGCTTCGTCCAAGAATGTAGTGTTTATGTCTTTGACTGAGATATTCGCTGATTTTTGTACCAACGCGATAGTGTCAGGCAATTGTTTTGTTGGTTCTACTGGTTTTGTTTCTATAACAGGTTCTTTTCCTGTATCTGGAACGATATCAACGTTTGCAGATTTGATAGTTGCATTAGCATTTTCCAAAAAAACAATAGGATCTACAGTTCTTTCTTCAAGTTTGTCTCTACAGAGTCATTCATCAACAACGCTATATTCATTAGCTCACATATCTCGGTCTTCACATTCCCAAAATGCATAAACGAGTCTTCACCCGATTTCTTTATCTATTTCGAAATGTAAGTGATATCATCACATTTTTCATGATGAAACTCCAGAATTTCATACTTCTCAGATTTTATCTCATTGAGATACTGTTGCTCATGGAGTAATTCCCGGTGCAATTTGGTCTAAGTGGGCGTAAATCGCATAGTATGTTTGTCATTTTCGACTAAACTTTATTTTGACAACATTTCCATATCCAGCTTGCTGTCTAGCTTCATGGACAACTCCATTAGCAATTGCAAATGTTGGCGTTCATTGAGCAGATGCAATATCAACTCAGACATGAGATCATTTTGTATTCCAAGGTTCTTTTGAATAAGCTCACTTCCACAGTACTGTATAATACTTTGTAAATCACTCATCATCAATATGTTTGGAATATTGTGCACTTTTGATACGAGGAAGTACCATTTTACAATCAGCTGAGTGGTCGGTCCAATGTGTCATTCTACATTCCAATTTAGAAATCTCTTGTAGTGGATACATGAGAGTAGTGTTTGGTGCTAAATCAGCACCCGCAAGGGCTAAGTATCATACAAAAGCACTCACAATTCACATCGCAACAATACTACATTCCAACGCGTATTTTCCAATAGTTGTTGTTGTCGTTTGGTAGTGTCTTGTGAAGCGGTGTACAAAAACATTGTTTTTGTGTTTCATCTATATATATCTATACAAAGGATAAAAGATCTGACTTGGTTCAAGTATATTGCAACTGATGAGCCTTGTCAAATTTTGTACGTAGAAGTTTTTGTGTTTGTAATTATGCGTATATGAAAAGATGAAACATTAGTATAATTGTGTTGTTTGTGTTGTCTGTTGTTTCGCTTTTATGAGTAATCAGCATGAGCTATATCAATGGTATGATCAAAGAGCTTGTGCGTTCACGCGATAATTACACAAGCTATTATTTTGCCAAATGATGAGTAGAGCTGGGGTTGGTTGCAAGTGAAGAGTTTGGTTTCTGATTTGAAGATGCAATTCAAGATACGTCGAACCAGCTTGCTCAAAATTTTCGTGTGTGTGAGAATAGAGCGTGACCATGTAGTTTTGTTTTGGATATTTCCAATCGTTGATATACAGTGATTAGTGATGATCCTTCAAACACCACAACATGTACTTCAGATAATGCATTTGTTTTACAAGAGTGAGAAAGTCTTATTCTCCCTTTGTTTGTCGATACAAGATCGGTATTACAAACTTGAGAAGCGTGAGTTGCACAACAAAGTATTTTGCCAGAATTAGATATGTGACTTATGTTCCCATCTGTTGCAACCAATACATGAGGGTATGATATACAATTGTGATTTTCTCCATGATCATGACATGATGAGATCAATAGAGATATTTTGGTACAAGTATATTCTTGAGTATGAAATAGTGTAGACATGCGTATGTTTATCAACGATTTTTTGGATGATACGACGCCATCTTATCAATCAGATGATCTAACTCAGTCAGATGAAATTCTTTCAAAAAGACAAAAATTTGGTACGTTAGCAAATTTTTTGGCAATACAAAATCCTCGTAAAGTACCATTGTTGTTTTGTTTATCTGTCCAAGACTCTTGAGAATATGGTGTTGCCACACAATATACGTTCGTAGATAGTAGATGATATTTTGGTGATGGACAATCGAGTTTACAAGCTCGCAAAAAAAAGATTCTTCCTGACTGGCTTTTTCAGACTGTGATAGTGTACTAACCGTATAACCTACGTATTGTGAGCTGTTGTTGTGGGTGAAGATTCATCACATATGCTTGATGAGGGCGAATTCGTCTATGTTTTTTGTATACAAGCGGAGAGTAAGAGATATGGGGCTTTTGTTTGTATGTTGTTATGTTATAGACAAAATATTCGTCTGACCGCAATTCATGTCGTGATTGATTGTTGTCTTGGGGTTCCTGACTAATGTATTGTTGGGGTAGTGTTCGTTGAAATTTGTTTGCTGTTCGATCTGGATACTGTACTACTACAAAATAATCTTGTCGTTGCATGATGTACGCGTGTGTAAGCATATGTACAAAAAAAACAAATATCTAAAATATAATTCTTATCTTGTGATTGTTTTGACTAAAGATAGAATAGGTATTATGTATTTTAGTTCAAGTTGTGCTATGTATATTTGTACTCAATGTGAATACAGTTCTGTTCTCAAAATGTGAAAGTGTCCAAGCTGTTGATCTTTTTGAAGTTTTGTTGAAGATGCCTCTCGCCCATCCAAAAAGCAAAAAAAAGAAGCTGACTCTCGTCACGTTGTGTGAGCGTGACATGTTTTGA
The DNA here is from genome assembly GCA_964526045.1 of uncultured Candidatus Peribacteria bacterium. Taxonomy (GTDB): domain Bacteria; phylum Patescibacteriota; class Gracilibacteria; order Absconditabacterales; family Absconditicoccaceae; genus CAZGIF01. The sequence continues at coordinate 170,253 of CAZGIF010000005.1, read as the reverse complement.
AAAAGTCTGACGTGACAATAGAATCAACGTTCTATCCTCTACAAAACAAAGAGATTCAAAGAGTCTTGCAGGCGTGAATCAAACGTGGTTGAGTGTATTTGCTTGCATGAGCTCCGTGAATAGGAAAATCGACGTTGATTTTGCAGATACTTGAAGATTTGGGGAGACATCTAGGCGTGTCAGTTGCATATTTTTCGTGAGAAGAGCAAGCATCAGAAGTCATTGCGAGGCGCAAAAGACTCTTTTCTGATACGATTTCTGGTTCTGCTCAAGTGTTTCACGCACCGAGCTTTGAAGACATTGTTGCGACTGCGACGTCATTGCAATCTACGTGTATTGTGGTTGATTCTATCCAAACAGTTTATTCTCAAGATATCCAAGCAGCTCCATGATCTGTACAACAAGTCAAACGGTGTGCAGAAAAACTTTCAGAATTTGGTAAAAAAAACAATGTGACGGTGTTTATTATCTGACATATCACCAAATGAGGAGATATCGCCTGACCAAAATACCTTGAGCATATTGTTGATGTTGTGCTGCATATAGAATGAGACAGATTTGGTGAGACGAGATTTTTGAGAACACAAAAAAATAGATTCTGACACACTGATGACGTAGGGATTTTTGAGATGACGTTGTTCGGTTTGCAACCAGTCACAAATCTGACTGAACGTTTGCTCAAACACGTAGATACAAGTGTAGCATGAACCGTTTTGACGATTTGATTAGACAATGGAAGACCGGTTATGGCTCATGTAGAAGTACTGCTCACCAAAACATACGGAAAATATCCGTCGCGTACGTGTGTGTGAGTTGATAACAAAAGAGTCGATATTATTTGTGCTGTCTTGACCAAATACTGCAACCTCAAACTAGCGCAATTTGATGTGTATATTCATGTTCCATGAGAGTTTAAGTTTTTTGATAGTTGACTTGATATCGCTATCGCGGCAGCGATTTATGGACATTATCATGGACATATGTTTGATCCAAAAGCAGTACGAATTGGTGAAATTTGACTCACTTGAAAAGTTCAACAAACTCGTCGCCACCCCAAAAGAAAAAATGAAATCCCGAAGGGATTTCATTGTATAGATTATGAAGTATGTGAAAGAGTACAGTTGTTGAGTGGGTTGTAGAGGGGATTTCTATTTTCTTTTTCTTTTTTCTTGATTTGCTAGTTCTTCTTCTTTTTGTCTCAGTAGTTTGTTTGTTTCTTTAAGAAAAACTGAAGCGGATTCTAGTTCTCTTGTATTTGTAAAAATACTCATAAGTTTTTCTAATTCTAATGGTAACTTTATTTTAAAGTCTTGACAGAATTTTCATACAAGATTTAGCACTAAAGCTGTAGAGACGAATCCAACTCCACCAGAAGACATGTCTTGATGAAGTAAAGATGCTATTATATTATCTGCTATATTTCAAATAACACTATATGCTCCAATTTTTAGTCATATTTTGCTAAAATATAATACATGTAAAAATTGTAGTATCTGTTTGCTAGATAGTAGTTCTTCTTTTGTTTTGTTTTTTCCTTCTTCTCTAAGTTCCTCTATTGTCTTTTGTGATACGTACTTGTATTCTTGTGGTTTGTTGTTTTCCATTTGGCTAAAATTATATAAAAAAAGATTTCACTTTATTCTGAACATATATTCTCCAAAACTTTATTCAAAAGTCATGCATAAAGTACTGTTCCTGCGTCACTATAGTTAGTACTGGTATATGATTCGTTTTTTTTGGTTAGTGTTTCAAGATGTCCTGATCATACAATGACTTCTACGTTTTTTCATTGACTTGTTCGTTCTTGTATTTTGTGTTCTATATGTTGCTCAAAGTTTGCTTGTGCTGTCAAAACATATTTTGCTGTGCTCTTTATGTTTTCTACATCTCATACTATCTTAAATGGTATATTTGCAAAGTATGCAGAGTCCATTTTGTAGTTGGCAAGATCTCTTACAGGAATTCGTTTTCCATCTTGCAATTGTATCTGCACATTATCTAGGACCCATTCCATATATTTTTGATTTTGTTTTTCTGATCATCTGGTATCGATTCCTTCTACTGTCGCCTGAGAGTTTTGATAATAGCATTCTGGTAAATTTCCTTGCGTAATATCTTGTATCTTAGTTGGTTCAAACAGTGCTGATTCTACTAATATTATTCTATCTTTGTCCAATGTGGGTTCATTTTGGCACATTGCAAAAAAGAGTCCCTTACTTATGAGTTCATTAGGTCAATGAGTTACACCACTTATGTGCACTGTTGTACTAATACGTTCTTTTGTTTGTTGTGTAACTTTCGTTTGTTCCGTTTTTTGTACGTTTTCTACTTCTTTTGTCTCAGTTGATTTTTGTTTTCAACAACTTGCTAATCAAGTTACCATGAGTCATACACACGTGTATGTAAGTATTTTATTTTTCATTTATTTTTTTTAATTGTAAATATTATTTACATATGTTTATTTTATATGCTTTTTATTGCAAGTGATTCTTTGCAAAATTAGCTATAAAAAAATGAAATCCCCAAAGGATTTCATTGTGAAGAGTATGAAGTGTGTGAAAGAGTACAGTTATTGAGTGGGTTGTAGAGTGCTTTACTTTCAGTTTTTTCTATTCATTTTCTTTTTCAACTTCGATGCTATTCAGTAGTTTCAAAACATCTTCTAAACTTTTTCCCCCCGGTATTTTTCTTTCCAAATCTAGCATAGAGGGACAAATAGTATAAATTTGTCCTTACATTAATGATTTAAGAAGACAAAAGCAACTCACACTTATCAAAAATAATATCACATCATATCTGATCCAAAAAATCCTTAGTCAGTTCTTGAGCTAGTTGTTGACGTGAGAGGATGTGGACGTTGCATCACGCATCGATGGTATAATATATGTCTGCTCATGTTTTGTTTCTATACTCACGCACAAGGTGTATGATACGTAGTGTATCAGGCTGTCGCAAAATCGTGTGAGGGTCTGAGGTGAACATCATGGCGTGAAGTTCAAGTGCTTCTTGTTCAACGATATGCCCTCGCGTTGCTCGGTCTCACTGCGTGAAAGCGGTCAGTATTTTTTGTGTATTATTGGTGGCTTGTGTGTATCTAACCTGTGCGTATGGATGATTGTCCATCAAACTATGTCATATGCGAGAAGAAGTCTCTTTTTCTTCTTGAGACACTATGACAACGCTATCATAAATTGTTGCAAAGTTTGGGTGGATATTTGTTTTTGCTATCGGTGATGCGTACAGATTAGAGGTGTCTCACCGAGTCACAAGTCATTCGAACACACTACGACACGCACTTCACGAACCCAATCTAGCAATATGAGACATGTCTTGTAATGACTTTGGAGAATCTGGGTAGAGATGGTTGTGTCGTTGGATGATGAGATCAGCAAGACATGCAAATGCACTAGCAGAGCTAGCTATACCACTACTGTGAGGAAATGTATTGTTACTTTCAATAGTGATATCTTTTGCAATCAAAAAAGGAAAGTCTGACTGCAATCACTTCAAATAACGATGTATTTTGTCTCCAAATGGATGATGTTGTTTGTTTTCAAAGACGAGGTTTACGGTCATTTCATTGCTGTCATTTTTAGTTACATCTTTTGCGGTCAATGTCATATGCGTACGACAGTTTTGTAACGTGAGTGATACTGATGGGTTTTGTGGGATTTGTTGTTGGTTGGGTTTTTTGCCTCGGTATTTGACAAGTGCAATGTTGGATGGACGTGATGCTGTGAAAGAGTACATAAATCTAGTCAGTGTAAAATTTTTGTTTTATTTTCGGATCTTATTTTTGCTTCTTATTTCTGGGTCTTACTTTTGGGTCTTATTTTTGAGCTTTCTCGAATGCTATGTCTGATCGAGTGAGACAGGTTTTGTATCAATTAGCTGAACATATCTGTTTGGCGTCTTGCGATTGACGTTCTGAAACTATCATAAAAAAGTCTCCTCATCGTGCTCCAAGTGGTTTGACTATTCATAACTCTTTTGTTCGAGGCAGTTCTGCGACCAAACGATCACGATCTAGTATAGTTGCTAGTCAACTATCGTGATGTGTCAAAATACGTTGTCGCGTAGCAATGTCTTGATTGTCTATGAGTTCGTGAGTCATGTCAGTAAATTCTTTTTTGATAGAATCTGAGACTCATTGTGGGTATGTTTGTCTGTACGAGACAACTTGATTGTGACTTGATTGTTTTTGGTTGCTATAGACAAAATACAGATGTTGTGTGATAGAATCACTGAGTGTGACGGGTGTGATTGTGCGAGGAGTGCGGGTGTAGAGGAGTGGTGTTGTTGCTTGTGCGCATGCAAGATCATATCATGATCATGAGCAAACCTGATTGTACAGTGTAAATGGTTCAATTTGAGCTCGTTGTGCAACAAGCGATATGAATGTTGAACTTGTTCCAAGTCATCGTTGTGGATCAAAATCTATGTGTGTTTGCAGATCTCGTCCATGAGAAATATATCAATTTTGCTGTAGTCGATCAAAACACATACTTGCTAAATCTGTAGCTTGTATCTTGTCAATGTCAGATGCATACGTGTATCGAACTTTGTTGTTGTGATCATGTGCAGTGAGGTTGATTGTTTTGTCTACGCGGGGTGTGGCGCGTAGCGTTTGTCCATATTTGAGTGGAATCGTTAGAGCTGGTACATTGTCTAGTACGAGATATTCGTTTGTTAATAAAAATTTGGTAGCAGCGTAGTACATACATAATTTTACAGTAAAACAAGGACGAAAAGAATTGTGACTGACAGTAGTGTAGAAATTTGCTAGAGTTTTTGAAGTCGAAATATCTGTTTATTTAGTTGTCTCTTATTTCTCATGCATAATTTGAGCTTATTTGCTGAAAAAAGACTTCTATAATTTGATCACGTACAGTTTCTTCTTCAATATTAATTTCATATGGTTTTTCCTGGTTAGAAGGCAAAAATGTTGCATATAATTCAATTTGATTTTTTGCTGTTCTTTCAAGTTCAATGCTCATTAAACCTTCTTGTTCGTTGTATTTTGCTTTTTTTGTTCGTATAATTTTCTCCTTTTCACAAAGTAGTCTTTTTGCTTTATCATATGTTGTTTTTCCTAAACGTCACCACATCATACATATTTTTCTATAAAAACTTTTTTTGTGTTTTATATTGTATAAGTCAATATATATTTTATATAATAAAAAAACAATAAATTTCAATCTATTTTTTGTAACTTTTGGATAATATGTACATTGCAAATCATGTCTTAGACTTGTGTCAGGTGAGGTTTTTTGTACATTTGAGGTATTGTTTTATACTAAAAATAGGGATGTTTGCAAAAGCAATGTTTATCGCGTTGTGGATCGTGTTTATAGGCAAGATCTTTATCGTTCATAATGTGTATGGCGTGTACACCCAAGGACTACCTTTGGGCTCTATGTTGGCGCAATATGCTACCGTGTTGTATCAAGATCTTTTTTTGTTAGGGGTGATGTTTTTTTTGTTGTTGGTTTCTCGTATGCTCAACAAACAAATTTTGAGACGAATTGTAAATATTGTTCTTGTGTTGTTTGCTATGTTGTTTTTTGTTGATACGGTTGTGCTTGCAGTATTTCAGTCTAGGTTGTATGTGAGCGATATGCAACAGTTTTTTGATGCTGATATGGTGAATATTTTTTCTCCTTTGTATTTGTTGTCTATTTGTTTGGTGTTGAGTGCGATATTTTTTATCAGCAAGCTTTTGGCAAGTGGTTTGCATCATCGTTTGCGTTTTTTGCGTTCACATCCTTTGTATTATTTGTATTTGTGTATTTTTTTGTTGACGTGTGGTATTGCTGTCAACGGAGCGTATTTTTTTGTAACACAACAAGGCAATGTTTTTGATGATTTTTTGTACAAAAACACATTGGAGATTACACTAGATCAGTTACAACATACATGAATCTCTGCAGACCAACTCTCTGAACAAAAGAATGGTCTGACAGGATATGTATGAACGGGTGAACAATCGTATGAAGATTACTTTGTACAAGTGCAGTGACAATGAAAGGGTCAGAACGTTATTTTTATTTTTGGTGAGTCGTTATCTTTTGGTGATTCGTGGTATGCAAGCAAAACATACACTCGTTTTCCAAAACTCGATTTGATCCAACAAGCTGGTATCACATATACCAATATGATGTCGAATGGATGTACTTCTGATGTATCTCATATAGCGGTTTTGCAATGAGTTGAGCCCCGAAATTATGGGTATGCTTTTTGACAAAAACTCTATGACAAATACCATTCATATGTTCAGCCATTGCCAGCTTTTTTACAAGATCAATGATATAAAACAGAGTTTGTTAGTACGGCTCCGATTGATTTTTTGGGACAAGATGAGTTTTTGGATCGTATGGGATTTGATACCATTGTTTGACCAGAAGCTTTTTCTGGACAAGAGACGTATACGTTTGATGCTGCACCAGACAAAGCGCTGTTTGAACGCATTGCACAAGATGCGGCTGCTTATTCAGGTACGCAACCATTTTTTGTGGCGGCACAGACAATTTCTTTGCATAAGCCTTTTGCTACGCCGTATTGAAATACTGAAGACGATGCGTTTACGTATGCTGATGATGCGATGTATGAGCTATATCAACAATTGTTGGAACAAAAGTTTTTTGATAATTGAATACTTGTGATAGTGTGAGATCATAGAAAAATGCAACCATTAGACTCACAAGAATTTCAAAAGTGGGGGAGAAGTGCATACTGAAGAGTGATTGCGACAGTGATTGGAACGGGTATTGCGCCATGACAAACTTACGATGCAATGCTTCAACACACCGATATTCACCACTCACTCAAACAATACTTGGCTAGCGGTCAGGTAACTATTTTCAAAAATTACACAGATATGTTTACAAATACCTCACAAAGAGATCGATTTGTTCGTTACTGTGATTTCAAAGAAAAAGAATATATTGTGACTCGAAAAGATGGTACGATAGCAAGTCAAGATACAACACAAACCCCCGATTCTCAGTCTGAATCCAAAGCAAAATTGACTCGTTATATACAAGCATATGAGCAGTTTCAACTACAAAATATGTCTCGTGCTCAGTGAGAATATGGTCCTACTTTATTGACATGAATGTCTGGTAGTTTAGATCGTGTTTCTTTGAGTTCTGGCTCTCTTTTGGTACAAAATGTTGCTTTGCAAGCTGATGATTATGATCATGTCTGACATGGTTTATCGTGAGTAATGTTGATTGGGCATGGAGGAGCACCAGCATACAAAACCTACAATTCATTGGAGTGATTTTTTGAGGCGTATAGACAATGAGCCGATGCTATTGAGTTGGATCTTTCGCTTACAAAAGACCGAGTCAATGTCGTCTGACATGGTCCAGATATTTGGTCTCCCGCGTGTAGAGGGATAAATTTTGCAGATAGGACGTTGGAACAAATACAAACCGAATGTCTCCTTGGTAATGACGAAGTCATTATGACATTTGATGATGTGTTACAAAAAACCAAAGCCTATGTTCCTTTGTATATCGTCGAGCTCAAAGTTCGTGATGATCAAATGGCTTTGCGTATGGCAAAACAAGCAGTTCAATCAGTCAAAAAAGCAGAATTGTCTGACAAAGTCGTGTTTATAACATACAATGAACGTGCAAGACTCTGGTTGGGAACACAAAGTGATATTCGCGTTGGACGAGATACTTTCGACCCACAAGATTTGCAATTTCTCTCGCCATGAGATAGATATGAGTATTTTATGACACCAATGGATAGATTTACCAAAGACCTCACACAACAAATTTTTGATATACAAAAAATCCCAGTCACATACACACCCAAAACAACATGAGAATTGTTAGATGCATATGAAACTGGGGTCAGAGCGTTTATGGTTGATGATATTCCTTGGGCAATACGTGTATTGTCGGAGGTTGAATAGGATGGGGTTAGTGTAGTGGTATTTTTATAGTGATTATTGTTGTATAATCTCAAGTATATGGAGGATATATTTTTGTTATGATTTTTGTTGATAGTTGCGTTGATGTTATTACATCCATTTTTCATCCAAATTGTTTTGTTTGAGAATATGCTTGATTAAGTCACACTCCAGACGAATTTCTATTTAATCATCATGACGCTTGTCATTTTTTGTACTTATTTAGTATAGAGTTTGGGATTCATTTTCCATTATTTTTAAGTACTATTTTTAACTCTTTTTTGTTTTTTGTAATCGAGACTACTGCTTTCGTTATTCAGATTTCTTCCGTATTCGACATATTATCTATTAGAGGGGAAAGTATATTGTGATGAAGATTGTCAAAATGATTAATAGTCCCTGCTGTATTTATGTACTTAAAATCTTCAACTTTTGCTTCTAGTATAAGTATATTATTTTTAATTAAATTGCCAATATTTATGTCTTTAGGGACAGTTCATCAAATTGATAATGCATCTCCAATTCACATTCTAATCATCTCATCTACTGGGAAATACTTCCAGAGACTTTCATTTGTAACAACACTCATCTTTGCCTTGAAATTGTGTATTTTTGTTTTTGATTCTAATTGTACTCACTTTCTCTCTTCCTCGTCACAAGCTTTATTCAGTATTTCTTTTACATAATCTATATCACTACTAATGGCTTTCGCTAATTCTTCATGTCATTTTAGCTTTCTTTTTTCTTCTCGATAACTTACACCTTTAGTTTTGTCAAAAAAGGCGCTCTTATTAAATCATTTTGTTCATAATACTGATTCTATATTTGTTTTTCTCATTTTGTTGTAGTTTTAATAAATGTTTTTTTAAATAATAACCCAAAACAAAAAAAGTTGCAAATTAAGTGCACTTAAATTTATATTGTTTTATTATGAATTATTTTTGTTTTATGTGAAAAGTTTAGTTCACATATTGATTTGAAATTAACATTGGTTGTAATTCGGTTATGATGCTCATCATTGTTACACTTTTGAGTCATTTTAATAATGTATGTAAGTTGTATTCTTTTCAGATTCAAACTCACAGTATTTTATATATTTTTCTTATTTGATTTGCAATGATAATTCTTTTTTTTAAAGATTGTCGCTCGATTAGATTTATGTTTATTATAATTGCTGTTTTCGTTGATTCTTCAATTTCGTGTATATTGTTTGCTAGTCATAATGATGAAACATAATTAATGTTTCATTTGTCATTTATTCAGATAGCGCAAGCAATTCTCGTCATAGAACTTAGTATACAGTATAATAAATATTTTTTGTATATTATATTTTTAATGTTTTGTATATGTTTTATATTACAATCTAAGTTCTACTGATTATATGTATCAAAAAAAAACCAAAAGTAAAGAGTAAAATAACATTATCAAGAATATGAAGTGTAACGTAGTGACTTATCTTGTTTTTTCGTAGCAAAGATCTATACATAAATTATCTTTATACTCTGATATCTAGCTATGTCATACGAATTGGTGATTGGATTAGAAATTCATCTCAAGATTACATCCAAAACAAAGCTGTTTTGTTCTTGTGAGAATAGTCAAGATTTTGAATCTCGTCAGCCAAATACAACTATCTGTCCTGTGTGTACGTGACATCCTGGTGCGTTGCCAGTCTTGTCAGAAGATGCGTTGCAGCAATCGTTACGTTTGTGACGTGTCCTTGGTTGTGATATTCAACAAATTTCTTCGTTTGATAGAAAATCATATTTCTATCCAGACTTGCCGATGGGATACCAAATCACACAATTGTACACTCCTACGTGCATCAACGGTCAGGTTTCATTTTTTGTGGATGCAGAATTTTCTCAAAGCAAGACTGTGTGAATAAGAGATGCTCATATGGAGACTGATACGTGAAAAACCGTTCATATCAATGGAAATGCGATGTTGGATTTTAATCGTGCGGGGACGCCGTTGGTTGAAGTGGTTACAGATCCTGACTTTAGGTCAGCGGATGAGGTTGTATGATTTCTCAAAGAGTTTCAGAGATTAGCGAGATATAATGATATTTCTGATGCTGATATGGACAAATGACAAATGAGAGTTGATGTAAATATTTCGGTTAGACCGATCTGACAAGAGGCGTATTGAACCAGAGTTGAACTCAAAAATATCAATTCTCCATCTACTGTCAAAAGAGCAATCGCTCACGAATACCAAAGACAATGCGATATTCTGGATCAATGATGAGTGCTTGAAGAACAAACGAGAAGATGGGATGATGCTGCTTGAGAGTCATTTGCAATGAGAAGCAAAGAAAATGCTTTGGACTATCGTTATATGCCAGATCCAGATTTGCCACCATTGTATTTGGAAGATGCTGTTTTGGCAAAACTTAAAGCACTATCTGTCCTATCTCCATATCAACGTATATTGCAAATGCAACAAACATATGATTTTCACAAAGAATATATCAATGCTTTGATCGCGGATCCAGATGTTTTGGCGTATTTTGATACTGCGATAGTACAAAATTTTGATCCCAAAGAAGTTGCGAAACGAATTGCCTGACCTATCGCAAACTGGCTAAAAGAACAATATACATCTATCAAAGACTTACCTTTTGGTCAGCAGGATTTTTTCGATTTTTTGACAAGTATTGTTTCCAAAAAAATAAATTCAAACCAAGCAAAAACCGTTATGGATGAAATGTTAGCTCATGGAACATCTCCAAAAGATATCATACAACAAAAAGGATTTGCTACTGACTGAATTGGGCATGATGAACTTGTTGTGTTGGCTCAGCGTGTTCTTGACGACAATGCGACGGTTGTAGAACAATACACATCGTGAAAAACTTCTACAATGTGATTTTTTGTCTGACAAATGATGAAATTAACACAATGAAAAGCAGACGTATGACTAATCACAACAATTTTGACTGATCTTTTGTCCAAGATTTAATGAGCTTTTGGGTATATAGGTTGGATAGTCGCTATTGTGATGTCTTGTGTTTGTACCGTAACAGAAAATTCATGTAATTTACCATTGCATGAGATTTTTGGTGTCTTTTGAAGGTAAAGATTGATGCACTTTTTGAGAGGTACTATGATTTTTGAAGACATTTCGTTTTTGTTTTTGGAATATGTGGAAGGGGGTAGTTGTGAATTTTTGATAGGATGTTCTCAATATTTGATACGAGCTAGAAGTAGATCAATTGTCATGGATTGTGAGCGGAGGTCTTTGTTTGTTACTTTGTGTCATCACATAGTGATTTTGCCAGTGACTAGATCTAATATGATGTCATACTTTTGTTGTAATAGTTTTTGATAACTTCCAATCAAGATTGTTGCTGTGTTGTCTTGCAAGACGTATCATTTTTTGGGTAGAAGATCTGAGTATACTTGTTCTGGTTTATTTTGTTCAATATGTCGTCCATATATGTCAGATTTTTCTGTTGTTCGACTTGTATATACAATACGTCACCCATCACTATCTCATAGTTTTTGGAAATAATCTTGTATATATTTTCTTGTTTGTATATCTTTGTGAAAAAATACAGCGATATCTCATGTGGAAAGTGTAGGGTCATTGGAAAGATATGCAAGTTTTCAGTCACGAAACAAATCTGTACATGTCAATGGTGCAATATAATGCCATATATGTTGTCTTTTGCCTCATGATATATATTTGTTACGTTGTATTTGTTGTATCATATCCATAAATCAACGATTTTGACTAGATTTCGTTCACAACTTCTCAAGCTCATTCATAAGAACATCATACAAAATGTATTCTTTTTTTTGTTCGTACTCATCAATACTCTGTTTCATATGTTCTTTTTTTGTATTTTCTGCAAAAATATATTTTTGTGCAATACTGTCTACAATATCAAGATTATGAGCTTTCGATACAGTGTTGCGAGTTGCAGTTGGTGTGTGTGTTTTATTTGTGGAGAAAATAATATAATCGCATTGTTCTTTTTGTGTCTTTTGAGTGTGTTTACGGTACAAAAAAGATCTATCTTGGATGAGAGTAATTGGACTATGTGATCCCAACATATTTGCAAAAAAGCGAAAAATATTCTTTTTTGTTATACGGGTATCAATATGATTGAGTAAGTTTTGTGATATACGTTTTACGTTTGAGGTTCATTGGATTTCTTGTTGTATTGTCTGCATTTTTTGACTTAGAGTCTTTTTTTCAAGTGAACTGTGTGTACAAATTGCAAGAAAAATATATGCGTATTGCATGACTCGTTCGTGATATATGATACTGTCTTCAATAAGAATATGCACGTCGTATTCTTGAAAAGATTCAAACGTTCGTTCGTGATGTTGTCCGATGTACGATGTGAGTGGAATAGTCTCCCATTGTTTGCTTGCACGATCATATTGTGTCAGTGTATCGCTTTTTTCTGATTGTGAGACGGGTGAAAATCAAACATAACAACGAAAGGGGAGTTGAGAAAAAAGTAATGTATCTTTTGTTTGGGTATAAATTCGCTCGTGCAACAATGGAAAAGAAACTACAATATCGTATTTTCGCATAAACTCTTGGTACAAAGATGCGAACGACTTATGTAATGATCAGACGTTTGTTTCTCAATGTAGATTTCAAGTATGCATCAATTTGGAGAGAAATAAACAACTTTTTGTGTGTATATGGTTTTGTTGTATAAATATCTAGGAAAAACATGAGAATACTTTAGGACAAGTTTAATCTTGATATATCTTTTTTCTAAAAATATATAATCCTAATGAAATCACGTCTTCTGGTATATCGATTATTTCTTGTTCCATAGTAAAAAATCTATGTTGTTCCATAAATTCTACAAAACGCTGAGCATCGTATGAACGAATATCTATGAGTGTGATTTGCTCGTTTGGTAAAAAATGGCATTCTTGATTGTCAATCATCACTGTGGTTTTTTTGTGAAATTTGAAATAATATTTGAAAATCAGTGCTCATACTTGTTCTTCTCTTCACATCGCCATATTTACAGCTCCATTTTCTTTTGGTATTCATATTCTTTCGAAAGGTAAAATTTTTTGTTTTACCCGATCTTCATTTGTTAAAAATGATTTGTATCTATTTTGGATTTGTTGTTCACTTTTGGGATGGTCTGGAATGATAGGAACATTTAGTCGCAACATATCTCTATCTCATTCCATTATATTAAAAAATCATTCTACTAAAGTATTCTGATTATTGTTAGAAAATGTACGAAATAATGAGTAAACTACTAGATCAAAGTTCTTTACTTTGTTTTTTATAAATATTTTAAATTCATTTGATAGCATATCAGCGCAAATAAATTCTTTTTGTATATTTATATCTCTTAAATTTTTTTCTGCAAGTTGTAGCATGTGGCTAGAGGCATCAACTCAAATATAATGAATATTAAATTTTTTATTTCATAAGTATTCTAAAGTTTTTTTTTCTGATCACCCATTTCCACATCAAATACTTACTATACATACTTTTTCTTTCTTGCTTCCGAATATAAATTTTTTTCAAAACTCACAATGTTTTTTTCATTGATCATAAAATGATTTTTCTTCATTCTTAGAATTTTCATCTCAAGAAAAAACTACACCATTACTATCTAAAAATGTTTTCTTGCTATATAACAATTCTTTTTTCTTACCTAATGCAGTATAATACAAATCTGCTCCTTCCTTAAGGTACAAAAATTTATGATCCAATGTTCTTTTTTTCATTCCCGCTTCAAATTCTTTTTCCAAAGAATAATCAGATAATATGCTATAAAAATTTTTCATGTGCATAGGCGAAAAATAGTAAATATCTAGAATATTTTTTTACCATACGAAAAATATTAGTTGAATGCAACGATAAATCGTTTTATCAAAAATTGTTTTTTACACTTGCAAACACAAATTGACAGAGTAGTCTTTGGTAATGCTTTTATTTTTTGTAGATTGTTTGTGTTACTAATTTGAGATATTCATATCAATGCGCGTCATGCAGATGATATTTTGCAACAAATACGCTTGTTTGTTGAAAGACACGCCGACCAAAATCATATTCTATTTATGTGAGATTATGTGTATCATTTTTCGTATCATAGAAAATCTTTGTTGTTATTGTTTGCTTATTTTATCGAATTGTATCAATTGTGAAAACATGTCTATGTTTTGGCGTGAAACCATGATCGACTTGGTGAATCTTTTGTGTTTGCAGAATGACAAACCGCCCTCCAAATAGTACAAAGTTTACAAGAAAATAACTGACACCTTTTGGGTGCAACGTGATCATTGCATCTTATTACAACACCACGATTGACTGAGATTGAGGGTCAGAAATTTCTTTTTTTACCATTTGTTTTGCAAACTGCTGGTTTGTGAGTTGCTGATTTCGATATAACTCAATCGGATTCTGCTCAAGATATAGGCTTGTTTGGTAGTACAAAGTGATGACATACGTCTCTTGTTGAAATTGTCGAAACTGCGAAACAGTTAGCGCTATCTGAGCACAAAATGGAACGTATGTCGTGATATGTTAATTTGTGTATTGCAGAGTATGTCAAAAACAATCCAGATCTTATGTTAGTACATCATCGATATGTTGCAAAAACGATATTTCCCTGACAAAAGTGACAGTTTGGGTATACGCAGTGAGCGTTACATCCATGATGGCTAGATATGCCTTGATTGCGCATGATAGCTGGTCATATTCACCAACCTTTTGTTCTCAAGAACTTTTTGTGTACATGAAGCGTATGGCATACGTCTCCCAACGAAGCAAATCATATAAAATACCTTTTTGTATTGGATAAAAATGTTGTTCGTACGTATCCTTTGTTTTTGTCTCCGTATATTGTGATGCAATGACAAGCAACTGCCCTTACTTCATTGGATGTGACTCAGATGTATGATGAAGTGGCAACTACTTCTCAATCTGTAATGCAAAGCAATGCTCAATGGACAGTCGAACATATTGAACCTCACGCAAGACCTGACTTGTCTGATGTTCGTATTCGTGTTGTGACTGATGTGTCTTATGGACAGATAGAGACGGTTGTAGATGAATCTCTCCGCGCACAAACAAAAGATATTAAACTGACTGCCAAAAAAGTTCATGCTGAACATTTGCTTGAACAACTTGATATTTCAAACAAGAATCTCTGAAGTTCTTTGCAAGACCGAAAAGACTTGTTATTTGAACGTTTGGATCAGAAGTATTGAGATAAAGCACAAGGGTACAAAGATTTGTTGCAAGAGTTGCAATTGATTTAAATATAGCTAGACTGATGCAGTTTTATACTATGTATATATTATGACCACTATTACAATAGATCAAAATATTGAGATGACTAAAACTCATTTTTATGATATGGAAGAATTAGTCGCATATTTAGTAGAATCCTACGTTGATATTAATTTTACTGAATTGTCGAAAGAAGAAGTTACTTTTGATTTACAAAAACTAGTAAATGAATCCAAAAAAAAGTCTACAGATTCTTTTTATAATCTGTAATTTGTTTTTTACTTAATGTATTATGAAAAGGATTTATACAATTCTCGAAGAAAAAAGTGTAATACTATACTTACAGAAAAGAAACTTGTTGAAACAATATAAAGTAGCAAAAGAAAAAGTTTTATCGTGATTTGTTAATAAGTCAGATTTTAAAGAAAGAAAACCTACATGATTGGGAATATATTCTTTTAGAATCAATAAACAATTTAGAGCCTTGTGTTACCAAAGAGAACCAGATCTATATGTTGTCGTACGTATTGATAATCACCAATAATTATTTATTTTCGTTTTTTTGTCTGTTATGCATTTACGTGAAGAGTTAGAACAAAGATGATTTTTGAATCAATATACACATGATTCTGTATTTGATGTCTATGACGCTTGAGGGCAAAACTTTTATTGTGGATATGATCCAACTGCTGATTCTCTCACAATTGGAAATTTCATAACAATTATGGCAGCGGTCAATTTTATGAAAAAATGAAACACCTTTTATATGGTGATTGGTGGAGCAACGTGAATGATCGGTGATCCAGGATGAAAAGATGCAGAAAGATCGTTCTTGAATGAAGAGACCTTGGCTCATAATCAAGCGTGTCTTACCAAACAAGTACAGTCTATTCTCGCAAATCTTGAAGATGTGTCAGGTGAAACTCTTTCGTTTAAAGTTGTCAATAACTATGATTTTTTCAAAGATATGGGCGTGTTAGACTTTTTGAGACATGTGTGAAAACACATTACAATCAACACAATGATCCAAAAAGATACTGTCAAAAAAAGAATCGAAGATCCAGATAAATCAATTTCTTTTACGGAATTTACGTATACATTGTTGCAAGGGTATGATTTTTATAAATTATACACGGATTTTGATGTAAAGTTACAGATTGCGTGAAGTGATCAACGATGAAATATCACAACATGAACTGAACTTATCAGAAAAAAGACTGAGGGTGAAGCATTTGGTATCACGACACCTCTGATTTTGGATAGTACAGGCAAAAAGTTTGGAAAGTCTGAAGGAAATGCTATCTGGTTAGATCCAGCCAAAAGTACGCCATATAGTGTTTTTCAATATTTCATCAATACAAATGATGAAGATGTTGCTCGTTATCTCAAATTGTTCACATTGTTGCCATTGGATGAGATTATGTCTATTGTTGAGCAACATGAAGCTGATCTATGAAGTAGATCTGGACAACAAGCACTTGCTCAATATGTTGTAACAACTATTTTTTGAAAAGATGCAGCGGTTCTATCTCAAAAGATTTCTCGCATTTTGTTTGGTGGAGAGGATACAATGGATGTGATTGCATGACTCAATGACACAGAAAAAAAAGCTTTGCTGACCGAGACATGATCGCCTGCTCTTGGAGATGAAAGATCATTGCTAGAGTTGTGTGTTGTGTCTTGATTGTGTACATCCAAATGAGAAGCAAGAAAACTTCTTTCACAAAATGCTATTTCTCTCAATACAGTCAAAGTTCAAGATGATGCGTACGTCTTGTCAGATAAAGATTTTTGTAATGGTCTTGTTCTTTTACAAAAGTGAAAAAAAACATTCAAAGTTATATCAAAATAAAAATCTGTCACGTATAGTAGACTCGTGTCTGTTGTTTTATTTTTTGTTCTTTGTATGAATTTTTTTTGAATCAATAAAGCTATGCTTTTGAATCAAGATTGACAGATTTTGGCACTCAAAAGAAAAGAAGACGATACAAGCAGACCATGATGTTGGGATTTGCCTTGAGGATGAATTGATCATGAAGATATGACAACGAGCCCAAACGATCGGCATACGTTTGCAATTCATAGAGAAATCAAGGAAGAGCTAGGGTTTTATGTTGCTGAGGTGTATGATATACATACAGAAACCCGTTACGAACCAGATAACGAAAGAATAGTTTTGTGGTATGTGTTTGTTGCAAGATATGTATGACAACCCATCAGCCTTACTGAACATCAAACGTATCAATGGTGTTCAATTGATGAGTTTTGTGGTTTAGATTTTGGTCCGGATCATGTATGAGCGAGTTTTGTAACTGCAGCTCGCAAAATACAGAAGCTCTCTACATGTCTTAGTTCTTAGGTAATTTTTATTTTTTCGTTTTTTTGTTGAAATGGTAATTATTCAAATATGTATACTAATACTTAGTTTTGGTGTCTTGGCTATAATTTGTGATGCAGTCTTTGTACCAGCATTAGAAAAAATTGCGAAGCAATTAAAACTTTCTTCAGAGTTTGCTTGAGCTACATTGATGGCAGTATGAAGTAGCGCTCCAGAATTATTCACATCGTTGTTCGCTTTGACGAATCCAGATGTAGATTTGAGTTTGTGAGCATGAACGATCGTATGATCTGCATTGTTCAATATTTTGGTTATAATTTGAGCAACAGCAATGGTTCGTAATGTGACTATTAGCCGAAAACCTGTTGTGAGAGATTTAACATTCTATTGTATTTCATTGTTTTTGATGTTATTGTTTTTCTGGGATGGGCAGATTGTTTTGTATGAAACTCTAATATTTATTTGAATATATATTCTCTATGTTTGGGTAGCAAAAAATCGATGAAAACGACTAAAGTATACTCTTCCAGAGCAAGAGGACGAAGACGATCAAGATGAAAACACATGACCAAAAAAATATCTTCTTGCTATTTTGACTTTTCCATTGCGTTTTGTCCCAGTATGACAAAAACACTGGCGGACGTTTTGATGGAGTATTCTAGTAATAGCGATTATGACACATTTTATGGTAGACTCTGCCGTACAGGTTGCACACTATTTTTCTATACCAGATGTGATTATTTGATTGACAATTTTGGCAGCATGAACATCTGTTCCAGATTTACTCTCTTCAATAGCAGTTGCAAAAAAAGGAAAGTGAGATATGGCTATTAGTAACGCTGTTTGATCAAATATTTTTGATATTTTGTTCTGTTTATGAGTGCCTTATTTGTTATATATTTTGTTTATTTCTGAGACATGATCTATTGTTGTGGATAATGCAAATCTTCAAGCAAGTATTATATTGTTGTTTGCTACAGCGATTGCGGTTGTTGTTCTGTTATTGATCAAAAAATGGTCACTGACCAGATGGGCGTGAGTTATGTTGATTGCGTTATACGTAGCATATATCATACGAAATATATTCAAAATCTATTGATAATTTATTGCTCCCAAAAAGTTCTCTTATTATTCCGTTTCTATTATATTGTGTATTCTGATAAACCAAAGCATGCTTTGGTTTTTTTTATTTTTAGAAAAAATATGACAGATGTTGAAAAATATGAAATAGTATATCCACCTATACGAAAATCTGTACATGGACGTATTGTGTGATATGTTCGTATTCCATTGCGACAGGATGTTTTGATGTCATATATGCATTTTGTTACAGAAGGGTTTCCTTGTTTTGTGGGATATTATGAACAAGAAGACGAGTCTGCGATGTTTAATTCGGATCATAAGCCACCAACAACTAGTTGTATGATCAACTTGTCAGATATGTCTTTTTTGATGTGCATGTTATTTGTTTTTGCTTTGCGTTCCCACTAAAGACTTCCAACTATGTTTTATACACTAATGATTATATATGAACAGGTGAATGGTTTTGGATTGTATTGTCAAAAAAATTTTTATCAATGATAAAAAGCTGACATCAAAAGACATATGCTCCCAATCAGAGACAATTACGATTTTGGTTATACTAATGAAACATGTCGGTAATAAAGTGCGAAATTATCAACTTCCATGTTCATCGTATACCAAAAACAAAAACCAAATGGTGAGTAAAATACTCAATCCATTAAAAAATGTATTGTGGTCATATCTTAAGTACCGTCTCAAGATACAATGCTTTGGGACAAGTTGATGTTTTTATTTGATACTACAACAACAAAATTTGCCTGTACGTATCATATGATTAGATGCACATGCGCATCAGATCAAACCGCGTACTTTGCAAGTCGAACATACCCGTATTCACAAAAAAAAACTCCTATGTTTTTTGGAGACTATTCACGCACAAAAAAAGTTCTTTTCTCCTTATGTATGTTCACAAAGACCAATTGATATTGATTTCTTTGAGCAATATCATGCATGCAAAAAACAATATGTTTCATTTGGTGATGTTAGTATTATTGATTTGTTTCAGTCTGCTGGAATGTACAAAACGTACCGCGATTTTTTTCATAAAGTAGAAATGTTATATCAAAAGCAGATATGGAAACTGTATCTCAATAGCGAAGATACTCCTTTGTCTCTTTCTTTTTATAATCATGCACAGTATATATATTCTTGTTTACAAACGGGTGTGATAAACCGTGTTGTGAAAATATGACAGACACAACATGATCGTTGAGCAAAAGAATTTTTCGAACAACAATGAGTCTCGTATGTATATGCGTCTCGTGTTGTTACAACTCATATTCCTTCAGTATGTCCTTCTACTTTACGTTTTTGACAGAGAGATTGTATATTATTTGATTCAATTCATGCGTCAAAAGAAGATGCTTCTTTGTTTCAAGATATGTATACTGCATCAGATTCTGGCACTAACTTTGTGGTATATGGTGCAATGTATGGTTTGTGTGATATGTTTTATACACCAGATACTTATGTTCAATGATTTGTATTAGAACAAACACCGTTAGCCGTTCCTTGTATAACAGAACGACTTGATGCAGATATGTTATTGTTCGCCAAAAAGTAAATAATATGAAATGATGTCAATAACGTGTCTCACTGTTTTGTTATCTTGAAAGACAATTCACCACGTTACCGTGTCAGTTTTTTCTTTTTGTAATAATAGTAGGTATACTTTGAGAAAGTTTTATGTTTTCTCATGTATCATATGGCACAACAATTTCCTTCAGTACAAGAATTTAAAGAAATGCTCAATAAATCTATCGTCTGAGCAGATATTGTCAAAATATTTGATTATTTGTTGACGGTAGGTGTTGAATTATGAGCTTCGGATATTCATATCGAGCCTTTTGAAAATTTTGCAAGAATTAGATTGAGAATTGATTGAGTCTTACAAGAACTTGTCCAATACCCAAAAAACTTGCACGACAGTGTGATTTCAAAATTTAAGATTGAGTCATGACAAATGAGACCTGACGAAAAAAGAATACCGCAAGATGCTAGGGTTTCGACAATGACTCAGACTAATAAAGAAATTGATCTTCGTGCCAATACATTGCCAACAGTGTGGTGAGAAAAGCTGTGTATGCGTATTGTTGATAAGTCAAAAAAAACACCCCCTTTGGAAGTATTGGGTATCGAGTGAATCAATGGTGATTTGATTACAAAAGCAATAGAACAACCAAATGGTATTATGATGACTACATGACCAACATGATCATGAAAAACTACAACAATGTATGCCAGTTTGGCAAAAATAAATAATGTTGATATAAATATTACGACATTTGAAGATCCGGTCGAAAATAAAATGTTCTGACTTAACCAGTCACAAGTAAGAGCAGATATTGGCTTTACTTTTGCGAGTTGATTAAGATCTGCACTGAGACAGGATCCTGATGTGATACTTGTGTGAGAAATCCGTGATCACGAGACGTTGGATATGGCCATGGAAGCTGCTATGACCTGACATATGGTTGTATCAACTATCCATACCAACTCTGCAGCAGAAACTCTTACGAGAATCTCAAATATGTGAGCAAAGTGATTTATGATAGCGTGAACGTTTAATATTGTTATGGCGCAACGTCTTGCTAGAAAAGTATGTGACCATTGCAAAGTTGCTATCAATGTATCTTCTGATGAACGTTATCAATGGACTAAGCAGTGTTTTGCAAGTATGGATAAAGACATACTCAAGGCTGAAATAATACAGAGATGAATTGATCCAAATGTATGGCAAGCATATATGTCTCAATGAGTTGCGTATATATGATCGTGAAAAGATCCTGCGACTTGAGAAGTATGTCCAGTATGCCTTTGAAGCTGATGTAAGTGAAGAGTTTGAGTGTATGAGATTTTGCACTTTAATGAAGAAGTAAAAGAAATGGTGATGAGGGATGAAAAAGCAATGGATGTAGAAAAAGTTGCTTTGGCAAGATGAATGATTTCTCTTGAAAGAGATGCTGTTTTTAAAGTTATAAAAGGATTCTTACCTTTGGATGCTGTGTACAAACTTGTTAAACATAAAGAGTAGTAGTTTTTATATTGTTGCATAATCTCATATGGGGAAAGCGCCCATCAATAAATGACCAGAAAACTTGGTCGATAAGTTAACCTATCAATTCAATAGTCCATGAGCGGATATTAAGACAAATTTTTTTCGTTTGATGGCAGTTGCACAAGAATCTTGATTAGGAGTGAGAGAATCCTTGTCATCGATTTTGAGTGCGGAGACAAACAAGACCATGAGAAGAATTATTTTGAGTATCTTGGCTGATGTCAATGAATGACAATCTCTGTGATATGCTTTTTGATGTCATCCATATTTTTTTTCACCTGATGAAATTGAGCTGATTAATGCATCAGAAAAAATGTGAAATGTCCCAGAAACACTCAAAGACGTAGCGTCAGAGTTGGAAAGTAACCAAAAAATAAATGACAAGATACAAAAAGCTATCATGTATCCTATATGATTGCTGATTTTTGCATGTATTGCTGTTGCGGTACTCTTGATTTTTGTTATTCCAACTATTACTGAATTGTACGAATGATCTGATGCACCATTGCCAGCAATCACAACGTTCATGATAAACGCTTCTGACTTTATGAGGACAATGCGATGGTTGTTGATTCTCATTATTGGGTGATTTATTATTACGTTTCAAATTGTGTATAGTACGGTTATTGATTTCAAAAAGTTTATTGATTTGATGTTGCTCAAAATACCAAATGTTAGCGCAGTTGTGAAGACGTTTTATATGTACAAATTTTCGAAGCTATTGGGAGATTTTTGAAAAGCATGAGTAGGGCCTATTGAATCTTTAAACCAAATGATGAAGATTTTTGATAATTATCATTATAAAAGAAAAATGCTGACAATGAAAAATGATTTGTCTAGTTGATTTACAATATCTGACTCTATTGAGTGATCGGATTTGTTTGATCCTATTTTGATCCAAATTATTATGGTTTGAGAGAAAACAGGAAATTTGTCTCCAATTTTGCTGACGATGTCTGCTTTTTATAGATATCAACTTGGAGGAAAAATTGATACAATGGTAAGTATGATTGAACCAGCGATGATGGCGTTGATTGCAGGTATGATTTGATCGATTGTTGCTGCAATCTTTTTGCCACTTGCTGGGTTGATGGATGCAGTTGGTGGCTCCTAAAACAAGCTATGAAACTATTGCAAAGTTTGTACAAGTCTATACATTTGATGTATAGATTTTTTTGTTTTTTTGTTTTTCTGTATATATGCAGCTTTTTGCTATAAGTTATAAAAATATATGACCATTTGCAGACAAAACAGTGACTGTGAGGTTTTGTCCATGAACGTTTTTGATCAAAGCACCAATCGGGTCAGGTAAATCTTTTTTGTTTTTTGATGGTCCTGTGTATGCATTGTACAAATACAGCACAAGAAAAATGCTTAATACTCACGCCAAATCATGATCTTTGAGCTTATGGTTTTCTCATGATGAGCAACAATATTGTATTCATAGACAACTAAAACAAGGAAAAAGATCTGACTCATGTCAAAGTACGTTATACACGATCGTGGGGGATCATGCAAAGGATGAGAGTATTTTTGAGTCCGGGGAGGTGCTATTGCAAGGAACAGACATGTTTGCTCTTCTCAAAAAAAAGTGACGGTTAGAAGAAATTTCTTTTAAGAATGAACATGATGTACAAGCCACTCTTGATAGTATTTTGCCACCAAGGGAGGTGTTTGTTAGTACACATATTTTGTTACAAGATGCCCCAAATATTTTTGATTTGACGCCAGCTGATAGATTAACTATTTTCAAAAATGTCTTTAACCTTTTGGATGTAGATCATGCAAAAGACGTGTTACGTGAAACAAAAAGAGATTTGCAAAGTCAACGTACTGTTTTGTGAGATATGACACAAGCTAACAAAAAGTTACAATGATATTTGGATGAACTTTTTGCACTTCGTACTGCGAGTAAGTCGTATGACGACTGAATTCGTGATCGTTTGACGTTTGTTGATATGTTGTTTGCTGACACAGATGCTATCCGTCAAAAACTAGCAATTGAAGACTTTGTTTTTGCATATAATGAAGCGGATTTTGTATCATTTTTTGGATACATAGAATGACAAATCCAACAGATTCACTCTCGAGAACAACAATGTACAACGATACGTACCACTCTACAAGATATACAACAACAACGTACTCTTGTTAGTCAAAAACAGCAACAATACATACAAAGTATAGATATTTTACAAAAACGTATTGATTGATTTGATGCAACAATTCTTAGTTCACTCAAAGAAAAAAAAGCTCATTTCACAAACGAAAAAAGCGACTTACTTTCTCGTATTCCAACTGATTTTTTTGATGCATACAAAAAAGTATTCGATACTATCCAACAACATGTTACAGCTCACTCTTGAATAGATGATTCTTTGCTTGATGTATGATCTGATCATTCGTTGCAAAGTGCGGTTCGCATTGTCTCTGCAGTAATAACTGCGTGAAAAATATATGCCCAAGCTTTAGCGTCACAAAAGGCTTCACTTGAACATCATACCTCAACTCTTTCTACGTTACAAAAAGACCTTCACGAATGGTCATTTGAACCAGGAACACAATCGTACGATATGCTCATACGTGCTATTGAATCCAAAAAAAATACCATACAACAACAGCTGACACAACTGGGTTATGATCAAGATATTTTCGATAAAGCAAACGAGGATCTTGAAAAAAGACATACGCAAAAACTGTCTCAACTCAAAGAACTTTCTGATGATATTCATCAGAAAGAATCATTTTTTTGTGTTCGTATTGATAGTTGATGTCCTTTTGTCAAACAGATCAATACGCATACATTTGAACAGCTTGAAAAACAAAGATCTGTTCTCGAGCAAGAAGTATCACAACTCAGCTCAGAACTACAAACAATAGATAAAAATGCTAAAATTGCTTCGTTTGAGACACAGCGTCTCGATTTTGAAAAACACCTTGCCTCATTGGAAGATAAGAATATGCATCCTGATATTATCACATATGCTAATGACAAAAAAAAACATATTCAAGATCGTATAGATGCAATTCCTTGAGATAAAACAAAAATATTGACTGACACAATTGAGACGTATGAGTTACTTATTCGTGTTTTGAAATGATTTTTGCAAACGTATGATCGAAAAGATATTCAAAGTTTGTGAGAGCGTGCATCACACATCACACATGAGATAGAAATGATTGACAAAAAGCTTTTGGAGGTGGAAAAACAAGAATCTGCTCTCCAGGCTGACAAAGAAGAACTGCAACGTTTATTGTGAGAAATGACGTCTTTGCAAGAACAAAATCGCACGTTGTTATCAAAGTCTGAAGATGCGCAAGCATCGTTGGATGTATTATTGTCTCAAAAATCTCCATTGTCTATTGATGCATACAAACAAGTAATACGTGATGTTCGTCAAATCGAGCAATTGTGTCAGCGTTTAGCTTTTTTGGTGCAAGAATTCAAAGAACAACAACTGCAATACAAATATATTCAAGAAAAAGAAACTATGGTTTCAAATTTGTATACGATGTTTAGTAAAGAGCTTGTCTTGTTGGTATTGGAACAAAATATTCCTATTTTGACTGATATTATCAATATGTATCTTGCACAGATTGTTGGGTATGAGATTGATATGGTTATTGATACGTCATCAGACAAAGTTGCTTTGGATGTGACGATTCGTGATGAGTTATGAGAAAGAGAAGTGAGGGCTTTAAGTTGATGACAAAGGGTTTTGCTCAAATTGGCACGAATGCTTGCTGTTGCATCATTTATGCAAACAAAACTCTTGTTTTTGGATGAGACAATCAATAACTTAGATACTGAAACCGTTGCGTGAGTTGCTGACATGCTGACTGACTTTGTCAAACAACACCAACTCAAATTATATGTTGTGACTCATTCCCTACAAATTCAAGATATGTGAATTTGGGATGGTGTGATATCATTGTAAAATTTATACTGTTTTTTTACCTTATTTGGTTGATTATATGCAAAATAATAAGAATCCTATAGTGTTTTTGATGTGAGTGTCAGGAGCATGAAAAACAACCGTTATGACGGAATTACTCAAGTTAGATCACCTGGAATATATCCCTTCGTATACAACAAGAGCCATGAGGGCTTGAGAAAAGCAATGACAAAAGTATCGACATATTTCTCAAGAAGTATTTGAAGATGCAATCAAAAACGATGAATTTTTGGAGTACGCATTTGTGCACAATACTGCATATTATTGAACAAAAAAGCAACCATTGTATGACGCTCAAGAAGCGGGAAAAACTCCTATCAAAGAAATGGATCTTTTGTGATTACAAAAGTTAGCTGAACAAAAAAAAATTACTCCTGACATGGTGACTATTTTTCTTGATCTTGATGATGTATTTATGACAACGAGAATTTTGTGACGTCAATCAGATATTTCTGCTGATGAGTTACAACAAAGACTTATAAGTGCTAATCATGAAAGAGAATTGGCTCAAAAATTATGTACACATATCATTGATGCTCAACAACCATTGGTTGATGTTGTTGCACATGTACAAAAACATATCCAATAATTTTTACTTTGTTTTATTATGTTATGTATCCTCTTGTATTAAGCGAAAGTTCTATAGATCAAATAGTAGATTCTCTGCGCATATGAAAAGTCATTGCTATTCCTACAGAAACCGTATATTGACTTGCATGTGATGCTAGTAACGATATTGCGGTCAGAAAACTTTTTGATTTGAAGCAAAGATCTTTGGATAAGGCTATTGGTATGCTAGTTGCTGATGTATCTATGATTGAGGCTTCATGCAAAACTATTTCTCCATTTGAACATGCTGTTATTCAAAAATACATGCCCTGAGCATTGACGCTTGTCTTGCCAAAAAAAGATCATATTTCTTTGTTGATGACTGGAGGAAAAGATAGTGTGTGAGTGAGAATGCCTGACTATCCATTGTTACAACAAGCTATTGCACAATTTGGCTGACCAATCGCAGCAACGAGCGCGAATATTTCTACACAACCAAGCCCTACATCCATAGAGCAGGTTTTTGATTATTTTCCATGAAACGTAGATTTGTATATTGATGGAGGAGTTTGCAGTATTTGAGTTGCATCAACTGTTATTGAAATTCAGTCTGATAATAACAATCCTATAGTTCATGTGCATAGACAATGATCTATCAGCAAAGAAGACATCCAATCTTTTTTACATATCAACGGTGTCTAATACTTGTTTGATATCCTCTTTGTATGTTTCAAAGTCTTGTGAGGACGTAAAGGAGGAGAATTGTGCAAGAATATTATCTCAAGCATAATAATATGTGAGATATATTAGATCAATATCATTTACTTTTGCAGCTATTTTTGCCATCCACATGTTGTTGCCATTGATAACAACTGGCTCTTCATACAAAATTTCTACTGACTGAGCTACCTTTGTCATGTTGTTGATTGCTGCTGTTTTGTAACTTTCTAGATCCATACTTCTTTGTTCAACAACAAATGTGATAAATGCTTGTTCACTTATGTGTTGTAGTTGTAAATCCGCTTGTGATCATGGTGTGGTAAATGGTACTCGTTTTTGTGTATCATAATCTACAGTATATGCAGGTTTGTTGTTTACAGTTTCTTCGTTTGGTGTAGGTGTGTTTTGTTCTGTTTGATTTGTTTGTGCATTATCAATTTGCTCAGCTTGTTCAGTTTGTTCTCAAGGAAGTATAGCTGTTATTGGACGCAATTGTAAACCGTCTAATATAGTTTGTAATTCATCTCCATAGTCACCATACAAAGATTTGAGCGTATGAGTTATAAATTGAACTGTTCCATATTGGTTAGAAATATACAAAGATTTGTAGATAAATTCTTTGTTGTCTATTTTTGTTACCAATTCTAGGTATAAGGCATCTTGTCCTTGTATACGTTTTTGTTGTTTGCTAATAATAGACGCTTGTGGGTCTACTGCTTTTGCATTTTGTAGTGCAGCACTTTCAAGTTGCTCCGTTGTTAGTGTTACATTTTCTGTTATTATCATGGCGTATGCATTTCCATCCCAAAAAATACGTTCAAATTCTGAGTATTGATTACGTTGTTGTGTAGGACGTCGTTTTGCAGTATCATACTCTAAACTAAACATTTGACTAGGAGAATCATACGACGTAGGTACAGCTTGTGTAGGTTCAATGAGTGTTTGTATTGTCTGCGTACTTGTAATGTCAGTCGAGGGTATTGTTTCAATGGTTGATGTATTTGTACATCACGCAAGCAAGAGAGATCAAAAAAGTATTGTGGGCAGGAGTTTAGAAAAACGGATGAGTTTCATGAAAGATACAGAAATTAAATATATACCCAATATCCTATGCAAAATCTTGCTGTATGCAATGTAATATGCACGCTTTGGATTGCAATTGTTATAAAAAACACTAGCACTAGTATTGACGAACGTTTTGATTTTACTTTTTTTTGTATTGTGTAATGTACGGATTGGAAACTATAGTCTCTCGAGCAAAAAGAAAAGGATTTGTTTATCCTTGATCTGATATTTATGGATGATTGGCAAATTCTTGGGATTTGTGACCATATGGAGTACAACTAAGAAAAAATATTTATGACACACGACGAAAATTTTTTGTCCAAAAACAACCAAATATTGTTGGAATAGAATGAGCTTTATTGATGCATCCAAAAGTACGAGAAGCTAGTTGACATGTAGCATGATTCAATGATCCACTTGTTGATGACAAAAAAACATGAGAAAGATTTAGAGCAGATAAACTGATTGAAGAATATTTTGAAACGCAAAGATCATCTTGAATGTCAGAAGAAGACTTGCTACAACGAGCTAAAACTACTGTTGATGCACCAAATCTTGTTCCTGATTCATGGTCATTAGCTCAACAACATGCATGTATTCTCGCTGCAGAGATTGCAAATCCAAACACAAAAAAACCTGCTGACTGGACAGACGTCAGAACCTTTTCTTTGATGTTGGCGACACATTTGTGAGTGATACAAGATGAGGCTGCGAAAGTTCGAATGAGACCAGAAACTGCACAAGCTATGTTTGTAAATTTTCGTAATATAATTGACACAACGAGATATAAATTACCTTTTGGTTTAGCTCAAATCGGAAAGGCTTTTCGTAATGAAATTACACCGTGAAACTTTTTGTTTCGTACGAGAGAATTTGAACAAATGGAAATACAAATGTTTCTTAGTCCAGAAGATAGTGATGGATGGTTTCAAAAATTTCAAGATATGTCTCGAGAATATCGAACAGAAAAATTATGATTCAAAAAAGAAAATTTGAGAAATAGAGATCATGCAGAAGATGAGTTGGCTCATTATGCCAAACAAGCACGTGATTTTGAATACAAATATCCACGAGGTCGAGGAGAGTTGCAATGAATCCATGATAGAACAGACTTTGACGTTCGCAATCATCAAGAAGCATCATGAAAAGACATGCAATATAGCGACCCACATACAGGTAAAAGATTTGTGCCATATGTTGTAGAGTTGAGCATGTGATTGAGTAGAACGATCTGTACTGCAATGCTAGAGGCGTATGATGAAGAAGTATATACTGATGGAAATGGTGCTGAACAAACAAGAATTGTTGCAAGATTTCATAAAAATATAGCTCCAGTGAGGTATGCGATTTTGCCTTTGATCAAAAAAGATGACGCACAAGTTGCTCTTGCAAACAAAATTTTTGAAGATTTGTCAGAAAATTATATCTGTGAATACGATGACTGATGAGCAATCGGGAAACGTTACCGCCGTCAAGATGAAATTTGAACCCCAGAATGTATAACAATTGATCATCAATCTGTTGAAGATGGAACAGTGACTGTTCGTGATAGAGATACTATGGAACAAAGGAGGGTGAAGATAGAGGAATTGGTGTAGGGATGTGTCAACTTGGTGTAAGGATGCATCAAAAATGCGTCCTACATACCGTTTTATACTTGTCTTTTATTAATGACATATGCAACTCAATTTCTTTGAAAAAGAGTCTCTGTAATTATTGATAGACCTCTTGCAACGAAACATCCAAAACATTGATTTATATATTGCCTCAATTATGGCTATATTCCAAAGACAAAAGCGCCTGATGGAGAAGAAGTAGATGCTTATATTTTATGAGTATATGAACCTATTCAGGAGTTTGAGTGAATATGTATTGCTGTGATTCAGAGGCAAGATGATGACGATGATAAGCTTATTGTTGTGCCACATTGAATCCCTTTTTCTGATGAACAGATACAAGCTTTGGTTGCTTTTCAAGAAAGATTCTTCCAATCAAAAATAGTAAGATAATATCAAAAATTAGGCTTAATAATAGATTAGGTGAAATCTATCTACGTTTTTAGGTAAATGATTTATTTAAATACATCTTTATGTTTAATTCTATCAAAAATCTTTTTGCTACTAAGCAATTACCAATGAATAAGATTCGTATTCATAAGGATGCTATTCTTTTCAATTATTGATTTTTGTTTGGTGTTCGTCCTAATGATGCGATTTTCCCGGTTATAAAATCAAATGCATATGGTCACTGACTGGCTGAGATTGTACAAATACTTGATGATGTTAATACGCCGTATCTTATTGTTGATTCATTGCCAGAATTTCATATTGCCAAAGAACATACTGATAAAAATTTTTTGCTTTTGTGAGAAACGAATCCATCGAATTATACAATCGTACACTCACGTCGTTTGACACTGACTGTCTACAATCTTTCAACGTTGACGTATTTGTTACAAACAGAAAAATCATACAAAATACATCTATTTTTGAATACGTGAATGAATAGAGAGTGACTTGATGCCACTGCTTTGGAGGAATGTCTAGAGCTATTGAAGCATCATGAAAATAAAAATAACATCACTGTGGAGTGAGTACTGTCACATTTTGCAGATGCAGAAAACCCTGACCAAACTACCATAATGAGTCAGATAAATCTTTTCAAAAAAATGTATTATACAGTGTTGGATTATTGACACAATATCAAACGAAGACATATATGAAACAGTGCTGCTTTGCTAGGTGTTGAGACAGATTTTTTTAATTCTTGGAGGCCATGACTTGCGTTGTATTGATATAATCCTTTGCCAGAAAATCACCCTCAGTTTGAAAAATGAGAACAACTCAAGCCAGCACTTGAGATTCAGTCAACTATTGTTGCAAAACAAGACGTACAGGCGTGAAGTTGAGTAGGGTATAATGCAACATGGGTGGCAAAAGAAACAACAACAATATGTACAATTCCTTTTGGTTACAAAGAATGATTACCTAGAGTAAGTTCAAATACGCTTATGTTTTGATATAAAAATTCGCAAGATGAGAAAAAAATAGATATGTTACAACAAGTTGGGACGATAAGCATGAACTTGTGTTCTTTTGTTGATGATGCGTCATTATGTGCTGTATGAGACAAGATAACTGTTATTTCTCCAAACAAAAGTAGTGGTTTTAGTATGGAAAATCTTGCTCAAAAGTCTCAGACAATAGTGTATGAATGCTTAGTTCGTTTGGATCCGATGCTAAGAAGAGAAATAGTAGATTAAAAGATTATTCTATATATTGCAATTGTTTTTTGTACTACTATCATATAGACAAATTTTATTGTTTTCTTTCTGACATGTTACAGTCGTTTTTCCAGTTTATCGCGTGAGACCAACAAAAAAAAATACTCAAAAAAATACAAAATGATGTCGTACTAATTCGCAAACAGTATGAATCTTATATGGACAAAACGGATGAAGAAATTCAGTCTCATACACAAGTATTCAAAAAAAGAATTGCTGACGGAGAATCACTGGATGATGTGATGTATGAAGCTTTTGCTACGGTGATGCAAGCATGTCGTAGAATGTCATGAACTTCATACCCTGTCAAATGAGATATGAGAGAACGAAATATGATTCCTTATGATGTTCAATTGATTTGATGAATTATGTTGCACAAGTGATATATTGCAGAAATGAAAACGTGAGAGTGAAAGACCCTTGTTGCTGCTTTGCCAGCATATCTCAATGCATTAACACAAAAATGAGTCCATGTCGTGACTGTTAATGATTATTTGGCATCTCGTGATGCAGAATGGATGTGACATTTGTATACGCGATTGGGATTGACTGTTTGATGTGTTATCAAATGAGTTCCTCCACAACAAAGAGAATCATTGTATAGTTGTGATATAACATATGTAGAAAATGCAGAGTTGTGATTTGATTTTTTGAGAGACAACTTAGTTGTTTCTATGGACAAAAGGAACTTACTTACAAGACCACTTCATTATGCAATTATTGATGAAGTAGATAGTATTTTGGTAGACGAAGCAAGAACACCTTTGATTATTTCTGAGCCCGATAACGAACCTACAGACAAATATACGTATTATGCCAAAATCGTTAAAACACTTCTACCAGCTACGGGCAAAAAAAAGGTATCAAAATGATTTATACAAGATTTGTTTGAATCATCAAAGCAAGATGATCAATGAAAACAAGAAGAAAAAAAGTCACAAGAAGGGGATTATTATATTGATGAAAAGTGAAGAACTGCAACATTGAGTTCAGCTTGAATTGCGAAGCTAGAGTCAATGTTGGGAGTAGAAAATTTGTATAGTGATTTGTGATTTGAAGAGATTCACCACATAGAAAACGCACTCAAAGCACAAGCAGTTTTCCACAAAGACAAAGAATATATTGTTCAAGACAAAAAAGTGGTAATTATTGATGAACATACTGGGCGTGCAATGGCTTGAAGAAGGTTTTCAGAATGATTGCATCAGGCGATTGAGGCAAAAGAACTTGTACCTATTCAAAAAGAATCAAAAACACTTGCTACAGTAACATACCAAAATTTCTTCAAAAATTATCAAAAACTTTCTGGAATGACATGAACTGCTATGACTGAAGCAGAGGAGTTTGATAATATCTATGAACTAGAAACGATAGCAATTCCAACAAACAAACCAATTATTAGAGTGGATCATAATGACAAGGTCTATTTTGACCAACACACAAAACGAAAAAAAATACTGGAAGACATTCGTTTTGCACATACGATGTGACAGCCTATTTTGTTATGAACGTCATCTATTCATACGTCAGAATTTGTATCTCAATTGTTACAAAAAAATAGTATTGTTCATACAGTTTTGAATGCAAAATACCATGAAAAGGAAGCAAGTATCGTTGCAAATGCCTGAAAAGAATCGTCTGTTGTTGTTGCCACGAACATGGCATGACGTGGTACAGATATCCAACTGTCATCATGACTCAACAAAACCATCGCTGCAAATTATGCATCACGAATTCACAATGCAAAACGAAAAAAAGATGTAGAGGCTGCGAACGTTCTTTTTGGTGATAAAAAACCTACTGATAGTTTTGTGTGAGTTGTGTGTCATATTTTCTCTGAGAGAGAACGAGAGATACTCTTGTCTGCACTCAAAACAGAATGTAAAATAACTGAACAAAACGATGAATTGTTTATTACCGACGGACACAAATTGTCAGGGTGAATTTTTTTGAAAGCTGTACTAAACAAAAAGAAAAAAACACAAACAGATTCATATATTTCTTTGTATGTTACTGATATTAGTGTTGAGAATGTAGTAGATCAACAACGCCTTGAACGTGAATCTAGTCGTTATGTCTCAAAAGACCTCCATTTTGGGTTGTTTATTTTGTGAACAGAGAAACACGAAAGTAGGAGAATTGACAATCAATTACGTGGTCGTGCGTGAAGACAATGAGACCCTTGAGTGTCTGTTTTCTACGTGGCTCTTGATGATGAAATTATGAGAAAAATGTGAGGAGACAAAATACAATCAATGGCACGTATGTTGTTACCAAAAGAACAACTGCAAGAACTTGAACTCAAGCACAGTCAATTTAGTTCTGCAATCAAAAGAGCGCAAAAACAAATGGAAGCTTGGCATTTTAGCATAAGAAAACATTTGTTTGAGTATGATTCTGTAGTTGATAAACAAAGGCAGGCTATGTATGCCAAAAGAGATCAGTTGTTACAAAAAAAGGAAACTGACGCTTTTGACGTTATACAAGATATTGGTACATTTGTTCCAGATGTCGTTGGTTCATTATTGAACGTTCGAAAAAATATGCATCTCAAAAAAGCTGATATACAACAAAAAATACAAGAAGAATTTGGTGTTACTGTAGACAAAAATGCAACAATTGCAGAACAAAAAGAAAGTATTATCACCTCACTCAATGAAAAACTTGATACAGTGATTGAATTGTGAGATGAGGCATACAACTTTTTGACACAAATTTATTTGCGTGCTATAGATAAGCACCGAGTAGAGCATATCGATACAATGCATCGTTTGAGAGAAAAAGTAGGACTTATGTGATATGCGCAAATGGATCCATTGGTTGTGTACAAAAAAGAAGCATATGAAAATTATCAAACTCTACAAGAATCAATCAAAAGACATACGGTTCACATCGTTGCGCGTACCGATTTTGATACAGCTCGTCAAGTAGATACATTATTGGATACTGTAGAGCAAGAAGCTGACGCAAAGACAATGCTTGCAAAATTACAGGACATTGCAAAAAACATTCAATTAACTCCACAACAGCAACAACGTGTTATGCAACAACAAAAAAAGATCGTACATGAGTCTAGTTCAGATTTTGAAGTTTTTGAAGATCTTTGAGAAACGACACAGTCTTCTTCTCAACCGCAGGTACTAGATATGTCATCAACAAAAAAACGTAGGCCAAATGATAAGGTCACAGTAAAATATAAAAACGGTACAATGGAATATGATGTAAAATACAAAAAAGTACAACAAGATATTGAAGATAAAAACTGTATAATAGTTGGGTAAAACTTTAATTCTTTACAATACTGATGAAATTTATATACCGAATTATGTTGATTTTAGTCATTATTTGAGGAGTTAATAGTTGAATTTATTGACTGACATGATTTAGCTTTTTGAGAGACTTTTTGGCAGATATATTTTTGCTATGATTTCCTTTGGATAAAATTATGTACATTCTTATTTGAGTCGCCTCAATTATAGTCTTACTTGTCAATTTTTCTATTTCTTTTGCTATCAAACCTAGAAAAGAAGATTAAAACTAATTCCTTTGAGGCTGGAAATACTAGTTATTAGCTAGATTATATTTTTTACTTGTTTGTACAAAAATTATGTCAGTGATGTCTCAACTAATCTCACAATTTCCACAACAAATTGTTGATTGATGGAATATTGCATCTCCTGATACAATACAACCCAAAGATCGTCCAATTCATCGTGTTTACATAGCTGGTATGTGATGATCTGCGATCTGATGATCTCTTTTTGCAGACTTGTATTGAGAGGCTCTTCATATTCCTTTGCGTGTATGTAGAGCTTATACGTTGCCAGCACAAGCAAATATGTATAGTTTAGTAGTTATTACTTCATATTCTTGAAACACTGAAGAAACTGTTTCTATGATGCTTGATGCTGTTCAACGCGGATGCCATGTTGTTGTTATTAGTTCTTGATGAACATTACAATCTCTTGCAAAGCAACATGCATGTGACTTTTTGCAACTACCAGCATGAATTCCGCCTAGGGCTTGTATGGCGGTTTCTTTTGGAGTTTTGTTGTGACTCTTCAAAACCCTTGCATTGTTGCATGACGTGAACAAACAAGACATTGATCTGCTCAAAGATTTTTTGTTGCAACATGAAGATGCTATCAAAAAACAAGCTCACACTATAGCACAAAAAATTTCACCTGACTGCATTCCTATCATATATGTTGATTCTCATAAAGAGTCTGTCGCGATTAGGTTTCGTCAGCAAATAAATGAAAATAGTAAAATGTTATGTCGACATCATGTCTTCCCAGAAATGAACCACAATGAATTGTTGTGACGAGAGTGAGGAGATGATAGATTTTTGCCTATTTTCTTATGTTCTCCAAATGATCATGAACGTGTACAATTACGTATGCGTCTTACGCAAGACTTTTTTGATCAAAAATGAGTACCTTATATTGTTATAGATGCCTTGTGAGATACATTTATCCAAAATGCTATGTATTTGGTATATTTTACTGATTGGGTTTCTTCTTATGTTGCGGATAAAAAGAACATAGATGCGGTTAATTTTGAACCTATAGAAATTTTTAAAAAGCGTTTAGGCACGGTTTAATAATAGGACGTAGGTAAAGGCGTACAATTACCTGTATTTGTAGGCACATCATGACCATTTTCTTCAAGTATTTTTGTTATATTGTTTAG
Source organism: uncultured Candidatus Peribacteria bacterium (assembly GCA_964526045.1). Classification (GTDB taxonomy): domain Bacteria; phylum Patescibacteriota; class Gracilibacteria; order Absconditabacterales; family Absconditicoccaceae; genus CAZGIF01. Next base: position 134,355 of record CAZGIF010000005.1, on the reverse strand, counting down.
TCTATCATTGGTCATAGGATGATCAGAAAGAGAACTACGTACGTTTTCTCGGAGTGTATTTTCACGTCCAAAAAAGGCAAGAGCACACTCGGATGTTGTACTACTTGCAAAGACGAGCTGTATTCAATCCGTGTCAGCTCTTTTTTCAATGTTCTTGGAAAATAGTACTGTTCAAAGTGATGAGAATGAGGAGCTTTGTTCTCAAAATATTGATGCAATGATAACAAATGGTACATCTCTTATAAGTCACTTGAGTGCATCTTGATTGTAGACATGCGAGTATTCATGTCAGATGATGAATTGTAATTCTTCTAAAGAAGCAACGTTTTCAAATAATTCACGAGTGATATAGATTGATGTTCATAGACTAGCAAATGCGTTTTCTCACAGTGAGGATTCTTTATCTATTTCTCAACTGTCTTCTGAGGTATTCTCTGAAACAACATATATTTTTGGAATAAAAATAGTATGTTTTCAATCGTCTTTTCATTTTAGTTTTTGTGTGTTTTTCTCTGTCTTTATTAGAAGTTTGTTTGCTATAGTTTGCACATACTCTGTCTGTCATGTATGGATAATAAACTCATCATGGAAAGCATCTCAAAAGAGTTCATGTTCTTTGTCTAAAGATATGTATTGTGCAAGTATATTACTAATCATGTACAACAACCCATACAGTACTAGCATTAAAAACAAAAAACCACCTACAAATTGGATGAATGTTTGTAGATGGTTTGTTGAACTTACATTGTAGTTAGTTACTTTGGGTCATGGGGTTGTGAACTTCATAGCTTTGATTTTTTTGATGTCAATAAAGCAGTTCAATACGCATATACTTCTACACTTCATACAGACCCTTTAGTTCACTTTGAAATACTCGATGTCTCTATTCTGAGTTGTGCAATTGCATTGCATCCTGCATCTTTACATTTTTGTTTTGCTCTTATGAGTGCTTCTCTTCTTGCTCTATCTAAAAGGGGTTCAAATACAGTAACTCTTCCTCAAAAAATATTTATAAAACCAAAGATAAATCTTTTGAAATAGTCTAAAGAAATAACAACTGAACCACTTACTAATTCAGATTTTTCGATAGTAAAAAACTCTAAACTTTCTTCATCAAGAATGAGAATATCTTTTAGTTCCTCTTCTTTTTGGTAGATATATGTATAATGTTTCTTTTCATTCATCTTACCAAAAAAATATCAGAGAATTACTAAGATTAGAATAACAATAATTTCCATACGCTATTTGGTGATACAAAAGATTTATATAATTATGAAACATTCTCTAGATTTATACAAGAACCGCTGTTCCATATACATAAATCTCAGCAGCTCATGCTGCAACAGAAGATGTAGAAAATCTTACATTCAGTATTGCATTTGCACCTAGTGCTTCTGCTTCTAGCACCATTCTTTCAAACGCTTCTTTTCTTGCTTCTTCCAAAAGTTCTGTATATCAACCAAGTTCTCAACCAAAAATATTTTTGATACTTGCAAAAATATCTTTACCAATATGTTTTGCTCTTACTGTACTTCAACTTACTAATCAAAAATGCTCAGTAATTTTGTGTCCTGGAAGAATATTCAAATTTGTAATATACGTACTTTCAATTGCCATAGTAATAGCTACAGAATAAAAATATTTATCAAGATATATGTTTTGATCAAGAAATAGCAAGTAATTATGCCTTTATTGTGTTATAGACATTCGATTTTTTTTTGGATTATGCTGACTTTTGTATGATTTTTTTCCCTCACATAAATGGAATTAGAACATCTGGGATACGAATAGATCCATCTTTTTGTTGATTATTTTCTATGATGGCTATCAAAATGCGTCACATTGCGTAAGCGGTTGCATCATTCATATGTGCATATTCTTTTGTTCAGTCTTTTCTTTCTACTTTGATGTTGAGTCTACGTGCCTGATAGTCAGACATATAGTCTGATGTATGGGTTTCTCTATATGCGTGCTGTCACGGCATATATGTATTGATATCAAATCACCTAAAGTTCATTGCTCACACGTCTCACGTGCATTTATTAAGTAGTTGGTAGGGGAGTCATAAAGAAGCTACAAGGTGTTCTTGTATTGCTACAATAAAATTTTGTTCTTCAATTCAAGTTTCAGCTGTACAAAACGTTTCCATTTCTATTTTGTGAAATTCATGTGTTCTAAGTATCCCTCTTGTGTCTTTCCCATATGTTCATGCTTCTCTTCTATATGAAGAGGTGTATGCAACATATCTTATTGGTAATGCTTGTTCTTGGATTGTTTGGTTCATTTGAATTGGTCATAAACTATGTTCTGCACTTCATATGAGAACTTGATTGTCTTCTTCTAAGCAATATCTATCTTCTTTTGGGTGAAGTCTTCACATTTTGTCCATAGTATCAAAACTTACAATACTAGGTGGAACAACAACAGTAAACGGTTTGTCCGAAATAGTCAGATTATTTTTTTTAATAATATCTTGTAGTGTACTTTGGTTTGTAAGTACACTAAAACAGTAATGTAAAAGTGCATATTGGAGAGATGCGATATCTCCAAATAGGTAAAAAAATCTACTCCCTGACACTTTGGACGCTTGTTCTTTGTCAATCATGTTAAGATCTTCTCATAACGTTTGATGATCTTTGACGTCAAAATCAAACTCAGGAATTTTTCCTACAGTTTTTATGATTTCATTTTCGTCTTCGCTTTTACCTCGAGGGACGCTTTTGTCTACAAAGTTTGGTATAGACCAATGTATTTCATCAAATTCTTTTTTGATAGTAGTGAATTGTTCTTGTTTATCTTGAATAATTTTCTTGAGACTGCTTGCTTTTTCAAAGTCTTTTTGTTTTCATGCAGTTTTTTGCTCATGTTTGAGATCATCTATTTCTTTTTGTAACGATCTTCTTTGTTCATCCAATTGCAAAAAATCTTGAAGATTAATATGTTTGTTTTTGAAATCAATAACTTTTTGTAGTTCGTCTTTGCGATCACGAATATCTTGAATATCCAACATTACTCTAAAAAATAATATAAAAAAAACTTTACTACGTATAGTAAAGTTTTGTATATTTTTGTATTGAAAGCAATAGTTTTATTGTTGAGCAGCTACAGCATCTAATATCCATTGAGGTGTTGTTTGTTTTGGAATGAATCAAATAAGATCATTTCATCAAGCTACCTGTGTCATTGCACTATTCATATCTATTCGACGTCTTGTTACACAGTGAAGACAAGTATAATTCATATCTTCAATCATGAATCTTGTATTTTCATAATCCACATCAACTACGATTCATACATGTCACGCTGAACTATATCAACTTCTTCCACGACCAAATACCGCGATTGCACCTATACTAGGTTTAGAAGAGGTAGAGAATCATTGTTGTTCTGCACGATCTTTTCGGTATTTAGCATCTCAATTTCGTGTTTTGTATTGTTTTTTATCTGTTATAAATGGAAATGCCCAAGGAGCCTTAAGGGCTGCATATTGTGTACAGTTTCATTTATAAAATCAGTTCCATACATTGGTAGTATATGTCCATTGTGATGTAATGCTTGATTTTTGTGGTAGACTAGGTGTAGACACTACTGCTTGTGTTTGTCTTGCTTGTTGCAAGTTTTTTTGAACTGACGTAGGTGTGTCTTGTTTTTGTTCTTTTTTTTGAACAATAGTATGAGCAACTTGTGCTACAACCGGACGTGTAGGTTCTACAGGTTTTGGTTTTTCTAATAATCCAAGTTCAATTCCTTCTTGACGAGTTAGTGGTATAAATACCTCACCTCATTTTTCTAGAAGTTGTAACTTGTCATTAATACCATTTGTTGTCAAAAAGTCTTCCAATGATAATCAATATTGATTAGCAAATACCATTGGGTTTGTTATTTCTTTTAGCTGAAAAATGAATCACTCAATAGGTGTGATATGTATTCTTTTTCAAACTCTTAGATTTGTTGATTGTAATCAATTGACTTCCATAATGTTCTTAACTGTTGTTCCGAACGTAGAGGCAATTGTTGATAATGAATCTCCATATGTTACTGTATATTCTATGACAGAATTTTCTTCTCATTCTTCGTTTTGATACTCACTTTGTATAACTACTACTGATCACATATTGATTGCATCGTCATTGTATGACTTATTACTAACAAACTCTGCACTTACTTTTGCAAAAGCATATTTACCTAAGTCTGTATCATCTGTTGCGTACAATAATGTACGTACAAACACTCACAAAACTAAACAAACAAATATACAATGAAAAAAAGTACGAACAGTGAAACGTTTTTTATTCATAAGAAAAGCCATAATAAATGGCGGAGAGGGTGGGATTCGAACCCACGGTTCCCGTGAAGGAACAAACGCTTTCAAGGCGTTCGCATTCGACCACTCTGCCACCTCTCCCTGTGTTGTGCAAAACACAAACAATTATGTAAGCATATTTTGCAAACATAATACCAGGGACTGTTGCATAGGAATTTTTGTATAGCAACATTGCCCATACTATATTTTCAATTTCTTTTTGCAAGAAGAAATTGCTTTGCTACAAAACATATGTTACTACCTATGTTTTTGTACGATTTTAGTATATCCAAAGAAGAACAATGCGCTATTTTTTTGCTTTTATTATGTATATTTTGTTGACAAGTGTGTGTTTTTATGTTAAAGTTTTGCTTGAGAAATGTACAAAAAAAACTACTGTGTTGCTATATCACGTTAGTATTCCATTTTTATGTTTTTGTTTTTGTGCACATGTTGTTGAGATATATAGATGCTTTTGCTGCTGCTTTGCAACAAGGTGATTATAGATTAACAAAAGAAATAACTTTCTGACTGATTGAGCGTACGCCTAGTCATATAGTATGAGATTTTGCTTTTCCATGTTTTCAACTAGCAAAAATGCTCAAAAAATCTCCTGCACAGATTGCTATCGAGCTTGCACCTGCGTTGGAGTCAGATGAATATTTTTCTAGTTTTGAGGCAGTTGGTCCATATATCAATGCTTATATGAAACCAACGATGCTTGCAAAAGATGTTTTACATCTGGTATTCGAGCAAGCAGATATGTATGGTTCGTGAGAGAAAACATGAAAAGTCGCTCTTATTGAGTCTCCATCTCCTAATACAAATAAGCCATTGCACTTGGGGCATGTGAGAAATATGATTTTGGGAAATACATTAGCATCGATTATGGATTTTGCTTGATATAGTGTCAAAAAAGTAGAAGTTGTAAACGATCGTGGTGTCCATATTTGTAAATCTATGCTCGCATATAAATTGTTTGCTAATAATCAAGAACCAGACCAAAAATCTGATCATTTTGTTGGAAAATGGTACGTTCGCTTTTCTCAAGAAGAAAAAAATGATCCAACTTTGTTGGAGCAAGCACAAACAATGTTACAACAACGAGAAGCATGAGATCCTGAAGTAGTAGCTTTGTGGAAAAAGATGAGACATCGAGTTTTGAATGGTATTGCACAAACGTACAAAAGATACGGTACCCATATAGATGATGCTACATATGAAAGTGATATTTATAAGGATGGTAAAGATATTGTTGCAGCATGATTAGTTGATTGAATATTTGAGAAAGATGAAAAATGAACAGTTGTGCATTATTTACACCGTGATCCAGATCCAGCAAAGGTCAAAAAACTTGCTTTGTTGAGAAGCGATGGAACAAGTTTGTATTCTACACAAGATATCGCACTTACCAAAAAAAGGTATGATACGTACAAAATGGATACCATGATTTTTGTTATATGAAATGAACAATCATATTATTTTCAACAACTTTTTTCAGCGTTTAAAGCATTATGATATAGTTTCGCTGACAATTGTTATCATTTTGCATACTGAATGGTGTATTTGCCTGATGGTAAGATGAAAAGTAGGGAATGAACGGTTATTGATGCTGATGATCTTGCTGATGAATTGCAACAAAAATCCTTTGAGGAATTACAGAAGAGATATCCTGACACAGATCATAATGAGTTGCAAATTAAAGCAGAATCTATTGCTATGGGTGCTATCAAATTTTTCTTTATCAAATATGATCCACTCAAAGACTTTGTGTTTGATGCGCAAGCGTCTATTTCTTTTGAATGAGAAACAGGTCCATATGTCCAATATACACATGCAAGATGTGTATCTTTGGTACAAAAATACCAAGATATGTATGCACCAATTCAGTTAGATGATGTAGAATATGCGTTATATGGTGAAGATGAAAAAGAGTTATTTTTGGAAGTTTTGTCATTTAGAGAAGCGGTTCGTCAAGCTGCTAATGAATACAAACCCAATGTTATTGCAAGATATGTTTTGCATTTGTGTCAGTTGTTTAATAAATACTATCAAAAACATCAGATCGTTTCTCATAATCGTCACGAAAGTGTTGCTCGTGTTGCATGTGTCAAAGTCGTACAACAAGTTATCAAGACTAGTTTGCTATTACTTTGAATCGATGCTCCTGAACATATGTAATATGCATTACATACGAAAATACCAAAATAGCAAGTCCATGACAGCAGTCAGTGGGCTTTTTTTTTATAAAATTATTGGTTTGGGTATACTTGTTTGTATATTTTCATTTTGTAATATATCGTGATAATGAGTATTATTTCTCAATTGCAAGCACAGTGAACAAGCTGACAGCCACAATCGTTTGTTCCTGTTTCACCAATACCGACATCAACAACTGCTCAATCAGCTCCCACAGCAATAAATCAAACACCAGAGCCTCCTATAAATAGCGTCGCCGCTTCTTCTTGACCCAAAAAGTTTCGCTCCTGACGACAAAGTGCGTTTTATTTTGTGTTGGGGTTGTTTTTTTTGTCGTGAGTTGCAGTTGCTGCATTCAAGTGAATGAATTTTGTCTATGATAAAAAGATTGCAGATAAACAAGAAATTGTGTGAAAAATAGAGGCAGAACTTGCAAAACTTTGAGCTGCTGAAAGATATAACAAACTAGAATTTGCAAGATATATAGAAAAAAATCGTGCAAGTATGCCTCGAAGTGAGCGTATAGATACTATCGTTTCTGTTTTGCAAGAACTAAAAGATGTGAGCTATGAATGAAGTAATAGTATAAGGTTGTTTGATTTTACTGTAGATCTTGAGCGTATGACACTCAAATGAGAAGTTTCAAATATAGCATTATTATATCATTCGTCCGAAGCAAGAGGGTATGTTAGTTTGATAGATACATTCAAAAATCTTGATTTTGTCGAAGAGGTGTCAATCAAACAATATACAACCGTAGGCTGACTTGTATCGTTTACTTTAGTTGCTAACCTAACATTGAATGAGTAGTACAATATTATGACAAAGATGAGTATGATGAAGTTGAACATATGAAGAGCAGCTTGCTTGATCGACAAGGTTTTACAATATTAGGTATAAAATATATATCTTTTTGTTGTGCGTTGTTTGATTTTTTATCTATCCAACAGTTTTGGATGCATATACTTCGTTTATAACTTCGTATGAACGTGTTTGAGATATGGATTTTACTATTCAAAGAACGATTGAGAAACAAAATAGATATGCTGAAGATTTTGCGTTTCTCAAAAATGTTGATGCATCTATGAAAATCAGTGAATGACAAACCCAAGCGCCTTTGATTTCTTGTATCAATCAAGAAATCGCCTGTGATCAGTTTGAACCTATATTATTAGAATCTTTGTCAACTTTACGCTCCTATGTGCAACTCAATAGTCTAGAAACAGACAAAATGGAAATTGATGAAAAGAAAATATTGAAAAGTATAAATGAATTTTTGTTACAAAAAGATCCATTTTCAAGAACTCTTGCGTATAATGGAGAGTTGTTGTCTGTCACGATTGGTGATTCTATACAAGAGGAAGGTTTGTTGTATTCACTACCAGTAGATTTGCGTGTTAGGTTTGATACAAAAGAAAAAGTACTTTCGTATTTGCAACATATAGAAGATCATGTTTTTTATCATGAAACATTTGGTTTGGAATGAGCTGTGTTATACAAAATTGATAGCCTCAATTATGATGTTATGAATTATGATACACAACAAGAAATTGATGTTGCCATGACAGCCTACCGATACAAATCTCAGTCAGCACTTTTTTAATATACTTTTGTAGGCATTATGTTTTTGGATAGTACTATATTATCAGCGCTAACAAGTTATGACAAAAGTAACTTTTGAATGAAACAAAAGATTTTCTTTTTTAAGGAACTGTGATATTTGCTCAAATGATGAGTAGGAATTGCTGAATCTATAGAAACAATCAATCAAAACACTGATAACTTTGCTCTCAAAGAAATCACAAGACAAATATATGAATATATCAAATCATGAAAATCTTTATCATTTGCTTTGTTGAGACAGCCTGAGTATTTTGATGAATGAGATGTGACAATTATTAAGTCGTGAGAACATTCGTGAAATCTTGGTGTTGTTGTACAGTCATTATCAAATGAATACCAGTTTATACAAACAATGCAAAATAAATATAAGTCTGCACTAACATATCCTGTTATGCTAATTGTTATTGCAATATGAGCTATTATTTCGTTGTTTGCTTTTGTGTTGCCAAGTATTTTTGATATCGCAACACAATTTCCAGACATGGAATTGCCTCGAATTACTCGTTTTTTGCAGTCCATTTCTGCTTTTTTGGTAGAAAAACGACTCCTTGTGTTGACTGGAATCTTTTTTGTGGGTTTTTTGCTTGTTATTATATTTTCAACCGATACGGGACAAAAAGTATTGTTTCGTTTTATTTTGTCTGTACCTGTTCTTTGACAAATCACACAAGCGTATTATCTTATCAAGCTGAGTAGGTATGCGAGAATTATGCTCGATGCGTGAATGAATTATGTAGAGGTGTTTAGGTTGTTGAAGAATATTCTGGATGTGCCTTTGTATGATCCTTTGTTAGATTATGTTTCTTCTGTTTTGCTTAGATGATGAACGATATATGAGTGAATGAGTATGTACAACGATCTTATTCCAACTACAGTAACTGCGTTGATTAAAGTTGGAGAAAAGACAGCGAATTTGTCAGAAAGTTTTGCTAATGTTGTTGAAATATACGAAGAGGACTTGCGTACAAATATTGACTGACTTTCAAAAGTTATTGAACCTATTATGATGGTTGTTATATGAGGTGTTATCGTTGTTGTAGCTCTGGGTGTCTTTTGAGTGATTTTCAATATTATGGATGCAGTACAAATGTAAAAAAGTTGTTGCAAATGTAGTGCACTATGAATACATATATATTATGTTTTCTCTCAAAAAATGATTTACACTGATCGAAATCGTTGTTGTACTTGGTATAATATCGATTCTTTTTGGTATTAGTATGCAGTTTGGACGAGATCGTTTGTCATATATAGATGTTCAATATCAAAAAGAGACCCTTTTGTCTGATTATACAAGATATACAACCCAAACAATGATGACAAAACGACATGATGGTCAGGTTTTTTCTGGTATGACTGTGGCGTTTGAAGTTGCAAAAAATACTATGAATTTTGAGTATAGTGACTTGTCTTGAACTGTCGTTCCTTTGGTGTATGATAATATTTTTGTAGACAAGATTGTCTGACATATTTTCTCTGCTGGGATGTCCGAACAATGACAATCGACAACGTGAACACTCGGTCAGATTTTTTTTGAGCCATTTGCTGTTGTATGTACTCTTACTCTAGACGGAGAAGTGTATGATTCGATGGATGTTGTCACAAGGTCTTCGGTAACGAATCAGCCGTATTGTTTTAATTTTGCCCCCAAAACATGCAAAATAACAGAATGTTCTCCTGAATGACTCTAATAGAAATTATGGTCGCTTTGGCTGTATTTGGTATTGGAATTATTGCGGTGTTGACAGTTATTACACAAAATCTTTCGACTATTACGCAAGTACATATAAAATCTAGAGCTTTTGCTCTTGCAAAAGAAGGTATGGAGTTGGTATTTCAAATAAGAGATACAAATAATGTGACATATTATCCTCGAGACTGTCTGATAGCGAAGCAGACGCAAGATATTATAGAGCTTTCAGAAGAAGACAGTGTTTGTGATGCATCATTTCAATTGTATTCTGGACAAACTGCATATGATGTGGCATTTGTTTGATATGATCCTCGCGCACAAAATCTTCCTTATGTTTCTGTTCATTCTTGGTCTTGAAGTTCATTTATGGATCATTGGGAACAAGCACAAATATTCAACTATTGGAATTCATGAAATGTGAATACGTGACAGCCTTGATTTGCACGATATGGATATGCAGACCAAGATGAGCGTCTATGAGAGCCTACCGCTTTTGCCAGATATATACAATTTGAACCAATTGAGTATCTTCCTCATGCAGATGTACTTGCAACACAGCTAGTGAAAGTAAGTTCTGTTGTGTTGTTTCAGCAATGATCGTATACGTGAGAAGCCCGTATTGAAAGTTTTGTGTGAAATGTAGAACCATAACTATGAGCTATAGTCTTATGTTTTATTGCACTTCGTAAATTTCGTATGTTTCTTTTTGGACAAAAAAAAGCCTGATTCACCTTGACCGAGTTGCTTATCGTGATGACTATTACTGCTATGTTGATGTCGATATTGATTAGGGCGTATATGCAAATTAGTACTATATCTGTCAAAGTTTCACATGAAAAAACTTTGCAACAAGATGTATGATATATGCAATCTTTTTTGCAAAATATGTCTGATAATACCCTTTTAGATTATGCTATTTATGACACAGACCTTGAAGAACCTGCTTGGTTGTCTCAATGAATAGCTTATGAGATTGCTTTTTCCGGTTCTGTATCATCACGTGTGTATCAAACAGGGGATTGTGTTCCCTTTTCTGGTGATATGACTTTGTTTGCACAAGAAGCTTATGGCAAAAAATGTCGATTAGAGGCAGTGATCGATGGTGTTCACACTCCTATTAGTGATCCTACGTCCACCTATGTCAGCAATATCTCTTTTTGACTCCTGCCACAAAAGTATTATAGTTGAGATGTTTTGGTATACTTCTCGGGAGATGTAAATGCGGGGTATCGCCATAGTCAGTGATTTTGGATGTTTGGATATATACGAATTCGTAATCCGTCAACACAGCGGCCAACCAACAGTATGTATCAGATTCAAGATTTTTATCATATAGATTAGGAAAAATTATAACTTTTTGATAAAATGTCTTGCATCGGTTGATGTATTTTATATGATTTAGCGTAATAATTTTATCTTATTTTGAAGGTACATGTTGTTTAATTTTCAAGCATTCGTTGATGAGTTGAGAGAGAAAGAAGATAAAAAAGAAGTCGTTGAAAAATACGAAAAGTTTTTTGGTCCAATTACATGAGATGTAAGAGATCAACAACGATATAGAGAATATCTCATTAATTTTAAAAGCATTGCTTACAATGTGCCTGATGAACTCAAAGCTGAGTTTGATCGAAATCTTTTGTTGCAGTTGGTTTGAGCTTCATTCAGTAGTGAATGTTTGTTTGAAAAACCTGAGGTAAAAGAATGAGAAGAACAACCAAAAAATGAAGCATGAGAAAAAATTTACGACCTTACCATTTCTGTCAAAAGCGGAGACCAAACAGTTGTAAAAAAAGTTATCGAATTGCGATCTTTCCAAATATTAAGATTGTATGAAATCTATATTGAAGAACAAATGAATCTTCAAATCTTGATCAAAGAAGATGAAAAGGAAGCACAAGCAATTATGTCACAAAGACAAGCAAGATTACAAAGACGAAAATTGATGATAGAATCTCTTTGAAGAGAAGAATTGCAACAACAAGCAAAACAAGAACAAGAACAACAATTGGGAGATTTGTATAGTCAACTATAAAAAAGAGCCACAAAAAAACTGTTTTTATTTGTTATGTTATGTATTATGGACTTTACGTGAAAAATTATTCATATTTGAGAAGAAGAAAAAATCGGAGATAAAGAATTGCCAAAAATAATGTTTGTTGTTGAAGAATTAGATTCACAATATCCAAGTTCAATTTCTATTGATCTTTTGTGAGACAAAACACAAATGCTTTCATCGTACAATGTATGAGATACTGTTACAGCTTCTCTTAACTTTCGTGCTAGAGAATATAAATGAAGATACTTTAATGGAATTACTGCTCGAAAAATCACATGATGAGATGCATCATGAGCATGAGTATCTACTACAACTCCTGATGAAGACGATGATCTTCCGTTCTAGTTTCTATCTTATTGAGTATCATAAACCACAAACATATTGTTTGTGATTTTTTTTGTCAAAAATAGTGTTGACATATATTGCTGATTATTTATAAAAATTATATTCTATAACTTTTATAGAGAATTTACGACTTTAGTATTAGTACATTAGTGTAGAACTATTCAAAAATTTTTTTATTAATTATTGTATTTTATGAAATATCTAGTTTGTTTGAGTTTGTTCTTGAGTCTGTGTATGACGACGTATGCAGCAGAAAATGTAGATCGATATGTACAATCAGAAAATATTGTGATGCGAGACGATACGGTTATCTCATCAGAAGAAAACTTTACTCAACACGATGCTTCATGGGCAGTCACAACAGAATCTGTCTATTTTGTATGAAAAAAGGTATCTGACCTAGATCCAGTCAGTTTCGTTTTTTATAGTATGTATTATGTCCAAGATAAGAATTGATTATACTATGTTAATTATTGTTTTGAAGATGAGGGATGTACAGAAAGTTATGTTCAACTTCAAAAAATTGATGTTGCTCAAAATTCACTAGAAACTAACTGAAAATATGCAAAAAGTACTACAAAGATGTACTATAAAAAAAATACAATGCCATTGGCATTACGAGAATGATTCAAAGTAATTCACAAACATTATACTAAAAATGATTTTGGTGTGTATAGAAAATGATTGTTGTTGTATTGAGCAACTTCATCTACATTTAAGTATTTGTGAAATGACTTGGCAAAAGATCATAATACAGTATTTTTGAGATGATTCGTGCAATATATTCCATGATTGGATATCAAAAATCTTGCACTTACTCACCGTCGATATGCAGATGATGGAAAAAATATCTATTGTTTGTGAGATATGTGACTCGTAAAAATGAGTGTTGATTATGATACGTTTGTTGTATCAGAGACAAACAATACAAGAGTTTCAGTACACGCAACTGATGCATACAATGAGTACAGTCAATGTAAAAAAGTATAAAACTTGTTTAAAAATAAACTAAAAACACTAAAACTAAAAAAAAACTCTCCTGACGTGATTCGTGTCAGGAGATTCTTATTTATATAAATTACTAAAAAATAATGAAAACATCAAAAAATATAAGTTTACAAAAACTCTGAGCTTGAGTAGCAAATGTAGCTGCTTGATTTTTTATAACAAAACAAATGCTTCTCTGATCATTTGATGCAAAAGCAGCTACTATAGAAACAGAAGATGCAAAAGAAAATACTATAGAACTAACTAATAAAACAAAGAAATCTACTGTTGTTGTATCTCATTTTTGAGATTATCTAGCTGAAACTATGTCGCCCCCTGATTTTGATGCAATGTTGAGTGCGTTGAAATGATGAGAACAAGAATTTGTTGATGATAATATCAGTGAGGAAGTATTTGAAGCAGATGTGCAAAAGGAACTAAATAGAGTTAATTACTATCTAGCTTCTTGAAAGTTAGATAAAATCCAACAACAAAAAGCTCTTGAAGTCAAAAAATATATTATCTATTTGGTTGAGGAATATGAATTGGATATTGAGGGGTTACAAGATATAAGTGTGTGAACTTCTACAAAAAACAATACTGTTTCTCAAACCAATAATATTGAATCTGTCCGAGATGGGTCGTTTACGATTGAGAATATTCATCATATAGCAATAGCAATGAACCTTGAATCTTATGATCACGATCATTGAAAAGTATCAGATAAAGATTATTATAAGTTTTTGTTGCAAGTTGAAGCATTTGTTAAAAAAAACAAGGATAATAAAAAACAGATGTCAAAAAATCAAAAGGGTGATTACAAAAATATAAAATACAATTTTGAAAGAGTAGAAAATGAGTTTAAGCGCGAGTATTTTCACAAAACTGTGCAATATTCGCTGTATGTTACAAAGTTGATACCAAAAAGACTAGAAACTTTGAAACAAGCAAATGCCAAACTAAAACTACTTATAAACAGGTTATGACAAAACCCAAATGAAGCAAATAAAAAAGTATTGAAAAGTGAGTTAGATAAGTGCTTGTTGTGAGTGTGAGTGTTTTTTCGTGAACTTCATGATATTCAAACCGATGAATTTAACGAATTCCTTGATGTGCAGTTTAATACAGCACTCAAACAACTACCATGATCAATACAAGTATATTTGGACGACTATAACAAAATTATGGAATCAAAGTTTCCTGAGACTTTTGAGAATATAGATGATAGTATGTTATATTACTCTGATGAATTGACAAATAATGATATTGGCGTGTCTTTTGAATTTGAGGGTACAAAATATAATTATCAAAAAATGCAAAGTACATTGTTTTTGTATTCTATCATCAATGCATGAGAGAATGTGACTTTGGATATAGGCAAAAGAAAGTATAATAGCGATATTGAATGATTAGCTGGTTTGCTTGAAAATATGTGAAGCGTAAAATTAGCGAGTGATCTGCAAAAGCTTGTTAATTCATATATATCATTTATTCTTCTAAAGAATTGAGATATAGCTAGTGTGAATACACTTGCAACAAATACACGCATAGATTTTAAAACCCTGAAATTGGACAATGTTGATATTAGTGTAGGCTTAGACAAGGATGGTTTGGTGACAGTAGATATATTAGACTTTATGATCAATAATCCAACATCTACTATAACAATTGTTGCTTTTGATATGGAATATATAAGGACTTTTGACCGATCAAATTACACCACATTGATTGATTGAACGTACGGATACCCACAAAATAATACGAATCTAATCAAGCTTTCAAAAGGCTTTACTACAAAGTAATACTATTCACTTCTAAAAAAAACTTAAAAAAAACTCTCCTGACTGTATTCGTGTCAGAAGAGTTTTTTTTATTGTTATAGAGTTGTGTATGTACTGTTATCCAATAAAGGGTATGACAACTCCCCAAAATCTAGAGAGGTCTCTTGCTGCAATAAAGAGTCACAGTCCAATGAGCAAGAAAAAGAAAACAGCGTTAATATATCATTCAATGATAAAATATTTTTCTTTTGGAAGACGAAATATTGTTTGTATCAACACTCACAACAGTCTTCATCAATCAAGTGCTGGTATTGGCAAAAGGTTAAATACTCATAAAGCAAGTGATATTAATGCTACAAACATAAAGAATTGGTCAATATTGTCTCTGTCTGTTAGGTCAACAAATATTCTCATTGCTCATATTGGTCAAGAAAAGTTTTGTACTGACTCGTTTAATCACTTTCTGTTGAAAGTAACAATGCTTTTACCAAACTTTCCTAATACTTCAAAACTAAGACGCGCTTGTGTGATCATTTCGTCGAATGCAACTCATGCTGCTTGGGTAAGAGGAAATTGTATTGATACTTCACGAAGAGATGGAATGTCGATTGCTACTCATAAGACACATGTATCTTCTGGACAAACTATTGTGGTAGTCGTTGGTTGGTTGTTGTGTGTATATCACACTTCAAATGACTGTCAGACTTTTTGTTGTAAAACATCTGTCAATGTTACTGAATTTACTGGTGTAGAGTCGATGCGTGTTATAATATCTCAAGATACAAATCATGCTTTGCTCGCAAGAGATCATGATGCAACTTCAAGTATAGTGACTTCATTTGTAGGTGTATATAGTCATTCTTTTGCAAGTTTTTGTACAGTTGGTATAAGGTAACTATTGAGTTCTGCTGCAGGATGTGATTGAGGGATAACCATAAATGGTTGTGTTCCTGTTGCAAATAGTCATGTCAGTACCAACCAAGCAAACACAAGGTTGACAAAAATACCTCCAAGTAATATGATGATTTTTCGATATAGTTTTGCACTGATAAAACTATCTGGCGCATTAAAATCTTCTGTATCTGCCGGGTCTTCTCCTTTGAGTCTCACGAATCCTCCAAGTGGAATCCAATTGAGAGTATATTCTGTTCAAGATGCATCAGTCCAAAGAGTCATAGCTTTTGGTGGTATTCACACTCCAAATTCTAAAACTTTGACTCAGGCTTTTTTTGCTGTCAAAAAATGTCACAGTTCGTGAATAATAACCAAGAACATAAATGAGAGTATTCCAATCACAACTCAAATAATTGTATCCGCATATGCTGCAACAGACAATCGTATAGTATCTATTATTTCCATCAAAACAGTAAAAATTAAAATTGCAAACGTCTATAGAATTGATATGTATATAATACTTGATTGCAATCTAGTTTTTTTGTATTTTTTGTATTTTTTGTATGTATGATTTTCACACACATCTTAACTGTCCCGATTTATTTGTTGAGTGGAGAAAATTATTGGAAATGTTTGTCAAAGTGTGATGACAGTGACTTGTAAATATCTGAGTCAATGATGAGTACAACAAAAATGGTATCGATATAGCATATGAGTCATCTTCTCTGTATCCAGATCTTGAAGTTCTTGCTACAATTGGGTATCATCCTTGTAATATTCCATCGATCCCTCGTCGAATCAAAGATGCAGATAGTGATTTGTTGTCTTTAGTTGTATGATTGGAATCTTTATATACAAAACATTCACACGTTATTGTTTGAATAGGGGAGTGTGGTATCGATTTACATTATCCAGATAATCCACCACTTGAAGATCAGTGTTTGTATTTTGAGGCACAATGTCTTTTGGCACAAAAACTACACCTTCCAATAATTGTACATACGAGAAGTGCTCGAGCTGAAACAATGCGCATTGCACAAAAGTTTCCAAATTGTACATTTTATTTTCATTGTTGGTCATATGGTCCTGAAGAAACACAAAAAACTTTGGAATTGATTCCAGGCTGTTTTATTGGATATACAGGTAATATTACCTACAAAAAAGCTGATGATATAAGACAAAGTTGTCTCTTGACGCCAATAGAGCAGTGTGTCTTGGAAACAGATGCTCCTTATTTGTCTCCTCAGCTCGTTAGAAAACAGCAAAATCAACCTGCGTTTGTTGCTCATACATATGATTTTGTTGCTGAGTTAAGATGAATTACTTTGGAAGAACTTGTGTCTCACATGCAAGATAATTGGCGTACACTCTACAAAACTTTACCCAAAATGTAGCTCAAATATACAACTTCTCTCTCGGGCATGACGAGGGTCAGATTTATTCTTTTTATACGATATGTTAGCAAAAAAATTTAGACTGACAGGAAAGGATGTTCAGTATATAGTCAAGCAAAGGTCTGTTTATTATACGTCTCATTATGCATTTTTTTGGATAAAACAATATCCGAACAAACAGTTTAATCAAATAAGTGTTACCTTACCACGTCTGTTGTATAGGTCTGCAGTAGCAAGACACTGACTCAAAAAAAGACTATGTGGACATATTCAATCTACGTGCGATACAAATCTGATGATTTGACGTAGTTTCAAAAAGGTCTATGTTTCTACAAACAAAAAGAAAGTTACTGAGATTACAAAAAACAATACTATCCCAGATGCTGATTATTTACAAAAATGCTTTGTCCAAGAGCGAGAACAGTTCATCAAAAAAAATATATAATGCTTATTGTGGGGTGTATGTAGGTTCTGAGGTTGTTGTTTGAATGACAACGTCCAATCATAAAGGAGACAAGAGATCTTGAAATGCTTTGCTAGCTCATTGACGTGCTTGTTCCAAAATTCATCACGATAATGCTTGCTGTTGTACCAATTCCAAAGCTTGCGCTCTTAGTTCAGATTCAAGTTTAATGTCTCATTTGGTAAGGAGTCATAATTTTCTATCAAGCGCTTGCGTGTCTTTGCTAAGTCATACTGTCAAAATCTTTGCCTCTGGCAAAAAAAGTGTTACCTGATTGTCTGGCGTAATCACAATTCATGATTGTGTAATGTCTTTGAGATCATATCATGCTGTGATATCTGCATCCAAGATTAACATCAATTCATCTTTGAAGAGAAAGTCTGATATGACATCGTCGACTCACCATGCCGGAATAATGTCAGTTTGAGATTTTTTTCATTCTAATACTTGTTGTATGTTCATAGTAGCTGTTGAAAGTTGTTGTGTTTGCTCAAGGCGAGTAACGATTGCTTGTTGTACTGTTTTGATGTAGGTTTGTTGTTGCTGTTGTTTGGTTTGTATATACAAAAATGCTCATCATACACCAAGACAAAATACAAATAACAACGTTATAAGTCGTTTCATAAAACAATAGAAAAATAAAAATATATAATACTCTACATATAGTGTTTTTTTGCTTGCATACAAGTTGTGCTTGTGCATTATTTAGTTTTTACTTGCCTACGCTTATGATGTTGTGAAAAAATTATGCACATATTCGTATGTTTTCTATAGGATGTTTGATTCTCGCTTGTGTGACTTGTTTTGGGGTATGATTGTTTTTTTTGTTTTGACATGATACAAAACCCTGAACTATTGTTGCGTTGATTGATGTATCTCATAGTATGAATACTCGTGATATTCAAACTCCTGAATGAATAATGTCTAGACTAGACGTTGTCAAAAAAATGTTGCCTGACATGGTTGCTGCACAGCCTGGGGTTGCGCGATGAGCAATAATTTTTTCACAAAGAGCCAGCTATTACGTTCCTCCAACAATCAATTCATGATTGTTTTTGGATTATATTGATGCTATGCATACTTCTATGTTGCCATGATGATGAACAAATATTTGACAAGCACTTGATCTTTTTGCTCTCAATGCTCAACCTGCAGATATTGCACTATTGTTTACTGATTGAGGTGATATTGCTTTGTCGTGAAATCGTGTACCCTTTGATATGTATGTACTTTGATTGTGAAGTGAAAAGTGAGCTAGTGTTCGTTATCCTGATGGTACTGTGCTATTAGAAAATTGAATACCAGTTCTTTCTATTGTAGATCCTGCAATTATACAAAGTATTGATCCTTGAGCTCAGACGACCATACTCGATTCGTATACACAAGGAGCTATTTCTTTGCCATTTTCTATGAGATATTACGTTTCTTCGTATATGCAATATATTTTACTTTTTTGTGGTGTGTGTGTACTGTTGTGATTATTACTCTAAAAAAGTCTAAGTTTAATGTTTTTCTTATACGTCAAGTTTTATTTTTTTCGAGATGTGATGAGGATGATACAAAGTATGCCAGACTTTATGACTATACAATTTGCTTTGTTTATGTGATGATTCCTAGTGCTTGCGTGATGCGCAGTGATTGTATATTTTGCAGTGTTTTCATTAATCAATATGTCTCTTGCTAAAAGTAGAATACAAAAGATATCAGAACAAAAAAATGCTGCCTTGCATATACGTAGGCAAAATGATATACATGATATAGTCCAACGTGAGTGAAGAGATTTTGTTCAATCACTACTAGAATATATCTATGTGCGACATTCGTGAATCCCTATGGATCGAGAATTTTTGGTTGATAACTATCAACTATCAATAGACAGTATGCAACATTTACAAGAAGTATTTTATAAGAGTTTGTCTCTTGATTGAAGTGTGCAAAAGAATATACATACACTATTACTCAAAGAAATCGCCCGCACAAAATAAACTATTTTATTCTTAAGTACAATGAGCCTCTATGTTGTTCGATATGATAGTTAATTATTCTGAGTCTGAAAAGGAAACCCTACGCTCAATGCGACAAACTGTTATTGAACATCTCTCAAGAGAACATGATCAAAAAAAGATTATATCTTTTTTGTCTAAAACATGAATTTTGTCAATTGATGAAAAAAAACAAGACGTTCATATTTGAATTTCAAATGAATTTTTGTTAACACAAATCAAAAAGTTCTTTCATAAGTCTTTGACCAAATCTATAAAAGCAACAATTAATCCTCAGTATTCGATTACATATCATATATTTGCTGATTTTCAAAAGAAAACCAAAAATGATTTGATGCTTGATATGCAAAAGTTATTTAACGTTGCTGTAGCAAAGCAAGATATCAAAACATATCAAAAAGATAGTATTTCTCTCGACCTAGCAAATGAATTTGGTATCAAACTTAGACCAGAATTTACGTTCGATGCAATGGTAGTTGGTACCAATAACAACTTCGCACTTTCTGCTGCAAAGGCTGTGTCTGAGCAACCATGAATGGTATATAATCCATTGTTTTTGTATGGAGGAGTTGGATTATGAAAGACTCATAGTCTTCAAGCAATATGACAACATATTTTGTCAACAACATCAAAGACGGTTTTGTATATGCCAGGTACCACTCTTATAGATGCAATCGTTTCTGCAATTAGAAAAAATAAACTGACAAAATTGAAGTCCCAATTGTCTTCAGTAGATGTATTAATTTTGGATGATATTCAGTTTTTGGCTGGCAAAGAAAAAACACAAGAAGTATTTCTTGATATATTCAATGAACTTGTGATGAGAAATAAACAAATTATTTTGAGTTCTGATCAACCACCAAAAGATTTGGTTAATATAGAAGCGAGACTAAAAAGTCGTTTTGCTAAATGACTTGTTGCAGATATTCAAGCTCCAGATTTTGAAACAAGACATGCAATATTGCAAGAAAAATGTAGACAAAAATGAGAACATATTGATTTTGATTTGTTGTCAATCTTAGCAAAACATATTACAAATAATATTAGAGAATTGGAATGAGCACTCAATATCGTTTTGACAAGAAAGAAACTTACATGAGCTGATATCTCAGAAGATGGTATTTATTTGTGTCTGCAAACTTTAGGTTATCATGCGCAAGAAAATTCACCAGCGACTATTGAAGATATTAGTGAACTCAATACGAGGTCTGTTATGTCGTTTGGAAAAATAGTAGAATTTGTTAGTATGTATTATAGTATTTCTGTTAGTGACCTAAAATCTGAAAAAAGAAATAAATCAATCACACAAGCAAGACAAATGCTTATGGTAATTGCAAAGCAATATTTTAATCGAACATTAGAAAGAATTTGAGATTATTTTGGATGAAAAAACCATGCAACTGTTATCTATGCTTGCAACAATTTTGGAAAAAAGATGAAAAACAATAAAAATCTTGCACATGATTATACTGTGGTTTTGGAAAAAATAGAACAAAGAAAAGGTTAATTCTTGATTGTATTTTGTATTTTTCTCTTTTCGTACTTTTCTTATTTCTTGCTTCTCTCTTTCTTGCTCATTATTTTCGTTCTTGGCTCATTTGCTTTTTTCTGTATCTGTTGGCAAATCTATGTGCTTCATTTCTACAACGTACTATCAATTGATCTGCTTCATCGTAGATCAGTTTTTTTTCTAAAAGTCATCGTTCAGAGTGCTGTTTGTATATAGTTTCCGCAATATCATGTTGATTGTCCCTACGTGATGCATTTCCAATAGATGCAGTTTGTCTAGCTTCTCATTTTCATAGTGCAATAAAGTCTACCGTTTGTCTTATTTGTTCAAAAAAAGGAAACTCTTTTTGAATAGTTTCTAATATTCAAATCTGTCACTTTCATCAATCCAAAATAAAAACATCTGGGAGCATGGAAGAGATACTTACATCTATGTCCGTTTGATTTTTTGTTAATTTAAATCTTCTAATAATAATTTCTTTGAGATTTGCATAATCATCGTTTTTGGCTTTACCAGTAAGTTTTCAAATCTTGTACTGACGATATCATTTGGGATAGGGGATTCCTCAAACCATACAGGAGAGTCCTCAAGAAATTCGTCACCCACTCAAATGCGAAATATCTATACATTCTATACGGTAGGGATATGACATAAGTCAATATCTTGTTTGGATTGTTTGTAAAAGTGAGTTCATAACGCTTTGTGACTCCAAGGAATCGGAACTAATAAATGATTGGATAGTGCGATCGATTGTAGGAGCAATATGTCACCATAGTTTTTTTGTTAACTTGCCTGTTGGTGCGCAAAATCATACAAGAGGAAATGTTGATGCTTCTGTTTGTAGAAGCGACTCTCTTTGGAGTGGCTGTTGAAAAGACTCAGGAATATATCGATCAAATGTACAATTTGCTTCTTGTTCTAGTGCAAGCATGAGTCATGTAATTTGTATATCATGAGTAGATTTCTTCTCTCTCACAATATCAATAATTTTTCAATCAATTATTGTAACTAAACAGAATACATATCGATCTTGCACACACGTGACGTATGAGAGTGTACAATCAATAGGTTTTTCCAAAACAACATTTTGCTTTTCAATAAATCAATCAATACTTGTATATATGCTTTTGAGTTGTTGCGCTCGTTCAAAATTTTGTGTCTCAATACAATTTTGTATATCTGCAAAAATTTTGTCTTTGAGTTCTTTGGTTTTTCACTTAAAAAAACTGCTTATAGATTTGATGATGTCTTTATAAACATCTGGGGAGATTTGTTCGTCTTCAAGTCACGCTGGTTTTTCTTTTTTATTTCGTACACATCGTCATTTACACGTTTTGAAATGAAATTCATAACACACTTTTCATTGACGGAATTGTGCCGTTTTGCATCATCTTCGCTGAAAATATTCTTTGCAATACGCGAGTAGTTTTTTGAGTGCTTTAGAATTGTGTTTTGGTCCAATGTATATTGCTTTGTCGTTTCTTCTTTTTCTTACCAAGAAAATTTGAGGAAAAACCTCATGTGTAATTTTGATATAAACGTATTGTGAGTTGTTTCTTAGTAGTCTATTGTATTCTGGTTTGTGTTGTTTGATAAGATTTTCTTCCAAATACAATGCTCATGCTTCTGATCATGTTGTGATAAATTCTACTTTGTCTGCTTCCATAACCATTTCTTGCTTTCGAACTGATCACGGAGAAAAATATTGCGACACTCTTTTGGATAGATTTTTCGCTTTTCAAATATACAAAATGACACCTCTTTTATTTTTGAAAAGATAGACACCTGACGAGGGAGGGAAGAGTTGGAGCTGTGCTTCTTCTTTTATCATGTGATTGGGAGAATAAACATACGACTTGTATGTTATTTTTATTTATTGTGTAGTAAATTACAATGTTCTATTTTTCTTGTTTTTGTGATTCTTCCTGCATTTCTTTTTCCATTTCTTTTTCCATCTCTTTTTCCATTTCTGCTAGTTCTTCTTCAGATATTTTTTCTAATTCCATTGGGACTTCAAGTTCTGATACAAGAGAATCACATGGTTTATTTATAAGTTTTTTGGTAAGTTCTTGTATATATTCCAAAAGACTTTTTGTTTCTCAATTGACATCATAGTCTATAAATCTGAATGCAATTTGGTGTTTTGGTGAGCTGAATGCACATGTGAGAAGCTCATCCTTTTCTATATGATAATCTACAGGAGGCATGAGTATGTCTTCAAGAGTTTTGTGAAACTTTTTATTTTTTTTTGCTAACTTTAAAAGTTTACTCTTGTTTATATAAAAAGATTCTTCATTTTCTTTTGTAGCCTTTTGGAGTAAATCAAGTTGGTCATATTCTTCACATGCATTGATGATAAGTTCATATTCCACATCTTCCACAATATCAACATATAGATCATAATTCTTTTTGAGAAAATCTTGAATTTTATCAAGTTTCTTGTTTGCATCTATTTGTTGTTCTATTGTTTCTGGAGACGAAAGAGAGTGTGTGTATGAATCTTTCTGTTCAAAAAAAGATTTCCTTTCTTCTTTGTCTAGTGACTCGTACTGTCTCAGTGTTTCTTGTACTGCCATGACAGAGGCGTGAGTATATTCGTGTAATGTTACAAGTTCATTGTTTTCTAGGACATTTATTTCTATGGGAATATGTGCATCTAGATCATATTTTCTTTTTCATAAAAACAGTCTCAAAAATAAATTTTTGATACGGTTGTCTAAAGATAAAGTTCAGGCATAGTATCATGCAGTTCAACTCGGTCTATCATTAAATAGTCCCTTTCAGTTATTTACATTGAGTGGAATATCCTTGAGCCAAGACATTTCTTCTAACATTGCTCATAGTTTTGTTGTAGCTCAGTACATATCACGTCATGATTTTTTTAGATTGGCAATGTATGCTATTGGATCTTTTCTATCTTGTTTTCATCGAAGAGATTCTTTTCGCTTTCTACGTTTTTTCTTTCGTCGATTTTTGATTCATCACCAAAATGACGTTTTCTTTTTTCATTGTTTTTCTTTTGTTTTTTCTTGTTTTGATGTTTCTGATTTTTCTCACTTTTCTGACTGTTGCTCTGTTGTGCTATGTGTCGTTTTTTCTTGTTGTGTATCTCCTACTTCTTCTTTTTCTGATGTTTTTTCTTTTTGTGAGTTCTGTTCAACTGACTTTTGTGTAGAGAGCCTTTTTTCGATATTTTTTGTTGTGGCATTGTTGCGTGATGGAGTTCATTGAAAAACACTATGTATTGTTTTTGCAATACGAGAGGTGAGGGTTGTATATCATTGTGTGATATAGCGTCCAACAGTTGTGTTTTTTAGAATTCACATAGCGGTTTATATATATATAATTATGAATGTAAGCGTTGTATATGTTTGAGTTTTTCTTTGATGAGTCTTTCTTCATCTCGATGGTGTTCTTCCAACAGCATGATTGTATGGTGTGCACCAATATCGTGAGGTATGATAACGTAATCCGCTCATGCTTCATACAATTTGATTGCATCTTCACTCTCGTGAGAAAAAACAACGACTGAACAGCTTGGGTTACGTCTTTTGAATGTATTGATAATAGTCATACTTCCATCATAATCGTGTATTGTGCTTATAATAAGTCATACATTTCTAATATCAACGTTTTCTGGATCAAATAAATCAACTTCGTTTGCATCTCCATGCATACACCAGACATCTTTTTCTTCTAACTGACGGATTGCTTCTGGGTCAGCATCTATAATAAGATAAGATTTTGATTGTTGTTTTATTACTTTTTCTATTTTTTCTCATATATTTCCATACCCAAAAATAATAACATCGGGTCAACTCGTTGTACGATATTTTTTGTGAAGATCTTCTTTTTTGTGACCACGACGTTCACATCGTCAGAGATATTTTTTACTAACTTTGTATAAATTGTTTTTGTTGGTATATAAATAATGTGATCAAATCATGGTAATGAGGCTTACTGAGGTGACGATAGACAGCAGTAGTGTGTTTGTAAGTATTCATGTTGTGAGTCAAAGTGCTATAATGATGGGTGCAAATTCACTGACTTGTGAGAGGGTAATTCACGTCAAAAAGAAATTCTTTTTTTTATAATACATACTTCCCATTATAATCATAATAATCAATGGACGTATAATCAAAATGAATACAGAAAAAATGAGGATTGTTGACCGTTGTCATATTAGTGGACCAAAACGAATTTGTTCTCCCAAATAAAAGAAAAAGATTGCAATAAAAAGATCTCTGACTGCTTTTAGTTTACTGATTATAATATGTTTGAATGGCGAGCTTGCGAGTGCAACTCATGCTGCCAATGCTCATATTTCCATAGGAAATCCTGCAATATCAAATAGCGTTGAAATTGCAAGACACCATCCAAATGAAAAAATAAATAAATACTCTTCACTTTGTGCGATTTTTTGTGTAAGCTTTGGTAAAATATAGTTACCAATACAATAAATTCATACTAACAATGTTGCTGCTTTTGCAAAAGAGAGGAGTAGGACTCCCATATGTTCTCCATCTGTTACTCATAATGTTCATATTCGCATAAGTGCAATCATTGCAAGTACGTCTTGTACTAACAAAATAGCTAATACGATTTTGCCGTATAGTGCAGTATTTTCTCACGTATCTGACAATAGTTTTACAACAACAATTGTGCTACTAAAAGACAAAGATAATCATAAAAACAACGACTCTGCTCATCAAAATCATAACCGTTGTGCCAAAAAAAATCACAAAAAAGAAATGATACAGATTTTGCTTATTCCTCAAACTAGCGCTACTGGTCATAGTTCTTTTATTATTTTGGGGTTGAGTCACATTCCTACCAAAAAAATCAAGAGAGAAACTCAAATATGTCCAAATGATGCAAATGCGTATTCTGATGTTACTACGTTGAGTACTTCAGGACCCAAAATGATTCATGCAAGAACATATCAGACTATGACTGGTTGCTTTACCATTCTTACGAGTCATACAATTACAATAATCATCAAAACGACAACACTCATTTCTGCGAAATGATTTGTGTTGAGATATTGTTGTATAGTTTGCCAAATAGTATCTACCATCTAATAATTTTGATAAATCAAATTCATTATATAGCAAATTGGTTTTTTGTACAAACAATCTACAGCTCCAAAGATATGTTTGTCTTGCATTATATCCAAAATGAAGTATGTATATAGGTAAGATGTATTTTTAGATATTTTTGTATAAATGAAATTTCCTTCAACAAAAAAAATCGGAGCAGTGTCATTGTTTGTAGCTACAGTAGTAATAAGTATGAATATTTGAATTGTTTCTGGATACGATGTCTGTCCATCATCATATGCGCCTGTGTGTGGTGCGAGTATAAGTACATGTACAGCTGACACATGCTCATATACAGATCGAACATATATCAATAGTTGTTATCTTGATCAAAGTCAGGCTATTTTGTTGTATGATGGAGTATGTTCTGACCAAAAAACAAAAGACGCTTTGGATAGTGATGCTTTTTTGCAAAAAACAAAGGCTGTTTCTCAAACTATAGCACAAGCAACTTCTCCATTTCCTACATCACCATCTCCATCATCTATTGCTCCAGTTCCTTCAAATGAACAAGTAACTGCTATGTACAAACAAGTAGAAACTAGAATTGCTGCAGAAGAAGAAACAAAAAGAGAAACATATACAAAAAATGTTGTAGCATTGTTAGAAAAACAAATTGCAGGTATGTCAGATACAACAACAGATACTGCAAAAAATATCAAAGAGCTCGTTGCATTGCTTCGCTATCATTATTTGGGTGAACGTCCTCAACAAGCTGCGACTCCATCGCAGTCAGAAAAAATATTTTCTTTGGATATGTTAGGAGTTGAAATACGTGCTTGATCTGATCGAAACACAGAGACAACAGATACAGGAATACGTTTGTACAATGGTCAGTTTCAATTGTTTTTGTCTGCATTAGCACAAAAAAACAACAATCCTTCAAGGTTGGACTCATTACCATCAACCACTTCAGATACATCTTTGGAAACATTTGTTCCTCCACAAGACGTTCTTGCTTCATGAGGTGATAAAAATGTCTTGTTGTATAATTTCTTGAGAAATGATGTATGCAAGCAAGAGCAATGATGACAAAGAACTGTTTCTTATCATGTCTTGTCTCAAGAACAAACCCATACAAACAAATTTGCAATAAGTATATTATATCTTTGTCAGGAACGAGAAAATAAGACAGAATCTACTCCAATACAAAAATCATTACAAATGTGACCAGCCTTGATTGATCTTTTAGTTAAAGATGATACATTCTCAATTGTTTCTTGGCAACAACCAACAGATTGACTTTGATATGAACAAGATGTGGAAGCAATCTTTGATTCATCTTTATACAGTGTTCTTTTGTGACTAAATTCTGCTTGATTTACTAAATATAACTCATTGATACAAGAATTACATGATGCAAATATGTCACAAGCATATGAACTACAACTTGTTGCACAAAATACATAAATCTTCCCATGTACATGTTTCCAATCTTTTGGATGCTATATGTTCTGGACAATCAATTTCAATTCACTTTTTCGCTAGGATTTTGCTTATCTTTCCTAGCGTTTTTCTTGTATATAAACTTACGTGTTCCAAAAAAAATATCATTGCTGACCGGCGTGGACGTGCTGTGGGATATGTGACGTATGGTATAATATGCATCAAGCAACTAGTGACTTTGGGTGCTGGACGAAATGCTTTTGCAGGTACGGTTTTTCTGTACACAACTACATTATCGTAGTTTATCAACCACCACAAAAAAGATTTTTTTTCAGTATCTGTTTTTATATTTTCTCCTACTTCTTTTTGCATCATAAAAAATCATGCTGCAAAAGAATCTTGATGTGTTATATCGCCATTTGATGTGCTACGTTCACTGTGATGTTCTTGTCATTT
Source organism: uncultured Candidatus Peribacteria bacterium (assembly GCA_964526045.1). GTDB lineage: Bacteria > Patescibacteriota > Gracilibacteria > Absconditabacterales > Absconditicoccaceae > CAZGIF01. The sequence continues at coordinate 106,166 of CAZGIF010000005.1, read as the reverse complement.
TGGTGTAGCAAAACATGCTCTCAAAATAGGGGAGGTTATGTAATACGGTAAATTTCAAACGATAACGGTCTTAGATTTGTTTGTATTATATGAAGAGAGTACTTCTCACATATCACATGTAAGTATGTCTTCATTAATACATATCTGTGTTGCTGGGTTTGTGCTATCTTCAGAGACATTCGCAAAAATACCTTCAACCTTTGAAATCAATGTTGTATCTTTTTCGATTGCAACAAATATATCTGGTATTGTATAAATTTTTTTGGTAATTGCTCATTTTCATGGGCCAATTTCTATAATTGTTGTGGCTTTTGTATCTGCATATATTTGCTCAATACTTGAAGCAATATAATATATAATTTTTGAACTAGTCAAAAAGTTTTGTCCCAAATAACTTCACATATATCTTCTAAAAAACAAAAATTGTATGTGCATATGATGCAAATGCAGACAGATTGAGTCATAATGATCTTCGTGCTATAACTTCATCTGGACGTACAAGATACATTGCTGCCTTTTGTGCTTTACAGGTTTTGTGTAGGCTAGCGTCTGGATCTCAGAGTATATGAGATAATGCATCATGTGATTGTATATCATAATTGTTCGTTACGATATAAATATCACAATATTTCTCATATGTTTCAACCAAAGAATCATAAATAGCTTGTATGCGTTGATCGACTTTTCCATCTTGTCATATAAAGACAAATAGTACATGTTTGTCCGTATAAAGCAATCTTTTTCGATAGACTTTTGGTTCATTCATTTTTTGCACAACATATCCTGGTGGCATAGTACTACCAGCTTGTGGTCAATTCATAAAGTCAAATCACTGTCGTAGTCCGACACCATCTTTGTTATACAATATTCACAAAAAACCTGGATATACATTGTCAAAATAATCGTCTTCTTCATGTTGTTCATCCAAAACCATATACATACGCAAAAAATTATTTCTGACAGCTGGTGATTGTAATGCTTTTTTTTGATGATTCTGGTACATTGTATGCAATGGTCAGATATCGAAAAGTGGTTTTTTGGTCTGAAGTGTATTTAAGAAGACTTTTTGGGCTTGCATATGTTGTTTTGTATATGTACTACGTTCATATATGTATGATTGAAATGTTTCTCGTTTGAGAGTAGTGTTTATGTATGCTGCTAGCTTTCGTGTATAATTTGCAATGTCGTATACTGCAAGACTCATATCCTGATCAAGTATGTCTTCATGTTGTGCATAGGCTTTTCATAGTGTTATGACACGTCACTTTTGTGGTAGAGAACGAGTATAGCTATTTGTCTTAATTTGTTCTAATATTTCCAGTTCTTCTCAGTAACCAAGTCATATTTTTTCCAGAAAGCTTGTAAGACTTTGTATATGAGAAGCTTGTTTTTTTTGTGTATAAATTGTTGTTTGACACAAAAAACTTTTATAAGAAACTGAAGTACTTTTTTCTGTTTGCGTGTCTAGTGTGAGAAGTACTTTGTGTGAACAAACAAAGTCTGGATGTATGTGCATAGATATGTGATCTGTGTTTTGTGTTATATCGTACACCGTGTCAGATATTGTCTTTTTTTCGGTTTCTTTTTCGGTTTCTTTTTCTGTTTCGTTTTGTTTCCAAGGAATTGTTTTGTAACAAAATGTTGTTGTGTTATATTCTGTATCGGTTTGACTTGGTTTTTGTTGTTCAATGCATTGTGCTACGCTTGAGTAATTTCCATCACACCCCAACAAAAAACTATACTTTTGTACTTTTTTTTCTCATTGCGTACACAACGATGCCAATACCATATCAGATCTTTGGTTCCAATCTAGTAACTCGTGTTCCCGTAAAATATCACCATCTAAACTTGCAAATGCAATATCTCGGAGATCTGTATATTTGATTGCTATAGGATGAGGAAATTCGCTTGGTGACTGTAAATGGTATTGTGTTGTTAGTGTAGTAAGTGGTATTGTTTTTGAAAACGTTGTTTGATAAATATCAAAATTTGTGTATGAAATTCATGTTTCACAAATTTCTTGACTTATTCCTAGTGTTGCTAGTAAACTCAAAATCTTTGGTTGCAAGACTATGTAGTTTATTGATTCACGTTCTTCTTCGTTTTTGTCTATAATGACATATTCTACATTGTATTTTTGCAAAAACAATCAACATATGAGTCATTCTATTCACGCTCAGACTATAAGGACTGGTAGGGTAGTTGTTTGTTGTGTTGTTGTTTGTACCATATCAAAAAGTGAAAAACAAAATATAACTTTGCATAAGTATACACAAATGTATCTTTTTGTAAAATAATATGTCCTATAATGATGATATGTTCTGTTACTTAATCTTGCATTTTGTTTGACGCTGACTACTGTTTAGTATTGCTTTTTTTATGATATCGTACTCGTATGCAAATCAAACGTATAGAAAAAACTACTACTCCATGATTTGATGTACCAAGACCAACTCGTCTTGACGCTTTTGTATGACAAGAAAATATAAAACGTATTGTTCACAAAGCTATCATCAGTGCTCAAAAGAGAAAGGCTGCATTGTGACATATTTTGTTTGCGTGAAATAGCGGATTTGGAAAAACGACACTTGCATCTATTGTTGCAAAAGAATTGCCAGCAGAATTACATATTGTAACTGGGTATGCCCTTACAAAACCTGCAGATATCATATCATTATTGACACATATTGGTGAATATGATGTTTTGTTTATTGATGAAATTCATAGACTAAAACCTAACCTAGAAGAAATGCTTTATACCGCTATGGAAGATTTTGCGATTGATATGGTGATGCCTGATGGGTGAAATATCAGAATGCCTCTCAAACAATTTACATTGATTTGAGCAACTACCAAAATGGAGTCGTTATCTGAACCACTCAAAAATAGGTTTATTTATAAATTTCATTTTACGCATTATACAATCCCAGAAAAACACGCAATTGTCCAAAGATATTTGACACAATATGTTGTAGATTATGATATGTTGTTGATAGAAAATATTGCAAACAAAGTAGATGCAGTTCCTAGAGAGATTCACAATCTGTGTATCCAAATAAGGGACTTTTTGGTATCTCATAATCAAAAAAGACTTACTGACTCGGTGTGGGAGGAGTGTGCTATTTGGTTAGATATAGATGATGGATGAATTACTCCCTTGCACAAACAATACCTTGATATTCTTTTGTCTCACAACAGAGCAGTCTGACTCAAAACTATTGCTCTTCAGCTCGGTATTCACGAAGATTCAGTTGAAAAAGACGTTGAACCGCTTTTGCTCAAATTGTGAAAGATTGAAAAGACGTGAAAGTGAAGAAAAATGGTAGAATAGATTTGTAAGTTGTATTTTTTTTGACACATTTCTTACAATTATATAAACTTATTGTATGAACAAAAATATAATAAATAGTGCATATATTCAAACAGATAGAGAAGACCCTAAGGAAAAATGCGATCGATGAACAATGTTTATGCAAAAATCTTTTGATAAGTTAATTGCTCGCCAATCACCTATACACTGTGATTTTTATAATGAGAATGAAAATACTCATTTTTTTGTAAAACATTGTTATTCTATCACTAAGGTATCTTCAAAATCTATGTATACTACATCTCTTGCAAACTGTACTTCCTTTATAGTTGTCGGTCTTGATAAGATTAGTTGAAAAAATATTGGATTTATGACTCACCAAAATACTGATATATTTGTTGACAGCAACACTTTTGGATTAGAGTCTTTTAATAATAGTCTTCATTGTTCCCTAGAAGAGTTTTTGGCGTTAGTTGATCATACAACTATAGATTCATTGCTTTTTTGATGAAATTTTTATACTGACGATCTCCAGCGTAAGTATGAGGCATCCTTACAATATTTTAATTCTTTACAATTTTCTAGAGAATATCCAACAACCGTTTTATCTTGACCGAAGAAGTCTCCCACATTTTCACATATTTATTTAGATACGTGATCTAGAAGAACATACACAGAAACAGCTTGATGCTATCAGTCAACTAATTTACTAGAATCTTTTTCTTTACATCAACGAAAAAGATACAAAAAACTCTTGTTAAATACCTTGTCTTATAAAGATTATCTTAGTGGTAAAGAAAGTACAAACTCTATAGATCGAATATATGATGAGCTAGAGAGCAATTTACAAAGTTTTTTCTTAAAAGATTTGCCTAATGCAGAAAAAGAATGAATATTGGATAGAGTAATGCATTGTGGACAATGGTCAGAATACCTTTTTAAAACAACAGTAGATTTTGCTAGTTATCATAGAATTGTTGATATTATAACATTTTACGAATGATTGTCTCTTTCTCCAGAAGAACAACAAGTCTCGAAAGAAAGAATAATATCTATTCTAGTAGACAAGTTCCCTTTTTTGTCATAAATTGTTTTTTTTAATTTAGAAAAAAAATTATTTAAAAAAATGTTCAAGCAAAAGTCTTAATTTTGCTGAACTTCTATTAATATGTTTGAATGAAACTATAGAATGTATTATGTGTTATCTATGAAATCATATTTTCTGCTTTGTCTATCTTCTTATTTTTTTGCTCTTCCAAAGGATCTTCTCCATAATCATTTGGTCATTTTGTCCCTGGTAATATTAGTAGTATTATAAACCATATCGGTCAAATAAATGGAATTAATAATATTGCTATCCGTCGTCCACTTCTATTAGTATCGTGCAATCTTCTTGCAGTAATAGCCAATGTTGGTACTATTGTTGCCAAAAAATACAGTCATATAAATGTAGAGATTATTTCTTCAAATATTGTTAATTCTCAATATATACTAATAACATATTCATCAAATATTGTAGGTATTGCATAAACAATATTACTAAATAGATAGAACCACCAATATTCAGAACGTGAAGCACGTCACTGAAATACCTGCCATTTCTTGAATCATAACAAAAAATATCAAAAAGGTCAGAGTGAATTCTTTTTTTTCATTTTATACTAGTTTTAAAATTTATTATTCTGCGTCTTCTGTTTTTTCTTCTTCAACTTCTCATTCTACTATAGTTTTTGTATCTTTAGGATCTGGACCGAATGTATTTGGTCATTTTGTTCCTGCAGATGCAAGCAAAACAATCAATCGTATTCCTCAAACTAAAGGAACTAGTGCTATCAAAAGTCGTCGTCCGCTTTTGTTTATATCATGCAATCTTCTTACTCCCACAGAAATTGAAGGAATTAGAGTAACTAACAACAATAATATGTAGATAATTCATATTGGTTGTCCTCCTAGTTCGATTCCTATTACTCCATCAATTATACTAGCAACAATTGCTAAAATAAAATTGAATAAAGCGAAATATCGATACTCTGGACTTGTTGCACGTCCATCAAAGTCAGTCCATTTTTTGAATGCTAATTTGTAGTAATCAACAGGTGAGAGTGTTTGTTTTTGCATAAATATAGTGAAAAAGAATAAAATCTGATTGCTATGACGTTTATTTTACAAGATGTCAGTTATCCAAGTTAATTATATTGTCTGCGAAAGTCAATAGTTCTTTGTCGTGTTCTATCATTAGTATGGTATCTCAATTGTCTAAGAAGTTTTTGAGTACTGCAAGGAGTCTTGAAATATCATCTGGATGTAGTCATACCGTCGGTTCATCCAGAAAGTACAAAACGTGTCATTTATATGATTTCAAAAGATGTTTGACAAGTTTTAGTCTTTGACTTTCTCCTCAAGATAGAGTATGTGCTGGTTGTCACATTTTGAGATATCACAAACCAATGTCTACCATCAATTGCAAATCCTTTGAAATATGGTGCATATCTTTAAAAAACACGAGTGCATCTTTGACGTACATGTCCAATACTTCAGAAATACTTTTTGCTCTTCGTTTGATGTCGATGATTTCTGGTTTGTATCTATTTCATTTACATAAGTCACATGCGACATATGTGTCTGGCAAAAATTGTAATTCAATTTTTTTGTATCCATATCCTTTACATTCTGGACATGCTCCTTTTGCTGAATTGAACGAAAAGTGTCCTGATGAAAATCACAAGTATTTTGCTTCATTTGCTCATGCGTACAATTTTCTAATTTCATCAAAGACTCAAATAAATGTTGATGGACAACTTCTTGGTGTTTTTCAAATACTTGTTTGATCAACATACAATACATGTTCTACGTTGTCGTATCCAGTAATAGTTTCTACTCATATTTCTTTGTAAAATTCTTGTTTTGCAACGTTTTCAAAATGTTCATATTGTTCTTTTTGCATGACGGGTGCCGTCAAGATTTCTTGTCGAGACATTCATTGTTTGAGAAGTTGTAGTCTAATATAACTTTGTATATATTTTTGTTTTTCATCCAAAAACTTGTAAAGTGTATCATACATCAATGTTGTTTTTCCTGCTCATGAGTGTCATGTTATGATTGTGAAACTTCAAAGTTGAATGTCAACGTCTATACTTTTGAGGTTATGTTTGCTTGCTTTTTTTATAGAGATCTTTTTGTTGGAAGGGGTATGTTCAAAGTCTACAAATATGTGTTTTCTACCAAAAATGTATTGTGCAGTCAGTGTGTCAACTTTTTTAAATTCTTCGAATGGTCAATTAAAGACAACTTCTCATCCAAAATCTCACGCTCAAGGTCCAATCTCTACAATCCAATCTGATTCTCTAATAAATTCTTCATTATGCTCTACAACAACGATTGTATTTCACATTTTTTGTAAATCTCTAATTGCTTCAATTGTTTTTTTGATTTCTCTTTCACTTAATCAAATCGTTGGCTCATCCAAAACGTAGACAATTCATGTTAGTTTGTTTCCAAGTTGTTTTGCAAGTCTTAGTCTTTGTAGCTCTCATCCAGATAATGTTCAAACTTGTCTTGTGACCGAGAGATATCAAAGTCACAAATCCAAAATTGTTTTTGCTCTATTGAGCAGTGGCGTGATAATTCTGTCTACTAATACTTGGTTTTTTGATGTATGTTTTTTGTATTTTTCCAAAAATCAAATCAAATCACTTATTGTTAAATATTGTAATTCTGCGATATTTATTTTGAGTGTTGTTTTGTCAACTTCATCGACGATAGCTTCATGAAAAGATGTTGTATGTGTGAGCAATTTTGCATTTGTTGCTGTATGAGGTATTGTTAACATACAATGCAAACTTTCTTTTCTGAGTTTTGCTCACTGACAACTAGGACACTTTTTCATATCTAGCATTGCCTGAAAGTCTACTGTTAACATTCATTGTTGATATTGGTCCTTGAGAATATCTTCTATTCATATGTATTTCATCGTGACAATTTTTCATGCATGGTTTATTCTCAACAACTCATTGTCTCAATCTATCACTGTCTGCAAAAATCGTTCTGGTAAGTCAGATCGCTTTTTATCTTCATCCATAGAGTATTTTTGTGCAAGTTTGAGAAGAACTGTCTGTCCCAATCTTGAGTCTCTCCATGGCAAAATAGCATTCATATATGTACTATTCGAATCTATCACTTTGTCCATATCTACTTGCAAAACTTCTCAAATACCGTGACATTGCTCACATGCTCATTCTGCACGATTAAATGAAAAATGTTGCGGACTAAAATCAGGGTACTCTATGTTAGATTCTGCACAATAGTTTTTGTCTGTATATCGGTGAATATCAGTGTTTCAAGATACTTCTGTCCAGATTCCAAATTTTTTCTCTTCTGCCAAAATTTTGATGATATCTTCTTTGAGTCTGGCTTGTCTTTTTTGTTCTATAGTCACACGATCATAAATACCAAACAGTTGTAATGGGAAAAATGATGCTGGTATTGATGGTGTTTCTAGATAAAAAAATTCGATAGGTTCTAGTTCTTCTGCTTTTTCTGATTGTGGTACAACCAAATATCTTGTAAATCATTTTCCTCATTCTACTTTGTGACGATTGTTTTTCAAAAATTTATCAAACTCTACTTGTTCTGTGATTTTTTTTGATTCTTTGAGAAGGTGAACTTTTTCTCATCCATATGCAGAAAAAACATCTTGAATAATTCATTCTATTGTTTGTGCTTTCATCAGTTTTCATGTTACATACGAATATGCTTGTCATGTTTTGGCAAATAACAATCTCAAATAGTCATCTATTTCTGTCAATGTTCCTACTGTACTTCTAGAATTCCCTACATTTTTGTTTTGTTCTATTGCTATAGCGGGAGAAAGTCATTCGCTGTACTCAATATCCGGCCTCGCACCAAGATTAAAAAATTGTCTCAAATACGCAGACAAAGACTCAATATAACGAAATTGTCATTCTTTGTAGAGAGTATGAAATGCAAAAGAAGATTTACCTGACCCAGATACTCACGTTACGGTGATGAGTTTGTCTTTTGGGATAGTAATGTCTATATTTTTGAGGTTGTGCGTTTTAACTCCACGAAAAACTATACTGTTTTGATGTGTTGTTTCAGTATGAGCGGGAGAAATTGTTTTTTTGCTCACGGTTTTTTGTTTTGACGGAGTTGTTTTTTTAGGTGCTTTTGTTCAAGACGCTGTTTTTTTTGTGATAGCCATATAGCAAAACCATAAGATAAAATAACACCCAAATTGTAGCAAATGCCAGAGAAAATACAAGCTCTACATACTTTTTGTTGCTCAATATATCTTTGAGTATGTCTTTTTGATTTTGCTCAATACACTTGCAAAATTTTGTTGACTCTCTATCATGTGATCATGACGTTTGAACAAGCTTACAAAGAACTAGAGCAGATATACGCTCAATTGCAAAGTCCAGAGTTGGTGGATATAGATCGTATTGTGCAATTACAACAAGAAGCAACTCGTTTGTACGATTTTTGTAAAACGAAACTTGCATCGACAACCCTTCCTGTTGTAGAACTAGAATCAGAAGAATAACAAAAAATATATAGTTTCTTCTAAACCATTTTACTTACATGTTGTAGTATGACGTCGTTTGACTCACTCACTGACTTTTATACAAAAAAACGTACTCGCTTTGTCTGGTATAGTCTTTTTTTTGTTGTGTGTAGTGGTGTGGCTGTTGGGTATGTACTTGCTTCTTTACCATTGTTTGAAGCGTCTCATAATATGCAATTGCAACAAAAAGTCTTTCATAATGCAGTTTTTGAAAAAAAACAATATGATGCTGACACAATTATGTATTATAAACAATTGCTTTCGTGAACAGCTATCGATAAAAATCCAGTGTATATGAATAGTTTAGATATTCTTCAATGATATTGAGCCCTTGTGTCTTGAGATGTCCAATCTCGTATAGATGCGTTACAATCTTTCCAACAAACAAAAGAAGAAATTGAAAATGCTATGTTGTTGACGGATCAAAAAGAGTTATATGCAATGTTAGCTGACCAATATCAATTTACATCAGATCTTGAGATTTTGTGACGTACTTCTTTGTGTTTTGCGTCTTTGGAGGAAGCGCATACACAATTGTGAATTTTCTTGCAGTATCTTGATGGTTTGTATAACTTGATAGAACAAACATTGCTGTGACTCGTCTGAATCTACCAAAATCCTGATATTGAAGATCAAACTCGTCAGTGTATTCTTTGACTTGTCTCTTCTACCAAAAAAAAACAAGTTTCATTGTCCAAATATAAAAACATATTTGAAGAACAAAAGAAGCAACTTGCACTACAATTTGAAAAAAGAATTGCTGACCCAGGTGTGTGTCTTGATAGTCAATATGTTGCAATAGATGATACTGTCAACGATGCAAAAAAGCAGTTACAAACAACCGAGCAAGAAGTTGTATTTTTGCAATTGTCTGTACAAAATAACGACATTGCAGTCTTGATGGAACTATGTCAACAACCTCCAAATTCTGACACACAACAGTCTCAAAGCCTCAACGAATTGCAGCAACAATTGGATCAGATGCAAGCATCAGAACCACAACAAAATTTGCTTGAAAACGTTCCGCAGGCATGACAAGATCAGTGACAAGAACAATGAGAACAGCAATGATCTGACCAAAATTGAGAGTCTAATTGATCTCAAATGAATGAATTAACACCAAGAGAACAAGATTACGCAGAACAACTGCAACGTGACGGAATACAATGGTTTGATCGTGTGCAAGATTTACAACAACGTAACTGATATTCTTCACAAACAGAACTTGATAATACATTTCGTTCTTTTGATTGATATAGACAAGATTTTGATCAGCAGGCGAGTGAAAAACAACAAAATCAACAGAGTTCTCAACGATAATTTTACTTTTCTTTTTTTGATGTCTCCTATTGCGTTTTCTCTTTTTTGATATCCAATCTATTGGTATGGTATTTTTTATATGTGTGCTTTTTTGTCTGGCTATTTGTTTTTTTCTTGGCTTGCGGTCACCAAATTTTTTATGAAGACAGCACCTCGTGTGCATCGTATCTTGGATCGTTATCGTGATGATATGATTATGCGAATTATGGTATGAGTTTTGTTGTGATGAAGATTATGACATGTACTTATCTACGATTTTGCATATTATGTCCAATTTCCACTCAAAGTCTTTGCGTTCCATGAATGAGGAATGTCATATATTGGCTGAATTGTATGAGTTGTAACTGTTTTGTGTTGATTCTTTTGGTATCATAAACTGAGCAAAAAAGATATACTGACGCTTTTTGATATGACAGTCGTAGTGTTGCCGTTTGGGAGTTTGTTATGAAGGTTGTGAAATTTTCTTAATCAAGAATTGTATGGTAGACCTGTTGTTGAGTTGTTTCCTACATTATCAAATGATCTTCTTGATTTTCGAACCTCGTTGTGAATTTTTTATGTCTATCCATTTGTTGATACAACTCTGAGGCTAAATACAAACATTATCGCTAGCATAACAGAGTGATTTTTGTTGCTCGTGATAATGGTCAGTTCGTTTTTTTGGCTTGCTTACCAACAGAAAAAATCGTTAAAGTTGTCTACAAATACCCCTCCGTCTCGACGTGCATGAATGCTGTCTGGTTTATTTTTGGTGTGATATAGTTTTGTTAGATTTATGCTAGAGTTTGTGAGACAAGATTCACAATACGAGTTTGTTTGATTTTTCTCTAGATCCCAGTGGTTTTTTTTGTTATTTATCTGTTTTTGAGTATACTTGATAGTACGCTCTGGTGCTTACCGCACTCGTTAATTTATTACAAAAGTATTTGGTATGACGATTGAAGAATTTTTGATGACAAGATTTATGTGAAATTATGTACAACAGTACGTGATCGCTTTGTTGATTTTTATACTATTGAGGTCCATACTGTATTTTTTTCATAGGTATGTGATAGGATATGTTCGTACAATTATTCACAAATGATATCACAATTTTGGTATCGTTATTTTAGAATGTTTACATAATATTCCTAGATATTTCTATTCTGTTCTGTCAATTTATTTCCCACTAAAAGTTCTTGATTTTCCACCTTTGGCTGACAAGACGATTTTTATACTATTTACTATAGTATGGGGTATTCAGTTGATACAAATTGCAAATAAAGTTATCTCATATGCTCTCAAAAATGTTTTTTCTGAATCCTCTGATGGTGAAACCTTTGATCAAAATAGTGAGGCGATCATAGACCTTTCTGTCAAAACCTTGTTATGGATAATTGGGTTTGTCTTTATTCTCATTAGTTTGGATGTTGATGTAACTCCATTGATTGCTGGATTATGAGTGTGATGAATCGCTGTTTGATTTGCATTACAACATGTGCTATGAGATATTTTCTCTTCACTGACAATATTTTTTGATAGGCCATTTAAGGTAGGGGACTTTGTTGTTTTGTGAAAAGATAAATGAACAGTTACAGATGTTTCTTTAAAATCAACTCGTATACGTACTCTTGCATGACAACAGCTTATCATACCAAATTCTGCTGTCGTGAACGAGAGAATAAATAATTATTCTGATATTTTTAGAAGAAGAACAGAACTTAATTTGTGAGTAACATATGAAATTCATGCTGATACATTGGAAAAAATACCTATGCTGGTTGAAGATATTGTTTCTTGATTTGAAGAAGCAACATTTAATTGGGCTGTATTCAAAAAGTTTTGAGAGTTTAGTCTCAACTTTGAAGTTGTTTATTATGTACAAACATCTACATATAAAGAATACTTGGAGTTGAATCAAAAGGTCCAATTTGCAATATTCCGTACATTTGAAAAAGAATGAATATCATTTGCATATCCGACACAACGTATCGTTCTAGATAAAAAAGAATAACATAAATATATATTTTTTACAAAAAAAATACCACTCTCGATAGAGAGTGGTATTTTTATAAGATAGCATACTAATTATTCAGCATCTTCTTGTTTTGTTTCTTTTGTGGCAGGAGAGTCTTGTGTTTCTTGTGATGGAGTGTCATTCGTGTTTTCGTTTGTTGGTCTTTGTTGGTATCTTCTTTGTTGTTGTTGTTTTCTTCTTTCTCTCGCGATTCCTTCTTCTTCACTTTCATATAATGCTCTCATACTTAGTCAGATCTTTCTACGTTTGATATCTAGCAATATTACTTTTGCTTTGATAATTTGTCATAGTTTTACTGCTTCAGCTGGATTAGCTATACCTTTGTCAGATAGTTCGCTCAAGTGGATCAAACCATTGATGTCGTCATACATTCTCACGAATACTCCATAAGGTACAAATCTAACAACTTCTCCTTCAATAGTATCTCAGATTTTGAATTCATCTGAAATAGCTTGTCGAGGATCTCTTTTTAGTTGTTTACATGAAAGCGATATTTTACCGTTTTCGAGTCAGATTACTTTTACTTGTTTTTTCTCTCCGATATATCAAAGACGTTCAATGTTGTTTACGTGTCCATATGTAATTTCGGAAATATGTACAAGTCATTCAACACTTCACCCAAGTGTCACAAATAATCCATAGCTTGAGATTCCACTCACAACTCAATCGTATGTACTTCATACATCGATTTCTGCCATGATTTTTTCTGTTTCTTCTCTCAATGCTTCTCTTTCAGATAGAATAATTCTTTTCTCATCTTCATCAATACTGATGATTTTTACACTAAATTCTTGTCAAATCAGGTCTAGTAATTTATCAAAAATCACTTCTTGATCTCCATCTTCTACTCTAGGGTAGTGGATAGGTGCAAGTTGTGATAGTGGTATAAATCATTTGATACCATGCATATCAACAAGTAATCCTCATAGATTTGCCTCTGTAGGTATAACATTCATCATATCTCCAGATTCTGCTTTTGCAATAAGGTTATTTCGTACATCTACTTGCAGTAGTTTTGAGATAGAAATAATATAATATCCTTGATCATGTCTGATATCAGGATTAATGATCTCTGCTTCAATTTCACTTCAAACAGAAAGATCAACTTTATTTCTTTCTAAATCTCTTACTTCTTTTAGTAGAATAACTCATGTAAATAATCATCCGTCACAATCAACAAATACTCATGTTGTTGTTTTTTTGATTACAACTCAGCTTACTTTTCTTCATTCTTTAATAGGCTGAAGTTGAATGGTTTCGTGTGTTGCCATTTAAAATATAAAACGTTAGGAATATAAAAAAAGGGGGACATAATTGACACTAAACTTTTAATCAGATTTTCTTTGAAACTACAAGATACTTTTCCAAAGCTTTCGCTTTTAAGTACTTGAGATGTTGTCTTCTCTCTTGTACAAATTTGAGAAGAGCTCTTTTTGCAGGATAATCTTTGTGGTTTTCCTTCAGATGATCTTGCAAAATCTTAATTTTGCTACCTAAGACCCAAATTTGAAATTCTGGAGAACCAGTATCTCATTCATGTCTTTGGTACCGTTGTAGTGTAGACATTAACCTAATAAAATAAATAAAAAAGTGTGGTACGATCATACATAAAAAAGCCGTTTGATAAGCATTTGACCTTTCTATCTGTCGCGTCATGCTGGGTATGAGAACATACGCCAGGATTTGTCCCCGGCAGGGATCGAACCTGCATCTACTCCTTAGGAGGGAGCTATTCTATCCATTGAACTACAGGAACTCAAAGTATTTTGAGCGTTTTTGCAAAAGAACGCCTTGTAACTAACAATAAAAAAAGTACAAAGAATTGCAAGTATATGTTGCATAAAGTGAAAATCGCTCTTGCCTCATACAAGCAAATATATAGGATTTTTTTATGTTTATTTTCTCTTCAATAGTTTCTATGAAATATATTTTACGATTTTTATTTGCACTTGTTCTTGCTGTTTTTTGATTTGGTTTGTATAAACACGACTTTGATATAGTGGCGTATGCAAATTATTTACAATCAGAATGATCCAGCACATTTTTGGAAAAATGAGATATTTCTTCACCATCTACGTGGACATTATTGTTATATGATGATGAAATTAAGCAAAATGAGTTATCACTATTAGAACAAGAACTTGAAAAAATAAATAAACTGACCGATTTTGACGAAAATACTGCAACGTGAGCGTTGAATACTTGAGATCAAGAATGAAATTCTCTTTCATGAGTTGCATTATCATGATCTATTTTATCTTGATCTACTTTATCTTGATCTGTTTTTTCTTGATCAGCATATTCTGGTGCAATGTTGTCGTGACTAAACGATACTAATACAGCATGAATGAGTGGCTGAAAAAAAGATGACTCTACAGATACAGAAGACGATCCTTTTTCAGACTTTGCGTGATTTTTTGATGCTATAGATGATGTTGAGTCGTCTGATACACCGACTATTTGATTTACTGGATCGACAGAACCATCTCCGTCTGGATCTTGAACTTCTCTTAATCAATCACCCAAGCCTGTCCAACCAAATGCGCCCACTCAGCCACAACCTTCAAAAACATGATCTAGCAAGTTGTCGTGATCTGTAGAACAAAATAGTATTGTATTGTCTTGAGCTACGAAAACTGAAGATGCATTATTACAAAAAAGACTTGAACAATACAAAACGTACAAAAAATCTCTCGCAGAATAGTATGTTCTCTTCTGACAATGAATCTAGTCAGTTTATTTATTTTTTGAATATATTGATATGAAAATTATTTCTTGGAATGTGAATGGTATAAGGGCTGTACTCAAAAAGTGATTTGCAGAATGGGTTGCTACAGAAAATCCTGATGTGTTGTGTTTACAAGAAGTAAAAGCCTTTGAACACCAGTGTGTTGGTGATGTTTCGCTTGTGATGCCTGGATATGAGTATGTCCGACACGCTTGAACTAGACCCTGATATGCTTGAACAGCTACTTTTTGGAAAAAATGACTTCCACATACACAATCTATTGCTACTTTTGATGCTTCGAGTTTTCATGAAGATGGTAGAGTAGTACAGACTGATTTTGAGGATATTTCTTTGTTAAACTGTTATTTTCCTAATGGGTGAACAAGGGCTGACTGAACCGAAATGTTGAGTTATAAACTTGCTTTTTATGATGAGCTTACAAAATACTGTGATATGTTGCAGTCTCAATGACAGCATGTTATTGTTGGGTGAGATTTTAACATCGCTCATACAGAAAATGATCTTGCTAGACCCAAAGAAAATCAAAATAGCATTGGTTTTTTGCCAATAGAAAGAGCGAGAATATGAGAATTTTTTGATAGTTGATATATCGATACATTTAGAAAGTTTGTACCAGACTGAGATGGTCATTATACTCGACGAGCATATAGAGCAGGAGCAAGGCCAAGAAATGTTTGACGAAGAATTGATTACTTTGCAGTAAGTAAAGGTTTGGAAAATCGCGTAGCCGATATGCAACATATGCCCCATGTGATGGGATCTGATCATTGTCCAATATATATTGACATAAAGTAATTTATGGTTATAATAGTACAAATATTTATTTGTAGTATTATTAAGTCATGTTAAAAACACTATTTCTTGCCGGTTCATTGTTATTTTCGGGTTGAAATTTTGATAAAGAAGTATTAAGTAAAAAATGAGATATTGAATCAACTAAAGTTGAGGTGATCTGACATGCTCAAAAAGCAGAGATGCTAAGTTTTCTTCATAACAAAAATGAGGTGTTAACTGATACTTTGGATTATTCTGATCCAGAATATGTTGAGAAGGTGTTTTTGGAGTTGTATCTACAAAATTCTAATTTAAAGGGTTTGTGATATAAAGAGTATGATGAGGATTATCAGAATATAAGAAGTTCTTTGGAAAAAGCTTATAATAAAAAGCACGGTATTGATAAAAAAGATTTTCTAAAACGGTTTGGTAAGAATTATAGATTCGATCAAGATAGGGCTAGACCTAGAGCTTTAATAGAACTATTATTGACCCAAAAAGATAAAGAAAAAAACGAAAAACTATGGACTATACTATGACAAGTAACAAATGAAGAATTGAATACTGCTATTGGGTATGAATATGAAGAAACAAAAGAACGCTTTTTGTATGATATAGATTATGTCTTGTCTGAGTTATATAAGTTTGAGATAAAAAACCCACTAAATAATACTTGAACAATATCGATGATAAAGCCTCATTGAGCTTTTTCTTTTCTTGGTCAAGACCATTTAAAATTACTTTATTCGCTGAAAAAATCTTCAGATAGACATCTGTTTATGAAATATAGTGATATATTATATGCTTACTATCCTGAAGATGTACAAAATGAGCTAACTATTTTTGCACAAAAAGAATCAGAAAGTTTTTTGAAATATGCTGATGTGTACTTTGATATAAATAAAGATCATGCCAAAGACCTTATATATAGTGCATCCAAAAATAGTCAAACAGAAGATATAATTACCATCTTGAAAAGTATCAAGAAATCTATTGTTTTACCAGAGGACAGTGAGCGAATCAAATCACTCTTTGATGAAATTATAAAAAAAAGTGATGCTAATCTTTTGCTTCAAGATATTGAGATACTATTCTCATTAAACGAAGATGATGCAAAAGACGTACTTTTAGAAATAGCCAATAATTTTCCAAAGGAAGTACTGCAAGTTTTACCTAAATTTGTTGATAAACCACGGGCAGAAAATATTATTCAAAGTATTTGTCGTGCTAATCCAGCATTAGTTTTGCAATTTTCTTCTTCTTTTGAAAAAGAAGTGTGGTGAAAAAATATTCTTCCAATAGTGTACAAACAAGATAGTTCATTACTTTTTTCTTACCCAGAGGTATTTGCAGGTATTGATAAAGAGTATACAAAATGACTCCGAGAAAATATATTTGCTAACCAATCTTCTGAATATATTTTGCAACATGCTAATAAATATGCTCATGTTGATCAAGAATCAGCAAAGAATCTAGTCCAAGAAACATGTAAAAATAATTATTATGCTATGCTCGAATATTGTACTCAAAACAAAGATCTAATAGATAAAGAATATTTTAAGCAAATAATTATTGCCAATTCTGAAAAATTTAAGTTTTACTGAGGTCTTTTAGAATATATTGATTGAATAGCAGAGGTTGATCACCAATTTGCATTAGATGTTATGCAAAAAGCTATACATGATGATCCATCTAGGCTATTATATTATGCAGAAAAATGTTATGCTGTAGATGAAAATATAACAAGACGTTGAATAGAAAAATATCATCAATACAAAGTTGAAGAACATCCTGGGGACTGATATGATCATTTAACCAATATTGAAAAATACTATGATTTAGACGAGGATTGGTTAATTCGTACATATGCAAAGCACTGATCTATATTTGAGTTATATAATTATTTTTTAGAAAAAAATATTAAAAAAGAAAAGTTACAAGCTTATATATTTGATAACTATCCAATTGAAGTTTTTTACCGTTTTTGGCAGAGTCGTTTTAATGAGAATGATTTTAAAAAAGAACATGAAGACTTATCTATTACTCTTTCTACATCGCAAAAAAACAAAATCAATAACTTATTTGTATGACTGAAAGATAAAATCATAAAAGTATGATCTAGAGATATAAAAATAGACTTTAATAAATATAATCATCTAAATATTATTTGAGGAATTATTGCTACTCAACAGAGATTGCATCCTAATCATAATGTTTTTTCAGAAGAATATCGAGTATGAAAAAACTTAGAAATGTGTCTTCAAATATATCAATCAACTATTCAAGACTTTCTAGAAAAATGAAAGAAGAATCTTAGAACTTGACAACTAGATAAACTACTACGAGATAAAGGTAATACTACTATATTTTTCATAAGAGCAAACCGTAAAATAGATGATCATAACTGAGCATTTAGTAACTATAATCCCAAAAGTGTATTAAAAGAACTTTGAACGATGAAAGAATATTCTTCTAGTCAGTGATCCTATTCTCCAGATTATATTATTTCTTCTATAGAGAAATATATTTCTACACATCCAGATAAAAATATAATTATTCATTTATGACTTCACTGATGATCTGATTGAACAGCTTCTTTTACAGGGGTTAGTGCAAATTGGCGGATGAAAGAAGATTTCGAAAGGTTACTTAATTTAGTTGATAAAAATAAAAACATTATTGTCGATTTATGAAGTTGTACTAACGGATCTAAGAGTGATAATTTTTTTGATGCTAGTGTAGATAATATATTTACAGATTCTTGACATCATTTATGATATTCTTCTTCTGATAGTTATTTTATAAAAGCTTGAGTCTGAAAACCTACACCCAAAGATTGAGAAACGTACGACCCCGCGATTCATTGAAACCCAGATGCAGATATTGACTGAGACGGAATAGTATCGTATCATGATTATATTGTATGGAGATTGTTAAATTATAATCATACATTAACTCCGACGTACTACAAAGATAAAGATTGAAAAACTATTAGAATTGCAGATGTGCCTGAAAAACCAACAGTACTTGAAACGAATTGATAATCTTTATATTTATATTACCAATAATTATGCCACATATACATAATCTAGTCACAGCTACGACCTTAGCTCTACATACATTAGCACCTTGATTGTTTCCCCCACATACTACATCAGTTGTTGACGAGACAGCTCAGGATGCTGTTGAAAATCTTTCTCAGAAAAACAATGCTGAGGTTCAGCAATCATATTGAGTGATTGGACCAATTGAACAAGCTTATTCGACTCCGTGATTGACGTGCAATACTTTGCTTGTCAATTGAAAAAACGTGTGAAGAATTAACTTCTTGTCTGATAATGCAAAGGCTATGTATGTGACACAACAAAGGAGCTCACCTCGATTTGATGCTGGTTGAGCAATTGATATCAATGCTATAAAAGAATATGATACTGATTCATGACAAAAAACATCTTTGGTGACTGCTGCATCTATGTATGAGCCTAATTGATCACTGACGTGAATATCTTTTGATAATTGAATGGAGACGTGAGCGTTTACTGCTTCAGATCTTCAAAATACAACTAGTCGATCAGTTTTTGCTAATGATCCACTAAAAAGTAAAGCTGTCGGAAAAGCTATAGTAATTATAACATGATGAAAATTTGTTTTGACTCATACTAGTGAGATTACTCCACAACAATTATACAATCAATATGTGACTAAAAGTGCAGATATTCTTACACTTCCTTCAGTCAAAAGATGATGAGCTATCAATCATGCGATTGTTGTTGACCATATACCCAATACACGAATCGCTACTACGTTTTCTTGACAATCTTGCGTAATACAATTTCCACAATGAGCAACTAGAGAAGAAAAACTCGCAATCATCAACATGAAAGACGTATGGTGAAATGAGTTTTTTGAAAGAATCGTAGCCACTGATGTTCTTTGACAGTGAAATGCTCAAAGTAAAGCATGGCAAAGCTTTAATTGAACATTATCTCCTAGAGATCTAAGTGATAATTTATCAGGTTGACCAAACCTTACTTTATTAAGAATATCTGAGTAGTTAACATCTATGTTGGTGGTAATTCTACTTATTTTAGCTAGCACTATTTAATTCCTGAAAAGAAGAAAAACCTACCGTATGGCAGGTTTTTGCATATATTGATTTTTACTATTTTTTGTGTGTATTTTTCTACATCATTGGCATACCTCACATTCATCCCATACCTCACATTCATCCTGCACCAGCTCATGCACCTGCGTCAGATTCATCTTTTTTGGGAGCTTCGACGATAACTGCATCAGTTGTCAAAAACATTGCAGCTGCAGAAACTGCATTTTGTAGTGCAACTCTAATAACTTTGGCAGGGTCGATGATTCCATGTTTGATCATGTCTTTGAATTCTCCTGTTTTTGCGTCAAATCCAAAGTTAAAATCGTTTTGTTCTTTGATTTTTTCTACAACTCGGTCTCCTTTGTATCATGCATTATCAGCAATTTTCTTGACTGGGTATTGGATTGCAGCTTTGATAATGTCAATTCCGATTTGTTCATCTGTATCTGTCAATGAAAGTTTTTCAAGTTCTTTGACAAGGTTAACAAGTGTAATTCCTCCTCCTGGTACAATTCCTTCTTCAACAGCAGCTCTGGTTGCGTTGAGTGCATCTTCTATCTTGTATTTTTTGTTCTTCATTTCCATTTCTGTTGCAGCTCATACTTTGATAACAGCAACTCAACCTGATAATCTAGCAAGTCTTTCTTGTAATTTTTCTTTGTCATAGTCAGAACTTGAGTTTTCGATTTGGATTTTGATTTCTTGAATTCTTCTTTCGATATCTTCTTTTTCTCCTTTTCATCAGATAATTGTTGTATTATCTTTTGTAGATACGACTTTTTCTGCTTGTCAAAGCATGTCTATTGTTGCTTCTTCCAGTTTGAGTCCGAGTTCTTCAGTAATTACAGTTCCTCACGTAATAGCTGCTATATCTTTGAGCATTTCTTTTTTTCTATCTCCAAAACCTGGAGCTTTGATTGTAAGAACGTTCAGCATACCTCTCATTTTGTTGAGAACGAGCGAAGCAAGTGCTTCTCCATCAATATCATCAGCGATGATAACAAAATCTTTCTTTCAACTTGCAGCAACGCTTTCAAGAACTTGAATAATATCTTTCATTGAAGAAACTTTTTTGTCTGTAATCAAAATATATGGTCTGTCGATAGTTGCTTCCATTCTTTGCCCATCAGTAACAAAATACGGTGATCCGTATCCGTTATCAAATTGCATCCCTGTAACAACTTCTTTGGTTAATCACATAGTTTTTCATTCTTCTACAGTTACAACTCAATCTTTCCCGACTTCATCCATAACATCAGCAATAAGTTCTCAAACTTTTTCGTCTTGAGCTGATAATGCAGCTACTTGTTTGATTTCTTCTTTGTCTTTTATGACTGTTGCTTTTTGTTTTAGAAACTCAACAATTGTTTCTACTGCTTTGTGTAATCAATTGCTCAATGCAAAAGGATTGACACCTGACTGGATAAATTTAAGTCCTTCTTTTGCCATAGCGTATGTAAGTACTGTGGTTGTTGTTGTTCCATCTCATGCTAATTTATTTGTTTTTTCTGCAGCTTCTTTGACAAGAGATGCTCCAACGTTATGATATCTATCTTCTAGTTCTATTTCTTTTGCTACAGTAACTCCATCGTTTGTGAATGTTGGTGCTCCATAGCTTTTCTCTAATAATACGTTTTTTCATTTTGGTCCCATAGTTACCATAACAGCTTTTGCAACCATTTCTATTCCAGTAAAGATTGCTTTTCTCGCTTCGTCTTGGTATTTAATTACCTTTGCCATATTGTTATTTTCATAAGTGATAAAAAATACTTAGTGTAACGAATGTATAATTCTTTGGAGTGATGTTAGTTTTTGTATTGATGTGTCAATAAATATTTGTGCATCTTGTACAGTAAGATTTGATGCTTTTCTATTGTACAAAAATGTATAGATTTTATTGATCGAGTATAATAACTGTTTCATATTCTCTACTGGAGTTCATCAATCTTTATACAGTGAAGTCTTTGATAATTCTTGATGAATTGTTTGCAGACTTTCATTGATTTTTTTAAAACTTGACTTAGTCAGATTGTTTTTTTTTGATTGTGAACTATCAGAAGTCAATTGATTTTCATTTGTAGTCATTGTTGATACTAATTCTTTCATGAGTTGATACTCAAAACTATAAAATATTTATTTTTTTTGTTTTGCTAATATGGAGCTTTGTTTTACAACAAGTATTTTCTTTTTTTCTCCATCAATGTCGACTTCGATTTCATCTGGAGCATATTTTGTAAAATGAACGGTGTCTCATACCGCAACATCCATTGGTCATCTTTTACCATCTTCCAAAATTTTTCCTGGACCGACAGCAATAACAATTCCCATTCAAGGTTTTTCATCTTTGTTTGTAGGGAGAATAATTCCACTTTTTGTAGTGTTTTCTGCCTCTTTAGGTTCAACTAATACGTGATCTTCTAACGGAATAATCTGTGACATAAGAAGTTCCATAAAGTATATAAAAGTATACATGGATAGTGAATGTATCACTTGATCCATCTTGGTGCTATTGTAGAGAAATTTTTTTATATTGCAAGTTTAGTTGCAAAAAAAATGATTGAGCTATATACTATAATTATAATCTACCTTTATTTGATTTAGTAAGAGAATGCAATTGTCTGTACCAAATATTTCTAAACTAACCAGATTTTTGGCTACAAAATTTTTACAGATAGCTAATTCTTTACAAAAAAATTTGCATCCAATAGATACAAAAGAATGGTTAACAGAACATAGAGATGTTGTAATAAAAAATATTATTACATCCAATAGAGATCTTCTTTCCCCATGATATGCTATAGAACCTTTAACAATTACACTATTGTCGTGATGAGTTATGTCTGTTGTTTGTTTGGTCGAGTCTAATGGTACTACTATTGTGGTCAAAATGTATCCTCCCTGAAATATATCACCCCATATCTGAAAAATAGAAGCACAAGCATTTGAACAACGAAATAAAGCATGAGTTGTAACTCCTCATGTCTATAGTTCATGAACTATCAACTATCAAGCCATGCAAATCCCGTATATTATTATGGATTTTGTAAAAGCAGAAACTATCTCAAGAAGTGATGCTCACTTTTATAGTGTATGAAAAATCTTGTGAAAAATGTCTACGTCTGCTATTGATTGATACTGACCTGTCGTTTATGATCAGACTAATGATAGGTATTCTTGAAAAGATTCTTCTCATTCTGAAGTAGCTAATATTCGTAATTTATCTCATAGAATTGATGCTTCAAAATTTCTTACACAAGAAAAAGTCATTCAGTTGCAAAAAGCTTTAAAAAAAGCATCTGTGGTTATTGAGCAAAAAGCTTGAATACAAAAGCCAGTTTGGTTACATACAGATATGTCTTATCAAAATATATTTGCAACTGAACCATTCACTGTTTTTGATCCAGACTGTACTGCGTGACACTCATACAAAGATGTAGCCTATAGTATTTTTCATTTAACATGAACTTCTTATGATTATCTTTCGGTTTTAGATCAGATAGTGTTGTGATATGCTTCAGTTATACAGAATGATATTGATCTTGATCTTTTGTATGCCTACCTTTTATTAGTGAGTTTAAGAAAGTGATATTTTCGTTATGAAAAGTGACTAAGTATTTGAGATGAAGAAAAAATTCAAAAATGAAAAAAAGCAATAGATTTGGCGTGCTCTATTGCTAATAATATTTTGTAACTTTTTTGTCGTATTATGTGGAATTTGGTCCGACCAAGAATTGAACTTGGGTTTCGGCTTTCGCAAAGCCGCGTCCTATCCACTGGACGACCGGACCATTAAATGAGAGTATATTAAAAGAAGTCTCTTTTTTCAACTCATTTTTCTATCATATCATCTTCATATTCATCGAATGACAAATCTGGTGCGTATTGTTGTATTTTTTTGGCAATATGAGAGTCTGGTACTGCAAGATAATCTGACAATTCTTTTACTTTCTCTGCTCAAACTTTTATATGGTAATAATACCTACTTAGTTCAGAAACAACTCTTACAAGATCATCATTCTTTTTAAATAAATCAGCTACTTGGGCTCTTAGGATTATATTTTGTTGTTCAAATTCTTCATATTCGTTACGAATATCCAATAATTCTTTGTTGGCATGTGAAAGGTTTTTTCTTAAGTCATTTATAATATCTTTGTTTTCATACCTCATATAAAAAAACAAATATCATATCAGACATCATCAGAATAATGCTATAATAATCCAAGCTACCATCAAACATATTGTTCTATAAAGTTTTTAGTATTATAGTATTTTTTTATTCAAAAACAATAAAAAGAGGACTTTTGCCCTCTTTTTATATAACTTTTTGTAATAAGACTAGTTAAGAGCTTCTTTCAATCCTTTTCCAGCTTTGAAAGTAGGAACTTTTCTTGCAGGGATTTTGATTTTTTTAGAAGGATCTTGAGGATTAACTCATTCTCTAGCAGCTCTATGAGATACTGAATATGTACCGAATCCTTGAATCCTTACAGCTTCATCTTTTTTCAATGACTCAGTTACGATATCGATGAATGAAGAAAGCATTTCTGCTGCCATTTTTTTAGAAATGTTTAGCTCAGCAGATAATTTGTTGATTAGTTCTGTTTTTGTCATGATAACAAATATAGATAAAAAGATTACCTTAGGTAACAACTGCAGTATAGTCCATTATTCCTACATTTCAAGAGATTTTGCTATTTTGTGTCTTGTTTTATTTGTGTCTTGTAGTTTTTAGAAGCTAGACTTTACCTATGGTTTGTCTGATTTGTGTAAATGAACATATAAAAATTATTTGACATGTTGTCAAAAACATTCCAATGAGTGGAGGATTTTATGCTGATTCTTCAGAGAGAGACTCTAATGTTTTTTTTAGTTTTTTTATGATTCTTGATACTTTTTGTCTGATGTTTTCTTGTGTGGTTTGTAAAAGTTTTGCTATAGTTTCATAGTTTTTTCATTCTATAAATTTTCGATGTATAATGTCTTTATATTCTGCTGGCATGTCTTGCAGTACAATTTGAATATGTTCGTAGGTTACGCTCGTTTCTAATAAGTCTTTTATTGAGATTGTTTTGTCTTCTAGATTTTCGTCAAATTGTATGCCGTCTTCTTCTCTAGATAATGATGAAAATCCTGTCAGTTTATGTTTTTTGAAGTAATCTTTGAGCATGTTTTTGAAAATAGTTCGAATGTACGATTCGAATGGATAGGTATTATCGTATTTTTGTAAGTTTTCTCGAAGCTTTGCATAAAATGTTGCGATAATATCTTCTGTGTCAGCACGAGGTAAGTTGTAGTGACTTTGTGCATAACGAAAAAACACATCAACAGTTTCTAAATAGAACGTTGAAAATGCTTTGTGATCCTTAGCAAGGAGTTGTTGTATAAATATAGTGTCATATGAAAACATGCACGGCATTCCGGCTAAATGAGTATACTACATAATTTTTTGGAGAATAACTGTCTTTTCTTCAGTAGATTCGTTGCTTTCGTCATATATTCATGCTATACACGAACATACTTGATTTGCTTCAAGCATTGCTAGTTGAGATCCGAACTTTTCTTTGTCTACATGTTCCTCTCCTGACACAATAGTACAACCACACACAAGACATGCACCTGTACAACATGCTACAAAAATATCTCCTCCATTCATATTTGCTTGAGAAGAAAGACTTACATCACTTTGAGCAGCAAAAGATGTAACGTCTTGTCCTTGTTTGTCTTTGACTATGATAGTAACTGTCATTATATAATACGTTTGTAAATTAAAAAAGTGACATGTTTTTTTTGTACTAGCTTTATAATAGTATACGCAATGTGTTTTACAATCTATTTTGTATGTTTATTTAGATACGTTGCATAATATATGTTTTCGTGAGTGTATTTATAGAAACTCTTGATCAAAATTGTAGAGTTTGCATTGGCATTATGTGTCCAAAGCACGCTCAAGTCACAATTGGAATATTCAAATCTCAAAAGACATCTAATAATGTCTGCTTCAAGGGAATATCTTTTCACCATTCAGATCACCGGTTTCGTTTACCACAGATAACTCCTGTAATTTCATCTCCTCATGGTTGCATACGCAACTGGAAAAGCATTCTTCTTATTTCTGATGCGCTCATTTCTATACATTCTTCAATACAGAGAATATGTCATGATATATTTTTGAGTGCGTAGTTTGTTCATGCAGTGAGAAGTAATGTACTTAGGTTTCCTCCAAATAATTTTCAGCTTGCAGTACCTTCTTTGATTACACGAATTCATCAATCATAACAATATCTTTCTGCTCAAACAGTATAGTCAAAATAATCTGGAACATCTTCCAGTAGTATATCTTTTTTGGTACTAGAAATATGTTCTTGTAGCCGTTGTATAGTTTGTTCGTATCCTGGTGTATTTGTTCTTGTACAGGTGCTGATTGTTGGTCATAATATAGCTGGAGCTCAATGTGCGTACCAAGCAACAAGCAAACACGTGATATCAGAATATCATATAAGTGCTGTTGGGTGTTTCTCAAGTGCTTCTCGATCAATATATGGCAGCAGTTCATTTGAAAAATGTCATCCTGACACAGCTCGAATGGTTGAGATTGACGGATCACGTATTCGTCTGTTAATATCTTTTACTCTACGCTTAGGGTCAATTCAAACCACACCAGTGCCGAATTCTTCTCATTTGAGAAAAGTTACTCACATAGCATCTTGTAAATATTTTAGACACGTGTCAAATTTTTCATCAAATGTATATGAATTTTTGGCAGTTGTGACTAATCATATTGTATCTCATTTTTTTATTTTGAATATGTTTGTCTGCTTTATAGATGGGTGATTCATATGTTATGTGAGTCATAAACGATCTTGAAATGATGATATTGTATTGTCTAGACGATGACGA
Organism: uncultured Candidatus Peribacteria bacterium; assembly: GCA_964526045.1. Taxonomy (GTDB): domain Bacteria; phylum Patescibacteriota; class Gracilibacteria; order Absconditabacterales; family Absconditicoccaceae; genus CAZGIF01. The sequence goes on along the minus strand of CAZGIF010000005.1, from coordinate 79,410 downwards.
AGAATAGTATTTTCTAATTGAGGTAAATGTATATGTCAATCGCAAATAAAATCTATAAATGCATCAAAAGTATATGCATGAAGTATGATTTTCTCTCCCCCATCTAGTGATTGTTGTGCTACTTTTCTACAATCTTTTGCAATAAAGACGTGTTTGGTATATAGTAACTTTTGATCGGTGTTGTATGTAGCAAAGAGTTCTCGCTGGTCAGATACTAGTCATGTCTCTTCTAATAATTCTCTTTTTGCTGATAAAAGTGGATCAGTTTCTCCTGGGTCCATACGACCTCCAGGTAATCGTCGATTTGTTGATACACTCGATGGGTTTTCTTCTTGCGTTACAATTATTTTGTTATCTTGTACTGCCAATATCAAAACTGAATCTTGTTTTTGAGCAAGTTCAAATGTTGTCATTGTGCCATTGTACAATAGTTGTTCTCGTTGATATATATCAAACATAACTCATGAAAATACTTTTTTTGCGTGTTGTGGTATCTGCACCGTACCTATATCAAAGTGTAAAATAGTATGTAGTTTCTTTTTTTATTCTTTTTTTATTTCTTATTCTTGCAGTGTTGTTTTTATTGTAGAGACTGCTAGTTGTAGTTGATTATCGATGAGTGATTCCTGATATAATTCTGCATCAAATTCTATTGGGATCGATGGTTCGAATCATACTTTGTCAATATTTTTGTCAGAAGGGGAGTATCGTTTACCAATTGTATATTTTAGAGAACTTCCATCTTCAAACGATTTTATTGTTTGAATTGATCATTTTCAAAATGTTGTTGTTCATACAACAATTGCATCTCTGTCTTCTTGTAATGCCATAGCAATGATTTCTCATGCAGATGCGGTAAATCCGTTGATAAGAACAACAACAGGAATATCTCATACGGTACCATATCCTTTGGATGTATAGGTCTCGTCTTGAAAGGTTCTATGTTTTGCAGTTACTACAATATCTCATTTGGGTAAAAAATGAGAAACAATCTCAACTGCCGTATCTAGATACCCTCATCAATTTCACCTTAAATCCAATATCAGTCAGTCAATAGCTTGTTCATTTAGTAGTTGCATTTCTTTTGCGAAAAGAGCATCTGTTTGATCTCAAATAGAAGACATTTCTATGTATCAAATTTTTGTATCTCATGTTTGTATAACTTCACTTGTCACAGAGAGTAATTCTATTTTTTTTCTTGTTACTGTTTTTTCTACTAATTCTTTTTCACCAGCCTTATTTTGTCTCAGTATGAGAAGTGTTACTTCTGATCACTCTGGACCTCTAATTTTTTCTACTGCATCTCAAATAGTCATTGTATTTGTGATTTCACCATCGACTTGCACAATAATATCCAACGGAAAAATTCATTGATCATATGCTGCTCCATCTTTTATGACTTCATCTATTTGGACTCCTTGTTCTTTCATAGATACATATGCTCCTATTCACTCAAAATCAGAACTTCCTTGTAAAGATTCATTAAGGTCGTCGTTTTCTACAATATCTAGATATGTTGTATAAGGATCTCCAATGGCTTGTACGTATGCTTTAACCGCTCATATCATCATTGCTCAACTATCAACCATACTTCAAGAATAGTATTCTTTTTGTAAGATATCATACAACTCTTCAAAACGTTTATATTCTTTTGGAGCAGTTTCTCCTTTGTAGTTTTGTATACTTTGGGTTATTTGATTCAATATAGGATCAACTTGAACAGTGAGTGGTTCTTTTGTTCGATGAAGGGATTGATATATTTGGTATCATAGAACTCATCAAATACCAAAGAAACTACCAACCAAGAATGTAATTATAAGTGATGTTTTTTTCATTGTATCCTGTAATAACTTAAAAAATACTATATGTAGTTCATACTGTATATATGTTATCTTATTTTGTTGTTTTTATTGTCCAAATAAGGTTTTTTGTCGACATATCGTATTGTGTAATATAGTTAGCAACGTTTTCAAATGAATCAGTTTCACCATATGAGATAGTCAAAAGATTATCTTTTAGTAGCATTCTTGCTCAACCTCAACCAACGCTAACATCATTAAGTATATGTTCTTTTTTTCATGTTTGTGAGTTTCGTATTTCTATATTTGATAGTTCAGTATTTCGGTCAATAATATATGTGAATATATAAAATCCATCAAACGCATATCCATCAAAACCATGCGTACTAATTGTTTCAAATGGTTGTCATGATTTGGCAATATGAAGTCATTCGAATGAAAATAGTCATCATTGTTCTGCAATTTTTGTCGCAATGACGTGTGAGTTGTTGAGTGTGCGATACAAATAATAATATGAATTCTCTATTTCGGTTTTAGTATCTAAGTTGAATGTATGTTGTTCTAATTGTCAACGGTTGTCAAATGTTGCTGTTGTATATATGATAGAAGACTGTCCTTCTTGTCCAGTATACAAAGATAAAAATGGTCCATATACATTTACATATGATTCTTGAAGTCATAAAATATTTGTTATCCCATTGTCTGTAGACTCTTTTTTTCATCGATCAAAAGTTTGTCATTTGTAGTCGATTGTAAGAAATCATATATCATCTTGTTTTGTAATACGAACATTTGTATCTCAAGAATTGATACGAATAGACAAGCTTTCATTTTGAAAAAAGCTACGAGAGTTATCTTGAATAGCAACATCTCCCATATCATTTAGTATTTTTTGTATACTGTCTGGGCTCGTGGTTATTGTTCATGTAACTATTTCCCATCATGATCAAAATTGCAATCCTGTGTTCGTTTGTTCTAGTGGTATGGCATCTCAACTTGTTTGTTCATTTGTCTCAGTGGTTTTTGATGAAGAACATCATGCTACAAGAATTAGACATACACCGAGTCAGAGGAGTATTGCTTTTTTGTAGGTAGTGTTTTTGTATGCTTGATTAGTAGAAAAAAATGAAATCATTGGCGAATATACTAAATAAAGATATATAGATATTATGACTATTTTTTATTAAAATTCAATAGCTGGGTATATTTCATATACTGTATTATGTTTGACAAAAACAATATCACATTGGATGTTTCAAGGTCGTGGATGTTTTCGTAAGTATGTTTGAATTGTTTTTTCTAGTGTCGTTAGTTTTTTGTCCGTAATATATCCGTCAATATCTTCAACATACACAATAGTTTTGACTTCTACGAAAACGAGGTTTTTTCATTTGCTACATACAATGTCAATCTCTCATCACCTAATAGTATAGTTGGATGTAATAATTGTATATCATATCTTGCGATAGTATTCTTTGACTATGTTTTCTCATTGGTATCAGATTCTTTTGTTGTGGTATTGTGATGTATGTGACATTAATGTATAGTAAAAATAAAATACGATTACTAGTTGATCACTAAATTTATAGGGTAGGATTTTATCTACCATACTCAATAATTTGTTTGTATTTTTCCTAAAAATTGACAAATGACCAGTCTTTTCCAGGTTTTTATTTGAGATAGTTTGTTTTTTTATGGAGATGCTCTATTATTGTTGTAGACAATTTTATTGTGTAAACGTTAGTGTGTTTGTATGAAAATTAGAAAACTTTTAGCAACGAGACATATCTTTTCGTATGTTGTTTCTATAGGTATTATTTGCATTACTGCGATATTGCTTTTTTTCTCTATTCGTAGTATTTTCCGTTTTTGATCAACCTTTTTGAATCAATCGATATCGACATATTTTCCACTAGATACACAAAAATCTGTACAAAATAATATCTGACACATGTGGTTAATTGGTTCTCCTGTCGCTGTTTCGTGAATTGTTCATGCTTTTGAATACAAAGAAGAACGTTACTATGTCCTACAAACAAAAAGGAATGTGAAGTATTTTTTGGCTCCTGGCGCAAGTCTTGATGATATGGTCTGAAAGTATAGTAGCGTCAAATGAGTTATAGAAGATTTTTATTGAGCAATCCCTTATTTATGATTGACGTCGGTGCAAGTCTTGCAAGAGCCTTTCCCCAAAAAGGATATACGTATGACAGAACAAGATTTCCCTGCATTTATGAAAACAGTAGAGGAGGCACATGCGCTCAAAAGTAGTTCTGTACGCCCAATTCCATCCTGAGGAATACATTTTCGTTCGTATAAATGATATACTATGTATTTCCCCAAAAAAATATATTACGAAGTATTTCTTACGAAGCAAAACTTATGATCTAGAGAACTGCAATGCGATAATGCAATACATATTGTTTGAAATGATAAAATTAAAGATATAAATAAAGATCCACAATATATGAGATATAATGCACGTTTGATCGTTTATGTTTGTGAATATAGTTGAACATATAATGCTCCTCTTGTTGATGGATATATGCATATGACAACAGAAGATGAGAAGTATCATTTTTATATTGATGTTATTCATCCAGTACGGGAAGATTTTGCAAAAGATATTGCAGTAAGATCAGAACATATATTATTTTAGATTATTGTGTGTTTTTTTCTTGAAAAAGAACACAGTATCCATATCTTACTAGGAGAGATTATATAACATTGGTTTTATTTTATACTTTATAGACACGTATGGATAATCACACACCTGCAAATTTTGAATGTAAATTTCATTTTGATAACCTTGAAGAAGCAACGCAGGATTCAGTTCGCGAGCGAGTAGCATATGCAATTGACCATAAAATGAGTGGAATATTACTAAAAATTCATGCACATCGTTCAGATGCAAGAGTATTGTTTAGAATTGATCTACAAAAAAATAAAAAAGATTTGTTTAACGGAACGTTTAGTATGTATTATCCTGGTATCGAAAAAGACTTTGATTTTGCTGATGAAGCTTGAGTTAGATATGAAAGAGAGGATTACGTCAATTTAAATGATTTGGTTAGTCACGCGTTTTCAAATTTCAAAGAAAGATTTGCTAACAGTTAAGTCTTCTACTTTTTATACTTAATTTATACATACAGCATGGCACAACAAAAAATGCTTACAAGAGAATGATATGAAAAACTTGTTCATGAGATTCATGATATTGAAAAAAACCAACTACCTTCTATTTTGGAGCAAATTATAGAAGCAAAAGAAGCGTGAGATCTTTCTGAAAATTCTGAATTTCACTCGGCAAAAGAAAAACAAGCTTTGTTAAAAGCAAGAGTTTCAGAGCTAAAATGAATGGTTGATGATGTTAAAATTATCGATAGTATAGAAGATGCACATTATGACAAAGTATCTTATGGTTCTCATGTTACCGTAGAAATGGAAGATGGAAGATCGTATTCTTTTGATATTGTATGATCTTGAGAAGTTGATCCTTTGGGAGAACCTATGAAAATTTCATTTAATTCTCCAGTATGATCAGCAATTGAATGAAAAAAAATCTGAGACATTGTAAAAGTGAAACTTATCAATGGAAGACAAACACTTAAAATTATAAAGATTGCATAAAGATTACATATATTCGACAGTTCGTTTTCAAAAAAAGTAATCTGATCTATTATTCTAATGTGTTAATGATTCGTATACATATGTGAATCTAGAGCATAGGCTTTTATGTTATATTCTGTTATGAAGCATTATTATGTTTTTATTCCATTTTGTGTCTGGTTTTTGGTACAAACATTGAAACTCTGTTTGGATGTGAAAAAAAGAAAAACCATCAAAAATCCATATCAATTCTTGATAGTGTCAGGTTGATTTCCTTCTTGACACTCAGCATTGACAAGTAGTGCTTTGACTATATTCTTTTTGGTTGAAGGTATGGATTCTCTTTCTTTTATGGTAGTTGCAGTGTTTTCTGCTTTGTTGCGATATGATGCGATGCACGTAAGATATGAAGCATGAAGGCATGGTCGTGCACTAAATGACTTGCATACTGCTCTCAAAGATACTCATACTCCAAAAAATAAAAACATTTTTCAAGAAAGATTATGACACACTCCAGTAGAAGTTGCTTGATGAGTTGTTTTGTGATCTATATTTAGTGTGTGTTTGTATTATCTCTTCTTCTCTTGAATTTCAATGTAATGTATCGGCTTATTATTTAGTGTAATTTTCTTTCATATACCTATGAAAAAAATTCTTGTAACAAAGAAAAAAAACGCATCACGTACGAGAAAAAATTTTTTTTCTCGTTTTATGAAAAAAAGAAAAAAAATAGATCAAGCAATAGAAAAGCGTATTCGTACCGCTGTTGTCTATATCTGAACATGAGTTGTTTGTTTTGTATGACTTGGATTTCTATTACAAAATACTCTTTTTTCTTATGAAAATACTATCCAAAATGTTTCCTTTAGTGCTGCGAGCAAAGAGCAATACGATGATCCTTTTATGTATGAATTTATGAGACAAAATCTTTTGTATCAAAACTACTTTTGGTATAAACTTTCTTCCAAAAAAAGTATCGTCTCGACAATACAACAAATATATCCTTTGATCAAAGATATTAAAACTCTTCGCATGGAGAATGGAAGCTTGGATGTTGAGGTAGAATTTTATGCTCCATTGTTATTGATTCGCAATAATGATAAACAACGAATAGTGCATAATGATACAACTTTTTATGAAGTGAATTCTGGAAATACGATTACACAATGAATTTTACCGTTGTATTTACCTCAATATTTGAGCTGATCTACCACCTTGTCAGGTATGTTTTTCCCAATATCTTCACAACAATTGGCTCAGGACTTGTCTCTAATCTATGAAAATATTGCCGATATTGAAAAAGTAGTATATCTTGCATGATGAGAGAAAATGGCTATATTGTTACAGTGAGGAAAAAGAATTTTTGTTTCGAATACAAAAGATATACTGACACAGATTGACAAGCTGCGTATTATTCAAGAAGATGGATTGAGGTCTACGTCTTGACTGACGCTTGATGATATTTACCAATTGGATTTGTGAAGTTTGGAGTATGTCATCATTCAAAAAAAATAATTTTTTATATTTTGGGAGTGCCTTTATGGAACATCATGACGAAAAACTTACACATTTACTTTCTGTTGTTATAGATAACTATATTTCAAAAGGAGAACCTATTGGTTCTAAATATTTGCATTCACTCGACAAGATAGATTATGCACCTTCAACGTTGAGAAAATATCTCAATTTGCTTGAAAAGTCATGATTTGTTTATCAACCATACAATAGTTCATGAAGAATTCCAACCTTAGATGGATTGGCAATGTATTTGGATTCATATATCAAAACGACTGAATGAAAACATTCATCATTTGAAGAGGATATACCATTTGATGTCAAAGATGCACGTCATGGTCTTAGAAATATTATTGAGAGTTTGTGAAAATTGGTTGATGGTGTCGTTGTTTGATTTTTGAGAAATGATGAATATTACTTTTTGGGGATTAATAATCTTCTCAAGGATGCATCCTGATGAGATTGATTTGATACAACAAGATATATTATTGATTATATTGAAACCAAACAAATTATATGATTCTTATCTACCAAAATGATCAAAAAGAATCAGGTCTACTATACATTTATACAAGAAGAAACACATAGCTTTTCTTGTTTGTATGCAAAAGTAAATGTCAATGATTATGATGGTATAATCAGTATAGTGTGACCAATGAGAGTCAATTATAAGAAAAATTTGTCTATCCTCAAAAAACTATTACAATTATTGTGATAGTTTTTTTTATTGTGTAGTTATAGAGTATGGCTCTATGAATTAGTTCTCCTGATGCAACGCAACAACTAGACACGTGAGATTGAGCAAAAGAAAAAAAGATTTCTGAAAAGTCTGAACTTGAACTCAAAAAAGATATTGATGCAAAAAGTGAACAAAAAGAAAAAGCTGAAGAAGCTGCAAATAAAATAAAAAGCAAACTTGATGAAATCAAAAAAGATCCTAGTAAAATATCTGAACTTGTTCAACTTATTCTTTCTCTTGATAGTAGTCTTGTAGCTATGTTGCCACCTGAGTTGCAAGCTATAATACGTGCTGTAGAACAACATCGTTCAAATCTCAAACTTCTTTTTGGTCAGCTGTTAGAGATTCTCCAAAACGACTTTCCACAAATATACGATGCATTAGTGTCTCAGTGAATAACATCTGCTTCTGATATACTAGCTGTTTTGTCTAAAGCAAAAAATATCCCCTCGACTGTTTCGCAGTCTGTTCAAGCGATCCAATTTGCACAACAGCAGATACAACTTGCTTCTGCAAATCTACAAAATGAATTAAAGTCTGCTATTGCTCAAGAACAAATTATTTCAAGTGTAACAAACTTTTGTATGCAAGAAGAGTTGTCTATTGCAGAACATCAACAAGCATTGGACCAAAAACTAGCACTCAAAGAAGAGATAGCAGCTGATAATACAAAAGAAGCTCTTGAAAGTGATGCAAGCACAGAAATAACAGATTCTCTTGCATCTTTGGCGTGAGATATTTGAGCTAATCCAGAACGTGCAAAAAATTCTCTTGCATCAAACAAAGATAACCCTACTATAAAAAATAACTGACCTGACTGATTCACATCACATGAATCTTTTGCACCATCGATTGATGCAGCAATAAGTCGTTTTCGTTCACGTATAGAACAATCAAACGATCCTTCAAAATTATGAGAGCGTAATATCCCAACAATGAGAAAGGAACTGCATTATGCAGCATCTGTAGTTTCACAGGATGTCGCTGTATGAGACCGTAGTGAATGATGAGCTATGTGAGTTGTTGATGCACATGCAAGAACATCAGAACTTATTACTGATTTTATAATACAATCGTGAGGGTTGATTGGTCGTGGTTTGACTGCTATGCGTAGCTTAGATGTATAGTCTATGTAGTTTTTTGTTTTCTTATTTTCTTATTCATGACACACATTATTCAAAGCGCAGGTGGAATTGTGTATTTTATACATCAAGACGGTCAGCCTAGATATCTTTTGTTGAAAAGGCAGGCAAGATCCAAAAAAATAGAACGAGTAGCTCCCAAAGGAAAAATGCAAGTCTGAGAAACTATGGAACAAGCTGCTGTGAGAGAAGTGAGTGAAGAAACTTGAATTCCAGTAAATACATTGCTTCTTGGTCAAAAAATATGAGTGATGAGTTTGAGAAATACAGAAAGACGTGAATGAATGATGGATAAAGATATGACGTTTTATTTGATGAAATATTCTGGTGATCCTCAAAAAGTAATCGTTTTGGATGGTGAATGATATACGGGGATGTTTAAGCGAGCAACATTGCAAGAAGTTCTTGAACTGATTTATTATGTAGATATGAGAGAGTTAATAAGATCTGGTCATAAAATCATTTTACAAAGAAAAAAACAAGATTCGATAAAAAATGATTTTATAAAAAATATAGATATGTAAATCATTAGTTCGTAATTTCTTTGAACTGTTGTATAGTATACATAGAGCTTTTGTTTTGTCTTTGGTTAGAGCTGCTTGCATTTTGCTAAAGTAGCTTTTTTTGATTAGATGGAATATAGTTGAGTATATCATTTATTTTTTTCTTTTTTTGTCCATGCATTCTCCTTCAAGCGTTTGATCTGCTCCTCAATCTTCATTGCAACTAACAAGTACTATGAATGCTATTCGTGAATGTACTCAAAGTCTCTGTGCTGTTTTACAAACTACATTTGACAGCGTTTCTTCTTTTGCTTCAAATGTTCGATCATGAGTGATACAGTGAGACTTATTTGTTGATGTAGTTTTGAGACAATTAACTCTTTTGGAAAAACACTTACAAGATTTGGCAAAACATACTCTTGATGCTGGGAAAGACTTCACACATCATACCATTGTTCCATTTTTATATGAAACAGAAGCACATCTTGTTACGTATATGCAAACAAATAATTTTTTCTATAATACATTTGGACGATTGGTCAAATGAATAGTTTCTTTTATCAGACATATGATTTGAACAACTCAAATCCAAGCAATAACAGCATAAAGTAGAGTAGTTTTATATGGTAATTTGAATCATGAAAGTAGTCAGTATTATTTTTTGTATAAGTCTTATGTTTTGACTTGTGTGATGTAGCGGTATGCAAGAAGACCTTACAAAGGCAAAACTTGAAGTACAACTTGAGATTGAAGAAGCAAAAGCGACTGCAGAGATTAAGGCACAAGAGACAGAGGCGCAGTTGCGTCAAAAATTGGATGAAACCAGCGTGCTTGTAGAAGAAAAGATCAAACAAACTTCAACTGAACTTCAGCAAAAAGCTGAAACAACCAAAAGAATTATGGAAGAAAAAGCTGCCCAATAGGTAGCTTTTTTTATAATTCTTTTTAGTAATACATTGCTGCATAATAGTACAAAAACATTCACAATCATCCAAATGTATAGGTTGTATTTTCTATCTCAATACTTGCTCCTCATAATTGTGGATCTGCATGTGGAGTTCTGTTTCAGATATTATACAACGTTAGTATAACTCAAGGTTGATCTTGTATGTCATATCATGCTTTTTTCCAAGATACTATTATTTCTTTGAGAACTGCTCAGACGTATAATGTTTGATAAAATGTACTATTGTGTCATTCTAATCTTTCTTTTCTTGCGTCTTTTGTCAGAGAATTTGGGTAAACAAAGTGTTTTTCTCGCATGTCTGGAGCGTTTGCTTGTATCCATTTTTCAATGTTTTCTGCAGTTTCCAATTTGATACCACCTATTCCATAACTTCATTGTGCCATTGACATAATGTTGGTTTTTTCTGTTAATAGTTTTTTTGCAACTCATCTATAGGTAAAAAATCATCTGACTTGTTCTCACAATATGGCAGCTTGTATCAAGTGTGGATCTAACATAAGAATGTCTGCAGTTTGTTGTACGTGAGGTAAAAATGTATTGTCTGGGTCTTGCAAAAAAGATTGTTCCAAAAATGCAAAGTTTTCGTTTGTTGAGAAGGGTAGCATGAAAAGTCTTTGATTATTTTGTTGTATTGCAATTTTTGTTACAGATTCCAAATTTTGTAATGCAGTTGCAAGAGCAGTAAAATCTTTTTTTTGTAAAAGTCCTTCGTATAATTTGATATGTTGTTTTGTAGGAATATCTGTTGTTTGTATGCTATTGTTTGTGTATTGACTCAAAAATATTATATCTTGCAGTACTTGTTGTGGTTTTTTGCTCTCCAAAATGAAATGAGCAGTAGCTCCATCAATACGCTTATTTTCTAGTAATGTTTGTAAAATATGGTATAAATAAATTTTGCTACTATCTAATGAGATTTTGTATTTTTCTAGTCAATTTTGGTTAAAAACATCATCTCACCCAGCTTTTTGGACGTATTGAATTGATCAAAAAACTCAGACATAGCTTATAACCCCATTATCCTTTTTGAGTTGTGATGTCGTTTCTACTTCTATAGTTGTATCGATTTGTGTGCTGTATGCTTGTGCCATACTATCATTTTTGGTAATGTCTTCATAATATTTGAAAAACAAAATTGCACCAATGATACCTATAATTCACTGTATAGATAAGGTCCATACCATACCAATAATTCTTTGTTTTGTACGAATCATACAACTCTTGCCAAATAAAACACAAATAGAAATAATCTACATGTATTTTATTGACAATTTTTATTTTGTCAATAATTGTATGTCTTTTTATTTATTTTCTACAAAAGATGCTATTTGTATTGCTCATCAGGAAATAGTGTGCTTTACATTTTGCAGGAGTAGTTCTGTGTCTTGAAATTGTTCAGTTGATGAATTTGTCTGAAGAGTAAGGTCTGGTTTTTTATGGTCATATGTATTTGCTGTGTTATCTATTGCATGCACAGAATCCAAAAAATTTATTATGTTTTGTAGATGTTTTGGCATGTCTTGTTTTTCTTGTGCAGTTAGTGGTATACGTGCAAGAGAACACAGTCTGTCAATAGTATCAGGAAGTGAGTGTAGCATTTACGCGTAATGAATATATAAAATAACAAAGATGTCACTATTAATTTTGATTTACCTTGCAAATACTGTTGAAATGAGTATGTTAAATGTAGAGTTTTCTATTCAAGAAACAAGGGTAAAGTTATATTTTTACTCTCTACACTTGCCCTGCTCGATGAAACTATTCTCGAACTTTAATATAAAACATAGACAAGAATTGATGTCTGAATACATGCAAGAGTATTGAGATGAAAAGGTTTTCTGTGTGCAAAAATGAAGTTTGTATTGGTATTCGTTTATATTTTTTCCCACATTGTTTTACGTTCTTACTTTGTGAGTGATTATTCGATTTTCATATCATGGTGTTGATAACATTCATGCAAAATACTTTCTTGTGTGATTTGTTACGTTGTTATTTTTTCTAATTTTGATTCCAATTATCAATAAATATATCTCTTACAAGATGGATTTTCTGATTGTTACTCCAAGATCTATAGCAAAATATAATCAAATCTGACTGTTTCAAAATGAGATTAGAACAATGAATTCTGACAATATAAAAACAATTTCTATAAAAAAAGACTGACTGCTAAGGAGTGTTTTTGATTCAGGAGATATGGTAATTGTTTCTGATGCATGAGATGCTTGAGAAGTATGAAAAATAAAAATATCTTATGTTGCGCATCCTGAGAATGTTAGACATACAATTTCTCATCTAATAAGAAGGTTGTAGCTAGATTTTATGGTATATGGTTTGTTTATGAATTATGAAAAGTTTTCTCACAACTCAAAAGATATTTTCTTGGTAGATATGAGAAAAGAAAGAAATCCTTATGTGTCTGAATTGGCATTTAAAGGAATCGAAAAAATGATATCTCAAAATAAACGTGTCTTACTGTTACGAAATAAAAAGTGATATGCTAATTGATTGATGTGTAGATCGTGTGGGCATATTCACCAATGTCGTCATTGTGATGTTTCTATAGTTTACCACAAAACTTCTCACCAAGATTTTTGAACCGACTATGTATGATTGTGTCATATTTGCAAAACTCAATATGACTACTATTCTCACTGTCAATCCTGTCAGTCCGAAGATATTTTTTTGTACGGAATGGGTATGGAAAAGTTAGTTGAATACTGTACCGCTACATTTAATGTTCCTGTGTGTGTGGTTGATGCTCGTAAAGTATCTTCTCAAAAAAAGATTGAGACTGCATTAGATGATATGCAAAAATCTAGCATAGTAATTAGTACGTGAATATTGGTACAACCTCCTATAAAGGATATGTTTTCACTTGTTATAGTTGGTTCTGCTGATGGTGGTTTGCATACGCCTGATTATACGAGTGCTGACAAAACATTTTGGTTTATCTATGAACCAGCACAAAAATATACATGTCCACTTATTGTACAAACTCACAACCCAAGTCATGCGAGTATACGTGCTGCATGTGCTTTGAATCTTGATGCACATACAACGTCTGACACTGAGTATAGAAAAAAAAACATGTATCCTCCTTTTGGTGATTTTTGTATGTTATTATATAAACACGAAATAGAAAAAAGTCTTCATACAAAAATTGATACTGTTCACAAAGAACTTTTGTATCTTGTGACTTTGTATAATATGAATATCAATGTATATGCAACTCCGCCCTTGGTATACAAAATGTTCTGAAAATATCGTTATTCAATTATTTTGTCGTGACAATCGTTGAGAGAATTTGTTGATATTGTTTTTTCAAAACTTCGTTTGACTCAAAGATGATTCAAGATTGATCGACAAGCCGAGAATTTGTTTTAATTTTTGTTCCATAATGGGCATATGTTTTTGTATTCACATGATCAACAATATTGATTTTTTTGTGGACTAAAAGCATTTGAATCCCCAAAGTTATAATAAAATATCTTTTGTTCAATTGTGTCTATATTTTGTCTATGTGTGTCTATTGCTTGCTCGATGTCTTCTTTGGAAATAGTATATGTTTCTACATAGTCAGATAGTACATAGTGAAGTGTTCATGTTATATTTTTTACCTGTGCAAAAACTTCATTTTGCAATAATGCATATGCATAAGTATAAAGCTGTTTGGTATGTGCTTTAAGGTTTTCTTCTCTGTAAGTAGATTTGTAATCTATGATGTGCAAATCTTTGATTCTGTTGTTGCTCTGTTTATACAAGACATTATCAATAATACATACCAATTTTTTGGTATTATTTTTTTCTTTTCATAGATCGCAATATACTCTGACTTCGGCTCAGTGGTGTTTTATGTCAGATCATGTAGCAAAGTTTTTTTGTATATCCTTGATAAAATACTTTTGGATAAATACCGACAATGCATCTTTATATTTTTCCTTAAAATCTTCTGCTTCTTGTAGTGTGTGTTGTGTAAACAGTCATCATAGTGTATGCTCTTGATACAGCGTGTTCCATAACCATACAAAATAATCACTTGCCTGACTCTCAATCGTAGATATATTGTACAATGTCGTCTGTTTCCAGATTTTTTCTATTGTTTTGTGCAAGACGGTACCTCCAAACATCGATAGTGTAGTTATTTTTTTTACTTTTTTTTTGTCAACATAACGATATCTGTATAATAATGGACAGTTTGTATATGTTTGAAGTTTTGAGAATGAGTACATATCGTAGGGGAAAATTGTCAAATCTATTTTTTTGTATGGTAGTTGATTCGTGGAGTTTTTTTTGTAAGCTTATGTTTGAGTTATATGCATTCAACAATGCGTTACAATATATTTTATTATTGTTGCTATGATATGAAAAGAAATTTTTGAATTAACATGCAAACTATTTTGCTAGCACAAGTGATATGTTTTCTAGTTCTGTGATTTTGATCTGTTGCGTTTGCTACATGAGAAAACGTTGTACAAAGATGAAATATGATCATAGATCTCGATACCTGAAAAATTACTATAGTTGAACCTGAAGATACAACGTCTGAATCTACTGCTGAATCAAATACTACTAGTACATGAACAACACAAGATACTACAAAACAAGAAGCTGTACAACAAGACGATGTGAAACAAGAAACAACTACAACTAGTACTGAATCTGAAACAACACCAGTTCCTCAAACAACACCAGTTATATCAACTCCAAGTGTTACTACGTGAGTACAATCAACCTGAGCAGTTAGTGTGAATGTTTCTTGAAAATCTGAATTAGAAAATGCGTTGTTGCGAATGTATTCGAATTGACTTACAAAATTCAATACTGTTGATGCGTATATGCCTACTGACCATCTAACAAGAGAACAAATATCCAAAATGATAAATCAATTACACTCTGTATTGTGATATACAGATGAAACAAAATCATCTGACTGCTCTTTTGAAGATATGGAGAGTATAGATCCTACACTGTCTACTCATGTTAGTAACGTGTGTCGTTTGTGAATTTTGCAATGATGGGATAAAAAATTTCACCCACAAGATAAGCTTACAAAAGCACAATCTCTTACGTTGTTGGTAAGAATATTTGAAGGAAAAAAATCTGATGAAACTGTTATTCCTCGATGGAAAAACTATGTAGCAAAAGCACAATCTATTGGTCTTACAAAAATGCAATGATGATTTGAGGATCCGATCACAAGAGAAGAAATTGCTTTGTTGATGTATAGATTCAAATCAATTGCAGAAAACAATACACTCAAAGATAGTGCACTTCAAGAAATGCAAAACTCTGTTGATACACAAGACACGACAAAGATAGACACAAGTGTACTTGACGACAGTATTGGTCTTCTTGCTCAAGATATTGGTGTTTGAGATGATCCTGAGTTGAGAGAATCGGTTTTCTGGTTGTATCAACAATGAATGTCGCAGTACAATAATGCTGACGAGTTTAGAGCTTTTGATCAAATAGAAAGACAGGAAGCTGCTAAGTTTATTTGACAGTTTCATCAAAAATTTATCAAAACATGACCTATTTCAACTGATGTGTCATCTGCATGTTTGTTTAAAGATATAAACTCAGCTCAAGAAGTTATAAGACCATACATAACCTATGTATGTGGTGAAAATATTTTTCAATGACAAAATGGATACTTTAATCCAACGCAATCACTTACAAAAGCAGAATTCATTGTTTCTTTGATAAGAATGCTTGGTAAAAACTATGAAGATCAAAACGCTGACGTGCGACGAGAACCGTACTTCAATGTCGCTTTGCAGTTGGGGTTGGTTACGTATGAAGATAAAGTAAGATTTGTTAATAATATACCAATCACAAGGTATGAAGTTGCACTTATTTTGTATAGATTTAGAATAAAATACCAACTGTTAGATAGTTTAAATTCTGCTACGCTAGAGAATCAAATACTTACAATGGTACAGAATTCAGAAAAAACAGTAGGAACTGAGAAGCAATGAAAAGTATTTATTAGTACAGTAAGGCTGTCAGATCCAAACTTCAACGTCTGATATATAGAAGTGTTTGATAAAAGATATAAAGTTGTTAAAAGCGAGATAAATAAAGTTTTTGCAAATAATTATAATCGATTTTGACAAGTATATGATTTGGCAACTGACAAACCTATTGGAAGTATTACTTTGCTAGTGAGCAACACAACTGTGCTTGAATGAAATATTAGACCAGATTTGACATCAAAAATATACTATGTCATACGCAAACCTGAAGAAACAAATTCATACTATCTTATGATAGAAAAAAACTGACAATAGAGTCAGTTTTTTTTTATTGTTTTATTAGTTTTTGCATACTTGTCAGGAGCTGTTGTTTTTGCTCTGTCGTTGTACTTGGTAGGCGCAATGCTTGTTTGACCATATGTTGAATTTCTGGAAATACTATCTGCATGATACGTTTTGCCTTGGCTTCTGTGCTTTCAAGGTGAGACAACTCATTATCTCGCCAGAGCTCTAGTTCATCAAGAGTTTCTTGGTCTTGAATATCTGGCATAGTATTATAACTTTGTACTTGTGAGTAGATATATGCTAGTCATAGGAGTTGCGGATGCATATCAATATTGTTTTTTTTGAGAAAATCCCCCAAAAATAAACGCACACTCAAGAGATTTTTATCTGTTTCTCGTTTTTTTTGTGGTTGTTTCTTGATGTTTTTTTCTCGCTTTGGTAACATCTTGCTATATTGTTTGTATTGTTGCAATAAGATAGTTGAGGATGTCTTGTAAGCGTTTGCGGTGATTTCAAGATAATCGTTTTGCATGTTGATTGATTGCATATGCTGTATAAGCTCAAACATTTGGGAGAGTCCTTTTTTCTTTTGGATAGGATCGGTTGTTGTGTATACGTTGATGCTATGTTCAAGTGTTCATACAAAGCCATCTTTAGCATTTTGTATCATATCACTTATCGTTTGTTTTGGATCTGTATCTTCTCTGACCAAATCGTCAATATCTTTGTATTGTGCTGGTAAGGTTAGTGTTTTGGGGTAAATACCATGTGTGTAAGAAACTTTGAGTCACCTCTGGGTCGCATCCTGTCATGCACTATCATTGTCAAACAAAAAGTACACCGTGTCAGTAAATCTTTTGATCATACGGATATGTTGCTTAGTAAGTGCGGTGCCACAGGTGGCAAGTGCAATTGGAAATCATGCTTTGTGCAAACTAATAACATCCATGTATCATTCTACAATAATGACGTAACCAAATGTCGTAATGTGTTGCTTGAGCGTATGCATTCCATACAAAATATCAGATTTTTTGTACAAAACGGTTTCTGCAGAATTGAGATACTTTGGCTTGTCATCTGGGCGAAGTATTCTTGCACCAAAACCAACTATGTTTTTTTGTCAATCTCGAATCGGAATTGTCAATCTATGACGAAAAAAGGAATAGGATTCATTACCATTTGTTTTTGCTAATGATGCGTCTTGCATATCTTCGTGTGTGAATCACTTTTTTTGGAGAAACTGGAGGAGTGCGAATCAATTGTCTGGTGCATACCCTAATCCAAATGATTGAATAATGTCTTTTGGGATGTGTCTTTGTTCTTCGAGGTATTTTTGTGTGTCGGGGGATTGTGTATAAGATAGTTCAAAAAACTCTTGCGCAAGTGTATGAATACGTTTTAGTTTTTGTTTTTGGTCTTTGTTATCAGCGTCTTGTTGAGGTCTGTTTTCAAATTGACGTATATCAATATGGTACTTACTGGCTAAGCTTTTGACACTATCCCAATAATCCATTCTTTCTATCGCCATATGAAAAGTGATTGCACTTCCTCATTCACCACAACCAAAACACTTGAAAATTTGTTTTTGAGGTGAGACGACAAACGACGGGGTTTTTTCGTTGTGAAAAGGGCATAGTCAGCTATAATTGACTCAAGACTTTTTGAGTTTGACGTAATTTCCAATCAAATCAACTATATCAACATTGTTTAGTATAGTATCAGAGATTTCCGACATATAGCACTTCACAAAAATAAATATGTATTTGAGTTAAGTATACGTATTACCTCCTATTTCTCAAATAAAAAAACATAAAAAAAATATCTGACTTTTTTGATGGTTTTTGCTTGCAATTGTGGTAAAATTTTTTATACATGTGGTATCGTCCATGTGACGTATACACTATGCGGGTGTAGCTCAATTGGCTAGAGCTTCTGCCTTCCAAGCAGATGGTTGCGCGTTCGAGTCGCGTCACCCGCTCCAAAAAAGATCCGTCGTTCGATGGATTTTTTTTGTGTAATATTTATTTACTAAATTGAATATGGTGCAGTATTTACCAAGTCGAGCAAAAGAAGACAAAGTACATCAAGAACCAAAAAGTATTAAGCTCAATGATGAAGACATTGTTTATCATACTTTTCAACCTAATGAAGTTCCTGAACAAATAAGAAATGGAGGAGGAGGAATGATTTCTAAAGCAGCAGTTGGAAAAGAAAATTTACGAATGATTCTTGCTGAGCCAGTAAATCAAGACAATCTGAAATATTTTAGATACGCTATTATTCACGAATTTCTTGATAATAAAGTCTCTGAGCAGAGAGATATTCTTGATATCGAAAAAGAAGTATTCACTATCTTCGAAAAAGAGAATCAAAATATTTTTACTGAAATAAAAGAAGAGTATATACAATCTAGAATAGATTTTTTTCAATGACAACTAAACGCGAATCAATCCATAATAAATATCACAGATGAACAAAAAGAACATAACAATCAAATGGCAAAAACAATAGAACGGTTGAAGAAAATATAGCAATAAAAATAAAATATAGTTATTGCTAGATTACAAAAGAGAAATAGTTTTGTTTAAAATAAATTATCTACAATTTTAGATATAACTATGGGAAAATTTAATAAAAATTCTAAGCTTGTTAAAAGATTTTTTGAGCCTCTAAAAGATAGAAAATGAGTCGTAATAATTGTGTTATGGGTAACTATGATATCTTTTTTCCAAATCTTTGAAGTTATAATACTTAAAAATGTTATTGATAACCTTGAGTTATGAAATAACCTTTTGTTTTTTGTCTGGTTGTGATCATGAATTTCAATTGCTTTTTTTTTGTGGTTAGCTTGATTTTGGTTCAGACCAAAGACTGAAGAAGTACTATATAATACAATTCAAGAGACATATGAGCATACAATGCCGTCCTTTTTTGATATTGACCAACAAAGCATAGAAAAAGAATGAACCTGAAAAATTCAAGAAATCCTTGTAAGATGAATTGATATTTGGTGAAGAACAATTTATTGAACAATATATGACTGAGTATGAGTGATTATTACAATCTTATCCTCATTAGTCTTAATATTTTCTAAAAGTATAAAAGTATGATTAATTGGTCTTTGAATTATGTGTATATTTATATCTTGGATCCTATTTAGGAATACAAAAGAAAAAGTTAAAAGACATTTAGCAAAAAATGAACAAATTCTATTATCACAGTGAATTATTAGGCAGATAATGAGTAAGTTTGAAATAGTACAATCAAATAAACAGCGTTTTGAAATAGATAAAATTAAAGAAATAAGAAAAAATATAATAGAAAAAGAAG
Organism: uncultured Candidatus Peribacteria bacterium; assembly: GCA_964526045.1. Taxonomy (GTDB): domain Bacteria; phylum Patescibacteriota; class Gracilibacteria; order Absconditabacterales; family Absconditicoccaceae; genus CAZGIF01. The sequence continues at coordinate 59,546 of CAZGIF010000005.1, read as the reverse complement.
TAAAGTTAGAAAAGCATAAGTACATAACATACCAATCTCTAAAATTTTGATCAACCATACTTTGATTTCTTGTTTGATGATTTGTTGGTTTTTTAGTACTATGAAATCAAGCATCTATAGCAGAATATGTTTTTATAACTTGATTGTTTTGATTAATAACTAGATCGATTTGGTCTATTTCTGAATGGTTAAGAGGCCTGACAAGGGAGACGGTACATATAGAAAAATTATGGAACTTTTTAGATAAGACACCACATACTAAACCAAATATATGAAATCCATATCTTTTCAAAGAATGAAGTTTTAAAATAAGTAATACAAATTTCTCATATGAAAGTTGAGGTAAAAATATTTTTCAAGACTTCTCTCTTACTATACAAGGCTGAACAAAAACAGCATTTGTCGGTGAATCATGAGGAGGGAAAACAACTTTGATTAAACTGTTAGCTTGATATATTAGACCAGATATCGGAATAATAGAAGTTGATTGACAAAATCTATCTGAGATGAAGTTAACAGATTATTACAAACACATAGGCTATTTAACTCAAGATCCATCAGTGTTCGATGGTACAGTTTATGAAAATCTTATCTATGCATTTGATACAGAACCTTCCAAAGAAGAACTTAAAAGGGTAGTAAATTTAGCAAAATGTGAATTCATTCGAGAATTTGAAAACTGACTTGAAACGGAAATTGGAGAGAAATGAGTTAGATTGAGTTGATGACAAAAACAAAGATTAGCAATCGCAAAGATTATGCTCAAGAATCCTAATATTATTTTATTAGATGAGCCAACTTCTGCTTTAGATAGCTTTAATGAAGAATTGATAAATATTGCATTACACAACCTTTTCAAATGAAAAACAGTAATAGTAGTAGCACATAGATTGCAAACAGTGAAAGAAGCTGATAGAATACTACTTTTCGAACAAGGAAAGATTTTAGAAGATTGAACCCACGAGGAACTTATAAGTAAAAACTGAAAATATAAAAAGATGTTAGATTTACAAAGTGGATTCTAATCCGACCGTTCAAACTTTTATCATAACTTACATGCATACTTTTACTTTCCCATCTTCCAGTAATATATTTTTTAGAATTATCTTAAGATTACGAAAGTATCGGTTGCCATATGGTTAGCTTGTCGTTAATGGTTCTTTTTATAGAGATAAGGTGTTTGAAATACTCTGGATCAAATATATTAGTGAAAATTGGTTTCACCGCGAGGTGAAGTCTTTTTTCTTGTGCGGGAGTTAATTTTGCCTCTCTGCGCGATACACTTTGCGGAGGATACAAAAGTTATTTTCTATCTCTTCTTGCTTCTCTAATTGCTCCTATAAGTTCTCCTTTAATCTCATTGTCTAAATCTTTGATCGGATTCTCTTCTTTTTTATTTAAAAAATCTTGGAGATTGTCAAAGAATCAAAATAGTAACTCTTGCTGCTTCTCTGGTAACTTTGCTATGCATTCGATGACTTGGTTTTTGTTTCGAGCTACGAATTGTTCAGAAATCTCTAATTCAGGTATATTTTCTTTGAGCTTTTGATCCCAAGTTTTGTCTTGTTTAGTATAAATGCTTCTGGAATTCACTTTATTGATCATTTTAATATTTTTTCATTTTAATGCTACCCCTAATAATGAAGCTAGTAAAAAGGTGAAGTGGTGTTGTGAAAGTCATAGAATTTTTCTTAGTTTTTTTTGTACAATGTTTTTTTGCTTTTTGTAGTCGTTGTTTAATGAGTCAAAATCTTCTTTTGTTATAACCTTACTTCTGTCCGTAAAGAAAGCTAAGAATACTGATCATAATTTATCAGAAAAACTTTGTCACTGGATAGATGAAACTATAATGTCTCAATCGTTAAAGAATAATCCTATTTTACATGTCGTTAGTTTACTTAGTCCTGGGTCTAGTTTGTCAGAGACTTTGTCTTCAAGAAAACTTTTGTCATATGCTATGGAGAGTTCCACTCCTTCTTTGTTTTCATGTTGTCAAGGTGAGATGGAAACACTTAATCCTGTTTCTCAGAGCTCTTGAGAAAAGTATTCTAATCATTCTGGAAATAGGGCATCCATTTCCTTTTCGTGTTCCGGGGTGTTGTATTCGTATTTCTCTCTCATAATGCGAGATCTTCTACAAGTAAAGTGATTTTTTCTATTATACTTACTGTATTTATTATAGTCAAATTTTAAGATTACTTCTGTTCAGTTCCAAAAACTATCTGTCTTTTAATGGATTTTGTTTGTATAATAACTATATAAAGTGTACTTATTTATATTTCGTTATTCTATTATGGAAAATAATAACCTGATTGAAAAAAAACAAAAAAAGAAAATATATACTATTGGTCGAGTCGGGTTCGCTTCGGTTATATGAGGTCCTCTCGCATGAGTATATCTTATAAGTAAAAATTTTGATTTTTTTTGAAAAATTACGTATGCTAAAAATACTCTAATATATGGTATTTCTTCTAGTTTACTTTTGTTAACATTCTTTGTAATGTTACCTGAAGTAATTTGAAACAAAATACCAAATAATATTGTTCCAATAGTAATTGTGTCTGCGATTTCTGCTTTCATGTCAGCTTATCAAAATACACTTATTACATCTCATTTGAATGAGGGATGAGGAAAACAGTCAGGTTGGAAAGTAACATGAATTGCAATTTTGTTTTGATTATTAACTTTTTTGTATGCAATGTTAGTATACATAATTGTGTATGAGGTTTTACAATTAGACTTTTTAGTATAAGCTATATTTTATCTTATTTTTCAAAAAAACAACATGAAAAAATTGTATGTATTATTAGTAGCAAGCTTCACTCTTTTTTTGTTTTGATGTGCAACAAAACCAGCTGTTCAAGATGTAGATACGACAACAGCAAAAGATGAAATATATAGCCAGACTGAATCAGAAAGTTATGTATTTGCTATTGAAAAGCCTGAATCTCGATTTGAGAATCCACAAGCCTATGTTGTAGATAATCTCAATAGAATAGATTTTTCAAAAGAACAATTGGAGAAACTTCTGGATAGCAATCAGTGAGTTGTTTTACATGTCTATACAAAATACGATCCAGCAGGATACGAATGATTTATGCCAACTATACAAGCTAGACTTCTTAAGTCTCCAACGTCAGATCTAAATAAATTTGAAAAAGATTTGGAACAAAGTATTGAATCTATGCGTCAAATTTTTGATAACTTTGAAATTACTCAAAAACTTGAACCAACTACAATTGCACAAAAAAATGCCTTTTCTTTTGTATCAGAATTTGATTTAGTAACTCCATCGTGAGAGGTACAAAGAATAAGAGGTTGGACGTACGCAATACCATTTGACGGTTTCTTTTATCAGATTAATTTTTCTGATATCCCTGCAAAAGAAGATGTCTCCGAATTATTCCAAAACGTATTAGAAAGTATTTCTTTTGAGTAAGTGTTGGTTGTGATATGTTTTCTATAACTTTTGATTGCATAAAATAAGATAAGAAAAATATAACTAATATATAGTCAGCATAAATAAAAAATTAAACCTGACTTATTATGCCCGTTATTTATTGTATTCAATGCAAAATTGCTTATTGTCGTTTTATAAGCTGGATTTTTGTGTTAAAGGATTTATTATAAATTAGGTGTTAGTGTTGTACAATTGATAGAAAGTAATTTTTATTGTGTGATATAGAAATTAGCAATTAAGTATTTGATCCGTGCCGTGCAAAAGTTGGTGGTGATGGACGTAGTAGAGTATGTGGATGGGGGGAGAGTTTGTCACAAAAATAGAAAATCTAAAAGGGTATAATTATAGCTCTTTTGGAAGTGTGCTTTTTGCCGAGTATTTGCTTATGTCGTCGCTTCAGCTGAGATAGAGAAAATGTTAGAGAGATTTTATTTTTATATTGTTGTTTGGTATGAAAAAATATCAATCAGTTTATGATCGCTTTTGATACACTCTTGATCAAAAAAAAGTACGAGAGGCTTTTTGTAAGTTTATTGAAAATGAATTTAAGGATTATTGTGATCCATTAATTCACTCATGACTGTATGATAAAAAACATGAAGATACTCTGAGAATTATTCACTGCGATTCATATAAAAAAATTTGTCGTGCTACATGTTTTGACTATAATCAATATTCTTACTTTAGTATAGATAAACTTATTTGAGATTTATTTAGATATATAAAATGAAAAAATCTATATGAGTATGTGGTTCACTTGCAGATAATTTTTGATGTGTTATATGAATATAAATATATAAAAGATTTTTTTGATGATTTTGTACAATCAATCTCAGAGTACACTAGCGATTTTCCTCAGCTATGATTGACTGTGAAAATTTATAAGACAAAAGCTCCTCAGCTTTTTCCCATGCTATCAACTGCAACAAATAAAAAAATTGAAAATACTCTCAATATACTAGAAATTAAACAATACAAAAAAACGATTGCACAGTTTGAGGCATGAATGAAAAGATTCATTACTGCAAAAGATATTTTGTGATGGAAAAATGTGATTGAAGATATGCGTGGAGCATGTGATCAAATTATCAAAGATACACTAAAAAATACAAACAAAGGAATGAAAAGTGTTTTTGGTGAACCAGAAAAATTTGGATTAAACTCTAATCAGAAAAAAATATTTGAGAAATTTATGTCTATGATGGACGATATAAAACACTGAGGTTATGATCCTACTAAAAAAGATGTTGTTTTGATTATAGGTTTAATTGTTGATTTCATCGATTTTATATCTTCAGTAGATGTAAACTCAAAACAAACAAAATCTTCTAAAAAATAGTATTTTTTTTCATTTTTGTGTATACTCTAAGTAATTTATTTCATATTGATCTTGGATGAACTTCCACAAACTCGCAAAATACTTTTCCTGACAATTACCCAATTCACAGATGATACCGATTGCAGAGTTTGTGAAAATTTTGGGGAACCTTGATATTGATGGAGATTTTATTAGTGAATTTGGAGCAAAGTTTGGTCATGTCGTATCTGATTATAAGAGATTGTTTGAAAAAATTGCACAATCAGATGGTGGACAAAACAAAATTTTGAAAATTCTGGAGTATTTTTGATTGTCTCATTCATTTGTTGAGGTCATTGATTATGGAAGTATGACTTTTGATGATAATTGATACAAACCCCTTGCAACACAAAAAGCTCTTTTATTGTGAGACTTAGAAGATTTATTAGAAAAGCTAAAATCACAGACCAAAAAATCAAAAGAAAATGGTAATTTATTCGAAGAATTTGGTGAAAAATTTCTACTTCATAGTTCATATTTCAATCCATGATTTACCGAATTTTCCTTTGAAGATTGAACTCAAAAAATTGATAGATTGCTCAAATTAAAAAAGGACATTGGAAATTTTGGTAAAGAAACAAATTATTTGTGATATGTTATTCTTGAGACAAAATATAAAAAAGACGCTGCAAGTGGTGCATGAGAAGTATCTCAGTTAACAAGTTATTGCGAAAGATTGAATGATTACTGAGTAGCAAAATATGCAGTAGTAATTACAAAAAATGAATTTAAAAGCACATATAAAACAAATATATGAGATTTTTGTAGAAAAAGAGTAATAGCTAACAACCCATTTTATCTTTCATTGCTAACTATTGAAAAAATCAAAGAGTTTTTACAAAATGAATGATGTTATGAAAATATGTGATTTGATGAATTTATTGAAAGAAGTTTTATTGAACGGCTAAAATAAAAGTATTGATTGATCAATTAATCCGCCACATCACATTTCCACCACCGTCAGACAATCCCATCCCTCCCTTTATCCACCAGTAACCCACCCCTACCCCTCCCATAACGGGAGGGACAGTCAATCGGAAATGAGTCCTTTGGGAGAGAAGCGGAAAAAAGAAAAAATCCGTTTTTATCCTCCCCGTTATGGGGAGGGGGACCCTCTGGGTGGTGGGGTAAATATTGTTATGGGGAGGTATGCAGACACGAAGCGGAAGGGTTATTTTATCTCATCAATCAATCGATGAAACCACGATCACTTGAACTAACCAAAGAATCTGTTCACGCAAGATGACTCGTTCGAGATTGAAAACATTTTCCTTATAACCCAAACAATGTCTCAAGAGCAAAAGCAATGAGAAAATCGATGACTTCAACAGAGTCAAAGTTATGGTTTGCATTTTTGAGAAAGCATGACTATAAGTTTTTGAGACAAAAATGTATTGACCACTTTATCGTTGATTTTTATTGTGCACAAGTGAGTTTGGTGATAGAAATTGACGGAGAAACACATGCAGACGATGAAGCACAAGACTATGATAGGATGAGGACAGACTTACTAAATTTGTATGGCTTGCGTGTGATCAGATTTACCAATCAGCAGATTTATCATCAATCCGATGATGTGTGTAGTAGTATTGCCGATTTTCTGGAACACAGTAATCTACAACAAGAATAGCAAACCCCCACCTAAACCAAAACTTCCAACCTAGTCAGCTTCAATTTTTTATTCTTAACATCTATGTAATGATTATACCAAAGGCGACTAGCAAACAAGCTCTTTTTGTGATTGATGTGCAACCACAGACGTTTGAATGAGATGTTGCGAAAGAGGTGACGAAAAAGATTCGTAGATTTTTGGATGTGTGTGCGTATGATGCGTATGTTGTGGTTGAGTATTTTGCGGATACAGGTTCGATGATGTTTAAGCAAACGGACTGGGCAATAGGAAGAGAGGAGGCGTGAAAGACCGATGCTGAGATATTGGATTGGGTAAAAAATAAAGAAGATGTTTTGTATGTACAAAAAACGAATCGTTCTTGTTTTGCACTAGAGAATCAGGAAAAGATTTTGGAATTTCTAAAAAAGAATGCTATAGATGAAATTCATTTGGTTTGATTTGATATCAATGATTGTGTGTTGGCAACATTGTATGGATGATTGGGGTGTGAATTGTACAGTTATGTGCTTGAAGAATTGTCACATCATTTTGGGTGAAATGAAGAACTTCGTACTTCTGCATTGAACTTGTTTCGCCATCATCATTTGACAAACAATTCTCTTCATCCTAAGATTCCATATATAGATATTTGTTTTGACTAAATATTTTCTTACACTACGTGTATTGTTTTACAATTTTGAGAATGAATATGACCAATAGCAGTACTAGTACACTCAAAGTTATACAAAGATTTTTTGAGCCAGTGATGGAAAATAAGGTGCTGTTTTTGAAAGCATTTGTGTGATTTTTTTGGCGAGTAGTTGGACCAATTTTTAGTTTGTTGTTTTTGGAAAAGATAACTATGTTTCTTGAATCTTGAGACAAACAAAGTTTTTATTTGTATTTGGGATTGTTTGTTTGATTTGTTGTTGTGTATTATTTCGTTCGTATCATCGTTACTAGAAACTGGAGTTGGGTTGCGCTGACAACAAAATGAAATGCAATATTGTATGACAGATATATCAAGAAGTTTTTGAGATTGGATTGAACAGCTGTTGAAAAAATATGAACATGAAGAATGATATCTATTTGTACAAAGTGATTTGATAACTGGACAAGAAGTCTAACGTCACTTTTTAACGAGTGAACAGCATGTATTACATATCTTTTGTTTGCGACATATTCTATACGATCGCTCGTTGGTTTTTGGTATATGGTATTGTTTTTGGTGTTATTTGCCGTGGTGCAAATAATAATGTATTTTATGAACAAAAATGTTTTGGAGTCTCGTACCAAAACAAACGAAATACAAAATGAAAACTCGAGAACGTTGGTCAAAATCATAATGTCAAAATTTGAGATATTACAATCAAAAAAAGAAAAAAAAGAGATAGACAGACTTAGACAACAAATGAATCAATGTTACGTTCTGACAAAGGAGAGGTCGTTGGGGATAGAATTAATGTTTGCATTACCAGAAATATTGATTTATTGAATAAGAATTGCATTATTTTTTGTGATTTGATTGTGAATTTTTGCCAAAACATCAAGTTTTTCTGATTTGGTCTTATTTACTGGAATATTGTGACTTATGGACATAGCAATGACCAATGCAAGTGCTTTGTTTAAAGATATATCCAAAGATTTTGTTGCCGTACAGCAACTACGAAATACGTTTGATAGTATTCCGACTATTACCACATACGATCATTGAGAGGATTTTTTCTTCAAAAAGTGAGATATTCATCTAGAAAATATTTCTTTTGGTTATGAAAGAGCACCACTTTTTAGTGATTTTTCTCTCTCAATAGTATGATGAACAAAAACAGCATTTGTTGGTGAATCATGATGAGGAAAAACAACATTACTAAAACTTATAGCTTGATATATTCAACCAGACAACTGAGAGATAAAGATAGACAAACAAAGTCTTTCCAAAATAAAATTAATTGATTATTATCGTCATATTGGTTATCTGACCCAAGAACCGTCTGTTTTTGATGGTACAATTTATGAGAATCTTGTCTATGCTCTTGATTCTGAACCTCCAAAAGAGAGTATCGACACAGTTATAAAACTTGCAAAATGTGAGTTTGTTCGAGAATTTGAAAACTGACTTGAAACCGAGATTGGTGAGAAATGAGTCAGATTAAGTTGATGACAAAAACAAAGATTAGCTATAGCAAAAATTATGCTCAAAAATCCTAGTATTATTTTGTTGGATGAACCAACTTCAGCGCTTGATAGTTTCAATGAAGAGTTGATCAGCATAGCATTACACAATCTTTTCAAATGAAAAACAGTGATTGTCGTTGCACATAGATTGCAGACGGTACAATGAGCGGATAGAATATTGCTTTTTGAGAAAGGGAAAGTATTAGAAGATTGAACTCATCAAGAACTTATAAACCAAAACTGAAAATACAAAAAAATGTTAGATTTGCAAAGTTGATTTTAGAGGATTTAGTAGTATGTGTTTTCTTATTTACCATATATTTCTTTATGTTATTTCACCTTTCAGAATTACAGCATTTTTGTACAAATCCAAGTAATGAGTATCATATTTTACGTCATTACACCAAAGTAGACACGTCTTACAAAACTATGCTAGCTGACAATGACTATTGGTACTATCATCATGGTCAGCAAATTTTTTTGGAATGAAAAATAACATATGAAGATATAGAATTGGCATTACAAACTAGAGGATGAAGTTTTTATCCAAATGTTGCATGAATTGAGACGCCAAAGAAGCTGATAAATCTAGCAAAATATAAGTTAGAAGAACGTATCAGAAATTGATCTTTGTATCGAGAGCTTAGAGAAAAAGATAGAATGGTGTTTTTTGATTTTGATTATTGATCTATTGTTTGAGAAGAAAATGTGTGTTTATACAACAATCTAACTGAAATAGAAAAATCAGAACTAAAAGTTGTTTCAAGATCGTCCCATGTGTCAGAAAAAGATTCTTATATCAAAGTCACACATAGAGGCAACAAAGTGCAAACTACATATATTACTGTCCAAATACACGATACCTGAGTTTTGCCATTTTATTTTTTGACTGCATATCCTAGAGGATTACGTAAACCAATTAAGGAAGGGGAGGCGATTGTTTTTTTGGAATAAAATAATTACTATGTTGTATGTATTATCTTTAACCACATATTATTCATATGAATATTGATGCTATAAAACTAGATTTGGAAAAACTTTTGTATATAGCTGGTGATATCATTGCAAAGTGATTTATCGACACAAAAAAGGATGTACGTTCAAAAACTGATGCCAATGATTTGTTGACCAAATATGATGTTGCAGTCAATACAATGATACTTGAACATCTGCAAACAAACTATCCGACAATATCTATCATAAGTGAAGAAGCACCGGAAATCAAAAAAGAGTCTGACTTTGCGTTCGTTGTGGATCCCATTGATGGTACTCGCAATTTTGTAAGACATATCCCTGTGTTTTTTGTTGGTATTGCTTTGGTCAAAAACAATAAAACAATATTGTCTATCACATACAATCCTATGACAAAAGAGTTGTTTCATGCTATCAAAGGGAAGTGAGCGTACGTAAATTGAGAAAAAATCTCTGTAAGTACTAGAACGTTGGATCTGTCTGATGTCATTGTTAGATGAATTCCTAACAAAAAATTAGAAAAACAAGTTGTCTCGAATATTATTGAACATGTACATCAAGTCAAAAATAATATGTGCTGTCATGAAGAGATTTCTTGAGTTGCGTGTGATAAGTATGATTGATTTGTTTCAAAGGGCTCTTTTGCTTGGGATTATTGTCATTATCTGTTGGTAGAGGAGGCGTGAGGCGTGGTTACTGACTGGGAGGGTAATCCGTTTGATATATCCAAAAACAATGCAGTCATATCCAATGGCATTATTCATCATCAGTTATTGGACTTTTTGCAGTTATAGTGATATACTAGATGTATTTAGATACATAATGAAAAAGTATTATGAGTGAAAAAGATCCTCGAGCTAAGTTAGATCGTACGCTCTCTCTACCAAAAAATCTTGCATCTGACGTGAAATCTGTTTTGCTAGACAATGACCTCAAAATTATACTTCGAGATTTCAAACTACAATGTGAACATCGTCAGTCTCAAATTCTTCCTATAAACGATATAGTAACTCAAGCAAGGTTTCTTACAGAACTAATAAAAAATTCTAGAAGTGAGCTTGGTGTGTTATGATCTGGAAACTCAAATAATATAAAAAAAGAGAATTCATGGGACTTTGATATATCTCTTGATGAACAAAAATATCTAAATTTATATGACCTTTACCCAAACTGATATGACACTGGTTGGGAAAAATTTCAAAATTCCGAAAAAAATGATGCAGTAAGTTTTAATACTGGACGGAAGTTTCATCTCAACGTTACGCCTGAGAATGCATTGTATGTATCAGAGTGGTTAAAAAACAATAAGTATTGCCATAAACTGATTAAAGGTTGAGAACTTGAAACTTGAAAAATTTTTACTGTGTATGTTGGTTCTTACAAACTGGCAAAAAAACTTTCAAAAGAGATGCATCTGGGGATAGGTACATATCTTTCTCAACCAGTTTTTAAACATGAAGTAGAGTTTGAATCATGAATTATTTGAAGATTTGATTATAAATACAATCGTTGACAAGCTAGTGGAACTTGTGGTTTTTCACTGGATCCAGATCTAGCTTCATTATCAAGAGAGCAACAAGAGATACAATCATTACACACATTGCTATCAACATTTGGAGAGTATTTTTATAAACAATAGACTTTCTTAGAAAAATATGTATATATTAATTTATACACAACACATACTATATTTTTTGCATCTTACTTTTGTGATATAATTTCTTTACAATCTATTTCTGTCCCAATGACAAAATGACCTAACTCAATAAGAATAGTAAAGAAAGAACCTTGAAATTCTGAAGAAGCTCAAATCAAAATAGTAGCTAAAAAAACAGAAGCCCAAAATATAAATACAAAAGCAGAATTGCTTATCATAGAAAAACCTAGACCTGAAATAAGAATAATAAAGAAAGAACCAAATAACCAACCAAATAACCAACAAGATCATTCTGAGAGTGCTTCACATACAGTTACCGTTGATTGAAAAAGTTTTGAGTTTTTTTATCAAAAAACTCCTGCAAATTGTGGTCCTTTGTCACTAGTAAACGCTTTGCATGCGCTCAGTGTATATTATGATTTTTTGTATCCAGAAGACTTTCCTAAGACGTCTCGTGCAGTGAGAGACATGTTAGTCCAAGATGCTAGTCTTCGTCAAACTTCACGATGACCATATTGAACAGATGTTTGAAACGATAATCATGCATTGGATGGTGAAATAGTGTCTAATTTTATAAAAAAAGTTGCATCACTGACTAATTTAGAAATTGAATGAGATAGACTATGACAAAATGCCATACCTACAGATGAAGTAGAGGATACTGTTGATAGATCCGATCGAATTATTGTTGCTTCAGACTTTCATTATGTTAGTTATACAAGAATAGATAGTGATAATCGATTAAAGCTTGATTCCCTCTTCCCTCCTTGCAAGGTGTCAGATACAGATTTTAAAGAAATAATTACTAGAGAGGCTATTCCCTTTACTGCAATCAAAGTGGGGAAAAAAATTTAGAAAAAGTATTCTGGAAGCTCTAGGAGTAGAACACATATATTATTTATAAAAAACATAATACAGATGATTAAAAAGCTTATTTCTCGATGGCGAGCATGCTCTCGTCTTGTTCCCCTCGCACTTCTTCTTTTTCTCCTGACTTGAATTTGATCAGAATTGCTCTTTGTCCAAATAGGACCATTGACGTCCAATATTATTGACTGACTCACCACACAAGCAAATCGATCAATGATTGTAGAACGAATTCTCATGCTCGTATGAATTGGATTACTTGATGCTCTTGCAAATCGTATTTGTCGAACTACCAAGGACTATATTCAGTCTGTTATTCGTGGTAAATTCATGCAAACATACTATGATACACTTTTGACCAAGGATTATCAGTATCTCACCACATTATGAACATGAATTATCCAATCAAAAATGGAAAAATGAATTGATGCAGAGGTTCAAATGTACGTTGATATCCTGATTGCAATCCTCTCTGTCGGAGTAAGAACAACCATCCTGTCAGTTGTTTTTTTTCGTACAATGCCATGGATCAATGCTATTTTTGTTATTTTGTGATTTGTGGTTCTCATCACCCATCGCCTTCTCCTTCCACGCATCAAACGCATGCAAGATCGTCTCTCAGCCATTAGTGATGATGCAAGTGCTCAAAGCACCAAAATAGCCATGGAGCGACATACCATTCGTCTACACAATCAACAATCACATGAAATGAACAAGATAACCACAATTCGATCAGAACACCCACCGCTTGCATGGAGAGCTGATTTGATCAATGAAGTTGGTTTTGTTCTCATGGAACTATGATTTCGTTCCCTCAATGGACTAGGGTATTTTATTATGGGTGCGAGTGTTTTGAAAGCTGATATCACACTAGGAACAATGGTAATGATCATTATGTATATCGATCGGATGCGACGACCTATCTCCACATTGATGCAACAAATGTCCAATCGACGCAAAAATATTGTCCGTTCTGAAAGAATGCATAGCATGCTAGAGAAAAAAAATATCTTGACTGACTGAGTTCAAAACGTCCGTATCCCTTTGGGCGATATTGTTATTGATGATATTACCTTTGGGTACAAACAGTATCAGAGTAATGAAGAAGATGATGATAATGAGAATAAAGAGGAAGACAAAAAATCTGTATCACAGCCAACACCATCACACCTATGATTTACACATCCACTCTTTTCTCATTTTTCACTCACTATCCCCCAAGGGAAAATGACAGCACTTGTCGGACGTTCAGGAAGTGGGAAAACAACACTGATCAAACTTCTCCTCAGACTCTATGATGTCAACACAGGGAAAATTATGATCGGCACACAAAACCTTCATGACCTTATTCGCTCAGATTGGTATAGGCACATTGGGTATCTTTCACAAGATCCTGGTATTTTTGACGGAACCGTAAGAGAAAACCTCATGTATTGAGTACAAGAAGAATCCCAACCATGAGAGACAGATGAAAAAGAAAAAAAAGAAATCACTGATAAAAAACTCTGGAAAGCTCTTGAATCAGCATGTATTGATGATCGTGTCAAATCATTTTCCTTACTTCTTGATGAACCACTCGGAGAAAAATGAGTAAGGCTTTCTGGTTGAGAAAAACAACGTTTGGCTATTGCTCGTCTCTTTCTTCGCAATCCTCAGCTTATAATCCTTGATGAACCAAGTGCCGCACTTGATAGTGAATCAGAACATCGCATTACAAAGAGTTTTGATCGCTTATTTGCTGGGAAAACCGTCATCGTCATCGCTCATCGTCTCCAAACAGTCATGCATGCAGATCGTATTATCGTTATGGACAAAGGAAGTATAGTCGAACAAGGAACACACACAGACCTTGTCGCACGCAAATGAACATACGCATGACTTGTAGATCTGCAACATGGAAGAATTGGTGAATAAAATCACCACTATCCACTCCTTGCAAGCTGTCAGAAATAAATTTAGAAAAAGTATGTTACGTTGTATTTTATTAGAGAATTTGTCGATGGATATATATAGTGAGACACATCATACGCGAAACAAGATAGCATGACTCTATCAAGAGACATTTATGGATCTAGATTTGTATAATCATACATACGACTTTGCTTGCAACATTATCAAAAAAAGCCAACCAAGTATTTTGGATGTTGGTTGTGGACCATGAAATATTACTGCCTATCTTCTTTCCAAAAACCCTTCATACAATGTGATGGGTACTGATATAGCACCGAATATGATAGATCTAGCTCACAAAAACAACCCAACCGCTGAGTTTGTACTTATGGATACTAGAAATATTGCCACACTTCACAAAAGTTTCGATGGAATTTTTTGTGGTTTTTGTATGCCGTATCTTTCTTTGACTGATTGTCGTGTACTTATAGATGATTGTTATTGATTGTTAGATTCTTGAGGTTTTTTGTATATTAGTTTTGTCGAATGAGATTCCCATCTGTCTGGATACAAAACAAGTAGCAGTTGACATAGACTCTATTTTTATTTTCATACATCAAAAGTTATAAAAAAGTATCTGACTGATAGCAAGTTCGAGATACTAAAGACGTATAATATACCTTATCAAAAATCAGTCTGACCTGATGAAGTTCATACGGTCATTATTGCGAAAAAGGCAGACTAGGTTCTTCTTCCTATAGAAAGAAAATGTATGAGTTCTATTTTCTCCTTATAAATGAAAATTCTTTTGCTCAATTGTTTCAATAGTCGTCTTTTGAAATATATATGTATTAAAGTATTTTATACTAAAGATTGCTTATACGAGATTCTGTATTTGAAATTGTATTTTTACGTCATCATTCTTCCACATATTCATATAGCTTTTCTACAAGAAAATTACATTTAGGTAGAATCTTGTTCATTTTCGCCATCTCTGTAAATAGAGAAGAAATTTGACCTAAACTCATTCATTCTGTTATATTAAGACTTAACTTATCTATGGGGTTAGTTTCGTTAGTTTTATCACTGACGGCATATGCAAAACTCTTTACAACATCAATTGGTTTTGCAGAGAGGCAACTTAAGGAATGTATAAATTTATCAGACATCTGCTTTTCATTTATCTGGTTTTCTTGGATCGTTACATTTTCTAGTCGTTTTTTTGTTATATCATTTGATGGCATGATTTTTGAGACTTTTGCTTCAATTTTTTTTTGTAATCCTGTATCATTACGATACTTTTGTATGAAATCGGCAATATCTATTGATGGTTCCATGTTCTTCACTTCTGTTGTTACTTTCATCATTCTTGCTAGTTGTTCTAACGTTTTATCAATATATAAGTATGAATTATTCTTTTTACGTGAGTTTATGAACATTTCTATCGCATTCCATTCATCCTGATTAATACCCTCAGCTATTTTCCTATTATTTGTTGAAGATTCTTCATTTATTCTTGATAAATTATCACGTACCTCTATATTATTTCAATAATATATCTCCTGTACTTGCATAACTTTTAGTATGTTAATTATATCTTCGTTTCCTCAATGATAGGGTATTGTATCTATTTTACCTTCAGACATATGGCTCTTTATATTAAATAATAAAATTTTATTACGTTTTATACTATGTATATAGTATAGTTTTTTTATTTTCAAAAGTCAAAATTGTCTTAAATTTCTTTTTCAAAGATTCTTAATGCTTAGACTTATAAAAAAATATACATAATGTATATTTTAGTATCTTTCTTATTTCTCTTAGTTTTCTTAGTTTTCTTTATTTTTCATAAGCGAAAAAAGGGTTTTGTTGACATAGCTTTTATATTCTTCTCATTTCGGTCGTCAGTATTCTAATGCTGTTTTAATGTCCTCTCATAACTCATCTTTCATTACTTGTTTGTATCCAAAATAATGTTCAGTAACATATCATACTATGTCATTTTTTGTATGAGAAACTATGGCTTTATCGTCCATAAGCTCGATTGATTTCACGAGTAGATACTTTCAAAAATTTTTTCATCTATATTTTTCATCTACCCATAGTCAAATACCTTCATAAACTACTTGTCACTTAATTTTCTCTGGATAAGCATCAACTGTAATAAATCATATTAATTTTTGTCAGTCTATAATTTTTATACATTGATTTTCTTTTGTATGTGATATTAGTCGTTCTGGTGTTCTAAAAACAACAGTTGGACTTTTTTTCATTTGTTCTGATAGATATATTGCTTGTTCTTCTGTTATTCTTTCTGTATCTATAGTATATGTGGATTCTATGTTTTGTATTAATGTGTCTATTCCTATTTTTATCATTTCTTTTGTATTTGTTTCTGGGGTTCATCACGGAGAGTTGCTCATAATTTATATTTTTTATCTAAAACTTTATTATTACAATATTTATGTAATTTATAGTTACTTTGTATTTATATTCCAAATTTCTTAATTTGCAAAAAAAACCAATTTGATTTGGATGTCATATTGAGTGTGTTTCTCTTTTATTACAACATTAACTTTTTATACTAACGTTTCTTTATATTTGCTATTTTTATGTCCAAAAATAGATCTTTACGTCAACTTCTTACAAGATATTTTGAGCCTCTGATTTTTGATCCATTAGTCTCTGTCAAAGCTATTTTGCCTGCTGTTCTTAACTGACTTATTTGGAGTGTTATTTTGTTTTTGATCAAAAATATTACAAATAGTATTTCTTCTCAGTCGAATGAATATTTGTTGGAGTATACTTTGGCTTTTGTGGGTCTTAGTGTTTTGTATCAATGCGTTATTGTTGTGACAAGAAATCGAACACATGTCAAATTTCGACCCTACTGGAGACAATATTTTTACAAAAAATATATGACAAAATTTTTGTATCTCGATGCAACACAAACTGAAAAAATGTGAACCTGAAGGCTAGTGTCTATTCTCAATAGTTGATTTCATACACATATCAGTCAGATTGCAAGTTTTGTTTTGGATGTTATACCAAGTTTTGTACAAATACTCGTTTCTATTGTTTTTATTTTTATGTTGCAAGTTAGTTATTGACTGATAGTTGTTTTTTTATTGGTTGTTCTTTGATATTTGATTTATTACCAACAAAAAAAGGCTAATGTTCTGAGAAAAGTTAGAAATGAACTTAATGTTTGAATTATGAGAAACTTTGTCAAAATCTTGATGAGTAAGTTTGAAGTATTGAGTGCAAATAGGGCTTCGTATGAAATCTCAAAACTAACAACAAGTCTCGATACGAATTTGCAAATCAATATCAAACAAATGAATTATACTGTTTGGGTTGATATATGAGTGAGACTTTTTGTTGATGTTTTTACACTGTTGATTATTTTGCTTTTTTGATTTGGACTTTTTGATCAAGTGCTAAATGTATGAGAGTTTGCTAGTTTAATTTGAATCGTTTATTTTCTTGATAAATCTTTTTCCCAACTTATAAGTTACTATGTTGTTTTTCTCAAAAACAACGTTGAAATAATAAAATTACGAGATACATTTGATGAAATTCCTGAAATGAAGCATGTAGACACATGACTAGACTATGTCTATAAGACATGATCTTTTGTTTTACAAAATATTTCTTTTGGATATGACGAAGTATCACCTGTTTTTACAAATCTGAATCTAACAATACAGTGAGGTAAAAAGCTGGCTTTGGTGTGAGATTCTTGATGATGAAAATCAACATTACTCAAGTTGTTGGCTTGTTATCTAGAACCAGATTCGTGAAAAATACTTATAGACTGACAAGATATGTCTACTCTCAAAAAAACATCCTATTATAACAAAATCGGGTATTTGAAACAAGATCCTTCTATTTTTGATTGAACTGTTTTAGAAAATCTGACGTATGCACTTTCTCACATACCAACTCAAAAAGAAATTGATACTATTATCAAACTTGCTAGATGTGAGTTTATCTTTTCGTTTGCTGACTGATTAGATACTGAAATTTGAGAGAGATGAGTGAGGTTGTCGTGATGACAAAAACAAAGATTAGCCATTGCCAAAATTATGTTCAAAAATCCATCTCTTATCTTTTTGGACGAACCAACATCTGCATTAGATAGTATCAATGAAGAATACGTTAGTGAAGCAATGCACAATCTTTTTGTATGAAAAACAGTTGTAGTGGTTGCTCATAGGTTACAAACAGTAAAAGAAGCATCCAAAATATTATTTATTCAATCTTGAAAAATAGTAGAGGAGTGAACACATCAAGAATTGATTGCAAAAAATTGAGAGTATAAGCGTATGCTAGATATGCAAACTAAATTTTAACTTGCGAGTTAGTTCCTTATTGCTACTATATTGATATTTATATGTCTTTTTGCTATGTCTTACAGCCACAAAGCTCAGAGTATATTAAAAAAAAATAAATTTAAGTGTACTCCTTCTCGTTTAGCAATTCTAGATATTTTAGATAAGACATCTTGAGTCGTTTCTTTTCATGACATTGTCAAAATGTCACCTGATAAAAAACTGGATGATGTGACTGTGTATAGATTTTTGCAAATATTGGAAGATTTGCATCTCGTCAAAAAAATTACAAGCTTACGCTGATATATAACTTGTGATGGATGAACGCATGATCATAATCATTATTTTTTGGTATGTAATTGATGCAATGATGTGCAAGAAAAAGTTGTAACATCAAAGCAAAAAGAGGATTTCTCTTTGTTAGGAATTCACCCAGATCACAAGTGTTTAGAAATAGTTTGAAAGTGTTGAGATTGTTCACAAAAATAAATGCTTTTTTGTAATGTTCGATAAGATGAAGACTGTATGATGTTCAGTTATAGTTTGTACGTACAATAGACTGATTTTTTTAGAAAAGTGTCTAAATTCTCTCATTCTGCAAGATTATAATACGTATGAAATAATTGTTGTAGATGATTGATCAGTTAATTCACTACTTGATATAATAGACAGATATAGACAAAAAGCTAGTGTGTCTATATCTTGTGTTGTACATGATAAAAACTCTTGACCCAGTGAAGCAAGAAATATATGAATACGCCATGCTTCATATGACTTGTTGGCTTTTATAGATGATGATTGTTGTGCAACAAAAATACGACTTTCTAGTATGATTACTTGATTCAAAATCGCACAAAAAGAAAAACCTCGTTTATGATTTGCAATTTGAGCCTTGAATTATGTGTCAGAAGATTATGTCTGATACTTTCCAGAACGTATAGTTCAAAATACATGAGCACAGTGGCCTATGACAGCAAATATATTATATCATAGAGATGTGTTTGATTCGTGTTGAATGTTCGATAAGACGTATGATGTGTATCACAACGAAGATACTGAGATGGCACTTCGTGCTTGCTCGTTTTGATTTGACTATGTTTCTTTGAAAGAGGCTTGGGTTTATCATCAACAAGACTATCGAACAAGCTCTTCTCTTGTATCTTCTGCCAAAAATGCATCAGTTCGACCTCTTCTCAAAAAAAATTATCCTGACTTTTATTTGAAGTTCTGACCTCCAATCCAGTCAGGTATACTTTTTGATTATCGTGGATATATTGTTATGTTATTGTGGTTTATTATTGTGCCACTTATGTTTGTTAGATTTCTACTAGTTCATAGTAAACAGGAAAGCAAAAGAGTATTGATTTTGTTTTTTTTGAAGCGACCTATCTTTTTCTTTTTACAAAGACGGTATTTATATAAAGAAGCAATTAAACATAAGGTATTACTATTTTAACTTATTAAAAAATCTTGCTATGTTCTAGCTATTATCTATATGTACATATATTTATTGTGTAAAATACATATGAAACAACAACACGTAGACAAAATTTGATGGTTTGCATCAATAATGGCGATTTTGATGTACTGATCATATATTGATCAAATTATGCTCAATTTGGACTGACAAACATGATCAGTTATTTTGCCTGTGATGACAGTTATAAACTGTACTGCACGAATTTTTTATGGTTTTTTGAAAGAAAAAATTGATCGACCTATTATAGCCTGTAATGCACCTTGAGTTATTTTGTGATTAATTACTGCAATTACTGCTATTATGTAGTTTTTTTCTTTTGTAGATAAGAATCAATAATTTCTCTATGTGAGTTTTTGAAATTCTCTATAAAGTTTTTTTGTGTTCAACTTTGGATTATGTCTACAGTATGTGACACGGCTCATTCGTGCGAAATATAAACAACATCCAATCATTCTTCGTACAGTACTTTTGCGTCAGTATCATTTTTTGCATGTCATATAATGTACCTAGGATGTTTTTTGTTGTGATGAAAACATGCTATATTTGTTTCCAAGAGTGAGGAAGTAATGATGATGATTTCAGTATTATATTGTGCTAATTCTTCTCGTATTGTCTCAGTATCCGCATCTGCGTGCAATAATGTGACATTTGTTGGTGTATCTTTTTGTTGTTCTATGATTTGAGGGTCGCGTTCTAATACTAATAATTTGAAGTTCGTATTGAGATGATGACAAAGTTTTTGTCCGTGTGGTCAGTATCAAATTATTATTATGTCTGCTTTTGTTTGTCAGACAGTTGTTTGTTCATGGTGTAGTTCGTGTTTGATGTGTAAGTATTTTTTAATGTATACTAGTATTTTGTCGGCAAAACAAAAGAGATACGATGATCATGTCATCGTAATTAGTCAAATGAATGTAATTGTTGTCAATAGTGTGTCGCTTTTTATAAATCATAAAGATAATCACATTCACAAAACAATAAAAGAGAATTCACTAATTTGAGCTACAGTAAGTCCTGTCATAGTACTTGTTTTTCGATCATATCACAACCACTTGGTAATTATATAAACAATGAGTGGATTACCAATCAAAACAAAAAGAGATAATACGATGACGTCATCTCGTATTCATCACATATTTGTAAATATAAGTTTTCCTCAAATATATACAAAAAACAAAGCGATAAAAAAATCTCTCAATGGTGTTATCTTACTTATAATAAGATACTTCTTGGATGATTCTGCAAGTGTTATTCATGCAATAAGAGCTCATGCTTCCATCGTAAGTCAAACGTATTCAAAGAAAGCTGCCAATAGCAAAGCTCGTCATACAGAAAACAACAAAAGATATTCTTGTGATTGTGAGAATGTGTGTACGATTTTTTTGAGGAGAAATGTGTGGATGCATCGTACAGCGAATATTGCTAATATGATTCACCCAAAAGTGTATGCTATATCTTGATAGGATCATCAATCTCAAAATGAGTGGATGAGGGCAAATGCTATCAAAATTCACATTGCAATAAAATCCTGTACGATAAGTACTCACAATGATATTTTTCCGTAGAGTGTATTATTGTCTCACCTATCTGAAATGAGTTTTACAATAACAATCGTACTACTAAAACATAAGCCAATTGCTATAAAAACAGATGTTATAATGTCGTTTCATAAAAAATATGCTAAGACACTTCATATAACAAAAGTAAAAATAACCTGACCTCATCATGTGAGAATAGATACTTTTCATACTTCCTTGATGATTTTAGGACTGAGACCTAATCACACCAAAAATAATAATAAAGAAATACCAATCTGAGCAAAAAGTTCAATTCAGTCTTGATTGCTCACAATGCCATGCAATTGAGGAGATAAGAGTATTCATCATACAATATATCATACAATGCTTGGTTGACGAAGTAATTGCATGATATATCAAACTATTAGCAAAAATACAACGACAAATGCGATTTCCGCAACTGGGTGGGCTGAAAGGTATTGTGCAAATGTTTCTATCACAGTACAAAATTTATAGTATAAAATATAGTAGTATTATATTATACAATTGCTTGTATTTTGTATATTTATTATGCTTTTTTTGTTCGTTTTATCTAGACAATACTATAATTATATTTTTTGTTATTATTTTGTTTTTTCTAGTTCTTCTAATAAAAAGTGCATTGCCCGAGCATATTCTGGACTTTCAAACTGAATGCCTACTGGTATGTCTTTGTAAATAATTAAAAATACTGATGTTCCCACAACAAAAAGATTAACTGCGTTATTTCATGCCGGTAGATCAATAATGTCAGTCATGTGTTCAATTATTTTGAGTTGTTCCATTGTCATTCATCATTCCGCTATGTAGCTTTTTATACTGACTTTTTGTTTTTGCAGTTCTGTCAAGAATCCTGCCAAATACTCTCAACTTGTGTTTTTACTCAAGAGTTGATCTTGAAATGTATGAGTTGCGAAGAGCTTGATTGTTAGCAATTTTTTTTGTTGAATTGTTTGTAGCATAGTTTCACACAGAGCTCTTATTCATGCAGCTTCTTCAAAAATGTTGATTTTTGGAGGAGTTATTGAATGTTGTTGTGACAGGCTTGTTACTTGGGATTTGAATACGTCAAAAGTCTCATGGATTGTTTCTCGTTTTTTTTGTTTTTGTTCTATATACACGCGTATATTCTCCAAACTTGGTATCCAAAAATGGTTTACTCCTTTTTTACGTGTTGTAGATATGATTCACATTTTTGTTATTTTTTTGAGTACTGTGTATGTATAGACTCTTTCGTGTCCACTTACACGAGCTATTGTGCTTGCTGGTTGTGCTCATAGTTTCCATACAGTTAGGCAAATGTCACTTTCTTTCTTATTAATCCCTAGTTTTCAAAAGTACTGATATATATCTTCCATTTTTTTGACAAAAGTAAAGTTGTGTTGTAATTTTTTTTTTACAGATTGTATTTATTTTTACTAGAAATACTACTTATATATTGTATTATAAGTAAAATTTTATTTACATTCATATCTACTATGGAACAAACATCAACACAAAGTAAAAATCAAGTATGCTCAGTAACATGAAAAAAATTTGAGATATCACAAGATGATCTAGAGTTTTATAAAAAAGTCTCGCCTAAGCTTTGATGAGAGACTTTTGCTGTACCACATCCAACACTCTCTCCAGAAGAGCGCCAAAGAAGAAGAATGGCATTTCGTAACGAAAGAAATTTATATCGCCGTATGTGTGATGCAAGTTGAAAACAAATAATCTCAATGTATTCACCTGACAAAAACTTCAAGGTATTTGACCAAAGTATACGACGATCAGATCAACGATCTGCACTTGATTATGGTCAGGATTTCGATTTTTCAAAAACATTTCATCAAAACTTTGCACATCTTTTTGGTTCAGTCCCAAAACCTAGTCTCTATAACTTTTTTGCCGACAATAGTGCGTATTGTAACTGTGCAAACTATCAAAAAGACTGTTATTTAACATTTGCTTCAAGTAGTAACGAGAATAGTATGTATAGTCATTACTTATTGACGTCTAAAACGTGTGTAGATTGTTATATGGTTTTTGACTCGGAGTATGTGTATATGTGAGTAGATTGCCAAAAGTTATATAATGTTTCTTTTGCTTCAAACACCAAATCTTCATCACAAAGTTACTTTTTGACGAACTGTATCAATTGTACAAATTGTTTTGATTGTTTTTGACTTGAGAATGCAAGTTTTTGTATAACGAATGTACAATATTCTGAGCAAGACTACAAAAATCGTTTGCCAGCTCTTCTAAAAGAAAAGAAACTCTATCAACAAAAGTGGGAGATGAGACTTCAAGGGTCGACAATTGAACAAAGTGAAAATGTCTCTGGTGCGCACATACGTTCTTCCAAAAATGCGCATAACTGTTTTGATGTTGGTAATATACAAGATTCTAAGTATTGTACTCGGTTGGTTGATTCTCGTTCATGTTATGATGTGTATTCTCGATGACAAAATAGCGAACTATGTTATGAATCTGTCGCTGTTTGAGACAATGTTCACTCACTTGCTTTTTGTGCAAATGTAGATACGTGAGCTCGTAATTGCTTTTATAGTATGCATTGTGCTAGCTCACATGATCTTTTTTGATGTGTCTGACTTCGCAATACTGAATACTGTATTTTCAATAAACAATATACAAAGGAAGAATATGAGGTACTGGCAAAAAAAATTATCTGACACATGATGGAGACCTGAGAGTGGTGAGAGTTTTTTCATCCATCATTAAGCCCGTTTGGATATAACGAGACAATAGCACAAGAGTACTATCCGCTAGAACAAACTGACACATTGATCCAAAGTTGAAAATATAATTGGTCGGGATATGAATCACCACAACCAGTATCAGATCGTGTAATAGATGCATCCACGATGTCGACAGATGTAGACACTGTGTCAGATGAAATTTTGTCATATGCAATCAAATGTTCACAAACAGGTAAGTTGTTTCGTATTCAAAAACAAGAGTTAGATTTTTACCGTAAACATTGAATACATGTTCCTCAATTTCACCCAGATGTAAGACATGCGAAGAGAGTTGCTATGAGAAAGTAATTTTATATTTACATAAAAAATGAGTATTATAACATGTTCAGTTACATGAAAAGATTTTGAAGTATCACAAGATGATCTAGAGTTTTATAAAAAAGTTTCGCCTAAGATCGGATGAGAAACTTTTGCTGTACCATATCCAACTATGTGTCCAGAAGAACGCCAAAGGACAAGAATGGCTTTTCGTAATGAAAGACATTTGTATCGTCGTGTGTGTGATGCAAGCTGAAAACAAATAATCTCAATGTATTCCCCCGACAAAAACTTCAAGGTATACGACCAGAATATACGACGATCAGATCAACGATCTGCATTTGATTATGGTCAGGATTTCGATTTTTCAAAAACGTTTCATCAAAACTTTAAACAACTCTATGAGGTTGTACCCAAAATCGCTCTGATGAATAGAGAGTCTGAAAATAGTAATTATTGCAACCCATGACTTGCAAACAAAGATTGTTACTTTGTTTTTTCGGTTACGAATAGTGTAGGTTGTCTGTATGGAAGACTGATTGATAATTGTGAATATTGTCTTGATTGTTTGGCAATGGAAAACTGCCAGATATGCTCCAATTGCATACAGTTATTTTGATGTTATAATTGTCATTATTCAATTCAATTAAAAAATTGTTCTTATTGTCGAGAGTGTGTATGACTTGAAAATAAAATGTATAATATTCGCAACCAACAATATACAAAAGAAGAATACTTTGATCTTATTTCCAAAGAAATATGAGTTTTCCCTCAACCAAATAGAGAACTATTCCAAATGAATATTTGAGACTCACAAGATTGCACATTAGCATTTGATATTGAAGGGTGTAAACATTGTTTCGATATTAGAAACTCTACTGATATTTCATATTCATCCATGGTCAAGCCTTGATGTTCTGATTGTATGGATTGTACATTGCTTATTGATTCTACAAAATGTTTTGAGAGTATGAGTACTTCAAAGATACAATGATGAGTATGACTCGTTTCTTGTTGGGATTGAAATGATGTATATTATACATTTGACTCTTATTTTACAAAAAATGTTTTTTGATGTGTCTCTTTGCGTCGCGCAGAATACTGTGTCTTTAATAAACAATATACAAAGCTAGAATATGAAGCACTAACAAAAAAAATAATCTGACACATGATGGAGACTTGAGAATGGTGAAGGTTTTTCGATCCATCATTAAGTCCGTTTTGATATAACGAGACAATAGCACAAGAATATTATCCGCTAGAACAAACTGATACATTGATCCAAAGTTGAAAATATAATTGGTCGGGATATGAATCACCACAACCAGTATCAGATCGTGTAATAGATGCATCCACTATATCGACAGATATAGACACTATGTCAGATGAGATTTTGTCATATGCAATCAAATGTTCACAAACAGGAAAGTTGTTTCGTATTCAAAAACAAGAGTTAGATTTTTATCGCAAAAATAAGCTTTCTTTGCCTCGTGTGCATCCCGATGTCAGACACACACAAAGAGTAAATTTGAGAAAGTAGCAGGTTACGTTGATATTATGTATACAATTTAAAATTACATTTTTTATTTAATCTATTTTAAAATTATGCGTCAATTAGATAGTTGGGCACACGAAAATTTAAATGCGCAAAGACAAGAATGATTAGTAGTTGTTCAAGAACTTCTTACTATGATTCAAAATAACGAATTGTTTCATTGAGTTGAAAGAATCGAATGTGATCATTCACGACTTCCTATTGAAGAGTTATGAAAGTCAGTAACTTTTTCAAAAACAATTCGTGAGTGATTTCAAAGAGATGCTATACAAAATATTGTAAAAACAACATTTGATAGTTTAGTAGAGAAGGTTTGGCTATCAGATAAATTTGAGACAACGAAAAAAATGAGCCTGTTTTCTGGTGAAACCATGTATTCTATTTCACAAGAATTTCCTTTAAAAGAGCAATCCAATGATAACAATACTGATGAGTATATTACTCAAAAGTTGGAAATAAGTTGAGACATTAAGGAGAGTCGTAATCTTTACAAAGAATGAGAGGGGAATGTAACGTTAACTATATATTATTGAGACATTCTTTAGTTTCTGTTTTTGGTACATAATTTTTGTTTAAAACAAAACGCAGTCAATTGACTGCGTCTTGTTTTAATGCTTATACAAGTTTCAATAACTCAATTCAACGTAATTTGAGTTTTTGGGATCTTTATCTGGATTCTCTTCTGTTCACATTGTGATTCTTAATAATTGTGGATTATAGTCTATTAAGTCAATATTTTTTTGTTTTTTATATACAAAAAACATTTCTTGTAATTTTGAATCAAAACTATATATTTGTAGTATTATTTATTTTGAGCTCCAGTAATGATCTTGTCTGATAGCGAAATTACAAAACGTATAAAATCTTGAAGTATTGGTTTTGATTTTTCTCCAGGTTCGTGTTTGGAAGATCAACTATGACCATCTAGTCTAGATTTTCGTTTGGGAAATACATTTGCTTTTTATCAAAAATGATCAGTAACGTGTATTGATCCGAAAAATCTTGGTACACTTTCATCGACAATAGAATCAGTAACCGTGTCAGATTGAGATTTTTTCGTTTTGCACCCAAGACAATTTGTGTTATGAGTCACTGCAGAAACAATCAAAGTTCCTCATGATTTGGTTGCTAGGTGTGAATGAAGAAGTTCTTTGTGAAGATTGGGGATTATTATTCATTCTACTGCATGATTTATTGATCCATGATTTGCATGAACTATTACGTTAGAAATCACTAATATAAATGAAGTACCTGTCAAATTATATCCTGGTATGAGATTTGGTCAATTTGCTTTTGAAACTGTCTTGTGAGATGTAGCTGTTCCGTATGATAATAGAAAAACAAGCAAATATATGAACCAAAAAGATCCACAACCAAGCAAAGTATTTGATGATTTTGATCTCCAATAATCTATGCCACACCGTTTTTGATTCAAAAAAATTTCTTCTCCGTGATGGAAATATTACCTCAAACAGCTACATATTCCATTTGTTCTTTTCTGTTTTTTTTGTTATGTTATATTTAGTACATATCACAATGTAACTAGTATTTTGTTTCGTAGTGACAAGATCGATATTTTTAGTCATGATTTGCAAGATATTGCATTGTATTTTAGATGGTATGATCAAACCATTTCTGATGCAGTTGTTGATATAGACACGGTGGTACAAAGCTACAAAAAGTGAGACAATATCTTCATACAACAAGCACAAACTCTTGATACAATATTTGCATTTATAAAAGATCAAAAAAAATATCTGACAACAATCGGATTTGAGCAATATGATCATGTTATGGATTTTGTTGTTGATGCATTGCAATACAAAGAAGAAATTTATGATTTGTTATGAAAAACAGAAGAGAGAAATTATATAGTTATTTTGCAAAACTCAGCAGAGAAAAGACCGAATGGTGGATTTTTTTGATCGTTCTGATTTGTAACAATCCAGTCATGATTTATTGAAAATGTTGAAGTAATAGACTCATATTATCCAAATCGGATAGCTCCTGATATCCAGCTTCAAGCTCCAGAACGGAGTTATGATTTTATTCCAGATAAGCTTATTTGATTTGTTGCCGCCAATAAATTTGGCTTCACGAATATTGATTGAAGAAATATAAAAAACCTATATAATCATATTTTTAATCATTCTGAAACATACGAAAGAAAGCAAGATGTTATTGATCCATGAGTTTTTGAAAGAACGTTTAATAAAAAGGTTCACTGAGTAATTTTTGTAAGATCAGATACACTAACTCAGTTGTTACCATGATTGCAAGAAAGACTCCGAGAACGGCAATTTATAAATGCTAATGTAGACATACTTAGACAAAAAGAAAAAGCTGAAGGTCTTTATACATGAGACTTTTCTAACAAAAAAGAGTCATATCTGAGTGATGTTAATCAGTTTTTTGAGAAAAATAAAACAGTGTTGTTTGCGAATCTGATACGTAACTTTGATGTTCTTACAGACCAAAAGAATATACAAATTTATATAGATGAATCTACCACTGATGTTTCTGATTCTTGATTGTTGGGATTATTACATTCATATAATTTGGTAAATAACTATTCTTCGTGAATGGCGTATTTTCGAGATACAAATGATTCGTTCAATAAAGTTGATACATTCGTCCAAAAAACAATATCATTGTATACAAAAGAAGATAAACTTATCTGATCAGGAGCTAATGATATGATGTTTATGAAACAACTTGACCCGTGAGAGTATACTATACGTATCAAGTATCATGTCTACGTTCCTGAGTCTTACATACTTTTTATGAGACAATTAGAACAAAAATACTGAATAATCATGTGACAAAGAGAACGTTGAATACTCGCCTTGGAGCCAGCTATTCACCATGTTAACTGACAAGAAAGACTTTGGTCTACAAGAGCTACAGTGTATTTGCCAGAGTATGTTCGTATTTGAGATGTTGTCTGAGATATACAAGAGTCGTATACATTTACACCTACGTTTGCTCGTTGATTGTTTTATACAATGACAACAACTGAAAATGACGTTGAATTAGGTTTACGTATTCCAATTACTATTATTCCACATTAATTTTTAATTTTTTTGTCCCCGTATGAAAAAGAAAGTCGAACTCCTTTATGGTCGATATCAATATTGAATTACTATTCAATACCTCAATAATTTTATGAAAAAACAAGATATTTCTGAATATTTTGCAAGTCCACAAAAGAATACTACTTGAATTACAAGTTATAATGTTGATCAAAATGTTGCACAACTTATGAAAGATATTTACGAACACCCAGATCAGAAAAATATTTTTTGATATTTGGGTTGTATGAGTTCTTGGAGATGAGTTTTTGGTATCACAAGAGAGTTGCTTGATACTGAAGAGGATTTCCGTGCTCACGTTACATCCAAACTTTGAAAATCCTACTTTGCTTTTGAGCAAATTTGTAGGTTTTTGAGAAATGTGTTGATGCATGCAACACATCCATTTGTGTTACTAGATCAAGAGGATTTTATGAAACAAAGAGACTTTTTGGCAAATCAGAAGAATATTTTTGATATATGACTTGTGTACAATTACAAAGAATATGCAAAATATGTTCCTCAAAGAGAAACGTATGATATTAAAATTCATATTTTTTTCGCCAAATTGATTTCTCAAATTTCACTGTTCAAAATTATTTCTCATGAACAAGTAGATGCATTTTGTGATTTGTGTTATGTGTTTACCTTAGAATTTCAAAAGAAAAGTTGAAAATAATTTTTTTGTATATGATAAATTATATTATTTTTTATTTTGTATATAGTATGTTGTTCTTTATTGGTGAAATGGGCTAACGATAGGCTAGGGGGTTTTGTGTTTTCTTGTTTGTTTTTTTTGTGTTTATGTCTATTACTATTAGTACAACATGATAACAAATCGTGTTACACAATATCTTGTATGCAAGATACCCAATCCGTTCAGGATTCCCACCCCGGATGAAGAACAAGAACGAGGTGGTCTGTCTATTTTTTCCCTTGGCTATTGTCAATTTGTATAAGAAGCGTAGTGGAGTTACTACATTTACTATACTGGTTGGTGATACCAGTGGCAGATCACCTCACTTAAAAATCGAAACTGCATTCAGTTTCGATTTTTTTTTGTGTAAAAATTTTATTGTAATCTTAGATTGCTATTTTTGCTTGCTATTTTCCATAGACTTTTCATTATATGGGTATTATTTATTCTATCTTTAGAGATGAAACATATATGTAGAGTTATAAAATGACTTGTTGTTTGTTTTGTTTTGTTTTGTTTGGGCATTTCTTTTGTATCCTATTGATATCAAGCTACTTCCTCTGATGAGTTACTTATTCAACAGATTAGAGCTGTAGTAGCAAAAGATATTGCATCTGACACAAATCCTCGTTTGGCTTCGGTTGAATGGTATTATGCTTTTTTTGATACGTATGGTGCTGCTGCCACAGGTTCAAAATATAGATATATCTCTGATGCAATAACTCCTGATTTGAGATCGTCAATTCAACAACAAAAACGTATGCAAAGAAATAGTATACAAGAAAAAGAGTTTGTTGCTCTTTATAAAAAACAGATTTTGACTTCTGATGTTGCATTGCCTACAGCTTGTTTTGATAACTATGACCGTATTGATGATTTTGCTTGGGCGTTAGATATTCCTACTGCTTTGCTGATTGCAACTCGAAAGATGGAAGCAACGTGCAAATTTTGACCATATACAAACTGACCTTTTCAGATTATTTCGTATGATTATGGTGAGTATGAGCCTCATATTTGGAGTTTTATGTTTCATGTGCGTGATTTTGTAACGTTTTCACAAAACAAACGAGATTGGTATAATCGTATCAATGATTGAGATGTTGCAGATGATGGTACTGCTTTCGAGGTTGCATTATGATATGGTGATCGATCCTTGACTGATCTTGTGAGACATGGTGCGCTGTATAATGGTTTGAGTTGAGCAACTATTGTGTGAGCTATTGAGCCTTTACAGCAAAATTATGTGTATGGAAATTGGGCATCATGATATCAGGATACTCCCAAAGACTGACTTCTTGTTAACTTTTTGAAAGCTTTAGAACGAGAACATCAATACTGACTGTATCGTACGTCAGAATAATTTTTTTTTGAAAATATAGTTAGTCGAGTTTATATATGTACTTCATGTTGTTGTATGTCAGAAGTCAAAACAGACCTGCATACAAAAAGATTATACCAAAAACTAAATCTGGCGCGAAACTAGATTGCAAGAGCAAAAGAATGTTCACACACATGCTTGCTATATTTGCACCGATCCAATACCAATAGTCTTGAGTAGAGAATATTCATTGTTCAAAAACATATTTGCTTTGATTTATACTAATCGCATTGGCAAAATTTCGAATAATTCAAATAACTGCTATTGTATTTCGTCATTCTTCTCAAGCTAGATAGACTAGATTTATGTACATTGCAAAGTTTACAATAACAAACCCACACATTCTATGGAGAGGTCCAATATGTTTGGTGATTTTCTTGACGAGGATAAAGTTAACAAAAAATAATCACAAACTCATCCAATAGAAAATTTGGTCATACAGTGCTGGAGCTTCAAGTCATATATACACTGCATAAAACGTTATAATCGTGACGACAATAATAACATTCATGAAATACAATCCTTTTTGTACTCATAAGTGAATATTGTCCAATATAGTTTTATATACCCCAAAAACAGAAAAAGTTGGTTGCTTGATAGTTTTGAAACTATTCCCTAATACTTTTGCTCATTGTAATATGTCTTTTGCTGTAATATGTCTTTTGATTGGTGTCAATATATGTAGATTTTTGGCCTCAAAGCTCAGATAATATACAGATGCTAGATACAGTTGTGCTAAAATAAAAGATAATACTCCCAACAAAACATAACTAGAAAGAATCGCAAGCAAGACAATAATATGAAAGAGTACGTAACATACTGATTTTGTATATTTTTCTATTTCATAATATATTCAAAGTATGAATACAGCAAATGCGTACACAGCAAAATGCATATATACGACATATAACGTCAGATCTAATATATATTCTGCACCTGCTTGCATGCTAGCAATTCATATCATCCATATACTTGCAAGTACATATGTTATTTGGAAGACATGTTTTTCTTGTGTTGAATCTTTTGCGTATGAAGAAAATCGCATCAACATATTAAGTATGATTAATCACATGCTTATGTAGAGGTAATCAATTTTGAAATAATGCACAAACAAAGAAATACCAATCTGGAAGATGATCCACGTGATAAATAGACTATTATTTTGTATAATATCTTTTCGAGGTATTGATTGAGAGAGGGGAGTTTCTTCTTTGTAGGATGGTTTTACATTGCTTGCCAAAAATGCAATAATCACAACTCCACAAAAAATACTAATTTGTCGTAATCAAAGAAGCCAAAAAAACACTCAAAAGAGTGCTATGCTAATAGAAAATACAAGATGTGAAAGCATGGATTATAATGCAAAGTTGATCGTGATAAAGTTTATTATCACAAAATATAAAAATACTGTGAGTCATACTTGTGCAATGAGCATTATTATATTATCAAATTTGAGTACTTTTGCAATAGTCATTGCCAATCAAATCGTTCATGTTTGAATTAAGTATCCATATAAGTTTTCAGGTATAATATTGCCTTGTAATTGTTGTAATACGATAAATATTGTCAGATTTATAGCCAAAAATACGACAATGTGTTGAAGTGTATACATAACGTTTTGTAGAATTTCACTTGTCTTTTTCATTTTTGATCAAAAATCTTTTTTAAGAAATCTAATATATAATCATACAGCTCCTGTTGTTATATAATAACTATCTTCTGCGGTTGCGTTAGCTTTGGATGCATGTACTCTTTGTGCTTTCGTGTATTTTGATACTTCTGTGCTAACATCTACATCTGATACAAGAGAATTTTGCATAATAGGCTCTTCTTGTGATTTCATAGTAGCAGCATAATCAATTTCTAACTTTTCCATAAAAAGAAATATTTGCTCTAACGTTTGTGTTATTTTATCTGTGTTTGAACCCATTCTTAGTTTTTTAAGATCATCTGCATAGCTTGTTAGCTTTTTGAGATTTCATCAAGATATTCCTTGTGCTTTTTGTACAAATTGTTCTATTTCTTCGATGGTTTCTTCAACTATACCCAAGACTTTTTCTTGTTGACTGTCTTTAAATTGGTTGTCGCGAGCTGTTTTTTCTTCGACAGCCTGTTGCTTTTGTTGTTGCTGTTGTTGTTCGAAGCTACTTTTAACTCATTGCAAAATTTCATCACTCGCTTCTTGTGAAAGATCTCCAGATATGTTGTTACATCTCGTAACGTCAAATCCTGATTTTATAAAGTTTTCACAAGCTTTTTCATATGATTCTCATACCAAACAAACTTTGTATGTTCTTCATTCTTTTCCAAATTCTAGCAACATATTTGTGTTTTCTAGAGGATTTTGTTTATAGTCTTCAACTTGCAAAATAATAATTGCAAATCACTCCAAAATCTGTCTAGCGTCCTGTTCTGAACTAGATTCTATTATAAAGTCAAGATTAATTGTATTATCTCATTCCTGTTTTAATGCCTTTATTTGCTGGTGTGTTGACATATGTTTTCAATGGAGAATAAACTATTTATATATTTTTTATTGAAAAACGAAAAAAAATCAATATAAGGTAAGTTGTACGCTTTCAAAAGCTTGACAGAATTGTATATGCACATGCTGCACAACAAAACTGATATGAGTGTAATGTCATTAATGTACATACTTTGATACGTCTCATAAAACTTACTATTATAATCGTTCCTTCATCTAGTCAGTTACATCTTTTTTGTAAAGATAACTTTTTTTTATAGTTGTATAATTATATGAATAATATTCCTTTTGTTAAGTTAACAGCTACAGTTTCTCAATGATTAGCGAAAGAGACGATTTTGTCGAAATTAATCAATTTTGTGCATGTTTTTAGAGTGAATGTTGCAGACAAGCCTTTTGATGATTCTCAAAAAAAATATATCGACACTATTATGAAATTGGATAATAGTAAAACAATTATGTTAGAAACAAAGTGAGAGGAGGTAAAAGTTCAAAATATGTCTCCTATTGATTTGGTTGTGTGACAACGTATTTCTTTGGAATTTTCTGCTCTCAAAGAAGAATCTACTGACACGATTTTCGTTAATTATTGATATTTATCTGAGATTCCTGAGTGAGTGTCTTTTAGTTTTGAAGAGAGTAGTGTTGTGCTCAAAGTAACTGGATCTCATGAATGAATTGTTGATTGTGTTGTACAAGAAGCTTGAATGATATCTTTGTATAAACATCTTATATTTATTGATTATAAACCAAAATTGTCTTTTTTGTCGGAAAAGGATAAAAAGGATGTGATTTGGTGATTACAAAGTGGTGTAAATATGATTGCTGCATCGTCAGTAAAAAAACCAGAGGATGTTGTAAGTATTAGAGACTTTTTGGAAGAAAATGGTTGAGAGTGAATCAAAATTTTTGTTAGATTACACAAAAAAGAAGCGTTTGAGAATATAGATGCAATTATAGAAGCTTGTGATGGTATTATTTGTAGTTATGGTGAAGTTGTAGAATTTTTGTGACCTGATGTTACATGTTTGCATGTATTAGAAAAAGTAAAAAGAATGTGAAAACCATTTATGCTTAATATTCAAAAAAAAGAATATGAATCTATAAAATGAGCGTCATTCGATGCAATGCTAGCTTCTTATATAAATGCATGACTTGATAGTTTTATGCTAGCAGAAGATATTGTTGAAGAAGATCAGTTACAAGATGAGATAATTGCATTTCATGATCGCATATATGATATGAAGCCTTCTTTTGATTTGTTAGATCGTGTTGATGTGTATACAACGCTTGCAACTGAAGAGGAAAATATAAATGACTATCTTATTCATAAAACATTTAGAGCCGCAAGAGATCTTCCAGTAAGGGCTATTATTTGTTATACTGATACTTGAGAAACAATTAGTAAACTTGTTGCTCTCAAAACTCATATCCCTGTCATAGTATTTACGAAAAGTGATCCTGTGTATAGATATATCAATATTTTTTGGGGAGTCAAATGATATAAAATTTCTCAAAACTTCAATTATGCAAGCTTCAAAAGAATTGGAAAAGAGATGATCAGAATTCTTTTCAAATGAAATATTTCTCTAGATGATAAAATACTCATTCTCAAAGTTAACGAAAAATGAACACCAAAAGATAAAGATAGTGATATGATCAACTGAATTGAGTTACATAAGTTTAAGAATATATAGTTTGTTATTTATTAAAAAAAACACTCAACTGAGTGTTTTTTTTATATTCATTTTTCTTTTATGTATGAGTTTAAGATTTCCCATGATTCAGATCATTTATGTGTCTCAAATATTCCCATAAAAGAGAATCAATTCTCTTTCCAAAAATCACATCATTCTTTTGTGCTAAGTAGTTCCGTTAGTGATTTACATCAAATTATGTTTTTGTTATTACTTTCTTTGCATATTTTTTCCAATTTTTCTTTGTTATGTTCATATTTCATGACAAATCACATTCTTGCAAATGAATAGTATCAATTTGTTTTCTGTGCTCTTGCTAAAGTTGCCTCTAAATTGAATCAAAATTTCTGTGCTACTTCTACTTGTGTTTTTATAATTCTTAATCAATATCATTGTCATTTGTTATTTCATAATTGTAGGGAATCATTTGATATGATCTTCGCATCAAAATTTATGTTTCCTTCTAAAATTTCTACAGGCTGTATTCGACCTTTGCTTTTTTTATCTATAAGAAGTTTTATGGAACCTCAGGCTGATAATGTTATTTTTATGTTCAAATCAGTTCGCTCAAAAGTCTTCAATATTTCATATGCTCATGTCAAATCTAAAATATTCTCAAATGTTAAATTATTTTTTTGTAAAATATACTCTGTGTCCAATCCTCCAGATATTATATTTTTATATTCTAAATACTTTCAAAGTGAGAAATTTTTTGCAAGTTCATTACTTGGTTCTAAATTCTTTTTTGCTTGGCTGTATGTACGTCTTTGTGATTCCATTTTATGTGTTTTTATAAAATTTACTGATTTTTTTATTATGTAAGTTATATTTTGTTAAAATTCTTTATAAATCATTCAAGGTGTTTTCTGTGAGATAGCATTTCTTATGTATCTTTCTACTGTATTAATGTTTCTTCTATAATTTTTTTTCTTTTCTTCATATGATTTATAAATGTATTATCATATCACCAATCTTTTTCAGATCTATTTATAAATCGCTCAATAAATAGTAGTCTTTTTTTGATGTTTTCGAATGCCATGCTATTATGTGTTACATTATTTCATATCTTTGTGTATATTTCCTCTTCTAAGCGTTTGAAGTGTTTTTTTGCCCATTCCTCACGTGGTATATATAATTCTTTTGTTTTGTTTTTTAAAATTCTATTATCTAATATTAAATAAGAGTCTGGCGCCTCTTCTTCAATTTTTTCGATAGAGTTTTTGTATTTGAAAATAATATTTTCTGGTAGATCCAGTTCTTTAATTATTTTAGTAGCAATATCTCATGTCTTTTCTATAAAAATATCATCACTGCACTCTAAATGTAAGTTACGAAGAGTTCTTTGTGCTTTTTGAATTCGTTTGAGAAATTTTTTTTCATTTTGGTTTAGATTGTCCATGAAATAGTCTCAATTTATACCAATTTCGTTGTGAATGTTTGAACTTTTTATTTTTTCTCACTTTGCTATTTTTTTTCTAATTAGAGTATTAATATATATGTATTCTAACCAATTTACTCAGCAATCAGAAACATTTATTGCATAGCAGTTGCTTATTGTGAAGGTATGATAATAAAATTTAGTATTTTCCAGTTGTTCTTTCGACATAATTCGCATTCAATCAATTTTTTGCTCAAAAAATCATAAACTAAGATTTTGATCTCATTTTTTTCAATAATGTTGTAAGTATCATATATATTTAAGGTCTTTTTTAGTGTAATGTACTAGCTCAAGTTCTTTTATAAACTCTATTCATTGGTCTAGGCTAAGAAAAAGATCAGTCTCTGTTTGTTTATTGTTTATTATTTTTTGATTTTTGCTATTATGAAGTTCTAGTTTTTTAGTGTTCATGTTTGAGAATATTGTGTCCTAAATTTTAGTTTATTTTACGTGAGTGTGGTAAAATTTGATTGAAAAATATATATTCTTTGCTGAATTCTAGTTTAGTAAGTTACATACACTCTTCTATTTTTATATTTATTTTTCTTTTGTATATAGATCTAGTATTTTGTGTGATTCCGATCATACAGACGTATCAAAATATGCTTCATAAGAGAATCAGTGTTCTTTCCAAAATGCACGTCATTTTTCTGTTTTCATAAGATCTCCTAATGATATTGTATTTTGAATGTCTATATCTCAGTTTTTATTACACATTTTTACTAAAGTGTCTTTATCGGACTTTTTGTTCATTAGGAATCACATTCTAGCGAAAGAATAGTATCAATTCATATTTTCTGATCTTATTGCTGTGCAACGTAGTCAATATCAATTAATTGTTCAATTTTCTACTTGGTCTTTGATGACTTGTAATCCAATTCATTTTCATGCTAACTTTCCAAGTTTTATTTTTTCGTTTACGATACGTTTATTTTTTATATCAATTTCTATTTTACACTCTATTTTATTGATTTTGCTATTTATATCTATCGAGTAGCTTCAGTCATAATTATCATTTATACTAATACATAATATATCTCAATTCTTAATATTGATTATGTTTGCTAGTCAGCAAGTAAATAGAATGTCGCTAGTAGTTAATTTTATCTTTTCTAAGCTTAGTTTTGTTTGCTGGTTTATTTTTATTTCAAATATATTTTTGTTATTTAGAAGTATTTCTGCAATACCGTTACTTTTTTGTAAGGCTTTTTTTGGTTGGGTATTTTTATATTCTCGTATTTCCATTTTCTATATACTTTATAAAAGGAGTGGTTTTTGATTAATAGATTAATACATTTGGTTTAGAGTTTCTATAAATAGTTCAGGATGTTTTACATGAGATAGCATTTCTTTTATATCATTGCGTTCTTTTCATAAACTTATAATTCTTTCTCGATCAGTTAGTTCAAATTCTCTTCGAAAGTCTTCTCAATGTAATAAGTATCTTATTTCGTTTATTCTTGCATGTATTTCGTTTCTCTTAATGTAGTAGTTTTTGTAATTTTCTTTTCAAATTGGTTTGAAGCTTTGGATTAGTAATTCCCTGCTTTTTTTTCATCTATGTTTAACTCTGAATGTTTTATGTGTTACTTCATGTATAGTGTTACTCATTGCGTTCTCTAAGAAATGTTTGTCTTTCATTCAAATATCTGGTATATAAGCTTTTCATAATATTCAATTCTTTCTGTAGTATTCAATGACTTCGATTGGTCATGGTCAAGAATAGGAAAAATTTTCATCTTTCTCTTTTTCTTCTTTAATGTAATTTTCAAATTTATTAACAAGATGTTTCATATATCGCTCTTTTTTATAGAGAAAAGAGTCGTTTATATAAACTCATCATGTTCGTCAAGTTATTGATAAGTCTGATGTTGGTGTTGCAAATGCTCCTTTGATTTGTTTATCGTATCCCTCAGGAAGTTTTCATTCTACATCGATTATTCTTCTAATAGCTTCATTTTTTCTATATTGTTCTTGAAAAAAAGTGTTACCCTTTTTTACTTGGATTCGGATTTTTTCTCAAGTTCAATCTGCTGCATTTGTTTGTAAAAGTAATGTTCTTAGTAAATTACCGATTTTTACTTTAATAGTATAAATAATTTTATGATCATTAGAATTGAGGCTTATGTTGTGGAAAATTTTCTCAAATAATTTATTATCCATATTACATTTTGTGTTTTCGTATAAATAATTTTTATAAAAAAAATACAAGATAAGTCAATATTTTTTATTATTTTATTTCTCCAGAACTAACTTATATCAACCGAATTCTCATCACAAAAATTTTGCAACTCTCGCAATTGTCGTAGAGGATGCTCATGTTGTTTCTTCTATTTTTTTGTAGGATTCTCAAGTATGAAGTCTTTGTGCAATATCTAGTCTTTGGTTCATTTCTAATAATTCTGCGTCTGTACATAAATCCCTCAAAAATAGAAACATGTCGTCTTTGTTTGGAATTTTTTCGAATGCTGTCAATAAAGGTAGAAGTATTTTTTTGAGTTGTTTGTCTGTCATGAGTAATTGTTGTATAAAAATCTATTCAAAACTATACAAAAATAGAATACTTTCTCAAGACCATCACAAACTAAAGTGTTATTGTGTTGTAAACTTTAGATTGGTAAAGTGTGAAGTTTGTGTTGCAACTGTGGTAGAAAACGTATACACTCAATGCTGAAAGAAACTAGATACCAGTCAGATTTTATTTTTTTGAAATCTTTTATGTTATCATATACAGACTTAGAAAAACAAGATAATGATATTTATCAAGCAATAATCGGAGAACAGCAAAGACAAATCGCGTGAATGGAGCTGATAGCAAGTGAAAATTATCAGTCATTGGCTGTCTTGCAGGCACAAGCATCTCATTTGGCGAACAAATATGCAGAATGATACCCTGGCAAAAGGTATTATGGATGACAAAAATATACGGATATTGTTGAATCTCTTGCTATTCAAAGAGCAAAAGAACTTTTTGGTTCAGATCATGCAAATGTACAGGCATTGTCTTGAGCTGCCGCAAACAACGCAATCTATGCTTGATTGATGCAACCTTGAGATACAATATTGGGTATGGATTTGACGCATGGGTGACATTTGACTCACGGTGCACCAGTTACTTTTCTTTCAAGAGTGTATAATTTTGTGAGATATTGAACATTACCTGATTGAGGTATAGATTTTGATCAAATTAGAGCTTTGGCTCGTGAACACAAACCAAAAGTAATTTTGGCTGGATTTAGCGCATATCCAAGAGAATTAGACTATGCTCAATTTGCCGAAATTGCACATGAAGTATGAGCGATAGCATTTGCAGATATGTCTCATATATGATGATTGATCGCATGATGAGTTTTGCAAAATCCTTTGCAAAAGTGATTCCAAGTGATGATGACAACGAGTCACAAGTCATTGAGATGACCAAGATGAGCTTTGATTTTGACAAATTGAATTGTTTCTAATCCTCTCAAAAAACCTGAAGATACAATTGAAAATATACCAACCCGTATTGATAGAGCAGTTTTTCCTGGGACGCAATGATGACCTCATATGAATACAATTGCGGCAATAGCAGTAGCACTCAAAGAGGCTCAAAGTCCGTCATTTGCTACCTATGCTCAACAAATTATCACAAACGCACAAACAATGTCAGATTCATTTTTGTCAAAATGATATACGCTAGTGACATGATGAACAGATAATCATATGGTTATTTTGGACTTGCGTGACAAATGATTACATGGATGAGATGCAGAAAAAATACTGGATGCAATTTGAATTTCTACGTCAAAGTCAACTATTCCAAATGATCCAAATCCTCCATTTAGACCATCGTGATTGCGTATCGGTATGCAAGCAATGACGACGAGAGGAGTGAAGTCAATTGACACACAAAAAATCATAGATTTTATTGATCGTGCGTTTATTCATAGAGAAGATAAAAGGTATATTTCTTCTTTACATCAAGAGGTTATCGAGTTTTGTAAACAATTCCCTGTTCCTGCATTATAATCCAATTCCTTTTTATATAACTTTTTTGCTATGTATATTACAAAAACGATTGCCTGACTGCCTTGTATATTTATTCCTTTACAGGAAGCCAATGCTGTAACAGTTGAAGTTATGGTCAAAGCTTGATCAGTATATGAATCCAAAGAGAAAAACGGAATGAGTCATTTTTTGGAACATATGTTTTTTAAATGATGAAAAATCTATAAAACTCCAAAAGATGTTGCACAAGCAATTGAATCATTTGGGTGACACTCTAATGCGTACACTGGCTTTGAAAATGCATGATATTATATCAAATCTGCACCTAGTCATGTGTATAAAGCACTTGATATACTGTCTGACATGATTGTTAACCCTTCGTTTCATGAACCAGAAATGGAAAGAGAAAAGTGAGTTGTTATTCAAGAGATTGCTATGTATGAAGACTCTCCTCAAGAATTGGTTATGGATAAACGAAGAACATGGTTTTTTGGAGAAAATTCATATGGAAGAGAAATACTTGGACCTGCAGAAAATGTGCGTAGCTTTACACAAGCAGATTTGTTTGAACACAAAAAAGACTTGTATACAAAAGATAATATGATCTTGGTAATTAGTGGAAAAATAACAGATCAGCAGGATTTGGAAAAACATATAGCAGCTTCTTTTGCTACTTTGTGAGACACAAAAAACTATGTAAAACCTATGTTTGAGGAATATACTCCAGCAAGCGCTATATGATTTTACAAAAAAGATATTAGTCAAAATCATCTTGTTATTTCTGCTCGTTGACTTGCGTATCCAGATGATAAAAAATATGCAGCAAAAATATTATCAACGATTTTGTGATGAAATATGTCATCTAGATTGTACCAAAACGTAAGAGAAAAACATGGATTATGTTATTATATTGGTGCGTCACATAGTTCGTCACCTGATTATGGAACATTTTATATCAGAGCTGGTATGGATAAAGATAAATTTTCTTTTTGAGTTGAGAAGATTTTTGAGGAAGTCGCACACCTAACAACATGATGAATTTCTGATCAAGAATTTGATACAGCAATGTGATATACACTTGGTTCTTTACAAATGTGAATAGAAACAACTAGCTCATATGCTAGCTTTTATTGAAATCAGTTTTTGATGTATAATTCTATCAAAGAAATGAAAGATTTGATTGAACGTTACAAAAAAATCACAAAAAAAGACGTCGAAGACGTACTTTCTTATTTTGCTAAAGAAAACTTATTTCTCTATTATGTTGGTAATGAAGAGGTTTTATAAAACGTATGTCTATAAAATCCTCATACTACTCGTCAATGATACATTGCCCGCTATACAAAAACATTCATTTGTCACGCTCTAATAAGCACATATTTTCATAGTTTTTTTGGACAGTTCATCTGATTCCACAAATAACTCAACTTTGTGCATCGCATCAGACAAAACGACAATCAATAGGAAAAGCATAGTCTGACTGCTGTCATGTTTGGGTTTGAGGATAACAAAGTTCTCTTTCTGGTTTGTAACAGATAAAAGTGTTTGGTCAGACGGATTGTTTGGCTAGTCATGCACAACACGATCTATCTGTTATCAGTGGATGTTCATATCATCTTTCCATATCTCATGCACATGATCCTGGAGATAAATCACATATTCAAGCATAGACATATGTTGCTCATGATTTTTTTGCTTGGCAAAGATTTGTGTATGTTGCTAAAG
Organism: uncultured Candidatus Peribacteria bacterium; assembly: GCA_964526045.1. Classification (GTDB taxonomy): domain Bacteria; phylum Patescibacteriota; class Gracilibacteria; order Absconditabacterales; family Absconditicoccaceae; genus CAZGIF01. The sequence goes on along the minus strand of CAZGIF010000005.1, from coordinate 17,133 downwards.
ATCCTTTACTAAATCAACATACTGGATCTTTTTGGTTGCTACAAACGATTGTTCATGATCCTATGGGTTGTGATGGTGTGTTAAATTGTTTGATGTAATCTTGTATGCTACTTGTTGTATTGCTACTTGTGTTTGCTTGATTTTGCGGTGCTGTTTGTATAACGGGTGTAAGTGATGCTCATATCGGAAGAATAGTTCAATATGTACGAGACGCTGATTTTTGACCACACGCGGTTGTGTAAATAACCGTTATTGCAACATACATATCGTTATCTATGTCAGATACTTTTTTTGTTATTCCAGGAATACTAAATATATACTGTCTTTGTGTTCAGATAAGGTCCTCATTGATAACTCAGGTCTGTCATGTCGCATTGTCTTGATAAAAGAATGTGATTTCTCATGCAAAATATGAACTATTTCCAATCAATACTTCAAAACGTGGGTTTGTAATAAGACAGTTTTGCGTTGAACATGATGATGTAGGTTGAATATTCAATATTTGTACACTTTGATATGTACATTGTTGTTCTAAAGCTTGTTGTCTTGGTTGTTTTGTTATCAAGAACGAATCATCTTTGATGCTATTTCATCTTGGTATATCTGATATAACTCATGGATCTGGTACTGATAATTCAGTTTGTGATTCATTTGTATTTGCCACGGCTTGTTGACAAGACTTCTCTTTGTAACTTCCCAACAAATCTCAATCTATACATGGTCTATGTTGTAGTTTGCATTGTTGGTCTGGGAGTGCGTAGGAACTCTCTCGTGCAGTAACAAACGTTCCATGCGGCACACGAGTTGACCGTGGACTACGGCATGAAGATCCTGTTTGAGTGGTATCTTCTGGTACTAATCAATCAAGAGAATATTCTAAAAATGTAGTTTGAGATGAGTCTCGTTGCGTATAGTTTTTGTCCGTTAGTTTGTCAACGCGTTTTCCATTTGTATCAAAAATGACTCACTCTATAGAAGCAGGTTGTCTTGCGGGTTGTCTAAATTCTTGAGGATCGTCAGATCTCTTAATATACGTAAAAATATTGTGTCTTGTCTGTGTTGCTCATTCGATGATTTCTTGTTTGTCGTTGTATCAATCTATCGTAAAACTACAGGATTCAAATTCGTATCATCATTGAAGTTGTCAGTCATTACAAACTCTAATTTCTCATTCGCATATGTTTTCATCATTAGCAACATCTTCTTTGTACGCTCTGACTTGTTGATTATGAGAAAGCTTTCACCCCCAAGGCAAAGAGCATGATTGTTTTGTTGTTGTAGGTCAGTTTTGATTTTCTAACAAAATATCCGTTGTTGTTTGTTTTGGACTCGTTGGTTGTCAAGGATTTTCTTCTGACAAGGATTCGTTGTTATTGTCGTTGTAGTCTGGTACTCATCCATTGTTTGTTTGAAATCACTGTGGACGAACACTGTTTGGTCAAGGAGATACCAAAGAACTTGGTGTTGTATTGCTATGTGCAGAATAGTCAGTTACACTACTATCTTGTCATACAGCATTTCATCCTGTACTGATCAAAGGCGGTACATATTTTAGTAACAAAAAAAACAAGAGTGCTGCTATGATGAGTTCTGCTATGACTTTGAGTCATGTTTTTCGCATTAATACACAATTGACAAAATAAATATATGTTTTATTATACTTTATTTTTGTGTAATGTCAAATATTGATGCGTGTTATAGTTTATTACTAGGTCTTTTTTGGGACCGTCTAAAAATTAGTGTAAACAGATAAAAGAGAGACCAAACATGAATGTTTTATTCTTTACTATGAGGCAATGTTTTTACAAATTCGATAATTTCATCTTCTGTCATGTTGTTGCGAGGATAGGATGTGTTTTTGTAAATAATTGATGAATTGGTTACACAAGTAAATTGTGTATAATATCATTGTGGTACATCTAAACATTCAGCTTCATCAAACAATCATACAAATTTATCATAAAACCACAATTGTTTTCAATGCCACAGAAAGTTATTATATGTTTTTAATTCTGATCACGCATTATATCAGGTAATAAAATTGCTATTGAAATATATTCCATCATCTATTTTTATGTAAGGGCTTCTTGGGTGTCCGATAGGATGAATAGATTCTTTAATCTCGATATCCATATCTTGTTCTCATGCTCGAAGTAGTTTGTTGTTTATAAAGTCATACGCTAAGAAAGATCAATATAAACGATTATATGATTCACTATTGCTACTTCATGTTACGAAAAATTGATTTATATATGATGTTTGTCATGTATAAATTGGTGTAATTGTTGTTCACGTATCAGTATATGAAATACGATACATGGTTTGTGATAAAAGATCATACACATGATTTGCGGTGGGGAAAAGGAAAGTATTGTTGTCATGATGTAATTTGACCAGTTGCTTCCCTTCAAGAGAATATAAACCACTATGATCTACCAAGAAATGACCTGCAAATTGTTAGAGAAAACGAAACGATAATGCGTCAAATTGCATAGATTTTTCAAGTCATAACGATGGACAATAAATACTTATTGCATTTTGATAACAAGAAAATCAATCACCGTTGTCTATCGTTCTAAATGATAAAAAATAGAAAAGAAGTAGTGTAAAAATTCATCAAAGAATACTATAGCTAAAAACCTTCATTAGATGTTTTATCAAGTAAAAAAACGAGATATTTATATCAATATTCTCATATCTTATGATATGTCAAAATTGTAGAAGTTCAATTCTTTATTTACTGTAATCAATCTTTTCCTATAAATTTTCTTTACATAATGTATTCTCGTTTTTACTTATGGTATAAGTAATGTATAATGTGGTTGGAGATCCATTAATTGGAAAAGAAATAATCTGTTGTATTTGCTCGAGGTTGTCTTCTATCAATTTTTTTTCTGTGCTTATAAAACCTGCCATAATAAAACACAATCAATCACTTATCAAAAAAGTATTTTCTGTGGCTTTGTATAAAAGTGGACTGGCGTTATATTCTGAAAAAGGGTTTTTTTCAATCTTTTCTGATCAAAAGTAAAGAATTTCTGCTTCTTGATCCCACGAGAAATCTCCAAGAATATAGTGAAAATCTGGCTTTGCTCAAGATAGGAGCTTTCCAAAAGCATAGACATCATTATTTGTATAAAAGTATTCTCTAAAAAAGTAGGGATGTCTATTTTTTTGATAAAAGATATTTCATCGAATATGATTTTCATCTATAAATACTTCTGAATGAAGTTCCAAACTTTTATCTAATGCTACAGTATTTCTTTCTGCTACATCATTATCTATTTGTTGATCATAATAGTATAAATATCATCATGACAATAGTCGGTTAGTATCTTCTTTTTGTACGGAAGTGTATTGTAGGATTCAAAAAGTGAGAAGAACTAGGACAACGAAAATTTTAATTATTGCAAAAAAGCCATAAGCACTTAGAAAGAGAGATTTTGAGGATACCATAGTTTAAGAAAAAAAATAGTAAAACTTCTCAGTACAACATCTCTCCTATGACAACTACTAAGGTCAAGCAACAACTTTTTGTGTCCATTCATATCATTCTCACAAAATTATCTGATATTCTCAACTTCATTGCTTAAGCTTTGTTCTGCCATCTTGACTCCTAGGGTCATTACTAGTTTCTACAACTAGTTTATCCAATGAGCGAGAGAGGATAGTAATTGTAAACTCTGCAAAAACATTAACTATCTTTCAGTCAGTTGTGGTATCAGCAAACCATGTAGTGTACTCACCATCTGAAGTATTAATGATGAAATGATCATAATCATGAAATCAAATTTCTTTTTCAATATCTTTTATAAGTAAATGTAGATAATAATCATCGTAAGAAAGCACAAAGAAATCAATAACTCTTTCATGATTTTTGATTACTAAAGCAGAAATAGCAATAAGAGCAAAAGCTAAGATCCCAAATATATAGCTTTTATCCATAGAAAATAATAAAAAATAGAATAAAATCGATTATTTCTACGCTTTTATTATATAGACGCAAAATTATGCTCTCTAGTCACACTCAAAAACTGTTTCTGATTGCTCAACCATAACTTTACCGTATCTTGAACGTATTTCCTCTTCAATAATTTTTATTTGATATAATCATGAGCCTTGAGTAAAAAATCATGTATCAAAAAGTCTCATTCATTCTGACGATACTCATGATAGCGTTTGTGTATAAATATAGAGATTGTTTTTATCTACCGAAAATCATCGGGGAAGAGGAAGCCATGTATCGTGGTCGATGGTCAAATTCTTTTGATATACTGAATCATATTCTCAATTCTTATCGGGATCAGATGAGAGGTTATACATTTGTCTTCAATCAGTAAGAAATACTGGAATTAAAGGAAGCGAGCGACTTTTGTTCAATAAGTAATAGTTACTAATAAAAAAATCTTTTGCAAAAAAACGAATGAGGTAATAATCAGAAATTTCTTCTCTTGCAAGATGTTGTAAGGTATCCAACCAACTGCTTTTTTCACATAGATGTGATCAAATGCGTGTGTAGAGTCTTTGATCGTTAAAAATTTTAGGTAGTGTAAGAACTATACCACTTTGTATTGCGAGTGGCATAGTGAGTCATGTGTATGCTATTTCTTCAGATCAGCATGTTGTATATACTTTTTGACGGCGAATTTTGTATTGATAGTGATCTATTAATTCATTATTTTGATGAGAAGGTGAAAGTATCCTCCATGGATATTCCCATCATACAATAACCGGATTTGTACAAGAGTCTGATGTCCATACACCATACTTAATAATATCAACAAAATAGATACTAAGATAGATTACTTGAGCTATGATATACACCATAAGAATTGAAAGAAAAAATTTTCGTCATCTTGACATAAATAATGGCATAAAATAATAAAGGAAAACCCAAGAAAACGATGTTCTCTTGGGTAAAAATGTTTTAACATTTTTCTACTTAGAAGATACAATTCAATGACTGAATAGTATAGTTCCCAGTTATTGAATACTGTTGAGTGTAAATAGATACGTTAATTCCAGTAACATTTGAAGGCACATTAAATGTACACACAAATGATTGTTTACCTCCACTTCGATTTATAGACGACGGTCTAACTGTTGCAAAGTATGGATTGTTTGGAGTTTTTACATAAATACTAACATCGCTAGTTCTCAAAACACGATCTGTACTCATGTTTGAGTACGAGACACGAATAGTACGAGCCCCACTAAGAGAAAAACTTTGGTTGTAATTTCCAGGATCTCCCCACCAACGAGCTGAAGTAAAGGAATTGCTATATAATGTTGATATACATGCAGAAGACATAGCTTCTGTTGTACCATTATTTTTTGAGCTTTTACTTTTAGCAATGGTAGATTCGACATCTTGATTAAGAGTCACATCCTGAAAAACCAAACATCATCAAGCTCAGAAATAGAGCGATGATTGAAAACGAGAAATACGCTTTCTTTGTTGTCATAATAAAAACATTTTGTTGTTTGTTTATATCTGCAAAAAACGCAGTATAATGTCTCAGAAATAGAAAAAATACGCAATGTGATAAAAGCACACATCATGATTCGTACAAACGAAAAGGCGAACCAAATATTGGTCTAATGATTACTTTCTCTTTTGCAACAGAAAATTTATCATTATTTTTATTTTGTACTGTTGGGTGGTTTGACCATTCGTTCAGTGTTCGTATCAGTTTTGTTTTTGATGTATACTTTTACCATTTTTCCAACACTACAAACATCTTGTCTGTTCTGATTGGGAAGGTATGGTATGATCTCAGATTTGTGAAGCAATCATATCGTATCTTCTACCTGGACAAAGACACCATATTGTATGACCATGACAATGCGTCCTAGATAGCAGATGCTTTCATGGAGCGAAATCTTTCCATTTTCTGCATTGACTTTTGGTGTACTATCGTTCTCTTTTTTTTCTTTCTTTTTTTTCTCATTATTTCCAATTGTCTTTTGTGGAATACTTTCCTTTGTGGAAATCGGTTTCTTTGTCGTAGGTTTCGTGGTTGTCTGTGAGATTGGTGCCTGTTTTTGTATGTGTTTTACTACCGTTGATTTTTGCTTTGGATGTTTACTTTCTGCCGAGGCTTCACTTTGTTTGTTTGCATAGAGTTTGTGTGTCTGCTGGATGATGTACTCTTTGATGTCTTTGTTATCAGGTGTCGTGACTATTGCTGTTTGCATTACAAATGGCGTAAGGGGATTTCCTTCTGTGGTGAGTTTTGCGTATGCACGAAACTTGGGTAAAGAAAGAAAGTCTTCAGCAACGAGACCGTTTCCAAACTGGTCCGCCAAGATACGTGCATCATCCACCCCTATTGTAAAAGTAATAATAGATCAGACATTCCCAAAAATAGCATTTTTGATATCGTCTGTGAGTTGAGAGGTGTATTGATGTGCCATAATCAGTGCAAGTTTGTATTTTCTTGCTTCAGAGAGAATGGTCACAAATGATTCATTAACAAAATTTTGAAATTCATCAATATAGAGAGCAAAATATCTTCTCTGACTGGATTCTTGGTTTGCTCTTGCCATCGCGTCAATCTGGATTTTGGTCGTCATGAGACTTCCGAGAAGATTTGCGTTGTCTTCTCCTATTTTTCCTTTAGAAAGATTGATCAAGACGATTTTGCCGCTATTAATTGCATCTGCCATCGAAAAAGATCCTTTGGGTACTCATAGGATTGCTCTGACAATTGGTGAAGAAAGACACTGTCAGATCTTGTTTGTGATGGGTCAAATTGCTTCTTGAATTTGTTTGTCATTCCATTTGCCAAACTCGTTGACCCAAAAATCAAGCAAGACTTCATCTGTCACATACTCGGATACTATGAACTGACGAAATTGTTTGTCAGTTAGCATTTTTATGATTGATAGAAGTGTCGCATCGGGATACTCGATCACCGAGAGAAGAACATTTCTCAAGATATATTCGAGTCTCGGTCACCATGAATGAGCAAAAAGTTTTGCAAATGTTGTTAAAATCCCTGATGCGACTAGTACTTTCTGATCAGAAGTTTTGTAGCGAAACAATCCAAAGGGAATAGGATTTTCTCTGTCGCTTACATCATACCGTATGACATCATCTTTGCGGTGATCCGGTATTTTGTTGAGAATTGATTCGACTAACTCTCCATGCGGATCCATGACGCATACTCATGATCATTCTCCGATGTCGTTGAGGATGAGGTTTGCGAGCAAGGTAGACTTTCCTACTCATGTTTTCCCCACGATATACAGATGACGACATTTGTCTTCACTTGTCAGACCAAATGGACGAGAAGGGTTTTTGTCATCAGTATATCAGAGCGTGCCTCCTTCGTCTATGAGTGCGAGTGGCGCAGGTGGTTTTTTATAGCCAATACAGCGTAGATTTGGAAGTGAGAGTCACTGGGGTAGATGAACTAGTGGCACAAGTTGTGAAAAAAGACAAGAAATCCAGTGACGACGAGAGGATGTTGATACTGATCATTCAATAAGAACCGTCATGAGTGAAGTACAGAGAAGTGTGCCAGTGTGTTTTTTGTTTTGATGAGAACCGTTATAGTGATATCCTATACTCACAAGACGACGAGGAAGGTTCGCACGTGGATCTTCATCAGAAAAGTGATTTATAGATTGATGTAAACTACGCAATAATACCGTATCCAGTATTGTTGTCTTTTTTTTTGTTTCTATCCATAGTGTGAGTGCGTCAGTTTCTGGAACACGATCAAAGCAGAGAAGAAGCTGATTGATAGGATTTATAAGATTGCTACCACTGTATTCTTCAATCGTACGTCGCATGCTATTTTTTTTTTCGTTGAAAAAACGTCGTGGGTTGGCATGGTATTTTGTTGCTTTCTTTTGTCTGTGCATAGGGATACATACCGTTAAATCCAAGCAAAAAGTTTGAGACTGAAGATGGGGGGAGTGCAATATATGCGGTAATAGATTGTTTATTACCAACAAAATACCAGTGTGCTTGATCAGTATAGCCAGTAATTTGTGTCAGTAGTGCATGAGCTTCTGTTCGTCAATGATCGGTTGTAAGGAGTGGGAAAAGTGCTAGATGCTTCATATGTTTCTTGCACAAATAAAATAGATTACGTAAGAAAATTTTGTTGTTTTTTTATGTGTTTTTCCAAAATTATTCTCAATCTATTTGGCATTGCAATATGTTTTACAAATTTTTCGTAAAAATTTCTTACTCTTCCAACTCTAAACTCTCAATTTTAGTAAATTTACGCAAAATTTTGTCGCTAGTGACATCGATTGCTTCAAAGTCTTTGCCTACAGAGTGAAAATCTTTTTTGAGTTTAGACCATCTTGTTCCAAATCTTTCGAACTCAGTATGTAGCTTGGTTAGTTCAATTTGTATAACTTTTGCTTGTTTTTGTGTTTCTGTACTGTGTATAACTGACAAAATAATGCTCATCATAGCAAGAAGTGTAGTTGGAGAGACTATCGTGATGTGCTTACTATGAGCATAGTCAATGATATCTTGAAAATCTGTGTGGAGATGTGAAAATATAGCTTCTGCAGGCAAAAAGAGGAGTGCTGTTGGCAATGTGACATGCGGAATGATGTATTTGCTAGCAATATCGTCGATTTGTTTTTTGATCCCAGACCTAAAAGCAGTCAGATATTTTTTTTTGTCATCATGAGATAGTGTTTTGTCTTGAATTTTTTGTCGATTGGTGAGTGGAAATTTGGCATCAATACTCAATATTCACTGTGGTGTATTGACGATACAATCGACTATGACGTTTTGTTTGGCAAAATGGTATTGCATTTGATACATAGTATCATTTTTTTCTCCAAAAATATTAGCAATAATCGTATGCAGTTGTATTTCTCCAAAAATTCATCTTTGTTTACTGTCACTCAAGATGTCTTGCAAAGAAACAACGTCAGTTGAGAGTTGTTCAATGTTTTTTTGTGCTTGGTCGATTTTTGCGAGTCTTTCGATGATATTTGCAAATGTTTCATTTGTTTTTTCAAACCCATGTTGCAATCTTTTCTCAACTTTGTCAGAAATTGCATCCAAACTAGATGTTGTAGCTTTTTCTAGTTTTTCCATAAATCACTGTACTTGTATACGAAGTGTTTTTTCTTGTTCTCTGTTTTCTTGAATTAACAAAAAAAACTTATCTGACACGCTGTCTTTGATTTGTCTCCCGATATCGTCAAGTGATGTTTTTTGTAGTTTAACAAAAATGATGACAAGTAATGTACAACTTATCATTGTTAAAGTGAACAGGGCCAAGAGGAGTTGTTGGTCGAATGAAGATTCCATACGTGTTATATTGCATAATTTGCATGCATTTGCAAGAAGAATGTTTATTCTTTATCAGGTTTTATTAGTTTCTGTTTTTCAATATTGTACTATTTCCTCATATATATCTTTGCCAAAGAGAACTGGAAGTGCTTCTATATCTTGTGAAAAGCATGCTTCAATAAGTTTTGACCGCAAAGTACTTTTTTCTTCTTCCGTAGTTGTACATTGCTCGATAAGTTCTCAGAGTCTTTTTCTATACTGTGGATAATTACGTTCAGTTATTGTATTTCGTGAAAGTGCACTTATTTGATTGTTTTTGATTTGTCATGTTAACATGATATCAAATAATAGTTTTTCATAGCTTTCTTGAGATGAATCTAGTGCTATAGTAGATACATATAATTCATCTTCAAATTCTTTGTCATATCTCAAGGGATTTATTTTGTATTCTTCTGATTTTCTGATTTTGTTGTATTGTTTTTTTATACGGTTTGTATGTTGTTTTAATTGTTTAAGACTAGCATTGGCATATTCTTTTTGTTCCTTTTGTATAACGGATCAAGAAAACTTAATATATTCCTCGAAATATGTAAAAATATCTTTGTCAGTTGTATTTTCTTGTTTTAGTTTTGTTTGTATTAGTTTTTCTCGAGTTTCTATATTTTGAATGCATATACTTTGAGTTATTATTTCTATTATTGCTTCATTAATCCGATGTAAGTAGCTCGTATTTTTTGAATGAAATCAGGTATTTTCTTGATTTTTTCGACATTTGGCAGCCTCATGTAGAAGTTCGTGTATTACTACTTGTATAGATAGAATACTCCATTGATTAATTGTAATGTCTCACGGTTTTCGAGAACCTGACTCCGAATCATATCGTGAAGATCCAAATTGTATAGATGTGTTATGTACCTCTTTATGAATATTGTTTTGTATAAGCCAATTTTTGACTGCATCTTTTGAGAAATTAGTTATGCTATTTTCTATATCAAGTAATAGGTTTGACATAATTTGTCATTTTATCTCTACTATTTTTTGCTGTTTTTCATGTATATCCTTTCACTGTACAGTCACTTTTGCATTTTCAAACATCTTTTCTACATATATAAATATTACTTTTTCTAAATTATCTTTTTGGATATGTTCTTTTAATAATATTTACACTTTTTGTATAGATTGTATAGACTTGTACAACAAATTGCATGTCTCTTGTCTGTTCATTGCCACTCAAATTCGTGATCGTTTGTCAGAGATTATCTTTTTTTGTTTGAATGAGGTGTAATAGGTGCGTCGTCGATCTCAGGTTGTACTATTTTGTAATCCAAAAAACAACCTTCAAAGTACGGCTAGGACTTCTTCTCATAAAACATCCTTGTCTGGAGAAAACTTTCCGTCAAACCCTTTCATAATATCGTACGTATATAAAAATTGCAGTGCTTTTTTGACTTCAGCTGGATACGCTCCAATATCAGTATAATCAATAGTTTTTGTGTTTAGTGGTAGTAAGTTTGATGTCAAAGAGAGTTTTTGTATTGCTCTATGAATGATAAGTGCAAATTCGTATCTTTGTAGTTTTTGTGTTGGAGAAATACGTCATTTATATCATGCGACTATACCAGCATTATACAAAAACGTAATAGCATTTTTATATTCAGATTGCGTTGGCATATCTGCAAAAATACTGTTTGAAGTGCTTCAAGTGTTTGTACTTGTACGATTTGTGAGTGGGTTGCGCGTGTAGCGTTGTATTTCTTGCAGACTTTGGGAGTGAGAATAGTATGGTTGAAACGGACTATCAAGTGTATCACATTGGATGTGTAAATGGAATTGCGTAGAGTTTCATGTTGAACCGCAACTTGCGATTGTATCTCATTTGTTGATTTTTTGTCAGACAGTCACATACATGTCTTGACAATGTTCATATGACCAATATCCACTATCTGATTTGATAACAACACAATTTCATTCGTTTTTTGAAAATCCGTCTCGCTTTTTGACTCTCGTTACAACGCCATTTGTTCGAGAAACGATGGGTGTATGTTGTGGTAAAATTATATCCACTCCATGATGTGTTCCAGCTCCGACATTCCAAAAAAAATAGTCGCATGTTCGCAATGTTGGCAACAAAAGTTTCGCAGAAACGAGATTTGGATGTGTACTATCATTTGCTAGCGTACGTGCATCTTGTCAGGCAAATTTTTTGATTATGTCTGGTTGTAGATATTGCAAAAAAGAGTCGAAACTGACTCGTGTGGATGTGTCGAGTGCGTGATACGATTGAGACATGATATTTGTGTAGTTTTGAGATGTGAACGATGGTACCAAAAACATTGTATTCAAAAAGAGAATAAATACTAATACACCCATATTAATGCTGTTTGAAGTAAATGCAAATTTGTTATTTTCTTGAGAATAATTGTTTACACTTTGTAGAGAATTATGATATGGTTTTTGTCTCTCTTGCAATTGTAGGTCACTTTGCTATACTAAAGATGTACTTTTATAAAAAAAAATCTTATGACACGTATAACTATGATGATGAATATGATGTTTTAGCTGTCCGTGAGATAGGATTTTTTTCAAAACCTTTTTCACGTATTCGTATGTGAAGGAGGTTTTTTTATACGCTAATTTTTGTTATGAATTGATCACATGCTAAAAATGCTTCATCGCAGGTTCCTCAAACGCTCGTGCATATCAATGATGTTGTTGCTCTACATGATACGTCTGTGGCAAGGTTGATTTGTCAGTATAGTTCTTTGTGTTATGCTTTGGGTATACAATGATCAACTATAGACTTTGTTGGTATTCGTTCTATGATCGACGATGTCGAGACTTGAAATGTACTTCGCAATTATCTTCTGGAACATACCAATGTATTGCAAGGCAAAACCATTATGGTGAACTGTGCATCGAGGTCCAAACACAAGAATTCTGGTAATGCCAAATGAAGTACGTGTTTGCTAGCAAAAATCAAAGATAGAGGTTGTACCGTTGTGTGAGTTGATGATGCTGTTTTTGCACAGATACGTGATTTGATTGATGATATCAAAGTAGTTCATTGATGTACAATAGCAAAACATACGATTGATGATATTTCTCAGTGATCGCAGTTTAGATCTTTGGAATATCGACCCACTGTCCAGTGTTTACATACTGTCTCTGGTGAAAATAATTTGCATGTCTCTGCTTTTTCTGTGTGAGAGTTGCCATCACCGGCTTCTTTTGCTACAACATGAGAACAACAAGCAATCCCGAATCTTCCTGCTCCAACGCCATGATTACATATGTCTTCGGTGTTGTTTCAATCCGTATGACAAATAAAAAAATTTTTTACTGACTGGAGCGTACGTACACCAAACTTTGTTGTCTGATGTGTTACCCAAGTACAAACGACGTATATCGTAGCATCTTGTGAAAATAACTGACATGTTCGACAAGTTATTGTTGCCCACGAACAAGACCTTGTATTGTTGTTGCCATATATTACATGATGTTGGAGTATTTCTCATGAAGATGTACAAACCATTGCTTCAATGTCTACGTGTTCGCAAACATATGTTGATTGATATTTTGTTACTTTGTGACATGTTGTTGATACAACAAACTTTACAAAGATTGATGTAGATCTACACTCACCAAAGATATGACCATGACAACTGCTTGTAGTTGATAGAGATAAATTTGGAAATACCAAGTGTCTCAGTACGTATGCAGATGGTATTGTCTGACTTTTGTCGCGATTGGATGCTCAATTGTGAGATAGTTTGCATTTTGAGACAAGCATGTATTGAAGTGACGATGGGTTTTGTGTACAATCACTTTCGGATATGACTTCCAAAAAGTGTTGTCGAAATGGTTCAAGTCGTTGACCAAATTGAGAAATTTGTATCGAACTGAACAGATCTTTTGATACGACATTTACCAAACGAGAACGAGTACAGACATTGCCTATTGGTACTCTGATCGATGTATCTACTTCATAACTATACCAAACGAGAAAAGAGTCAGTTTTTAATTTTTTTAGAGTATTTATGACACATACGAAAAAGAAGTTTTATGTCACAACGACCTTGCCATACGTCAACGCGCAACCTCATATTGGGCATGCGTTGGAATTTGTGCAAGCGGATGTGATTGCTCGTTGGAAAAGACAAATCTTATGAACAGAACAGGTGTTTTTTAATGTAGGGACTGATGAACATTGACTCAAAATATACGAAAAAGCAGCAGAACATTCTATGGATGTTGCTGAGTTTGTTGCAGAAAATGCACAAACATTTATAGATTTTTGTAAGGATTTTGCTATTTCGTATGATAATTTCTATAGAACGTCTCTTGTGTCTCATACTCCAGTTGCACAGACGTTTTGGCAAAAAAGTAATGCTGCGTGAGATATTTACAAAAAAAAGTATACATGAAAATATTGTGTCTGATGTGAAAGCTTTAAAACTCCAAAAGAACTTGTTGATGGAAAGTGTCCTGACCACAACAAAGAACCAATCGATTTTGATGAAGAAAATTATTTTTTTCGTTTGTCTTCACACAAAGAAGCATTACTTGCTTACATAGATTCTCATGAGGATTTTATTCTCCCGCATACAAAACGTGAAGAACTTAGAAATTTTGTCAAAGATATGAATGATATTTCTATTTCGAGACACAAACAAAATCTTCCTTGGTGAGTTGCTGTTCCTTGAGATGATGAACAAGTGATGTATGTTCGATTTGATGCATTGACCAACTATGTAGGTGCAATAGGGTTTCCAGATGATCAAGAACAATTTGATTCGTATTGGCCATGAGTACAACTTTGCGGTCCAGATAATTTGAGATTTCAATGAGCTATTTGGCAAGGAATGCTTGCATCTGCTGGTTTGGATTTTACAAAACATATTTTGGTTCATGGAATGATTTTGTGACCAGATGGGAACAAAATGTCTAAAACACTTTGAAATACGATTTCACCATTTGATCAGTTGCACAAATATGGAGCAGAAGCAGTCAGATTTTATATGTTGGCTGGATTACCAACCTATGGTGACGCTTCGTACAAAGAAGAAGATCTTGTAAATTTATATAACTGATGTCTTGCAAATACATTTGGAAATCTACTCAACAGAGTTATCCATCTTGCAACCAAAAAAGACGTCAACCTCAACCAAGAACATCACGTTCAATGAGAGTTAGCTACTGATATTGCGCAAGCCTCCAAAAATATTGCTGACCATTATGAACGTTTTGCATTGTATAATGCCGTCAACGAGACACATAAATTGGCATTGGCGTGAAACAAATATATTGATGACAAAAAACCACGAGATGCATCTTGTTCTCAAGAAGAAGTCGTTACAATCCTTTTGGATATTGTTGCTTTGTTGCGTGTTGTTATACAATTTTATACTCCGGTCTTGCCATATAGTTGTCAAAAAGCTCTCGAAGCATTGGATTCTCAATCAAAAATTGTACTGTTTGAAAAAATCACACTAACTGAATAACCTAGAGTCTTCTATCTTCCTTCATTTCACTTTCGTACATATATGTCAGATTATCTTTTTTATACATCATTTGGACAAGAGACATTTGTTGAAATTCCAAAGATAAAGTGATCAAAGTTTTTGGCATATGGTCAACGTGTTGTACATCGCGACGAAGCACTCGCATATTTGCAGTCTATTCGTGATCTTCACCCTCAAGCAACGCATCACTGCTATGCATATCGCGTATGAGTTCGTAGTGATACATCATTGTTTTGAGAAGTAAGTTTAGATCATGAATATATATTTGCAAGTGATGATTGAGAACCTTGAGGATCTGCTGCATATCCAATCAAAAATACTATCGTCTGACACAATGTACATAATTGTATTGTTGTGGTTGTGAGGTATTATGGGGGAGTAAATTTGGGTATTGGATGATTGGTACAAGCGTATGGCGATGCTACAAAATCTTGTCTTTTGCCAAAGTATCTTGTACAGGTTCCTTTACAAACAAACGTCTATGTTATTTGTACTTATGATCAAATCTCTATTGTGATGCATGTTGCATCTTTGTATAAGGCCCATATTGTATCACAACGTTGCGATATAGAAACAACAATCTTTTTGTCTCTCAATAGTTGAGTTGTTAATGACTTTGTTTCAGCGTGTTGAGAACAACAAATATTAGTGCATTTTTCCAATGAGTAAGCGTGCTTTGTAATGCTTGAGAACTAAACTATTGCAGGATTGTTTATAATTATCTATGTAATTTTTTGCAATTGTATACATTTTGATTAGAATATATACATACACAAAGTATATGCATTTTTTTATAAAAATCTATTGACATTATAAAATGTATGTATATATAATCATTGTGTCATAACGTACATATCACATTTTATCTCTTTGATATATCCGAATGGAATTTCAATTTCAAGCTAAACAATTCAAAGAAAAAACAGAAAAACAACTACTCAAACAACAAATTGATGGTTTCTTGTTTTGTGTAAACGTATTCGTAAACAAAATTACAGAAACAGCAGGTGACCATGAGGCAATGGATGATATCGATACTCTCAAAAGAGATCTACAATCAATCAAAGACAAAATGGACACATTGTCAATTGAAGAGTTGAACAAAACAATCTCTTTTTTGGAAGAAACATTGCAAGAAATTGCTATGGCATTCGCAGCACTAACAAAAGAAATTAGAGTTGTAAATCAATGAGCAAGAATGAAAAAAAGTGTTTTTAGTACACACACCATCAACGGAAAAAATGATGATGAATAAATAAAAACACAAAACTGTTTGTTATGAGGAGGTGTTTGCACCTCTTTTTCTTATACCAATTATTAATTTATACATGTTTCGTGACGTACCAATACGTACATCTTTGTCTTCAGAATCTCCGCTTACTCTTTTGAAATTGTATCGTGAGACTCTCAAAAAAAATGAACATTCTTGTTTTTTGATCCAGACATTGGATATGAAAAATAGACTAGATGTCTGACAAATTATGATAGAAATAACATCGTTTGTACATAGCTTTTTGCAAGAGGATGATACGAATATATTTGAATGTTTTGAAGCTGATGGTTGATCTCAATTTGTAAGAAATATAACTCTTGCATTTACTGAGATTGATAAAGTAAAAAATGAAGTATCCTTATCAATACCAGTTTATTATGTCGTATGAGAAGATAAAAACACTCAAGAAACTATCTTAAAGACAATGTCTACTAGATATAGTATCAAAAAGTCTGATATTCATATACAAAATTATGAGTGATATGTTGTTTTGAAAATGCATTCCAAAGTACCAATTCACAATTGAGAAAAGAAATATGATATCCACTCTATAAAACACGCTGACGAAATCGGTACTGTATTGGATACATGAATGTCTGACAAAAACTATACTCAGTTATGTATCTGTATCTATTCAGATCTACAAAAATAAAAATATTCAAGAAAATAAAAAATCCGACTCTTAACAAGTTGGATTTTTTTTGTTATCTTCATATCATCATAGTTGTCATAACGTTCAATCTGGTAAATATATCAGAAAAAGTCATATTACTATAGAAATAATGAATGAAATCACTGGATATTCTACAAAAAAATACATATCAAGAATTCCCCATGTACCTCTCCAAAAAAATACAGCTCATAATGCTAGAACAACATTTGGAACAAAATCTGTTCTCATATATAATGAGAGATTTTTTGATATCTTTTTTCGAAATTTTGACATATACATTGTTTTTCATTAAATTGTAAATTTACTAGTATTATAAAAAATAGACAAAATCTGTCATTTTTTACTATATAGGAAATTCTAAAAACAAAAGTTGAAGAAAAAAGGTGATATT
>CAZGIF010000004.1:176661-187355 GCA_964526045.1 uncultured Candidatus Peribacteria bacterium | reverse complement strand
GTATACTAAATTTTCACTTTCGAAAAACCCTGCCATTCGGCAGGGCTATTTTATAAAATTAGAAGAATATGGATTTTATGTCACTTGATGCTGTTCAAAAAAGAACAAAGTTATTAGTCTTGCTAGAACAGCTTCAATCAGCTCATGAAGTTTTTGCAGAGATTTTGGCAGAATTAAAACAAGCAGAACGTGTCCCAGTTGATATTTTGGATAGCATCTATGCACAAATAACAGATATGAACCAAAAGATTCAACAAAAAAACAAAAATGTACAAGCTGATTTGTTCCAACAATCTCAGAGTATCGTCAAACAAATACAACAAGCAGAAAGACTTGAAGAAGAGGAAAATGATGCAGATTCATTATTAGATAATTTATAAAAGTCAGAATAGATACAAAGAAGCTAAAAATTATAAACATATTTATGATAAAATTCTAACATGCCACAAATAGAAGATGTAAATCGTATTGAGTATAATCCAGATCAACTTTCTCCAGCAGAACAAACTATGGTCAAAAGTTTGAGTGATGAACTCAAGAAGTGAGATTCAAACGAGGATCTCAATGCACTTATGGATAATATTTCTGCAATATATGCTATCAAAGATAAGATAAAACTATTGAACGCTGAATGATCAGCATCTTCTGTTGATCTACAAAAACTTGTTGAACGGAGAGATAATACAATTAGAGCTCTTTCGAACTGAAAGTGAACTATGAATATGCGAGCAAATGTCTCTAAATCTGCAACACAGATCAAATCAGAATCTCATTATGATCAGATGAATTTGAACTTTGATTCTTTTGTAAAATCTGCAGAGGCTTCTTATGTTGTAGAAACAACAGCAGCACAAGAGGCTATGAGAGAGTGAAGATCTTGAGATGTAAAAATGATGAGAGTCTCTTTTACTGATATGTTGGGAGTAGAATGAGAAAGTGTTTTAAATATTATGTGAATTTCTAATAAAATTAACGATTTTGTCAAAGCAAGTGGTACTGTAGAGTGAAAAGATTGAAATGTAGCTTCATTTTCAAATTACATGAAGGAGCAACATTTTAAGAAGATACAATCAATTTCTAGCACTATATGAGATATATGATCAAAACTTGTTACTTTAGAATCCAAACATGAGAAGTTTGGTGATTTATTTGATAACTTTGATGATCCTGCATCGTCTAATCAAATAAAATCACTTATTGCTAGATATATGAATTCAGAAGGTGTTAAAAAATCACCTAATGATATTACGCTTTGAGATTGTTCTGAGTATATGAGAGACGTTATGTGACCAAAACGAAAAGATATTCAATCAAAAATAAATAAATCGTTTGGATCAGGTTGAGTAAATAATGTTGCTAATTACGATAAAATTATTGATTCGTATAAGGAATCTCCTGATAAACTAACTCCTCAAGATGCGAAAGCATATAGTTTGTTGAAATTGCTTTCAGCATATATGAAACCGAATATTGTAAACCATGGTGCATTGGAAGCAAACGCAACTATGTGAGGACGTTATACATGAAAAGACCATCTTTTGATCGTTGATGTCAAAGACCCAAACAAATGAAAAGAAACACCGCCTATTTTTGATGCTTGAGGAAAATTTGAACCAAATTCTGCAGAATTCACAGATTGAAGCCCTCTAACAGCAGAGTTTACAAATGCGTTGTATAATCTCAATGATTGAACAAAAGTGCAGTTTGATATCACTGCATGAGTCGATAGAGACCGTAGTTTTGCTAATGTCTCAAAAGAATGAGTTATGGCACAGTATAATAAGCGAGCAGCGGTTTGACAAGAGTTATGAATTGATGTACAACAAAAACTTGGTGAAGCACAGGCTATACTCAAACAACAAGTTGCTAATGACCCAAGATATGATGATGTTCAAATCATGAAAGAAGCCATATTGATGATTTGTAGATCAGTCTCACTGTGTCAACAGATATCTTTGTTGTGAGCAAACAATATAATACCAACATATAATCTAAATGTTGATACATTTACTATATGAAAAAACGTGTGACCAGACAAAATCAAAGATAGAAAGACTTCTGTTGCTTCTAGCATAATAAAATAAAAACTCTTGCATTTAGATCTCTCAAAAGTATATATTGGTTACACAAAGTGTTGCTTTGAGTGTTTTGTGGGTCTGTAGCTCAGTTGGTTAGAGCAATCGGCTCATAACCGATTGGTCGCTGGTTCAAGTCCAGCCAGGCCCAAGTTGTTACTACATTAGCAATGATTTCTTTGTAAATACGACGTACGATACTATCGTACTTTTTTTGTAAATACATAATCTATGAATAGAAGTGTGGATATAATTCGTAAGTGAGTTCTTGTGTTAGAAGTAGAGTCTGTGTGTTCTGCTGTGACTTCTTTTGAATTGTTTCATATCTTAGATTGAAAAATAATAACAGAATGATGTGAAATGAATTTTTTGTCGAATTTGGTAGTGGTGAGGTTTGTTGTTATAGATTTAGATGTTTCTTCAAATCTTTTGAAAATATTAGAAACTGAAAGAGTAAAGCTATCCCTAAAAAATTGTAGTGTAGATATTTCATCTGTTTTAGATAATGCTGATACGTCATCTATTCTTGATTCAATAAACATTGAGTTATTTGAACAAGAAAACTTAGTTATAGAGTTAAGTAGAGCCAAATTTATTAATTTTAACTTTGGTCAATTTCAATTAGGTTTTGATAGAAATCTTCATTTATAAAATATTTTTTAATTTTGATAATTAGTATGTCCTCACCTCACTCATTTGTTGTTATATCATCAGTATCTGATGATATAAATATGTACACGGGAAAAGGGAGAATTATTACAAACTACATCATCAATGTTTTTTATGATAAAGAAAATTTTTCGTGTCGATATTCTAAAAATGCTGAGTTATTTTCATATTTCAAAATAATAGAGCAATGAGATATCGCACCACTTTCGTATGCAACACTTGAATGAATTGCGAATTGAACATTAGAGTTGAGTCAGGAAGATGTTAATACAATATGATATAAATATTTGTCTCAATAGTAGTTTAAATTTTTGCATAAGAAATTGTTTACTTTTTGGTAAGTTAGAGAGAAATTGCGTTTTTTGTTTATATTATCAAAACATATTGTGATATATAACAATAACTCAAGTAATAAAAATTTATTTTTATATATTATAATAATTCAATGGAATCCTATACTTCAAGAAATTGATCGGGACAAGAAGCGGAGCATCATAAATTTGTAAGTGATCTTAATGCTTTTGGATTTATGTTCCAATGTATGGAATGACAAACTTCACTTTTAAAACATAAGGATAATAGAATAGAACTTACAGTTAAAATTGTTGATACTAATGGAGAAAAAATTAAGCATTTATTTTTGTGTGAAGAATCAGAACACTGATTAGAAGATACAAGTATAAATTGACAGTGAACAGTTTTTAAAGAGTCTAATAAAAACATCTTTACGCTTTTCTGAGAATTTGAAATTGCAGATATTACGTCTCCAATTCCAGATATGATTGGTAATATTGTAATGTCTGTTATTTTGAAAGAAAGAGACTCATCATAGTTTCCTAAAGATTTTTTTATTTAGATAGTTTTTTGATTTCAACTCAAAAGGACATATGACAATCATACTGTAAGTACTCACAACAGTGAAGAACATATCATATACATTGCATTGCTTCTATATACAAATCAACGAAGCGATGAAAGTGTGTCTCGTTGTTCTTGTTTGACTATATCTACTTGCAATAGTTTTTCTAAATATCCTACATCATGTTTATACATATCCAAGTCAGATAAGAAATTCTTTTGAGATGAAGTTATAATGTCTTGTTTGTTTTGATACACCAATGCAACTGTTTGTTCAAAATCGTGAATAGTAGTTTTATGTTTGTGGATCATTAATGAGAATTTGAAAAATGTTTTATCTAGTTCGTGATAAAATCATTTTTTTACATCAATTATTTTCTTTTGTGTCATGGAACGTACCAAAGCTACAAGTACAACCAAACCAATATATACTCCCAAAAATCGAGGATAATATACTATCATATTACCCAAAAATCATCGTATTGATGATCAAGCTTGCATCATAGATGCAAAAACAAGATCAAAGTTGAATATATCTATAATAGACTCTAATCACATGATCTATGTCAGAGTAAAAGTTTTTAGATGAGTTTAGTGTATGTGTTTTTTTTATGATCATGTTCATTTGATAAGTTTTTTTCTAATCCATCCTGACATTGGTGCTTCAACTACTTCAGTTCCTCCTGATGGTGTTCTAATAAGTCTGTACCCGTCTGGATCAATTCTTATTCTTGTTTCTCGACAAACTTTTCTTCATCTCATAAACCAATGATAGTCATGTCCTTTAGGATTTGTAACAACTCCGATAACTCCTAGCTCTTTTGCTTCTTCTAGGTCAAGTTTTCTTTTAGGGTAATCAAATCTTTTTGCTCATCTCAATCTTCCTGCTTGTTTTTTTTGGACAGCTTTTTTTGCAGCTATTCATCTTTTATTTGTTCTTGCCATAACATAATGTACGAATGTAAAAGTAATATGTAGGTTTTAGTATTATTTTTTGTCTTTTGTTGTTTTGTCTATCACAGTTTTGTCTATAAAGAGTATTCAGTCCAAGTGGTCCATTTCATGTTGTACAATCCTTGCGTTAAATCATGAAAGATCTTTTGTAAATGTATCTCAAGCGACATCAGTGTATGTAACAGTGATTTTTTTGTGTCTCTCGACATCTCCAAAAGCTTGTGGTAATGAAAGACATCACTCTTCTGCAATACTCGTCTCTTTGCTTTTTTTGATGATTGTTGGATTGATAAACACATCATCTCACACACATTCTAGTCAATCTTTCCCCTTTTCCCGATAGGTGATTGCAAACATTCTAATTGGGTTTCAAATTTGAGGTGCAGCAAGTCATACTCCATCTAACTCCCACATCATATCGACGAGTACTTCAGCAAAGTTCAAAATGTCTGTGTTTATTTTGGCAATGGGTGTGCATGTTGTTCTCAAAAATGGATTAGTAGCTCATAATTGAATATCATATCAAGATTCTCACGTCATAGAGTATGTAAACCTAAAATCTTTTTGTACGTTAGTTGTATCATTTTTGTTTAAATTTGCAACACGAAATCTGCAAAACATGACGTATTATCACGCTAGTAGCAAAAATATATCTTTTCAAAATAGTAATAGACACCACATTGCGACTATCATTCCAGGGAAAAATGCAACCGTGTCAGATTTTTTTTTGTAATAATATGTAAGAAAACATCGATGAAGTATTCACAAACAACTACAAAGTACCAAATATAAACTCATCAAAGATATGGCGTTGAGGGGTGTAAATGCAATCGCATGTACCGACAATATATATGGAAACATCGCTCCAATACTAGCAGCCAAAAAAATATCTCACATGCCAATTCATTCTACATTAGAACTTTTGTATTTGTAACGAGCATATGCGCGTGCAAAAACATACAATGACGTGAATACTCATACAAAAATCACAATCCATTTGAGTGCGTTGATGAGGTCTCATTGCTTAAGGACTGCATGTGAAGTAATAACAACTATCATCAATACCCACCAAATAAATTCGTGCAAAAATTGTGTTTTGCAATCCCATACCAATAACAATCAAAACAATCGTTGTATTCCAAAAAATAATCGAAATCACTGTGTCAAAAATATTTCTATTGGGCTGATGTCATAACTACTTGGTACAAATCAATAGGTTGTAACAAAAAAAATTGTCAGACACGCAAGACATCCTGTGAGTAGTTCCAAGAGAGGATAAAAAGCTGGTATTGTTAATGTACAATGTGAACATTTTCATTTTTGTATCAAAAAACTAAGCAATGGGAGTAAATTGTATCGCGTGAGTGTGTGTTTGCATCATGGACAATGTGAACGTCCTACCAACACGCCTTGTATGTTTTTTTTGGAAAGAATATCTAGTCTTGTGAGAAGTACTGAACCAAATGATCCAAAGCATATACCAATCAAAAATGCAGTCAGATAGACACCAATCATACAAAAAATTTTTTATAAAACAAAAAGACGACAGCAAAAAAATGGTAGCTAATGCATATCGCGAATCTTTTTTTTGTCCATGTATTCAACAATAACTTCTCCCAAGGTTTCTACCAATACATTAAACTTTTCTTTGTCATACGTGTGATCTTGTTCTGGTTCATATTCTTCATGTTCTTGTTTTCCTCAAACGAATCTTTCTTTCATCGTCAAAAGTAGTTGTACTGCTTTTTGTGGATTATGCACACTATCAAAAGAAAATTCGAAATTGTTGGTAAGTGCAATATAAATATCACCCGTTCAAAAGAGTTTGTCCATAAAGGTTCTTTGCTCAAAACTTACTACCTGTAAGTGCTCCCATTCAAACAAATCCATCTTGTATTCCATCAAACTTTCTCGTACAAATACCTTTACTCACTTGCCAGTCATCACAAGCGCATCCAAATACAGATTGAAAAAATCTATAATATATTTTATCATCAAAATGAATGCAACTCCAGCAGTTCATCGAACAATATACGGATGATCCCACAAACGAATAGCTCAATAATACATACCATACAACAGTATTAGTTTTCGAATAACTCCAAAAACTGCTTTGAGTTGAATACTAAAATCATGTGCAATTGTATTGATAATGCGTTCGTCTGTATATCTTTGCAAGATAGATTCTCTCAACATGAACAAAGCCAAAAAATAAAACTTGCTCTTGATAGTTATTGTGGGTTTTGCTAGTACTAGTAGTAGTGTTTCGAACAAACAAAAGCAAGGTTAATTCAATTTTATATCTTTTTGATATCTATGACAGACTGAGTCCAATTTTTTACAAAAACACAATGAGATACAACCCAGATCAAACAAAAAATACTCGCCTGACTGGAACAGGCAACACAATCGTGATTGCTCTCAGATTCTATTTTTCAAGTACTTTTTCGCTATCTTGAACAACAAACACAACTTATACAAAGACAAGATTTGTTTGATTTTGATGTGCATGTGCAGTATTTGATAGACAATTCTGATTGTAAGGACGTCTATTTGCAAAAGACGTCTCATTTGCAACGTATGGCGTCTCCTCGTATCAATGACGCGTTTGAATGTGTGTCTCTCGCACAAGATGTGATCACACAACGAAAAGAACAAGCACAAGCAAGAGATCGTCAACTAGTACAAAAACAAAAAAAAGAAGAACTCACACAACAAGAAAATAAAGAAAAAGCTTCGCAATTAGCGAAGCTTGAGGATATGCTTGATATGTTGTAATTTAGTTATGTTATAATTTAATCACGTTCTGGAACTATTTCTTCGTCGTTTATTCTTTTCATCATAATCATAACGTATCATCTCAATTCATCTTGTTCTGGATTGTCTATAAATTTCATAATGTTTTTGCTAAACAGTGCATCCAAATGTTTTTCATATCGAACAACTCATCAGTTGTATTCTCATCATCGCAACAATCTAGACAATATTGTTCCAAACATAGCTCTGGAGACAACTTGATCTGAATAAAAACTTTGTGCAGGTGTTCCATCAGTTTTTAATCCCATAAGTCCTAGTTGACAAGAAACTGTAGCGTAATATTTTGACTCTTGTGTTTCTAATTGCATATCATCAAAAATACATTCTTCTCAACTATCTGCTTTGAGGTTTAATCAAACAGTCGCAAACACGCTTATCATTTTTGCCATATCTCTTCTATATAACGGTCATAGGAGATTTGCTTCTTCCAAACTTGGCATAGTTGTAATTCATTGTTGATATGCAAAAATATATGCAAATGTCATTTCTTCTCCAAATGACGTGTTTTGTAAGATTTTTTCTGTTCGTTCTTGTAAAGTCGGAGGGGTGTCCGATTGTGTTTCATCCTCTATTTCTTCTACAACAACTGGCTCAACCTCTTCTTCACATGTTCTATCATAATAACTACGTGAATAATCTATTCCTCGTTGATTGGCTCAAGGATCTGGATTAGGGTTTGTATCTAGACATATGTCTTTATATGGTCTTGTAGATCATCCTCATCCTGTTTTGCTATCTTCTGGTTCATCTGGAAGAGTGGGTGGTTGTGGGCATAGTGGTGGTGTGACTTGTACTGTTCTTGCTGTAGTGTTGCCGACATTGTCAGTTACAGTAATAGCAGTTGTAAATGTACGTGCAAAATATGTTTGTGATCAAGTAGCATTGCCAATGTTTCCACCTAGCGGGCCGAAAGTATATGGTGCTGATGGCAATCAGCTAAGTGTGTCAGTTCCTGTGACGTTTATAATAAAATATCACGAATTACACCGTGTATCATTTGTCCAAGATGTAGCAAGGTCTGGAGGAGTGCGATCTATACGTATCACTCTTGTACGTCTTGTATTTTCATTGGATCGGATATCTCTTTCACGAAAACAAATACGTTTATTGTTATATTCTTCAGTCAAAATCGTAAATCATCCTACTGGGAACGTATTTCGTTCTGTGACGTTGTTACAGTTATTATCAGTAAATCCCCAATCTAAACTATCAAAAAATACATCATTATAAGTAATATTTATATAATCTCACGATGTTCGTCAATTTTCAACCTCATCAACAAAGTTTATAACATTGCGTCTAATCCATGATCCAGAGTACAAAACAAGTCAACTGACTGCATCTCACGAACCGTACGGATATCGTGGTGTAGGATTGAGATCCATTGGTCAGAGATTGGTTCATCGTCGATTGAAAACTGCATCGACAAACATTCATGTGTTGTAATTGATGATTCCAAATCCAGTCATCCCAGCAAATCACGTACTATGAACAAACTCAGTATTACGAATCTGTATATTTCCGCTAAATGTTTGATCAGCACGTACACTGTGTCAGTAATTATTTTCAAAATATGAATTTTGGATTGTTATGTTTCATACTCATTGCTCTAGTGTTATTGCTCAAGCTCATGTTAGTTGTTGGCTATTGAGTCCACTAAACCTTGTTCATACAATAGAAATGTCTCCATCTGAAGATACATGAATTCATTCTCATCATCGGTTTGTAATTACAACTCCATCAAGAGATGTTTGGGAGCTACCAGATCATATCACAATAGCTGTTCATGTTGTTGTTGTGTTGTGACGTATTGTGATGTCCTTGAGCTGTACTCACATAGTTTGATCCAAAAAGAAACCATCTCATGTTCCGTCAAATACAACAAAACTTTGGTCTTGGTCAACTCATTGAATTGTAATATTGTCTGTCGTAAGAACAGTACTTGTAAGTTGTCGAGTTCCAGATCATACCCGTATTGTATCTCATGACATACTAGCACCAATCGCTTGTTGTAAGTCGTTATAACATTGTGCTGTTGTTGCGTTATAGATTTTGCTGCACAAAGGTTCTACTCATTGTGGCAAATGAACCACAGTTCAAAAACTATTTGCACCAAACGTCATTCATCAAGAAAGTGCACTTCAACTCGCGAGTTGTACATATGTTATCATATCATCGCTAAACCAGACTACATCTGCTGTGCCGTATATACTTGTTCACGTAAAGTTATATGCTATGGCTCAACTAAATCATGAACCTACAAGTCAATATCCGTCAAAAAGCACAGGAGCTACGATATCTCCATACGCACTTGGAATACTAGTGTTTTGTATATCTACAGACTGTCATGTTGTTGAAGTATCTCCTACATCTGAAAACTGAATTGTCGCATCTCAACTCAAAAAACTATAGTTTGTTCTTGTATCAAACCCATATACAAGAGACGTAGATCACAACATATTTACACAAAAAAATAGACTGACTGCTATCATGTACCGCATCCTTTGACAAAGAAATTGTGATATTCACAAGTTGTGCATAGTGTATCCAGTAACAATAATAAAAAAGGCAGAGTTCTTTATTTGATATAAGTATCAATCAAAGTATATGCTAGATGCAAGTTAAAAACGAGAGCTTTTGTGAACATTGAATTGACAAATAATACTATCTACAACAAAAGTCAACATTTTGGGTATAAAAATACGAAAATATTTGTCAGATTATGTTATTTTGTTTATACTTGTTACAAAGATTTTATTCTAAAAAACATATGGCAGCGTCCTTTGCAAAAGATGCTATAGGTACACATTTCGAATCAGCTGATACAAGTTGAGACGAAAAAATTGACGCAACTGAGCTTACAGCTTCATTGAAAGATTTGTCGAATAGACAAATGTTATGGACAGAAATCAGTTCGTCATTGCCAAATCTGAAACAAGAAGCTGCAGCTGATATCAAAAATGTCGCTCAAGCGGCTATTGCAAGTATTGATCAAGCTACAAAAAATGCGATGTTGTGATACACAGCACATACAGATACTATGCCTGACGAACAGAGAGCGATGTTTGGTGTGTTGTCATTGCTAAGTGCAATGGATTGATGAGATGGTTTGTTTGCATCTGCACAAAGCATTTTGAGTTGAGGAGTTGATGCAACATGAGACACGACATGAGACACGGCTTGAGATTGAAATACAGATCTGACAGCATGAACAGCAGATCAAACAGCATGAACAGGAGGAACAGTATGAACAGCGTGAACAGGAGATGCAACAGGAGGTTCAACAGCAAATTCTACAGCAAATTCTACAGCAAATTCTAC
>CAZGIF010000004.1:0-176561 GCA_964526045.1 uncultured Candidatus Peribacteria bacterium | reverse complement strand
ACAGCAAATTCTACAGCAAATTCTACAGCAAATTCTACTGCTAGTACTGCAAATAATACTGCAATAAATAATAGTACTGCAACTTCTACTACTGCGAACTCAACTACGAATTCAACTGCAGGAACAAATTGACAAACACAAACTATCGATTTTGGTGCAAATGCTCAAAATACAGATCAGACAACTACAAACTCTCAAACTACAGAGAATCAGTCAGATCCATCTTTATCATGAGCAACTACTATTGATTTTAGTTCTGATTCAGAAAATTCTTCTTTTGAATGAGTTTGAGACGCGATTATAGATGTGAATGTCTTGGATAACCTTCAATCAACATTTTCTTTAAAATGAGATGTTTTGTCATCTTTGACCGCATTGTGATATTCACCTACAGTGCAAACATGAGATGGTGGAGTGTATCTTTCTTTTCGTGACAAATCTTATAACAATCTTGAAATACAAAAAGTCGAAGTATTTAGCAATGGTCTAAAAGATGTGTCAGATGATGGTTTAGATCTGTTTGTTTTTGGTCAAGAAGCAGGCAAAAATACTATCTCAATCAACCCAAAATATGAACAATTTCTCACAAAAGATTCGTTACAACAATTTTTGACTGAGTTGGCGGGTGTTGCGAATGTATCCGATATAGCAAGTAACGAAGAAATAGCAAAAACAAAGACATATTTGTCAGAATTACAACAAACAATACCAAATAATGTTTCTACTACTAATACAATAGATTTTACTCCTCCTACTGAAAATTCAGCAACTGGAGATATTCAAATACATCAGTGAGATCTATGATCTATAGATAACACAATAACGACGAATTCTACAGAGGCAGTACAGTTTGATGCTACTCCTGCATGACTTTCAGAACACTTAACAAACTTTGGTTTGTTATCATCTCAATTGTGAAGTCAAATGAATAGATACTCAGAGAAAAGAACTTCGATACAAGATCTTATCTGAAAAATAAACTCATTAAATTCTTCGATGAGTTGAGCTAGTGCAGAACAAAGAGCAACACTTGATAAGCAACAGACCGAACACGAAAAGCAACTTGCGCAGACAGCGTATCAGCTGTATTGAGATGCAATTTTTGGTACATCATACAAATGACTTCCACAATTTAGTCAATCAACTTTGACTGACTATGGTATAACTGTAAACAATGATTTTATCAGTCTAGAAGAAAAAATCGTTGATAATAAAGAAAAACTTGAGGATACAAAGAGTGATCTAAATGAATTACTAAATGAAGATGTATATATTGCAGATACAGAGCTAAATACTGATAAAAAGAAAGAATTGCAAGCTAGCTTGGATGAACAATTTTCTACTCTTAAAGATCAATACGAACAAACACAACAAGATGATACTGACGAGCTGTCAGACTTTAATTCTTCTCTATCTGAAAATAATCAAGATATAAATACAAAACGATCTGAAATCCAAGCAAAAGAAGTTTCTCTGAACAATGGTTGACAGGTAGCTAGTAATTTTGTGTCTGAATACACAACATTGATAAATGCGTACCAAGAAGCTGTTAATCAAACTAGCACTTTGCAAAATAGCATTATTACACAAACCAAGAAAGTACAAGAAAATCAAACTTTACCAGTAGATTTGTCTACAATAGATACTCAAAATCAACAAAAATTATTAGATAAAGATGTACAAACATTAACTTGAGAAAGAACTAAAGTTATACAAAGTGCGAACTCTCGTATCAATAGCTATGCTAGTTATAAAAACGGATTACAAGATCGTCAACAAACTATACAAAAAATTCTCGATAAAGTTTTATGAAAGACGATTACTTTAGATTCTGATTTTATGTCTTCTTTAGTGTCAGAAAAAAAATCAATAGATTCTGAAATACAAAGTATAGATCAAACTGTTCTAAAGATCAAAGAAAATCTTGCCAAGCAAGTGAAAGGCTTAGATGATAGAGTTGATATTCTCCAAAAAATAAAAAAAGAGCATAAAGATCAAATAAATTATAACAAAACCGTTGTTTGAGCTATTAACAAAAAAGCAGAAATAGAAGCAACAGTCGTTGAATACTGATTTGTAAAAGGTGAACTACAAAACACTATTCAAAGAAACGAATCTATAAAAATTCAGTTAGATAGTTTGTCTAATTCACTTAAGGATAACGAGAAACAATTAAAAAAACTCAGAAAATCAGATGATATGGATTATACTCAAATTAATAACTTGAATACTATGATTGCACAACAACAAAAAGCGATAGAAAGTTTACAAAAAGTTATAGCTACAAATGAAAAGACTATAGAATCTTGCAAGACAAAATTGTGAAATCTAAAGGATTCTTACAAAAACGATGAGAATTCTCTTAATGATCATCAAAAAGCTATATCAAGAGCTGAAAGAGATTTTAATGATAATGAATATATCAAGCTTTCTACTACAAGTCCAGATTTTTCTATTAGTAAGTTGACTGAAGAATAATTTACGCTTCTAACGAAATTGCTTCATTGTGCTTGCTCTTGCAAACTGAGCTTGAATTACTACTATGACGCTGACTAGTGTCAGTTTTTTTTATTTTTGCGTAATATAATTAGTGTCATGAAACGTTTTCCAATTATTTCCAAAGCATACTTTTGGTTGATGATCTGATGAGCATTAGTGCTTTGATCTTGGGTAGTATTTTTTTTGAATTATAAACCATCGATAGAATTTACATGAGGAGTAGAGGTACAAATCCAACCTGTTACAGAATCTCAAACGCTTCGCAACGATGTTGATGCTGCTCTTGATGAAGCATGATTTACATCCGCAGAAGTTTCTGTAAATACAAATGATGAGGCAAGTACACTTCTTGTCGCAAACTCTATGAAAAACGATTCTGAAGCAAAAACACTTCAAGACTTGGTTGTAAGTACATTGATTGAAAATAAATATATTGCAACTACTGATGATGTTTTATCTTTATCTGTCAATTGAGCTAGTGTCTCTGAATATGCAAAAAGTAGAGCTATTTGGTCGTTGGTAGTATGAGTATTGTTAGTTATGATTTATATGTTTTTGTCCTTTGGAAGTATCAGAAAGATTATTCCACCGCAAATCCTGGCTACCGTTACTATATGAACAATGTTTTTTGATATAAGTGTGACTGCGTGAGCGTATGGTTTGTTGATGATGATAGACCCTACATTACAAGTTGATACTATTTTTATACTAGCGTTGTTGACTATTATGTGATATAGTATCAATGATACTATTATCGTTTTGGATAGAATAAGAGAAAATGCTAAAGCAGATGAAAAAGCACTTGAAGCTTGATCTATAAAATTTGGAGCTATTATTGAAGAAAGTGTGCGACAAACAATGAGAAGATCTATTTGAACTTCATTGTCTACGTTTCTTGTGGTCTTGGCTATGTTTATTTTTGGTAGCAACGATATAAGATATTTTGCTTATACTATGTGAGCATGAATACTCGTTTGAACATTCTCTTCTATATTTATGGCTGCTCCAGCGATTTACCTCTTGTTGTCAACAAAATTGTTTGGTACACAAGCAACACTAACAACAACCAAAAAATCAACAAACCAAAAAGCAAAAAAAGCAATTTCAAAAAAGTAAATATAAATATATATCTTTATAAAAAAAATCTGACACGGTGAGTGTTAGATTTTTTTTTTGTTAGGTTTTAGTCTTAGTGTGTTTTACAAATCCAAATCTTTTAGTGATTTTGTATATCGTTGATGATTAATAGGGGATTTTTCATTGAGACGCTTATTTTTCTAGCTTTTTGTAAATCTCAGCAGCATACTTTCCAGATAATTCGCTTAAAAATTGTGAAGTTGTAAGTGCAATCATTCTGTTTTTTAAAGAATTCTGAAAAGTAGAGGAATTCTTTCTTTTTCAAATATCTTCAATCAGTGACATTGATAACTTTTCAAACTCTTTTTGTATTCAACCATTTTGTATTCAATTTATGTATTCTGTTCGAGAAGAAGACTTTTCAAGTTTCCCTTTTCAGACAGCAATAGTATATTCTGATCTAAATTGATCCTTTATAAGTCTATTTCATTCGCTTTCTAAATGTTGTTTTATTTCTCAGATAGTATTTTCAATAGATTTAACTACATGATTTTTTCCTTCATTTATTAGGATTCTTAGAAATTGTTCTAATGTAGTATTTTCATTAACATTTTGTAGATCAAATTTTAAAGTATTTGTCTTACCTACTCAATAAATTATTCTTGCTCAGATAATATTGGGAATGTTATTTCAAATAGTATAATTTTTATACGTTTCATATGTTTCACGTTCTTTTTCACTTAACTTTTCTAAAAAAATATCAAATTTTGTTTGTTCTACTTTTTCTACCTCTTCAATTATCTTATTGTTAGTATTTGGTTTTTGTATTTCAGTTTTTTCGACTGTAGTTTGTGATGAAGTTGTATTTTTTTCCTGGTTAGTTTGCACTTTGTTTATCAGGTTTGGTATTGCTATTTGTAATCATATTTTTTCTAGTGATTTGTTTTCTGAGTTAGTGTTTTCTTTTGAAAGATTATCGAGTATTCAATATAGAAAACTTGTAATCAAAGTATTTGATTTGTTTTCAGTTCATGATGTATCTAGTAAATTGGCAACTATTGCAAATACTTCTTCAAGTGTTGTGTTTTTATCAACGTCTGCTAGTGCTCATGTTTTATTACGTTCTGATAAGTTTATTCATAATGTATAATTTTTGTATTCGTTATATATCTCTGTGTGTTGTTCATCTAGTCATTTCAAGAAAATGTCTAATGAAGCAAAGTTTTCATGTAATTCTTCTTTTTCTATCTTTATTAACTCGTATGATCAAGCATTTATTCACACTTGAAGGGGAGAAATTTTTTTTTCAGGACTAAATCATAGTAGCTTATTCATAATTAATTTTCTTCAAAATAAAAAATACACATATATTATGTGTATTTTTTAACAAAATGCAAATTGTTTTATTTTTGAAATCTTAGTGTATTTTTACAAATCCTACTTTTTAATAGATTTTGTATATCGTTGATGATTGATTGGGGAGTTTTTATTGGGGATTTTTCATTGGAGTATGATTAGTAAGTTAGTTTTATTTGATTGTTTCTTTAATCATCTTTTTAATCTCTGCACTAAAAGGACATTTTCATACAGATTCTCATTTATCTCTTATCTTTTTTAACTTTAGTATACTATACAACGTTTCTACATCTATATGGTTTTCATAGATAAACTTTCAAATATTTTCATTAGATAATTGATTATATAATTCATCAGGTAGAGGATGAAATCCTTCAGGAAGTTTCATTTCAGATAATTTTTTTGTAATTATATCTATAGCTACTTCTACGTTCTCTGAATATAGTTTGTACAGAGCCATATTATTTTGTATCATAAGAGCTTTAACGGCTTCTGGTAGTTGCTTTTCTAAACCTAAGGTTGTTCATAAGTCTACAGCTATCACTGTACTAAGTCATTTTTCTCAGTAATGTTTCTTTATTTGCGGGTATTCTTTTGTGATATATCACCTTATCATACTTTCATATTTAGTTTTTTTGTTATCCATCTTCTATATGTTTTACTATCTAAAATAAAAGTATTTTTCTACTATAGTAAAAAAAAATACACATATATTATGTGTATTTTTTGACAAAATGCAAAGCATTTTATTTTTTGAAAAATATTAGTGTATTTTTACAAATCCAAATCTTTTACTGATTTTGCATTAGTCAAAATAAAATGCTTTCTCAAACTTACATCTTCTCACATCAAAATTCTGAATATTTTGTCTGCTCATTCTGCTTCTCATATAGTGATTTGCATAAATTTTCTATGTGCTGGATCCATAGTTGTATCTCGAAGTTGATCTGGATTCATTTCTCACAAACCTTTGTATCTTTGTACGTCTATTTTTTGATCTTTATTGTATCATAGTGCTATTGCATCTGCAACTGGATCTTCACATGGTGGATACAAATAGTCAGATTTTTTTCATTGTGAAACTCTATAGATAGGAGGACATGCTACATATAGATTTCCGTTTTCTATCAATGGTTTCATATAACGGAAAAAGAATGTCATCAACAATGTTCTAATATGAGCACCATCGACATCCGCATCTGTCATGATGATTATTTTGTCATATCTTAGTGATTTCTCATCAAAGTTATCTCTCAAACCACATCCAATTGCTGTAATAAGATTTTTTACTTCTTTGTTTGCTAATATTCTTTGGATATGTGCCTGTTCTGTATTGAGGATTTTTCATCTGAGTGGCAAAATTGCTTGAAATTCACTATCACGACCTTGTTTTGCACTTCATCACGCACTGTCTCACTCAACAATATATAATTCAGTCCCTTTTTTTCATCTTTTTCTACAGTCAGAGAGTTTTCATGGTAAAACTCCTCATGCCAAAACGTTTTTTCTGATAACAGTTTCTTTTGCAATTTTTGCAGCAAGTCTTGCTCTAGCAGCAAGTTCTATCTTTTCGAACATTTTGTCGAATTCATCTTCATTTTCTGTAAAGTACGTACTTAGATAGTCATAAACCATTTTTTCTACAACTCTTCTTACGTATGAGTTTCATAGTCTTCATTTTGTTTGTCATTGAAATTGTGGTTCAGGGATTTTGACAGTGATAATTGCATAGATTCCATCAGTCACGTCACTATATTGAAATTCTCATATTTTTTTGTGAAGTTTTCATTTTTCTTTTGCAAGTTCATTGATGATAGTCAATAATGCAGATTTGAATCACAATACGTGTGTTCATCCATCAGGAGTTGTAATGTTATTTACAAAGGAAATGATGTTTTCATTGGTAGAGTTTACCATTTGAAATGAAAGCTCTAACCAACAATCTTTTCATTCCGCTGATAAATAATGAACAGAAGAAAGTTGTTCTTGTTCACCTACAAGGTTTGTAAGCCAAGTTTTTATTCATCATTCATACATAAATCTTTGTTTATTTTTGGTTCTTTCATCGACAAATGTAAATGTTACTCAAGGCGTCAGGTATGCACCACGTTTCATTCTTGTTAGCTCAAGATTTTCTTGTAATTCAATTGTTTCAAAAACTGTGTCATCTGGAAGGTAACGAACAGTTGTTCCTGTAATGTCTGTGTCTCATATAATTCTCAAATCTCAATCTGGTACTCATTGGTAGTATTTTTGATAATGAACTTTACCGTCTTTGTGTACTCGAACTTCAAGTCGAGTTGAGAGAGCATTTACAACAGATGCTCACACTCAGTGTAATCATCAAGAAATTTTATATGCACTTTTTTCAAACTTTCATCAAGCATGTAGTACTGTAAATACAGTTTCTAGAGCTGATTTTCATGTTTTAGGGTGAATATCTACTGGGATACCACGTCAGTTATCTTGTACAGTTACTGTATGATCTGCATGAAGTGTGAGTGTGATTGCATCACAATGTCATGCAAGTGCTTCATCAACACAGTTATCGACTATTTCTTGTACCGTATGGTGAAGTCATTTTGCATCTGTTGATCAAATATACATTCAAGGTCTCATTCTTACAGGTTCTAATCATTCAAGAACCTTGATCTGATTTGCTCAATATTCTTGATCTTTGGACGTTGTCGTTGAAGCATGAGTTCTAATCTCTTCTGAGTTTTCTTCATGGTTTTTGTCATGTGGAGTCATACAATAATTGCGTGATAAATAATATCTTCATTCTATGATTTCAAAGCAAAAATGCAAGCCTAGCTGGTTTTGTGTGTTTTTTGATAAAAATTACATATCTCTTGGAGTGGGCATGTTTGGCACTTGGGTGAACGAGCAAGACAATGATATCTCCCAAACAAAATCAGCCAATGATGAGCTTCAGCTTTGACCGAGTCTGGCAAAATTTTTTCTAATCTTGATGATGTGATCGATGGTGTTTTGGTGCGTGTGAGTCAAATTCTGTTGCTCACTCTATGTACATGTGTGTCTACTGCAACTGCAGCAATACCAAAAAGAATTGATCAGACTACTTTGGCTGTTTTTTCTCCAACTCACGCAAGTTGTGTGAGTCATGATATCGTATCAGGGAGTGCATAACCATAATCACTAACTACTTGTTTTGCTGATTCTAGCGTCAGTGAATCAATAATGATTTGTTGTTGTTCGGGATCTGTTAAAAACTGTGCTGTTGTGTATAAGTTTTTGGCTTTGGTTTTATAATAATTGACTCAAGCGATGGCTTGTGTAAGTTTATCTTGTCACATATCTAGTATGTCTTGGGGTCATTTGATTGTAGTATACAGCGGAGCTGTGACTTTGTTGACTTGTTTGTCTGTAGTTTGTGCAGACATCAAAACTGACATAACAAGTTGAAACGGAGTAGAGTAGTGCAACTCGGTTTCTGGGTCAGGATACATTTTTTGTAATATTGAAAGGGTTATTTCTACCTTGCGTTGTATATTCTTGTGTACCATAGATTATGACTAACTATAAAGTACTGTTATAATAAGCAATACTTTCTAGATCTCAATAAGTTATTACGAAAATAACATATCAGTCCTTGCAAATATTATAGTAGTCAGTATATTTCTTGAAGTTGTTGTTTTTGTATCCTAATTAACATCTTAAAGAAATGAGATTTGTCGAATTCTATAATCAATTACAAAAATATTCTGTTTTTTCTCGTAATATGATCGAGATTATGTTTCCTTGATTTGACAAAAGAAGACTGTCTGAGCGAAAAATGTCATGAAAAATAGTGAATATAACTAGATGATGGTGGTGTTTTCCAGATCGTCCGAGAACACAGGAATTTTTATTTTTTGTTGCACAACGTATTTATAGTCCAAGTTATATTTCTCTTCATAGTGCACTCAAATATTATAACCTAATACCAGAAACTGTTATAACAATTACAAGTATTTCTACCAAAAAAACTCAAACTTTGTCTTCGGATCTATGAATGTTTAAGTACAGTGCAATACAACCCTTTTTGTTTGTGTGATATAGCTTGCTACCTACCAACTATTGACAGATAGCGATGGCTACACCCGAAAAAGCAATAACTGATTTTTTGTATTATAATACATGATACAATAATATTGAGGCTTTTGATGAATGGAGAATAAATGTAGATGAACTTCGTACACTTATCACACCGGATCATCTAAAAAAATATCTGACGTTGTATCCACGTACGACTCAACAACGTGTCAGAAACTTTATTTCTTATTGCCGATAGATATGTTAGAACTAAGCAAAGTAATACAACAATATCCACAAAGTCTTCATGATCATAGAGAGCATATTTTGAGAGAGTATATTCAATATCATATACTTGAGCTTATTTTTAGCAGTGCATATGGTCAGAAACTTTGTTTTATTTGATGAACAGCACTTAGATTAGTATATAATAATCAGAGATTTTCTGAAGACTTAGATTTTGATGTCAAAAACCTTAGTTATTGAGAGTTTGAGGCTATGATAGCCTATATAAAGAACTGACTTGCACAGAGATGACGAGAAGTAGAGTTAAGATGTGTCAGAAAATGAGCGTTTCATGCTCATATTAAATTCCCTAATATTCTTTTTGAGAACAATCTTGCGTCTATGCCCACAGCAAAAATCCTTATACAGATTGATACAGTTGATCAATGATATGATTTTGAACCTGACAAAATTTTGATGACAAAATTTGAGACACAAGCTTTGTGTCGTGTTGCTTCTCCATCTCTTCTTCTTGCACAAAAATTATTTACAGTTTTTGAGAGAAAAAGAATGAGATGAAGAGACTTTTTTGATATACTTTTTTTGCTCAAAAAAACACAATCACCAGATTATAAATATTTGGAACAAAAAAAAGGCATATGAAATTCTCAAAAGCTTAAGAATTATTTATCAGAAAATACAAAAACCCTCGATCTTGCTTTACTCCAACGTGATGTTGCACCTTTTCTTTTTGATTCACATGACCAGTCAGTTTTGTTATTTCGTGATATAATTGAGAGAATTGAGTGGGGAGAATAGTGTATATGTTATAGTTTTTTCTGTGAATATTCTTTCTGTAAGTATTTTTCTGTTTTATAAGTATTTTATCTATTTTTGTATGCAATCACTCACGCCTGTATAAGAGTGCATATCTCTTGAAGTTGAGGTAGATCGTACACCAAAGCTAGTCTGCATTCGTTTTTTCATTTTTGTAGGCTTGGGTTTTCTTCTGTTTGTATATAAAATCATCTTCCAGGAGCGAGAGCGACTGTTGTTCAGTTTATGTCAAATTCATTGACCATTCGAGTACAAAAATCTGTTGTATCTACACCATCTAGTATCAGCATACAATAAAATGCACCTTGTGGTTGCGTACAAGTTATGTCTTCATTTTGTTGAAAAAAGTCATAGACAGTTTGGACTCTTTGTCTACATATCTCACGAAAAGTTTGTACAAATTCTGATCCAGATGTGATTGCTTGTGTTGCAATGACTTGATCAATATATCCAACACTCAATCTTGCTGATGCAAGAGCTTGTACAGCAGTCATTACTTCCTGGTTTTTGGAAACAAACATACCTACACGAGCACCGCACAAACTGTATCTTTTTGATATAGAATCTACGACAATTAATCTATCAGAATACTCATCTAAAACTAATGAACAAGAAGGATCAGTTGAGTATACAAATTCTCTATAGACTTCGTCTACTATCACAAACATATCATGTTGCTTCGCAAGGTCACAAAGTTGCCTAATATACTCCAAAGAAAAAACCTGACCGCTAGGGTTGCATGGATTACAGATCAAGAACGCCCTTGTTGTGTCAGTTATACTTTTTTGTATGTCTTGCATGGTGGGTAGAGAATATTCTTCATAGATATTTCTGGATATTCCTTTGATATTGACTCATGCATTGTGAGTAAATGACTTATAATTACTATAAAATGGTTCAAATGTGAGGATGGTATCTCCAGGGTTTGCAACTACTTGTATTGCAAACGCTAATGCTTCAGAAGCTCAGTACGTAATACAGACGTCTTGGTTTTGTAACTCAACACCAAAATCTTTCATATATGTACTATATACTTGTTTTAGTGTGTCTAGTCATGTAGAAGGTGCATATGGGATATGCTTTTGATTTTGCAACATCTCGGTTATGTTTGGTAACGTTGCTACATCTGGTTGTCAGATAGAACAGACGTATACATTTTTTCCGTTTGCTTTGGCTTGTTGGATGTGACTTTGCAATTGTCTCGTTGCAGATACGGTGAGAGTTTTTACTCTTTGAGATAACATGTGTTAGTTTTTATTTAAAATTCATAGTTCTTGTTGTATAGCTTGTGCTGCATCAAGAGTGATTCCTGTTTCAGCACAAAATTTGATGAATAATTCTGGGGTGACATAAGGTTTGAATAATTCATACATTGCATCTACATGTGCTGGGGTTCACATTCAATGTTTTTTGGATAACGATTCTGCTTGTATTCACAAATGAGCGTTTTTTGTGACAAGTGAACCTAAATATGTTTGCATAGCTTCTGCTGTCAAAAATCCTCAATCATCATTTTCATCAAGATTGTTTATATCGCGAAGTGACACATGTTGGTTGTTGATTTTTTTACCTGCAATCAGTGCAAATCAATCACCAAAGATTCTTTTTACTCTAGATTGTTCATTACTTAATAGGTCAGTTAAGTTAGAAAGATATTGCTCTATTCCTAATAAATTAGTCTCAAATGTATACTTTCTTCCAACAACCATGTCTGTTCCAGTAATACTAATTTTTTTATTTTTATCAATTTCTTTACCAAATATTTTCTCTAATTCTTCAAAATAGAAATGTAAAAGTTCATTTCTTATTACTCAACCATTAAATTCTCTTACATAAATATATTTACCACCATTATAAAATCATTGTACTGATTGAATTTTGCTAGTTTTAGAACAGATTACGTAACTTGGCATGTGGTCTATTATTTTTTTCTTGATATCATCTGGAAGTCACAGTAGCAGTTGTTCTATAACTTCAGTAGCACTAGATGTTTTTATGATTTCTTGCTCTTCAGTCTCAAGAAAAGGTGCACTCTCTTCATATTCTCAATTTGTTACATGACTTGCATTAGATAAAAGTTTTATATCCTTAATAAAACCTAACTCTTCTAAAAGTTGACCTAAGTCTCAATGATTTTCTCGTAGTGGAAAATATTTCATAAGAGTATTATCTTTTTTAGCGTTTGTATTATAAAGTTCTCATATTGCAGTCACATATTTTTGAGTTGTAAATCCTCATTTCTTATTCATTTGTATAAATAAACTATTTGCCTCTGTAACAAATTTTTTGTGATAGTTCTTCACCTCTTCAGGATCCAATCACAAAGAATCTATTTTTTGCAATAATTCCTCATCTATAAAATATTTGTTGAGAACTGGCATTGTTGTATCAGGTTGATGTTGTGCAAGTTTCTGTTGAATTAATTCACGATTTATATTTGATCATGTGTTTGTATTTTCTATTCTATTTTCTTTCACATCAGTTGAGTCTCAGTCTCTGTTTGGAGTACAAGCGTTAAAGGCTGTGAATATAGCTAATGATAATAAAAAAGTATTTACCTTTTTTGTTGTTGGTATATAATGTGATAATTTACTATAATTCATAAGTATTTTGTAAGTGTTATAAAATTTTCCTGAATATTAATAGTTAAGAGTATGTAATTGATT
This sequence comes from uncultured Candidatus Peribacteria bacterium, assembly GCA_964526045.1. Lineage (GTDB taxonomy): Bacteria > Patescibacteriota > Gracilibacteria > Absconditabacterales > Absconditicoccaceae > CAZGIF01. Next base: position 163,866 of record CAZGIF010000004.1, on the reverse strand, counting down.
TTATTCTGCAAGTAGAATAGGAACTATTTGCTGTGTGATTCATTTTTGTTTATACCACTCTAGCAAATCTTCTGGTGTAAAGTATTTTTGTACTTCATTTGCAAAAGATTCGATGATTTCATCTTTACTACTTGTTTTCTTATCTTTGAGTTGTATTTGTTGCAATGTTTGCTGTAATGCAGGTGTTTTTTGTATAAGTTCTCAGATAAACATACTAATCAATGATGCACTTACTCTAGATCAATCTTTGAAATTTTCTATCTGTCATTGTTGGCTGAGTCCGTTATATGTTACTCAATTTTCAACTAACCTTTCCAATGATCAATTTTCTGAATACATAACTTCAGCTATGTCTGATCATAGTTGCATGATTTCTGATGTACGGGCTTGGATTGGTGTTCATTGTATATATAATAGTACCATTTTATCAGGATCAAATTGCTTGTTGAGACCTGCCAATATATTGTAGACAATCCAATGAAATATCTCATTTGCTTGCAATTGTTTGTTTGCTTCTGATAAAACATAAAATCACTCTAGATTGTTTGGTTTCATTTCTCATCATGTATTTTTGTCCTCAAAATCTACAGTATACTTATTCGTATTTTGTGGAATAAGTTGTTTATATCTCTCAAAAAGATCAATAAGTTTAGGAAAGTCTGAATGAGTATTTATTTGTGTTATATCTGAGATTGGAATGATAAATTTTGAGTCTAAATTTACTGGATCTGATGTTATAAGGAATGTCTCGTGTGTATAATATCAAAACTTGAGAATAAACGAAAAAATATCTTTATCTGACAGCTGATTATATTTTGGGTTTTTGGATATGAACGTTTGTGTATCTCTTTGTATGTTTTCTTGGAAAAACTTCCAATTTACACTTCTTTGCTCTATACTTTTTCTAAAAGATTGATTAATGTCGAAAACTAATACTCACATGTCTTTTTTGAATTGTTGTTCTTCAATATTATACATAGAAAGCATCTCTTCCCCTTTTTGTGTAAACTTTTCTGCGTTTGCTGGCACGCAATGAGATACATTATTATTTTTTATTTTTGTAGTTTCTGTTTTAATTTCTTCTGTTTTTACTGTTTCTGTTTTTACTGTTTCTTTATTGTTTGGCGCACATGCGTTGAGTAGAACTATTAAAGACAGTACTGTTCAATAAAGCATTATGTTTTTTGTTATGTTATCTGTTTTTTCTCTTAGAATTTGTATTTGATTTTTCATCTATCTAAACAATATAAAAAAATAATCTACTGACAATGTATCACGCCTTGATTACGATTTTGTATGTAATTAGTTGTGCTTGTATAGGTTTTTTTGTGGACTTGTTGTTCAATCTATTTTGACAGTAGTTCATTGAGGTAATGATTCATATCGCTTACGTCATCATGTTTGATTTTGATAATAGAATCAGTCCTTATTGTGAATAATATTTGGTATGTACTTAACGTCTAACATGTCAGTTGGATCTAAAATAATTTCATATGTTAGATTCTTGTTATCTTGTACTCAAGAACTAGATTTAGGTAAAGTTGCTATGAATTGTACTTTTTGGGGTGTAAAAACATTATCAGCATATATCGTCCATGTTTCTAAATCAAAATTTATAACCAATGGGAATTCTTTTTCAATTTTCATAGCTACTGCATTCAAGACTATATCTTTATCATTGTTGTCTATATAGTCGTAAAATCTTAGTTTTAGATAATTTCTTACTACTTCTTCGTAAATATTATTTTTTTCTCATAAGGTAAACAATTTGAATTCTTTTGAAAAGAGAGACCACATATGTTTGTTAAAATCATCTTTTTTTATGTTTTTATTGTTTCTCATATCTTTTAAATCTTTATTTCTAGCTAATGTTGTAGTATAGTAGTTTGATCGTATATTTTCTAGTCAATAATATCAACTTTCAAATTGATTTTCTTTCATCAAAGATTTGAAATCTCAATAAGATCATTGAGTACTTTCAAATATTTTTTTTACCAAATCTTTTTTATTAGTTATATTGTCATTGCTTGCTATTACAAAATAATGTAGCATTTTATATTCTCATAAATCAATATCACTTATTAGTAGATCAGCATTGTTACTTTTCATTATACTACTTTTTAATGTTTTTTGTTTTTGAAATATGGTGTCTGATAGTACTCCTACTGACTCATTATTTCTGAAACTATAGTCATTATCTGTTCAATGTTGAAGCATTAAGTAAAATATTTCTAGTAGCTGTTTTTGTTGTTTGTTAGATAAACTATTATATGCGTTTCTAAAATCTATGTTATCATGTAACAAGTCTTTCCCTTGTGGTATCTCTAAGATGTTTACGTCATACATAATTTTTTTAATTGAGAATTTAACTACGTAGTTATGTATACCATCATCAGGTGGATATAAATTCATTTGGTGTATATTGATAAGATAGTTTCAAATAGTTATATGTCTATCTTTATGGCACCATCATGCTATCCTTCGCTCATATTCTATATTTTCCTTATCAGTAAGATATATATAATCTTCTTTAGCCTGATCAATAACTTTACTTATGTCGTCCAGCGAAACATTGATTTTTTCCAATTCTTCTAAAACATTGGATATTACTTCTCAATCAAGATTTGTTTTCTCTTCAGTAAAACTGAACTGTTTTGAAAATATTGTTTCTTCTGATTCAGTATAATAATTACTGTTCGGTGATTTTCATGGTTCATAATTATTTAGTATTTGAAAACATTGATCAGAAAAATAATTACTTCATCTTGGATTATTTGTAAGTAATGCATGTACCTCGTTTGCCCTTATTTGTTGCTTATTCTGACTTGTATTAGGTTTTTGAGTTCTACATCAAGTTGATAATGAAAGAGCAATGCATAATCATGCTCCAAGGAGATTTCTGTATCCTAGTTTCATCGTTTAATTAGCTTTATACTGTATAAAAAAATATTTGCGTATAGTTTACATCTAAAAATAATCTACTGACAGTTTAAAACGCCTTGATACGAAAGGGGAGTTGTTGTTTCGCATAATGGTGATAGTGTGTGTTGTATGTTCGTTGCTCTAGGACGTTGAGTACCAAAAATATTTTTTTGGATATATTCTGCTAGTGTTTGTTTTTTGGGTTGGTTGGTGATGAGTTGATAGTCTGCAGCTATTGTTTCTGGTACCATATCATACAAAACATCTGTTCTCGTACCAATTTCATCGATAAATTTTTTGTCTAATGCTCTTGCTTCCGCAAAACTCATATCTTCGTGTTTTTGCGTCAATGTTTCTTTGTCGATGTTTCTATACGATGTGACATGATCAACAAACGCATCGTACACTTCTTCCAGATTTCTTTTTGTGTTAGTCTTTTGTGTTGCTGTTGCTTCAGGAGATAGTTTCTGAGCATAACTAACTCCAACTCCTCATATATTTGTTCATAAAAGTGCAAATATCTTGTCTGTAGTGCTTGCAATCCAATATGCTCATCATTGCGCTTGTCCGACAACATGTGCATAGACTGGAAACTGAGTTTGTTGTTTGTATTGTTTGATCGCATCTACAATCATGTACGTTCCATACACTGTTCCTCAAGGAGAATCTATCTCTAGTAAGATTCCTTTGATTTTGTTGTTTGCAATTGCGTTGGTTATATGTTGGGCAACCGTTTGTCCATAAACCGTTTGTGCAGAAAATACTCAAAAGTTTTCTGACTGCTGTCATAGTATTATTCCATGTATTGGTATGATAAGGATTGCTTGTTCACTTTTTTGATTGCCTTGTACGTATCAATATGTGTCCTGTTGCATGTTTCATATATCAAACATTGATGACGATTGTCTTTGATTGTATATATATACGACAACTACTATTCATGCTACGATTCCCAATACTTTTGCTCAAAACAAAAAAATTGTTCATACAAATGATCGAATTCAACCGAGTAGTCATTTTTTCATAGATGTATTGACTTAATGAATAAATATTATTTATATATTTGATACGAAAACAAGTATTTATGTCAAGTGTTAATGTGTATTTTTTATTATCTTGTTGATCGTCTGGTGGTGAAGCTAGTTGTTAAATGTATGTCCTGCTACGAATCATTATACTTATAGAAAGTTTTATTCGTCTCTACGATGTCTATGAGATTTATCGTCAAAATGTTTTTGTCCGTGCTAGCAGTCAGTTGAATTTTTTGGTCTGTATCTACTCAGGTGGTTTTTGCGTATCAATCATTGTGAACAGAATTTGTAAGTTATGATATGTATTTGCAACTTCGCCAAAAAGCGACGACACAAGAGTGACGTCTTTCGGATTCTTTGATCAAAAAAGCCAAAAATGCGGTAAGTGGCAAAGAATGTTCGTGGCATGAATTTTGATGAAAGTTAGCTATTTCTCCTTTGTGTTTGTTACAACAAAAGTTTCCAGAATTGTGATTTAATGAGTCTGTAGACGCTGTTTGGGATGATGTTTTGGCGTTTGATACACAATACGATCTTGAAAGAGAGTATTTTGAGTATGAATCTGCAACACCAGTTTTGTCACCAGAATTACAACAATATGCTATGTATTTTGATTGATCCAAAGCGAATACATTGCTTTTGTATGCCTTGGCATACAAAGACGTGATGATTTATCTTCCAAAAAAAGTCATCGCGGTACATAATATACCGAAGTTTTCCTGGTATGTTGTACGAAAAGATATGTCTAATCAATGACCATGTGGTCGTCAAAACTTTATGCTAGCATATAACTCACTCAATAACTTGATACTTGAACCAGGAAAAGTTTTTAATCTCAACGCACATATCGCATATAATCCGAATTATTGTCAGTTCGATTGACCAAATTATATGTTCAATTGAGGAGTTTGCTGAGTAAGTACACAGTTGTATAGAATTACGCTCTTGCATCCAGATCTAGCAGTCAGAGAAAGGCATCCGCATAGCAAACGATGGGTCCAATACTATGCAGATTATATCTATGGAGATGATGCTGCAATGTACGAAGATATCAAAAACTTTAAAATCGAGAATACGTGAACAGACCCAATTTTGATCAAAAATCTTGATAGGGCTGAATATAACAAAAAATATAACTATCTTGTTGCTGTTTCCCCAAAACGTCTTGGCAAAAAAGTTGCAGTAACTAAAAAACAGACCTGACAGCTATCGTCTACAGTGACAAAACAGATTATTGATTCACGTTCAAATAGTATACTTTCTTCACGAAGTCGAGATTCTACCTATGGACAGAAATGGTATTCTTTGAATTAATCTACCTCACTTCAGGTACATACAAATGATATTGTGTGACGAAATCTTTGTAGTCTTGCATGATATAGCCCAAAACAATCGTAGCGTACGATCAAGTTGGTAAACTAAATGATAAAACAATATCTCACTCATCAGTGATGTCGTATGCAATGTTAGTTGGTTTCAGAAACAACGGTCTTCTCAGTCATTTGAGTTTGTACGTATGTGCGTTGCGTTGTATTGCTTCGGTTCGAATTGGATCTGTATAGAGATACTTTTCTGCTGAGTAAGATTCTGTCTCTAGTGGAGGTATAAGCGTTCACGATCATATCATTGGTCATGTAGCAAATCGTTGTTGCGGATCATAGACGCTTGTTGTCCCGTCATAGAGAGTCTGTCCATTAATAGTACTAGTTTTGGATGTATTCAAATCAAAAAGTCTTTTCATATCAACATGATGAACGATTCAGTCTATATAAACTCATGCCTGCACATGATACGCATCGTATTTATTGACGAGAATGTCTCATTCCAGTACATCTGTGAGTACTCATTTGACCATTTGTCTATGTCTGTAGCTTGCATATACATTAAAATATGCATTTGGATATGCTTTGAGTATAAATTTGGACATATATGTATCGGTTGGTATCTGATCTTGTTCCAAGAAATTTTTTGCTATCTCAAAATTACGCATTTTTTTGCCGAATCTTTGTATTCCATATGCGTTTGGGATTCCGTACTTTTGTATGTCTTCAATACGTTTTGCAAGGTGTGTACGTAGATCTGAGTCAGTCTCATTTTTGTAACTTTTTGATTTTGTGAGTGTGATGATGAAACTATTGCTTTTGTGACAGCCAACAAAGAGAGGAGTTGTATGAAATGTCGTTTGTTTAATCGTACCAAACTGTCACAAAAAGTCTGTAATCGTCTCTTGTGTAGATCACGCAGGTCGCTGATCACTATCAAAAGCGAATCGCTGACTTGCAATGCTGGTTTTGTCTTTGAGACCACATACAGACACACTTTGCTTATCAAGCCCAAACTCTTTGCATATAGCAAGTATTATATCCATTGTATTGTGATTTCTTTTTCACAGATACACCAAAAAGAATTGACCTGACCCGGATGGAGTTCGTCACAGATCCTCACGTACGACAAAATGTTCTGGTTTTGACTTGAAGTGGTACATAAAATTATTGTACAATAAAATCTACTGACTGAGTCTCGGTTTTGGTTCAGGATGTGATGGTGAGCTCTGAGGTGTATGTTCAGGGTGTTATTGTCCACAAAAACTGCTTGTCTTGAGGTCATGATTGCTCATAAACCATTTTTTTGGTCGATCAGGATGTCTTGTAAATACGTCGTTGTATATTTTCATATGGTATATTTGTAGAAAACTTTAGGGATATTTGTTGGGCAGAGAGGGGAGTGAACGTATCTATTGTATAGACACTGTAAGGCAATGGTGATGTGATTGAGAGGTGTTGACGTGATACCGTGTCAGGTATAGGTTTTTGTGGGTTATAGTCGTCTTTTTCTAGGTAGTAGACGATACTTTTGAAAATATCTCCTGCTCACGATGCTCATGAGACTCCTTTCATATTTGAGCCGTCTTTGTTACCAACTCGAACTCAAATGATATAATTTTCGGTAACTCAAACAACTCGGTTGTCCGAAAAGTTTCTTGATGTCCCACTTTTCAAAATCACAAATCTATCTGAAAAATCGAGATTTGAATTGATTGGAAATCAGCCTAACTTGTATAACCTATTTGAAAGAATATCTCAGACCATATTCGTGTAGTGCTCATCAATCACTTGCGTACACGGACTCTGTTGTGATTGGTTCTCAAACATAAAGAGAGGACAGACTTTTCATCAATATGCAAAAATTCAGTATGCGCGTACCAAATCTATCAGACGAACTTCTCATACTCCCAATGTTAGTGCTAAACCATAATAATCTGCACTTTTGTCCAATGTTGTCAGTCAAAGATTTTTATAAAACTCTAATGTTTTTTCAACTCATAGTTCTTGGATAATTTTGATTGCTGGGATATTGAGACTTTGTGCAAGAGCGTTTGCTAATGTTACTTCTCATGCATATCCAAGCGAGAAATTTTTGGGTGCATATCCAAATCCAAGTGATGTTTGAAATTGGACTGGAGCGTCTAGTATTGTGTCTTGCGGAGTGTATCAAAGCTCTTTGAATGCTAATGCGTAGGTAAATGGTTTGAGAGTAGATCATGCTTGGTTTGGAGAGGTAGTTGTGTTTACTTGTCATCAAGTTCCTTGATAATCAACTCATCAAATCATAACACGTATTTCTTGTGTTTTTTTGTCTACAATGACGATTCCCATGTCTCATACGTTTTTTCGTTGGAGATCCAAAATTGTCTGGTATCAAATATTGTATATTTGTTGACTCATATATTTATCAATGCTAAGTTTGAGTTCTGGTTGATCTATATTGTTTGTAGTACTGAGGATTTTTGCATAGTCTACTGCGTATGCAGTTGCAGGATTGGGTTTGTCTTGCTGTGAAAAAACCAATGTTTCATTGGTTATATGTGTGTATTCTGTTTCGGATATTTTTCATTGTTGAACGAGCGTTTGTGCTAGAGTCTCAAACCTTTCACGAAATGTGTTTTGTTGTGTGATAGGATTATACATCGTTGCATTTTTTGCAATCACAAAAAGCGCAAGTTGTTCTGCTTGTGTCAGTTGATTCAGGCTTTTTTGGAAGTAAAATTGCGATGCACTCTCAAATCCGTAGTTTAAATATCCAAATGACAGCATATTGACGTACGATGTGATCAGCTCTTTTTTGGTATATTGTTGCACAAGCGCAAGAGCTCATATAGCTTCTGCTAGTTTTTTGGTTACCGTTCTTGAACTATTGAGCCAATACGAATTTCTAACGATTTGCATAGGAATCGTCGATCATCATTGCACAATACGACCAGCTTGCAAATTATGATACATCGATCTTGCAAATCACACCAAATCCACTCATGGATGAGACCAAAACCTCTGATCTTCCATGCCGATAATTGTATCAAGCAAAAAAGGCGGAATGTCGTCGTATGTCATTGCGATATGTCTATACGTTGCATCTTTTGTCCATTCGCCAAGTAATTCTCAGTTTGTATCATACACTCTCGTAGAAGCTGGAATATCTAGCGGTACTATTGGCAACAAACGCAATAGAATAACAACCAAAAAAATTATACTGACGATAATGAACGTCTGCTTTTGGTATCAATGTAATGATTGTCGTCGTCTGTGTGTTTTCATACAAATAGTGTATGATTTAGCATAGAAAATCCAATATCAAAATGGTGTTTGTTTTTTGTTGCTTTTGTTACTCATTGTCATTTTGATGCTCTGGTTTGAGACACGCTAATTCTGGATCTTTTAAACTAATGACGTTTTTGTATTTTGGTGGTATGTTAGTATTATGAAATCATAGTAATATCAGATTTCACTTGGTATGCTTGATTGCTTTTTTTGTGTGTTGTAGTTCGTCGTCTACAGAATAAATATCTCTTGAGGCAATATACTTTTCAGCATTATATACAAACGGTTTTTCGTCTGTTTTATATCCTTCAGCCACTTTTTTTGCGAGATTGTGAGGTGTAGTTATGATTTTTTTATCTCAAATATAAACGTGCAATGTTTTTTTATATCAAATGCTGATCAAATATGTTTGTAGCTGTTGTATTATTGTATCTACATATACATTGCGGTTCAATTCACGTGTGATAGTATTTGAAGTGAGCTCTTCTATTTGCGAATCGTCATATGAACTAGCTTTGTATCGGGATAGTTTGTCAGATATTATTATTGTTAGTTTTTTAAATTTTTCTGTAGAAACAAGTGTTACATGATTTTTGCTATTTGTAGTTTTGTGGTTTATTTTGCGTCATACTTTTGGTTCATCTATGCTATGCTCTACAATTTCTTGGTCATCATATATCAACCGATCGAGAGGTATCTTTTTTTTGACTATATTCTTTTCAAATTCTTTTATATATCTAGCAATATTACTTTGCTTTTTGTTAGACGCAAATTCTATGTACGATAGTTTTAGAATATCAGGTCGTTTTTTACTCGCTAAAAGAGTTTGTGTTATATAGTATTTCATTGTTGTTAACTCATGATATGATAGTTTATCTAATGCGGTCAATTTGTTTATTTTTTTGAATCTACGAAGAAAATCTATATCTATTATTATTGATAGTATAGATAATATAGATAATATATTTGCTATGTTTTCCAAAAACATTACATCTTCCGAGCTTCAGACTTTTTCAACTCTTCAAGACAAATTAACAGCCCGTAATATAAAGCTAACAAACATTATTCATATTTGGACAAATATGAGGTTATTATCCATTCAATAAGAATTTTTAAATTTGTTCTCTCTAAATAATGAATTTTTTATTTGCAAAGTAGATACTCAATTTTTATTTTTATTCTTATCGAAAACTATCCCTGTTCTAAATATATATATAAATAGAATAATACAGATCATAAGCTGTATACTTGTGATTGAGAACTCTTTTTTTTCAAATAGTTTCATCAAATATCACAATATCTCATCAAAAAGAGACTCATAGTCATTCAACAAAACGTCTGGTGAGAAATTTTTTCAAAGATATTCTGGATTGTTTTCCAAAAATATATCTAAGGCTTCTTTTTGCTCTTTATAGGTATCTATGCGACTTATTTTAAATAAGTCAGATTGTATATATCCTTTGACCATATTTCATATATCCTGTTCAATGTTTTTTGGTAACTTTGAAAGGTCTCGACCGAGAATATCTCCCAAAAACAACCTTCGCTCGTCGTGATATCATATTTTTTCCTCTACGTATAGTTTATATATATAGTCCTGATGAGGAAGCGTCATCGCAGTAAAGACTGGACTAAACGTATGGTAAGGATACTCTTCTAGTTTTTCTTTGAAGATTCTGTTAGATATTTTATTGTCGCTATTCTCAAAAGTTTTTTTACTCAAATCTACTGTTGATAAGCTTTTTGTATTTCATTCTATACTTTTTCATTGTATTCTATATTCTACATTCATATCAAAATCCTCATTGGTATGTAATAACACCCAATTTAAACTTTCGTGATAGTACGTATTTCAAAGTGCTGTATTTTTATTTACTGTATTGTAAAGTGTGTTAGAAAGCTCTGTTAATCATTCAGTAGAAAATAGATATCTAGAATCTTGATACAACGAATGTTGTATTTCATGTCAAAATGTCTCTAATATCGACTCTATATTATTTTGTACCAAATTAATATATACAACATCATTCTTATTTATTCATTCTACTTGGTTTCAAAGTTCAGTAAAACCGACTTTTAATTGTAATTGTTGTGCTGTTTCTTTGTCTCGAGAAGCTACTCAATGATTTTTTAAGATATTTGGCAGAAAGACGGTACGAAGATGCTCAAACAATGAATCCGTTGTTGCTAGTAGTACTTTTTTGTTTTCGTTACTTACATCGCGTTCAATTATTGTTTTTCCCAAAAAGTTCTCAAATGTATAGTTGTAGTTTCATTCTTGATTTTTGGAAAACTCTAAAAATGTTTTTTCAATTGCATCTTTCATATTTATTGTTGTTTGTATTCTTTTTTGCTGAGAAAGCGAATCATCAGAAATTATTTCTCGTAGACTAATTGTTGGGTCTCAGTATTTGAGTGTATTTGGTAAATTTCTAATACTTGATACTTTTGCTCATCAAGCTGGTTTCTTTCAATCTGGTGTTTTTCTAGATTCTTGCAGATTTTTTTTAAGTAGTTCTTTTATATTAACATTGTTGTATCCATATACTAGTGCTCCAAGAGCAACAATTGCTATAAGCTTTCATGAATGTTTGTATATATGTGACAAGAGACTCTTTTTTTGTGTATGTGATGCGTTATGTTTTTCGTATAAAAAGGCTATTGAATTGTAGCTCAACTCATTTTCTAATAGTTCTGTTATTAGTGTTTCAACCTCTTGCTCTTCTAACGTTTTTTTATATTTTTTGGTAAGAAATACTCTTATATCTTGTTCCGAATCTTTGTATCAAAGCTCTTTTATAAACTCTAGAAATTCCTGTTCTGTCTGTTGTGCTTTTTCTCATTGTATTGTATCTTTTCAGTGGTTTTTTGTTGTTTTTGTTTCTGATTGTTCTATTGAGACGAATCTTTGCTTAAATGACAAAAACGAACTTTCTACTCACAACTGTTGCGATCGGTGGTAAAAAATATCTTCATCAAGTAACTCATTATCCTTTACTTGATTTAACGTTGGTTTTTGGTTTTGTATTCAGAATCATCACTTTATGTTATTGAACCATAAAATTGGATTGTTAGGAATTAGACATGAAGGTAAGACGTTACTATTCAAAAACGATGCTACATGTTCTCAAACCGCGAATTGAACTGCTTTGGGATATGTACTGATTTCTTGATACATACGAAAATAACAGCTAGTAGTTTCTTTGAGTAACGTACTAAATTCTTGCTGTGTCATATTTTCATTGAATTTTTCTATACATCAAACTACTTCTAAAAGATCAATAGAATTTTTTTTATGTGAATAATCTTCCCTAAAATAGCTAGGAGTTCTCATTTAGACAACATTTCCTTATAAAGTATAATACACTATATACTTTATTTACATATAATGTCAATACTATTGTATTCTGAATCTGTTGATTATGTATAAACAAAAATAAACCTTACTAGATTGGAGTCAGATTTATTTTTTTAGTTAGTATCATTTTTACTTATTTAGCTAATGTAGTTTGTAAATATTGTCTAGAATGATACAAACTTCAAAGAAAAAATCCTATATCAAATCAGTCTGTCGTATGTTCTGTAATGTCTATTTTGGTGCGATTTATAATATTTTGTCTTTGTTCTTGTGTCAATACAAATCAGAAAAGCTCAAGTTCTGTTTGATCTGAATATTGTGTATTTTGAGAACCTGCAATAAGAGTATCTAGGTAGCTGAGATGCTGGGTGTAATAATCGAGGTAAGAACTGATATTTTCTTTATTGTATTGGTCTATGAGTTTTTTGTATGTTTGTGGCATTTTTTGTACAAAACGTGAATAGTCTGGACTATTATGTTTCTCAGATTTGAAGTTTTCTTCTTCTCGAAAATCATATTCGCCTTTATCGCTATTCAAAGTCTTTTCTACAAGATCTTTTTCTGAGATTCTAATAGACATATGCATGTCTTTCATCATGAAAAAAAATAGTTCACTCTTTCCTTGTAGATAATACTCCTCAAAGCGAGATGAAAGGTCTTTCATGTCTTGATAGAGTTTCTTTCTTCTCTCGTCTTTGTACCGATTTTCATGTTCTCATCATTTAAAATTTATAAACAAAGCTTGATACATATTTATAAACTTTGTTATGTGTACATCGGTTTTGTTCTGCAGGTAATCCTCAAATAATATTGGGTACCAATTGTGTGTTATATCCTGTCCCTTAAGATCATATATTTGTCTTTGTAAATAGAATATTTCATAACTTTCTTTGTCTCTTCTATGTTTTTGAATTATTTTACTTACTGCATATAAATCACCTGATAATATATTTTCATATGTCTCTTTTTCATCTTTCTTTGCAATGTCATGACTATATAGCGGAGGAGTATATATAATTTTATATTCCTTACTATATGTTGTATCTATACCATAATAGTATGAAGGAACTTCTTTTCACTCTCATGTAACTAATTTTAGTATCTTATTTTTCAGTTCAATTGGAACTTCGAATACAATCTGATCTATATCAGTTTGATCCAAATTTTCATTATTTCGTCCTCATGCATTTAAAAGATATTCTTTTGATTTCTCCTTTCGATCTCAGTCTGTTAGGCAAATATTGAGAAGTGTACTTCGAATTTCACTATACGGTACTTTATATTCATATGACATTTCATGACAATACACATCATAGAGTATGAGAAGGTCAGTGCTTGTTAATGTTGAATATGATCTGTCTTGGTTTGCAAGTAAGTTTTTTTCTAATTGTTGTAAGAGCTGTTCGTTTGTTCTAATAATTTGTTTAATATAATCCATATTTTCTTTTTTTACTTTAGGATACGTTACGCCTCTTCTAAAAATTTTACTGAACAGTTTCCCCTCATTCTTAGTATTAAAATCATCAAAAATAGTATTTAATGATCAATTAATTAGTTTGATTTTTATTGTATTAATTATTTTTTTTACGAATGGATGTTGTTTTTGTCTATATGTAAGTGTCTCGTAAAATATTGTGAAATCTTCATTAATCATTCACTTTGTTAGAACGCTGTCTCTTCGTTCTTTGCTTGTTTGAGAAAGTATAATTTCTAAATCAATTTCTTCTAGCTTATCAAAAAATACTTCTTGAGTTGTACTATCTCAAGACCATACTAATTCGTTCTCTGTACCTCAAAAAAGCGTATAATTAAAATCCTTATCTACAGTAAATGGTATAAATCATGTTGATATATTAGCATTTTCATACTTCTCTTCTTCTTTGTAGATTTCGGCAAATAATGAGCTTTTATGTTTGTTCATCTCTGATAGTTCTTCCTCTTCTCTTTCTCATTCAAAGTGATCCTGTAGTTTTTGATTTTGTTCTTCTACTTGTGCATTTCTTTGCTCTCTAAATTTTTCTACTAGTTCTATTGTAAGTTCATTCAGAGGTGTTCAATTTTGTTCGTTTTCTGATCAATGAGATCACTGTGCTCAAATTATAATTCATGTCGGGTTGTGGTAGTCATGAATTTCTAATAGTAATTTTTTTAGTCTACTAACTTCTTGGAGGTATATTTCACTTTTGTGTGGGTTTTCTTTTGCTAAGTTCAATTGTTCTTCAATTTCAGCTTGTATTCATTGATTATATAATTCACGTAAGTATGGTTCAATCTGACTATGTGTTGTTCATTCTTCTGTATATTCATACGTTCATCATTTATTTTTAATCTGATTTGTTGTATATTCATAACTATCAGCTATTTCTTTTGCTGTGATTTTCATAGTACCTACAAGTCATAATTTTTGATTTATCTCTTTCGCTTGTGCATTGTAAGATTCGAAATGTTTTTCATTTCAGAGGCTATCTTTTATACTAAAAGGTCTAATATATCTTATCAAAGATTGCTTGAATTTTTTTGATACTCATTTTGGATCGTTTTTGTAACCATATGCATGTGCTAGCTCAGCCCAAAAAGCATCTCAATACAATGATGTTTCTCATCATGCATCTAATACTGTCACATCAGGATACAATGTTATAGTATTATTTATTGAATTATAATAAGATCTTTTTCAAACTTCTATTTTATTTTTTAGAACTATATAAGGTCTTCATGACTCTTCCCATATAGGTACCAAATGCATCAAGACTGTACTGTTCCCTCAAGCTATTTCTGTCAAAGCTGAAAGTATATTGTTTGGTATTTCTTTGGATTCATTCGCTTTTATTTTATTTTCTATTTTACTTTGAAGAGAGTCGTTTCCTGAAGTGTTCATATTTTGAGCAGATGCTCATTGTTGTCCATATACACCAAAAAGTAGTAGCGTTGTTGCAACTTTAATCAAATTCTTTCCAGATGTTTTTATTCTATTTAGCTTATTTATTATTTTGTTTTTTGCTCATTTTGTCATGTTTATGTTTTTGTATAAATTTCTTATTGCCAAAGTATACCTAGAGACTTTTATTTTGCAATTTCTAAGCTGTTGCAATTAGTACAAAAATATCTACTCTGACAGTATGAACGTTTGATAGAGTTTTATATTTGAGTTAGACTATGCAAGCATTTTTTTGATTTTTGTTTTGATCTGTTGTGTGAGCAGTAGGTATGTATATGTTTTTTGTGGCAAATTTGAGCGAACAGGTTGATCTGTTCTTGGATACTGCTGTATTCGACGTTGAACAAAGTCTGCCGGAGGATCTTTCCGATGTCCCTACAAATCCAGATTGAAGTATTTCTGAAGATTTCTTGGATACACGGTATGATCAACAAAAAGTTCAACTTCAACAAACAATTACAAACAAAAAAGAAGAAATTAAGTTGCAGGTTGAAGCAGAAATCAAAAACTTTTTGCATCAAAAGATAGAAAATATTTTTGGGAAGCCATGAGCCTCTACATGATCATCCGTGTCTATTTGAGAAACTGTAGAGTAGTTTGCACCTAGAACTTTTCTACTTCTCGCTGATTATTACCGTATAGTAATTATATATTGTCCTTTATTTTTTTTGAAATCTTAATGTTACCAGTATTGATTGCACTTGTATTCGTTATGATAGCTTGTATTGTCGTGTTTGTTTATATTTATACACAACAAGACAAAAAAACGTTTGAAAAAAAAATAGCATCTGTTGATACAAATATCACTCCTAGAAATACAGTTCCTGATACATCAACACATAGGCAGCAATTTGCTGATTGAATTGCATGAATAAAAATTGAACAAGAAGATATACAACATTTGGTACAAGAGGTCCAAAAAGTTATTGTATGAATGCATGGGCTTGTATATGGTATTTGTATTGCACTTTTGACAGAATGACATGTATTGATTCAATGAGCTCCATGACTTGCCAAAACAAAAACAGTAGCTAGCTTCGCTCAGGCAGTGTGACTAATTTTTCAAAGAATACAGTTTACACCTGATATGTTGCCTTCTGATGTTGTGTGAGTACAAATCTATAATCCAAAAACACAAGCATTTTCTACAGAATTATGACCTATTGTGGGTAATCTTATTCTTGCTGATGAAATAAACAGAACAACTCCAAAAGTACAAGCAGCATTGCTCGAATCTATGCAAGAGAAACAAATCACGCTGTGATGAGAAACACATAAATTACCTCGTCCTTTTGTTGTTTTGGCTACGCAAAACCCTCTTGAACAAGAATGAACATATCCACTACCAGAAGCACAATTAGATAGATTTATGTGTCAAATACTCGTAGAATATCCAAGTGAATGAGAAGAACAAGAAATATTGAACCGTATAGAACAAGATGAGACAATAAAAATCAAAAAAGTACTAACTCTCAAGAAACTCCATGAACATCAACAGCATGTTGCCCAAGTGGTTATTGATGATAGTATAAAAGCATATATCACCCAATTGGTACAACAAACAAGACAATCTCATGAGTACATTATGTACGGTGCAAGTCCAAGAGCCTCTATAGCACTTATGCAAGCAGCAAAAGCCGTCGCATATCTACAAGGGAGAGATTATGTAACTCACGATGATGTAAGGGCTATATATTTGTCAGTTATGAGACATAGAATTATTTTGACGTACGAGGCACGCGCGATGCAAATCAATGTTGATGATGTTTTATTGTCTTTCATTTCATAGACTTTAGAGCATACGCTCATCAATATCTTTGTACGTATTTGCAAAAATCAGCATATCCATTTCGTCTGATGACCATTCTGTATCAAATGTCTTTAATGTATTTGATGTATGAAATGGAAGGATATATCAGTTGATATAATGGTTGTATCGTTCATTAAAATGTTGTTGAAAAAATATATTTTTTGTAAGTGGAGAGATCAGTATCAAATCATTTTCTTTGGCGATATATTCACTAAGCCGCTTACTTAACATTTGTGTAAAAAATTCAACTGACTGGTTGATAATGTTTTTGATCACAGGTTGTTCTTGTATATCGGCCTTTTTGGTATAGAAGTATTCATATATTCAGTTGTCTTTATATATTTCTTTGAGCATATTCATTCATACGTTTACTTTTTCGTGAATCTTATATGATCAGTTATGGATATGTAATAATTTTGCATAATCTTCATAAATATATAAAATATAAAACGACTGCTTCTCTAACGACTTTTTGATAAAATTTATAGTAAAAAAACTTGCTGGATATATGTGAACTCTGTTTTTTTCGAGACAAGATCCACATTTCATATGTAATATGTTTTTGGTTGTTCCTTTCAAAAAAACAAAGGAAATTCTAAAAAAAATATGTCAGCGTTTTCCTAAAATAAAATCTGTTTTTTCTCAATTGACAAATGCTGTATCCAAAAATTGCAACAAAGGAGCTTGAGAAAATCCATATTCGCTTTTTATATATCATAATTTTTCTTGTATATGTTGTTCTAGTTTTTGTATACCGAAGATTTCGTCTCATGTACTTTCCATGATGTCAAACGAGACAAAATCAAAGTGTTCGTGCTCCAAAAGGACATAGATGTCACTGTTTTGTGAAGTTTGTTCTGCTAATACATCAAAAATTACTTGCTCTTGTATGTCTTTTTGAATGATATTTCATATTTTTTCAATGACATGACAGACTCTTTTTTGTCAAAATCACATATCATACAATAACTGCATTTATAATAAAACAGAGTAAAATTTATAGAAAAATGTTTTTTTATAATAGCTTATGTATACTGTCTTGAAGCTAAATATGCAAGTCAAAGCGCATCTGCAGCATCATCATATATTGGATCTTTTTGTAATCAAAATATTTGTTGAATAGTCTTTTGCATGAGTTGTTTTGTTGCTTTTCCATAACTACTAATGTTTTTTTTGAGTTCAATAGGGGAGTATTCATACACATCTATCCCAAGTTGCATAAAATGAACAATCAAGACTCATCTGAGTCAGTAAACAAATTCTGCATTTGCCTGATTTTTTGGACTAAAGAATAATTTCTCAATTCAGATAGCTTTGATAGTGTGTTCTTCTGTCATTGTTTCAAAAAACTTTTTGATGTGAATTATTTTTTGAAAATAATCTTCCCTACTAGGTTCTTTGCTTTTTTGTAACAAGATTCACGCATCGACAATGACATTGTTTTTTTGAATGAGTGCATATCAGCATTTACGGACTCATGGATCTATCCCCAAAAACATTTGCTACAATAATATAAAGTCTAACAAACTTGCTTTTTATTTTTTTATTCTGTTTTTTTATTCTTCTTCTTTGTGACCTATGTGAATTATATCAACAAAATATCATCCATTAAATGAATCTATTTTTACTTTTCCATACAAATCAATTGTACTTCAAATTGTAATGTCATCAACGGTGTCTCATTTTGACCAAAAAAGTCAGTTGATGGTATGTGTATCATATTGTATTTCAAGCTTGAGGTGTCACTTTCATTTTTGTCAAACTTTCTTTCTTTCGACAACCGTACAATTAGCAAATAAGAAGCTCGGTTCCTCGTTTCATTGACCAAATGGTCACAATTGAGCCAATTGATCTAAAACACCGATGTCTCGTTCATGTGTAGCCAAATATGTGTCTATTGTTTGTACTCTAACCAAATCTTGATCTGTAATGGTAGCACGACAATAGTCTTGCATTTTTTGTATTACTGCTTCGAGATTTTCTATTTTGACGGTCATTCAACCAGCTTGTCTATGTCAACCGGACCTCTCGGTCAAATCACTGACGTGACGAATCATTCACATCACATCAAAATATATCGGAGCTCTCAGGCTCGCTGTAGCTAATCATGAATCTGTTGCTATTTTAAAAACAGCAGAGGGTTTATAAAATTTTTCTGATAATCTTCCTGCTACTATTCAGACTATTCATTCATGAAAACTCTCATCCGCAGCGATTGCAATATTTTCTGACAATGCTATTTGTTTTTCTGCGATTTTGTATGCTTTTTCTTGCATTTTTCTTCTTCTAATATTTATTTTTTCTAGTGCTTCGAGTGCAGTTTGTTGTTTTTCTCCAGTATGCAAAAGTGTTGCCAAACTGTCATATGGAGATTGTATTCTTCATCCTGCATTGATTCTTGGACCAATAACAAATCAAATATGGTAGCTATCAATTTGTTTGTTTAAATTAACAAAGTCCAAAAATGCCGACAATGACTCTGGCATATTTTTTCTTTGGGTCATTTGTTCAAGTCCCTTTTTTACAAAAACTCTATTTTCGTGCACAAGTGGCACCACGTCAGCAACGGTAGCGATAGCTACTATCGGTAGCATATGTTCCATTATATGCTTTTTCTTTTTCGTAGAAAATGATGACATTTGCAGTAAACCTGCTACAAATTTATACACAACTCACGCTCCACACAGTTCATGACAGGCATAATCAGGCGAGAGTTTTGGATTGATAACCGCAATAGCGTCAGGTATATTTTTTCATGGTTCATGGTGATCTGTGATGATCATATCTATACCAACTTTTTTGGCATAAAGTGCTTCTTGAACTGAAGTAATTCCATTGTCTACGGTGATAAAGATGTCGATGTTTTTTTGTTTCATCATATCAATATGTTTATTTTTGAGTCCATAACCGTCTTTAATTCTATCAGGAAACTGAATACTTATGTTTTTGTATCCAAAAAATTTTGTAACAACCGTATATAACAAAAAACTTGAACTGATTCAGTCTACGTCATAATCACCAAATATCATTATTCTTTCTTTGGATTTCATTGCAGACACAAAACGTGTAACACCTTTGTCCATATCATGCAAATCAAATGGATCTTGTCGATATGTTTCAAAACTTGGGTACAAAAAATTTTGTATATCATCGCTGATATTTCTGATAGATAATAATCTTTGGACTAGTCCTATACCTTGGTCGTTATTGAGAAGTTCATATTTCATTGTATTATGTATATGTATACATGCCTTTTTTACAATTCATTTTAGAAAAAATCTCGCTTCAATAAGAAGAAACGAGATTTTTGTTGTGTATATTGCAATAATAGAGACTAAGAGTAATGCGCTATGTCGTTATTGTTAGATTTATGATAATCCTGGTATTTTTGGCATACCTCCTCATGCCATCATACTTGCCATATCTGAAGGATCAAATCACAAAATTTCTTTTGTTTTTGCTGCAACAACTTCTTGTGCTTTTTCTTGTGCTTTTTGAAATGCTGCTGAAATTTCATCTTCTAATTCTTGTTTATTTTCTACTCATAACAAGTTTAGATCGTTTATTGAAAGGTTTTTTAGTTTCATTTCTCCACTAAGATCTACAATAATACGTCATTCTTGTTGTTCACCGTTTGCATCAATATAATTTCATTGTTTTGCTCTGATGATGAGATTTTTTAGTTTTTTTTGTAATTCTTTATATTTGTCGTACATTTTTTTGAGTTCTCCAATTTGTCCAAACATAAGCTATATCAATTAATAATAAAATTATTTTTTATCAGATGGGTCTTTTTTCTTTGCAGGTTTTGTTGTTTTCTTTTTAGTAGCTGGTGCTTTTTCTTTTTTGGCAGGAACTTCTTCTTCATATTTTTGTGATGGAAGTTCTTTACCAGTAACATGCTCGTATAACAAAATTTCTGCCTCTAGTGGGTTGTTGTAATCAACACCTTGAATTTGAAGTTCTTCCATTACTTTTCTCAAAATGAGAAATTTTTGTAAGCTTTTTTCTGTACTCTTTTTCATTTCTTCTAGATACGCTTTTCTTTTTTGTTCGTTCATGCTTTCTAGATGATTTTGTAGTCATTTTTCTCATCCTAATTGTTTTGCAAGTTCTTTTATTCTTCATTTATATTCTTCTTCGATGAATGTTTGTGGTACAACAGTATCAAAAGAAGATGAAATAGTTCAAAGATATGCATCAAGATGTTGTTGTAGTATTTCTCTTTCTTGTGTTTGTACAAGTGTTTTTTCAATTTGTGCAAGAAGTTCTTCTTTGTTTGTTAATCCACTATCAGCACCAAAGATTTTGATAATAAAATCTGGTGTTAATTCTGGAATTTCCATTTTTTTGATATCAGCAATTGTTATTGTGATTTCTTTTGGTGACAATTCTTGTTTAGTTTTGTCTTTTGGATGAAAGTGCAAAAAGTGAGGGAGTGTGTCATGATCATATGCCATAGTGATACTATCATCTAGTTTTTTTCATGTTAGCTTTTTTTTCAAATCAGGCATTTCTTTGAACTCAGGTTCTCAGATATAACTTGATTTTGTATGGATAGAATTGTTCTCACTGTCAAAAAACTCTATTTTTACTCTTGCAATTGTGTCAGTATCAATTTTTTTAGCGTCATGATATTCTGCATATTGTCTTTGAATTGTTTCCAATACTTCTTTTTTCTTTTCTTCAGTTATTTCAACTTTTACTTCTTCGATTTTTGTTTTTTTTCGTTTATCGTCTTTTGGTTCCATTTGGGGATATACATCCAATTTGAATGTTATAATATAGATTCATTTTTTTGCTTCAGTAAGTATTTGTTCTGGTGAGAAGTCGTATGGTTGTCAAATAAACTGTGTTTTTTGATGTTCGTCTAGTACTGCTTGGATTGCATCGTGTACAACATATTCGAGCATGCTTGCAGTCATATACATAGGTTCAATACGTTTTTGTACCATCTCCAAAGGAACGTGTCACTTTCTAAACCCCGGTTCTTTCATGTCTTTTTGAAATCACTTGAGAGCTTTTTCTTTGTATTTGTCCATTTGTGCAGTAGTTACTGTAACTTGTATTTCATAATTGGACTGTTTTCCTTGCGTAAGAGCGTACTCTACTTTTTTGCTTTTTTTCTGAACAATTTTTTTCTGTGCCATAACAATGGGGAATAAATAAAATGGTATTTCAATGTTTTAGTTTTTTTTTTTGTACTTTCAACTGGTAATACTAATTATAATCTAGAAAAAATCAATTTTTATCTATTTCGTGTTGCTTTTACCTTAGAAATTGCTATTTTTTGTGTTAAAGTAGTTTTATTACACTAAGATATATGGTAAAAATCGCAGATGCGTTACAGGAACTTAATCTCTCGAAAGATCAATTTCTAGACTTATACAAAAAAACTTTTTGAGAAGACGCTCCAAAAAATTGAATAATAAAAAAAGAAGCACTTGTTAGTATGCAACAAAAAACTTCTCAGTCAGCAACACAATCTCCAGCAAAGAGAGTTGTTAGAAAAGTGATAAAAAAATCATCTGACGTCTCTTGAACATCTGATGCAAAAGATTCGTGATCAACTACAAAAGTTGTGTCCGCAAAGAAATTTGGTTCTTGAAATTCATTTTTTTCAGGTTTATGATTTGAAAAAAAACAAGAAGAAGAGGAATCTAAACAAGAAGAGATACAAGTAGAAGAACTGCAACAAGAAGAAAAAAAAGATGATTTTTTTGCGCAAGCAACTTCAATTGCAAAAAACAGACCAGTTGGTAATGCAAAAGTAGTTCGTCGCTCTGAACCAGTTCGTCGTCCTGTGTGATGATCAAGACCTCACTGAACAAGTCAATGAACGACTCAAAATAGAACAACACAAAACACATCTCAATGATGAGCTCCATTTACACGTCAATCACAACAGTCTCAATCTGCACCAAGACCTAGAACCTGACCAGCACCGATGAGGTGAGATGCTGTACACAATAGAGCTTGACGTACTTCTGGTCCTGCAAAATGAAATGTTGCTATTGGACAATGAACATATCGCCCTTCTACAAAACCAAGATATGATAGAGGAGCTTCTTCATATCAACAATCTAATCAACCTCAATTGCAAGCAAATACATGATTGTCAGAAAAAGTAAAAAAACAAAAAGTTGCAAAAACATCAGGGACACTTCAAAAAAAAGCTGAAGTTGTTATATGAAAAGTTATTACTGTCAAAGAACTTTCTGAAAAAATGGGAATTCAGATGAATGATTTGATGAAAGTTATGTTACAAAATAAAATCATTTGATGAGTCAATAAAGCATTAGATTTTGATACGGCGAGTCTTTTGGCAGAGGAATTTAATATCAAAGTCGTTAAAGAGCATGAACAAGTCGCTATTGAAAATGTTCTGACTTGAGATCTGCAATCTATTTTGGATCAAGATAAACAGTCTGATGGATTGATATCAAGACCTCCAGTTATTACTGTAATGTGACATGTTGATCATGGAAAAACATCATTATTGGATTATCTAAGAAAATCTAATATTGCTTGATGAGAAGCATGATGAATTACGCAATCAATAGGTGCATCTATGATTGAATATAAATGAAAAAAAATGACATTTATTGATACGCCTTGACATGAGTTGTTTACGTCGTTGAGAGCGAGGTGAGCAAAACTTACAAACATTGTTATTATCATTGTGGCTGCTGATGATGGAATTAAACCACAAACAATAGAATCGATTTCACATGCAAAGGAATCTGGTGTACCAATAATAGTTGCAGTTACCAAAATTGATAAACCAAATAATAACTTCGAAAAAATAAAAACTGATATTTGACTCTATGGATTGATACCAGAAGAATGGGGTGGAGATGTTGCAGTTGTTGGTGTTTCTTCCAAAACTGGGGAGTGAATTGATGATTTACTAGAAAATATCGCATTACAAGCAGAAATATTAGATTTGAAATACAATCCTCATAGAAAAGCTGTTGGTGTCGTTGTTGATGCAAGCAAAGATCCAAAAGAATGAATTACTGCTTCTGTTATTATTTTGACGGGGACACTCAAGATTTGAGATGTTATCGTTGCACATAATACCTTCTGAAAAGTAAAAAGAATGATTAATTCTCATAAAAAAACCATTAAAACAGCAACATGATGAGAACCTGTTATGATACTTTGACTCCAAGATATACCAGAACCTTGAAGAATCGTAGAAGTTGTTGATAAAGAAAAAGACGCACAACAAAGAATTTCTCTTATTCAATGAGAGTTACAAGAAGAAATCAAACATTCTTCACTTCAAAGGTTTATGGAACAAAGAAATATGGCTGAAGGAACTGCTGTTCTCAAAGTTATTATAAAAGCAGATTGACCATCTAGTTTGGAAGCATTGCAATCTGCAATTGGACAAATTACTCTACCAGAAAAAGTCGATATAAAAATAATTCATGCATGAATTGGATTGTTTACTGATTCTGATATCTCGTTATGACAAGCTTCTGATGCATTGTTAGTGTGATTTAATGCAAATATTCCAGCTGCAATCAAAAAGAAAGCAGATCAAATGCACCTTACTCTCAAAAATTGGGCAATTATTTACGAATTAATTGCTTATATTGAAGATGTATTGTTGTGATTAGTAGAAATAGAAATGGAAGAAGTTAATATGTGAAGATTGAAAGTATTGTGAGTTTTTTTCAAGAAAGAAAAAATGATGGTTATATGATGAAAGGTTATTGAATGAAAAGCAAAAAATGGATCAAAATTTCGTATTTGGAGAGATGATGAAGAGTTGGCAGAATGAACTGTTACTTCGTTGCAAAGAGAACAAGAGAGTGTTAGTAGTGTTGCAACAGGGTATGAATGTTGAATGAAAGTGAAAACATGAAAAAGAATAGAGGAGTGAGATATACTAGAATTTTTTGAAATGGCAGAAAAGAAATAAGAAATATAGTTTCTATGTATAAAATTGCATCAAATAACGAGACATACAAAAAACATAATGATATTTTTCTTTATGTTTTTTCTTTTGTGTTTTTTCTTGTGTTTTTTTTTCTAGTAAATAGCATTCATACTTGTTTTTAATGTACTATTTACTAGTATTGTTTATATTGTTTATTTTGCCTTATTCTTATGTATATTGGATTGTTATGAGCTAGTAATGTTTGAAAATCAACCTTATTTAATAGACTTATCTGACAGTTTAGAGCTATCGTTACTGATATTGCTTGAACAACAAAAGATATTGTTCGTCATAGACATGCTAGAACATGACATATTTTCTTGGATAGTCCAGGGTTACATACATTTGATGATGAACTTCCATTTATTGAGAGACTAATAGAGCAGTCAGACTGTATTCTTTTTGTTATTGATCATAAAATATGAATGACTGTAAAAGAAGACACCATTCACAAAATGATATTACAAGCTTGAAAAAAAGATATTACAACTCTTGTTCTCAATAAAATTGATCATTCAATGTCTTTTGCTGATAGAGAAATTTTGATAAGTAATTGGTACCAACTTTGATACGAACATATTTTTGCGGTAAGTGCAAGACATGGACAATGAATTGAAGCCCTGCAACACCATGTTTTTGGTATCGTTGATGATTTGTCTGAAGAAGAAGATGATATGCAAGAAGATGAAAATCAACATTATTGATTTGCTGCAATGCGCAAACAATTTGATTCAGAATATGATCCTGAAGCTTCTGAATACGAGTATGATGATGAGTATGATGATGAGTCTGATGACGATTCAGATGACGATAATGTTAGTGAAGAATCTAATGTCTTATCGCAAGATGATGATATGGATTTGCAGTCAGCAATGATGATGGAAGACCAAGATGAAGCAGAACAACAATCGCTACTCAAAACGCAAGCTTGGTTACAGAAAAAACTTGCTTCAAACGAAGCAAAAGAGCTGTCTTTTGCAATTGTATGAAGACCAAACGCATGAAAATCAACCTTGATGAATATGTTTGCATGAGAATATGTATCCAAAGTTCAAGATGAACCAGGAACAACATTAGATTATGTGGAATTTCGTCTAGAACACCAATGACAAGAATTTACGCTGTATGATACTGCATGAATCAGAAAAAAAAGTAAAGCACATGGGTTGGAAGCAATTGCATATGCGAAAACTATCAAAATGTTAGAATATAAGAGACCCGCAGTTGTTTATCTTATAGACTGAAAAGAATGACTTTCTCAAAGAGATAAGACGTTGTTACAAGAAATTCATAGTTTGTGATTACCTTTGGTGATAGCAATGAATAAGATTGATTTGTTGGACGACGCAGATAAACAACGTTTTCATGAATACATTGTAGATCATTTGCCATTTTTGTCTTACGTACATGTTATTGATATTTCTGCTAAGAGTGGTAAAAATATTCATAAGATTTTCCGTCTAGTACAAACTGTTCGAGAACAAAGTTTTAGGTATATTCCAACGTCACAACTCAACAAAGCAATCCAAAAGCACTTTATGACAAGACCACCAAGATTTCCCAAAAATAAAATATGTAAAATATATTATCTGACACAGGTCGACGTTCACCCAGTCTGTTTCAAAGTGTTTGTAAATCATAGACAAAGAGCTAATTTCTCGTTCAAAAGATGGATTGAAAATGTTATTAGAAAAGAATTTGGTTTTGCATGAACACCAATTTTATTGTATTTTATAGAGAGAAAATCTTCAAAATAAATGCACCTTTGTTTTTACAATTGTACACGTTATGACTCCAGAAACAATGCTTCAAAAGTTTTTTGCCTACAATGCTACTTGAGATATCTTGTTTCCTTTTTTGTTGTGTGTGGGTGGTGACTGAATGACAACAAATCAAAAAATCCTTGCATCAATTACGACTTTTTTGTCTAATGCCTTGGCTCATGATTTGTTATACCTCAAAGACTATTCTCTAGAACTAACAAAGCTACATACACTTAAAATACAAAAAAAAACATCTGAACAAACAGAACTCCTTCAAAAAACATATTGATATGATGATAAAGGTATGAGAGAAGCAATCACACGACTTTCTCGCTCTCCTTTTTGAAATCGCAAAGTACTTTTTTTGGAGAATATGCAAAGAATGACCACTGAGTCGGCAAATGCTTTACTCAAGAGTTGTGAAGAGCCACTTGAGGGTAGACTTATTTGTTGAAGCGTTGCAAGTATTGATGATGTGTTACCTACACTCGTTTCAAGAGCATTTATCATAAATTTTGATCAAAATCGTAGTAGTATACTAGATGCTGAAATCCAATCTGTATGGACTCAACGAAAAAATTTCATCTGACCAGAACACGTTGTTGATCGTTATCATCTTTTGCAAACAATTCACGAATGAGGAAACTTACAAGATTTTTTTCATCTCTATATCCAAGAAGCATTAGCACAAAAACAGCCTCATTTGTGTATGTCAGTAATACAATTACAAAAATATATGGTAGCTCACGTCCAAATTGACGCTCTCCTACTTGAACTTGCTATGCAAAAATAAAATAAGCAACAAAAAAATAGACTTTATTAAAGTCTATTTTTTTTATAATTGTATTTGAAATTATTTTTTGTTATTCATTTTGTCATTGAAGTATCAAGTGATGAACAACACTCATGCTATCACAAACAAGAGTCCAATCACTATAGTTGCAAGTCTGTATAGACCAATGGCTAGCAAAATAACTCATACAACTGTATGTCGGTTTTTACTAAACCAGTTTGTAAGTGAATTGGCAGATTTTTCTAGATTTCTTCCAGTTTTTTTTGCTGTATCTTTTACATGTCAAATTTCTTCTGAGAACATTTCTTCTCATTCATGAAATTTTTCTTTTACGTATTCAACTCCTCACTCAAACTTTTCTTTTACTTCAGATGAAAAGTCTTTGTGATCATTATTTTTTTTGTCATTGTTCGATTTTTCCTCATCTTTTGGGATTTCCGTTGCGTTTGTTGTTCTAACCATTTTTAGGTATTATAAAGAATAAATATATCTATGGATTTATTGTAGTGATTTTATTTTTTTTTGCAAACTTTTTTTTATATGTTTTTATGCAAAAATACTATATTATACATACAAAATTTGTTTAAGTGTCAAACGTTTGTGTTATAGAATAACGTGAATTTTGTCAGGTGAATGTTTTTTGTTTATACTCTTTATAGGTTTTATGTTATTTATACTTCACATGCCTATCAAAAAAAACATCACACAAGATACACAAGAAATCATCAAATCTGCAGAGGAGATACTCTTGGATCAAGTTCAACAAAGATACGGAAGACAAAAAGATATAATGAGACAAAATTATTATCTAGAATATTGTTTGCATAAAACTGCGCTATATAAGCTTTGATATGATGATGAATCATACTACAAAGAAGCTGATAGTATGTATGTAAAGCCCATTCATTCACCAAAATCATTTTGGATGAATATCTTATATATTTCGTGTGTTGTTTTGTGACTTGTTATGCTAACATTGTTTTTGCCTTTCACCAAAGAATACATTAGTATGAAAAGCTGATCATCTTCTCTTCTGCAATCTAACCAAACTGAAAGAACAGTCGATGATGTGACATGGTGACATGCTGCTGCATGATCTCTTGGATCTCCAAATCTTACACCATCGTTTGATACAAGTGTTGCAGTTGCAGGTCCTGTTGCATCTCAGAGTCAAACGTCTTCAATAAATTATGCTTGATTTAGTAAGCTAAGATATTATCTCGTATATGGTATTTTGTGACAATTGACTCCTGATACAGAATTTCATGGAAGTGCATACGATGTTTTACAGAATGATTCAGTTTTACAGAGTTTATTGCAAATTATAAAACGATCTACATTGTTATTGCTCTTATGATTGGTTTTTTTGTGGAGAGATCAAGTGTTGATAATGCTTATCAAGATTGTACAAAAAATATTAGGTTTTTTTGCTATACATATTCAATTTCCACAATTATGAATTCGTTATGATATCTCAGAAAGAAAAATTTTGTCCTATATATTACCGGCACTTAGAATTGGATATATAGCACAACGAAAAGAATATGTGATGTGAAATGGGACAGAATGAGAACATGATCCAGAACTTATCAAACTCAAGAGTCAAAAGATGAAAGAAATTATAAGCGAGTTTGACGATATTCTCAAAAATGATCAAAGAGTTTTTCAAAAAGATAAGTTAGTTAGTAGACTATTGCGGTTCTTTTCTTTGGAAACTGCATTGTTGTTTTGATTGTTGTTTTTGAGAGGGTATGACATAATTGTTCTTGATGCAACAACGCTCAATATTATTGTATGAGCAACAGTAACACAAGTTGTTACAATGCTAATCATTATAGTAAAAAACCTCTATCCGCTTCATGAAAAAGATGATGACACACAACCCTCATCATCGATATGACTATTACAAACGTTTGACGAACCCACACTTCTCAAAAACAAAAACACTGAGCAAAATCATACTACCAGCTTTGAAAATACATCATCTTCACAAGTAATACCTACAATTTAGTCAGTTTATTTTTTGCGAATTATATATGATTGATAGTTTTAAAAATGTTGTTTATGATACAGATTATACAGCTTTTGTACAACAATGATGATATCCTAGTGTAGATATTTCCCAATTAGAACCAGACAAAAAAAAACCAACCTGACTGCTATGAATGTTACGTTCGTTTTTTGATGCATGAGTATCGTGAACTGCGTCTTCTACTCCCAAAAAACAAACTCATGAAAATAAATCTATAGTTGGAATGCCTCTAAAAGATCAAGTGCAATACTTGATGCGTTTGCCTGATGAAGAGTATTCTGATAAGCAATTGACGAGTGAATTGAGAAAATATATTTTGGAAACAGATAGTCATCATGCATGAATAATCGCAGACTATAAATCACATATTGCTCCATCGTTTTGGCAATTGGAATGAATGAATTGTAATATTTCAGGATTGTTTTCTAAAACATACTATGTGCAAGACTATCCTTCGTATGTTGAGGCGTTGCGAACGAGAGATATTTTATCTTTTGAGTGTAAGTGGGATATTTGATTTTTTTTGTACAAGGAAGATAGTGCTTGAATGCAAACAGTTTTGAGAACAAAGTCAACCCAAATAAAAGCTGAGTTGAATGAATCTCAAAGAAAGTGAATCACGGTTGATACAGATCTTGAGCTCAAGTATAGAGATGTCGAAACAATTAGACAAAAATTAGCAACACATGAAGAAAGTTATTTTGAACTTGGTATGTATATTACTATTTATCAAGAAGAAAAGGATAAGCTTAACGAAAACGGGAAAAAGTTAGAACAACTATTTTCTTCGCTTTGAGTAAAGATTAAACCAGCTGTTCAAAGAATGGATGAATGACTTGTGAGTACATTTCCTTTGTGTATAGACGAGCTTGGAATCACAAGAAGTTCAATTTCTACATCATTGGCGTGAAGTTTTCCTTTTATTTCTAGTGATATTTTTACCAAAACATGAATTTTGTATGGGGTCAATTTGCATACGTGATCACTAATTATTTTTGATAGGTTTAATAGTTCTTTGCCAAACATGAATAGTGTTGTTTTGGCAACATCGTGAGCGTGAAAATCTTTTACAGTAAAGCTTGAGATAATGAGATACCTCATGAACGGTATTGAAGTTATGGTAATTGATCCAGAAAACGAATACAAATCTTTGTGTGAAAAACTAGGTGGAACGTATATTAATATATCTACGTGATCAAGTCAGTTTATCAATCCTTTTGATTTACCTCCAAAAATATCAGATAGAGATTATGGAACATGAGATCTCTTGAGATGAAAAATAATGGATTTGATATGATTAGTTCATATTTTGATTTGATGAATATCTGCCCAAGATGAGTCTATTTTGGATAAAGCTATTCAAACAACATATCAATTAAAATGAATTACCGTCGAAGAGGATGATTATTCCAACAAAGAAATCCCAATTATGCAAGATCTGTATAATATTCTTGATGGAATGGAATGAGGAGAGGAGTTGGCGCTCAAATTGAGCAAGTATGTAACGTGAACGTTTGCAAAGATTTTTAATAATCAGACAAATGTTGATGTTAATAATCCATTGACAGTATTTAGTATAAGAGATTTGGAAGACGCTCTCAAAACTCCAGCTATGTACAGTGTTTTGAACTATATTTGGGCGCAAGTAAGATCGGTCAAGAAAAAAAGAATGCTTGTGTGTGATGAAGCTTGGATTATGTTGCAAAATGATACGTCTGCAAATTTTTTGTTTTGATTAATCAAAAGAGCAAGAAAATACTGATTATGAATTACAACAATTTCTCAAGATATTGAAGATTTTATGAAAAGCAAGTATGGGAAACCAATTCTTTCGAATTCACCATTTCAAATTCTATTGAAACAATCAACAACCTCAATCAAAACAATGGATAGTCTTTTGTGACTCTCTGAAGCAGAAAAACATAGACTTGTTAGTTCTAACGTGTGAGAATGACTCATCTTTGCATGAAATCAACATGTTGCAATCAAAGTGTTAGCTTCTCCATGAGAAAAAGCTTTTCTGACAACGGATGTCGCTTAATCTTCGATTGAAGATATGTGTCTTGTGTATGTTATAAAATCCATATTTTCGTCTTGTATTGCTTCCGTCTGTGTAAATTCATCTTCAAATACTGGGAAAAAAACATCTCATTTGTATGTTTTCTTGATAGCAGTCAGATATATCTTTTGAGTATATGGCAAAAATGCCGTATATATATAAGATCATCATATGATAAATATTTTTTTGTCGCTATTTGTATATGTGGTTTTTAGATAGTGTAAGCAAGAACTCACGCTATCAATCACAGTAACTCACGATGGAGCAAAGTCTTGATTGGTAGAAAGTACAATATTATCTCTGTTTGGAAGTGCCTTGCCAATTGATTCGAATGTCTTTCTTCACATAACAACAACGTGTCAGCTGGTCTTTTGCTTAAAATATTTCATATCTTGTGGGTAGTGTCGTGGAATTGTATTTTGATATCCAATATGGCGCTCGGGATCCATAGCAACTATCATACATAGATCTAATTTCATGCTTTTCTAATCACTCTTTGTAAAAAGATTCCATTTGAAAAAACGATAAGTAATGACAAGACTATAAATTCAATCACAAGCACGTATCGGGCTGCTGTCAAATATGCTCCGATATTTTGGGGAACTATATCCAAAGAAAATACATCTACAAAAAATATCAGCGAAAAATCTTTGGATTGCAAATACATATCCAATCACACATTGAGCAATAGCATACAAATAAAACCTACTATAAATACCGCAAGTGAAATTCAAATAAATGGCAAAGCGATTTGATTGTAACTTGCTCACAAAAGTTTTTTGAGTTCAATTTTTTCATGAAATTTGTTGGTCAAAATTCTTAGTAAAAAGTAGAGAATTGTTAACAAAATAACAATAAATATAACAATCAAAAAGTATGATCAAGTTACCAAAAAGTTTGAAAACGTCAGTGCTTTTATTGTTGTAGATTCTTGTTCTGCAATAGATACTCATTTTCAAACTTCATCGGGGTTTGTAATAATATCTGCAAATTCTGGTACAATTGTTTGCAAAGTTTTATAATCATTTTCATCAACTATTTTTACTTCTAGCATAGCTGGGAAAGGGTTGTTTATTCTGTATTCATCGAATTTTCATATAATATCTGGTATTTGTTTGGTCATATAATTTCGTGCGTCTTGTTTTGAAACATAGAGACTACTTATTCATTGTTCATCGAGTTTTCTTTGCAAAAAAAGAACTTTGTCTGTGATAAGATCTTCTTTTTCTGTATCATCTAATACAAAAAACTTGAAGCTTAGTGTAGATTTTAGTTGATTCGAAAATCTTGACATATTGTTTCCAATTCCAATCAATATGTTTAGGAAAAAAAGAAGAAATGATAGTATGAGTACAGTAATGGCAAATGCTTTTCGACCATATCTCAACATGCTTTTGATATCATCGATTATCATTGATTGACTAATATCAGATGGACGAGAAAACATATGCACCACAAAGATAAATATTGTCTTTATACTACACAAATCAAAAGCAATGTCTAGTATATTTATACAAAAAAACACACGTTAATTGTGTGTTTCTTTATTGGTAAGAAAATTATCTATTTTTTACTGTGATTTTTTAGAAGTAAGTACTTCGCTTTTGTTTCCATAATTAGCTACAAAGCTATCAAAAAGTTTTATTTTTTCGTCATAATAGGAAATCTCTTTATCAAATGTTTCTAATTTATCATAGTTTTTTTTGTATCGATGAATCATCTTTTTTGCTTTAGTATATCTATATTCTAATAAATATACTTCTATAAGGTTGTATATCACTTCTGCATCATATTTATTGATTTCAAATGCATCTTCAATAAACGTGACTCATTTTTCTCTATTTCCATACCAATACTCACACAAACCATAGCATCTTACAATTTCATGATTTTCATATGCAGTGATTTGTAATGCTTTTTTGAAGTATTTTCTTGCAGAAGACCATTTGTTTTTTTCCATTTCCAAAACTCATTTTATGTACAATCACATTGCATCTTCATTGTTGTTAGTTGCATTCAAAAAATCGACTGCTTTTCATGCTTTATCAATTTCTCATTTTCTATATTCGATATCTGCAACTTGAAGCAGTGCTTCCTCGTTTGTAGGGTCTTTTGTCAAAATATAGTTTACTTTTTTGAGTGCCTCGTCGTATCTTCATTCTTCTTTGCAGTGTTCAATAAAGGCAACTTCTTCATCAGTAATATAATACATCAAATATCGATAAGTAAACTAAAATCGTATAATCATAGTATACTCAGATACTAGACCACATGCAAAAACAAAAAAAAATAATCTGACCTATAGTTTACATTATTACAAAATTATGTTGTATAACTGTATATTGATTATAAAGTTCATAATTGTATGTTTTTTGTAAGTATTGTATCATTTCTTAGTATTTTGAATTCAACCGTATCATTTGGCTTAAATTGATAGATATGGTACATAAATGGTAATGTTTTTGTTATTGTAAAGTCATTAATTGAAAGTATAATGTCGCCTTTTTGAATATCAGCTTTGTCTGCAGGTGTTCCACTAACAACCCTTTGTACAAAAACTCCAAGTTCTTGTTGTACTCCAAGCTCTAATGCAACGGGTTTGTTGAGGTCAACGTATTCCACTCACAAAAACGGTCTTTTAATGCTATTATATGTGCGTAAACTGTCTATTGTAGCATCAATAAATTGTTGATTAACTGGCAAAGCAAATCATATTCCATCTCATATTGCTGTGATTGCGGTGTTTATTCATAGTACTTGTCAGTAGATATTTAGCAATGGTCCTCAGCTATTTCCTGGATTGATTGGTGTATCTGTTTGATATAAACCAATATAGAGACTATCTTTCTTTTCTGCATCCAATTGTCTATTGAGTGCACTAATAATCCCAAGTGTTACAGAGTTTTGATATTCTGCTAATGCATTTCCAATTGCTATTGCAAATTGTCAGATACGAACTTCATCACGAAAATCTACAAATGATGCTGGTTGTAGATCATCTGGAATATTTCCTTGTTGATCGACAACTTGTAACACAGCAATGTCGATCGTTGGGTCAATTCGAACACTTTGGGCAGTATAAACTTTTCAGTTGTTGAGAATAACACTATATTCGGCATCTACATCTTCAACTACGTGTTTGTTAGTGAGGATAAGTCAATCTTTGCTTGCAATTATTCAGCTTCCTCATCATATTTGTGCCTTTTTTTCTACCATTGTTCATCTCCAATATCTGGCTGGATCTTGCAAAAAGTACGTCATATTTTTGCTAATGATGATATTTACCACAGAAGGAGATACCGCCTCAATAACATCAATAATGGAATTTTGTACAACTCAAGCAGCACTTTGTGTAGGCAACTGGTATGTACTATCTTGGTCAGGTGAATTTTTTGTAGTATTGTCATACAAAGAGAGGAGTTGGTTTTTTGTAGAATTTTGTGACAAAAAGAGAGAAAAAAAACTTATACTGACCGCTAGCACGCTGACAACTATACTCAATATCATGAGTGTGTTTTGACGTTTCATCTTAAGGTATTACAAAGTAAATCATATTTTTTTGTAAACATCTTGTACTTTTTGTTCTGCGATTGCTCAAGCTCTTGGTGCATTTTTTTTGAGAAGTTCTATTACATATTCATCAGAAATCGTTTCAAATTTTGCTTGAATTGGCTTCATAAAATCTATAATTTTCTCAAAAAGATATTCTTTTGCCACTTTGTAGCTTAATCATCATGCTTGATATTTTCTTCTTAGTGCTTCGTCTTCTGTAGGGGTGAGGAAAAGCTTTGTGATATTATAGACATTACATACGTCAGGATCTTTTGGTTCTTCAACTGTTTTTGTTTCTGTTGGGATTTGTTTTATTTTTTTGAGTATTGTTTTTTCTGTATCAACAAATGATAAGACATTGTTATATGATTTTGACATTTTACGTCCGTCTATTCATGGAACAACGGCAACATCTTCTTGCACAATTGCCTCTGGTAAAACAAATGTTTCTCCATACATATTATTAAATTTTTGTGCAATATCTCTTGCATATTCTATATGTTGTTTTTGATCTTGTCCTACAGGAACATGTGTCGTGTCATATAGCAATATATCAACTGCCATCAAAATAGGATATGTGAAAGTTCCTACACTAATATCATGTTGTGTTCCCTTTGCAATTGCATCTTTGTACACGTGCATTCTTTCCATAAATCACATATGTGTAAGACAAGAAAGAACTCGTGTCAATTGAGCATGCGCAGCAATATCAGATTGACTATAAATAAAATATCTCTCAGGATCTACTCCACAAGCAAGAGCAATTTTTACTCAATTTATGGTGTTTTTTTTGATGCCGATAGGGTCATGAAAAGATGTCAGAGCATGCATATTTGGAACAAATGAGAAAATATCTGCTTTGGGGTATGTATGAGAAAGACGAACAAGTGGTTCTAGTGCTCAAAAATAGTTTCAAATATGAATATCTCATGTGGGTTTTATTCATGTTAATATTCTCATGGTTTAGATAGAATTATAATATAAATTTTTAGTTATAATAATTTTGTATTATGTTAACATTGAGGGTTTTTGGAATATTTTCTACTAATCAACTTGATTCTTGCGGTATCTGTATGTCAAAGACAATCTGAGGTATAAGAAAAGGTCAGGTGGTTTTTTGATGTAGTGCAAATATCATACGAGGCTGTGTAAGCAGTAGTGTTGGCAAAATATTAGTATTTGTGGTTTCACAAGTAGTCCCCAGACGTAAGGCAGTATTTACAATAGCATCAAAATCTTGTTCAAGAGGATAAAACGTTCGTTCATAGTTTCATCAATTTCGAGATAATACTCTTTCTTGAGCAGGTAACTCTAGTTTTTCTCATGAATATATAAATTTGCATGTGTTTCGTTGTTGATCAAGAGCTAATTTTTGAGTATCTCATGTTGAAGCTACAAAGTTTCAAAAAGATTGTTCTCAAGAAACAAATGTACTTTTTGTCCAAAATATTTCTGCTGTTTCTGGTTGTTGTATGTTAGGTAATAGTGTTTTTTGTTCTATGTCTATTGTTTCTACTTGTTCTGTTTGATTTGTAGGAGCATATGCTTTTTGTATAAATCACCATCATCGATATGGTCACAATAAATGAGCAACACCATATGTTATAGTGATAACAAAAGTTGCGAGTGACAATCATCGAACAAATCATTTTGCAAAAGATTTTTTTGGTGATTTCTGATTAGTCGTGATTTGTGATTTGTTTGTTTGTTTTGTTGCATTACGATTGTTTGTTCAATCTACACTATTTGTATGAGATGTTATATTATTTTGAGTGGTATCGGTATGCTCTTGCTTGGATATGATTTCTTGCTGTGCAATCTTTTTTTCTTGTTGTTGACGTTCATGTTCAGCCTTGTTTTTTGTATGAATCTCTTGTATATGCTGCTCTATTGCTTGCAAAAAAGTATCGTCAATAACAAGAGATGATTTTTTTTTGAGTATTGTTTGTACATATGTTATGATAAGTTGTTGTTCTTTTTGCAATTCTGGTTTCCTTTGGTAAATTTGCAACAAAAATTGTTGCACAGTTAATGATTCTAATGTCATGTTTGGAATATCCAAAAAAAATGAAAATATACTTTTGTATTTTATGTTTTTATAAAACAAATGCAATAGTACGTTTTTGCTTGCAAATTAAAGCTAAAACTCTACCATAACTCATAATATATATTTTGTTTAAACTACTTTTATGGATATTCAGAACATCTTATTTTTGTGAATTACATACGTTGTGTCAATCTGATTACACGAATATGCGCATGCTCGAGCTTCTGATAAATTATGAGATCCTACACCAAAACTACAATGAAGATTAACGGTCAATCCAATGGCTCATATTGATGTTTTTTGATTTGTTCTTATTTTTTTGATATGATTTGGGCGGTGAAAACCAGTTCAAGTTAATCCTGCCTACTACAAAAATCCATTAAGAGATGAATTGTTAGTAGCACTTGCATGACCAGCAACTAACTTTATATTAGCAGTAATGTGAATATTGGTTATGTTTTTCTATACGGATTTGATGTTTTTGCCTTTTGTTCCACTTTGAGATGCAATACAACAAGATATTGTTCTTAGTTTTTGGTATATGTTTTCTTGGATAAATATTGCATTAGGCTTGTTTAATCTCATTCCATTATGGCCATTAGATGGGTTTAGATTTGTACAGTATTTTTTCCCCAAATTTGTGAAAAAACTTACATCTTACAATTACCAAAGAATTATGTATATAGTGTTTTTGTTAGTGGTGCTTGGTCCATGAAGTGGCCTTATTTCTATGTATATTTCCAATGTGTGAACCTATATTTTTTATATCATTTATTGATTGTTGACACAAATTTTTTGGTAACGAATAGCTTGCTTTCCATTCACCTCTCGGGTATATATTCAAGCAAGTACGTTACATACAACCAGTCAGTATTTATTATTTTTTTTGAAAGTTATGATAAAAAGATTACGTGAAATTTTGAAAACATATCAAGATTTGGAGGCGCAAATGATGCATCCGGATATTATGACAGATATGGATAAACTCAAAAAAGTATGAAAAGAAATTTCTCGTCTTAGCGATCTTAAAACATTGGCTATTGAGTATATAGGAGCATATGATGCTGTTCAAGAATGAAAAGAAATCTATGCAGAATCTGATGATCAAGAAATGAAAGATTTGGCAGATATGCAAATCCAAGAATGAAGAGAAACTCTTAAAGCATTGGAAGAAAAAGTAAAAATTGCATTGTTACCAAAAGATGAAGATGATGATAAAAATATTTATTTGGAAATCAGACCAGCTGCATGAGGTGATGAAGCATGACTTTTTGCTTCAGAATTGTTGAGAGCATATTTGATGTATGCACAAAAACAGTCATGGAAAACAGATGTTGTTGAAGAACAACTTTCTGACATAGGTTGACTAAAATTTGCTATGATTAAGATTTCTTGAGAAAATGTATATGAGAAACTGAAACGAGAAAGTGGTGTACATAGAGTACAAAGAATTCCACAAACTGAGTCTCAATGAAGAGTGCATACATCTACAATTACGGTTGCAATAATGCCAGAAATTGATGATGTGCATGTCGATATTGATCCAAAAGATGTAGAGATGGATACATTTGCTGCTTCTTCTGCGTGATGACAAAATGCTAATAAGAACCAAACGTGAGTAAGATTGCGTCATCAACCAACAGGTATAATTGTTACAATTGCTGATTCTAAATCACAAATGCATAACAAAGAAAAAGCTCGAAATATACTTAAAGCAAAACTGTATCAGTTAGAACAAGAAAAAAAGACTGCAGAATCTAGAGAAATAAGATGAGATCAAATAGGAACATGAGATAGGTCTGAAAAAATACGTACATATAATTTTCCACAAGACAGAGTAACGGATCATCGTATCAAACAATCTCGATCAAATTTACCGTGAATTTTGAGTGGAGATATTGACGACATTATTCAAACTATGACAATAGAAAATCAAGCAAAACTTATGGCTTCATTGTGAAAATAGAAACAATAGACATTAATGTGCAAGTAGTTTTTCTATGGTATCAAGTCTTTGTGTCCGTATTTTTGCTTGAGAAGGTGTCATATTGACTAAGCTATCTCTGACTTTTTGTATGGCAATTTTTTGTTCTTCTTTGTCTGGAGACGTTTGTTTAATACGCAAAGCTAAAGCCACAATTATGTCTTGCTGACTAGTACGAATACGTATTTTATCTTGTTTTGTTTTGATATAACTACTATCAAACATTTTTCGCAGTGCTGTGTTTTGTAATACCTCATTTGCTCTCATGAGGTCATAGATTGCATAGTAGGTTTTTTTTGTAAATGTATTGATAACTGACCAATCTGTTTCTCCTCAAGAATATCTTTGCAATCAATGCGTAAAATCTGAATTAAAGTACATTGCCCCAACAATTGATTCTTCTTCTTCTAATAATAATTTGAGATTATATAGTCGTTCATTTTTGCGCTTATAGTCAGTTTCATATATTTTTTTCGCTTTTGTTCATGTAGCATCAAATGGTCAATTATACCATACAGATGCAGTTCCTACTTCATCTATAAACAAAGGTTTTCAAAGTGATTTAAGTCTTGCTAGTGTACGCCAACGTGGGTCGTCAAGAATTTGTCTTGGTTGCATCCGTGCCCTATTATATACTGATCTTCCTCGATTATAAAAACTAAATCCAACAAGATCTACATAAGCATCTCAAGGGTAATAATCTTCAAATGTTGCACAGCCTAGAGTTGCTTTTTTGTCAGGTTCACAAAAAATTAATGTTGATTGTTTATGCGGAATATCTTCAAACGTAGGAACATCT
Organism: uncultured Candidatus Peribacteria bacterium; assembly: GCA_964526045.1. Lineage (GTDB taxonomy): Bacteria > Patescibacteriota > Gracilibacteria > Absconditabacterales > Absconditicoccaceae > CAZGIF01. The sequence goes on along the minus strand of CAZGIF010000004.1, from coordinate 124,232 downwards.
CGATGATTTACCGAGAATGAAAAGAGAATATTATGATTGTCTAATCAAGCTTCTTGTGCAAGTCAATAGACATGTTTTCGTGCTTTTTTAAAAGACTCTGGATCTGAACCCCACGGGTATCGTCCACCATTCATTTCGTGCATTGTCCTAAATATGACAGTTATATCTAGTGTTTTGATCAAAGAAAATAAATGTTTATATTCTGTGTCATATACTCAATCAGCAACTTCTTGTGCAGTATGTTTTTTTGGTGAAAGGGTTATGTGAAAAATTCTATCTTTTCCTAAATTTGATGTCATTTCTACGATTATTTTTTTTTCTGCAATATCAAATGAATCAAAAATAAATCCTACAATCGGAATATCTTCTACTGGATAGTTTTTTTCTATATCTTCAATGTTTTGTACACTATTATCTGCTGATTTGAATCATAAGAGATATCAAAATCAAACTCAAAAAAAAATACCTGACACAGATCGCAGTCAGATTGATATTTTTAGTATTTTTACAAAAAATGTTGTGATTTGTTGTTGATAGTACATTACTGTTTCTTATACAAAAATTAGAGACAAAATCAATTGTTTTATACTTTTTTGTAATTATATGCGTCAATATCATGATTTATTGGAACACATCCTCGCAGCTGGTACAAAAAAATGACAAGAATCAATTAGACAATGAGTAGCAGTAACATCTGTTTTTGGATATCAAATGAGATTTAATTTGCGTGAATGATTCCCTCTACTGACAACAAAAAAAGTATTTATAAAATGAATTATACATGAACTTTTATGGTTTTTGCAATGAGATACGAATATTCAATATCTTGTGAAAAATGGTGTACATATTCGAGACGAACGACCATACGATGCATATCAAAAAGCAGGATCTCCTTTGTGAGTTATGACACAAGAAGCATTTGTTGATCGTATAATCCAAGACGATACATTTGCAAAAAAACGGTGAGATTTATGACCAGTGTATGGCTATCAGTGGAGAAATTTTAATAGTGAATGAATTGATCAAATCCAACAAGTTATAGATACATTAAAACATAATCCACATAGTCGTAGAAATCTGGTTGTTGCATACAATCCTGTACAAGCATGATCAATGTTATTACCTCCATGTCATTCTTTGTTTCAGTTTTATGTAGCAGATTGACGTTTGAGTTGTCAATTATACCAGAGATCTGCGGATGTTTTTTTGTGAGTCCCTTTTAATATAGCATCTTATGCTTTGCTAACAATGATGATTGCACAGGTGACGTGATTAGGGCTTGGAGATTTTGTACACACTCTCGGAGATGCTCATATTTTTGATAACCACTTGGATCAAGTTGCATTACAACTTTCAAGAACACCAAGAGATCTTCCAACCATGCATATAAATCCAGCCGTAACAGATATTTTTTCTTTTGTGTATGAAGATTTTGATTTGCAATGATATAACCCTCACCCAAGAATCAAGGCTCCAATTGCGGTATAATCTAATTATGCTTATCAAGAAACTACCAAGAAATTTGTAATTAGGTAACTAGCACCGATTACTATTAGTCATAATAATGCATATAGCGTATAGTTTCTAACGTCTCAGACATTTTCATCATCTTCTGGGTTTGTTAGAATCTTAAATCATTGTATAAGCAAAAATATAAGAATAATAAAAGCGACAAGTCACATTGACCGTTGAATGATTTGGTAGACAATAGGTATATGTTTGTCAGCCAAGAGTCATGTTCAAATATCTCCTATTGTAGATGCATCCATATTCAGAACCAGGTCTTTTTTTCCATAAACAGCTTCAATTAGCTGTTTTGATCATAAAATTGCTAGTATTCCAATAATATTTCACCCAATAATTTTGAGTGATCTAGATTGATTCTCATCTTCCGAACTTGTTAAAAACTTGAAGACACGAATAATAACTATTATAAATAGTACTCAAATTACCAAATACATTCCAAGTTTGAGAAATGGATATGCAATTTGTCCATACAGTTGTTCTGCAATCTTTACTCACGTGATAACAGTATTGCTTCACTTGCTAAAAATGTCATCTCGTACGACATTACCGATATATCTAGCAGAAACCATAACAAGTATTCCTACCACTCACCGTGTCAGATAATTTGTTCCTTTTCAGATTTCATCAGAGCTGTCACTTACAAATAACTTATACAGTCATATAATCGCTAAAAACACTCACCATAAAATCACAAGCGGAATAACAATGTCTTGTATAATTCTAAAAATCAATGTATTGACAGATGTTGCTCATTTTTGATCAACAAGGTCTTCTCTAATGTTTTCTTCTATGCTTTCTGTTGAATTTTGTACAGATACATCATAGTTAAAATCGTTTTGTGCTAGCGTAAAAGATCCAACACAGCTTAGCAATGATAGAAATAATGTACATCAAGCAATATATACTTTTTTCATATATGAAGGAAGTGATAAAATATATTAGTTATTCTCTGAATGTTGTTTTCTGAAGAGCTTTTGTACTTGATGATATGCGTGTGTTGTATATAACGCTATGTGATATAAGAAAGGTATGTGTATGATATATTTGTGTCTTAGTATTGTGATATATCTCATAATGACAAGTCATCGGCCAATATATGCGTATAAGTTATATATTCATCAATACATATTTTGCAAAAATGTTTGTTGTAATCACCATGCAATGATTACGATTAGTAATGTATATTGTAAATAGTGTATCATAGTGAGATGTGCAAAGTCTATTTCGGTTTCAAAAAGTATTTTGTATTTTTGGATATGATGTTGTATTGTATTTTGTTCTTCTGAGAGAGGTTTTTTTTGTATAGTACTATGTGTTTTTGCAAAGATAAACGAAAGATATCAGAGCGGGTATGCAATTATGCTTTCTAGATGTTTTTTGAATAGCGTATTGATTTTTTGTTTGCTGTGTTGTGGTAAGATATCAACATTTGCTAACAATGAACTAACTCTCACAATCAATATAATCAAAAATAAACTATTTATAATATCGTTTTTTACTAACAAAATAAGAGCAACCAATGAAAACCACCACAATAAAGATTCTTTTAATCGCCAAAATCATTTTGTAAAATCCTGTTGCTCATATCGCAAATAGATATTATAAAAAGGAATAAAACTGACAAGTATTGATGTTTTGTTTCCTTGTGTTTGTTCTCGCTGTGTCGATGTATGTCATGAAAAGATTTTTTTGTGTGAAAATATCATACACGTACCAACCACAAGTAGTGCCAATAGTGGAAATATACCATATTCATAAACTAATCAAAAGATTTGTATTTTATAGAAAAACGATAATATATAACTTCATATTAATACTAACAATATACTTATTGTTGCATATCAAAAATAGACGTATCATCATATGAAGTCTCTGTCTTCTTTATCAATTTCCATACTTGTTGTTTTTAGTAAGTTTACAACAAATGGAGCAAAGAATAAGATTGCTGCCAAAGATAAGTATACCCTTATATGATCTTTTTGGTACATGTATAGCTGCTGAAGTAAAGAAAATTTGTAACCTTAGGTTTTTATAAGTATAAAGTTTTTTCAATGTTTTTCAAAATACGAGTCTCTTCGTATTTGTCTTTATGTTGACTTATTGCTTCTTTTGATTTTTTGTATGATATATAATGTATAGTGGTCGTGTTAGTATTTGTACTTGACAAAAGTAGACAGAATCCATATATACCAGTATATAACTAGCTTTACATTGTAGACTGTCATATGATTTCTTTTGCTATTAGGTGTTTTTTGACAGTATTAGTAAATATCGGTGCTTTGTATTTTGTGTCTTTGTTTTTGTATAACGAATTGTGATTTAGATTAGAACCATTGGATGCGTCATATATTCCATGATTACTTGTTATTTGAGTTGTTTTTTGGGCTATAGATACGCTCCTTTGAACAATATTAAAACTTGCGACGTTTCCACTCAAATGGTTAACATTCTGAATATCTAGTATTGTAATAAATGCTGCTATGTTGTATTTTTTTCAATATGTTGTCAATAATGTTATAGATATTCATTATACAGTGCAGCTATGATCACTTGCTCAAACATTTGTTTTGTCTATCTTATTGTCTATTCTTATTACTGTTATTCGCTTTATTGTTCGTGCATTGTTCTAAAACAAGTATGATTTTATTTGAATTTTTTTTATGAAAAAATTATATCTGACTGGATTGATTGTGGTGTGAGTTGCCTGTATTACGATTTATGTAGAAAATATTGTTGCAGGTTGAACGGTTTCTTTTTTCTGAAATATCTGATTATTTACATTCTACTTTCCTTTGATCGTAGTATCATGTATGTGAATGTGAGTATGTGCTACACTCTATATTCAAGAGATTATGAAAGAAAAAGAGTTGCAAGAAACGTCAAATTTTGATTTATAGTCACATAGTCCTTTTATAGTAAATAGATTTTTTATTTTACACGTACACTAATGTCTTATACAGTTACGAGAGAAGCTGCAGCAGAACAACTAAATATTTCACAAAGAACAGTCGATAGATATGTAAAAAGAGGAAAACTATCTTACAAAAAAATTGCAAATAAAGTTTTGCTTAGAGCTGATGAAGTGAACGCTCTAGAAAAAGAATTTGCTCAATTGCAACAAGCAACTCCACAAGCCGAGCTTATTACAGAAAAAAAACATCAAACTGTCCAACAATCATCTAACTCGACTGAAATTAATCAAATCATTGATCAAAAAATTGAAAAATTCTTTACAATTTTCAATGAAAAAGAAAAAATAATAAATGACAAAGATAAGATGATCTTTGTTTTGCAACAAAGAGTGGGGGAGTTGGAATCAAAAATAAAAAATATGATTGCATTGCCAGATTATAGCAAAGAAAAACAAACTATCCTTGTAGAAAAACAAAAACTTGAGGATGCAATTGATTGACTTCAAAAAGATGTAAAAAATGAAAGAACAAAAAATGCTATTTATCTGTGACTTTTATTGATTGTTGTTTTTATTATATTGCTGATTATTTTTACTCGTTGATAAATCTGTCATATAAAACATGAGTTGACATACTCTTTCAATTTAGAATCTGATTTGTGTCAGATTTTTTTTATTTTTTTGTTTTTATTTTTCTTTTGTCTATACTATGTTTATAGTAGTTTACTTTTTCTTACTCTATGGTTTTTTCTCTTTTCAAAGATCCTTCTCTCAAGTTCTTAGCATACTTTAATGAAATAGACAAAAAACTTGATGAAATCTTGCTGCAAGATAAGTTTATCCCATACAATGAGAAACTTAAGTTTATTGCACATGGTGAGTACGCAATCTCTCACTTTGTGACGAAGCATATTATTTTACTCAAACAGTTGTGAGAAATCAGAAATGAAATTTCTCATTGAATAAAAATCGATGGTGAAAATCTTATTTCTCCTACAAAACATGCTATAAAACAGATAAAGAAAATGAGACAAGCTATCTTGTATCCATATACAGCAGAATACTTTGTTTCTGATATGTTTGAGTCTTGTACGTTTGATACAAAACTTTCTGATGTGGCGACAATGCTAAAACGTCAAAAGTTTGTTCCAATAAAATCTATAAATTTATCTTATATTGGCGTTTGTTCATATGAAACGATAGCTCGCTATTTTATTTATAAGTCACAACATTGACCAGAAATTACTGTTCAAGATATTCCAATTCAATCTTTTTTCGAAAAAAACAGCTGAGTATCTTTTCAATACGTTGCAAGAACCACAACGTTGTTTGATATTTATAGTATGTTTTATGATCCTCACATTAAACGAGAAATTTTGTGTATTTCTGATACTGGCAAAAAATGAGAGCAGATTCGTGGAATTATTTCATCATATGATCTTGCAACAATTGCACAGCTGTGTTTTTGATAATGTCTCTATTTCGTTGCGTTTTTGTGAATGTTTCAAAGTACGTTATTAGTGTTGCTTGCTTTTTGTTTGGGACGAGTATTCAACTATCTGGTCATACTAATTCTTTGCTTCACCCATAATCATACCCAAATACAGGGACTCAAAGGCACAATGCTTCTATTGTTACCATTCCAAAGCTTTCGTGCGTTAGGTTGACAAATCAACGTGATAAACGAACTAAATCTACCAAATCTCAAACTGTATTGGTTCGTGGAAAAAATGTAATAGTCGGTCAGGCTATTTTTTTTGCTTTTTCTAGATCTGGTCAATCACCAACAATATACAACTTTTTACCGATTTTGTTGAATAAACGAATTGTTATATCTACTTCTTTGATAAGATACGATATTCTTCAAACAAAAATATAATAATCTGACACATCTTGAGGTTGTGCAAACGGTTGATTTATGAATGATTGATGAATGGGTGGATACGAAATATTGTCCACTTGTACTCAATATATTTTATCAACTTGTTGTTTTGTATACTCGCTATTCGCTATTATATGTTTGTATGTCCTTGGTAGAAGATCTCGTTTTTTGATATATCAACGTATGCTATTAAATATTATTTTTTTCCACGATTGCATTTTTTGCTGATACTCTATGCTGTGAGTTCGAATATATTGCATAGGAGAATGTATATATAATACTGCATTTTTTGTAAGATCCTCATCAATATTTTTGGCAATTGCAAATGAAGATATAGTCAATTGTGTTGTATGTCGGTTTCTGATTTTGTTAGATAAGACTTTCAAACAAAGTGGATAAAAGAAAAACAAATTACGATAATCAAAAAACAGTCTTAAAACTGGTGGTTTTTTGTTATAACTTCGCAAAAATATGTTTTCAATCCATTGAGGAAGTGCTCAAACAATCTGTATATTTTTGTTGTCAATATTAATACTTTTTCTATCACTGATGAGTGTAAAAATACGAATAGCATCTGGTTGAAGCGAAGGATTATTTTTTATATCATTTTGTATGATTTTTTTGAGTACTCAAAGCGCTCACCCTTGCATAATCCAACAATGAACATATCCAAATTTTGTGTGCGTATCCATTAGTACGTTCAACTAGACGTTAAATGCTCTTCCAAAAAATCTAGAATATTTGATCGTGAAAATATTTTCACTATATTCGGACGGAAGTGCTTTACTAACTGAATATCTTTGTAAAGATTTTTTCTGAATGTATAGAAATCTTTGTTGTTTGAAAATCAAAAAGATATATCATCCCTTACATACACAGGTTCGACATGTTGTCACAATATAACAAATGGAACGTCATTTGCATAAATTTCATCTATATTAAATTTGATTCATTTTTTGTTTTCCTCACTTGATTCGCTAGCATATGACGACAAGTATGAAGCAAGTCTTTCGTTTGTATACATAGAAGGATTAGTATTTGGAGAGTCAGTCAAAAATATATTTGAATAATCTTGTTTTATTCAGAAATCAAATGCCCTAATTGCTATATCATAGTCTTTTGCATCTAATTTATTTCTAAATTCACCTACTAAGTCATATCCTATAAAAACAAAAAAATCTTGTAAATTGCTTTGAGCTAAGATTGTCTGAAATTGTTTGACAATAAATATGCTAAGTCAATCTTTGACATAGACAACTTTGAATCTGCTATCAGGGTTGATAATTGCTCACGTTAAGGTGTCTGGAACATTCAGATAATACAAATCCAAATCTGTAACTCTTATGGTTTCTGTCTTTTTTTGCTTTGTTTTTGGATCTGTTGTGCTATATGTTCACTCAACAAAAAATTTATTGAGTCATTGTTGTAGATTTTGAGATTGAATACGTGCTGGGTATATATTATTTTTTATTGACAGCGTAATGTCTTTTTGCTTTGTTATATTTGATCATGTCGTTATTGTTCAAGATCATATTCACATTGTTGATTGTTTTAATATGAGTTGAGAATACGTTTGTCATTGATCAACAAGTGAGAGGTTAATATCAAGAACGTCAGATTCTAGTGTATCTATATAAAATACTTTTTTCTGTTTTGATCATGATACAACTATTGTTTCTGGTATTTCTTTGACATTTATATTTTCTAGGTCTTTTTTCTCTATTTCCAAATCTGGATTGTGTGTAAGTATGTATTGTTGTGTGCTTTCTCCATCGCTCAAAAAGACATTAAATAGGAGGTGATTTCTTTGTATATGACCTTTCCAATCTTCTCAGGTATAAAATCACTGTGTTATGAGTCATGCAAGAGATCTTTTTATTCTTGGACTAAATTTTTTGGATGTACTATTGAAAAAAATAGTAGGATATTTACTTGTTGTTACATAGTTTTTTTGATATCAAGGCAATGCAACATCACTTTTGTACATATCAATGATGTTTGTGTTATTGTTTTCTTTTGCATCTTGTATATATGTTTGAAATCACTCAAATCATTGGTATTTTTTTACCTGATAATATCACAACAAACTATCTTCACATTTTCATAAGTTGAAGACGAGACTAGTATCATCGTTTGTTGTTTCTATGTTTGCACAGTTGCTTGTTGTTGGATATTTAGCGAAATCTTCTGTGTACTGCTGTAAACTAGCATCTTCTAAAATTGTTCTGGGTAATATAAAGTTTGTAAAAAACAAAGAATTATCTTTTGATCAAAAAGGAAAAGTTACTCTGACTGTTGTCTCGTTTGGTTGTGTCACAACAAGGTTTGCATAGACATCGAGTGCGGGTAGTTGCCACATGTTGTTTTTTAGTACTTTGTTGTACGTAAAGAATATATCATTCGGAGTTATTTCCTCACCATTCGACCAATAGTGTCAGCTGATAATTTTTATGTCATATGTTATATTATCTGTTGTTTCTACCGTACAAAGATTGTCATCATAGGCTATGATGTCTTTTGTTGCTGTATAATCTAAACAGCTTTTGAATAATAAGTGTTGATAGAAACGATCATTCGTGTCTGTACTTCGATATGGGAGATAGGATATGTCATCAAATACTCATTCGATAATTGTTCACCCTTTTGACGCTTGCGTATCCGAAGAAAAAATTACATATTTGTAAAAAACAAATAATCATATGATTATTCGTAATTGTATTGTTATTCGGAATACAGATTTGAAGGTTTTTTTTCGCTTGTATTTCCGTAATGATGCCATTGTTGTACAAAAAGTATGAAAATGTATGGTAGTAAGAGTCTATTGTTGCAAAAACTACGCTACATATGGATAGACAAAACATACTATAGCAAATATAATACCTGTAACGAGTGCAGTTTTTTTGAGTGTTCATTCAATAGATTTTTTTGATCCATATTCATCTCCTCCTCATCCAAGTCATCATGCTATTACTCCCAAACCTCATTTTGGATTCATAAGAGAAACTGTAATTGCAAATATAACTCCTGTAATCAAAATAATAACTAATAATACTGTTCACATATGTATATATATACACAAAATAAAAAAACTAATTAAGCAAAGCTACGTATAAATCTTAAGTCGCCGTTTGTTAGTAGCCTAATGTCATGCAACGTATACTTAATTGCTACTAGTCTATTTATTCAAACTCAAAATGCAAATCAAGAGTATTTTTCAGGATCAATCCCTCATTCACGCAAAACATTGGGGTGAATCATTCCTGCTCATAGTATTTCAATCCATCATGTGCTTTTGCACAAACTACAAGAATCCTGTCATTGTCTTTTTCATGTTCCTCAACACACTGGACATGATGCATCAATTTCAAATCAAGGTTCGACAAAAGGAAAATAACTTGGTCTCATTCTGATAGTAACTGGTGTTCAAAAAATAGTAGACAATAATGTCGTTATAAAGTCTTTGAAATGTGCAATACTAATGTTTTCGTCAATGACTATTCATTCTACTTGATAAAACATACAATCATGCGAAGCATCCATATTTTCATATCTATATACTTTACCAGGTACAATAGCTTTTAGTGGAGCTCAGTATTTTTTGAGTAGTTCGTTTTGTAATGCCGATGTATGTGCTCTAAACACCAAACTTTCTCACCTTTCATCTTTTTGAAATAAATGAAATGTGTCTTGCATATCTGTTGCCGGGTGTGTTAGTGGAATATTCACTGCTTCAAAGTTCTCATATTTTGTAACAACTTCATGTCAATATTCTATACGCAGTCACATTTGGATACAAATATCTTCTACAAATCTTCTTGTCTTTGCAAGCAAAGAGAGATGCCCAATTGGAGCTTGAGGTCCAGTAATTGAAAAATCAATAATATCATTTTTTAAAGATCCATCCAATGCTTCTACTTCAAGCTTAGTCTTTCTTTGTTCGTATACTGACGTTATTGTTGTTTTCATATGCGACAATTTTTGTCAGACTTCTTTTTTTTGTTGAGGTTCGAGATCTTTTAGTGTAGAAAATAATCTACTTATTGATCCTTTTTTACCAAAATATTCACCAAAAATCGTTTCTAATGATTCTAAAGATGATGCTTGCTCCAATTGTAGTATAATATCTTGTATTTGTATTGTATCAATATCTAGTGGTGTAGACATAAGAAAATAATAATCATAAAATATAGTTTTTATGCGATTGTTATAAAAAAACAAGTCACAAATACAAGTTGAAAGCTTTGTATAAATATGTACACTTGTTGTATTATGGTGCTTTTTATTTTGGTGCGTATGGATGGATAATTTTGAATTTGAGCTTCGTTACAAATCTTTTGCAGGACTTTCCAAAAAGTTTGGGCTATGATGGGGCGAGGATGAGCTCGTGTCGCTTGTTTGTGTATCCTGAGATGGTATTCCTGACAAAGTAATACAAGAGATTTTACCAGATGAACTCAAAACACTAACATTACAAACCTATACAACATATAAACTTGATTTTTTGGAGAAAAACTGACAAAAAAAATTATCTGACCATGGCACGATGCGTGTGTATATTGATCGTTTGGAATACGAACTCAAAGTGATCAAAGAAATGTGGTTTAATACATATATGTTGATTGTTTCTGACTATGTCCAAGAAGCAAGAAAAATGAAAATTGTTGTATGACCATGAAGATGATCTTGAGCGTGATCCCTTTTGTCTCGGGTAATCGAAATTACTGATGTTGATCCTTTGGCATATGATTTGCTTTTTGAAAGATTTCTCAATCCAGCACGTATATCGATGCCAGATTTCGATATTGATTTTGAAGATGAATTGAGAGAAAAAGTTATAAAATACGTGACTGACAAATATTGAGCTCAGAATGTATGTTCAATTTGAACGTTTATGCAGATGGCAACAAAAGCCGCATTCAAAGATGTTGCTAGAGCTTTGTGAGTTCCGTTTGATAGATCAAATTATATTTCAACTCTCTTTCCAGAAAAATGATCTGTTTTGGATGATATTCATAGTCCTGATGGATCGGCAGAGCTTAAATCACAATACAATGCTGACGAACTGCTTCACAAAGCAATAGATTTGTCTGCAAAATTAGAATGAAATATAAGGCAGTTATGAGTACACGCATGTTGAATTATTATTGCTCCAGAACAATATACTCATTATACTGCGGTTCAGTCTATCGACAAATGAGACAAGTGAGTTGTGTCACATTATGATGGTTGAACCTTAGAGACGATTTGACTACTCAAAATGGATTTTTTGTGACTGAGAAACCTCTCTGTTATCAAAAACTGTATCAAAGTTATCATAAAAAGACATCATAAAGCACAAGAAATCGCACAAAAATCATGAGAAGTCGTGCAAGAATTACCACAGATGTTTGTGGATTTTATGGATACTATGCAATTTTACCCTCCAATGTGAGATCCTTTAACATTTCAAAAGGTGTTTCAACCATGAGATACAACATGAATATTCCAATTTGAATGAGAAGGTATGAGAAAGTTTTTGGTACAACTTAAAGCTACTGATATCAATGACTTGTTTGCTATGAATGCATTGTACCGTCCATGACCACTTGAGTTTATTCCAACATATATCAAGAGAAAACATTGAGAAGAAAAAGTAGATTACATGCTTCCAGAACTAGAAATTGAACTTTTGGAAACATATGACAAAAAAACTGTCGCTGAACAAAAAAAGAAACTGACCGAGGATCTTTGACCGATTATGGATATTACATATGGGATTGCTGTTTATCAAGAACAACTTATGTTTTTGGTACAAGCAATGGCAGGTTTTTCTCTTCCTGAAGCTGATTTGTTGAGAAGATGAGTTGGTAAAAAAAAGATTTCAATTATTGAAAAACTCAAAAAAGAATTTATTGTAAGGGCAGAGGAGTTTAGATGATACAAACCCGAGACATGAAAAATAATTTATGAGAAAATGATTGAACCTGCTGCGTCATATTCTTTCAATAAATCCCACTCTGTGTGTTACGCATACATTGCCTATCAAACCTGATACCTCAAAGCTCATTACCCGCTTGAGTTTTATGCAGCACTGATGAGATCAGTAGAAGAAGACACAGACAAACTTAGTGAATTTATCATGGAAGCGCAAATGCACTGATTTGCAGTATTGACTCCCGATATCAATGTTTCGTTCAATCATATAGCCGCAATAGACAATGATGTCAGATTATGATTTTTATCTGTGAAAGGTTTGTGATATAGTATAGGTGAGTTTATCCAACAAGAAAGAAAACAAAATGGTTTGTACAAAGACTTGGAGGATTTTTTGAATAGATGTTCTTCTATTGTTAACAAAAAATCATTGGAATCTCTTGCTATGTGTGGTGCTCTTGATGCATTTGCAGATCGCAAAACTTTGGTAACCAACCTGCAACAAATCTTGGAACGATCTCAGTCATCTGGTCAGATAGAGTGAGGTTTGTTTTGAGCAGAAACAATGGATACATCTATTGTCTTTCAAAAACAAGAAATAACAACATTGATGGATAAAATTCGTATGGAATATTGATTGTACAAAACATTTGTGAGTTTTCATCCATTTGATGGTTTGTATCCCTATCTCAAAAAACAAAATTTTATATCACAATTCAAGAATAAAGAAGAATTTTGAGATTTCGTTTTCACTTGAATTGTCAAAAAGATAACGAGGGCAAAAAAGAAATGATTTTTTATTATGATAGAAGATGTGACTGACGCTATTGAAATTTTTTTTACAGATAAATTAGACTTTGATATTTTTGACGTGTGTATCGTGAGAGGTAAAAAATCTAAATATTTATCGGTAGATGAGATAATAACCCTTGATATTCAATGATTTCGTGATCGTATACAAGCAACATGAAAGTACGACGAAAGGCGAACGGTTGTCAAAGTTAAAGAACAAAGACAGTGATCATAGTTTTATCTCTTATTTACTATATTATGGAAAAGTTGCGAAATCATGTGTGATTAATTGTATTGGCAATAGCTCTTGTTATTTCTTCGTATGTTTTGTCTACATCGCACATGCGTATAACTGGTGATATGTACAACAATATGTCAGATAGAAACACAATAACTGTGCAATGAGAATGAAAAGTTTTTGTTGAACCGGATATTATGTATGTAGATCTTTGAGTTGAGTCTCAAAGTAAAAGAAGTCAAGATGCACAACAAGAAGTTGATGAATCTATAGCAACGATAAAAGATATTTTGCTAACTGATGGAGTAGTTGCTAAAGATATTCAATCTACTAATATAAGTTTACAAACGAACTACAATCGAGATAGTTGAAAACGTGAGTTTGACTGATATATTGCAACTCACAGCCTCCGTATTATCTTTCGTGATGTGTATGCTACGTGAACGACTCAAACAATAGATCGTCTGACGACGAATGTTGACTGACTCATGATACAAAATGTTTCGTTTGATCTTGAAGACAAAACAGAGGCATTTAGTTCAGCTCGCACCCACGCAGTTCAAAAAGCAAAACAAAAAGCACAAGAACTAACAAAAGAGACATGAATGTCTTTGGGTAGAGTCGTAACGTTGAATGAATGATACGGTTATTCTCCAATACCTAATCCAATGGTAAATACATATTCTCAAAGTTTTGATTCATCTATGTGAGGGTGAGTTGAAGTATGAACATCAATCTCTGCTGGTCAACTACAGTTGGTTCGTACAGTCAATATTACATATGAGATAAAGGAATAAATGTTCTTTATATTTCAAAAAGCTGTTTCTAGTAAGCAGCTTTTTTGTTTGTAAAATTTTCTAGAGATCTTTTTGCAATTGAAAAATAACTAAATCATTTTCTGATATTGTTTTTTTATCTTCTCAATTTTGCATATTAATTATCATGTTTTTAATACTATCACCATAACTTGTTGTATAGTCTTGTTCAGCTCGTTTTTCAGGATTTTTGATAATTTTTTCAAATAAATCGCGCTCATCATTTTCTAAAAAATCGAATCAGTTTTTGAGTAACCAGTGAATAACTTGTTTTTGTCATACGTGATTGACTGTAATTTTATCAAACCTCTTATCTTGTACTTTATTATAACAACAGAAAAAATTTTCAGCTATTTGCAAAATCTCTGTTCATCTGAGATACGATGTTTTATTTACTAAACGATGATCTATATTTAATCTATGAAAATTATCTTTAATCATATACTTTTTGTATGAGTTTCGTTTTTGTTTGTACTCATCATCCGTAGCAAATGGCATATTCCCCTCATCAAGAAATACTAATACTCCATCTGGTTCTTCTTCAGATTGACTAGTTCGATCAGAATTAACCCGCATAAAATCGTACCTCAAAAATCCTAAACCATCTATTAGTTTTTGAATTATGAATCTTCAATCTCAACATTTTTTTTCTAATAATATTTTTATATCCCACCTGTTTTTTATTTTTTCTTCATTTTTTATTGCTGCAATAATATCTTTTTCATTTATGAATAATTTTTTCATACTACTTTTATTTTAGACAAATAATTTGACTAATTTTATTTTTTTAAGCTTTTTTCGTCATCGCTTTTTTTGCTACTTTCTTCTTAGCTGTCGCTTTTTTTGTTGTTTTCTTTTTGGTTGTTGTAGTAGCTTTTTTGGTTGGGATATTGATTGCATCTCATATAAGGTCTATGCATTGTTGTTTTGTTAACGTACTCGCTTCTTTGTCTTTTGGTATTTTGAAGTTTTTTTTGTTGTATTTGATGTAAGGTCATCGTCTTCAGTTGAGAACTTCAATGGTATTTCATTCGTGATCAAATGTATTGATATACTTGTTTTTGTCAGATTCAATTTTTTCTTGCATGACAACAAGTGCTTCATCATATGTGACTGTGTATGGATCAAGTCAGCTGTCTTTTTTGATGCTAGCAAATATCGATCATCGCTTGACGTATGGACCAAATCTTCCTATTGAGACGACAAGTGGTTTTTCTTGCCAATTTCACAAATCTCTTGGCAACTGAAAGAGCGGCAAGGCTTGTTCGAGTGTTATTGTTTGCAATGATAATGGGCTCGTTATAGATGCGAATGTTTTGTTCTCGTCTTCAGCGTCTCATATTTGAACGATTGGTCCGTATCTTCAAATTCTTGCGATGACAGGTTTTCATGTTTTTGGATCGGTTCATAGTTGTCTTTCTCCAGATGCTCTTTCGGCTTCGCCGATAGTTTTTTCTATTTCTGCATGAAATGGTCCATAAAAATCCTGTAACATTTTTTGCCAAGAAAGCTCTCCATCTGCAATTGTATCAAATTGTTCTTCTACAGATGCAGTAAAATTAAAATCTAGAATATCAGTAAAATTTTCTACCAAAAAGTCTGTCACGACGATACCAATATCTGTAGGAAATAACTTGTTTTTTTCTGCTCAGACGATTTTTTGTAGTGTGAGGGTTTGTATGCCATGGTTTTTGTCCAATACAAATTGTTGGATGTCAGCACTATCTCCGTCTCTTGATTCTTTGACAACATATCATCTTTTTTGGATAGTAGAAATTGTTGGAGCATACGTAGAAGGACGTCATATTCACATTTCTTCTAGTTTTTTGACCAAACTTGCTTCAGTATATCTCGGCGGATGCTTTTTGAAAGTTTCTGTACTGATGATTGTCTTATAATCAAGTGTTTCTCACTGCTTCATTGGTGGCAAAAGTCCAGATGTTTCTTCATCTTCATTGTCATTTCCTTCTGTATAAACTCTCAAAAATCAATCAAATTTTATAACTTCTCATTCTGCCAAAAATACATCTTTTAGCTGAGATCAGGTAATTGTAACCTTGGTTTTTTCTAACAATGCGTCTGCCATTTGTGATGCAACTGTTCTTTTCCAAATCAATTGATATAGTCTTTTTTGTTGTGCATCTGCTCACGCATCCAAGACTCAAAAATTTGTTGGTCTGATACATTCATGTGCTTCTTGAGCTCATTTTGATTTTCCACTATATGTAGTAGGTTTGCTATATTCTTGTCCATACTGAGCCAAAACTTGTTCTTTTGCTCATTGGATAGCTGTTTCGGAGATATTGACTGAGTCTGTTCTCATGTAGGTTATATGTCCAGCTTCATATAGTTTTTGTGCAAGTTGCATGGTTCTTCCTACTCCTAGTCATATTTTTCTACTTGCTTCTTGTTGCAATGTCGATGTTGTAAACGGAGCAGAGGAGGACTTTTTACCAGGTTTTGTCTCTATAGAATCAATAACAAAAGATGATGCCTGACATCTTTCAAGAAATGATTGTATATCTGATTCTTTCTTAAAATCTTTTTTGTATTTTGCTTCAAGTTCGACTTTATTGTCCAACAAAAATGTAGCAACTGATTTGTAAAAACTATCATGAGCAAACTCAATAATCTCTCTTTCTCTATCAACCAAAACTCTAACAGCCACGGATTGCACTCTTCATGCACTTAGTCAGGTTTTAACTTTTTTCCAAAGTACAGGAGACATTTCGTATCATACAAGTCTGTCTAATATTCTTCTTGCTTGCTGAGCGTCTACCAAATCTTTGTTGATGAGTCTTGGGTTTTGGATTGCATGTGTGATTGCTGGTTTTGTAATTTCGTGGAAAACTATTCTTGCTGTTGTTGCAACGTCGAGTCAAAGTGCATTACATACATGCCAACCAATAGCTTCTCCTTCACGGTCCTCATCAGTTGCGATTCGGACTTTATCTACAGACTTTGCAGTTTTTTTGAGATCTGCTATCACTTTTTTCTTGTCTTGAGAAATTTCATATGTCGGTTCAAATTTTTTGTCTATATCGATACCAATATTTTTGGAAGGCAAATCAGAGACATGACCATACGATGCCATGACTGTATATCCAGGTCAGAGATATTTTGTTATAGTTTTTGATTTGGCAGGAGACTCTACAATAACAAGATGCGTTCATACCGTTTTGGGTGAAGTTGCCATGGAAAATACAAATATAAATCAGTCTAATAATTGAGTAGTAGCTATTTAGTATAGGTTTTGCAATGGTATTTTACAACGTCAAAATTTTTTGTGTCCTTGCTTTTCTTCAAATGATATATATACACTGTTGTATTTAATTCGATTTTTTTGTGTATGATTCAGATACTTGCGGTTAGTGATTCAGATAAACACTTTGCACAAGCAATACAAGAATACCAAAAAAGATTATGAAAATTTGTACAATGTGTTGATATTCGCCCTGCAAAACACTCGCAAGCTCACATAAGCATCCAAGAAGAAACAGCTCAAATCGTAGATATTCTCTCCAAAAAATATACTGACCGACTCAAAGTCCTACTTATCAAAGAATGAAAACAGCTTGATTCTGAATGATTTGTTGATCTTGTGTTTTGACAAGCACACGACCATACTGTTTTTGTGATTGGGGGACCATATGGTATTGATAGCTCACTGCTATCGACACACATAGACAAGACATTTTCCTTTGGAGCAGCAACTATGCCCCATTGACTAGCAAAACTTGTACTTTTTGAACAGATTTATAGAGCAACAACAATCCAACAAGGCAAAAAGTATCATTATTAGAAGAGGAGTTGGGGTGTGTCAATAAAGCGTAAATCTTTTATTACTCCTTGCATCTCTTCATCAGAATCATATACAATACGTGTCTATGTAAATAGATATACGCTTGAGACGCGTTCGACATTTATGTCGAAAAAATAGTAACATCACCTTGTGTGATGTTGCTTTTTTCTACGCTAAAAAGAAAGTTTCATAGAATTATATTTTTTTTTGATTTTCTTGTTTTTTGTAAAAAAACCAAATGTATATATAATACACTAAAGATATTTAGTTTTCCTTTAATAATGAGTAAAAGTAATCCTGATGGTTTTGATAAAAATGTATTAAGTGCTGAAAACTATAATGTATGATCTTCAAAACAAAAATCACGAAAGACGTTGTTGCATACTACAAAAAACAAAATAGTTTCTCTGACTGATTTTAGTACGACATCATTTTTGCTTCATGAATTTCTAGGTAGTAAGTGTACCGCTGATTTTGTTCGTTTTATCAAAAACAAATTACATAAAGAGAATCTACCTATCCGTGATATTATACAATGACAGATTTCTGACTTGCCAGAAGAGTATGTTTCTGTATTTGAGGATAAGTTTACTACGCTCGAGCATACTGAATCAAATTGTATTTTGTTTTCTAAATTATTGTATGATCTTTTGCAATATGATGCTGTTTCTCAGAAAAACTTACTAGCGTATTTATCTCAACAAAAATTATCTAATTCTATACAGAACTCTGATTCGTATAGTATATTTTGTTGATTGCAACTACAACCAAAATTGCACTTTTCACATAATATAAAGAATGCTCCAAAGTACGATATATTAACATACTTATTGAAAGACTGAAGACCTCACTATAAAAAGAATATTTCTATTCTAAAAAAGCATATGAAGGGTGCAAGCTTCTTTGTTAATGGCAAAGCTTCTTTGTCTTTTCAAAAGATACTCATTGCACTTAGACATGTTTTGTCTGTTTATGAATGAGAGTTTACTATCGATTTGTTTTTGAAAAATCGTAAAAATGCACCTTGATATGATTGACGTCATTTTATGCATATGGTTGATATGCTTATTTTTTTGTGTAAAGAAACAAAAGAGGAAGTAAAAGAAAAAAAGAAGTCTAAAAAACTAAAGGCATCTCAGACTCAATCAATAGAAAAGACTGAATCAAAAGTGACCAACATAGATTCTCGTCAGAATAATTTTTTGTATCTTTTTGAAGCCACCTCTCTTGAAGAAATGGATAACTGAATTTTTGATGTTTTGTTTGCAAGTGTGAATACTGATGGACAAAAATATAGAGATCTTGATTTGTATCAAAAAACAGCTGTCTTTTTGGAGGGTGTTGTTGATAATTTGGATTGATTTAAGAAG
Source organism: uncultured Candidatus Peribacteria bacterium (assembly GCA_964526045.1). Lineage (GTDB taxonomy): Bacteria > Patescibacteriota > Gracilibacteria > Absconditabacterales > Absconditicoccaceae > CAZGIF01. The sequence goes on along the minus strand of CAZGIF010000004.1, from coordinate 104,982 downwards.
TATGTATTAGATAATCCTAAAATGAATCATATATATATCCCATCGTCCTGAGTAACCTGTGAAGCGTTAATTTATAGGTTAGATGCATTACAAAGCGAAAGTAATCCTTTACACTCCAATGTATGTAATTTTATTTTGAAAAGAAACATAGAGAATGATTCATTTGATGAGAAGCATTTTGAATTATCTACTTTCTACCTTTCACTTGTTCAAGATAAAGATACTGTTATTTCTTGATGTAAAAACCGGGAAGAAGCCAAATCTCATATCATTTCTGTTTTGGATCAAGAAGCTACAATCAAAAACCAAGAGTCTCAACTTTCTTTTCGTGAAAAAAGAGACTTTTTAGAAAAAAAGTTTAAGTTTCGGACGGATTTAAAAGATCCAAACAGTATACATTATGAAAAATTTCGTTGAGCATGACTTTCTCCTCTCAATGAATCTGAATGAGATTTTTTGACAAAGGGGCTCTCTCGAAAAAAAGCAGACCGAACTCAGCATAATAGAGAATCAATCAATAATATTAAACAATGAAATTATCCTGACTGCTATCGAGTTTGATTGATGTGTTCTCTTCTTCCTTTGAATTTCTCAAAAGAAGTCTTACTAGGTAACATTTGAAAGAAACCTTGAGAATCGATCTTAACAGAACAAAACTCTACATATTTTGTCTATATTTGAAATAAACGAATATCAGTATATCCTGAAGAAAGACAAAACCGAGTATGAGTAAGTGCTCCTGAATTATTAAAAATACGAGAGATTGCTTTTTTGAAATCACACTGAATCTCTAAAATAAAAGATGCGGTATGACCAATTTTGAAAAAACTTGGTTTTTCTCTTCTTTTTCTGGTACATTTTTGATGGGTTATGAATACAGATGTAGAATGATACACTCCTATGGATACTCTTTATTATAAAGTAATTCCGTTTTTATTGCTTTTTTGAATGTCCATATTTTCATCCGCTTCTTTGCTTATTAGTTTTAATTCTAAAGATAGAAGTTTTGCAGATTTTATAGATGACATCAGAAGTATAAATACGACCTATTATAGATCACCAATTTGGAATGATTGAGGACACTCTTATGAGGCTTTTTTGGAAATGTTTGGAAAGATTGGTAAGACGAAGACGCTATATGCTCCATCATCTTGGGAAGAAATTTCAGAGATTTATTCCTATCTAAAAAGTATGAAGCACTGAAATACTTCGTTTGTTGTTTCTTGACTGAAAAATGAATGGTTAGATAATAATCTCCAAGATGATCATGCATATTGATGAATTTCTCCTCAAAAGATTGTAGATCCTCATAATAATAAAGGTCAAATCTTAGATTTTGAGATTTTGGAGCTTATGCATACATTTTATACTTTTGAGTTTATGAAGTTCTCCTTCGAAAAAATGTTTGATGCAAGAATCTGATAGTTATATTTTCCTATGCTTCTTATTTTTCTATTTCAGGTTTTTGTATTGGAGGTATCAAAATGAAAGTATTCTTTCACATCTTGTGCTTTTCGATTCATGTTGCTTTGCTAAATGAACTTGTGGCTCATGTCTCCTCACTTTCTGATGTTCATGTTATCGTACTTGATCAAAGTTGTATAAAAATACTATCACTATTTCATAATTCATCTCAATAAACTTGTAGTATTTTTTGTCGATATTGTTCTTTTTCGCTTTTACTTAATCAAGAATCCAAGAAATTTATATTATAATTTCATATTGAATCTATTTTTTTGATTTCGGGTTTTGTTACTGCTTCTTCCATTTTTGGTTTTTCTGTCATAATATTTATGATATCTGTTTTGCTGATAATCAAATATGCTGATGCTAATATTCCCAAAAGTGCTACTAAATAAGGGCTCAAAGCATCTACTTTTTTTCAATAATCTTGTTTTTCTTTCATAATATACTCAAATATAAAAATATTATATATTTAAAGATTTTTAATTTAGAAGTCAATAGTAAAAAAAGACCAAGAATAATCTGACCCTGTTGGAGTTCTTTATAGATCTTCACGTATGACAAAATGTTCTGGTTTTTATTTGAAATTGTGCGTAAAATATTTTTACTAAATTCTATTGTAACTTATTGACTAAAGTATAATATTATTTTTTTAAAAGTTAATAAATACTATGTCTATTGAAAATTGAGATTGAAGAAATAACTCAGAAGATTTTAGTTCAAAAAAACAAAAATTAGGTGATTCTTTTGAATCAGATATAATGAAACAATTTGCACAGTTTGAAAAAGATATTCCTGATTTACTACATACTGCTAAAAAAATTAATTTTTATATGGAATCATTTATTACTCTTTTCGAAAAAATTTATTGACTTAATACAGAAGATTGAAAAGTTGCTATGCATCAAGTTCTCCTAAATCCAGGTGAAGATCATATCTTGCTAATTCAAGCATTTATGTCTAGAGATATGAGTAAAATGCCAGATCAAACTTTATGAGAAATTGCAAAAAAAATACAAGAAAAATTCTTTCAACATTTATCAAGCATGAACCACAGTGATTTTGCAAAAATCTGGAAAGATGCACAAGATCAAAATACGCATGCAACTTTAGTTGAAAAGTTAAAGATAATATTTGAAAAATAAATTTCTAAATCAAAAAAAACAGAGAAATATTTCTCTGTTTTTTTGTATTAATTTTTCTGGCATTATGTTATTTCTATATTTCCTGGAAAAATTCGTTTAGAAGTAGCATTATTTGCTAATTTAGACCTAAATTTACTTTTAATAATCATTTTATACTTTTATCAAGCTCACTTTATAGAGTGCGGCAATTATTGAATATTTAAAATGGGAGTCAAGCCTCTCAACTATATCAAAACTTTTTTATTACTTCAATTTGCTTGCTATACTCAAGTGTGTCAAAGAACTGATCAATAATTTGATGAAATAGTAGTTTAATGTCTTCATCTTGTCCTACTCGATAAATTTGATTATTGTCTAACATACCATCAATGATTTTAATATATTCTCCCTCTTGAATTGGAAAAATAACTTTTAATTTATGTAGGTTTCTTCTTGTTGAAGAAAATGATAAACTATTAATAAAACTATCAATTCTCGTTTCTCTTTGTAAATCAGTTGATAATTTAATATTGGGAAATTTGTCTTTGAAGAATCATCATAATGATGGATAGAAGATCAAATCGGTTTCTTTCTGCTTTCCTCGTTCCTGTACTAAGAATGGGTTGATTTTGTTGTTATCTATAATAGATCTGTAATCTTTATCATTTGAAACAAATATTAACTCTTCTCATTCAGGAAATTTTGACAACAATAACTCTCGACTTATAGCATCTCAATATGAATTACCCTTACCTGGTGGGTTTCATACATCGTATCTATTTTTTGCTTTCATTAATATATCTTCATTCATTGTGTATTTTTTAGATATATCAAATAATTCACTAATGATCTTATCCGCATCAAGCGAATATTCAAGTATTCTACTTTTTATATTTTTTTGAATATTTTTTTTATATTTATCATAATCTTTTTTTGCCCTAACTAAATTATCATAATCGACTTCTCCTTTTATCAAGTTTGGAAAATTCTTAAATTTTCATTCTAAAAATATTTTGAGTGCATCTTGAATTTTTGCTTCTCTATTTCTATTAAACTCATTAATCAACTGATCAGTTACAAATAACTTTAACTTTCATGCCTCAATTAAAACTAAGATTTTTTTTAGTTCGTCAATTTCATCATCGCTATAGTGATAAAAATTAAGGTAAATATTAGTATCTAAAAATAAGTTCATAAATATTACTTTGTAAGTAATAAAAAATTGCGTCCCTACATTCAAACCTTACCCCCTCATTTTCACCTCTCTCCCTTTTTTCCCATAAATCACGACTTCAGGTATTCCCCACAATTCCCAATCACCCATCTTTTCTCCAAAACGTAGATCACGATCATCAAAACATACATCTTCTCATGCGTCCAAACGTGTCAGATATTCTTTTTTGGCTTCTTCAAATGCGTCTGGTGTTGCTGGGACAATCATTGCGTCAAACGGAGCGATATTTGTAGGTCGGATAATTCATTTGTCGTCATGATATTTCTCGACGATTACTCCCATAATCCTCGAAGGACCAATTCCGTAACATCACATCATTACTTGTTGTCTCTGATTGGTTTCATCCATATACGATACACCAAAAATATCACTAAACCTCGTCTCGAGTGGGAAAATGTTACCAATTTCACATCATGGTTGGACATCATAGACGATTCAACTACTAGGCTCAATGTCTCACTTTTTTGCAAGTTTGAAATCATGAAACTCTGCTGGACGAGGAAGTTCTCTGTCTCGGTTTGCATTGATTGCATGGTAGTTGGTCTGATTGACTCCACACTCAAAATTGATCAAGTTTGCGATACTATCATCGGCAAAAAATTCTATCTGACTGCGAAGTCCGATTGGTCCTGCATATCCTATCTGTGCGCCCGTGTGCGTCAGAATCTCATCTTCTGTCATCATTCTTAGTGTTTTGCAGTTCAATACTTTTTTGAGTTTGAGGTCGTTGATTTCATAGTCTCCACGGACACTACATGCAACGGGCTTGTCATCCGCGATATAGAGCATTGTTTTAACTGTTTTCCATGCTGGAATATCAAAAAACTCAACCAAACGTTCCACGCTTACGATATTTTCGCCAAAAACTGATTCAAAAGGCTTCATAGTTTCGTTTGGATCTTGAAGATTTGGAGCTTGTGAAGGAGTGACTTCTTGGTTGTAAGCAAAAGATTTGTCCTGACCGATAAAGAGTGTATCTTCTCCAATTGGTAAAATTGTCTGAAATTCGTGACTAAATTCGTCAGTAAAGTCTCACCCACTTGCAACTGTGATCATTGTCCCCTCACCAAGTCAGAGTTCGTGAAATGCGTCCATATATGATTGTTTGACACGGTCATAGTATTGCATGAGATCTTCTTTGTCACGATGAAAGCTATACATGTCTTTCATACGAAATTCACGTCCACGCAAAAGTCCAGACTTTGCCCTTGCTTCATTACGAAATTTGGATTGAAATTGGAAGACAGAGATTGGAAGATCTTTGTATGATTTGATCCATTGTCAGACAAGCGGTGTGACTGAGTCTTCATGCGTTGGGTTGAGAATGTATTCGTTACTTGATTTGTTTGCTGATATAGTATTTGCACCAGAAGTCTTCATCAAAACATCGATAGTATCTAGTCTATCTGATTTTTTTCGTATCTCCATAGGCGAGAGCGCAGTCATGACGATTTCTGTTCCGACCTTTTGCATATGTTTGCGGATGATTGCTTCGATTTTATTGAGTACACGTAGACCAAATGGCAGATATGTGTAACATCATGCCATCACTTTGTGGATAAATCACCCTCTGATGAGATACTGAGCATTGACTGACGGTTCGTCTTTGATAGATTCTTTGGATGTACGAACAAAAAGTTTGGAAAGTAACATAGTAGTGCAAAAACAACATAAAAAAAGAGTAGACTGACTGGATTCTTGTATGGGTTTGTTAACCTTGAGTTTTAGCTTACTAATTGCATCAAAAAAAAACAGAGAATTTTTTCTCTGTTTTTGATGTGATGTCGTTTCTCTTATTTTTTAGGGGGCGAAAATTACCCGATTAAAATATTTGTTTAATTTGTTTTTCTTTTAGATTTTCTAGTAATTTATTATAAATTTCGGGATTAGTAGTTAAATCAGAGACTGAAATAGTTGAATCATCTGGTTCTTTTCATTTACTCCAATCTTCATATTCTTCCTCAATATTACTTGTTAGAACCAGCTTAAGAAACTCAAATATTTTTTTTATATTTAACGTTTTTTCTTTAAATGCTTTTTCTATATCTGATACATCTTCTGATTCAGGAATTACAAACTTCACAAAACCATCTGAACAATTCACAACGATTATTGGTACGTCTATATCAAAAGAAAATTCTTTATGTTTTAAGTTTATTTTTTTGTCACTGCAAACTATGTCGTTTCCCAAAGTAGCATCACCAGTTTCTTCTTCTAATGATGTATAAACACAATCAGGTGTTATAATGAAAATTGGAGAATCCCCAATAGATAAACACTGCACTTTTGTTGATGTTTTATCTCTTTGAATTATTGAAGTAGCTAATGTAGTTGGGTAATTCACCCCTTTAAGTTTTTTTGTTCTCTCTCCAAAGATCTTTTTGAGTTTTTGAAACTCTTGATTTAGTTTTTCTTCAAACACTTCTTTAAAATTATTATTAACCAGTGCTTTAGGATTATTCTTTATAATTTGAGAAAGTACATAATGTGCAGTTCTTGAAGCTATATATGCATGAGTAACAGTTTTTCCTTTATCTAGCAAAGTATCGCCATCAATCATTACCATTCTTCATCCACTACCTCCTAATCCGTCTGCAACAGAATTAACAAATATATCTACATCTTCTATGCTAATTTTAGTAGCAATTGCAGGGGCATCTTCTTTTCCACAAATTTCAGGATATAAAGAATAAGTGTTTTCATTGTATTCTTTTAATGGTTCTAAATCAGATCGAAATTTTTCTAACATTTCAGAAGGGGTAATAGGTTTCCCCATATTGATTTTTAGACGAGAGCTTGTTTCTTCTCTTTTTTCTTCATGTTTAGGAGCTTCTTCTTCATGTTTAGGAAATTTACCCATATTAATTTTTAGACGAGAGCTTATTTCCTCTCCTTCTTCTTCATGTTTAGGAGATTTTCCCATATTAATTCTTAATTTTCATTTTTCAACCATTTGTTATTTATTTGAGATATTAAATCATTAGATTGTAGTATAATTAATTATAAATTTCATATATGTAAAAGCAACTTTTCGCTCCTTTTTTCTAAGCAAGAAAACAAATTTTTCTATTTTTTATCATATACAGCATATAGATTATAATAAAAAAGGAATAGACTGACTGAATTCTTGTATAAATTTGTTAACCTTGAGTTTTAGCTTACTAATTCCATCAAAAAAAAACAGAGAATTTTTTCTCTGTTTTTGTTAACTTTGCTTCTAGATGGCTCAATCTATTCATTATTTTTACTAATTCATCGAAAGAACACTATACGAACATATAAGTAAAATGTTACTAAAAAAAGAAACATAAAAAATGGAAACATCCTAAAAATATCTTTGTCATAGTAATAGTGTCGAAATCTTTGTGTACATGGAGTTAATCGATTTTGTATTGTTATTCACTTACGAGTCCAATTGGAGCGTCTTGGTAAATTGCATGTATCCAATATGTCATTTCTGTTTTTTGGATTTGTGGATTCTGAGATGTTATATTTGTGTATTGGATTTCTGGATATATTTTCATTAGTAAAAACATGAGGTAATAACAATAAGAAAAGTCATATAACTCATACATATATTCGTGTTTTTTCTTTTTTTTGTCGTTTATTAATGACGAAATAAATAATACCTATAGCTATAGATAGATAAAAGATGCTTCGACTAACAAAAGCTAGCTTTGGGCTAATCCACTCAAAAAGGATCCATATAGTTCAAAGAAAAAAACATCGTAAACAAAAAACAACTGTAGATATATCTTTTTGCGTTCACTTATTTAAAGATCTTAGAAAGACAAATAAATTCCATATAGATAAAACAAGTAGTATTGTTAGTGATATGACTAGTACGATACCTTTAAATATAAAAATTCAGTATGTAATATTTCGTATACTTTGTTCTGTTCCGCCAAACAAATTATTTGTAAATATTCACACTATACAGACTAAAAGAAATATTATTAGTGATAAAGATAGTCGTTTGAAAGCTTTATTGAGTCTGTTTTTTACTTTTGTTTTTACAAGGAAATATCAAGATAGAAGAATTAGGCTTAATATCGGAAATTGAACATATATTCAATCTGTAAAAAATAAGTTATTCAACATTAGTAAAGCTATCGATGCTATATTGACTGATGTTTGCCAAAATAAAAATAAACTACTATTTATTTTATAATAAGAATACGCTATATAAATTGACTGAACAATAAATATCATAAACAATAGTATATATAACAATATAGAATCTTGTGTTCAATAAGGATATTGCTCTACGGTTCATATTGGTGAGAAGTGTTGTACTATTGAATAATTATGCAGTATCATTAATATAGCAGCTGCAATTATAGCTGATATTGTAATTATGATCAGTGAAAGTATTTTTTTTGATATCATCGCAAGTACAAATTATTATATAGAAACGAATTATTTTTTTTAGCTATAGTAGAATATACTGAATTCCAATTTTTAGCTTATTAATTGCATCAAAAAAAAACAGAGAATTTTTTCTCTGTTTTTGATGTGTTTATTTCCATAGTTCGATCAGTTACTTTTTTTTAGTTGCAGTAGAGAAAATTTAATTATTGATATTGATTTGCCTGTTTGGCTTTATCAATTAGTTTTGGTATAATTCCCTCATAATAATCTCATTTGAAATTAAAGTAATAAAATACACTTGCTATAATATTCTTTAATATGTTGTCAGGATCATTTAGAAGTTCTTTTGAGTCAAAGACTATATCTTTTACTCAAAATTCATCTGTAATACTTTTAAAATCTCTTGATCGATAACCACTATCTTTTAGTTTAAAATCTTTTATTCATTCTAACTTTAGAGTAATTTTTAATCATCAATCAAAAACCGTTTCATCGTTTTTGACGATGTTTTTTAAAAAATAAACATGTTCTAATAACCTTCGAACAAAGTACACCATACTAATTTCTTTAGATGTTATTTCATCTCTCAGGAATGTTGATTTATATCAAATAAATCAGTTTAATCAAAAATGAAATAATTCATATGAATCTGCAGAATATGGTAAAAAATCTAAACTAAGTCATTTTCATCCTTCTATTGGTGATATGTCCTGTTGATTAGGAATGATGGTTGGATAATTACCACTTGGTAAACTGATAATGCTATCTCTAATGAGCTTTTCTAGATTCTTAATTGGTAATTTTATGTTTTTTTGAGGAAGAAGAAATATTTCAAATGATGGTTTTCTAGTTGTTTGTTTTTGATTAAAACACCTTAGAAGATTATTAATTTCTTCTTCAAATAAAATTTCCTTTTTGATACTTCATCATGAAATTATTCTATGAAGTGTCTGAACCATATCTTCCTTTGATTTTTCAATTGACAAATTTATTAATTTTCTCATATCTTCACTATTATCAACAGGTTGGGACTTTGCTCAATCTGTTCTATGATAGATTTTTCACTTATGTAATTCGCTCCCACAGTCTTTTTTGCATATAATAGGTTCTTTCAAAAATTCGTTAATATATATAATCACAATGTTTTTCTTTTCAAATATCTCATTATGAATATCGAAAATTAGCATCGGGTCACTATATTCTTTTATGATGTCATGTAACCTTGTAATCTCATATTTAGGTAAATCATCATGATCAATTCATATACACTCTTTATTATCATCAAAACCAATAAGTAGTCTTCATCATCACTTTGTATTTGCCATTGCCAAAAAGTCCTTAACAAAGGATGCTTTTGTTTCTTTTGTTGAAAAATCAAATCTTTCTTTGAAGTCTAAATTTTTTGTTTCTCATCCATAAATCCGTATTTTAATTAATTCTGTATCAATATTTTTATGTGAACTATTCATGATTGTTTTTTTGATAAAGTTTTTTTATACTTTATGAAATATAACCTACTCCAAAACAACAAATCATCTTTTCTGTATTTTCTTAACGAGGTATTTTTGGTTGATGTGGGCTTGTGATTGTGCATTTATTTTGACTTCTTCGACGTGATTTCATGTCAAGATTGTTGCTGAACGATTTGATCGAGTTGCTGGAAATTGTAGAATACATCAGTTGTTGGTCGTGTCGATGAGTTTGACGTCGATTGCTGCGATAGGCAGGTCAAGAATATCTCTAACTGACACACTCAGTCAGAGTTCTTTTTCGACGATTTGTATTTTTTCACCAGCTTTTCAGATGATTGCTCATTTGTTTTTGTCATCAACATACAAAAAGACAGTTTGTCATTTGAGTGTGACGTAGTGTTGTATGTCCAAACGCTGTGCAAAATAGTCTTGGACGAAGCTTTTGGCCATGGCTTGGATTCATGTTGTTTTTTGGTTTTGTGCAGTTTCGATGTCTTCGAGAGGAATAACCATCGTTTGTTCTCAGTATGTGTATATTTCATACATGATTTTTTGAGAAAAAAAACTACTGACTTCTATCACGGGACGAGCAAGGTCTTCTGACATCATCCCAGCGGGAACTTTGACACGTAGTGCAAGTTGATAAATTTCTTTGATTTGTCAGGCGTCCATATATACTACTGTATCAACTACTTGAGGAATAACTCCCATTTCTATATGACCCAAAAATCTCTGGATACTATCAATAGCTCTTGTTGCATGAATCACTCACAACAGTCCAATTCCCGTCAGTCTCAAATCTTTGAAAAGGTGAAAATCAGGTACGTTCCTTACCTCATCGTAGAGCGTATAGTCAGGTCTTGAAAGCAAAAGAATATCTCTGATTTCGTCATGAGATCCATGAGAAAAACTATATTGCGTTACTTCGTCAGGAACTTGCAAATCACGAGGTGCTTCGATAGTTTTAACGACTTTTTTTTGCATAACGTATTGTTCAGCGAGGGATTGTGCAAATGTAGACTTTCATGATCAAGGACTTCAAGAAACAAGTATTCATTTTGCTTCATGCAAGAGCATGTTTTTGACGTTTTCTGACATCTCGTAATCTTCGAAATGCATAAAAACAACAGGTCTTACGATTGTCATTTCTATCCCATCTGACAATGGCGGAAAAACTATCACAATTCTGTATGTGCCATGTTGGATGACTTTGGAATGTCTTTTGTCTATCTCGATAAAAGAATCATCACTTGCTGCAACTTCACTATAAACTGCGTCTATGAGGTCTTCGAGCTCATGTTTGGTGATTTTTTTCCTTCCAATATGTGTTTCTCGATTGCCAGGTTTTCATTGTTTACGAAGATATGGCGTATTTTGTTTGAGCAAAACAGACATCGTATCGTCAGTAAAGAATTTTTTGAGTATGGTATTCATGCGGTACAAGGGAGTAAAATTTTTAGGCAGCTTGTGAGTCGTTGAGTGTATCATCAAGAAGCATCGCGTCTATGTACGCCAAATCTTCTGGATCTGAAATTTCTTCTACATCGTCTGAGTCATCTTTTTTGGTATATATTTTTGGGTTAGGGTTAACTTCTTCACTTTCATCAAAATCGAGACTGACACTTTTGACCGCTTCGGCTACGATGTTTGCTACGTGCATATCAAGAGCGTTTGGGATAATTTCTTCGGGTGTTGGTTGCATGACGTATGCAGCTATTGCTTCAGCAGCAGCGAGTTTGTGTTCAGTTTCGATTTGTGGTATTTTACCATCAAAAATTCATCTAAAAATTCATGGAAATGCAAGGACGTTGTTTATTTGGTTAGGGTAGTCACTTCTTCATGTTGCGACTATATATGCTCATCATTTTTTTGCTTCATCTGGAGTGATTTCTGGAGATGGGTTTGAGGTTGCGAAAACAATTGGTTTGTGTGCCATGGTTGAGACTACATGTGCATCGATACTATTTTCTTGTCATGATAGTCCAATAAAAACATCAGCTCCAACCAAACCTTCGTGCAATGATCATGTAAATGTGTCTTTGTTGAGATGTGCGATAGATTCTTTGTAGGGATTCATTCTTTCTCTTCCTGGATAGATTGCTCATGTACTATCAAACATAATAACATGTTCTACACCGTATGCTTCTAGTAACTTGACGACAGCGATCGCAGCAGCTCAAGCTCACTGAACGATGATTTTGAGTCAGGTAATCTCTTTTTTAACGAGTTTAGATGCATTGATAAGTCATGCCAACGTTACGATTGCTGTTCCATGTTGATCATCATGAAAGACTGGGATTGAGAGTTTTTGTTGTAGTTGTTCTTCGATGTAGAAACATTCTGGAGCTTTGATATCTTCTAGGTTTATTCATCCAAAACTTGGTGCAATATTACAGATTGTTCTGATGATTTCATCAGGATCTTGTGTATCCAAAACTATAGGAATAGCATCGACATTCCCAAAATGTTTAAACAAAATTGCTTTTCATTCCATAACTGGTAATGATGCGAGTCATCCAATATTTCACAGTCACAAAACAGCTGTTCAATCACTAATAACTGCAATTGTATTGTTGGTTCGTGTATATGTTGGTGCAAGAGATGGGTCTTTGTGGATTGCAAGACAAGGCGCAGCAACTCAAGGAGAGTAGTATGTAGCAAGATCTGCTTGTGTTTCAAGTGGTACTTTGGATTTTGTTGTAAGTTTTCATTTGTATTTTTTGTGCATTTCTAGTGATAATGCATTGTAATCTATTTTGGTCATACTTGTATACAAAATAATAAAAAATTTAGAGATGTTTGACGTATCTTCGAACATCTTGTAGTGCAGTTTGCAATATATGTTGATGTTCTCGTCACAATAGTTTTTTGGCTTTGTCTGTACTTACAATATTTGATGTATTGTCTCACTCATAACGTTCTTCTACCAAATACGGAATTTCTTGTCAGGATATATCTTCTAGCCATTGTACCAATGTGAGGGCAGTTGTTCACTGACCATATCAGATATTGATGTTTTGATACCATCCTCAAGACATATGTTTTTGTCTGCGTTCTAGATTGTGACTATCTATATAGTTTATTGCTTGTCAAAATGCCTTGGCGACATCCTGAATGTGTACATAATCCCAAGCAAAACTTCCGTCCTTGGTTTTGTAATCGTTACCATATAATGTGAAGTGAGGGAATCTTTTTTTTGCAACAGCAAAGAGTAGACTAATAAGATCATGCGGTTCCAAAAGGTGTTTATTTCCAAGTATTCCTGATGGATGGAGTCAAATTGCTTTGCTTATTCTCAATGAAACACAATTGATTCACTCACGGCGTGCCAAATCCTGCAACAAACATTCTCACATATATTTGCTTGTGGTAAAAGCATCATGTGCTACAACTGCATCTGTCTCGTGGAAGGGAGGAGCGATACGCTTTGCATCGTATAATGAAGCACTTGAACAATACACTATATCTTTGATGTTGTGTTCTAACATTGCTTGCAAAAGATGCAATGTTCACGTTATGTTTGTTTCATAATACAAAAACGTCGATTGTTGGTTGTCATCCAAACCCCTTGCATGTGCACAATGAACGATAGTTTCTATTGTAGGATATCTAACAAACAGTTGAGATAGTTGTTCTTTGTTTGAGATGTTTCATTCTACGAATAACACTTCTTCATTGGTTATATCTTCTAGATCTGCCATCGTTGTCAGAGAGCTTTGAGAAAGATTGTCAAAAATAACAACCGTGTGTCATTGTTCTATGAGTTGTATATACACATGAGCACCGATGTACCCCAGACCTCACATGATAGCTATGGTTTTATTGGAAAGGTTTTGAGAAGATGTGTCTGTCATAACTTACACTCAATAAATATAAAATAGATATTTTTATGGCTATTGTATAGCTTTTTGTTCTCAAATGCAAACACAATTAAAATAGTATATTCTTATATTCAAACGAAATCAGTTCAGAAATCCTTCTGTAATTCTTGAAGAGCGTCATCATATATTTTTTTTATTTCATTTGAATAAAAATTACGATTTGCCTTATTAGTTGTGTTACATCGTGCATGATAATATTGATCGTACTTTTTATTGTCAGTTACTAATATCGGAATTCAACTATATCCTGTGTGACTATGTATTGCATAATCAGTATATTTTTTGTTTTCTATATACTGTCTTGTTTTTGCAATATCAAATCTTGCTGATATTCAAGGAAAAACGTGTATGTCTGTTCATGATCAAATTGTAATTGTTTCACCTGTTTTTTGATTTATATCTTCAAACCCTGTGGTTAGTTTATCAAAATGCGTTTTGTATATTTCTCAAGCTATACTAATCATATCTTTATATGATCCAACATAAATAGTTATTCATGCTTCTTTTATGCCATTAAAATATGTTCAAAGATTTCCGTTTGTTTTAAAATACCATCATTTATGAAAAAAAGTTTCTGATAGTATTTTTTCAAATCATTTTTTTATACTAATGTGGATTTTCCATCATCTACTTGAGTAAATTTCATAAGGAGAGTAGAGAGGCATTACTTGAAAAGCTACTTTCCCTCATATATTATGATTCGCCCAGGATTTTTCCCATGTGGTATTGAAAAATTTTTTTTTCTCTTCAAAAGTAAGGTTTTCAAATCAGTTTCACACTTTTACGAGTGCCAATAGTAAATTTTTCTTTGTTGTAATCAAAGAAACATAATTGCTGTTTTTTCACAAAAGATCTTTTCATAATGCAATATGTGTTATTGTATCATCATGATCTATTGATAGATCCAAAGGAATGTTTTTAACTGGTTTTAGAATACTTTCTACTTTTCTTCATTGAGTTATTGCTATATCTTCAATAACTCATTTTCTGTGCCATAGTGTTTCTCCATGTTCTTTTTGTAAAAGAATATACATATATTTTTTATGAGACTATATATAAAGTAAGAGTTCGTATAGTATTATATAACATTTTGTTACCCAACGCAAATAATAGTAAGTATAGTTAGCTATTTGTTATTGTCTGTCGCATATAGTCAAAAATCGTCTTTTGTGCTGTATAAAATGTTTTGTGTTGTATCTGAAGAATGCTTGGTTGTTCTCATAAAGATATCTGTAAAAGTGTGTCGTTATAGAGTGTAATTTCTGCTTGTAAATCATATCATTGTGGCAAGAATTTTCGTTGAATGTTTTTGTTTTTTTGCATAGAGACGTACTTTCTGGAGAGGGGAGTATCAATAACAATACGTTTTGCTCATGAAACATGTATATGTGAGAGATGAGAATATAGTTCATCTAGATCAAAAAAAATATGTTTGATCAAATCATCAACGCTAAAAATCGAATATGAATAGTCAGCTTCAGCTATTTTTTTGAAAAAGTACGTCAAAGACTCTTTTCATTCATGATATTGGATATTTGGAATATCTCATGTAAAAGAACGAATCTTCTCAAAACTTGGTAAAAGAGAAAAGCATGTTTCTGCTTGGTTTTCAAGTATGTTCTTTTTTTCGTGCAATTTTGTATATATATCGTGTGGATCGATAGCAACAAAGTTTTTTGTATTACTTTTTTCGTTTTTTTGATGTGATGATCGTTTGATAGTTGTTTTCAAAAATCATTTTTTGATCAATGTTGATGCTATATCATACACCGAACTCCTTGCAATCCCCGTATGTTTTGCAATAGCTCATGCGCTTAACTGTCAGTATTGATAGGTAATAATATACACCTGACTTTCTTTGTGTTTTAGTCAGATAGTTGTGAGAAATTTTTGTATATCTTGTATGTTTTTGTTGTTCATATATGTTTTTTTGTTAAAGTTCGTCGAAAGTAGTCGACATATTATATTGTAGTTAATACATATGTTTTAGTCAAATTATTTTTTTATATTTCTTTTTTTTGTCGATGTGTCCTTATATATGGTACATATACTTTTATTTGACCAAAAATCTATGTCATATTCTACGTCATCTTCTACAAAGGTATTTTGACCAGATACTTCTACGCTAGATATAATCCGAGCACAAGACTCAGAATCTACTAATCCACAGCTTGTATGATGAAAATGAGCATCTTTGTCTCAATTGCATGCTTTATGATGTGCTGTTCCAGAATTTTTTGTGATAGGTGCATCAACGCGTTTTGCTATGGATGTTGATAGTTTTTTTGATCAAAATATGATAGATGAGATATACAAAGCATACCAAAAGTTGTGATCAGAATATGTTGCAGTCAGATCAAGTGCAACGTGTGAAGATGGAGTTGATGATAGTTTTGCGTGACAGTTTGATACGTATCTTTTTGTAGCAAAAGACTGACTCTTGAAGGCTATATATGATTGTTATACTTCTCTCCAGAGCGATCGCATTGTTTCTTATTGCAAACAAAAAAAGATTGATACTGACGCTATTGGTATTGCAATAGTTGTTCAGCGTATGATTGATAGTGATGTTTCGTGAGTTATGTTTACGCAAGATCCTCTTTCTACATCTGATACAGTTCGTATAGAATGATGTTTGTGACTAGGGGAGGCGCTTGTTTGATGAATAATTACACCAGATTCGTATCTTATTGCTTCAACTTCAAAAGTTAACAACAAACCACGTATCAATAAAAATATACACCCACAATATACTATGCTACAACACAAAAGGCATACCGTATGAACACAATCTATCCACGTCCCACAACACAAACAAAACATACAAAAAGTGTCAGATGAATTTTTGTTACAATTGTATGATATATGAAAAAATATCGAAAAATCTTATGGTTTTGCAGTAGATGTAGAGCGAACGATTGCTGATGGTCAGTTGTATATTTTGCAAGCAAGACCAGTAACTGCGTCACCCAAGATTGAGTTGTCGTATTCGTTTATGCGAGGACAAAAACAGTCCGCAATGATAGCTGAAGCTATGATTCTAAATTTTGACCAAACACAACCATATTTTGTTGACCAAAATATTTGTCTGACTGAGTGAATTGATACAGTGTTGAGACAACATAAAGATTGATTTTCGTATATTTATTTTGGAGATTATGTAGCTCAAAAATCTGAATTATATCAAGATCCGCAAACAAGACAAAAGGTTCGTGATATGATTTTGGATACAATTGCTGAATGTCATGATTTCGTTGATTCTGTAGTTTGATTACAACTTGCGACTACTGACCAAACAACAATACGTACGATGTTTGTTCGTTATGCTGAGTTGTTGGTTCGTGTTCAGACATTGTATAGAGCATCAGACCCACATCAGACTGAGTATCTAGAAAAAGTACTACAAAACTATATTAACCCAAATAATAGCAAAAATACTCAAGACATATTGAGTCGTATTGTCACACCAATCGTGATTGATATGACGCAACAAGATCAGTTTGATCGACTAGCACTTGTCCAAAAAACTATCAAAATGTGACAAAAAAGCCTAAGCCAGACTGCTATGGACGAGTACATTGCTAAATATCCTGCCAATTTTGTCAATGTGCGATCTCGCGATGCAATGTACACATATTTGCAACATAAGTTCACAATGACAGACGCTGTCCAACTTGAACGTGAATGTGATGCTGTACGTCATCATAAAAAAGAACTTGAATCCTTTCAGCTATGATTTTTTGAAACATGTTCTGAGGAGATAGTTGCTATAGCACAGTTTATTCAGTTTTTGACATATACGAGACTAGAGTTGAAGCATTGTTGGTCGGGTATGGAGACGTTGTGTTTGGAGTTTTTTGGTTGTATTGCTGATATGGTTTGATGTGATGTGACGACACTGATGACATCATATAATCTTACTGATATTAATGAGTTTTTGTCTACATGAAAGACCTTGTCTGTTAAGCAGATACAAGAGAGAAACTATAGCGTTGTGTCGTACGAACCCCAGACTAATAATAAAAGCTTTGAATATATGTATTGAGAACAAGCAAAAGAATTTTTTGAGAATCGTTATACACCACCGGTGTTGGATTGAGATATTGTTGGTGGATGTGCGCAACCAGGATACGCATCTTGAAAAGTAAAAATAGTAACAATCGACGATGTGTTCCAATTCCAAAAAGATTGTGATTCGTTTGAGCAGTGAGATGTTTTGGTCACAACTATGACGTCTCCAATGATGGTACAACTTGCCCAAAAAGCATCCGCTATCATAACAGACGAATGATGAGTTTGTTCTCATGCGGCTATCATTGCACGTGAGTTGTGAATTCCATGTGTTGTTTGAACCAAGATAGCAAGCAAAGTCTTGAAAACTGGAGACGTTGTAGAAGTATATGCTCATTCCTGAGTTGTACGTGTGAAGTAGGTTTTGTTAGTTAAGCTGTAAGTTTTTTAGCTTTTTGTTTATAGATTATGAGTATAGAACACAGAACACATATGAGACAGTTGCTCTCACTTTTAGCAAAAAATACGAATCAGACTGCTAGCGAATTATGATCGACGATTGGTTTGACTGTGCGTAGGTGATGTGCAGTAGATGCGTCTGTGTTTTTTGTACGTCATGCTGATGCATCGTATCAACATTACAAAAATATCTTGAGTGGAGATGCTCCACAAGCATGATTCGCTAGTAGACAACAGCCTGATACTGATCTGACACCTACATGAATTGAACGTGCATCTAGTCAGGCTAAATCTTTTTTTGATACACACAGAGATTCTCTACAAGCTTGACTTACATCTGAGGATAAACAAACAGAGTTTGTTTTTGTGAGTAGCAACGAAGTCAGGGCTGTACAAACTGCGAATATCTATAAAAATGTATGAGAATCTCTATGATTTGCGGTTGCGGAGACAATTATCCACAAAAAGTTGTGACTAAATTTCGACTCTGTTATTTTGTATTCTGTGTTCAATCCAACGAATAGTCCAGTTGTGTGAACAATCAATAGAGATGCTTTGGATGATGATTTTCTTGCGTTGTATGACAAGGCAAGATCTGTAATTCTTGCTGATGATAGATGATCTTTTGGGTCAAATTTTTATGCTCATGCAGAGGAAGTGCAAAAGTATTTTGCTTCAATCTCTACATCAAAGCAGTTGGATATACATCAACTCAAAAAATTGCTAGTGCAAGCATCTTCTTTGGATAAGACATACAAAGATGAATGAAAAAAAGTTGTGTGTTTTGGTCATGAAAACTATTGTTTAGAATATCTTGGAGCTCTAGATTGAAAGCCACATATCTGAAATAGTGAAGTTGTAAGTTTGCAGTTTTGAAACGTAATGTAAGTGAAAGTTAACCTTGTTTGTTCCAGACTTTCTGGTATAAAATTCAAAGTTGTTTTTACATATTTCTTTTGTCTAATGAAACTCAATACTTCTCTTCTCCTTTTGTGAATAGCTTTTTTCCTTGTTGGATGTAATCAAAAAACTTCTCCAATAACAGACACTAATATCATAGAAAATTCTCCATCGTTTTCTTGATCTACAACAGTAGCAACAGAGACTGTACAAAAAGATATAACAAAAGACGATCTATTTTTGTTGTGAGAACAAGAAAGAACTAATACAGATATTTTGAATGATGCATTAAGTCAGTTTCGTCAACAAACATTTTGAAGGCCTACAACATTTGATTTCAATGGATACGTCACTCTAAAGCCTGAGGCAAATGATGAAGAACTGATGTATCTAAAAAATATGATTCTCTGATCATGATGGAATACATATGATTGAGTGCAACGAAATGAAATGGAATATAGCGAACCTTTGTTTTTCTATTTTGCTGATCGTAAATTTACTCAATGATTTACTGTGGACTGAATATCCTGAGTGCTTTTCGCTTTTCCGTATACAAATATCTCTATTGAAAGAACAGATGAGCAGTTTACTATCCCATATTTAGGTACATTATCTCGATCACAAGAGTTTCTCATGTCAATTCGCGAACAATGATGTGCTAGTACAATTCCATGACTCACATTTTTAGATCAAAGCTACTGTAAAGAAACAATAAAAGATTCTATAAAAATTATCTACTGATCTTCTATAATTCCTAGTTATTGAAGTAAATCTACTGATGTTGACTCTTTAGTTTTGGTGTTTACTGATGACCACATGATCATTTTGACTATACCAATTCCAAGTGATACCCACAAAGATGCTCGAGAAAAAGCAGAATTATTAGCAACGGCTTTCTCTTTTATACAATAGTATATTGAGTAGAAAATTAAAACTTCTAGTGGAAATATTATATTTATTGTTGACTTTATTGTTTTTAATAGTTATAGTAATGCATCAGATTGTGTTTTACAATCTTCATTTTTCCTACTATTACAATTATAGATTATGACAACAGTATACCATACATTTTGACCAAACTCAGAAGAATTGTCAGAAACAACAGATATAAAAGAAATGCTAGAAGCAACAGAAAAGTCAGAAGCAACAGAAATACTATCAACAAGAGAGTCAAAACTTCCTACAAAACTGATAAGTGTTGTTCTTTTTTGATTACTTGCTATGTGAGTTTTCACCCCAAGTGAAGCACAGGTTTTTTCTGAAAATCAAAAAACATCTGCATTGTCTCACAAGCATAAGCACAAAAGTATTTCTTCAAGACTTAAAAATATTTTTTCTGTTTTTGAAAGTAAAAAAATGTTTTCAAAAGAACAAGAAAAAGTACTAGAACAAATAGATTCTGTTGTTTATGAACCTTATAAATTTTACCCTCAACTAGAATGAAGTAGAGTAGTGGAGTCAGCATATGATGATGTAGAATTGGAACGTTGGATTCAGAGAATTGATTTTTGGTTATGAAAATCCCAAAATAGTAGTAATGTAGATAAAGAAATTGTTTCTGTTGAGGATGATATTGCTTTTGCAAATTATATATCCAAAGTATCAGACCAAAAAAGACAAGAAATAGTAGAATATCTTTTGTCTCAAAAAGACCTTTTACAAAAGCAACTTCAAAGAAGAGCAGATGTGTCCTCATTACATCCATCGTTAGTCAGTACCCCTGAGTCCAGAGCAAACAAAAAAGAAGATAATCGTATATATCAAAACAAAAAAGTATTGGACAAAATCTTCGAATTCAAAAATAATAGTATATGAGAATACGCATACAAACACCTTCGAGCTACACATGATGCTCCACAGATACAAAAATGAAGTGTTTTGTCATATGATAGACAGACCAAAACATTGCTAGTTCCAGATACAAAAGATGAAACTCTTCTTTTGTGATTAGCAATAGTTGCTGATTCGCTCAATAATTGAAATTCAGCGAAGTATACATACCAAAAAGTCTCTAATAGATATGTTATAGCATGAGATAAACTAACAAAGCAACAAGCTATTGTAGGGTGAGAATTATTAGATAATCAATCTAAAAACCGTTTGTGACTCGATACCTTGGGGACGTATATTTTGATGCCAAGTTATCAACAACAAGTGCAACATTGGAATTCACACCAGTCATCAAGAACATCTCTTGTACATATCTCATTACGACAAACACAACAAAACCAACATATACTGTGAATAATAGCAAATGATAGTACATTCACATCAGCGTATCACGTGACGTGATTTAAACAATATCTTGATTCTTACAAATCAATCAAAACTCAATATCAAGATCTATGTAAACAAAAAGAAACTGACATGATTGCAAGTGCAGAATCCGATTTTGATGTTGCTAATATACAATGAGAGTATATGATTGCTGTGTCTGTTGATTATAATTTTTCTGTACCACATGAGCCTCGCACGTTAGTGCAAAAGGAGCCTAAGACGATTTCTACCTCTATGGGTACGTTTTCACCAATTTCACAATCCCTTGATGCGTGATCTGACGAACAAAGTGTCAGAAACTTTTTTGAATTTTTAACTGAGTGAAATCTTGAGCAAAGTAAAATATTAGTAGATTTATGGAAAAGATATTGACGTCCATCGATACAAACCATGCGTGATCCTGTACAATGAGAAAGGTCTCAGTATAAACCAGCATCAAATACAATAATCCTATATCCATCCAAAAAAAATGTATGGGAACTTCATGATTTGTTTGCTGAACTAAGCCATAGTGCTGAAAATGCTTCAATACATAAAATATCTGAACTTACGCCTTTGCAACAAAACTATAGTGACCACTTTGAAGGTAAAAATAGTAACGATAATTCGCTCGAGTATTACAATAAAGATTATTATGCCATTGTTTGTGACAATGACTGAAATCCACTAACACAAGAAACAATTAGCTCAGATCGTATGAATTCATTATTGTATGAAGAATATGTAGAGATACTAGACGCAAAGCAAAAACAAATATTGGGACTTAATGAAAAATATCAAAACTACCTCGTCGTTCATAGACCATCCTATCAAAAGCTAAGAGCACATCGAATAGCTGATATGAAAGTAGATGAAACGTATAAAGTAGAATACTTTAAAGATCGACAAGCGTATCAATCTGATATTTTATTATGATTTGTATGAGATGCTATATCAAACTGATACTATCATGGAGAGTTTTTTACCCATGCAAAAACTGAACCATTATTGTTAAGTGAGTATAATGATAGTCTTATCGCAACATGATTAGATTCTCTCGTTCTTCCGATTGATAAATACGTACCACCATTGACTCCTTGGGATGGTTCTCAATGATGAGAAGATGATATTTGGGAGGAATATGAAGAATATGAAACATATCAAGATATTGAACAAAGAGTTTATAAGTCATTTCATGCTTCAACAATAGATGAACTGAAACTTAAAAAGCGTCTTTTGCAGGCTCTCAGGAAAACGAAAGAAAATCCATTAAATCCATTTGCGAATTGAAATAAAAACTTTATCTCAACTATAGAAAACTGATTTGCAACGTCTAAATGAAGGGAATATATAAATTTGTTATTTGGAATGTTAGAAAAACGAGACAGTACGCAAATCAAGCTTTCTCCTACACAATCTATACAAAACTATCACCGGGTCTGACAAGATTCAATATCCTTAGAGACAAATGATATTCTTACTATTTGTAGTAATCATCCTTTCTTTGCTTCCGAATTGGTTGATGCAACAATGGATCCACTCAAGAGTATGTCTTATAATACTAATGAATCTTGTCAAAATATACGAGATCGTGTTTTTGTTTCATTAACAAATGATGAGTTGTTGAGTATAGAAAAAACGATTGCAGAGATCAAAAAAGAAAAGCGAATGACTGATTTATGATATCTAGAATTTTTGAATCAGGTAGCGTCTTTTGTTTTTGCCCAAAAACATAAAAAAGAATTTTATACTGACGTGGATAAAGTATCTCTATACAATTGGGCATATACTGAGTATGATCATGATAGACTTGATAGTAACGATGCATCAAGTCAAATACGGAAGCATATTGTTTATAGCTACGCTAAAAATCATAGATATACAACTAGCTCTGATAGTGCAAGTTTTGTATTACAAATGACAAAAGAAGATGTTGAGAAACAGAACGAAGAAATAGAAAAGAAACGTGAGATTATGAAGAAAATGATTTACGAAGCACACCAAGAATATAAACTTGGTAATGGTATATATAGTATGGATTCTAAATTAAATATATTATTTAACTTAGAAACATTTGCGATATTTTTTGAATCCAATAGTCAGTGGACGTTGGAGGATTCAGAACTATTTAGTGAACAATTGTGATTATATATAAAAGATAATAATCTGTTAGAAACCATTGAACTTATAGGATTCTCATACTTTCCTTGAAAATCACTTTCTCTGCCAAATGGTATGATAAATTTAAACAATGTAATCATATCAAATAGTACTAGTGAAGATATTTCTTATTCTGCTTTAGAGTCTGTAATTCTAGGTTCTGGGTATTCTAATTTGTCATATATTAGTATTTCAAATTGTCCGTTGTTACACTTTGAAATTAAGTGAAAATTACCTAATTTAGAAGGAATAGAAATAAAGTATACTTATTTAGATTCTCTTCCGGATATACTTCAATATTCTTCAAAAATTGATGAAATAGATCTTGAGGGTAATGCATTTTCTTCTCTTCCAGATTGGTTTTGAAACTTTAAAAATGTAAAAGAATGTTACTTGAGTGATAATCTGTTTTTTCAAGTGCCTGATGCTATACGTAACTATACAAACCTTACTACTTTGCATATAGCAAATAACAAAATTAATGAAATTCCAGATCGGATATGAGAACTAAAAGATTTAGAAGATATAGAACTTCAAAAAAACAATATTTCTGTATTGCCCAATTCTCTTTTTTTACTTAAAAAGATTTCTGGAATTGATTTATCTTACAATAAGATTGCTATTATACCATCAGGAATTGGTAAATTAAAAGAGTTATCGGCATTGCTAATTTCAAATAATAATTTAATATCGCTTCCATCTTCATTTTCATTGTTATCTAAGCTAATTAATCTCAATGTCTCAAATAATAATTTTTGATATTTTCCTGATGTAATTCTATCTCTGGATAGTTTGCAACAGCTAGGTGTCTCATGATGTTGATTGTCTGACTTTCCTACTAAGCTATCAAAGTTATCTAATTTATCAGGGTTAGATATATCTTATAATAATATTTCTTCTATAAAAGTTCCTTCATGATTGTTCAATCATATTATTCTCTTTGATGCTTCAAATAATCAAATTGAAGAATTTCCATCTTTTTTGCTTGAACAAAAGAAACTAGAGGATTTGAACTTATCTTTCAATACTATGAAAGTTTTACCTTCAGATATTTGATCAATGGAAGAACTAGAATATCTAAATCTATCAAGTAATAAAATTGAGACAATCCCCGTATCTCTTTTCAATATTGGGAAATTAAGAGAGCTTAATCTTTCAAATAACGTTTTGGTATATCTTCCTGAATTCGTTTATGAAGATGATGATATTGTTAGGAAGGAAATAAATCTTTCTTGAAATTTATTATCAAGACTACCACTTGGATTTTGGAATTGGAAGTTTATTAGTGATCTTGATATATCAGATAATTTGTTTTTTGAAGCAGAGTCTCTTTTACCTAAAGAAGACTTCAATAAAACTCTTTTTAATGGTTTAAAGATGCTTGATATATCAAACAATCCCTGTTCTCAATCCGAATATAGAAAAATATTACATTTCATAGAACTTAATCACAAGTATCATGTAGATGTTGTCTTTAAATATTAACTACCCCTCCACAACAAAATCTACTGACTGACTTATATTTTTGTTCTGATCAAACTAGTACGTCGTATATCTGAAATAGTGAAGTTGTGAGTTTGGATTTTTGATAGATGTTATATAAAATAAAAACAAAAACTTTAATATGTAGATGATGCGTATTTGTTAGAAAGAGGAGTGTATCTTGAGAATAGTGCTATTACAATGTGTAGTGTTGCTTTTTTGTATATTTCTATTTTGTGAATTTTTTGTGAAAAACCAATAAAACCTGATACGTTCTGTATTTGATAGTGTAAAGGAATTAAGTTTTGTGACACTGTTTATTTAATAGTGTAAAGAAATTGCATTTTGTGACACTATCTATAAAATAGTGTAAAGAAATTGATTTTTTATGACACTATATTTATGGAAAACATACAAACTATACTTTCAAATTATACATTAGAAACAGTTGCGATTTATAAAAAACTTTCTGAAGTACATCGTTTATTGTGAGAACTCAAAGGTCTTTCTGAAAGTATGCCAGATCAAAATATTCTTATAACAACACTTTCTCTGCAAGAAGCAAAGGAAAGTTCTGCTATTGAGAGTATTATTACTACACAAGATGATTTGTATAAAGCAAATATAAAGGGAAAAAATTTTTCTAATCAATCAGTAAAAGAGGTTCATAAATATGCTGAAGCATCATTATTTTGATATTCTTTGATCAAAAAAAATGAACTTATTCTTATTGATGACATTATCAAGATTCAGTCAATTATAGAAGGTAATAATATTGGTATTAGGAAAGATCGTTGAACTGTTATTTTAAATGAAACTACAAATGAAGTTGTATATACTCCACCACAAAAATATTCTGATATTATGGATTTGTTAGAAGATTTGGAAAGATTTATAAATAGCAATAACACTGGTATCGATCCATTGATCATTATGTCAATAATTCATCATCAATTTGAAAGTATTCATCCATTTTATGACTGAAATGGTAGAGTATGACGTATAGTGAATGTATTGTACTTAGTTAAAAGTTGATTATTAGATACGCCAATTCTGTATCATAGTAGATCAATTAATAAACATAAAAGTGAGTATTATAAACAGTTGCAATCGGTCCGCGATAACTGATCTCGAGAAGATCGAATTCTGTGGATGATTACGATGATAGAAGAATCAGCTACACATACTCTGCATATTATCAAAAAAATAAAAATAATGATGAATTCTCATAAAATTACAATTAAAACACAATCTTCAAAAATTTATAGTCACTGACTTATAAATAATGTTTTTAAGTTCCCTTATACAAAAATACAATATTTGTCTCACGATATTTGATGTTCTAAAAGAACTGCTACTAAATATCTTGATGAGTTGGTTCGTGTATGAATTTTACGCAAGCAAAAAATTTGAAGAGAAAGCTTTTATATAAATATCGAACTTTTGAGTTTGTTAAAGAATATTTCTGACTAGTAACTAAACATCTGCCTCTTTTATATTTTATACTATTAGTTAATGACTGCCTATGAGATTTGATCAACAATTACTAATATTATTTTAATCGTTATAGCAATTGTACAAACAATACGTTATAATACATTATCAAAAAAGATAAAACTATCCATTTGAAATGAAAAAAACTATTGAAAAATAAATCAAGCATGACGTGATATAAATAATGTAAAAAACGAATATAGGCATTGAAACAAACTAGTATCTAGTCATCAAAATGTTTTAGATTTTGTCATAGAGAAGGGTTGAGTTGTTCCATTTAAAACAATACAAGAAAACTTTCCTAATTATGATAAGAGCCAACTTGAAGGTATAATTTTTAATCTACAAGGATGATGATTTTTAAAAAAACAAAAATATTCACAAATGAAACCTTGAGGTTTTATCTGAAATATTGAGAGTACTTGAGTTAGGTAAAATATTCTTTTATAATGTATGCTTTTCTTACTATGAATGACCAAGAAATACTTCGAGGTATTATTATAGGTATCTCTTCAACAATTTTATCTCTTGTAATTATTTACTTTTGGAAATTCTTAGTAGAATTATGAAAGTCATTATTGCGTTATTTGAAGCTAAATCTAAAATGGCTGTATGATAAGTTTCCATATCGTGTATATAATAAAAACAAACATAAAATAGTGAGTATCTTGTCAAAGAAGTGTACACATTTATTGAAAATACATAGAGATTGAGCTTTTAGTAATTACTCACGAGAACTTCAAGACAATACATATAAATATATTTCACACTCAAATCAAAGTTATCAATCAGCTAAAGAAACCTTTCGAGACGCAAAAAGGAAGCTTTGATTTGATTTTATATCTGAGAAAAGAGATTGAGGAAATATAAGGTGGGCTAAGATATATATTGATAAGAATACGTCTTAGATAATTCCCTCATTAAAACACATATATTTTACCTTGCACAATGTATGTTGTGCAAGGTTGGGTTGTGTTTTTGCGTTTAATACTTTGCTTAAAATCTATTATTATTGTTAAATTTGAAATTACCTAATATCTCGTTCCAAATGTAAAAATATGATGCTTTTTTATTGGATGGGAAATTAGATTACTTTCCTTGCAGCATCCATGTCTATAATTCTGACTATGATTTTATAGTCAGCCAAATTTTTACTTGCTGTTTTTGCATCTACAAAGTATTTGGCGTTATATTCTATCGTATTGATTGTCATATTTTTTTTAATCTGTTCTTGATAGTAGTCTTTGTTGATAAACTCTACAACAAAATTTCCAAGGTGTGCATGTCAGTGATGTATACCTTTTTCTTCAATTTCTTGTAAGATTTTTGCTCTTTGTTTTTCAATTTCAACAAGCATGTCTGAATGTATAAAGTCTCATATAATTGCAATACTTTCTCCACAGTATCTAGAATAAATAGTTTTTGTTCAGTTTTTTTTTTGTATTGGAGTTCCGTATATTGGCGCAGTTGGAATGTTTGCATCATGGATTTCTTGCCAAATTTCAGCTTGTTTACTGCCAATTATATTAACGAATATCAAATTCCCGTTTTTCAATAGGACGAATAATTTTGAATCTGTTTTTTGTATTTCTATAACTGTATTATTTCATGATAGTGTATTTTCTATTTGTTCTTTTGTTGCGCTAGATAAAAGATTGTAATTCAAAATCTCTCACTTATCGTTTCGTCTATAATATTCAGGAGTATTTTTTTTTATAAAAGAGAGAATCTCTTCTTTACGGAGTTTTCAATAAAGTTTTTGGTACAATCTAAATTTTACGTTTTCTTCTTTTTTTACAATGTTTCGAATTTTCTCTGCAAAGTAATTATCTTTCTCTACTAGATCATAGAGAATGCTTCCATCATATTTTGTTAAGAAATCATCATATGAAGATATATATTTAGATACTTGTTTTCAAATCTCTGTTGTTTTGTATCATTGTTGAACTAATGATTCAAGGATAGATTGAATACTTGATATACCACTAGGTGAGAATGGAGCATCATTTAATTTTATTACTCCATCATAAATTTCGTTTACTTTGTATCACTTTTCAATCATAGCGGAAAATAATCTATTTGGAATCAGGTCGCTTTTGCACCATAATATATCTCTTTCTTTTATTTCTGTGGAATTGATGTAACCTTTTTTTTTCATGAAAGCAAGTAACTTCTCAATTTTCTCTTTATCAACTATATTGCAAAGATCTTTAATACTCCCTGTTTTTTCTTCTATCTTTTTTGCAAATTTTTCATCTTGTTTTACTAGCTCACTAAAAATAGAATCTATTTCCCTTATTTTATTGAGTTCAAAAAACTCTTTTTTTTGTATCATATTCCACACCTTGTTTGCATATGTTGTATCAGTTCTAATTAATTTTTTGAGAATTCAATTGAGGCCACCTATATTTTTACAGTTTTCGAAACTAACTAGGTTTGTATTATTTCTAAGTAAACCCCAGACATCCTTCTCGAATCAATGCTTTATTGAATAGATAAGGAACCTTTGGTATTTTATTGGATCTGACTGTAAATCTTTTTTTTGATCTTTCCATACGTTTTCTAATTTTTTTTTACTTTTTTATATAAAAAAGTAGAGATTTCTGGTAAATTATCGATACTTATTTTTTCTATTTCTTTTTCTTCGTCTTGTAACCTTGTTTTTATTTTAGGGTCATTGTAAAAATTTCCTACATCTTTTAAGAAAATACTATCAATATGTTTTTTTATAAAACCAACCATAGCTTTTTTGAAAATAAATAATTATGATATAGTATATACAAATTTCATTTAAAATAAATATATAAGTACTTAGTATTTTATTTATATTGACAAATAAATATCTTAAAATTATATCAAATCTCTACCTCCTCTTTCAGTATTCAAAGCAAAGTTTCTTCAAAGTTTGAAAGCAAAGAATAAATGATTATATTGTGCAAGGTTAGGTTGTGTTTTTATGTTTATTGGTTAGTATGTAATTTGTGTTTTATTTGCATATAAAATAAATTATCAAATGCAAAACATAACAGATTTAATTGATGTTTATATGCAGTATCTAGAAGATGCCAAAAACTCTAGTCCCAAGACGCTAGAGAACTATTCTTTGCGGCTCAACAGATTTGTTGAATACGTTTGAGATATTGATATAGAACTAATCAAACCCATGCATATTTTGTGATACTGATCGTATCTCAAGCAAAAAAATCTCTGAAAAACTACAATAAATTATCATAAAGTTGCAGTTAGGTCATTTTTAAAGTTTTTGAAAAAAAATGAAATTGAATGTATGGATTATGACAAGGTAGAGTTAGCTAAGCAAGAGCCTCATGATGTGTCGTTTTTGACAGAAAAAGAGGTGATGTTATTGCTGGATGCCCCATTAGTTTTTGAAAAAAATGAAATCAAACAAAAAAGAGATCTGACTATATTGTACTTTTTGTATGCTACGTGACTGAGAGTCTCGGAGTTGATTGCTTTGCGTTTTGATGATATTCGTCAAGATAGTAAACAGTTTCGTATCGTCTGAAAATGAAAAAAACTTAGATCGGTATTCCTAACAACAAAAGCAAGAGACGTACTCACGTCTTACATTGCAATACTTCCACCTCAGTCAGATTATATTTTTGTCAGTGTTTCTCATAATAGCTTTGGCAAAAAAATAAGCAGAAATGCAGTTGAATATATTGTCAAAACGTATGCAAATCTTGTTGGTATCACCAAAAAGGTGTCTCCACATACGCTAAGACATAGTTTTGCGACAACTTTGCTCAAAAAGTGAGCAGATATCAGAGCTGTTCAGACGTTATTGTGACATGCGTCCATTACGACAACTCAGATCTATACACATGTAGATGACAAACATTTAGAATGAACTCATGATTTGTTAGAGTAAATGATTTTTCAGTTGTTTGGAGTTTTATGCTACTTGTTTATATATTTTGCAAATTTAGCTTTGGCATATGGTGGTAAGTTCGCCATCAGACTTTGATCTGGGTGTGGATCTGTTTGTAATGTATGCACAAATGTTTTGAGGTTGTTAACATTGAGAGTTTGCATATTTGCTCATTCTTGTTGTGAAAACATAGATATCAGTTCTGATGATTGGCTATCACTCATATCAACATCTGTCATAACTTGATTTTGTGCTAGGTTGTCTTGGTTATCAAAGACATTTTGTAAGTATTCTGATTTGCTTCTTGCTATTGGGCTTGTGATTAGTGAAGACAGTTGTGTAAACTGGTCGATCATGTCAGGCACGTGCTCAGGATGTAGACGCATAGTATCATACAATGTTTTTACTGTTGCAAATTTTTCTGGATTTATTTTAGCGTCTATTTGTTTGCCTTTTTCTGGGAAAAGATCTGGATCAATATTTTGTAATTTCTGTACAAGTGTATTTCGTTGTAGATTTGTTTGGATAAATTTTTCTTTTGTGATACCTGTTTTTGTTGACTCTTGTAAGTGATTTTGTAGATTGTTTTTTATTGTTGCATTACACTCTGCGCGAACGTTTTGTTCATATTCTTCTGCGTTATTGGCTTTTGATACATTTTTGTTAGGTATGTCTTGTACTCGAGATTTCATATTTCAAAGTGTTGGTAATGTCATTGTTGTTTTCCCATTTCACAATGTGTTATTGGAAAGATCTACAATACAAGGTGAATCCATAGAAAATTTTCCTGTATGAAGATCATATGAAATATCAAAAGTTTGGCCATTACTTTCATAGCTCAAAGAAACTTCATTTTGGTCAGCTTTTATATCCTGTCATCAATTTATTTTGTCCAAAAGAGTCTGTTGTGATTCTTGACTAATAGGCACATGTAATCAATCCAAAATTGTTGTCACAGCATTGGACAAGACTCCACTTCGCATAGCTTCATTTGTTTTTTCATTGATTTGCTTGGTATCTACATCAGGCCCGAATTTCTCTGATAAGTCATCGTCTGATGGCAAAGAGTAAGAGTCAAACTGATTCTGTGATGCAACTTTGTTTGATTGCGTATCTACCTGACGGTAAGCACTTTCAATCGTTGAATTTCTTTCGCTACTTGTTGCGTAGCTACTTGTTTCGGGCTGTTTATACTGAGTTGTTTTAGTTTCTGTACTTTGTTTTTGTTGTGTAGCTTCTTGTTTTTTTTCTTGTTGTTTGATTTCTTCCTTTTTTGCTTGTCTTCTTTCTTCTCTTTCTTCCCTTCTTGCTTGTCTTCTTTCTTCTTTTGTGATAATATGTGTTTTTGTTTCACCATTGGTTGGAGTGTTAGTCGCATTTTTATTTATTCAAAATAATCCTCAAAAAAAAGAATTTTTCTGACTGGATTCTTGTTCAGATTGTACTTTTTGGTACATATTTTTAAATTCTACTATCTTCCCATTGCGAAGTAGGTTTTTTCATTCTCACGCAAGTAGTTGTCCAAGCAAATTGCTATCTACTTTTTTAGATTCTTTTGAGATGTCATTGATGATTGCTATTGCATTGATTTCTGTAGAAATACTTTCTTTTGCAAACAAAGTATCTCGCTCTTTGATACTTAGTCATCATGTAGCAAAAGGGATGTCTTTTTCTGTCAATTCACTAAAAATTGCAATCGTACGATTCATTTTTACTTCGTCAAACTTTCAAGTATCATCAGCCAAAAGATGTAAATCTTTTTTATATTCATCAAATATATTTTTTAAAATAATTTCTGATGTATTAAATTCTTGTGCTATGTCTGCTATGTTTCATTTCATATTTTTTTTCAAAGTCTTATCTAATTTATTTTCTACTTTTTCATCAGAATCTAGATTTTTTTCTACTACGTCTTTATTTGATTTTTCCAAGTCTTGTATTGCTTTTTCTTCATCTCAATTATAATACAACGTCAAAAATCCGAGTTCATCTCATTGTGCTATAAAGCTGATTCAGTTATTTTGCATAGCTTTATCAAAATCATCACTATTTAGTTTGCTGATTTTACTAATGGTTGTTGCAGCTAATATTTCAACGTATTCTGCTTGTTTACCAAAGTATTCATCTCGTTTTTGTACACTTATTTTACCAGTATCAAATGGTGTTCACGCTTTTTCAAGTATAGTAAATATATTGACCATACGATTGAGTTTTGATTCGTTGAGATTTCATTCTCAATCGGCAAAAATATGAAGATTTCACTTATATTCTTTTTGAATACTTGTGATAACACTTTCAGATATGTCTTTTGTTTGTCAGATACTTTCTAAAGTTTCTCAAAATACTCACTTTAACTTATCATTTAGTTGCTTTTGTTCTTTATTTTCTGCTTTTTCTTCTTGTCTTTCTTCTGTTTTCGCTTCTTTTGTAAATCATTTCAAATGGGTATAGATTTGGTCTACAGAAGGCTGATTTTCTTTTCAGGTATATTGTTTAAAGAAATCAAAAATATTTTTATCTCAAACTTGAACAAAAAGTTCATTATTTAAAATGCCTTTTTTCTCTGTTGCTTCTATATCTTGTAGTGCTACCAAGAAGTTTGTCAATCAACCCGTCTGTAATGGATATACTATATTATTAAAAAAGTCTTCTTTTGATGCATGATTGTCTCAAGATCAGAATAAATTCTTATTTAATAATTTATAGGCATCTTCAACTCATTGATCTTCTGCTAAGATAACTGCTCTAGCAAACTCCTTTACTCTCCAGTTACTACCTTCCTTTGATTCAATTATATAGGAGTTTCACATTTTCTTTCTGACTTTATCCATTTCTTTTTCTAATCTCTCTGGAGAAATATCTTCTATATTTTTTTTCATCGATTCACTAGTAGAAGCTTGCGTTTTTTCGATAGGAGTTTCATTAGTATTCTTTATTTCTGTTGTAGTAGTTTGAACTGGTGTTTTTTCTGGTGTGCTAGTAGATGTTTCTGTTGTTTTTCATTCCCAAAACCCTAGTTTAATTCCTAAATTATTGTAAGTTTGAGCTGTATTTAGTTTGTTATCTTTTTGAGCTGATTCGTATGATGTGGTGACAAAAGTCTTTGCTCACTCATACAATCATCACAGTGAATTTTTGATCTGTTCTTGAGTCAGGTCAGGATTATTTTTTTTGGCATTATCGACTTCTGAAACTATTTTGTTTAGAGCTCATCTTTTGAGATCTCGCAATCATGCATCAGGACAAAAAGCAGCGATGAGTTCTTTGATACCAGGATCTTGTATGTTTTCTGCTTTTGATACATATCAGGTCTGTAATAGATACGATCATATTTCTAGTTTAACCCCTGCAATAAAGTCAGTATTTTTTAGTATATCTTTATTTTCTATAGCATCTTTTGCTTGTTTTTTTTCTTGATCGTCAAAATTTTTAAGATCTTTCAAAAACTCTTCTCAACTTTTGTTGGAAATGTCACTTACCTGTTCTATTGCGTGCGCATTTTCTATTGTTGTATATCTGGGTTATAAAGACTATAGATCATCAAACATACTTTCTAGTTCCAAGAGGTCTTCCAACTCCTCTTCACGTTCTTGCTCTTCTTGTTGACGTAATAACTCCAAAGAGCTTTGTGCTTTCAATAGCGTTTTTTTGACTTTTTTGTCTTTTACCTCACCAATTGCTTGCATAAGAGCTTGTGAAAGCATATCTTTGAGCTCATCAGAAAAACGTCCTGCGCGAATCAACGTCAAAAATCATTGTGCAGGTCATCGAACTCATACGAGTTCTTCTAGTGTTTGTATGAGGATTTCTTGTGACACGGTGCCTCACAAACTAAAAAAATGTAGCAATGCTACATCTTAATTATCCTTATTTGTTTGTCTTTTGTCAAATTTTGATTGTTTTATCGGTCTTTCTCGTCTGTATCAAACTGTGAAAAATATTTTTTCATTGCTTTTTTTACTACACTTACTCTAAAAGATGTCACCTGACTGTCTGTGATGGTTTCGAGTTGTTTTTGTGTGACTGATTCTATCTGTTCTCGTGAAGTTATAGGTGATCATTGTTGTGTGAGGTAGAGATATTTTTTGGTCCAAGAATCCTCAGCCAATAAGTAGTTTAGTTGTCGAGATCTGCTATCTGGATGCAAGAGATCTTTTATGTTCGATGGTGTTATATTTTGATACAAAAATCTATAATCAGCTCAACGAATTAACAAATGAAACATTTCTTCTTTTTGTATAGTATTGGATTGCAAAAATATTTCATATGTTTTTTTCCACAGTTGGTATGTTTCAAAGTCTATCTCTTTGTGTGTCGAGAATTGATTTTGATTAACTTTGACAGGTAGTCTATTAAGAGATATATTTTCAACTATAGCATAAAGTATATTTTGTGTATCGTTGAATGTCAGATCTTCAATCTTTTTTGATAACAATATATTTGTGCTTTTTTCTAAATGCATACTTATCTCTAAATCTTCAGACATCGTGTCCTCATAGAGAATTCCATTTTTGTTAATAAAACGTGTTTTGTTTTTATAAAAAATAGGCAAATCTCAAAGAGATGAATTTTCAACTACTCTCCTTGAGTACAAAAAGTCAGGTAATATTTTAATTTTTCAATTATTCTTAATATCTTTATAATAGATTGTACTTGTTTTCATATATTGTATAGGATATATATTCTTGTATTCTTGCACTATGTTCTCTCATACTCAATCTCACACAAAAAACATATGATTTCACTGTATATATATCTGTATATCTTCTTTGCTAATATGTATGTTTTTTTGAGAGAGAAATTCAATATATTCATTTTTATACTTGTCATACAATGGATTATCGTTTACTAACATATCACCATCTACACTTATTTCTCCCGAAGATTTAGAATTATCTTCTATAAGAGTTCTCATTCAGCTATTGTTTTGTAGTGAATATCGTATTCACGACTTATTAGAAATATTATAAATAAATTGTACTTCTTCATCAATGACTCATTGTTGGTTTTGTTCGTCATTTTCCAAAATAAACAATACCAGATTACCATATGCATTCGTGGCTATCATCTCCTCAAAATCTGATCATTTACAAAAATCTATAAACTTTTTGTGGTCTAATTTTGTTCATGTTCAATGAAATAATCTATAGAGAGAAGAGTTTTTTATTTTTTTTACATCGCTATTAGTGTCTATACTCTCCCCTTCACATATTTTTGGTGTAGAGAGTATGGGAGAATTTTCATGTTCTTTTAAAAGAGAGGTGCTGATTTCTTTATTTTTGTTAACCGAATTAGCTAGGAGCACATATGAGATTGGATATTCAGGATTCTTATTAAAACGTCAATATAGCTCTTTTCCTCAAAATCTACTTCTCATCAATTGAACATCTTCGTATACATACTGATAATAAGAACATATTTCTTCTAAATTATATACTTCGTTGGTTGGGTAATACGTTATCGATGTTGCAAAATGAGTAATTTTTTTGTCAAATTTTCTATATCAAAAAAATTTAGTATATTCTATATCGCAATAAAAATAGATGAATGTTTGACTGATATTGATATCACTATTTTCTATATCTTGCAACAAATATTCAAGAAATTGCTTTTTTTGATATTGTGTCGTTAGTTTTTCATATTTTTTTTTGATTTCATCTATAGTTTTTTTAGCTTGGAGGGCACTCTTGACTATTGTTTTTTCTCACTTTAGTACTGCTTCCACATCATATCACTGTTTTATTAGCTCATTTTTTTCACTATCTTCAAATATTGATTGTCTTTCTGTTTCACTTGCTTGTATTGTTTTTTCAAAGGCACTTTTTTCTTTTTGGTCATGCCAATTTGTAGGAGTAGGATCTACAAACAAAACTGTACCATCTGGCATAAGTACTCTGACATATGCATGTCCCTCATCTGATGTCAACAATCAGTCACCATTTTCCGAAAAACATCATATCAATTGTCATTGAATTCATACTTCTCCAAGATATGCTATCAATAGCTTTCAAGCTATATCACAATCCATAACCATGTATTTGTCTACTTTTTGGTTTGAGGATGCAAATTCTTCAAATAGTTCCGGATTGTTTGTATATTTTCAATTATTTTTGATATAGTGTACCAATGTATCAACAGCTCGTTTTGGTTCTAATGTTTTAAGTGAAGATAAGAGTGTTTGTGTGTTCTGTGACCACGTGTTGCCAAATTGTTTGTTTGGTTTCTGTTTATACTTTTCAGCCGTAATAGTAGCTTTAAATAGTTCGTACGAAACTAGTTTTCATTCTGCACCTTCTGCAAAAAACATCTCACGCTGGTTGTCATATTTGACTTCCACCTTTAGTTTTTCTCATGTCTCTTGATCTACAAAAGAATCACTATTTGGAAGTGCGTATGTTTTGGTTTCTGGGTCATATGCAGTCCATATTGCTCAATCTGATCATACTTTTATACTTATTTGTCCTAGCGATTTTTTTGATGTGTTATCAAATATAACGTTTGTTGCTAGTTCCTTTGTTTCATCTCAAAGAGATAATACTTGACGAGATACATACAATGAAGGTCAAAATCAATGTGCGGGCTTTATGGTTCAATAGATACATTTATTCTCTTTTATTTTATCAAGTGTAGGTCTGTGTATTCATGAATCGCTACTACTTGCAACAAATGCATTTTTATTGAATCACAACGTCTTCTTTTTGTTTGATTTTTCTTGTTCTTTATCTTCTTTTTTGGATGTTGTCTTTGCTGTTGTCTTTGCTGTATTATTGTCTCATTTTTCAATATCGTCTATAGACAATCTATTTTGTTTTAGTTCTCTAGTAGTCTTTTTGTTTGTATCTCATATGGCATCTCAATTTTGTGCTTCACTACTCCTCTCTTTTTCTAGACTTGTCTTTAAATCATCTTTGATCAGTCATAACTCCGCCAATTCTTGCAAAGCTTGTATAACACTACTATCCATCTCTGTGTTTTTTTGTTGTTTTATTGTGTTTGATAGATTGACTTTGCCAATTTGCTCTATTAGTTCATCTCGATCAAACTCCATCCCAAGTATCATTGGTTTCTCTAACGTATTGTCATTTTGGTTAGAACTTCCACCGTGTCAGGCTTCTATTCATTTTTCATTTTGGATGTTTGAATATAATCATTCTTGTTTTAATTTATCTATTATAGGCCAAAAAAATAAATCTGACGATGATTCTATTCTTTTTTGTAGTGTCTGTGTGATTTGTAAATTGTCTTTCGATAGTGTTGTTTTGGTATAGGTTATGATATATCATTTTTCACTTTTTTCTACACTTTCAAGGTGTATATTTAAGTCCTTTCTTATTTCTTCCAAGATTATGTTTTTCTGTTTTTCTAACTGGATATAGCTATTCAATAACTCTGATTGAGTATTGTTTGCAGCCCCGAATTTTTGTTGCATTCGTTTTTCAAACTGTTCATACTTTTTTTTGTTATCTATGTTTTCCCAAATATCACTATTTGGGTCTTTGTTTGCTCGTTGTTCTAACTCTATTTTGTATGCCTCAAATTTCGCTACTTTTTGATCTGTTCGTCCTCATCTAGACAAAACGGCACTGCTGTCAGATAGTTTTTTTTGTATATTTTGTTGTACAATGAGTTCTCTAGTACTTAGCGGTAAAGTATTTGCTTGTTGAAAGCGTTCCCGATCATGTAAAACTTGTATAGAGTCATAGAGCAAGAGATAGCCATACTTTTGTGAGAGTAATCCAAACATACGTTTTTCAAAGGCTTTGGGGTGATACGTCTGAAGTAGATTGAGAGAATGTTCTAGTTCTGATTTGTTTTTTTGAAGTATTGCATTTTCTATTGATTGGTTGATGTTGTTGAGAGAGTTCGTTCCAGACTCTCTGCTATTTGTTGTCTTGGTTGTATTTGTTGTCTTCTTGGTAGTGTTTTGTTTTATCTCTTGCTTCGTCTGTTGTGCTTTGGTAGTTTGTGTCGTAAATACAAATGAAAGCGACATACTCAGCATCACCAAAAAATTAATAAAATTCATATTTTGTTTTTGGTTATTTGTGTTTTCTCTATGTGTCTTTGTGTTTGTTATTTTATTCATGTTTTTAGTGGTATTTGATTAGTCCAAAATTTACTACTCTTTTTCCTTTAAGTCAGGACTAGTCTTGTCGATAAAATTAGGTATTACTTTGTTAATTACCTCTATTAATTCTGTACTATTCAATGAATATCTAGTGATTTTGTTATTTTGTAACAACTCTATTGCTTTTAAAAAACTTATTGGATGTTCTTAATCTGAATAAACTCTCATGGGAGTAATTTCCATAGCATTAAAATTTCTTTTGAGATAAACTTCTCTGGCCTTTAAACTAAAATTTATTGTTTCAAAATTATATAATCAAACTTT
This sequence comes from uncultured Candidatus Peribacteria bacterium, assembly GCA_964526045.1. GTDB lineage: Bacteria > Patescibacteriota > Gracilibacteria > Absconditabacterales > Absconditicoccaceae > CAZGIF01. Next base: position 66,390 of record CAZGIF010000004.1, on the reverse strand, counting down.
GTCTTGATGGTATAATATATCCATTTTTATGATCTTATCGTTATCACGAATATAAAGATAATTTTTATCGAATAACATTTCCATATTTTTTATTTTTTGATAAGTAGCTTCTCATTCAAAACGACTTGCTTCTATAATATTTTTTACTAGATAGATAGAATTTTTTTCGTTTAGTAATGTGTCATATCTTACTGAATCTCATTTTATAGTTGTTATATTTAGAGAGTATGGCATATTTTCAACAGCATTTTTAAAATTACGCCTTCTATCTTCCAACTTTTTTTGCTTGTCTTCCAACTCTTTTTGACGTGATTCTTGCCAGTCATATATGATTTCTTTTCAAGTATCATACATTCATACTCGGTTATTGTCTGTAGCATTTTTTAGTAGTTGAGTCATATTTGCTTTTTTATTTATATCTGCTTTTTTATTTGTATTTTCTAAGTTTGCTAAAAGTTGCGTTGTAATAAAAAGAAATGAAAATCAGATTATGGGGTTGGTTATTATTTTTTTGATTGTGTTGAAGCTCATTGTTTTTGAGTTAATTTTAAAGAGACTCTTTTTCCTTTATATTATAGAGTTCTTTGACTAGATCGAATATTTCTGGGTCGAATTTTTTTGCTTGCTTAATGCACACATCTACTCCGCTTTCATTTTCATTTGTATTTTTTATTTCGTCAATTGTTCTTGCAATAACGCTGCTTGAGCCATATACATCATCTCCCCTTTTGGGGATATATGGTGTTTCTCTACTAGTCTCATGAGTTAAAGCAATTTTTCATATCAAATCTATAGCTTTTGCTATTTTCATGGCTCTAAGTGCACGCTCATTGACTGAATCCTGAGGGTATTTTAGCTGTGCTAATAAATTTGCAAATGTTATTTTGATTTCTGGATTTGTGCAAGGGTTCATCTCTGAATCTTTATATCAAAGTTTTTTCTTTAAAAACTCGGATATCAGCCAGTAATTTGTGTAAATGTCTGTATCAAGGTTTATTTTGTCTTTTCAAAATATGTAAAAATCTTTTACTTTACCAATTTTTTCTTCATTGAGTTCTATATCAGTGAGCGTATGATTTGTTTTATCTGTAAAAACAACTTTTTCTTCTATTTTTAAAACTGTCTTATATATTTCTGATAGCTTCTCAATGGCTTCTTTTCTTTCTTTTTCATTAAGGAAATCTACATAATTATCATCATCTTTATCCTCTAGTGTTTTGATTGTCTCAAATATGTAAGGAGAAGTATCAAAAAGAAACCTTTTTAAATCTTGTGTTGTTGCACGACTCAGACTTCAAATAGTAGATATTCTAGTTTTAAAATCATTTTTTTCTGGTAGTGTTTTTACTTGTGGATACGCAAGTATGACCTCTGTATACCTTGCTATATTTTTGATATCATATTGATCCACACTATCTATTGTATCAGGTTCTAAATCTTTAGCACTTTCTTGTAACGCCAAACTAAGCGTATAATTTTTAAGATTTTCACTTCATTTTTCGCTATCTTCCAAATCTTTTTTCATCATATTGTTGAGATATTCGTTTTCTTCGTTTTGTTTTTTGATTTGTTCTTGTTTTTGTTGCTGTTCTGCTAGATTTGTTTGTTCTTCTGCGTAACTAGCTCTGTTTTTATCTATTTGTACTTGAATTCATGTGATTTCACTATTTTTACTGTCTCTCTTTATTTCTATGGTATTTATATGTTCTGGAAAAATCTTTAAATCATTTTTAAGACTTGTAATTTTTTCATTAATATTTTTAATACTTTTAAGTGAGATAGTATTTAGCTCTTTTAGTCTTTGAATTTGAGTATTTGCATCTTCTGATCATTTAGTTGTTAAAAGTTTTTTAACTGGTTTCAAGGTTTGTATTATATTTTGTAGCACAAGGATTTTTTCCTCGTTATTTCCAATTTCAGATCCTTCTTTTGTTATTAAATCTTCTTGAACTTTTATAGATTTATTTATTTCTCACTCAAATTCTTGTTTTTCCTTTTCTAATTCAGATTCAATTTCATGTAACTCTGATTCTAATTCATTTTTACTCTTTATTAATACATTATATGCTTCATCTAACCCTGGTAAAGGACTCTCAAGATTTATAAATGCTTCTTCTGATATACTAATACGCAGAAAATCAGATGTCATTTTCTCTCAATTTTCTTCTGAATTTATTTGATGCAATACTTCTCTTTTAGCTTTTGTTTGGTTTGTAATATCTTCTTTAGATTCTGTAATTATTGTTTTAGTTTCTTCATCAGTGCTTTCAATCTTACTTAGCTCAATAAGAGTATCACTTAAAACTATTAAGTCTGAATTTAGCTTCTCTTTTTTTTCTCTTATGGTTTTTATATGCTTCAGTATCTTTTGATATTCATATTGCTTTTGTACTATTGTAGCATTCTCTTGTGTATTTTCTTGTTGCTTGTCTGGTGTATAGTTCGGTCCACTCCCTGTTTCTATCATCGTTTGCCAATTGCAAAATAAAAGTATATACCTCAAGTATACTCCTCTTTTTTATTATGTCAAATTCTTCTTATGTCAAATCCTCCTTGTTTGGTACTATGTATTCTAATTCTACATTTTTTCTTTTTTACATTTTTTCTTGCAAATATTTTTTATTTGTATAATATCACTTGAGTAAGTTAGGTGCTATTTATATATTTACTAACCAAACCATGTCCAAAAAAACACAAAGCAAAAACACAACAACAAAAACTCAGAGTTTTGAAGCTGATGTACAACAACTCATCCAGCTTGTAACACACAGTATTTATTCCAACAAAGAGGTATTTTTGAGGGAATTGGTATCTAATGCAAATGATGCTATCCAAAAAGCCAAAATAATGGCTGCTCAAGATACATCGTATTTGTGAGATGAAACTGATTTTGCTATTACGTTGCAAACAGATGAGGATAAAAGTATTCTTACAATCATAGATAATTGAGTCTGAATGAGTTCAAAAGATGTACAATCTCATATCTGAACTATCGCTAAGTCAGGTACGAAGTCTTTTTTGGAGGCTATGAAACAAGTAAAAAAGGACGAGAAAGAAAAAATATGATCTGACCTGATTGGACAGTTTGGGATAGGATTTTATAGTGCATTTATGGTTGCAGAACGTATAGAATTGGAAACCAAAGCCGTGTGAGAAGACGCAGTGCTCCGAACTTCAGAATGAAAATGAGATTATACGATCACAGACAGCAAAAAAACAACAAGATGAACAGAAATTCGTTTGTATCTCAACGAAGAATCGAAAGAATTTGCTTCGCCGTCTCGTATCAAATGACTTGTTAGAAAACATTCTAACTATGTTCCAGTTCCAGTTATGATGATGGAAGATGCAAAAACCGACAAAGATGGTAAACCCACTGACGAAAAACGTGAACTTGAACAAGTAAATGCAATGCAGTCTTTGCGAACAAAACACAAAAAAGATGTAACAGCAGAAGATTATAAAGATTTTTATCAGAGTTTGACATTTGACAACAACGATCCTTTGGATGTGTTGCATGTACATACAGAATGAGTTTTGAGTTATAAAACGTTATTATTTGTTCCTCAAAAACAAAATCCTTTTGCTATGATGCAATGATGAGATAATCAACAGGAATACTGACCAGATCTGTATGTCCAAAACGTGTTGATTCTAGAAAAATGTAAAGAATTGTTGCCAATTTGGTTGAGGTTTGTCAAATGAGTTGTAGAAACAAATGACCTTTCTCTCAATGTGTCTCGTGAAATTTTGCAAAACTCTGCATTGATGACAAAACTACAGGCAAGTCTTGTCAAAGAAGTACTCAAATCTCTCGCTCGAAAAAAGAAAAAAGAACCAGAAGCGTTTTTGGAATTTCACCAGAATTATGGACGTATTCTCAAAGAATGAATTCACTACGACTTTGCAAACAAAGAAAAGATCGCAGAAACAGTGTTGTTTTATAGTATGAATCAAAAAAAATATATAAGTCTTGATGATTATATAGCTGCTAATACTGACACAAAAGTAGAAGACAAGAAAGACGATAAAAAAGACGACAAGAAAATAGATAAAAAAGATTGATCTGACTCTGAGGACACACCAGCAAATTTCTTGTACTACCTACCGTGAACGTCAATCCAAGAACTTGAAAATTCTCCATACATCGAACAATTCAAAAAATATGGAACCGATGTGTTGTTGATGATAGATCCGATTGATGAATACGTTGTTAGTGGTTTACAAGAATACAAAGGACGAAAATTCAAAGCCGCATCAGAACAAGATGTGCAACTTGGAGACAAAGAAGAACAAGCAAAAGCAGACAAAGAAATCAAAAAACAAACAAATGAACACAAAGACTTCTTGGCTTTTGTCAAAAAGACTGTCTGAGAAGATGTATTGGAGGATGTTACACTTACAACTACACTACAAGATGCACTTGCTGTTGTTGTTACCAAAGAATGACAACCATCCGCTCAAATGCAAAAAATTATGAAATCTATGTGACAAGCCATGCCTGCTGCCAAAAAAACTCTGCAAATCAACGCGTCTCATCCATTAGCTATCAAAATGATGGACACATACAAACAAGATACTTCGTCTGACAGCGTCAAAGATATGGCAATGTATTTGTACGAACAAGCTGTGATGTTAGAATGATGAGAAATCAAAGACTTAACATTATTTATCAAAAGAGTAAATCAGTTGCTAAAATAATAAAAATAGTTTTTGTCAATCAAAAAAGCTGTTTTCGTTTAATCTGTTTTGAAAAATAAGCAGAGAAATCCTATACTTTGTAGTATATACATTGTATAGGTTTTTTTATTATTTTGTAATACTATGGCATTTGGTGAAGATTTATGAGCTAAAGAACGTGAGAATATTTCTCCTGCTGACCTTAGTCCACCAGAACAACAAGCAACACAAAAAGTTATTGAATGATTGACACAAAAAAATGATGCAAATACATTCGTTGATGACGAAGCAAGACATCTCGCTACTCAAAAACTCAAACAGTCACTAGATACTGCAGCATGACAAGTATAATAGTGTATATTTGTATATTTAAAATAGTTTTATACCAAAAGTTACTATGGAAGTAGTTATTAAAATGCTCAAGAATGTTTGGTTTTATGTGTGATTTTTTGTCATTACGTGATTGATAATGTGGACCACAAAGAGTCAGGTTCTTTCTTTTCAGCGATTGCCTGCACAAGTTGCAGTTCAAAATATCAAGCAAGGAGAAATCCACTATATTCCCAAAAGAAATATTTGAGAATTTGTTATTGGCTTAAGTTATGCAAATATCACATATTGATCACATCAAACTAGTAGTTTTGGATGAGCAATTGCAGTAGAAGATATGGATTGACTTTTGTTTTTGGTTGATCAGATGCAAAAAAGTTCTTCTGTAAACTTGAAATCTCTTATTGCAAATAGTAGTGACAAAGAAGTTGCACTAAAAACTCATATCAAAAAAATCAAGACACTATTGGCAAAGTGAAATACTGTGTTGCCTCCATTGAAAACATACGTTGTCAATTTGAGAACAGAATACAATGCATATAGTAATCAAAAAGATAGAGCTGACGCTATGTACGTGCAGTGATTTACTGACAATAATGGCTCAACTGCTCAAGAGTGACTTAATACCGCGTTAGATAGCTGAGCTAAAGAAACTGAATTTAGAGTCAAGTATAGATGATATCTGCCAATAGTTGACAAGCTAACTGCTTCAATTTCGACCTTACAAGCTCAATACGACTTTTTGATACAAAATTATGCTATTTTGACAACAAATTATGATCTTTTGTTTTCTGATGGAACACTTGAAGAACTGATTCAAATTAGAAATTCTGTACAAAACTAGATTTTTTTTCACTTCATATATATCACATATGCCATCATCACCTCACAAAAAACTATCTAAAAAAGACATATTTCTACAACGAGCGCAACAGCTGTCAGATTTTTTTTGACAATCAAAGGAATATTATAAAGAGATGCTACATGATATGTATGATGGATTCCACGAAAAGTTAGATAACGCTGTCGAAGATAGTGAAGATATGATAAAAGATCGTTATACTTGAATAAAAGGTCTTTGGAAAAAAACATTACGTTTCTTTAAGCGTAATGAACAGCAACAACAACGTATTCAAACAACTATTCAAGAATGAGTTGATATTGATATTTTATACCGACTACAACTCCTCTCTTCTGTAATTATTGCTACGTTTGGATTGTTGACGGATTCTACACCAGTTATTATAGGTGCGATGTTGATTGCTCCATTGTTACAACCCATCCAAGCAATCAGTTTTGCGATAGCAACTGGTAAAATGAAATTGTATTTCAAATCACTAAAATATCTTGTGTTGAGTATTGCATTTTCTCTTATTGGTGCTATTATATTGGCTACTTTGGTTCCATTTGGTACTTTAACAAGTGAAATTCTCGCAAGAACAACTCCTACAATACTTGATTTGTGAGTAGCATTTGCATCTGGTATGATTGCCTTTTTGGTACTATGATACAAAAAGTTATCAGGGACTATTGTTGGTGCTGCAATTGCAGCTTCTTTGTTGCCACCTCTATGTGCAACAGGAATATGACTGTATTTTCTCAATCGAGATGTCGCTGTTGGGACGTTTTTGCTCTTTTTGGCAAATCTAGTTGCTATTATTTTTGCATGACTTCTCTTTTTCTTTTTGTATGGTTTTGCTCCACAATATGCTAACAAAAAAAATAAAATAAAACAAATAGTTATAATTTCAATTACTACTATTTTGGTTTCTATTCCATTACGAACATCTATGATTCGTATTAGTGATAACCTAAAAACCCGTACCACAATATCAAATACTCTCAAACTTACATTACCAACTATTGATCCTGCAGTCCAGCTTGTTGAATTTTCTGCAGATAAAACAAAAACAATACAAAATGTTGCTCTCACAATCAAAGTCCCTGAGTCTGTCTTGTTTACAAATGAGTACAAAGATCTTTTGTCAGAAAAAATTGCTTTTGCGCTCAAAGAGCCCGTTGCTTTATCTTTGGAAATTATGCCTATATCTTCTATTTATATTCCGCAAGATGTTGTTGTTTCTCATGACGAAAAAATCACTACTACCCTAACAAATTATGTTGTGGAACATTACAAAGACGTCTATATTCTCTCTACTGAAGTCAAAAATTTATCTGACAAATATTATGTTGGGATAGAAATGTTTAGTGAAAATCCTATGCATGTTACTAATCTTATTCATGTTTTTGAGTCTCACCTCCAAGAGACTTTTGATAAGACATATGCAGTTCGTATTAGGTGACTGGACGATATTGCTAGCGATGTAAAAAAGTCAGAACTTGAAGACAAACTTTTTCAGGAGTTTAGCAAACTTTTTCCTCACAGTGTTATTCATACGTTCGACGTAGCAAGAGATATAACGAATTCCTCTGGTCAGTCAGAAACATCTTTATCAATTACAACAATATTTCAAACGTCCCAAAGCCCACAAAAAACAGACACTATACTTGCTAGACGAAAATATCTCAAACAAAGAGATTATTGATATCCAGTAAGTATCAATGCAAGCATCAGCTATATTGATGAGAAAACGTATTAGTGAGAAAACGTGATGTAATAAACGTGAAGTCTGATATTTATTCACTAAAATATTACTTTTGTTTTTTTAATTATTTCGTTGTGTATCAACCCATTGGTAGCAACAACACATGTATCAAGTTTGATTCATTCTGATAAAAAATTTATTTTTTCTCAAAATGCATCTGTGACTGTACCTCACGCCTCTTCCAAAATTATTTGTGGGGCACAGATATCCCACTTTGATCATTTATTGTTCGTCAAAATATAACACTCTGCTTTTCAACGAGCTATCTCTCATAGTATAGTTCATACACTACCTCAATCGAGGATATTTTTAAACGAAAACACTTCTTCTATTTTTTCATTTATTTCTCTTTTTTCAGAAAATTTACTTTTAGAAAAGTACGTTACTTCATGTATTGAATTAGTATTACTTACATGTATTTTTTGAGCAGTAGTATGGTGTGATATATAATATGCTCATTGTCCTTTTTGAGCATAATACAAACTATTGCGAATTGGTGCAAACACAACTCCTAATTCAGGTATACCATCAACACATAATCCAATCATTACGGATGACATATCTCATCATCACACAAAATCTTTGGTTCAGTCTAATGGATCTATCATTCGGACTCTTCACGAAAAATCACGTAACGTATTTTCAGTTTCTTCACTTAGTATTTTATCATCAGGGAAATGCTTTTTTATTTCTTCAAGTATATATTTTTCTGATTCAAAATCTGCTTGTGTCACTGGGTCAAACTCGTCAACTTTAAATTTTGTATTAAGATTGCTGGATCCATAATATTTCATGAGTATTGATCAAGCTTTCTTGATTATTTCTATTACAATTTTTAGGTCGTTATCCATGTTGTGTATGTGATTTAGTAGTAAAACCCTTAAGGAGAATAAATAAAATGAGTGTAAAAATTATTGCTCATATACCTCGTATGATCATTGCATCTTTGTAAGGACCAAAATACATAGATAGTGTGGTATAATATCCAAAAAACAATCATCATCCTATAGCTATCAAAGAAGAAATTTGTGATACTATAGATAACATTGTTGCCTTGCTTCAATTTTTTCAATACTTATCTAACATGTATTTTGAATATAAAACTTCTCTTGCATGTCTAAATCACGTAGTTACGGCAAATATTATTCATACAATAATGTAGTTGTGAATGAATGCTCAGACAAAAAAATAAAAGAATAATAAAGTTACATCAATAAAAACAAGTTTTTTTATAGAATAGTTTTTAGCTACTGTATAGAGTTTTGAGTGAGATATTCCTCGTCGTACAACTCTTGATCCAGCAGAAACTAGTCATATGTATGCCATTCACATTCCTATTTCTAACAAATACGGTTCTCTAAACTTGGAAAATGCTACTAAAGATCCTCATAAAACTCACACTAGAATTGCACGTATTATAAATTTTTTTTCTTTCAAAAACCATATGTATTCTACTTTTGTATCTTGTGTAGCTATTACTTTTTCTTGTTTGGGTGTATGCATACGTACTGCAACCCATAAACCAATACTATCAATCACAACTCATATGATGAAAGGCAATAGAAGAGATGTGTATTCAGCTATTACTGGAAACAATGCAAACGTAAAAACTTGTATAAATGAGACTTTTCATCAGATTTTTCAGTAGATTGAGCTGTATTGATCCTCTTTTTTGAGAGCACGTAATGTATCATAAGAGAAGGCTTGTATTGTTCCGCTTGTAAATGCGAATCAACACGACATTAGTATCCCTCCTACAAAAAAGAACATATAATGATAACTTCCTACAATATAGAATATACTAGACAGTAACATACAAATCTTCGCACCAATGAGTGCGTTTCTATGTCCTCGTTTATCTGATAAATATGAACTTGGTATTTCTATCAAAAAAGACGCAACTTCTCATACAACCAAACTCATTCACAACAGTTGTGACGTGTTTCATTCTTGTGCCAAAAAAAAGACACTAAGTAATACTATATAGTGTCTTCTGTTTGTTAACAAAAACCAGAACGTGTTTTTTATATTTGATTCCAATTTTTTATTATCTGATTCTATTTCCCAAGGTTTTCTCATAAAACTTTTTTATAAAAAAATTCACCTGACTATGCAGCCATCGCATGGCTGTCTATTTTTGCAATATCGTCTTCTATTCATAGCATTTTTTGTAGTCATTCATGTTCTCTAAGTTTTTGTATTACTTTTTGTTCTACTTGTCTGATTCTTTCTCTTGTGACATCAAATTCTTCTCATACTTGTTCCAATGTGTATTTTGGTCAATCTATTCCATATCTCATCTTGATTATTTTTGCTTCTCTGTCGTCTAGCATTGCGAGAATATTTTCCAAATTTCATCTCAAAGCTTCGCTTTCTGCTTGTTGATCTGGAGTTTTTGTTTTGGTGTCAGCGAGCATATCTCACAATTTGTCTCTAGATGAGTCATCTCAAATTTCACTATCTAACGATACATTTCCAAAAATTACTTCTTCAAGTTTTTTGATTTTTTTGATAGGGAACCCTATTTTTGTAGCAATTTCTTTGGATGTTGGTTCTCTTCCAAGTTTTTGGAAAAGCATTTGATAGGTTTTGTTGTATGAGTTAATCTCATCTATCAAATGAACAGGAATTCTTACATGCTTTGACATGTCTGCAATCGCTTTTGTGATAGACTGTTTTATCCACCGTGTTGCATATGTCGAAAATTTGAATTCTCTTTCAGGATCAAATTTTTCGATAGCTTTTATAAGTCAAATATTTCATTCTTGAATGAGGTCAGAAAAGCTTAGTCTTGCACCAAAAAATCTTTTGGCAATAGAGATTACAAGTCTTAGATTTGCTTCAATAAGTTTCTTTTTTGCGTTTTCATCTCCTCTTTTGATACGTCTTGCTATGTCTTTTTCTTCTTCTGCAGACAAAAGAGGTATGGTTGAGATATCGTTAAAATACAATTTGATGAAATCCTTGAATTGTTTATCATTGACGCGATGTTTTTTTTCGTACAGTTGTACGTGTCAGATTCTTTTTGTTTCTTGTCATGCTTTTGCTTCTTTGATGAGAACTTCCTCTATAGTTATGATTTTGATGCTTAGTTTGTCACACAAAGCATAAAATTTTTCTAACATTTTTGCTTTCGCATCCATATCATCTATTTCTGCTATTATATCTTCTTCTGTTACGTGTCATCTTTCAAGTGATGATTTTAGGAGTTTTTGTAAATCTAAAGACAGGTCTTGAATATCATCTTGTAATTTATCCCATAATTGTTTTTTTGCTTTTGATTTTACCATGAAAGATATCGTATAAGCGAATAAAAATACAAAAAATACTTAGTATAATACTAAGTATTTGTTTGGTGTTTGCAATCACAAACGTCCTGGTTATAATTTTCCTATCACATGATCTATCAATCCATACTCTTTGGCTTCGTGGGCTGTTAGTCGTTTGTTTCTTTCCATGTCTCTTTCTACTTCTTCTTCTTTTCTTCAAGTTTTTTGTGCAGTAATTCCAATAAGCATTTTTTTGACTTTTAGCATTTCTTCTGCTTCTATTTGAATATCAGTTGCTTGTCCCGAAATTCATCATCAACTGATAAGAGGTTGGTGAATCATGATTTTACTGTGTGGAAGTGCAAATCTTTTACCCTTTGTTCATCACAACAAAAATATTGATCCCATCGATGCAGACAGTCAGACAGATATTGTTTTTATGTCACATTTGACATATTGCATAGTATCATAAATCGCCATTCCTGAGTAGACTTCTCCACCTGGTGAGTTGATATAAATGGTGATATCTTTGTCCGGATCTTGTTTTTCCAAAAATAACATCTGTGCTACTATCGAATTTACCATTTGTGAATGGACGGACTCTCCTATAAAAATAATCCTATCCTCCAAGAGTCTTGAGTAAATATCATATGCTCTTTCTCATTTATGAGTTTTTTCTATTACTGTTGGCAAAAATGTCATGTGCAATATATAATATAAATTTGTGCTACTTTAGCATATGTATTGTGTTTACCTTTGCAAAAAATACAAGACAAGCAACAAAAAATGTGTTTGCAAAAACAATAAAATACATATAACATCTGTATTTATATTTTGTTTGGATATGAAAAAACTCTTTTTGATTGATGGTTCTGGGTATTTGTATCGTGCATATTTTTGATTGCCTGAGATGTTAGATGATCAAGGGATGCAAGTGCAAGTTGTCTATTGATTTGTCAAAATGATGCTGAGGCTCGTCGCTCAAAAGCCTGACAATATCATTATAGCTCGAGATTCACCCAAAAAAACAAAAAGACATGATATCTTTCCTTCATACAAAGCAAATAGACCCAAAGCTCCTCAAGAGTTTAGTAGACAAATACCTATTACACAAGCTCTTATCCAAGATTTGTGAATTGCGTCCAATGTGATTCCTGGGTACGAAGCTGATGATATTATTTATACATATGCAAACCATGCTAAGCAGTTAGGTTATCATACGACTGTTTTTTCTTCTGACAAAGATCTCAAGCAAATTTTGCATCAAGATCTTGTGTTCAAAGATCCTATGAAACAACATATGACAACTGTAGCTTCTTTTATGCAAGAATTCTGATTTGAGCCGCAATATATAGTAGATTATCTTGCATTGGTGGGAGATGCGAGTGATAATATTCCTTGAGTTGCTGGTATTTGACAAAAGTGAGCAGACAAACTTATCCGTACATACAATACCATTGAAAATATCTACCAACATATTGATGCGATCACATGAAAAACCAAAGAAAAATTATTGGCCTGACGTGAGAGTGCGTTTGAGAGTAAGGGTCTTATTAAACTCCTAAATGTCGAAGATATTGCTGTTGCTAGTCTTGAACAGACTAGTTGTTCGTTTTCTTATGTTACAGCAAAGACTCTTTTGATCGATACTCGAAAATTTGCATCTTTAGACAAAATACTTGAAGATCTGAAAGGTATTTATGCAATGCCAGTACAAACATCACTCTTTTGATAATAATATTTGGTGTGTAATTGTAGATATTTTTGGCTTGCTTTTTATTGACGAAAGTGTAATTTATGTTGTAATATTTATTTTCTTTATTGTATTGTATGGAATTGATAAACGAAATTATTCTTTTTTCTGCTGTAAAGTCAGATATTCTTCCGTTGTCTATGGTTGCATTGTGTTGTGCTGTGTATGCTTTTTTCATTTTGACATATCCTATTGAAACAGCAATGTCAGCTGTTGCCAAAAAAATGAGAAAAAGAGCATAAAAAATAAATGATACATATATGAAAAGAATAAAAAAAAGAGTAAGAAAAGAGTAAGAAATAAACTTTAAAAAAACACTGATAAAGTATCAGTGTTTTTCTTTTATCCTAACTTTTGACTTCGTACAACCTTTTGTTCTCATTGAATTGTTTTAAAATCTTTGGCAATCACGGTGATTGTATCTCATTCACTATATGTTCTTTTCCATCATAGTGGTCATGTGTCCAAGATATCATTTTTGTGTAAGAGTCATTCTCGTTCCCCACATGTAACAAACATTCCATAATTGTATTTTATTTTGATGGTTCACGTATACATATCTCACAAAACAATCTCTTGAGGAGTTGATTCTCTTGCTTCATTTGTTTGAATGTGATGTTCCGGTTCAGGTGATGTAGTTTGTTCTTTTTTGATGTCTATTTCTTGTTGCTGAATTTTAGGTTGTTGAATTACTGGGTTTTGTACAATAGTAGGAGCAGGTTTTGCATACCTTTGTTGTGATTGGTGTATGATTTTTTCTTTATTTTCTGATGTTTTGTGAGAACATAGATCAGTTTGTAAACAAAATGCATCTGACACATGTCATTGTATCATTATTTTTGCATATGCTGTATAATTTGGCAGTGAAACAAGATCTTGATATGAAATTTTTTGTTTCATTTCTTGCTGTATGAGCAAAGCATCTTGATATCAAACTCCAAAACTAATAACTGATCATACATTACCAAATACAGCTTGTTGTGTTTCAGGTGCAAGTTGTGCGAGATATTGATGCGCTACAATAAGACTTACTCAGTATTTTCTTCACTCAGCGAACATTGTTCTAAATGAATCAGTCAAAAAAGATTGAAACTCATCAATAAAAACATACATCGGAGGTCTTTCTTGTGATTCTGCTCTTTTGAGTGCATCAATTTGTAATTTTGTGAGAAGTAATGATCCTATCATGTAAGCATTATCTTCTCAAATGATTCACTTTGCTGTATTTATCAAAACAATTTTATTGTTTTGCATAGCATCAAAAAATGAAAATGAGCTTTGTTTTTGTCCAAAAATATTTCTAACAACACGAGAACTCAATAACTGTCAAATTTTGTTCGTAATCGGACTTACCACTTCTTGACGTTGTCTATCTCACCGTTTGTCGAATTCGTCAGTCCAAAATTTTTGTAATAATGAGTCGGTTAGATGTTGTAAGATACGTTCTCTGTCTTTTTTGTTAGTAAGCAACGAAAGCAAGTCTTCTAGCGTCGCATTTGGATAATACAAAACCGTTAATAGTCAGTTTCTCAATATATATTCTAGTCTAGGTCATCGCGAATGTGCAAAAAGTTTTTTGAAGGCTGTTATGACACCAGAAACAAGTTGGTTTTTTTCGTCTTCAGTGTTTCGAGAGAGCAAATTGTATGCAACTGGAAACTCTTGATCTGCGATATCAATCAAAATAACGTCATTGATACGATTGTCCGGTATCAAATGTAAGCACGTTTCATATAAATCTCCGTGTGGATCCAAAACACAGACTCATTTGTTACTTTGGATTGCTTGCTTAATCATATGTGTCATTAGGTTTGACTTTCAAGTTCAGGTTTTACCTATGATATATGCGTGTTGTTGCAAATCTTGATAACGAAGAGTACAAGTTACTACATCAGATCTATAGCGAACGGTTCAAAGCGACATTGTAGTCTCTGTTTGTGGTTGTGCGAAATTTTGTGGATAAGGAAGTGTTCTATACGTATGTGCTTGCAAATTTTGTATTTCTTTTGTTGGTATGTGAAACAACCCTGTTAGTTGCTCACGATTTATTGTGTGAAAAAATTGCCTTGTGTGTAACGTTACTTTTGCATAACTGTATAGCAAGGTTTCTATCATTTGTTGTAGATCTTTTTGTCTTTTTTTGTCAGGGCTTATATACGTGTAACCACCCCAAAAACTATATGCTGTCTCCTCTGCTCCAATATGGTCTGATTTGTATGTTCACAAAAACTTTTGCACTCATGTCCAAAAAGATTTTTTTTCTCACACATGAAACGATATATTAAACTGGAGCGTTTCTCAAGGCTGTAGGTGATAATAAACTCATAATAAATCTGCAAAAGGATCTATATGGTTTGCTTCATAAAAACTATATGGTTTGATACGTGCACTATCTTCAAATGAAAAAAAGATATCTGACAAGCGTTGTATGTTTTGATCTACAATATGTCGTTCAACTGTTGGGAGAACATTGAACATAATCGTTTCAAATATTGTATGCAAATGCGTTGGAATAGATACGTACATACAAAAATTTGTTTTGTCTCAAAGGATATGTGTATGAATACTTCATTCAAAATTTCAAAGTCCTCTTAAGACATTATATCGTTGTCATAAGGTGTATTTTTGTGTGCTAAGTGGGAGGATACTGTAGACTATGTAGTCTGATTGAGACAAAGTATTTCTTATTTCATCGACCATAGCATACTATGTAATCAAAATAAAAGTTCGTGATACACGAGGTATTCTTGCATTATTTTTCTATTTTTGTATACTGTATCCAAAACTATGATACATAGTTTATCTCACATTTTTCTTGTTTATCATATATTATATCACTTTTTATTAAAATAACAAACTTCTTGATGAATGCAATACAAAAAAGACTTTTTTCTCTTATCGTGCTAGCAGTCAGTAGTATTTTTCTTTTTGCTCCCCAAGTACACGCATCAAATCTCCTTCAAAAGATAGATAAAATCATCAATAATATTGCGCAAAAAGATCCAGATGCTACAGATGAAGAAAAAATCGGTTATTTAGAATCTTTTTATAATAGAGTTGAAAAGATAAAACAAAAGTATCTTTCAAAAGAACAAAAAGAAAAAGTCATTGCAATACTCGTATTGATACAAGATCGTACGGTATCGTATATTACTTCTTTGGTAGAAGAAACAAGTGTTGAAGAAATAGTCGGTGAAGAAAGTATAAACAGTGAGGTTGTCCAAGCTACTACATTTCAGCAAGATATGTTAGCTGCAGTTAACAAAGAAAGAGCCACATACAATGCTCAACAATTACAGCTACATTCTGTATTAAATAAAGTAGCTCAAGCACATGCTGAAGATATGCACCAAAAAGACTTTTTTAGTCACACGAACAAAGAAGGATTAGATTTTGCAGATAGAGTAAAAAATGCCTAATATCTACCAAGATACGCATCAGAAAATATAGCATTTGGTCAAGAAAACATACAAGAAGTTGTGCAACAATGGATGGAAAGTGAATGACACAAAAAAACCTTTTATCAACAAAAGCCGTTGATGTAGGTTTTGGTTATTATGAATGATACTGGGTACAAGTTTTTGGTGATAAATTGTAAGAGAAATGTTTAGTTATCAATAATTATATAAGATTTGTTATACTATTGTTATTAATATTTTTCCTAACAAGTGGTACTATGGATTTTGAAGAGAATATAATTATAGATTGAGATCATTTATCTTCAACTTCATTTTTATAAATTACGCAATCATGTATATCTTTTTCTAGTAAATACTTAATTAGAAATTTATTATTACTGGAAAAATTTGTTATTTTAAAAGTATTTTTAAGTTCTTCTAATATTTCAACCTTTTTTGTTTGGTAAAATATTTTATTATTTTTATCAAACGTTTCTTTAAGGTCATTTATTTCTTTTTTTGAATTTTGAACATAATTAGATATTTCACTTTCTGTTTTAAGTTTTTTCCATTTTATTACTCTGCTTCTATAATTAATATCATCTTTAAATTTATTGAGTAGCGCATTGTTTCTTCCGATACTAAATTTACAATAATATCACATTAATAATGCTCTATCTTCTCTATTTAGATTTAGATTTTGAGTTTTCAATATGTTTTCTATAAGACCATCACTAGAATATTCATCTCCTATATCATGATTAAGAATAATTGGTTTTTTTATTGTTAATGCACAAGCATATATTTGAGGCAATATCTGGTTTTCAATATCAAGTATAGCCACTTCTTCTTTATCTTTAATTCTATCTTTAGCAGCCTTTAGTGTTCAAAAGTGACTAATTCAATAAAAGTTATCATAACATGAAAGGGATCAATGTCGAACAATTATAGGCATTCAATTTTTATCTTTTGTTATATCTTTAATATGTATAATTTTGTTCATTAATTCAGTCTCGATATTCATTCATAATTCATTTTTCAAATCTTTCAATCACTGTAATGATCAATAAATTTCTTCAGAAGGTAAATTATTATTATTTTTATCATTAAGTATATTGTAATTATTTCCCCTTTCCATATTATGATAATAATATAAAATGATAATATGGCAAAATATTACTGAAAAATACAAATTAGTCAAATTTTCAGCTCCGTCCATAAATTACTTAATCTGACCATTCTTTACATTCCCCTTCTCTAGGTAAGAATATACACTTATTGCGGATGACGCTTTGTGTTCTTGTATCAATAGTTATTTTGTATACTTCTTGTACAAGGTTTCACTGATCTAATATAAACGAGACATCTCCTGTAAATACTCAATTTTGTCACGAAAAATAAAATCATCTTTGCCCTGCAGTTGCTTGCAGATTTCTATTCAGTACCATATGATTAATATTTCAACTTACTAAGACTTGATGTTTTGAGCTTTGACAATTGTCAACTGACTCATCACCAGACAAAAATAATGTATCAAAAATACTAACGGCAGCAGATCATGTGCTATATCAAAGATCAATACTATTTGTTCATGTATGAATTATAATATGGTACGCATCTGGAGTAATACGTCATCAGGCACTTGCTACATAGACACTTTTACCAGTAACAGCATTGTTGACAAAGTTTTTTACTTTTCAAAATACTGTGTTTACACATATTTCACTATAAATTTTGACTTTACTTGCAGGAGAAAAAAAACGGGACATTACAGTAAACATTATCCCAATAATCAATATAACAAGGACTGTTTCTACTAATGTAAATCATTTCTTTTTGAAAAATTGTTGCATGTGAGCTGCAAAGTAAATTATAACTGAACTGGTCTGAGAATGCATGTATGGTGAGTATCTTCATGATCAAGAATAACAAGTGGAGCCACTTTGTCTATGATACGTATTTCTATTTCACTTCAAGTCATTGCTCTAATATAATCTGACAGATATTTTCCATTGATATACACTTCAAAGTCTTCTCATTCTTTTTGCATAGGGAGAGTTACATCACCGTCTCATTTTTCTGTTTCTCAAGAACTTACATGTAAAATATCTCATTCTGATTTGAGCGCTACAAAATTTTTCATATCTCTTGTAAGGATACTGATTTTTTTAATTTCTTTGTCTAGCATACTCGATTGAAGCAAGATTTTGGTGTTATATTTTTTTGGCATGATTTTTTCATTTTCATAGTCAGGAAAATTTCCCTGTATTAGTATTGAAGTTGAAAATACTTTGATATCATTAATAGTATAAGAACATGCAACAAGGTTTGAAGATATCTCCATTGTTATAGTTGCGTCTTTATCTTGTCCAACAGCTAGTTTTGCTAGATGATGAAAGTCACTACTTGCTTGTTTTGGTATGATAATTCAAATATCTTTTGTGCTTGTACCAGCAAAAGGAATTTTGTATTCGTTTAGAATAAAAGAATCTGTTCAAACAAATACAAGTTTATTTCAATCCTCTTCTTGTTTTGTACGAACAAACACTCACGTAAATACAGGAGAAAATATCTTTTCTATTACTGCATATTCAACTTTGCTCATTCATGTTGCGAAATCTTTTGCTGGGATCGTAATTGTTTCTGAAGCTTGCATTTCTGGTAATGCAACATATTCACTAGAAGAAATTCATTTGATAGAAAAATTGTCTTTTTCTGTCGTAATTGTTAGGATATCTTTATCTGCATCAGCATGAATTTTGACTGTACTTGCATCAATAGATTTGATGAGGTCAAAAAGCATTTTAGCATCAACAGTCAGTGTTCAATCTTTTGTATCTTGTACATCTACATTACATTCTACATATTTTTCCATATCTGTTCACCTCAAAGTTAGCGTCGTTCCTTGTATTTGCAGATAAACATTTTGTAAAATTGCTAATGTTGCATTCTTTGAAATGTATCTTGTGCTAATATCTAACATCTGAGCGAAGGTATCGGTTTGTATTATAAATTTCATAAAGAGACAGTATGAGATAAAATAAAAATTTGTTAGTGCTTATGAGTACTTATATACTTTTTTTGCTAGAAGACAAGATTTTTTATTATTATATGTTGATTGGGTTTTCTATCAAGTCTAATGCTTTTTGCAATACTTCATCCTCTACTGTGTCATTATTATCTTGGATTTGGATGTCTGGACTAAGTCCAATTCCATTGATACATATACGAGACTTTCCTGTACACCATTGAGCAATAGTAAATTTGAACATAGATCAGTCGCTATATTCTACTACTTTTTGCATAGTTCATTTCCCAAACGATTGTGTTCATATAATAGTTGTTTGCGGATAGTAATCCTTGATTGTTCAAGCTATAATTTCGGATGCAGAAGCAGATCATTCATTTGCGAGGATAATTATTCTTTTGTCACCCAAAAATGCATTAGATGCAGTTCAACGAGAATTAAGATCGTATGGATTTGCTCATTTTACATGAATAGTAGGTTTATCTTGAGGAACAAAGTGGTACAATATACTATCAGCAACATCCAAAAATCCTCATGGATTATCCCTAACATCAAGAATAAGTGTTTGTATGTTATCTTTGTTTAGTTGGATGGCAAGATCATCAAATTGTTCTGCAACATGAGAACTAAACAAATTAATATCAATATACCTTGTGTTATTTTCTAGAGCAGTTGCTTTCATATGGTCCAAAATAACTTTTTTTCTTGTGATACTCATAGAGATTTGTGTGTCTGTTCAATTCTGACTTTGTCTTTGTATTGTTATGTCGACTGACGTTCAAGCGGGTCAGGTGATTTTTTTGATAATACTTTCTATTCCATCAAATGGTTGAATATTCACTCAGTCTACTGATAAGAGTATATCTGACTTTTGGAGTCATGCTGCTTCAGCTGGAGAACCTGGTACTGTACTCAAAATGATTATGTATCATTCTTTATCTACGTCCAAATATGCTCAAATCCCTTCGAATTCTCATGCTATTGCAGTTTGTAGATAATCTTGTTCTGGTTCATAATAGATTGTATATGGATCATTTATTTTTTCTATCATTCAGTGAATTGCACCGTACAGTAATTCTTTCTCTTCAATTGTTTTGTTATAAACATGCTCTTGCGTGAGAGATGTGAAAATATCATTGAGTACTGAAAAATTTTCTTGTAGTGTTATTTGCTTGGTCTCTGCTGTTGCTTGTCATTTTGTTTGTACATCAAAATAGTGTGGAAGTTGAGAAATGACGTCTGTAAGCCTTGCCGTACTTATTTGTCACTGTTTTGTTTCAAATGTTCTTCTTAGATCCTTTCTGACATAGTTTTCTACAATTGATTCTGTTATTGGCTTATCTAATGGCAAACGAATTGCTTTGTTAGGCAACAGATTAAGATATACTGCTTTTTGTAAAGCAACATAAAGATCTGACTGTTCTGGAACGTTTGTATACTCTAGATTGATATATTGATAACTCGATGGGATTCATTCTGCAATATGTGTATAATATGCTACAAAAAACTCTTTGAGTGTTACATTTTTTGCAAAGACGCTTGTATGTAACAACAAAAGACACATTGAAGCTACAAAAATTATTTTTTTCATGAGTATGTACTGAGTATAAATGATATATTCTTTGTAGGTATATATATTATTTTTTCAATTGATAACAAAAAAAACAACCTGACATGTGTGTCAGATTGTTTTTGTATTGTAAATTTTGTCAAACAAAGTAAGACAAAGCGTCTTATTCGTCGTCCATAGATTTTACTTTTCCAGCTCTTTCTGCAATAATAGCATCAGAAACACTTTGTGGAACTTTTTCATATGTAGAGAATTGCATCACATAGCTAGCTCTTCCTTGTGTTGCAGATCTCAATGAAGTTGAGTATCAGAACATTTCTGAAAGAGGTACTTTTGCACTAATAATAATTGCATTTCCTCTTTGTTCTTGTCATTGGATCATTCCTCTTCTAGATGAAAGATCTCCCATAACATCTCAAACATAGTCTTCAGGTGTTACAACTTCAACATCCATAATTGGTTCTAATATAACTGGATTAGCTTTGTAAAAAGCATCTTTTACAGCTCTAAACGTAGCGATTTTGAAGGCAATTTCAGACGAATCAACATCATGGTATGAACCATCATATGGAGCAACACGGATATTGATAATTGGGTATCAAGCTAAAATACCTTGTCCAAGAGTTTCTTTTGCTCCTTTGTCGATAGCAGGGATAAATTCTCTAGGAATTTTACCTCCAGTAACTTCATCTTTAAATTCGTAATTAATTTGTTCTCCTTTTTCGTTCTTTTCTCATACAGTAGATTCAAGTTTGAGAAGTACGTGACCAAATTGTCATCTACCTCATGTTTGTCTCTTAAATGTTCATTCTCCTAATGCACTTGTTGTAATTGTTTCTCTATATGCAACTTGTGGTTTTCCTGTTTTTACTTCTACTTTATGTTCTCTTTTTAGTCTATCTACAATAATTTCTAGGTGAAGTTCTCCCATTCAAGCAATAATTGTTTGATTTGATTCTTCATCAGTAAAGAATCTCAATGAAGGATCTTCAGATGCAAGTTTTCATAGTCAAATTGACATTTTTTCTTGATCTTTTTTTGAAGCTGGTTCTACAGCCAAAGAAATAACTGGTTCTGGTGCTTCGATTTTTTCTAAGATAATTGGATGTTTCATATCACAAAGTGTATTTCAAGTTTTTGTATCTTTGAGTCACAAAAACGCACAGATGTGTCCAGCTGAAATTTCTGAAATTTCTTCTTTTTTGTTTGAGTGCATCATCAAAAGTCTACCTACTCTTTCTTTTTGATCCGTGATGGGGTTGTAGAGCATGTCTCATGTTTTGATAGTTCCAGAGTATATTCTTACAAAAGTAAGTGTTCATACAAATGGGTCTGTCATTATCTTGAACGCCAAAGCAGAAACGTGTTCTGTGTCAGATGGTTTTCTTGCTATTTTTGTCGTCATGTCTTCAGGATCAAGCCCAATTGTGTCTCCAATATCCAATGGTGATGGAAGATAATCAGTCACAGCGTCAAGCATCATTTGTACTCAAGCATTTTTGAGTGCAGATCCAACCATTACTGGATACATTTCATTTTGACAAACTCAAATTCTGATTGCTTTTTGTAGTTCTTCAATAGAGATTTCTTCTCCTCATAGGAATTTTTCTGCAAGATCGTCGTCAAATGCTGTTGCAGCATCAACTAATTCTTCTCTCATTTCTTTTGCTTTGTCTACAAGCTCTGCAGGAATTTCATGTTCAACTTGCAATTCTCCATTTGCTCATTCAAAAGTGTAGTATTTCATATTAACTAGGTTAACAACTCATTTGAATTCACTTGCTTCACCATTTGGGAATTGAATTGCAATTGCTTTATTAGATAATCTCGTCTTGATAGATTCGATACACATTGCAAAGTCAGCTCCAATTTTGTCAATTTTGTTTACAAAACACAATCTAGGAACTTTGTATTTGTCTCATTGTCTCCATACAGTTTCTGTTTGTGGTTGTACTCAATCAGAACTAGAAAAAACAGTGACTGCACCATCAAGTACTCTCATTGATCTTTCTACTTCAACTGTAAAGTCCACGTGACCTGGCGTATCAATAATATTGATAACACAGTCTTTCCAAAAACATGTTGTAGCAGCAGATGTGATTGTAATTCATCTTTCTTGTTCTTGTTCCATTCGATCCATTTCTGCAGCACCGTCATGTACTTCTCAGATTTTATGTTTTTTTCATGTATAGAATAATACTCTTTCAGTTGTTGTAGTTTTTCATGCATCAACGTGAGCAATAATTCAAACATTTCTTACTTTATTGAGAGGGGTTTTTGCCATCTAAACCAAGAATAATAGAATAAAATATGTATAAACAAAAAAAAGACATACGTGTCTTATTTCTGCTTTAGATATAGTAAATTTGTAGGTATATGCAAGCCAAAGTTGTGATTAGTCAATGAAAAATAATATAGTTACATTATAAAATTCTTTATATTCAATACTTTTTTTTTAGTAAGTTGCTATTTGTTTCTTCCTTTTTTTTAAAGCTACTTAAAATTTTAAGTGTGTCTTTCTCTTTTTGAACTATTTGATTTATTGCTATTTCTTTAAGATCGTTAAATATATCTTCATCAGGAGGTATTACCAAATTTTCTTTAAGTATAAAACTAGCAGATAATAAAGTAACATAACTTGTAGCAGTATAATAGTGGCTTTTACCGTCAAGATTTTTGTAATAATGGTAAACTTTATTCTCTCATTCTAATTTACAATTACCTCGATCTATATCTATAGAATCTATTTCTGCTACATATTCTCTATAAACTTTCTTAATTACAAACTCTGCTATTTCACTAAATTTATATTTTAATAATATATTTTCGTTGAATCTATTTATATTTAGTTTCGAAATAAATATATCCAGCATTCAAAACATATTATCATATATTTCATTATTTAAATCAAAAAAAGCCCTATTAGCCTCCTCTATAATTTCATTGGTTTTTTCATTTAAAATAAGCTCCTCTACTTTTTTATAATTATCATTTTCTTTCATAAAATCTATATAATCTTTATGCACTTCTATTCAATAAGAAGACAAAATATCTATAAGATGAAGACATCTTTCTTCATCAGAAATAATAAAAATATCTTTTAGTTCTTTATTTTTTTGAAGAAGTGTTTTTGATAATTTATCTTCTCGACATACTCTATCTTTTATTTTCTTAATATTTAAGTCTTCCATTTATATTAATATTTAATAAAGAATAACATAATTTACCATGTATAGAATAACCCAAAGTTGTGATTAGTCAATATTGAATATTTTATATTCAACATCTTTTTTGGCATGAGATTCTGCGTCTTTACAATATCTTCTTAACCACGTTCTTTGTTTTTTTGCGTATGCGCGTGTTGCTTGTGCTATATCTTCAATAAGTTGTTGTTGTGTTGTTTTGTATAAGAGATGCTGAACTGTTTGTTTATAGCCAATTCACTGCATTGATTGCAAATGAGGAGCGTATCATTGATCCAGTAGTCGCTGAACTTCTTGTATAAGTCAAGATTCTAACATATGTTCAGACCTTTTCAAAATTCTTTCTTCATTGTCTTGTGTTTCTCTCCAAAGTCCAATCATCAACATAGGTCGTTGTACTGGATGTTGCTTCATTGCAATTGACTTTGGAACCCCAAGTGTATGATATATCTCCAACGCTCTTACAATATATCTTATGCTATTAGGGTGAATTGCAATAGCGCTTTCAGGGTCAACTTTTTGTAGTTTTTCGTGTAAAGATCCTGGGTGAGATTGTTCTTGGATATAGAGTTTGTTTCTGAACTGCTGGTTTGGTGGAACATGAGGAATTGAATAATTCTTGTAAATTGTATCAATATATAGACCTGTTCCTCCAACGACCAATGGCAATGCCTGACGTTGATGTATGTCAGAGATAATTTTTTTGGTATCTTGTTGCCATTGTGCTGCGGTATATGTTTCGTCAGGATAGACAATATCCATTTGGTGGTGAGGGATGTTTTTGCGTGCTAGTATATTGACCTTATCGGTTCCTATATCCATAAAAGTAAAGATTTGTCTGCTGTCGCTACTTATTATTTCTCCTCAAAAAGCTTTCGCCAGACGTAGTGATAGTTGTGTTTTACCAGTGGCTGTTGTTCACCAAATAATAACGACTCATTGAGGATTACGTTCTTTGAATTCTTTGATTGTATTGTGAATATCTGTATACTGTGACTCCTTCATACAAAATAATATACGTAAAATAATTGGAACCAGAATGATAAGGACTAAATTTGCTTTTTCTGGTACATTTTTCAAGCTTTAGTTTGAATTATGTGTGTGGTGTTTTCTTTTTTGTAGTATGAGACAACCTTTTGTACTTGTTTGATAAGACGCAAACCAGCAAGTTGCAAAAGGGAATGCAATCAGGTGAGAATTCACGGTTCGTATAGTTTTATACTTATTGATTTGTAATTATTTCATGTTTTTTGAGACCTGCTTATTTGTACATGATTGAGCAATTCATTGTCATCAGTATACACTTCTGAAATCAGAATCTTGCCATTATCATCATTTGTATCATCATATTCAAAATCGGTTATATGCTCTACAAGATCTAGCTCTCACAATGTATGTGCTTCTCAAGCTTCAATGAGAATATCCTCATATTCTACTCCATGTTGCTTCAAAATTTCGAAGTCATTATACACAACGATATCTGATTGTTGTTTTTGTTGTTTTCCATACAAATTTCGCATAGGAAATACTTTTGACATAATTGCGATACTGACATGAAGCGGATCTTTTGTTCTTTGCTGATCTCTAATAAGTCTACGAAAAATCAATTCTTCTTCATCTGCAAAAACAAACAATTTACATGGATTATGTGTATCAGGAAGTTGTGAAATACTATACAATCATTCAACTAATACAACATCGTATTGTTGTGTTACTGTTTTGTAACCAACCGTTCTTTTTTCTACAAAACTATATTCAGGGATACGAGTATTTCATTGAGTAAAATACGTATTTATATCTTGGGCGAGTTGTGGATAGTCAATCAATGCTGGGTGATCATACGATCAATACAACAGATATTTGAGAGCAGATGTATTTGTATAATACATATCAGATGAAATAGTTAGCACTGAAAGTCACTGCTCTTGCATACGTTTTGCTAGTTCTTCTGCAAAATAAGATTTTCAAGATGCAGAAGCTCACGCAACATAGACAAGTTTACGCTTTTCTGAACGAATAGTTTGTATAATAGTATCAATATCTCAAAAAGTATACATGGATTATATAAGGACAAAAGTTAAAAGAATGCAAAATGCACAGATCATTAATAGAATATTTTTTTTATTCATTTTTTGTTTGAAAAGTATTCGTGCAAACAATCACGTAAACATAATTTGGAATAGTCTAATAATATTGACTGTGTTGCTGGCAGTATCCGTATAGGCAACATAAAAAAACAAAAATCAGACAACCTGAGTAAGTCAAATTCACACATACGTCAGAATATCTTTTTGTTGTAATCATGCAAAAAGTTTGTTCTCTGAGAGTGCAGTTTTAGATGGCTTCGTATACCAATATGATATAGCATATACTAGCAATGCTATGATTCACACTGCTGTTTCTGTAAAAAACAAACTTTGGATTGGATGAAATATATCATTTTTGATAAAATACGTATTTGCAATTGTGAATGCTGATCGACACAATGCAGTTCATAATGGATACAATGCATAAGTGTTAAGAGAAAAACTTTGTGTCGATTGTTTTTTTTGTTTTTGAAACAAAAATTGTCATATACAAAAGAAAAATATGAGTGCGAGTATTATTTTGAGTGTTGAGAGACTCTCAGAGGCATCAAACAAACGAATATTTATAAAGTACTGGATAAACACTGTCAGTTGCGCTATCACAAGAGCAATTGCAGGGTTTAGTTTTTCAAATCATTTGAATAAACACCAAATTCATCAAAACCCAATACATCCTATCAACAATAACATTCATATTGTTTGTACGGACATACTTGCAGGTATCAAAGGAATAGCAAAAAACACATGTGCACCAAGTAACATGAGCAATGCAACACTAGAAATCGCAATATATTGTAGTACAAGTCATTTGTACTGTCACATCTTTCCTGCATTGCTTCTAGCAACAACATCCATTAATGTGCTTGCAATTCATGCGAAAATAGTTCAAATAAATGCAAATAGCAGTCAGTTCATGTTTTTTGTTTTTGGTAAGACGATAAAAAGAATAGTAAACTCTAGGACCCAAATTTTGTTTTACAAAAAATATTTTGTATACTTATAGTATAATTGCATAAAACAAAATTGCAAAAAAAGAGAAAGTTTTAGTAAATATTATGAAAACATGCAAATAATAAAAAAGAAAAACTTTACGCGGATTCAACTTACTGATCCTTCCAAAAAAGAAATTAATGATTTGCAAAAAACATATGAATTTCATGAATTGATACTTGAAGATCTTTATGAACGAAACCATGAAAATAAAACAGATATGTACGATGATGATACATTATATATTTCTCTCAATTTTTTGAAATACACATCAGATTCCAAAACATATATTGTTAATCCTTTTCAAATTATTGTCTGAAAATGATATGTTATTACGATAGGAAGATATGTGTCTACAAATATTGATTTGTTGGTACAACGTGCCAAAAAATGAGAACTTGATGATCAAGATGAAGATACATTGTTTGATGTTGTCTATGAAGTATTGAACACAATGTATGACAAAACTATCAAATGAATAAAAAAAGCAAATCAATCGATTTTGTTATTACAAGAAGATTTTTTGCATACAAAATCTCTACAAGATGATTATCTGAGCGATTTGATTATTATTAAGCTCAATTTGTTAGCAATTTTGCATACATTTAGACCCCAAAGAGAAATACTTTCTGAGCTGAATAAATGACTCAAAAGACTTTTGTGAGCAAATACACACAAAGAAGAGGAATATGCACTGTATATTGATGATTTGGATGCAAAACTCGATAAAATTATACATAATGCACACAAACTTGTAGATACATTGAGTTTGTTGTCTGATAGTTATGATACAATGATGTCTATTAGAACAAACAAACAAGTTAGGATTTTGACAATCATAACTGCAATAACTTGAATTTTGACATTGGTTGTTGGTGCTTATGGTATGAATGTACAACTTCCATTTCAAGAGTCCCCTGCTATGTTTTGGGTTTTGATGGTGGTGATGTGACTGATAACTTTTTTGTTACTATATTTTCTCAAAAAAAAATAATAGGTTTTGTTTTTGTCTGTCACTACTTCTCTAGTTGCAATTTCTCTAGACATGTGTATAAAAAGTGTATATTTTGTCTCAATTGTTTTTTGTATGGCTAGAAGAAAAAAAAAATCAGCGAAAAAGAATCAGTTTGTCATCAATAAGTATAAATTAGGGGGAGGTCTTATTGCAATTTGATTTCTCTATTTTTTTGCGTACTTTCTTGCACAAGAATCTCCTTTGTTAGAATTTTTTAATACCTGAGCGTATTTGGTATTTGGTGAAGTATGAACATTTCCATTCTTTTTGTGTTTAGTTATTTTGTGACTTGTTTTTATATTTAGATGATATTTGATCAAAACACTGACCAAGCAGTTTGTTTTGGTGATGTTTTTTTTGTCTGCTATCTTTAATTTTTCTTTGTTAGATACTTGAAATGCTTTGTTAGCATGAGAAGAAGCGTATACGGACAATGGGTGATACTTATCATATCCATTGTTGTGGGTTATGGATGCAATGTTTGGTTCTACACAAACATTAGCTACCAAATCTTTGATTATTATATTGTTTATAGGAGTTTGTGTTCGAATGTTTTTTACACTCAATGTCAAAGAAGTACTTCCAACATTACCTACTATTTCTCTCAAAAATTATACTGCACCAGACAGATCCTCAAATAATGACACCTCTTCAAAAAAAAGTAAGAAAAAATTTGAAAAAATTTCTCAGACTGACCTGAAACAAAAACTTGAAGAAAAATTGCTTGCAAGCACTATTACCCAACAAGAACCTGAAAAAAATATTTCTGACACGCCTTCACATACATCTAGTTGATCAATTTTTAAGAGCATTTTTGCATCTGACGTCAAAAAGAAGGTTGCAATAAAAATACAAGAAAATACTCTCAAAAAAATACCATTCCCTCAAGATAAACCTACATTTCCCACTGAGATTATGGACATGGACACAAGTAATGATGGACCTATAGACAACTCATATCTTGTTGCACAAGCAGAAGCAATACAAAACAAACTTATGGAATTTAATGTTCCTGTTAGTATAGAGTGATTTGATATATGACCTTCTATTGTACAGTTGAGAGTTAAACCAGATGCATGAATCAAGGTGTCTTCAATTGAAAACCTCAAAAATGATTTGGCTCTTTCTGTCAAAAGTCCGGCATTGAGAATAGAAGCTCCAATTTTGGGTACAAGCTGTGTTTGAATTCAACTTCCAAATCCAAAGCCTCGTATGGTATATTTGTGAGACGTTCTTAAGTCTCCAGAGTTTAGACAAGCAATGCAAAAAAGTACAACAAATCTTGCGATGTGAGTGTGAATTGATGGCGGAATTATTGTCAAACAGTTAGAGAAAATGCCTCATTTGTTGGTGGCTTGAGCTACGTGATCAGGTAAATCTGTTGGAGTGAATGACTTCATTTTGTCACTAATCTTCCAAAACTCCCCGTCAGAATTAAAATTTTTGATGGTTGATCCTAAACAAGTAGAATTAGAGTTTTATTCATGATTACCGTATTTGTTAGCTCCTATTGTTACTCAATCTGATAAGGCTCTCAAATTGCTCCAACGATCTGTTGAAGAAATGGAAACAAGATATTCGAAACTCAAAAAAACAAAAGTAAAAAATCTGACTGAATTCAACGAGAAACATCCTGAGGAAGCTATGTATCGTATTGTGATTGTGATTGACGAGTTGGCTGATTTGATGATGACGTGAAACAAAAAAGATGTTGAATGATGTATAACACGTATTGCACAAAAAGCTCGTGCTGTCTGAATGCATTTGATTGTTGCAACGCAAAGACCTTCTGTTAATGTCCTCACATGACTTATCAAAGCAAATGTACCTACAAGAGTAGCATTTGGAGTTGTATCTCAAATAGATAGTAGAACAATATTGTGATTCAAATGAGCTGAAGATTTGTTGGGAAGATGAGATATGTTATACTCAGATCCGCAAACAAAAAATGCAACAAGAATACAAGCACCATTTGTATCAACCGCAGAAACAGAAAGAATTATGGCTCACCTCAAAGATAAATATATGCAAGGTTTGGCTGAAGATGAATTTTACCATCCAGAAATCATACGCATGTTGGAGGGACAAGTTGAATATGCTTGAGTATGATGATCTAGCTCATGATCTGGTTGATGAAATGGTTCTGATGATGAACTTATTGAACAGGCAATTCAAGTTATTTCTGAGACTCGTAAAGCATCAGCAACTATGTTGCAACGTAAACTAAATGTTTGATTTGCTCGTGCTGCAAGGATAATGGACGAATTAGAAGAAAGATGAATTGTCTGACCTCAAGAATGAGCAAAAGCAAGAGATATACTAATTTAAAAAAATATTCTGAAAAAATATAAAATGCATTTGACATTTTATATTTTTTTACTAAAGTAAAAACTTATGACATTATCATAAGTTGTTCAATGCGTTAGTTTGTAATATATATATAACAAAATTAAACAAATTCTCAGGTTAAGTGAATACGAAAGTATCCTATACAAAGACATATTTACTTCTTTAGAAATCTTTGATATTTTCATAACATATACTGATATAAAAAAGTCATATTTTAAAACTCGATAATACATATATCTTAACATGAACCATAATATATTAGTACAAAACTGCATCAAAAGATATGTTTTGTTGACGTGAGCATTGCAGTTATGCGATGAATTGACAGACGCAATTTGTGATACATTTATGAAGGATAAATGAAAGACTCATATAGAAATTTTACAAAAAGAAATTTGTTTGTGTCTGGAAAGTACTACCTTTATCCAGAAAGCTGGAAAAGTTGTAATAGATATTTCTCCACAAAATTGATATGTGTATGAAAATCTTGATGCAGTAGTTACCTATCTACATTGATATTATTCTCTTGAAATAATAGAAATTCTAGATCAGATCCTTTATACACATTGTAGAACAGCACATTCACTTTTTTTTCAGTGAATTGTTTCAAATAATGATGCGTTGTACAAAGAAATGGCAAGTGAGTTTCAATATTCATCAAAAAAAAAGCTCGCACCAACAACGAACACATATGCAGATGCAGCTGGGATATTGGAGTATATTATCAAAAATAAAAATCTATAAAGTAACTTATAAGTATAATACATTTTTTACCCCAAAAAATTAAGTATGAACAATAATACCACGGTCTTAGAAATGAATGCAAAGAATTTTGTAAAAAAATATGTTTTACTTAGATCTGCACTTGAACTTTGTGAACATATTTGTATTTGTATCTCAGATACAATGTTTGAAAAATGACGCACAGATATAATTCAGACGATGCACAAAGAAATCAAGGATTGTAAATTTGATCCAAATTTAGTTGAAAAACTTCAAAAAATTGGTCTAAATGACTTTGATTTGTGGAGTAAAAGCTGAAAATATAGTGAAAGAGTTGCTTCTACTATAGCTTATATAATTAATACTGATATTTATAATCAAATAGTACTTGAAGATTTGATTAATATACTTGTCTCTATTGAGGAAACAACAAATAATTTAGTTGACGTCATTTCTTATGACCCTGAATTTATGCATTCAATGGAAGAAAATATTGAATATTATTGAGATATTATATGAAGTTTGGGTTTGGTATTGTCTCTCTCAAAAGATAGTACTATTTTTGAATAGAGATTAAAATTCAAAATCTTTTACAAATTTTCAAAAACTATTCCAGGATAGTAATACTCCAAAATCTCTTTGTAACCAAATCATTTGTCTGCAAGATAAGACGCTCATAAACCACTTAAACCTACACCGTGTCAGTTAAATTTTTTGTCTTTGCAGGTTGCAAAATCAAACTTTGAAGTTAAATATGGTGTGTCTTGTCGTCATCGTAGTTCTTGTGCAGAGAGAGTGAATCCTACACCACACGAAAAATACGGTAAAATCGCAACTGTCTTCGCATACGTTAGTACTTGATTTTTGGTAAGTTCAAGTGCCAAAGGTCGTTTTTTAAGTGTTTGCTCTACTCAAGCTCCTGCGTATTTTTGAAAAAAATCAGGGTGATCTATGGCATTATAGTTTGCATCTGCGGGTATGGAAGGATGCTCGTTTTGTTTGGTTGCATAATATAATATATAGTTTTTGGCAAGCAGTGCCATTACTTTGTTTTTTTCGAGATTTTCTTGATCGTTGGTTTCGACGATTCATTTGAGATACTCAGACATTCAAAGTGAATTGATGACAACAAAGCTATTTGTAAACTCTGACTTTTTGGGGTCTTTTCTGATTGGTTGTTGTGATATATTAATTGTTCAACGAAACGTGTTCCACGGAATTCATGCAAAAGATGCTCTCGTATAATTTTTGAAAGTAATAAGTGAATTATTCTGAGCTTCAATACGAATCGAAGTTAAACGTCTTGCTTTTTTTCAAACATGCCAAAAAAGATTTGTATCTGACCTAATTAGCGTAAGGTTTTTCATATTTGTATATCATTTTGTATCATTGTTAAAATACACTTTGCAGTCAGCACAACTAATCTCTAGTTTGTCGTATTGTGTACTTAGTTCATGAAGTAAAACATCTACTTTGGTATTTTTGGCTTGAGTTAGATCAATTTGAGAAGATATTTTTTTTATAGACTGAGTACTTGATATAAACTTTGTATTAAGTTGTCGTTTTTTTTTGAGTTTTTGGACATAGACTGCCAATGTTTTTTGAGAAGCTAGTATATCAGTAACTGGTTTTGTTGCTTTTGGTACTTGAGGAGTAAATTCTTTTGCCATTGCTACAGCCTGTCTCAATGCAGGAAGTTTTTCGTACAAATAGTATCCTGGACATGATGTTCGTCAGGCATCTTTGTGTCATGCTATATTTTCATGTGTATGATCTTCTATATATGGATCGTTTATAACTTTTTTGTGATATTCATTTATTCACATCGGATCAATATTATACATTTTACTAACCGCTATGCTGAGTGAAACCAGAGATTGGTATTGAGCATCTGTTGGTGCTTGTACATCAAAATTTCATATCAATGCTATTCACACACTTTGTGTATTATTATATTTAGCATGTCATCATATGACTCAAGGACCTCAAGCCCTTCACTCATAAATACGACCTGACGGTCAAATAATAAAGTTGTACCCAATATCTCACCATCATCTCGTAAATGTATGAAATTTGTAGATATCATTTACAATTTGTAGTTCATCCTGTGTCGTGAGATTGTCTTCAAACTCCCCTGCTGTATGATGGACGATAATTTGTTTTTTGTCAAAATGATATGTTTGTGCTCGTCGTAGATTGTGTCATCGAAGCTGACTTGTTGTTTGTTGGATAGAAAATTCTGTACCAAAATTATTTAGTAAATATGCGTCTGCAGTTGCATTTATTTTTTGTGCTTCGTATGATTCTTGCTGTATTTTTTGTCGAGCTGCAAAATCTGTTTTTTTTAACTCTTCCATCGCTGCTTGTTTTTGTTTTTGATTTTGCAATATGGATTGAAATGTTGGGTGTTTCTCCATTCTTCGAGATTCATCTGCTCACCACTGAGCACGATATACTATATCTACTCCATCAAATTGTCGTATATCTTCTCACAAAACATTTTGTGCAGACGTGAGAAAAAATACGACACACAAAATTGTGCATGCAAAAAAAATATTTTTTGTACTAATACTATTCATATGTCCTTATTGAGTATAATAAAAAAAACCTTTATCTTATATCAATTCAAAAATACAGCAAGACTTGTGTAGCTATATCACCTTGGGCTTCAAATTCTATACTCGTATCTGTAGTAACAATAATATTTGCTCTAAACTCTCTGAGGTCATTTTCTACTTGATTAAGGTGTGTTTTGTCATTAGATGACAAAAAACCTGTAACATCTCCATTTTTTATATCAAAAGCATACGAAATTTCTTTGCCATTTATACTAGTACTTCACGATACTCTTTGTGTGATACTTGTATCTTTTTCTGCAAAAAGAGATTCTATTGTTTGTTGCAGTTCTGTTGGCAATCACATATCTTGTTGAAGGTTGGTATTTGGTATTTCATATCTAGTTATGTTTTGTGTAGACAAGAGAGAATCAACTTCTTGTTGTAAATTTTGAATACGTGTCTCTTGTTGATCAATGCGTTCATACGCATACAAAAAAACACATACATTTGCAAGTAATGATACTATCAAGACAAGTCAGATAAGTTTTTTCATTGGTCAAAAGACAAAACTGTAAAAATTATAGTGATTTGCTATATTTAATAATCATGTGGACACTATCTTTGACATTATTTATATCCAAAACAGTATAATCAACTACCGAAGTGTTGGTTTCTTGCGAAAGCAAAGCGCAAGTTTTTTGTTTGTTTGAAAGTATTGTTTTGGGGATATGATCCAATGTAAGCGTTGTAGTTTGAAATCAATCTGCAAAAAATAAATTACTATCTATTATCCATGTACAACATATGATCAAGGCATCAGCCGCAGCAACAACAACGTATTTGTCTCCCGCCAATCAACCAATAATAGCAAGCGCTAATGATCACAAAAAATATGAAATATCAATTTTTGAAAACGTATCACTTCTTAGCCTTACTAATCATAACAATCCGAAAATAGCAAATCCGACACTAAACGTTGTCTCTAATTCTGATAAGAAAAATATAATCACAAACAAAAAGATATTAAACAATGTGTAACTAATACATCCATTGACGTCTTTGTGTTTACGATAATATAATCCGTAACTAAACAATGCTATCGCAACAAGATTGATAGCAAATAAGATACCAAATTGTTGAAACAACATTGTGTCTATACTCAAGTTTTTTAAAAATTCCATGTATTACTCAATAATGAAAAAATAAAATCTGACAAAGTGTTAGTCGTGATCAGCATGCGCATCTCTTTTGTGGATTGCACGTTTGATTTGTGGTATTGTGTATCCTTTTTGTGTCAGTTTGATAGAAATATCAAATCATGTTATTCACTTTTCTTTGTATTTTTCTATTTCTCTACAAATTTTGGTGTGAATTCAATCTTCAATCTCATCTTCCAATTTTTGTTTGGCAGCTTGTATGATATTTTTTTCTACTCATTTTTGCAATAGTTTTCAGACAACACGAAAGACAGGTTGTCACTTTCTTCCTGCTTCAGAACTGAAATATAACTCTGCAAAACGAACATCATCTACCAGACCAGTTTTTTTTAATTCTCTCATTGTATGATGAATATCTCCTTCGCTATATCATTTTTGCAACAGTTTGCGTTCAAGTTCGCTTTCTGTTTTTGGTACACGATGGAGGTAATAGAGTGCATATTCCATACATGTTGTTTTTTTGTTTCACATAATGATTTTTTTTATAAAATATTTTGAATATGTTGTTTATCTTTAGGTTGTATAATGAATAACGAGTCGATATCTTTTACCATCATATGCTACTCATACTCATATTTTTTTGTATCATCTTTGCATCATTGCTCTATAGTGCACACCATTGTATGGTTTTTCTGCCATAAAAAAGTCTCGCGTTTGTTTGATTTCGTTGATAACAGTTTGGGTACAATCTCATGTTTCTGGGCAGCGCATATATTCATATCATACTCACTCTGAATACAAAACTCAAGAGCGTTTGTCTGGTGTGACACCATAAGATGCAAACCAACGTCAAATTGCATCAAAATTATAAAATCAATCTCAAGGGTTTCTAAGATGTACTTTGTACACATTTGGACTTGCTACTCATTCGTTTCTTGTTGCAAGGGTCGTTGCTCGTTCTTGTGCAGTGAAGTTAAGAGTTTCATCTAGTACTACTTGTGGCCTATTGTATGCAAGTCTTTCTGTATTTAGTCGATCTAATCGTGTTGTTTGTATACTTTGCATATCTAGCTTAGTAGCAAATCCATGAGCTTCAACCGCGAGGGCTTGACGTTCTAGTTCAACAATCTCATCTAAACGTCTTTGAAGTGATGTTATATAATACTCGACAATTCGTTTGTTTTGCTCTCTGACATCAGGATGTATTTCATTGAGTTTGTCAGAAATACGTTGTAAGAATCATTGTCATTTATCATCATTCTCTACAAATCTTTGTGACAATTCATATGTTTTTTCATCGATTGAACGACGTACTTTGGTTTGAACCGTTGAGTTTGGAAGAAGGGTATCTTGCGCATATACGGGTTGTGTCGTATGTGTAGTAAGCACGAAACAAAATAAAAAAATAATCAAAATAATACGAGATAATAACTTCATAATAACAAATAAACGTATAAAAAATACAAGAATATATTGGAGTATTATGGTTTAAATTCTCTTGCATAATGAGCAAACTGATTTCATTTTTCTTCAAAGTTTTTTCGCAAACTATAACTCGGAGATGCACACGACAATAAACAAACTCATCATGCTGTTGTGGTGCGATACGCAAAGGCAATTGCCTCTTGCATAGATGATGTAGATAATATCCTATGACTTTTTTCAAAAAAATGTATCAGACGCTTTCATGTCTCAGGAAACAAAACTATGTTTTTGATAGCTGATGTACGTATACACTCAACCAATGATGTAAAATCATATCCTCTGTCTGTTCATCACAAAAAAATTGTTTGTGTTTGAGGTAGTGCATTGATTGCTTGTATTGTACTTTGAGGTGTGGTAGAAATTGCATCATCATAAAAAAGAATATCTTGATATGTTCAGATATATTGCAATCTATGATCTAATCAGACAAATTTTTGGATAGTTGTTGTAAGTACTTGATCATCGAGTGGAATGATTGATGCAAGTGCAAATAAACAAGATATATTTTCTTTGTTATGATCTCATAGCAAACGTACATCTTTGGTAGGTGTTTTTGCTAATCAATGACTCAAAAAGTTACTATTATCAAATCAAAAGTCAGATCATGTTCAGTATCAGATACATTGTATATCTGGAAATTGACGTACAATATCTTGCTTTATACTCTGATGAACAAGACAATACGTACTATTGGTCAGAATATTTTTTTTGGCATTGTGGTATGCTTCTACACTTCCATGTCGATCAATATGATCTTGATACATATTACCAAGTACGCTTATCAAGTTGTGTTTGCGAAGACCATCCAGCATATAACTAGAAATTTCATACACAATATAATCATACACTGTAGTAGTGTCATGTGGATCTAAAATGTCTAACACAGGTTGTCCAATATTTCCAACCAACAGGGTTTTATATCATTGGTTTTGAAGTGCAGCGTGTAGCAAAGAACAAATCGTGGATTTTCATTTGGTAGCGGTAACTGCAATAACGGGTCACGTATAGAGATCAAAAAAGATTTGAGTTTGAGAGGTGATTTTATGTGCTAAGTGAGAAAGATTGTGTGTATAAGGAGAAATTCCAGGACTTTTGATAATGATATCGTACGTATCGATCTGATCCAAATATCAGGATCCTGATATGATAGCAATACGTTTTTTTGACAAAAAATCACTATTCTCTTGCGAAATATTTCAGCCATCAAGTATAGTAATGCGATCGGGAGCTATTTTGTGTTTGAGCAAAAAACGCAAAGTTGCCTGTCACTCTTTGCCATATCATAGGATTGCTATATTGTGCTTGTCTTTGAACATACAAAAAACTATACATAAGTATTTCATAATTTCAACATCTGGTCTATGCAGCAATTCACCACATTTAATATTAGATGATATACTTGGGATACACAAACGTGTACTGCCCGTTTTCAATATGACTTTGACAACAAAAAACATTTTGAAGAAGTTATTGATTTTTCTCATCCAGATTTCGAGGTTCAGTCTTATGTTGAGAAACAGGATGTCGTTTCACTTCTTTTTCATACAGCCTTGGCATTTGGTGCAAGCTACTATAAAGCATTTCCCACCAAAACGATTGTCGTTCATACCTGATATCTCTCACAAGAACAATCAGACCACCGAACAAATTTTTACCGTCACAGCTTGTCAGAATTCTTTTTTGTTAACAAATTGGACCCAAAAGATTTGTGTGTTTTTCAATCTCAAAGTTCTCTGACACATACGCCTGTACGCCATAAACCAAGATCACGTGCATTAGTCCCTATTGGTTGATGAAAAGATAGCTGTGTTTCAGTAGAAATTTGCAAAAAAAAGCATATTGATTTTGATATATTTACGTTTGGTAAAGCATACATTTTGCACAAAAGTGTTGCAGATGTCATTTGCCAAAATTCTGATACCAACTGGCTTGTTGTCAAAAGAACTATAGATCCGGTATTATTTGAAATGAATGATGCGTGATACTATAACTGACACGTTTCTATTACATGACTGATTGCTTTTGCAAGTTTGGTTGTTGCGTATCTGTATGATTATAAACGGATAGTTTTGTCGAATGAGAAAAGTGCAAATTATGGGAATACAACTCGAAAATGATTTGAGGTAAATCACCAGTACTCAAAATCGTTGGAGTTTGAACAATGATTTAAAGCATATACAAGTACATATGTTGTGTCGGGGGTTTCATACTTTAGTTTATTGAGATGATGGTACGAAATCGCAATTGCCAAACAATTTGCTCAATATCCACACTATTTTACAAAAGCAAGTAGTTGTAACAAAAATTTTCTTCTGACAAAATCCACGACTAAGAGACGATGTTGTGCATGTCCAAAATGTGCGTTCGTTTTTGCTATGTTGAGACCATACATCACACACCAACAGATGCTCGATATTTTTTGAGAAGATTTGTTTGCAAATGAGTGACTTGCTGATTTATTTAAAGAACTTTTGTGAATCAAAGCAATAAAGCCTCTCGAGTGCGTATGAACACCGGAGGAAGTATCGCTTGCGATGTACAAATGCCTTACACTTTATCAGAATAAGGATACTCCTCTACCAGTTATTCTAGATATGTTTGTGCAAGAATCTATGAAAAATAAAGATACTATATATTTTGATGCGTTGGAGCAAGAATACTTTAGATGGTATGATGAGCATATTATTCCAGATAGTTTTTTGCCTGTAGATTAAAATCTAGAAATAATAAATGTATTGACATTTTATTATTTATAATTAAATAATAGTAATAATGTATTTACTTTTTTTTTGTAAAGGTAATGTCTAATAATGAGCCACAGTTTATATCAAAAATAGGCTAAATCCAAAACAATCTGAAGATTTTTTTTGAAGAAAAAAAGAGTTTGTAGATGTAGGTTCTTTACAAGCTTGATTAGAGCTACACGTGAGTAATCAAATTACTGCTGTTTTATGAAATAATGGTAGCTGAAAATCAGTTTTGGCCGAGTGAATGTACGAGAAAAGAAAAAGCTTTTTAGCATTTCGTCCAACAGATATAACTAAATTATGAGAAACTAATTCAAAATTATTGGATTTTTATGATAGTAAGTGAAACTTTATACAAGATTTATCAATAAACCTTATAAATAGCAAACAACCACAAATAAAACCATTGGCAGGTAAAGATGCCTTTGATAAAAAAAATAGCGTACTCATACAAGCAACTCACACATCAGACAAAGATTATAAAGATTTGAGACATGAAGACTTATCAAAGGTTTCTTCATGACAATATATAATGTGAGTTATGAATAAATATATGACAGAACCTGAAAAAACACCTGATGTTTTAATTTTGGACGAGGTGGACAATCATTTAGATGATGCTAATCGCACGTTACTTTTAGAATATATTGTCAAAATTACAAAACTTGGAAAACAACTTTTTGTAGTGACTCACAATCCATTCTTTCTTTTTAATATAATGCAAATGAATAATGTTGCTATCTGAGTAATTTCTTTTCAAGATGATAAGACACCACCTGAAACTACAACTTTTGAGGAATATGTTGAAGAGAAAGCTGCTGGTTGAAGTATAGATCACAAAAATGTGCAGACACTTATGAAAGTTGCAAATATGGGCTAAATAGTATATTAAATTATACAATTTAAAAAAAACATGAGAATAGTCTCATGTTTTTTAGTTTTTTTTAGTTCATGTTTGATGAGTACTTTTTGTACATACCTATTCTCACATAGGTTCTCAGTCTTCTCTTTCTACAGCAAACTCACAACGAATTTGTCTTTCTTCGAAAGATATTTCATTACCATCTTTGTCTGTAGCGACTACTACTGCACCATTTGCTTGTTGATATGCTCTTTGTGCGTCTTGATCTTCTTTGAAGATAACAAAACCAAATCATCTACTTCTACGAGTTTCTTTGTTAAATGCTACTTTTGTAAATACTACTTCACCAAACTGACTAAAAAACTCTTTGAGATGTCGTCGTCTAATACGTCCATCTAGATTTCCTACAAATAGGTTGTTTTTTTCTAGTTTTTGATCTTCTTCTCTTTGATCTAATGCTTCTGTCATGTTTCTTTTTTTTATAAAAAATCGACCTTTTTTGTATAGGTCATAAAATATGTATACGTATTTGCTTTTGCTTTTCAAGTGATGACTTTACATTTTCTCAAAACTACACTTTTGTTGGATTGTATGGGTTTATAAAGAAGTACAGTGTAATGTTGCTTTATGAATACGAGCAAATTCTTCTAAAACAGTCACAACTTTGTACCTAGGATCTTGTTGCGATGCATAATACCGCATATGACTATCGACACAGGTTATACTTTGCAAATCTACTCGATCAACAAACATATTACCAAATGTACAAGCATACGTTGTAAACCTTCATGTACGTACGCTATTGCAGGATGCAATTTTTTGCCTGTCTGTACTAGGAAGCTGTTTGTATAAAGACACATCTTCTATACCCAACAAAGATGTATGTAATGACCAAGCATTAGGAAAAACTATCAAATGCTGTCAGATATTTTTTGTGGTATCTTTTTGTGTGTTTTGTGTATTATCCTTTCAAAATACTCACGCATGCCATAACAGTGGTACATGAAAAAGTTTTGATGTTTTGCGTTTTTTGAAAAGACGAAAATACGTTGTAAATGACTGCGTAAGAAACATTGGTATAATTTTTTTGTATTGAGTATATCGATAATATGTCATTCGATGAAGACATTCAATTGTTTGCTGAGCAAGGCAAGAACCAAGAATAAGTTCTATATTTTTGGGCGATTCCCATGCATACACATACTGTTCTACAAAAGAAACAATATCTCAAAGCACAAGACAAAGTTGTTCATCAATCGATATCAAGTCTCCTGCAGATAGAGATTTTCAAGTATACTCAGAAGATGGTATATCAACAAAGAATACTTTATCATGTCATGCATGTCTTTCAAAACTATAAATATACATAAAATATTGTATATAAAATAATACCATAAATTTATTGCATTTGGCGCCCAATACAATAGATTTTATTATAATATGTAGAGATACTTTTCCAGGTTTATTTTTTGTTTTTATGTCTTATTTTTTTCGATGATTTTGTGATTAGCTCCAATGGATTGATTCACCGATTGTGTGTATCGTTATATTACGCAGTGGGTTTTTGATACGTACAACAAAAATCCTGATCATACCCTATGACTTCGAACTGAATTTATGAGCGCAGATTGATATATCAGGCAACCTCAAAGGTTAGTTAAACACTTGATTTATTGTACAGATCAAGCGACACCTTACGCCCAAATCTACTGATGACAAGCAGAAAGTTTGTGTCAAACTGCACAAGATATTGACAAAAAATATCCTGACTTTTTGGGAGTTGAGCTCAATATTTGATGTCCATCTCCAAGAATTATGAAATGCGAAGCATGAGCGTTAATGATGAAGGATAAACAAAAAACCCTAGACATAATCAAAAGATTGAGAGATATTAGCTCCAAAAAATTTACCATAAAAACGAGAATTTGACTTTTTGAAGAGGATATTCAAGAACAAATGCAATTTATTGTTGATGCAAGTGAATTTTGTGATATTATAAGTGTGCATGGGAGAACGTTCAAACAATCTCATTCTGGATTTGTTAGACGAGAAGAGATGTATGAACTCAAACGTACAATTCGTCAGGAATGTCTTTTTTTGTGAAATTGAGGACTTACAAGTTATGAAGATTGTCTTGATAAACTCTGAAATCTAGATTGAGTTATGGTTGCGCAAGCTGCAATTTGAAATCCGTGGATTTTTGTCCCGCATGAACCTACACCGCAAGACCGTTATGATGTTATCAAAAAACACTTGGAAATGTTTGCATGATACGAGCTTTATGTCCAAGATCATGTGATGCATGGCGCAGATAATCCAGAAACTTATTTGTTTCCTATGCCTACTTCTCACGAGCTTATCTTGAGAGAAAAAAATATGACTGACCAGGAGTGTGAAGAGCTTTATTGTCCAGTTGAGTTTAGAAAACACGTATTTAGTTATCTCAAGACGTTGACGTGAAGCAAAGAATGCAAAATAGAAATTGCAAGTATCACAAGCTACAAAAAACTCCACGAAGTTATAAAAAACTACTTTGCATCTCTTGGATGTTCAGTCTAGAATTTTTTATTTGAACCAAACTGTATGACCAAGGATTATATAAAGATTTCTTTTATAGGATGTCTTCTTATCTGTGCTGGTTTTGTTATTAGTATCATCAAAATACTGCTTTTTGATCCTACAACTGTTTCTATACAATGAATTGATGCGGAAAAGTATTTTCCACATAGTTTTGTGCAAACATTATGAACTGAAACAAATCAACCATTGTATATCTTTGCAAGTGATTTTGTTTGAGATTTTCAGTCCTCTTGCTTAACAAATAATTCTATGCCCTGTCCATTGTTTCCACACCAAGAATTTGTTATTGATCTGCAATGGATGCAACATATTCAATATGTTTGAAAAACATTGTCTAGAGAGCATGTTTTGTTTTTTGTTGAAGTATTGGACACTATAACAAATATTTCTCCATTATGGACTGCTCCTTACGTATTTGCTCAAGTATTATGACCTATTCAAAGACTTTCGACCGTTGATGAAGCAATAAAAACATCTTCTCGGGTACAAACGATACAACTTTGAGAAAAGTGAATAAAATATATCTGTGATGATAAAAAAATTGCGACAATACTTGGCTTAGATGATGAAACGTTTGCTCGTGAAGCAGTCAAAATCTATAAAAATCGTACAGTTGTTGATCCATGTACAAATTGAGATCTTCCATATCACCTAGCATTTACGTACTTTCACTATATTCAAAATGCACAAAAAGCAGCAGACATGTATAGAGTCGCTGCTTTTGATCACGATCCAGCTCCTGTTGCAAGTCAGATGCCAGCGATTGTGTTATGACAATGAGGATATTATCTAAAAAGCGCACAGCTTTGGTTTGATAAATTTTTGGCAGCACAAAAGTCTGGTACACAAACCCAAAAAGAACAAGATATATTTCTAAAAAAAGCAATTATGTCATATAGTTTGGATATTATACAAACAACAGCAGATGCTGTAGATACATCACAAAGTACATTTTGTTTTCAAGACTACAATTGTATGCAAACTCAATGATTGATTGCAAATGAGATTGAGAAAAGACAAATAGAATGTCAAACCAAGCAAACAACAGTTTGATGAGATATTTCTTGTTCATTATTGGCATTGGGAACACAAGCTTGATATATAACTGATGTGTGATTCGAGTATCCTCTCAATACTTCAGATCAAACATTTATCTACGCTCGACATCCTGTCGAACAAAAATGGTGGATTTTGCCAGAAGATGAATTGGAGTCCCTATAAATTTTTGTTACTGTTTTTTATTTGGAGTAATTTTTTATGGAAGAGAAAAATGCACGTTTTGTATATACATTTGGTGTTTCAACTCTTGAATGGTTGATAAATATATCGCTAGTATTTTTCAGTATACTACTTGCAATTTATTATTTTAATCAGTGAAATTTAGAAGCATTTTTTATGTGTTTGATTTTTGCACTTTTTGCACTTTTAATTGATTTACGGAAGTTTTATAAAGAACATAAAATTAAAGAAATAAACAATTTAGAGACATATCGTAACAGAACAGACATTACTTTTTATGATACATATATATCATTTACTACTATCAAAAATGCAAAATTTTATTCATGCGATGTTCCTTATACAGATATATTGAATAGTTATAAAAATTTGTATACTAGATATAAGCCTTGTTATACTATAACTACAACAAAAACTAGATCTGACTATTGATGAGCATCGTCCGAGAAGTACTTTCATTTTTTAAGAAGTAGTTTTGATCATGGTTTCTATACATCATTTATAGAAACACTAGAAGAAAAGACGAGCTTGAATATAAAAAAAGTTAAATCACCAATTTAGTCTGTATTTAATTATTAGTCAGTATTTTTGTATGAATACATTTTCTTACACATTTGGTCGTACTCAAACAACTTGGATTTTAAGAGTGTTATTAATTTTTGTTTGTGTATTTCTCTCTGTTTGTGCTGTTTTTATATGAGACATTTGGGCGATAGTTTTAATGATCTTTTTTAGTATATGGGTTATTGTTTTTATTTGTTGGCAATATAGCGTAGAGTACAAAATGGAAAAAAATAATCCACAAAACGCTTTTCCAAAAAAAACTGAGATCATATTTAGTGATACAAAAATTTCATTTACA
This sequence comes from uncultured Candidatus Peribacteria bacterium, assembly GCA_964526045.1. Taxonomy (GTDB): domain Bacteria; phylum Patescibacteriota; class Gracilibacteria; order Absconditabacterales; family Absconditicoccaceae; genus CAZGIF01. The sequence continues at coordinate 21,899 of CAZGIF010000004.1, read as the reverse complement.
TATGTAGATAAAGACAAATTTACTCTTTGTACTATACCATACGTTGATGTTCTAAAAAGAACTTTAACGTCAAAATTGAACATTTTTGGTAGAAAATACCGTCTAAGAGATTCAACCGAATATTACATTTTTACAAATCATACAAGAAAAGATTATTGATGAATTTCTGCAGAAAAACACTTTGTTTTTGATGGTGAGTGATTTGATAATGAAGAATCGTATAGATCTTTTATGAAGATCTTAGAAGAAAAGACGAGAAGAGAAGATTCTGTTTATTAGGTTATTAATTTTCCCTCGTCACCATCTTGATGAATACATCAGAAGGGACATTAACATTTCACATAGCCTTCATCTTCTTTTTTCATTCTTTTTGTTTTTTTAGTAGTTTCTTTTTACGTGAAATATCTCAACCGTAACATTTGGCTATCACGTCTTTTCTCATTGCTCAAATTGTTTCTCTCGCTATTATTTTGGTTCAGATTCATGCTTGAATTGGTATTGTAAACATGTGCTTTGGAATAAGTGTTTTGAGTCTTGAGACAAGATCTCTTCATACATAATATGCTTTATCTTTGTGTACGACAAGACTAAAAGCTTCAACTATTTCTCAGTTGATAAAAACATCAAGTTTGACGAGATCTGCAGGTTGGTAATTTTTGAACTCATAATGCATAGTTGCAAATCATTTTGTAGCTGATTTGAGTCTGTCATAAAAGTCTATAATTATTTCTCATAGTGGCATCGCGTATTTTCGTATAACTCTTGTTTGATCGAGATGTTCCATGTGTAACAATTGTCATCTGTATTCTTGGCATTGAGCCATTATATTTCAAGCAAATCATTCTGGTCACACAATTTCTACATCTGCATACGGTTCATGTAACTCTTCGATGAGTCATTTGTCTATCATATCTGCTCAAGATCTAACAACAATCCACGGTTGTAATGTTTTTTCGTGTTGTGACAAAATATCCTCTTTTAACTCCAATTCAGATTTTTGCTGTGTCTCGTGAAAAAGAACATACTTTCGTAATCACGTCTCGAGCAAGTCAGCAATGTTTTTTCACTCTTTGATAATATCTAAACTCAAACTTTTACTTTTGACAAGATATGATACTGTTGGAGTTGTGAAAATAGTTTCCATATCATATTCTCTTTCAAGTCTTTCTTTGATAATATCCATATGTAACATTCACAAAAAACCCGAACGAAATCCAAATCCTAATGCTTTTGAATTTTCGTGAGTAAATTCAATAGCACTATCATTCAAGACCAATTTTGCAAAACTCTCTTTGAGTTTGTCATAATCAGATGACTCAAGAGGATATACTCCAGCAAAGACAAAAGGAAGTGCTTTTTTAAATCAAGCAACAGCATATTTTGTAAGGTCAAGATTATCAAATTCTTGTTTGATGAGTCATTTTTTAAGAAGAATCGTATCTCAAATTTTCGCATCTCTTACTGATTTTTTTCCCGTAACAATATATCAGATTTGTCAGCTAGAAAGCTTTTTGTCAGGATTATACACAGGAGAAAGAAAACCAACTTCTGTAGGCGTCATTTCGGTTTGAGTATAGACCAAATGTGCTGCATCTCACTTTGAAAACGATCCTTGTATGACTTTGACATATACAACTACTCATTTGTACTGATCATAAACACTATCAAAAATCAAAGCTGTATTTATTTCGTCTGTAGGGTACGTTTTTGGTTCTGGGATATGAGAGATGATACGGTCTAATACCTTATCAACATTAACTCAAGTTTTTGCTGATATTCAAATAATGTCTTCTTGTGGAATTCACAACAAATTTTCTATTTCTGCTCATACTCTTTGTGGATCAGCTGCTGGAAGGTCAATTTTGTTTAGTACGGGAATTATTTCCAAATTCAAATCCATAGCCATGTATAACGTAGAAAGTGTTTGTGCCTGTATTCCTTGTGAAGCATCAATCAACAAAATTACTCATTCAACTGCTGCGAGTGAGCGAGAAACTTCATATTGAAAATCAGCATGTCATGGTGTATCAATAAGATTGAATTCATACCCTTTTCGATGCATTCTTGCAGGAGTTAGTTTGATAGTAATTCACCTTTCTTGTTCTAATTCCATTGTATCAAGCATTTGTCAGTGTCAAACTTTTCTTACAGTTCCTGTTATTTCCAACATCCTATCTGCAAGCGTAGACTTTCAATGGTCAATATGTGCTATAATACAAAAGTTACGAATATTCATATCTACATAAAAGTATTAAAATCAAAGTAATCAATAAACTGCGCGTGTATCTCACATACCAATATACTGTTCATTACTAGTGTAAAAAAAGTCATAAATAGGTAGTTTTTGCTGCATAGCAAATTGTGTAAATAGGGAGATTGATGTATAATCATATAGTTTTTTGTCAGAGACAGCTTTTGTTTTTATTAATTTTGTGACAATCTTTTTGTAGTCTGCTTGTGTAATATTTCACGATGAGTATTGAAAATTTCATGGGAAGAGTACAACAGTGTCTTTTTGTTCGCCAAACACTTGCAAAAGCGTTTCTTGTTTTTTTTTGGTAAGTGAATTTTTAATGATAATAGGTACAATTTTGAGTCACGTGAGAACCAACCTCATAAATGGCAAATATAAACCCAAGAGCGTATGCTTTTTGAAATATGAGTTATCAATATGTGTTTTAAACTTTTTTTTTATAAATGTTGCCAAAAAATCATCTGACATCTGTGTATGTATGGGTATGTGGCGTCATAGTACTGGAGAGGTTGCCAGTGCATCTGTCAAAATAAGGTCTTCATCACAATCTTCAAACATACAAATTACATATGTTTTGTCATGATTATGCGTATGGTGAGCAAGTCAAGAAAAAAATGCAAGCAAATCTCCTACATACAAATAATGATCATATGGTAACAAAAAACCTTGTAAACCAGTAGAGGGAATAATCTCACACACTTTTTTGACCAAATCAGAAACATCAGAAAAATATGCAAGCATTTGTTCTGTAAAAAACTGCATTTCAAAATCATACGAAATAGAGATATATGATTTTTTTGTCATATGAATTCATAAATTAAAATTCTTTTTTCTCCCTGAGAATAGTTAATACAAACTTATCTGCAAGTCTATAACGTTGCTCTCGTTCTGTGTGAGACATAGTTGTAAGCGCAACTTGATCTATAAAATAATTCTTGAAGATATCGCTCAGACTTTTTTTGAGTCAGTCTATTTTTTTTTTTTGATCTGCGTCATATATTAGTACGACATCCATATCCAAATTTCAACCAAAAGTTTTTCAAAAAAAATGCTGATGAATCAGTCATGGTATTTGTTGTGTGAGGTTTTGAATATCTTTGACAAGTGCATACATAAATACTCCCTTTATATAGCGAGAAAATCATTCATTAAGAGTAATTGACCATTTAAGTTTTGATTTATCTATGTCTAAGACTCATGCAATAAGCAAAGAGTCGATTTGCTTTTTTATTGCTGGAAATGTTCGTTCTAAATCTCACTCTAACGCTCTCATTGAAATTCATTGTCTTTTGAAGAGAAGATATTTGAGTATGTCTACTTTTGCTTTACTTCCAAATAGTTTTTCCATGTCCATATAGTTTTTTGTTTGTGGTAGGTAAATCATTGTATGTATAAATATTCAAAATAAAATTACAAGAAGATAACTAAGTATTATCATTGCTTTTTTGAAGTTAAATTGCTTGCTTTTGTACATTAATAGTATATATTTTTTATGTTTACTTAGTTTTGATTGTATGTACCAAGATATTATATTGTCATTATATTCCCTCGACTTAGAAACCTTGGATCAAAATTGACTCAAAGACATAAAAAGAGATTATGCACGCGAACATAAACTTTCTGATGTGCCATCCCATGCACAATTATTGCAGGTCTATCGTACCTTGTGTAAACAATGAGCTATTGAAACTAACAGTTTTATAGAAAAATTATTACAAAAAAGGTGAATCAGATCCGAATCTGGTATAGTTGCGGTGCAAGTATTAACAAAACCCTTTTGGTGTCCAGGAACGTGTATTTTCTGTCCTAACGATCCGACTATGCCCAAAAGTTATATTAAAACTGAGCCATGAGCTATGAGAGCATATTTAAACCAGTTTGATCCTATCAAACAAGTATACAACAGAATGAGATCATTGAGAGCTACAGGGCACAAAACAGACAAAATTGAGTTGATAGTTTTGTGATGAACCCGAGATGTATATCCAGATCAGTACAAAAAAGAATTTATTGCAAAATTATACTATGCTTGCAATACGTTTGAAACGTACCGAGAACATTTGGAACAGCAAAATCGACATGGTAAAAGTATCAAAGATTTTAAACAAGAGTTTAAAGATTTTGATAAAGAACCAGAAAAATTTAGAAACAAAGTAGATAAAGAATGAATGTTTGATACTGCGCTAGGGCAGCAACTTTTGCATGGATGTGGTGATTTCCGCAAAGAAATTAAAACAAATGAAACTGCTAGCAATAGAGTTATCGGACTTACTGTCGAAACGAGGCCAGAATATATTACTGACACCAATTGTCGTATGTGGAGAGAGATGTGAGTCACAAGATTAGAAATTGGAATTCAATCCACTGATGATGAAGTTTTGGAAGCTAATAAAAGAGACAACACTGTGTCTCAATATCGTGTATGACTTCATAGACTTAGACAATATGGATTCAAATTTTCTATCCATATTATGCCATGACTGTACACATCGACATACCAAAAAGATCTAAAAACTTTTGTTGATATCTATACAGATCCTCACTTTTTCCCAGATGAAATAAAGTTTTATCCAACGTCAGTTATTCCACAAACAGAATTATACGACCTATACAAACAGTGAAAATATACACCAATTAGTACGCAATATATACAAGATCTTGTCAGAGAAACTTTTTTTGAAATTATTCCACCATATACTCGTATCAAAAGACTAATTAGAGATATTCCGTCTACAGAAATTGCTGCTGGATCAAATATAACGAATCTTGCCCAACTTACTCATCAAACGTTGCAAAAAGCAATTGATCTTGATCAAGATTTACGCTCTCATCTTTACAAAAGACTCTATATTTCTCCTCAAAATGGAAAAACAACTGACTTTTGTACTACAATTATTCAACCTTCGTCAATAGAGAATTTTTTACATAATCCAGAAAAATATTTGCAATCAGATATTAATGAGAGCAAAAAACATATTCAAGATATGATGGAGAATAGTGCAGTAGTTTGAGTTGACGCTCAAAGATATTTTGTCTCACTTGATACAAGAAGTAGAGAGATTAGACATAGACATCAAAAGTCTAATTTATATGTTTTGGTTATCAGATCATATGACAGTAGTGTTTGACAAGACTATTTCATAAGTTTTGAAGATGAATTGGGGTATGTTTATTGATTTTTGAGATTGTGTTTGCCCAAAAAAGATCAGGCTATTGATCGAGAATGACTTGGGAAAAATACATGACTCGTTAGAGAACTTCACGTATACGGAACAGTTGCTTGACTAAAAACCAAAGCCATCACATGAGAATCAACATCTCGTGTTCAACATGCTTGATTTTGAAAACAACTTTTATTGGTTGCAGAAAGTATAGCGGCATACAATACATATACTCGTTTGTCAGTTATTTCTTGAGTGTGAGTAAGGCAATATTATGCAAAACAATGATTTGCGCTAGAATGAACATATATGATCAAAACTCTAAATTAAACTTCTTGCAAAAACTGATCAACATATCATTGTATAAGGTCAAACTTTGAGGAAATTTCGTCTAGTTCAACATTCGTCAGATTTGATAAAACATAATCAGCGACTGACATAGCATTGTGTATTGGTCTATCAACGCCTATTCTTATTCTTCTAAAGTCAGGTCACAATTTTTTTATGATATCTTTGAGTCAATTGTGTCCTGCTGCTCATCATCAAACTTTGTATTTTATTTGTGCAGTAGGGAAATCTATTTCATCATGCAATACCAAAATGTTTTCTATAGCAATAGTATAAAAATTTGCGACTGACTGAACGCACGTACCAGATAGATTCATGTACGTCTGAGGCTCAATCCACAAAATCTTGTGTCAATTAGTATGAGATTCTGAAAACAATCATTCAAATTTCTTGGAAGGAGAAAATTTTTGTCAAGTATAAAATTTATATAAAAGCTCAAGGACAATAAATCATATATTATGTCTTGTGTCTTGATATTTTTTTCACGGATTTCATAATCATACAATCAGTTTCGTTGACATAGATTTTGTATAAATAAACAGTCTACTTTTTGACAAACATAACTCACCTGTGGAGAAGTTCTACGGTTTTTGTAGGTGGATCTTGGTTCATAATAGAATCCGTCATAATAATTGAGACAGCTTCGTATTTTGCCAATGTGCTTTTGAGTCTTTTGATACTATTGATATACATCTTTCGTCATAATCTATCGACAATGGGTTGAATCCAAAATCTATCAAGAGTAACTTTGAGTACTGCAATCAAAAACAGAAACAATAATGACATATAGATAGATCAAAATGTTCATTCTTCAACGTGAAATATCATTGTTACTAACATAACTACAAATGCAGACAAGATAATATCAATAAAATCTACTGCAATAGAAAGTAATCTAAAATATCTTCTTTTTAGTGTAAAAGTTTGTTGTCTTTTTTTGGCAATTTTTTCAAACAATTTTGTATCAAATATCATTGATTGATTAGATTCTTCACTGATTTTTGTAAGCTGTTTATGAAGATGTTCTGCTCTAGGAGCAACTTGTGTTTTAAAGATTTTACTCAAAAGGCGTTCAAATTCTTTGTTTGCATTTTTCATCGCTCGATGCAAATCGTATCTTTCTTTATACTTGTGGATTTTTCGTAAATCACGAAATACTTCATCAAATTCTCATATATTATTTTCAATACTCTTTTTGAGACAAAATGTGTCATATCAAGGATATACTTTATTGATATAGTTCATAACCATATCTCAAAAATATAACTTAGGTTCAGGCATGGTATTCAGTTGAATATATTACGTATTAAAAAATGCATCTAATATTTCTCTATTTTTTTTTCTTCTTGCAATTTCATCTTTAGCTATTTCTCTTACTATGGGTGAAGAGTTGTTTATTAGATATAAATCTACTCAGAATGTGTCTTCATTCTCTATTGGTTGATTTTTTTGGACAACTTTTTTATCTAATAATATTGCTAATGATGTTTTAATGTATTCTACACTACTAAATAATTTCTCTAAGACTTTTTCTTTATAATTGTATGTTTGTTCAAGTACTGAGGACATGTAAATATTTTTTTATTAAAAGTACGTTGTTATTTTTTTGTGGATGTAGTCTTTTCTTTTTCTGTTTTTTCTTTTTCTGTTTTTTCTTTTTCTGTTTCTTCTTTTTGGTTCTTTTTTTCTAGTTCTTTTCTTTCACGTCTCAATCTTTCTAGATGCTCTTGCGCTTTTGTAATATCTGGCATCATTTCTTCAAATTCAGTTCTATTAATATATTCTTTTTCTAGCAATATTTCAGCCATTACATGAATCAAATCACTATTATTCTCTAGAATTTTTTTGGCTTTTATATATGCAGTTTTGATGAGATCCTTTATCTTTTGATCAGCAAGTTCTGCCGTTGTATCACTATATCGACGAAAATGTCAGTTATAATCATCTTGATCTTGGTTAAGATAGAGAATTTGTCACATTTCTTCATCCATACCATATTTGAGAATCATATCACGCGCAATTGCAGTTGATTTCATAAAATCATTTGAAGCTCATGTCGTGATTGCCTCCTTTCAGAAAAACAACTCCTCAGCTGCCCTTCATCACAATAATTTAACTAATTCATCAAGGAATTTCGCTTTAGAATACAAATACGTATCTTCTTGTGGAAGTGTCCATGTTACTCATAATGCTTGTCATCTAGAGACTATTGAGATCTTTTCTACTGGGTCGGACTCTGGTAATGTGTATGCTGTGATGGCATGTCATAATTCATGATATGCAACAATCTTTCTTTCTTTTTCATTCATTGTTTTAATTTTCTTTTCTGGTCACATAAGTACTTTTTCAAATGCATACTCAAAGTCATCTTGAGTAATAACTTTTCTTCAATCTTTTGCTATTTTCAAAGCTGCTTCATTTACAATATTCTCTAAATCCGCTCAAACAAAACCAGACATTCTTTTAGCTAATGACTTCAAATCTAGGTCAGGTACAATTTTTTTATTTTTGAGATAATATTCTAAAATTAGAACTCTTTCATCAAGTGTTGGTGTTCATACCATAATTTTTCTATCAAATCTTCAAGACCTTAGCAATGCTGGGTCCAACGTATCTGGTCTATTTGTAGCTGCAATAACAATAACACTTGTATCTGTTTCAAATCAATCCATTTCAGTCAAGATTTGATTAAGTGTTTGTTCTTGTTCTTGGTGTCATCCAGAATATCCTCACCCTCTTCTTTTACCAATAGCGTCAATTTCATCAATAAAGATAATAGACGGTGATGCTGCTTTTGCTTTTGCAAACAATTCTCTTACTTTAGCCGCTCACATTCAAACGAGCATTTCCATAAATTCTGATCACGATGCAGAAAAGAATGAAGCCTTCGCTTCTCACGCAACTGCTTTTGCTAACAATGTTTTTCATGATCAAGGTACTCAATGCAGTAGTATTCATTTTGGAGGTCTTGCTCCGACATCTTGGTATTTTTTTGGATTTTTGAGAAAGTCGATAATCTCAATAAGTTCATCTTTAACTTCTCACATTCATGCTATATCAGAGAATTTTGTGTTTATATCTTTTTTAGTATTGAGTTTTCATGCTTTAACTGAAAATGGAAAACCTCATCACTTTGGTCAGAAAAATTTGAATACAAGTATCAGTGCTCACAAAATCAATAAAATTGGCAATATATGCTCCATAAAAAACGAGATAAATCCTTGGTTTGTATATACTGTTTCAATAGAAACACTTCATGTATACGAAATTCACAAATCAGATAAGCTAGATTGGATTGATTTTTGAGTTGTGTATTTATTATAATAAATTATCTCTGCATTTTTTCTAAACGAAAGAAGAGAAACTGACCCAGTCTTGGATGTTTTTTCATATCACTCGAGAATACTTAGATCTTTTTCTATAATCTTATCAAAACGTCAATCGTTGTATTCTTGTATAAATTCATTCAAAGATATATCTTTTGAGCTTACAATTTGTTCTATAGGTCCGTCTCAAGAAAAAAAACTTTGATAATTAACTAAGACGAGCATCATCGCTACAACAAACAGAGCGAAAAATCATAATCATTTTTTCATAAGTGTATTGATAGTATAAAAAATACTACCAACTTTATAGGTTTATCGTCTCTAGTTACAAGTAAATTTGCATAATTTATCAATTATTTTTTACAATTATTCTTCCTCGTCTTCTCTAGTTTGATCCGTTTTCTCCAAATATAGGTCTACAATATCAGGATTTTTTTCGTCGAGGAAAAGAAAGAGTTCTTCTCTAAAAAAATCTACATCTTGTATATTTTCCTCACTCAAAACTAAATTCAAGTCTAGGAATGGGAATCTTGTTCATAGCTCTCTAAAAAACAATGTTTGAATTGTATTTGTTGCAAAATCATATTGTGCTATAAGGTCTTGTTTGTCTATAGAGAATATTACAAGTGTTACGCCACTTTTTGTCATAACACTCTCTGGTTCATCTCACAAATACTTTGCAAAGTCACTCGCAATCTGAATTCTATCAGATTCTTTTGTTTCATCTAAATCCATAAAACGAACATCTTTTGCTTTTTCTGGTTGATATTCTATCATCGCTTGAATATATGCAATAATAGTCTCTTCATTTGTTTTTGTAATATCAAACTGATCTCCAATTTGTTTATTAGTATCTTTGCTACGAATAGCGACATTTTCTATACTTCACTTGTTATGAGTTAATGTGTAGATATATCAACTTCAATTGTATTCTGTTTCAAGTAGTATTTGTGTTTCGCTACATTCTTGTATTCACACGATTTCTGCTTGTATTTTGTCACAGAGAGTAATATCTGACTGTGCATTTTCAAACAAAGAAACGTTCTCTCAAATGTACTCATACATTTTTGCCATACTCAACTTATTGTCTTTTGAGATATTATTCAAGACTTTTGAAAGATTTTCACTTTCTTTGAAAAAGATCTGTTTGACAACAAAGCTTCATGCGTATTCTTCAAAGTATACTTCTATATCATATCTTTGTTGTTTTTTGTCGCTTCATCTTATTGCCATTTTTCACTGAATATAGACGAGAGTTTCATCAGATCACGTCAATGATTTTTCAAATATTGTAAGTGATGGAAACGAGAATCTCGCATCAAAACGATCCAACAATGTGTCAGTATCTTTTTTGTCATTTGGTCACAAAACTGGTATTTCTTCTTCGGTACTTTTGATACGTGCTTGCAATTCTGTTCAATGTATTTGCTCTTGAAGTCATTTATACCCTATAAGTTCATTTCATTTGTTTACTTTTCTAATATCATCTGCAATCTTTTTGATAGTATCTTTGTCAGCTATAATACTCGATATTTGTGCTGAAAGTATTTGTTTTTGTAAATGATCGTTATTAAAAATATAAATAATGTCTTTATAAAAAGGATCAATCGTATCTTTTCTCAACAACTCTTCTACAAATTTGAGATAATAATCTATACGCGCTTGATTAAATCTTTTGTTAATAAGTTCATGATAGATTTTTTGTTGTATCGAAAGTAGTTTGTAAGCATTTATGTTATGATTATTGAAAGCAAATTGTGAACTTGCTGGTCACGTCAGATCTCATTGGATATTTACAAATGAAGAGTATTCATCATAGTCTGCATGATACTCTTCTCAACACAAACTAGCTATAACTCCTAACGAACTCTCGGTATCATCTGAGTATTTCATATAGCGAGTGACTCCATCACAAAACTTTTGTGCATAGGTTGCATTTGATTTGATTCATTCATACACTTGCATAAGTCAATTGTAATCTACTGACAAATCATAGACAAAAAACGTTTCTAAAAAATCCTCTACAAATTGATTACAAATTGTATCAAACACTTTGTTGGCAGTGACACATGATATATTAAAATAATCTGTAACTCACAAATCATTGAGAGAAATTTTGGGTCTAGGTTCTGCTATGTATTCTATTTCTTGTGTTGTAAAAATCGTATTATCCAAGTAACGTTCTAATTCTATCAATGAATAACTTGTCGACTCAAAATATGATTTTTCTTTGAGTGGTACTGTTTGAAAAATAGAAACCTCTTTTGGGAAAACCAATCATTTGAATGTAATAAAATTATCTACTGACTGAACAAGTCCGCTTTGGAGAGTCAATGGTCATTTCTTGATAACAATATCTAGTCATTCTATGTTTTCTCACTCATCCATAAAACCAAAAAAGTCCTGCACATATCTTTTTTCGGTGAGTCTAATTTCATCTGTTCTGGTAGCTTCTCTTTCTGCAGACACATTTCATTGCATCAAGAAAATAAGTACTATACTTATAATACAAGCTAATACAGGAAGACCACATACAAAAATTACATTATACACTACTCCATATATGCGAACAATTTTTTGTGCTTTTTGACTCAAAGAAATCGCCATACCACGTATACTAAAATAAAGAAATTACTTTTAGTATAGTATATAGGTATTGTCAAAAAAAACAAATTTTCTATTCACAATTATTTCATACGTTTGTTATCTATTGCATCTATTAGTGGTCGTAATCCAAATTCATTCAAAATAGCTCAATGTTTCTCTTTTAACATAGTTTTACCTCTTCAAATCATTCTTTGATACATAAATGTCACTTTACTATGCAAATCTTCTTTTGCATGTGTTTGTTGATATCGAGCTAGATTACACCTAAAAAACGAAAGTGAATCTGCAGTAACTAATATATTTTGTTCAAAATCATTCTCAACTATTCGTTCATGAGATTTTATGAGATAGAATACCCTATCACGCGTTGATTGATCTACTCAATAATATGCCAAAATCTTATCCGTTATTTTTGCACTATTATTGGCATGGGCACGTTTATATCACTCATAATCTCACGTTTTTTGGTAATCTTTTCGTTGTACTCTTCCAGGCATTGATCTTTCAATATCATGAAAAAGTCATGCAACTTGCAGAGAAATATCTGCTTCTGGGTATAAAGACAGTACGCAATCTAATGTATCTAGTAAATGTTTTCTCTCACCTTCAATGTTTCTAATATTTGCATCTCATTTTATTGTTATTCACAAAATAAATGTTTTTAATTGTTCTAACATTTCTTTTTCGTTTTGTTTTTCGTTTTGCATAAAACTACGCAAATACATTTCATCATCTATATATAAATCTTGTTGGTCATCTTCTAAAAGAGTCCTTCAAAAAACGTATTCATATAAGCTAAATATATCATCACTATTTTTTAGAACTTGCAACATACTGTTCATGATATTTGGATCTTGTTTTAGCTCTTCTCGTGATCAAAACCTACTGAGCATTTTGATATGTCATCACATCACAGATTCTCGTAACAATGTCGCCAACTCCATCTCAAAATCAAAAAACGTATTATTCGAATCTTCTTTTCATGTATTTGGCCTACTCTCTTCATACAAAACTTTTGTGTGTAAATAAGAGTTAAAAAATGCATATAACACTTTCTGTTTTGTCTGTTGGCTTACGGTGTTATTATTGAGCGTGTAGAGTAATATCATACCCAAATCTATTGAGTCCGAAGGCGATAAAGAAGGATTTGGGTCTATAATGCCGATTGTATCTTTTTCTCAATAGACATTTTGTAAAATGTTATGAAAAAATAAATCTCAAAATACAACATGAGACGTTGCATGATGTCAAGTATTGTTGTGTTGTATAAAGTGAGTATATAATTCTTTTTTTTGAAGAAAAGTACGTAGTACTTCTTGATGTTGAGGGTTTGTAGAATTATGTTTTTGGGACTCTTTTTCAAAATACTCATCAATATTATCATTGGTTCAGTATAATGTATAATGAGCATGTCAGTTTTTTTGAATATATTTTATTTCTCCAAATCAATAAGTATTTATATTTGCACAGCGTAACTTTCACAAAAACTGTCACAACAATCAATATAAATATTCTAAATTTTGTTGTTCTTTTTCATTTGTTTCTTTTAACACAACTTTTCAATCACTTGGCAAAAATTCTTGTATACTACACACAACATCCAAAAACTCTAATATACCAATTTGCTTAGGCAGTAATATAGCAGATGTTGAGGCACATTCACGCATCAGTTCGACTAATTGTATCTCAATCAGTAATTTATTTGTTTCGCAATGCTTAGCAATAAATATTTCGTTTGTATCTGTGTATATTTTTAGAACTTTAGAAATTTTTCATTGAACGACGTCTTCAACTTTAATAATTTTCTTTTCCAAAAAACTGCTTCATAAGAGGCATGCCTTTAGTTCTTGAAGTGAAATCTGTTTTCATACCTTTGTAGAATTATGTTTTTTTCGTTCTTGTCATTTTTCGACAAATAAATCTGCTATTGATGTAAATTTTTTGATATGTATCAGATCAGGTAAAAATTAGCACTAACTTCTTATTCTTTGCAAAACTTTCTCTTTCCCCAAAACTTGCATCATACTATATAGATCCGGAGTTTGTGTACTGTTGGCTAATTGTATTCTCAAAAACATCGCAATATCTCAAATTTTACCACGAAAGTCTCATTCCTTAAACTCTTTGTTATTTGCTGCAAATCACAGCGCCTGTCCAAGTGTTTTGAGTTGATCAAACCATTGCTGTTTGTCCATACTTAGATCAAGCTCTAGCGTGTACAAATCTGCAAACTTTTCGATCAATTGTGAGTCTATACTCTCTGATATGTCAGGCCTATTCTTTTTTGTTTTTTCTCGAATATCATCATAAAAAAATTCAATCTGACTTGCTATATCGTTTAGCACGTGGAATCTTTTTGGGTCTTGATCTGTAAGTCTTTCCATAGAAAGCGCTTGCAAAGCTAAGGATGCGTCGCGAGTCAATGTCTCGTGTGCTTTGGTGTCATATGCTAGTGCCCATTGACATGCTTGTGTATACAATTCTTCATGAGAAAGCAACGATAAGTATTTGTTGTTTCGTCGAGTTAGTTTTTTGAGATCAAATAATGCTCAAGCACTAGACATAGCAGTAAGTTCAAGCGTATATTGTTTATATGCATCATGATAAGGGGTATTTCAAGTTTCTACATGAGTCGTGTACCATTCTTCGTATCTAGAGTCAACAATAGCCATAAGATAATTAATAATTGCTTGCGGAGCAAATCATTGCTCAAAAAGATATGCTACATTTGCTTCAGGATCTTTTCTTTTGGCTAGTTTTCTTTTTTTTCCATTTTCTGAAGTGAGTATACTTGGAAGGTGGCAATACGTAGGTGCTTGCAAATCAAATGCACCAAAAAGCTGTAGATGCCAAGGTACACTTGTCAATCGCTCTTCTCATCTGATAACATGTGTTGTTCACATAAGTGTGTCGTCAACGATATGTGCCAAATGATATGTAGGAAGTCAATCTTGTTGTTTAATCAAAATATTATCGTTATAATTGTCTGTCATATGAATAGCTCCTCTATTGATATCATCAAAAACAATTTTTTTGGTAACATCTCCATGAGAACGAAATCTAATAACACAATGAGGATCTTTTTGATATTGAGATTTGTATTCTTCTACAGATTTATTTCTCCATTGAGAGTAATTTCCATATATTCAAGGAACTTTTTTGGTATTCATTTGTTGTTCTCTAATTGAATCCAATGTGTCAGCTGTCATTCGACAAGGGTAGGCTTTTCATTCTGCGATGAGATGTTTTGCAAATGAGTGATATATGTCTTTTCTTTGTGATTGCGTATATGGTCAATACGCTCATACATCGTTCCCGTCTTGACCGATTGGTCATTCATGAATTGTCAAACCGAATGTTTTCATACTATCCAAAATAAGCTGTTGTGCTCAGATGACTTCTCTTTTTTGATCAGTATCTTCTATTCTCAACAAAAAAATTCAATCTGACTGCTCTGCAAATCTTTGATTAACCAATGAAGTATAGATTGCTCATGTGTGAATTGATCAGGTTGGCGATGGAGCCATACGAGTAACTATTCACTGAGTACGCTTTGGGTATTTTTCAAATCGATAAGAAATAGGTTGTGCATCTGGGAAAATGAGCTCTGCAAGTTCTGAATACGTAGCATCTGTCATAGTCTATCCAATTATTCATATAAAAAGTATCTTATTTGTACAAATATATCTTATCTTTTCAATCACTAATTATTTCAAACGGTTCATGATTTTTGAAAGAAAATGTATTACATATCACAATAGCATCTTGTTTTTTGGTTGTAAATACTCTATCTTCTAAACGTGCCATATAATCTGAAAACAAATATATATACACAACGTCAACGTCTTCCAGTTTTATTTTTTGTATATCTTTGTGGATGAGTGTGATGTTTTTGTATCCTAAAGCTCGATCTGTCATACGTCACACCAACAAAGCAAACAAGTGGAAATCACATCAAAAATATGTATGTTGTGGAAATTTTTTTGCAAAAAAGCGAAGAACTTTTCCATCTCCACATCATAAATCTATTATTTTTTTATTTCACTTTTGAAGAAAATTTTCGATCGTTTTGCTGGAATCTAGCAATGTAATTTGATTGGGAAATGATCCAACGTATGGAGCATCATTTTGTAAAATTCCACGAAAAAAATAGAAAAAATATAAACATAAAAACAAAAAAAGTGCGATCAAAACGCACAATAAGAGAATCAATAATATGTCTCACAAAAACTCCATTCGTTCTTTTTTGATTACTAAAATGTAATGAGCGTTCTGATTAGTAAACTTGGCATGCATTTTCCATTTGAGCTTTTAGTTTGAGTCATATTGTCATATATTCATATTTTTTTTGTCAAAAACTTTGTAGAGAATCTTTATCTATTTCTTGCAATGTTTCTTGCAATAAAGATAAGTTTTCTTCTTCTAAACACTCATTTTGTTCAGCAGTTTTGTATAATTCTTGCAAACTTCTATAATATTCATTTTTTTCTTTTGCAGTTTCTCGATCATATCACGTGAGTTTATATGTCAGAACTGTTACTTTTTGCTGTAAAACATCAAGTGATGCTACAATCGATTGTTTTTCAGCTGGATGTGTTTGCAGATGCCAAAAAGAAATACCTAACAATACAGTTCAGATGAAAAACTTGATTGTGTTATAAAACAACAAACGTCCAGATTGAGTTACTTCTGTCATTAGAAATGTTTTTGCAATATATAAATACGTCTTTGATGTGCCTGTGGTGCATCTTCTACTGATCAAGGTTGTAATTCATATTCGTGTATATTACGAACAGATAATCATCTTCTTTTGCATTCAATATGAATATCTCTTTCTTCTTCTGAAGTATACAATTTGTATAATACTCGAAAACCTCCTGGTTTCAAGAGATGATATGTTCGATCAAAAAGTGTATGAATATACGCAACTGCTCTTACTGTACAATAGTCATAAGTTTGTGTGTGTTGTTCTGCTCTTCACCGCAAAAGTTTTACATTGGTGAGGCCACAAGTATCTGCTATTTGCTGTACAGCAAGTATTTTTTTATGCCTTGTGTCAAGTCAGGTACATTGAATAGTCGGACATGTTTGTGCAAGAGGAAGCAAAGGAAAGCCACCTCATGTTCATACATCAATAAGTGTTTTATTTTGTCACAAACCAAAACATGCATGTAGTTCTAGACTATCCAAGATATGTTTTTGTCGTATTCATTCATCATCTCTAATTGCAGAAAGATTTATTTTCTGATTCCAATCACGAAATGTATCAATAAGAAGCTGAAAATCTTGTTTTTTGTATAGTTCGGAGGATGATGTCATTATTTTAGGCTTTTTCTCAAAAATGCTGGTGTCTCTGTATCTTCATCATCTTGTCTTTGTGGCTTAGGTTCAGATTCATTAATTTCTCTTGTTATGAAATTATCTCATCAATAAGATTGTCAATATCATTGTGATTTTTTTCTACCTAGAATATCTCTTCACAATTCTTTGATAACCGGTTCTTCACTTTGTTTTTCGAATCATGTAGCAATAATTGTTACCTTAACCTCATCTTCATACGAAGGGTCAAGAGTCATTCACCGTACCAAGTTAACATTCTCATCCAAAATATCTTCAATAACATTTGCTGCTTCTTGTACCTCAATTGGAGTAAGGTCGTCTCATCACGTTACTGCAAAAATAATACTTTTTGCACCATCGAGATTTGTTTCCAACAATGGATTTTCTATTGCTTGTCTTGCTGCATCAACTGCTCTTTTTTCTCATTTTCCATATCCTATTCACAATAGTGCGTTTCAAGAATCTTTCATAACTATCTTGATATCCGCAAAATCAATATTGATATCTCCAGGATTTACTAACAAATCAGTAATTCACCCTACTCAAAGATACAATATTTTATCAATCATTGTAAATGCTTGCTTAAATGTTGTTTTTTTGTCAGCAATAGTAAAGATTTTATCATTTGGGACAACAATCAATGTATCAACTGCATCTTTTATTTTTTTGATTCATTCTAGTGCATTTGTTGTTCTTTTTTTTCATTCAAAGCTAAATGGTTTGGTTACAATTCAAACTGTAAGTATTCCCATTCATTTTGCTATTTCCGCAACGACCGGAGCTGCTCATGTTCATGTTCCGCCTCACATTCATGCAGTGATAAATACCATATCAGTATTTTGTAACATTTGTTTGATTTCTTCATGACTCTCCTCTGCTGCTTTTCTTCAAATTTCTGGGTCAGTTCATGCTCACAATCATCTCGTGACATTTAGTCAGATATTTATCTTTTTTTCTGCAAGATTAGTTGCTAGGTCTTGTGCATCAGTATTAATAGCTACAAATTCAACTCATTTTAGTCATTCTGTTACCATTCTATTTAGTGCTTTGTTTCCTGCACCTCATACTCAAATTACTTTGATCTTTGCCCCTGGAACAAATTCTGGATTAATGTCTACAATTGCCATGAAAATAGTATAGCTAATAAAAATATAATATAATTGTTGTTTGCTTACGCCTTTACTTACGTTAGAACAAATCTTTTATAAATTTTCAGATCTTACCAAATGCACTAAAATCTAATGAAAAGCCTTTTTTCGCTTCAGACCCATATTGTTGATTTCGAGAATACAACCCAAGTGTATTTATAAATTGTTTATTTTTACTTAAATCACTAATTTGTAACTTCTTTTCCTTTGCCTCAAACGATGCTAACTTAAAGATATCTTTTGTAAGCTCAAGCAATCAAGGGATCTTTGCTCATCATCAACTTACAATCACTCATCAAGCCAATCTTCAATCTTTTGACAATTCTAATAATTTTTTTTGTATTTTTTCAAATATTTCTTCATATCTTGCGGTAATGATTTGTGCAAGAAACAGGTTATCAATCTCTGCATCACTTGGTAAAGGTTCAAATCACTGAGCCAGAACTTGTCAATTTGTAACTTTAAGCATTTCTGCTTCTTTAATATCAACTTTCATTCAAATAGATATATCTTTTGTTACATCTTCCGACCCCAAAGCTATTGTTTCAAAATACAGTGGATGTCAATCTTCAAAAATGGCATATGATGTTTGATTTGTACCAATATCAATAACTAACGTTCACAAATCTCTTTGGTCAAAATCCAAAACAGCTTCACTTGTAGCAAGAATATTTGGCACTATATCAACAATTTGCAAACTAAGTTTTTCAAAGATATCGACAATCTGATTATAAAAGGTTCTTGGTACCCTAAAGATATCAGCAATAAGTCAAAGTTTTTTTGCTTGCAATCCTATAGGATCTTTCTCTTTTTTACCTTCATCAATAACCCAATATATCGGCAGTATCTTTATGGTTTCAAAGTTGTCCTTTTGTCAAATATCTGTCATAAGTTTAGACAAATGATTAACGTCATTTTCCACAATTGTTCAGGAAATTATTCTTTTGTATTCAGTAATTCTTTCTCTTTCCATATGTGGATGGGAAATTCATACAACAACTTCATCTATAAAATCACCTCATAGCTTTTTGATAAATTTTTCTGACATATCAAGTATAGATTTTGATAACTTTACGGAATCTAGTATTTTTCACTTACGCATTCATTCTGTTTTAACTATATCTTTGACTAGAACAGTTGTAAATCAGTCTTCTTCTCAAAAAACTACTCACTTTACATAACCATTACCAATATCAAATACTGCTTTGATGTCTTGCATACAAATCGGTGGGCAAACAAATAAATGTAATTTCGTTATATGATAACCTACTGTGAAATAAATTGTAAGGACATTAATGATGCTATACATTGGTTATCTCTGCATTTTACTTAATTAAGTATGCGACCTTACTTGTGTCCTTTGATAGATTTTTTACTATTTGCTCTACGTTGTTTTTTGATAAGTATATTGTACTGTTGTCTTTTGTCATAATAAAATCTCATGACTGTATCAGAGACAATAACATTGTTTCCAATCTTACCAAGTTGATTTTTTTTGTACATCAATATTGGAAGCCAAAAGTATTTTATACACCACTGTAATATTTTTCAAACCTTACTCATACATCACCGCTCCAATCGTTTTTTAATTTTTGATATTCAAATAGTTGGAGTACTACCAACATCTATACTATGCGTCATAGGAAAATTTGGCATGAAAGAAGTCAGCCGATTATTTTTTTTGTATATAGTATCAATTTGATTATCAGACACAAAATAAAGTGGTACCAAATGAGCTAACCAGTAACAAAAATAAACATCATCGTCTCATGCGCGAAGCGGATACATATTTTTTGCTGATTGATCAACATACATTGATAGACAAAACTTTTTCCTATGTTTTGTGCCAAACCTTTTTTGTCAAAGAATAAAAAGAATTATAACTGACCAAAATCTTGCTCGCCATAGGTATCATGTTTTGGTAACAATAAATACATCAATATCAGATTCTGGTCATATTGAATTGAACGTAATACTATTACAAAGATAGACCTCATCAATACATGGAATGTACTTTCGTATGTACTGATACTTTTTGATGTGATCAATATATTCTTGCAAATATATATTTGGTGTCGACCAAGAAAGTCCCTTTTGAATTGAAGGAATATCTTTCGTAGCTTGCAGATAAGAAAATAATTCTTTTTGCGATGGGATTGGATACCCCATTGCCTCATAAAATTCATATCACGTCATCTCAAAAGAAAGGAATAAATAATTGCCTGTATTTTATTGTACATTTATGTATATTTTTTACAAATGGATCATTCCTTTATATACTTTACATTCATGAAATTATCATACTACCCTATTTTTGATAAAAGACCAGAGTCTGATCGTTTTTTAGATGAAATAAATACCAATAGTTATCAAAATATTATCGACGACAAAAGTAAGTCTAATATTTGTCTTATTGGTTGATGAGACTGATTTATGTTAGATATGATCAAGAAACTATCAAAAGAATGACACGAATTGTTTTTTGGAGTTAATTGCTGAACTCTATGATTCTTACTAAATGATATACAATCGTTATCAGAACTCCCAACTCATTACTCATGATTTAGATCTGTAGTTGACGTGTATTTTTTGCAAGCTACAATTACAACAAAATCTTGAGAAACACATACAGTATTAGCTACCAATGACATAGTGTTAGGAAATAGCATTATGGATTATTATAGATTTGATATCACATCACCATCATTAAATAAAAGTATACTATGAACCTGACTCATTTTATCGACTTGAATTTGATCAACAGCATATTGGCTTGGAAATTGAGGTCCAATATTTCCATCTGGATCTCAGTTACTAGGAATTATGTGAATAGCATCCAAACCGTTTCACTACACATGTATACAAAAAGACAAACTGACGATATCCGTGTCAGATAGATATTCTTTGTCTTGTTTTGTTGATGGATTTGCAACTACGGTCAAAGACATTAGTCGTGTTGAAATTATTCCTTGCAACAAAAAAATTCAATTGGGTTTTATCTGAGACTTTGAATCTAAAAGATTATTGCTATCACAAGAAAAACTTGGGTCTAGTTACTAGTAATATAAAAATAGTATAAAGTGATATTTGCGTACTTGTATTTAGTCTAGCAATCTTTATAATTTATTTTTATATATTAACCCATTACTGATGAACATACATCCTATAATTATTCATTTTCCGATTGCACTCTTGGTCGTTTATAGCTTGCTAGAGATGGTAAGTATATTTAGTTGAAAATGGGTACCGTCACTCAAAGTAACAAAACAATTCTTGTTATTTGTTTGAACAATTTGAGTGTTTTTTGCACTTCAAACATGAGACCTCGCTTCTGATATCTGAGAATATCCAAAAAACCTCGTTCATGAACATGAGCGTCGAGCCAATATTTCTTACATACTCTATATAGTTCTCTCAGTTTATTATCTTCTTACTTTTGAGTTTGTACAAAACTTACTTCAAAAAGTACATAAAAATATTGTACCGCTCATAAAAAAAATTCAAGAACAAAAATATATTTCTATAATAGTAGCTACTCTGGCGACATTGTGAATTATCGCACTGACTATCACATGAGCACTTGGTGGTGCAATTTCACATTGACCAGATACAGATCCTATAGTAAAAATCATATATGATATTTTTGTAAAATAATATATTGACTTTATAATATTTATTGCTTAAATAAAAAATACCGCAAGAAGCGGTTTTTTTA
>CAZGIF010000003.1:0-206908 GCA_964526045.1 uncultured Candidatus Peribacteria bacterium | reverse complement strand
CAAAAAAAGCACACTGCAAATTTGCAGTGTGTTTTTTGTATCTAGAAAAGCAAAAAATTTTCTTCAAATTCCTATCTCCTCGTATCAACTACCAATACCTTTTTTTCTTGCATGTCATCCATGGCATAGCGAATACCTTCACGTCAGAGTCCGCTATCTTTGACTCATCCATACGGCATACTATCAACACGGAAACTTGGCACATCGTTGTGAATAACTCATCAAACAACAGATTCTTCAAAAATATGTCGAATATCTTGTATATTGTCAGAAAAGACTCCAACTTGTAGCCCAAATACTGAATCATTGACTTTGTCAATTGCTTCTTGGAGAGTAGCAAATGTATCCAAAACTGCAACTGGACCAAATGCCTCCTCTGCTACGACATTACAATCCATAGGGACGTTTTCTAGAAGTGTTGGAGCTAGTAGCGTATCTGAGAGACGTTTGTTTCAGGCAAGACATGTTGCTCAAGCTTCAAGTGCTTCGTCTATTCGTTCGAGAATACGATCAGCATTCTTTTTGTCAATCATACCTCACATATCAGTTTTGGGATCAAGTGGATCTCAAATCACCATAGCATCGATAGCTTGTAGGAATTTTTGTACAAATTCATCACGAATATCTTGATGCACCAAAATACGTTGTACAGAAATACACACCTGACCGGCTTGATAGTATGCCCCAGTGATACAACGTTTGATGAGATGATCTCGGTCTATGATGTTTTTGTCTATGATAACTGCTGCATTTCAACCAAGTTCAAGTACGACCTTCTTTTTGTTAGACTGAGCTTTCATTTTCCAACCAACATGTGGAGATCATGTAAATGATAACAAAGCTATACGATCGTCTTCGACGAGCTGTTGTCACACTTCTCTACTACATGGTACAACAGAAAACGCTCACGCAGGCAACCCAGATGTTGCTACAATATCTGCAAGTTTGAGCATAGTCAGTGGCGTTGCACTGGCAGGTTTGATAATAATAGGACATCATGTAGCGATTGCTGGTGCAATCTTGTGCGCGGCAAGGTTCATCGGAAAGTTAAATGGAACAATTCCAGCTACAACCCCAATAGGAAACGACGAGACAATAGCGTGACGTCATACTCATGCCTGGCTGATTCCAAGATCAAAACTTTCTCACATTTCTTGTTCAGCCGCTGCAGCTGCAATACGAAATGTGTTAATAGTACGATCGATTTCTACGCGAGACTCAGAAATCGTTTTCCCATTTTCGCGAGCCAATAGTTGAGAAAACTCTTCATGTTGGTCTTGTATTCATTGCATAATATTTCTCAAAATATCTCATTTTTGGTATGGTGCAAGTTTCTTGGTATGGACTAGCGATGCTTGTGCCTGTTCTATTGCTTGGTCAATATGCTGTGGCGAGGCAAGACACACACTATCAATTGTAGAACCGTCATACGGATAGATAATATCTTGTGTGCTGTCAGACGTTATTTTTTTACCAGCTATATGCAAAGGTAATGGGTTAGTTGATGCGGTAGTAGTTGTCATATGTGTTTTGAAAAAAAATATAAAAAAGGAGTTTTTTTTCATTTTTTTGAATTTTTTAGTCTACAATATCATTGGGATATACAAAACGTAGATCAATAATATGAAGTCATGAACTATTTTTGCATTTTTGGAGCAATGGAGAGAACTCCTCTGGAGATGTCACAAGATATCAGTGTGCACCAAAAGCATCTGCAATTTTTACAAAATCAGGATTTTGTAGATCTAATCAATAGTCATCAAAACCGTGATGATGTTGTTTTCGTTTGATCATACCGTATGCATTGTCGTTGAGAATAACGATTGTCATATCCAATCACAGTTTGACGATAGTCTCAATGTCTCCCAAATTCATCATTATACCTCCATCTCAAACAACTGCTACGACGTGCTTTTGTGGTTCAAAAAGTTTTGCTGCAATTGCGGTACTATATCATGCTCCCATAGTTGCAAGAGCGTTGTCTAACAAAAGACTTTGTGGATGGTATGCTTTGTACATTCTTGCAAATCGTACTTTGTACAAACCGTTATCCAAACAAACAATACCATCATCTGCATACAAGGCATGAATATCATGAATACAACGTGCTGGAGTCATATCTTTTAGTGCTAATGCATGATCAGTTTGAGCTTGCAGTTTTTGATCTATAATCTTTTTTTGTTCATAGATAGAAGTATGATCTCGGTGCGATGTATCAACATTAGCTTCACATAACTGCCAAAATGTATTTCAAATATCACCTATAACTTCTACATGAGGCACATACAATGCATCTGTTTGTGCTGGATAAAAGTTGATATGAATCAAATCAACATGTTGACTACCTACAATATGAGTGGGTTTTTCAATAGTATCATGTCATACAGCTATGATACAATCTGCTTGTTCTATAGCTTTGTGGATATAGTCATGTTCTGTTAGTGCAGCTGTTCATAAGTTTTGATCAAGACGTTCGTCTACGACTCACTTTCACATCTGTGAACTAAAAAATGGTATATTTGTTTGTTTGATAAATTGGGTCAAATAACGAGTTATTCTTTTGCGATTTGCTCAAGCTCCAACCAAAATTATAGGACGTTTTGCTAATTGCAGTTTGGTAACCAACAGTTCAATCATTTTTTGATCAATTTGTGGTCTTCTGATTTTTTGATGAGGCAATGGAAGATATCAATCAATTGACTCTCCTGCTATATCTTCTGGCAACTCGATATGTACCGGTCCTGGTCTTTCAAGTTCAGCAAGTTTCCACGCTTGCCTAATAGTAGAAGAAATACGCTCTCATCAAACAATACTTGTAGCTCGTTTGGTAAGTGGTTTCATCATCGCAACTACATCCAATACTTGAAATTGTCATTGTTTAGAATGTTTGATAGGTTTTTGTCAGGTAATAACAACAACAGGCATCGCCCCAAGATGCGCATATGCGACTCATGTTACCATATTTGTTGCTCAGGGTCCGAGCGTAGCGATAGCAACTCAAGGCTTCCCCGTTAATCTTCCGTAGTTTGCAGCAATAAATACTGCTGTTTGTTCGTTTCTTGTAGTAATAAGCGTGATAGAAGAAGTTCTAAGAGATTCTAACACATCCAAATTCTCTTCTCAAGGGACTCCAAAAATATGTGTTACTCATTCATTTTCTAAACATTGTACCAATAAATCACTATTTTTCATGCGATGTATAACAAAATAAAACGCTCACTTTGATTTTTATAGCAATATACAAAAAATATACTGACAACAGTGTCAGTATACTCTTTTTGGTGCTAGTATGAAAGTGGGAAATCATATTATCATAATAGTTGGTTTTTGTAATTATTCGAAGTCATCATCCAAAAGCAATGTTGTAATGACTGCAATTGGCACCGCAAGCAAGATACCCAAGAATCACAACGCGACTCATCAGATCAACATACTCACAAAAATCACAACAGGATTAACTCACAACGCTTTGTTCATCACTCGAGGCACCAGAATATTGTTTTCAAATTGTTGTACTAACAAAAACACTCACAACATAACAAACATTCATATCCATCCATGAGAAACGGTTGCAATAATAATTGCAGGTACAGATCATAATATTGGTCAGACATATGGTACAAATTCTGTCAATCATGCAAGAAGCGCTATTGATGTACTGTTTGGTATAGTAAGTCAAAACAATGACAAAATCATCATACAAATACCAACAGCAACTCCAATAAATATACACAATATGAATTGTCATTTGAGCCAACTTCCGAGCTTTTTGTACAAAAGTTCAACTTTTCTTTGTCGATATGATGCGTGTTTTTTACCTCACAAAGAAGCTAAAAATCTAGCAACAGCAGGTTTTTCTACTGAACATAAAACCGCCAATACAAATACCAAAGAGAAATCTATCAAAAATCATATAAATTTTTCTACAAAAAGGAGAATCAAATTTCCAACTTCGGGAACATACGCTCTACCAAAAGCGAGTAGATTTGTCATGTTTTGTTGCAAAAATTGTTGTACTGCTCACTCTATTTGGCTATCTGCAATCAAGGTCAACAGTCTCTCTTGGAAAAACTCTGGCATTCGTGTCAGTGTCAGCACAAATCATTCTAGTCATTGTTGTTGAATAATGAGCTGTCACTTTTTGAATATTTCGACAAGCATTTTGATCAAAATATCTCACTGTTCAACCATAAGTGGTATAAAAACAACAATTCATAACGACATAAATACCAACAACAAACCATAACTAATTGCTATCGCCCGTCATCTGGTTACCCAACGAGAAAAAAAAACTATCGCAGACTCAATCGCTATCGATATAATCAATCACGTAATGATAATATAAATAATGTGCAGTCACTCATATGCGATATATCACGTATACGCAATCAAAGCTCCTATCACCCAAAACATGATCATACTATGTGTAGATATCTTGATAAGTTGTGAGTCGGTATGAGGACGCTGTGGTTTTGGAAGCGTTTGTAAACTAGAATCGAGATTTGAATGAGATGATGCACGACGAGGTTTTCTTTTTCATTCAATAAATATATTAATATTTTTTCAAATATCGTTATACATAGCAATTGCTTTATCTCATATACGATCAAAAAATCAAAAAATCGATGAAGAAGACTTTTTCATAAAAAAATTTAATATAAAAAATATAATACATGCAGTATAAATAATAGAAACCAAAAGACAAGAATGTCGATATCTGCTCAAAAAAATAGTTTTGACATTTGCGGATTTGTCACAAAAAACAACGTCAGTCGTACTAGAATATATAACGTAGCTTATACGTAACACTTATTTATGAGCTGCACTCATATTATGTCTCTTCATCTTACCAATATTTCCAAGTGATATACAAGTCCTCTTTTTCAAAACTGTAGTATGAGTTTTCATGCTTGACAAAAGATAGCAATTGTATGACCAAATGGATGTGGCAAATCAACATTTTTGCGTATAGTGGCTGGTATAGAATCCTCAGATACGTGATGAATAGGCAAAAAGTGACTTTTTATACATTATCGAGAACAAGATGTACAACTTCCAAATATATCAGTCTTAGATTTTTTGTCCCAAACTATTGATCATCGACAAGAATACAAAATATATGATATGGTAGATCGTCTCGATCTTACAGTCGATTTAGGCAATTCTTGCCAGTCATTATCGTGATGAGAAAAACAAAAAGTCAGACTATGCTCGTTTTTGTTACAAGAAGCAGATGTTCGGTTGTTTGACGAACCAACAAATCATATGGACACCAAAAGCGTCGAGATTGTTAGTGAACATATACGTGGTTTTGGGTGAATATGTCTTTTTGTTTCACATGATAGACATTTCATCAACCAAACAGCGACACATATTTTGCAAATAAACAAAGATTGTAGATTATATACTTGAAATTACGATGCATTCAAAACACAACAGCAACTAGAACGAGATCAAGCTTATCAAGAATGGAAGCGTCTTGAAAAAACCAAAAAAAAACGAGAACAGCGATTAGCAACTATGAGACAAAGAGCGTCTGTTGCTCCAAGTCCAGCACTATGACGTCTTATCAGACACAAACAAAAGTTTGTCGAAAGAGATATTTATGGATCTGACATCGAAAAACCACATATCGAAAAAAATGCTACGTTTGTATTAGATTGATGAAAACATAAAGCCAAACATTTGTATACATTCCAAAAAAAATCTATCTGACACGATTGAATGTCTCTAATTGAAAACGTACATTTGTGAGTATATGGCAAAGATAGAATACGTATTTCGTGACCAAATTGATCATGAAAGTCTACTCTTCTAAAAGCTATTCTACACCATGTAGACAACAAAAACATACAAGCAGCAGATCAACAGCAACAAACACTAAAGTATGCTTATTTATCTCAACATTCTGCGATCATAGACGAGACACTAGACGTTCGTACTCGAATTACAAAACAACGACAACATCTTTTGTCAGAAACAGACATCTACAATATGACTGCAAATATATGACTCGATCAACATTTACATGTCAAAGTTGCAGAATTGAGTTACGGACAAAAGGTAAAACTTCAATGTTTATGTCTAACCGAAACCCCTTGCGATGTATTGATTTTGGATGAACCTACGAATCATCTCGATATACCAACGAGAGAAAGTATAGAACACATGCTCGAAGGGTATGAATGATCACTACTGTTGGTGAGTCACGATACATACTTTTGTGAGCAAATCAATTGCAATAAAGTCTATGATATACAAAATAAACGTTTGTGCCTGATCTATGAAACGTTACTATAAAAACAAATTCTAAGCAATATTCTAAAAATAATTCTAAAAAACAAATTTATTATATACATCAAAAAATGATACAAAAAAAAGAAAAGACACCAAAATCAAAACTAGAACCAATGAGAGTTATGAAATACTTTTGGCGTATAAGTATGCAACAAAAGTGATACTTTTGGACAATATTCTTTTGTAGAGTATTGACTGTTATACTGGCTACTTCCGTACCATTATACTACAAGCAAATTATTGACATCATCGGAACATATACTTGATGAGCAAAATGAGCTTTTGTTGATCAACTCCTTGGAGTGTTGGTTATTGCGATGATGATTGAGATAACATCTCAACTGACATGGAGAGTGATTGAATATTGTATCGTACAGCTACAGCCAAATAGTATGAGAAGAATTTATCAAGAATGTTTTGAGTATTTACACAAACATTCATATGGGTTTTTTACAGATAATTTTGTTTGATCTTTGGTCAAAAAAGTAAATAAACTTGTATTTTCATACGAATGATTTACAGATGCAATTCTATTTAATCTTATGTGACCAATCATAAGCCTCTTGCTCGTTATTCCGATAATCTATACAGAAAACATTCAACTTTGAATCATTTTTACAGTACGACTTGTTGTATACTGTGCTATGCAATATCGGTTACAAAAGCGAAAACTACCATCAGAAATATTCGCAAGCGAAGAACGATCTCGTCTGACATGAGCACTATCTGATAGTATAGGAAATAACTTTACTATATCATCATTTGGGGCTTATAGATACGAAAATAGTCGTTTCAAAAAAAGCGTTCTGGAAGTAGTTGCAGCAACAAAAGTCTCACGGAAAAAGTCTAATATAATTCATGCAATCAACTGAACTAGTATGGTTGTTGTACATATGGGATTGTTATACTCGACGATTATATTTTGGGGGCAAGATTTGATTACTATTTGAACAATAGTTTTGTTACAAATGTACACATTTCGTATTTTTGACCAACTATTCAATATTTGAAATACATTCAAAAGAATATACCAAATGATAAGCGAATCAGCAGAAATGATAGACATCTTACATACACCTCACGCAATAAAAGACACTAGTACAAAAGAATTGAAACTGACTGCTGGTCGTATTGAGATCAAAGATATGACGTTTGGCTACAAAAAACCCAAACCATTGTTCAAGGACTTTTCATTGTCTATTAAGGCATGAGAAAAAGTAGCATTTGTCGGACATAGTGGATCAGGAAAGACAAGTTTGGTCAGATTACTTTTTCGTTTTTTTGATATACAAAAGGGAGAAATATTATTTGACGGTCAAAATATAGCACATGTTACACAAGAAAGCCTGAGGCAAAGTATTTCTCTTGTACCACAAGAACCACTCCTCTTTCATAGATCAATCAAAGAAAACATTGCATATGGTAAGCCAGATGCAAGTGACGAGGAAATCTTGCATGCATCAAAACTCGCTCATTGTCATGAATTTGTCAAAGATCTAGAAAGTGGTTATGATACGCTCGTCTGAGAAAGATGAGTCAAATTATCTGGATGACAGCGTCAAAGAATCGCAATCGCTAGAGCTATGCTCGAAAACAAACACATATTGGTATTGGATGAAGCAACGTCGTCACTTGACAGTGAGTCAGAGCATTTTATCCAACAAGCAATGCACAAAGTATTGGAAAACAAAACTGCAATAGTTGTTGCACATAGACTATCAACTGTCATGGAAATGGATAGAATCGTTGTCATGGATAATGGACGTATTATAGAACAAGGAACACACGAAGAACTACTCCAAAAAGAAGATGGTCAATACAAGAAACTACGATCGCTACAGTGAGGAAGTTTTTTGTGAGAGTAGTAAGTTACAATGAGTTTAAAGTACCTGTGAAGAAATTATCAAAAAATACAGTAAAGAAGTACGCTTTATATTTTTGTCACACGGAAAAATGATCTGACGAGATGATTTTGCAAAAATAGATATGAGAGTTTGAACAATTGTTACTTGTGAAATATTTACACAAGCACGCAAACCAGCTTACAAAATGGAAATTGATTTTTGACCAGACATTGGCATCAAAAAGACAAGCGCACAAATAACCCACCATTATCAAACAAATGATTGTGTTGGAAAACAAATTATCGCTGTCATAAACTTTCCACCAAAACAAATTTGACCAATCATGTCAGAATGTCTTGTGATGTGAATTTATGACGAAAACAACGATGTTGTATTGTTACAACCAGAACGTACTATCAAAAATTGATGTAAAGTTGGATAGAATGATCAGAAGAGAACATTGCGAGAGTATAAACTTGTTAGTATTTTGTATTAATATAAACAAAATGCTTCGCTAAGACTGTACTTTTGCCTTGATGCAAAAGTAATCAAAAAATCAAGAAGAGAAAAGCAAGATAGTTACTATTTAACTTGTACGTTTGATATAAAATATTGACTCGTTCCCACCCAGGCATTCTCTATTTTTTCTACAAATCTCGCAATTTTCTCTTCAAAAACACACTCAAATAAAAACGTTTTGTCTATAACATACGCTTTGTTTCTTGCGTCTTGTCTGAGCGAGAATATCCGTTTTGGTCTATCTAAACGTGGCGAGGTTCGCAAGAAAGAGTCTTTTTTGTTACTTTTTGTGACGGCAACAAAAAGTAAAATCATTTTTATTTGAAAGAAGTCACAGCGAAGCGTTTTGAGATAGAAACATGAAAATCTTATGTCATCAATCAAAAAAAACTACCCTACTTTCTTATCAATCAACAAACATGAATCTGTCAAAATCTGCGATAGCAAAGATGTATTCAACAATGTATCAACTGTAATAAATTGTTTTTTGACCATAGTTGTTTCTCACGTCAATAACGAACTGTACAAAGGATTGTATTCCAACAAAGAAGATCATTGGCACCATCACAGTGTCAGTATCTTCTTTTTTTGATTCTTTTTTTCGCAATTGAGATACAAAAGCATATGTTTGCGATATGTATAAAAACACAGATTAAACTTGAGTGATTCAACAACTCAATCACTAGACAAAAGAAGTCATCTGACTGCTTGTACGTGAGGGTAAAGTGAGATTGGAAGAGAATTTTGTCGTTGATCAGCAGAAGAGAATTTTGGTGTTTTCTTACAACTCATCATCGCTAGTATCTCATGATAAAATAGATTTGTATTTCCAAAAAATCAAACTACTACATAACATTATAGCTCAAATAACAAAAAATGCATCAAAAGGAGAAATATAACTGAGAGCGTATTTTCATAGTGTTGTTCGAAGAGCAAATATTGCAAATATAATAGATCTTGTCGTTGCAATTGCTTTGGATGCTCAGGCATGAACGAGTAGATGATTTCGCGCAGGTTGTCGTCCGCCATCTCACATATTCCATACGCAAAACAATATCGCAAGTATAGTCCAATGCAATCATCAGACAAACCCTATGATTATCAGCAAAAATGCTTGCAAAATTACAGAACCTAACCACACTCATGTATATGAAAAACGTTCAGCAAGATAATTACTAATTTTGTAACTAAAAGATAAGAAAATCGCACTTATTGTAAGCACAATTCATCATATCCAGTCAGGCATACCTTGTTCAACCAACAATGGCAACAAAAGTAATGGCAACAATGATATGTGATTTCAAAACGTTCTAAAAAACAACAATAACTTTATCTTTTTGTTCGAAAAAATTGAGGCAAAAGCATCACGAGCAGTGTTTATATTATTTTTAATAAAGACTTTGATTGAGCCAACAACAGGAACATTTGTTTCATATAACATATAGGTCAGGTAGATCAGGATTCAAGCAAACACAACATCCAGTCACGCCAAGATCGTATAACTATAATCTCAAAAATACTTGATACACAATCAACTCAAAACTGGCAAAATGATTTTGACGTTATTTTCCCAAAACATAAAATCACCAATTGTTTTTCAAAACTCTTTTTTCTTACCTAAAATATTGAGATTTTCTTCCAAAAAAGCTTGTCACGTTCCACTCCAAAAACTTCGGTACAAAGCAGCAAAAACTGCTGCAACAATAAATCACACAAACGTTGGAAACAAAAAAAGTGTGAATGCAGACAAAAAATTGCAGACAACAGAAATCAATAAAGATCTTTTTCTACCTAAAGTATCAGCCAAAACTGACGTTGGCAATTCAAACAACCAAATAACAGTTGTCGCAATGTTTGACAATAACACAATTTCAAATGTACTTAATCATACTTGTTGATACAACAAAGTAATCACAGGCAACAAAAAAACAATTCCTGAAATTATATTAATTCGTTTTTGTATACGAATATTTTTGGTTGCTTGGTCTTTAGTCATTGAACGGTTTTTTTATAAATATTTTCAATATTTTTTTATATATCCATTATATTATAAAAATTCGGCTTTTTTTTGCAAAAAAAAGATCTATACTTGCATTGATATTTACTTTTGAAAGATAATCTATGCATAATCGTACGCTGTTTGTTTTTCGTCAGGATATGAGGGCCTATGACAATACGTGATTATGGCACGCGATCCAGGATAGCAGTCAGGTTCTTCCTTGTTTCATTTTTGATACAACTGTTTTTGAAGAATTTCCAAAAAACGATCCTAGATGATGATTTGTCGTCCAAGCAATTGAAGAACTAGAAAAACATATACAAAAAATCTGATGAAATATACTCATTCGTCAATGAGATCCGCGCACATTGTTACCAGACATTATCAAAGAATATGATTGTGATGCAATCTATCGAAACAAATCATATGGTACAAATACAATCACGAGAGATAGCATAATCAAAAAGCGATGCAAAGAAAACAATATCATACAAAAAGAATTTTCTGACTATTTGTTGGTAGAACCAGAAGAAATTCCAGCAAGAAAGGTATATGGTGCGTTTTTTAAATTGCGATCACGTCTTTTGCAATGAGAACAACACCAAGAAGCATTACAAAAAATGTACCAGCGTAATACAGATGCATCATGATTGTATACATTACAAGTTATAGATAAGATACACTCACCCGCTCTACAACCCAAAGACAACAATCGAATTGAAAATCTCACACATATTGAGACAAAACCTCACCCATACTGGTCAGTCACCCACGCGCAATCACAGCTAGAATCATACAACTTTGGTGAATATGACAACACAAGAAACATCCCATCTCTAGACCAAACATCAAAACTTAGTCCTTATATAAGGTTTGGGATTTTGTCAATTCGTGATATTTATAATACTGTCGTGAGAGAGCATCGTATCAATAAAAATCTCATTGACACTAAAACAGAGATAACAGATGAAGAAAAAGAAACTGCCCTCGCAGGAACCAAACAATACATCAAAGAACTTGCATGGCGTGAGTTTGCACAGCATATTTTGATTCATTTTCCACACACAAGAATCAAAGAATTTCAAGAAAAAAGACAAGCAATGCAATGGAAGACAAATAAAGAACATTTTGAAGCACGGTGTAAGTGAAAAACATGATATCCAATTGTGGATGCAGGTATGAGACAGCTCGTGACCGAAAATCGAATGCACAACAGAGTCAGAATGGTAGTTGCTTCTTTTTTGACAAAGCATTTGCATATAGATCGACGTGAATGAGATGAATTTTTCCGCAAGTATTTGTTAGACTATGACCAAAACGTGGACATCAATAATCGACAACGAACAGCCTCTGTCTGATCAGACCCAAAACCAGTCAGAATTTTTAATCCTCATATTCAAGCCAAGAAGTTTGATCCAGATGGACTTTATATCAAAAAGTATATTCCTGAACTCTCGCGCTTTGTACCCAAACAATTCTATAATTCTGAAGAAAACGACCTTACCCAATTTGGCTATCCTGCTCCAATCGTTGCCCATGCAACAGAAAGAGACATAGCAAAAGACATGTACAAAAATAATTAATTTATACTCAATATATACAATATTTTAGATAAAAGAAGTTAATGGCTAAAAAAAAACGATATGTCGTACGAGTATGACATAAACAATGAGTGTTTGACAGTCGAGATACGTGCAAAACATCAATACACGGATATCAATGAGCTAAATATAAGTCTTTTGGGACCAAACAAGAAGCAATAGAAGCTTTTGGCTGAAAACATACCACATATATAGGCAAAGACGCAGATACCAAACTCTCATTTAAACTCTCGGCACAAAAAATATCTGACCAAAATATCGTCAAACAAAGCATTGCCGTTGATGCTGCATGTAGCGGAAATCCAGGCATTCTCGAATACCAATGAGTCGAAACTGTTTCTTGAAAAAAGCTCTTTAGAGCATGACCGTTTGCTCATGGTACGGTCAATATTTGAGAGTTTTTGGCTATAGTTGATTGACTCAAACGACTACAAAATAACTGAAAAATTTGATACAGTATTTATTCCGATTCAACCACCGCAATATGACGAATCAAAAAAAAACGTTGTAACACACAGTTACAACGCACATCTCAAACTACTATTTTGTGGCAACGTATCGATGAAGCACATCAACGACTTGCACACGCTACATACACAACACCAATTCTCAAACGAAAAACCAAAGAACGAGGCGAGATTCCTGCAGATTTTGGGAGAAAGTAAGAGTTGTTCATATAAATTTTACCTTTACAAATATAATGAAATTATTTTTAATTGTTGTTCTTTTAATTTTATTTCTAGGTGTGAATAATAGCTTGGCTAAAGAAATCATACCATTTGAGTATTTCCCTGCAGAACCTGCATGTGCAATCACATATCTCAAACCATGAGGAAATAAAACCAACAAACATATGGAAACACGAACAAGCGCCTATAATTTTTCACCAATCGATGAAAGAAATTTTTATTATAATGTAGAAAGAAATATTAAATGAGTATACGACAACTATTATCGATGATCTTGTAACAAGAGATGAAAATCAGAGCCTAATCGAAAATATATAACAACAAACTACTATATAGATAAATATGGTCAAGAAAGCTGTCCAATTACAAACTGATATTGAGTATGTTGAATAAATGTATCTGGAGACATAACATTTTACAACTCCCCTTGTATTGCCAATAAATATTGAGTACAGAACATAATTGAAAACCAACCTTCATTATGAAGTTCAAGCTCAAAACAAAAAACACAATGTGATGGAATTGAGATGAAACCACAAAATATTATTTGTGAAAATGCATACCACCCTATGTGCGGATCTGACTGAGTAACATACGACAATGGTTGTGAGTTTTTGAAAGCACAAATTGAAAAACCGTCTCTTAAAATCAAGAAACCCAGATGAAGATGCAGTGATATAGAAATTGACATTAATGATTTTACAACTGACTGAACACTCTATCAATATATCTATCACGCTCCTAATACATATTTTGGTATGGACCAATTATACATTACAATGCCAGAGACAGACAAAGATCAAGTAAGAAATTTATATGTCAGTATTTCTGAAAAAATCCAACAAACAAATTCTCCAGAAAAAACCACTACAAAACTTATTTATATCCTGCAAGACAATCTCAATATAAACAAAGCGTATCGTTTCACAAATTATCCACTAAATATGGATTATGAGACAGAACGTAAAATGAGATTTCTTAAAGATTTATTGATGAGAGATGGTGAAGAAAAGAAAGCTTTGAGGTAAACACAGAAAAAAAGCTAAGACGAATGTCTTAGCTTTTTTGTTATATCTTTTATCATGACTTAGTACCGAACCGTTACTAATTCAATTTCTCAATCTTTTTTGCAAAATCAAACATTGTTGCTTCGTCTCGTTTGTTTGTCATGATATGG
Organism: uncultured Candidatus Peribacteria bacterium; assembly: GCA_964526045.1. Classification (GTDB taxonomy): domain Bacteria; phylum Patescibacteriota; class Gracilibacteria; order Absconditabacterales; family Absconditicoccaceae; genus CAZGIF01. The sequence goes on along the minus strand of CAZGIF010000003.1, from coordinate 192,782 downwards.
ATACCTACTGGTAAGGATTCTCATTGATCAGTAGCAAATCCATACGGAACAGAAATAGCTGGTAATTCACAAAGATTTGCTGGAACTGTATACATATCAGATAGATACATTTTGACTGGATCAGAAAGTTTAGCTCAAAATTTCCAAGCAACTTCTGGAGTTGTAGGACTCAAAAAACAATCATACTCAGTGTATAATTGACTCATACGTTGTTGTAACGAAGATTGAATAGATTTTGCTTTGAGGTAGTATCAGTCATAATTTGACGATCCCAAAACGTACGTACCCGTCAGTATTCTTCTTTTGGCTTCAGTTCCAAATCATGATCATCTGATGGCATCATAATAGTCGTTTATATTGTCGGATGAATACGTATCTCACTGAAGACCAAATCTTATACCATCAAATCTAGCAAGATTTGTACTCACTTCTGCAGGACACAAAATATAATACACAGGCACACACGCATCAAACAACGGAACATCAACAAAATCTACTGTAGCTCAAAGTTCTTTGCATTTTTCAACAAGTTGAAGAAAAACATCTTTTATTTGAGGATCAAGTCAATCTGACAAAGACTGATTAGCAACAGCTATTTTGTATGAATTTCGATCACGAGATACATCAGTAGGTCGAGGTTTGTCTTGCGTTGTTGCATCTTTGATATCTCTTCATGACATAATACGCAACAACAACTCAGCATCTTCTACTGTTTTTGTTAGCGTTCAAATTTGATCCAAAGAGTTGGTCATAGATTGTACACCATACCTTGAAATACGACCATAACTAGGTTTACATCAAACAATACCACACAAGGCAGCAGGTTGGCGACAACTTCATCACGTATCTGTTCCAATCGAAGCCAAACACGTATCAGCTGCAACAGAAACAGCAGATCCACTAGAAGATCCTCATGGGACTCTATCGGTACCAAAAGGATTGATTGCAGGTCCAAACGCTGATGTCTCACCACTTCATCACATGGCAAACTCGTCCATATTGGTTTTACCAATCATCAATGCTCATGCTTTTTCCAAAAGTTCAAAACATGTAGCAGAATATGGTGCTACATAATCTTGTAAAATACGAGATCCGCACGTTGCTTTTTGTCATTTGGTCAAAATTATATCTTTGATAGAAATAGGAGCTCAACACAAATCACGATCCAAAAAATCTGACTGACAAGAATCCACGTACTCATCGGTAAACGAAATATAAGCGTTATTGTGATCGTTTTTGCTTTTTGCTTTTTGTTGATATGAAGCAATGACGAGACGTGGATCCAAAGATCAATCTTTGACTTGTTGTACATACTGAGAAAGTGTCAGGTCCATTCTTTTTTAGTAAGAAGTTAATGAAGTGATTATGAGATGATTATTTTGCTGATTTGATTGTGATATCAAAAATAAGATCTTTTCATGCCAATGGATGATTAAAATCAATTGTTGCTCATGCATCAGACACATCTTGAATAGTTAGTTCTCCCATCATTGAGTATACTTTATCTCATGCAACATATGCACTACCATCTTCTTTTGGAGGCAATTGGTCTAATGGCAATGTTTGAACGTTGGCAGGATCTTTTGCTCAGTATGCATCTGCAGTTGGAATTGTAACTGTTTTTGTTTCTCATACTTTCATTCAGACAACTGCTTTGTCAAATCAAGCGATCATTTGTCCTTCTCCAACACCAAATGGAAGTCCGCTTGTATAATCTCTTCATTGAGTATATGTACCACATCATTGTGCTACAGATTCAACACTAGTATCAAACACTTCTCCATCAGTAAGTCTACCAATATAGTCTACGACTACTTGATTTCCATTTGCTACAGTTGCAGCGTCAGCTGCAATTACAACATTTTCTTGTTCTTTAAGATATGATTGAACAGCATCACAAACTACGATATTTGTGTCATCTGATGTTGTAGAATCAGTTGTTTGTGCATCTACAGATGTATCATCTGTTGAAGGATTTTTTGTCATTGAATATATAATACCAGATAAAATAAGAAGAACTACCACGACTACTCAAACGATACATGGAGTACATTTCAAAAAAGGGACTTTTTTAGTAGATTTTTTTGCAGTCATCGAAGAGAAAAGAAGAGAATATAAAAATCAAAATACATAGTCGTATGTGTAGTCAAACCATTGTATATTGCAAGATCTTTATAAGGTAGTTAATTTTTTTCTATCCATCTTTTGAGAATAACCATTGCAGCAAGTGTATCTTGTTTTTCGTCTTTGGTATATGTTCAATCTACAGCTCATGCTTCTACACTCGAATAATCTTCATCATAAAAAGCTATTGTTGTTTTGTTTCCATCAATAAGATATGACAATTTTTCTGCAAAATCTTCGATTCTTTTTTGGACGTCTTCTTGTCTTTGTGGCATACCAATAATAATATGAGAGACGTTTTTTTTGATAATAAGATCAGACAGATTATAAAAAAACATACTATCGTTTTCCATATAACCAATAGGCATAGGAACCTTATCCGTTTTGTCACATGAAGCGAGTCAGATATATTTTTTTCACCAATCGATGGCAATAATTGTAGGATATTTTTTCATTGATGCACAAAAAATAAAAGCATATACCATATATACATATATTTTTGTAAACAATGCAAGTATATTATTGGTATGATTATTGGTTTTTTGTGTTTTGTTGTTGCATGCCTATACTATATAAAGACGTATTTTATACAAAAACTAACGCATGCCACCTCAAATGGTACAAGACGCACCAGAAGAAACCGTAGACATATTCGAACAACTTATAGGAAACAGTTATGTTGCCATGGTAGTCAAAATCATTGCAGCAATCGCTATCGTTGCATTTTTTGTCATGATTGCAAAAGTCATTGCCGCAACTATTAGAAGAAAAATACTAGTATATGCAGATCATCAAGAAAACAAAGCTTTCGCTGACCAAATTGCACATCTCATCGAGGATATTACGTTTTATGCGCTGACAACGGTTGCATTGTTTATTGGATTTGAAATTATTGGGTTTGATGTGTGACTGATTTTGGGATGAGTTTCTTTTGGAGTATGACTTGCATTCAAAGAAGTCCTTTGAAACATGATTGCATGAATTTTTTTGCTAACGATGAAAGAAATCAAATTATGAGATATTGTTCACGTCAAAGCAGATCAAGAATTTTTTGGAAAAATAGAAGAGATAAATATCAGAACGACAACGATTAGAACATTTGATATGAAGCAAGTTATCATACCAAATATCAAACTTATAGACTCAGCAATCCAAACGTATAGTTCGGAAGAAATGATCAGATTAGAGACATTTATCAGTGTTCATTATGACAGTGACTTGTTGCAAGTACAAGATGTTTTTTTGGCGGCTATCAACAGCTGTACATTTGTGCAAAATCCAAGCAAAACAGCGATACTTACACATGAGTTTGGAGCAAGTTGAATTGTTATCAGATGTATGTTTCACATCAAACCAGATTGTTGACGAACAAAAGAACAACTTATCTGATACGTTAATCATGTCTTGATAAATTATGCAAGAAGCAACAACATCGTTATCCCTTATCCTCACTTGACATTGGATATTCCTCAAACAACGTATACTGCACTTCAAGAGGCGTTCAGATAATTTATTTTTTTTGATTTGTGAGCTATGACAGAGACGATCACACAACTATTTTCGGGGCGAGTAGACACGATTATCATACCATTTATGATTGCAGTATGAGTATTTTTGGTATGAATGTTTGTTATTTCACGAATTGTTTGAATACTAAAATGAAATATTTATGACAAATACGAATCTATAGACAAAAACGTCTATTCCAAAAAAGTTGCAAACCTGGTTGGAACTGTGGTAACATACGTTTTGATGATTTTTAATGCACTTATTGCGTTTCAAATTATGTGATTGGATGTGGGTATTTTGATGGCGTGAATCGCATTTGGAATATGATTTGCAATGGAAAAAACGTTTGCCAATATTGTCGCAGCAATGCTCTTGGTAACAAACCCAAAAATTAAAACCTGAGAACTGATACGTATGTTGTGAAACTTCAACTGTTCTGGGAGAATTGAAAGAATATCAGCGAGACATTCTGTTGTAAAATTACTTTCTGGACAAAGACTTATTGTTCCAAACACTACGTTTTCAAAAATATCATTGCAAACAATATCACAAGAACCAATTGTTAGAAACGAAATTTGTGTAGATATAGATCTACAAAGCGATGTAAACCAAGCAAAACAAGTACTTAGAGACGCAATCAACGAACATCCAGATATTATGCACAAAGAAAAAACATACATAAACGCAACAAATGTTGGTGAAACTGGTATTACACTAAGCGTATACTTTCATTCATATCCAAAATCTCAAAGAAAATGAATTCTCGCACTCAAATCTGATATTAGAAACATTATTCACAGTACACTCAGAGCAAACAAGATTACTATTCCATACCCACACAGTGTTGTAAATATTGCATAACCTCGATATCAGAATCAGCACTACTCTAGATCTGTCGCATAATGAATAACAACCCACAATCCGTTTGCATCTTTGTATAATCACAAACCTATATAACGAAATTCTTTTTTGACAATACTGCGAAAATGAGCACCATCATATGATTCCTCTGCCATAAACCTGTCTAATGTCCACTCTAAGGCGTCAATTGTTGCTTGAGTACAATCTTCTTGTTTGCAAGAAAAATGAGGCTTAGATACATTTTCTGTATGATTTACTCAATTGATGATAGTAGCATTTACTCAACGATCACGAAATCGCTGATCAATAACAGAATAATTATAATATCATTCATCGGGAGTATTTCTCCAATGCGGTCAGGGTGAAGATCGATTTGTAGGTGTTACTTGATTTCTTTCAGACAAGGTTTGTGCCCATGCATACGCACTATAGTCCAATCTTTCGTCATATGCGTATTTTTTGCGTCATCTTGTTTGTCTTATGATATTGATACTATTCAAAAAAGCAGTTCTGACTTTTTGAATGTCAACATTTTGCATATTGTTGTTCGATTGGACAAGTGTTTGTGTAGCTATTTGTTGTTGTATATCTTGTGAGTGTTGTACCCATGCTGTCAATATTGGATCCAAAACATCATTGTGTTGAGGATAAGTTTGTTTCATTTGTTGTACAACGCCAATCAAACGCTGTAATTCTCTAATTTTTGTCTGTTTTGCATTATCTCCGTATCTTTGTTCAAACCATTGAACCATTTCAACCTGAAAAAGTGTCATTGCCATAGATAAATATGGCATGAATAGTATACAAACAGTAGTCCAAAAAATAAAAAATACACGCATACAGCGTAAAAAGTATAAAAATTATACTAAAAGTTCTCCTATGGGTTTTCTGAGTTCACCTTTTTCTTTTTCTCGACTTTCTTCTTCAGTTGATATTTGAAATGGATGTTTATGTATTCTTGTTCATTCTGATGTTGTATTTCAATCTTTTTTGTGTGATGAGGATCATCAGACAGTTTTTTTTAACTCTTTTCACAATTGACTCAGTCAAGCTCAAAAAAAATCTTTGAAGGTAGTTGCAATTTCTTGCTGTACCTCTTTTTTTTGTTCTTGTTCAGGTGTATCAAAAGCCGCTAAATCCGACATACATGTATGGAAAAAACATAAAAGAGTATATGACATTGTAGGTGTTTTATTTCTTTTCTCAAGTGTAAGTACCCCACTCTTGTGGTCTATGTCTACCAATTTTTTGCAAAAGATATAAAAAATGCTATACTTGTCAGTATGTGACTATCTACATCATCAGAAAAAACTCATACTTCGCTACATCAGTCTGAACAAACAACCAGTCAGAATGAATTTTTGGATGCACAAAAAAATGAAATACTTAATAGAGAATTAGATGCCGAGAAACTAAAAAACGAGAAAGTCTTCAAAGTTGAAATACAAGAAGAACAGACAAAAGTAGAAACCAAAGCATTACAAGAAGAAGCAAAACCATCAGTTTCTGCAGAGTTTCTAAACCAACATAATCCAAAGTTGTTGCAAGATTTGGAACAAAAAAACATCTCACTCAAAAAACTAGATACATTATGGGCTAGGTTTGGAGAACAAATGTTTGCGAAGTCGTGATTGAGCCCACAAGTACAAGCCAGATGCAACGAAACATTGAGTTTATGATTTCTCTCGCTTTTGTGAGAAAAAAACAAAAATGATGACTGACTGCTTTCCAAAGTTATTTGATGACTTAGTTCGTTGGATCCACAAGAGTGAGGAATGTGAACAATGGTCGTCTCTCTTCTTGGTCAATTACATGAGTTTCCCGAAGCCAAAACGTATTGTGACAATATTATGCTTTTTGGACGTAAGTTAGAAGAACAAAAAGAGTACTTGGAACAACACAAATGATGAGATGATCTTACGTTTTTTGGTTCACAAGAAGACATTTTTACGGCTATACAAGATATAAAACCTGACACAGATATTACAAAAGTTATTACAAAAAAAGATCTTTCTGACTCCACATCACGACAAAATCGTCTTGCAAGTACTCAACTAACATGAGAGCAACACTGACTTTTGTCACGTTTTGAAGCAACTGGATCTAAGCTTTTGGAATCTTCCAAAAACAAACAAACACAGCAAGATACACTTGTATGACTATATCAAACACTCAATGGATATGTTCAGATGTTTTCATGATGGTTTGATGATAAGCCCACATCAATCAGTGAATATCTACAAGAGTCAGGATTGTGATGAGCGGTCGATGTTCTTTTGTGATTTGCATGATTTGGATGAGGTGTTGTCTGAATAGAAGCACTAGCCCAAAAAGCAAAGAAAAACGATACACCATCGGAAACAACTCAAGATTGAGATACAGAAACGAGTACACAACTATGACAAGAACAATCACACGAACAATCTGACGCTTCATATGATTGAATCTCAAAACTACGTCCACCGGCTTGACGAATGAATATGGAATTTAAAGCAACAAGATCTGACAAGTTTAGCAACAAAACAAAATACTGAACAGACTTTATTTCTGAAGTTGTCGAAACAAGTAAAAGAATGAAAATCTATCCAGAGTTTCTTATGAGGATATTTGAACATGAAAGCTGATTTGATCCGCATATACAAAACTCAATTGGTGCAACGTGATTGATTCAGTTTATGCCAAGCACTGCAGAATGACTTTGAACATCAACGAATGCACTCAAACGTATGAATGCAACACAACAACTTAAATATGTAGAAAAGTTTTATGAAAATTACAACAAACCCAAAGGCTCTCTCAATGATATGTGAACGTTGTATATGTGTACATTTCTTCCACTATACCGTAATGAACCAGATAATTTCGTTTTATATTCCAAAAGCGGAAAAACTGATACAAAACTCAAAAATATTACAACTTGATATAGCCAAAACAAATGATTTGATACCCAAGGAGGAAATAATGATGGCATAATAACTGTCTGAGAAGTCAAAAACAGAATAAGAAGCGATTTCAAGGTATGAAAATTTCTCACACCTCTAGCTACAGCGTAAAAAAGAAATATACCTGACACCGTGTCTGTTGAATATTTTTTTGTAAATATAAAAGGGTTATTCAAGTTTGATTTAATTGAAATTAAAGATCTAACCATTATATTATAACTAGACAAATAAAGTTTTGTTAAATTGAGAGAAAAACATATATTCGTATTCTGAGTTCTTATGCGACTAGTCGCAATTTTTTTTAATTATAAAATATATAAACATGGGAGATACAAATACACAAAGAGGGTTTATTACAGATAGAACAAGTATAAAAGGGCAACAAAAAGAATTAACATTTACCGAGAAAGCTAGAATATTGATTGAAAAAGCATTTCATTTTGAACCTATAAATCAAAAAAGGAAAGAAATAGAAAAACTTAACAAAGAAGCTGCAACGAGGGCTGGGTATAATCGTAAACTTGAATCTAATGACACTTGATTATCTTCTGAAGAATAAGTATATAAATAGTAAAGAAAATATTTTCATAATTTTATCTTATACTATCACCAAATGAGTTAATATCTTGAATTTATAAAAAGAGATATAGAACAAAAGCCTAAAAAACAATGATTCATTGAAAACTTAAAGAAAAAACTAAAAAATCTATTTATTGAAAAAGACATAAAATCTGAAGAGGAATTGAGAGTAGAAAAATACATAGCTGATCTCGAGGAAGGAAAAAAAAAACTACTAGAAAGTAATGAAGAGGCATTACTAAAAAGCGAAAAAAACAATAATCTTAATCCATACAAAAACTAGAACCAACGTATTGGTTCTAGTTTTTGCGATAGCAAAATATCATTAGTTTGAGAAAAGTGCTGTGAACCAAAAAATCATGTGTGTGCAGAAAATGGTGATGGATGAGGTGCTGTCAAAACATGGTGTTTGGTTTGGTCTATCAATGACGATTTAGATTGAGCAAATTTTCACCACAACAGAAATACCAGTCAGGATTTATTTTGTGAAAGAGTTGTTATTACAGCATCAGTAAATATTTCTCGTCAAATCTTGGCATGAGAAGCAGGTTTATGTGCTTGGACGGTCAATATAGCATTGAGCAAAAAGACTCACTGTTTTGCTCGTCAGAGTAAATTTCAAGAATCAGGAATATTTCAACCAGTAATCTCTCAACCAAGGTCTTGTTGTATTTCCTTGAAAATATTTTGTAATGAAGGAGGCTTCGGTATTCAGTCGGGTACAGAAAAACTCAATCAATGTGCTTGTCACTGTCCATGATACGGATCTTGCCCCAAAATAACAACACGTACCTGGTCAAAGGGTGTTGCATCAAAAGCAGCAAAAATATCTTTTGACTTTGGAAAAATCTCAACTCACTGTTTTTTTTGTTCAGTGAGAAGTGATTTTATCTGTGCAAAATATGGTTTAGTAAATTCGTTTTCGAGTTGTTTTTGCCAAGAAGGATCAATTTGTACCATTTTGCGAGATGGTCAATATAAATCTATTTTTTGAGAATACATACAACTGAAACAGTTCACAATTCAATATCCTTTTTGATATCTCATGCTTCCAAAGAAACAATAGTTGAGAGAGTTTCTTCTTGAATATATGCACCATGTTCTTGCAAAAGAGACTTCAAAAAAGACTCGTCTGACTCGGATAAGTTTGTAGTAGACAATGACAGAGAGATTCTATCTGCAATATCATATCATGCTTCTTTGCGAGATTCTTGGATAAATCTTACCAAATCACGAGCAAATCACTCTAATTCAAGTTCTGGTGTTATTGTTGGATCCATTGCAACAACCATTCCATCTTGTACTTCAATATCAAGTGTTTCATCAACTTTGATATAACCGATTTCATATTCTTCAGGTTGTAAGGTTCGACGATCAACAAGCACAGTTCAAGCCGGTCATTGTTCAAACTGTCATGACTTAGCCAATTGCAACACTGTTTTGAAGTCAGCTCACAATTTTTTTCATAATAATTTACCATCTGGCTTGACTATTTTTTGTACTTTTTGATTGATTGTTGGATCAACAATTACTTGTTTGACGTTGAGTTCTTCTTGTATAATGTCTTGAAAGTTTTGATCCAATGGAAATCCTATAGTGACTGACTGCAAGGGTTGTCTTACTCTAATATTTTTGTTACTTCTCCAAGCTAGTCATGTAGAAACAACCGTTTTAACTTGTTGCATCGTTGAAGACAATTCTTTATTGATAAGTGACTTTTCAACAACTGGGAAACGCGTAAGATGTACAGAAACAAGATCTTGTGTTTCTTGTGTACGAACGAGGCCTCTATAGATATATTCACTTGTAAATGGTATCAAAGGCGCCATCAACTGACTAAGAGTTAACAGTACTTGGTATAAAGTCTCATATGCTTGGATCTTATCTCCATCATTTTCAGATTTTCGAAACCTTCTTCTACTTCTTCTGATATATCGATTTGTCAAATCATCCAAAAATGACATAACAGAACGAGTTGCAGTATGCATACTATAATGCGCAAGGTCATGATCTACTGTTTGTATCAATAATTGCAACTCTGAGACAATTCGTCCATCCAAAAAGTTATGTTCCGTACTAATTGATTTGTCATTTTGTGGTATCCAACCATCAATATTTGCGTAGGTTGTGAAGAAATAGAAAACATTCCACAAAGGTAAGAGAACTGTTTTTGTAGCTTCCAAAAATCATGATTCTTTGACATCAACATCACCACCATATACAACAGGTGACAACAAAGATTGTAATCTGACTGCATCTCATCCGTACTTTTCAAATGAACGTTTTGGATCTGGATAATTTCCGTAGCTTTTTGACATTTTGCGTCAATCATCTCACTTCATCACTCACGTACACAAGACATTTTTGAATGCAGGTTTGTCAAAAAGAACAACCCCTAATACATGCATCACATAAAACCATGCTCTAATTTGTCATGTATATTCTACAACATAATCAGCAGGAAATGCTGTCTCAAATTTTGATTTATTTTCAAAAGGATAGTGCACTTGTGCATATGGCATAGAACCAGATTCAAACCAACAATCCAAAACTTCTGACCTTCTGGTCATTTTTTGTCCACTAGCACTTTGGATATAAATACTATCAATCCAAGGTTTATGTAGATTTAATCTTTGACATGGTTCTGAAAGTACATACTCAGTACACGTCAGATCTTTATGTTTTTTGTTGGACATATATCGTTTGTATTTGTCTGTTTCATAATCAAAATCATGTAAGACTTTTCTCATCAATACCAAAGGATCTCCATGAGAACAGACAACTATTGTTTGTCCAGCATGTTTTCTCACAACATCTTTGAGAAATTCTTCAACTCTTTGATACACCTCTTTGATACTTTCTGAGTCACGTCAATCTATTGGAAGATCATTTCGTACTATAGATGAACAATCGAACAATTGATCTTGAGATTTTGGGATTCTAATTTCTGAGATTCTTTCGTCAATAGTCATTTCAATATCCTTTTGTGCGCTCAGTGGTGTAACAGTATCAACACATCTTTGAAGAGGGGAACTGTATACTGCAGCAATATCTTGATTTTTGTATTTTTTGGCTAATGTATGTGCTTGTTCCCAACCAAAATCAACAAGTTTTGCACTCCCCTCATGATCATGTCTTCATTCATCATTATAGTCTGTTCTTCCATGACGTACAAAAATAATTTTTGTTAGTTGTTTGTATGGTTTATTTTTGAGAAATAATTCATCACGAGATCATATAACTTCTATTTCACTCGCATCTTCATTTTGCCAAACGGGCATAGGAGTTCATCGGTATCTTGTTCTAGAAATACATCGATCTGGTGCAGATTCCAAAGACTTTGCAAAACGACCAAACTTGAAATGTTCTGGATATCGGTTTATTTCTTTATTTTTTTCTAATAATTTTGGTTTGAGTGATTGGATATCAATAAACCAAGAATCTTGTGCCTTGTATACCAATGGCACACCACTACGTGGACAAAATGCCACACGGTGAGTGATAGATCATTTGTGAAACAATGCATTTTTTGTTTTGAGTTCTTCAATGATCGCGTCGTTTTGATCACGATAAAACAATCCTTCTTTGTCTGTGATTTGTGAGGTGAATTTTCAGGCATCATCCATTGCTTCCGAGATTGTCAATCAGACCTTTTGCGCAAGTTCAAAATCAACATCTCAAAATTCTGGAGCTTCATGACCAATACCAGTTCCACTTTGGTCAGTGATAAAATCTGCACTATATATTTTATGATCAGCTTCGTTGTTTGTTTTTTTGTAATAATAATCATATGGTGGTTCGTATGACAATCACACCAATTTTTCTCACAAAAACTCTTGTACTATCGTATATTCTCCAGACGTAAACACATCGTCAGTTCTATTTTTGGCTACAACATAATATTCTTGATTGTAGTGTACAAGAACATATTCCAGATCGTTATTGACTGCCAAAGACATATTACAAGGGATCGTTCGAGGTGTTGTTGTTCGAGCGAGTGCATATACTTTTGCAGAAATATCAGATGTATCTCGAGGCAATGCTGTTTGTTCTGATGCAAATAAGGGAAATTTTACAGTTATAGCTGGGTCGTTGATTTCTTCATATGTATCATCCATTGCTACTTCAAAATTTGAAATAGGAGTTGATAGTTTGGTACTATACAAAGATACTCTTTTACCACGATAGATAAGAGATTTTTCCCAAAATTGTTTAAAGACTCGCATCACTGATTCCATATAATCATTGTCCATGGTTTTGTAAGCATTGTCCATATCAACCCAACGACCTATATTGTTGATGTATCGATTTCGTTCCGCGGATGTGGAGCGAGTATATGTGTAACATTGATTGATAAATGTCTCTACTCATGCTTTTTCGATATCTTTATTGGTTTCTAATCACATTTCTTTTTGTACTTTTTGTTCTATAGGAATACCATGACAATCTCGTCATCGTACTCTTTCGACGCGCTTTCATTTCATTGTCTGATATCTTGGAATAACGTCTTTGCAAATACTTGAAAGCAGGCTTCCATAGTGTGGCATTCATGTGATAAATGGAGGTCAATCAAAAAAAAGATATGGGTCTGACGCTGGTCTGGATGAGACTGATTTTTCAAAGACAGAGTGATCTTTTCGAAAACTTAGAATATGTTGTTGTATATTCCAAAAATGGGGCTTAGCATCTTGAGAACGAAACATGACATATACAAAAAATAAAATACTTGGTATCACTATATACAGATCATATGTATTTACAAGTACAAAAACAACTCTTGCAAAGAGGAAACAAACCCGTAGTCTAGATACAAAATACCATTTTTTTTAGAAGAAAAAATCCTATGTTTGGTTTGTATATTCATATTCCTTTTTGTGAAAAAAAGTGTAAATATTGTAGTTTTCACGTACAATCTCTGGAAGCTACCCACACCCACCACCAAACATTGCTCGATTGATATGTCCATACACTCCGTCAGGAACTTCTTTTTTGGTCCAAAACACTAAATGATAAAAATATCAGAACAATTCATATCTGATGATGAACACCCTCTACAATCTGAGCAACGCATCTCATCGATCTTATTGAGACAATCGATTCTCTTTTTTGCTTGGAATACCTCGAAGAACTGACAGTAGAACTCAATCCACATCCCCAAGAAGAAATTTTGTGACTTATAAAAACATGTAACAAAGCATGGAAAAAATTTTTGAAAGTAAGGCGAAGTATCGGAATTCAAAGTTTGGATTCGAGTGTACTTCGTGATGCATGAAGAGACTATACATTTCCTGGAGTTGTTGATTTTTTGAGAAATCTTGTACCACTTAAACAACCAAACAATTCATTCTGTTTTGATTTTATGGCATTTGGCAAAAAACATACTAGCAAAAAATGACAGAGTATGTTTTGGAAACCTGGTGCACAAAAGTTTTTTGAACAGTTTGTGCATAGTTATTTTGCTGATGGATTTTCTTTGTACACACTAGAATTGTTTGAATGAAGTGAACGATTTGAAAAATACAAACACAATACAAACTACCAAAAAGACGGATATGGACTCAAAGCAATGGGTGAAGACGACGATATATACGAAGAATTTCAAAATATCAAAGAAGTATTGCAACATGCGTGATATATCAGATACGAAATATCTAACTTTTCCCTATGAGGAAAAAACAGCATCCACAATAGAAGTTACCGATCACAAGATTGTTACATCTGACTATGATCTCATGCAAGTAGTTTTTGGCATGCGTGACATCAAGATTTTGTAGCTATAGGATCAGTGTTGACACATACCCAACAAACACCACTAGATGCACAAAGTGACGAAACACCCAGCACACAAGATACGGCTGTCTGATACCGCTGGACAAACAGCAAACATATATCCAAATTTTTTGAACAGAAGACGAACGACGTCTCCTCGACTATCACAAATCATATAGAAAAAGACTCCATAGATGTTTTAGATTTTCAAGCATATTTGATTGAAGCTTTGTTTTTGTGACTCAGAACGTCACAATGAGTATGTGTTCACACAAAAAAATTATCTGACCCGGTCAAAGACATGTATTATAATCACGTTGATACAAGTATTTTTGTCAAAAATCGACAAGACATTATCACACTTTGTGTAGATCAGTGACATATGACGCAAGACCAAAGTGATCAAGATGATCAATTTTATATCACATTGACTGACACATGAATGGATATTTACAACCACATTATTAGTGAACTTTTGGAAAGTATTTAGTTTTTATTCTGACATATCTACATGAATCAAACTACTCCTCACTCCTCTTTCAAAAAAAACCTATGAACATATGCTTACAATATATCAAAAATAATTTGTATATGAATATTACTCCAAACTCTAGTTTTCAAGTTTTGACTCATGCCCGATGCTTTGGCAGAATCTCAAGAGATTTTTAGAAAAGTATCCAGCTTTTTGTTTGCTACAGATGGATATGAAATGCAACTTAGAATCTGAAGTTGAATACTAGAACTGATTGTTTCAGTACTTCTTATGTTCAAAAGAACAACCTTTTTGTGAGCAATATGAGTATGTGGATTGATGGCATGAGCAATCTGATTACATACAACCGTTTTGGGTTACGATCAACTTTTTGGTATGGCGGTTGCAGTTTTTTTGTGTGGTTTGTATATTGTGTGGTATGAGATCAAAGAATACAAAAAACAGTCAGAATAGTAATCTTCTATACCTGAAGTATCCACTTATTTATACCAAAGAATTTATATCTTTGAGAAGTAATTCTTTAAATGATTTCAAAAGTTCTTCCTTTTTTGGATCTATAGCTCACGTACCTTCATCAGTGTAGACTAATATATATGCTGCCATTAGGTGCTGAAATACCGTTCCCGATTGAGATGGTAACTGCTGAAAGTCAAATTTTTTAGTTTTATAAGCATCTACTACCTTTTCAAGATACTTTATATCATTATATCGCACTTTTTCAAATAAAAACAGATCAAAAATTGACAATGATGCTCATTGTAATGTATCAACGTATTGTGTAATACGTTTTTCATTATTATCTTCTTCAAAGATACTATCAAGACTGATAGCAAAATTTTGAGATAATTTCTCTATAAATACACGTATTTTTGGATTATATGCCAGAAAGTCCAACAAATGAGATCCTTTCTGTTTTATTGGCATAGAACTATCTGCATATATATTTATCAAACTTAGTAAATTTGAGCTAACACGTCCAAGTAAATAGGAGTTATAGGTATTATCGCTTGGTTTTTTAGATATGTTCAATGGTAATTTCATAATTTTGAGGTTAATATAGTTAAAATCAATTCAATATATACACAAAATAAAAGTATAAGTCAAATGTTTTATAATTTTTTAATTTATTTTGAATAAAAAATTTAGGAGAAACTTAACTAAACTTAAATTAGATAAATATTTTAATATTGACTTATGTGTCTTTTTTGATAATAAATATATTATAATCATTTGAAAAAGAATGACCGACTTACAGTTTTTGTAAACAAAAGCAGTAATTTTTTTAAAGTTTATAACACCTATGCAAACAAAAACACCTAAACAATGAAATACAATAAGTATGAAAAGGGGATTAAGAAAATTAGCATTATTTTGCTGAGTATTGTGAATGAACTTTGTTTGAATTAATCAAGCACATGCAATAACAGAAACAGGAGACGCTCATCAAGAACTAACACAAGAACTTAATAATCAAGTAGCAAGTAAGAATATCGAAAAAATCCAAGATATTAATGATCTTTATAATGCACTCAAATGATTAGAAAGTTTACGTAAAAGCGATACAATTACTGAAGAAGAATTTAAAAAATGAGTACAAGAGGTAGAAAACCAACTTCAAGCATTGCTGATTTTGTGAAAAGTAAGTAAAAATGATGAGATGTACATAAAAACAAATAATTTAATTCAAACAATTAGAAACACTACTGTACTTATCAACAGTAATACTGCAACTTCTTGAAACAACAACACACAAGAAAACGTTCAAGAAGCAAATGAAACTATAGATTATGACGCCATTGTGAGAAAATATATATCTTCAGATAGAGAATCTAATGCTCCATTTATTTTTTGGTCTATCGATGATACAAGAGAAATAAATGATGTAGAATCTTTCAAATTATTCCTTACTACTGATAAGGGTAGACATACAAGCGAAAGATATATCAATATTGATCTTTCTCAAATTAATAGACAATGAATAATTGACTTATCAAATTTATGTACTTCAATAGATGAACATGATCTATCAATATTATTTCTTAAATTATTACCTAATAATGAGTCAGTAAATTCTTGAGATAAATTATATTTAATAAGATCTCGAAGTAATAAACACTCGAGCTATTTACTATGAATTAATGGTATTATGGCTCAGTCAGCAATCACTAATCTGGATACTAGTGATTTGCGTAGCATTCTTTGATATAAGAAATTAGTAATTAAAACAGACTTATACAAAACTATAACTAATCGACCAATCCAAGACCTTATGGTTGACGGATGAGGAATACTGTTTATTGTAAATTTAAATTGAAAAAAATATTATTTAAATATAACGACAATGGACGATTATAACAAATATGTTAAACCAATATGATGAGGAAAATATGAAGTTAATATCCAACAAATGATACAAGATCAAAAATAAAACATTCCTACTCATTCTTCTCAAAATATCTCTTATAATCTCACAAACCTCCTCGTATACCATCTAGTATAGGACTGTACGATCATTGATCTAATTTTTGTACAGTTTTTTGCATCAATTGATCATATGCAGCTGCAAGTGAGATGTTTTTTTGTTGAGCAATTTTTTCTATTTTTTTGTGATATTTTTTGTGTAGCAACATTATTGTCATATATGTTACCTTTTCTTCGACGTCTTGTATTTGGAGATAATTTGCAGGAATATACAGTCATAGAGTTTCTCAAGACTCTGGCGAAAAAAGATCATCATCATCTGACTGTTGATCATCGTTTTGATTATTATCAAGATTGTATCACAATGTACGAGCTATCGAGGTTGTAGACTCTTTACCACATACAATATATCTCGCATGGTCTCACGCATCATCCAAAAAATAGAAAACCTTTTTGGAAACATCATACCCAATATCGTATCATTGCGTATTGGTCATGTAAAAGTCCATAAAAGAAGTATACATTTTGTTTCAAGGACAAACAGACATAGTCGAAACAATACCATTGACGACTATATCAAACTCACAAGCAAGTCAGTCTTGTATTTTTTTGCTAAAGTATCATACAAAACCTTGATCTATACGAGGAACAGAAACAAGAGCTTGTTGGATTGGTCATACAACTTTTGTTTGATTTTTGTAGATATTGATCGTTTGATCTGAAACATCTGTCTCATCAGGTCTTATTGAAAACAAATATCCTTCGTCTGCAAATAAGATTTCTTGTAGCGATGAGGATTTTACTGTTCAGTTTGTATAATAATACCTCTTATCGTTATGATCCAATGCAAACATAACTCATGCCGATTTGATTGGAAATATAGAATAATACGTCTGCACTTTTGAATAATCAAACCCAAAATCTACACGCTCTCCAGCACGAAAAAATCACAAATCTGATTTTTTTTCACCAAGATAATACAGATGTCCGTCGTCACTAATTTCAATATCAAATACTTGCGTCAATGAATCAATTTTTGTTCCATTCCAATATATCGTTCTGTCTATATCATTAGCCTCTTTGAGCACATAGGCAAAATCATCACCATTGACATCGTACCTCATAATGTTTGCAGGTGCAAGAACAGTTTGATTCGCATACAATGCCATCTGTAAAACATCATTTTTTGGTGTTCATCACAAATAGTATACATCGTCTCACTGAATTTGTACATGCTGAATATTATCGAACCAATCGCTAATTAGTTGAAAATTGACATATAATCTCACACGATTAATTGTGGGGTCTAACTCCCAAAAGATAATATCACCATCATCACTCACAAGCACAGCTCAATGTAACTTTCATCACATCAGAGAAATCTCTTCTACTGGCGGTGTCGCCAACAACGTTCATGCAAATAGTTCTTTTCAGGTCTCATCAACAAAACGAGTCGTTGTAGGATTTGTAGAAAAATCGTTCTCTTGTGTCACATACAGATTTGTTTTTGGGTTGAGAAAATAGTTTATTCACTTTTTGAGTGTTTGTTTTACCGATCAATTTTTGTAATGAACAAGATATTGTTGCACTCCCCTTTTGGATACATTACCCTGCTCATTGGCAACAAAAGAGAATTGTCAGACGCTATCACGATCTACATAAAAACTCTCAGGATTGACTTGTACATCAGCATCAGACGCCATATCTTGTAGGTATATATCTTGTGCAATACATGAAAACGTTGTCTCAAGTGTTGGATCAAACACAGGCAGTTCATATCGTGAAGCAAATCACATTTGTCAAAGAAACAACAAACTACCTATCATAATAGACAAAAATTTTTTCATAAGAATACAAGGTGGTAAAAGAACAATATCAGTATACCCAAATAGACTAATCATAAAGACGGTGAAATCAATATGTTGTCTCTTACATCTGCCTTTTGTATTCTGTTCATAAAAAAAACAGATAAATGAACTGCTCCCTAAAAAGTTGATAGTATTATATCCTTTCTTTTATCTGTTTATATAGAGTTTTAGACGAGTTTTGTTTTCTTGATTATTTTTTCTTTTTTCTATTATTTTTTCTTTTTTTACTCAAATTATTTCTTTCTTTTTTCAGCAAATTTCTTTCTTTTTTCAGCAAATTTCTTTCTTTTTTCAACAAATCTCTTTCCTTAAGTAAATATATCTTCTCTTGATCATTTTTCATATAAGAAAGAGATTCACTAATTAATCACCGCAATCATGCAATAATAATTCATCCAAAAATTAATTGATACATATTTCGAATATATATACTAATAATTCGTTGTTTTTTTAAATAATACAAATAATAATCTTGATAAAAATCAATCGCTGTTTTTAACTTTTGATTAGATAGTAATCCAGAGAGTAAGTTGTCATCAATTATTTGTTGTTGTAGCGTATCCAATTTATTAAAAGAGCTATTTATAGTCTCAAAATTATATCGATCTGAAGTGTAAGTTGGTATTGTTTGAAGTATCTTACCGATTAATGAAGTACCATCTTGGGCATAATATCAAGAAAGAAAAGCAACTCATCATGTTTTTAAATCTTTATCTCATACTCTCAAATTAATCTTTTCTATTTTTCAACTAAATAACAATTTTACGTCTTCTGACCATGCATATGTCTGAAGTAATTTAGATGAATCAATAGCACTAGTGTATATATCAGTAAAATATGTTTCATTTTTAAATTTTGGGGTATTTCACAATATAATATCATTTGTCAGTTGATCTATCCTCTTATCTAAAAGTTTTCAGTCAGAATTATAATATACTCATTCAAACACGCTAAAAGTGTTTTTAATTTCTTTAACATCACTATTTTGAAAAGATATGTATGTAATTTTAACTACTAATCACATAAATGTAATACTTAAAAAATATAATAGTCAAATGATTATTAATATTAGTATAGTTAAACACCGAGAATCAGTTTCCTCTTTCAATAAAGAGTCTTTATTATTTATCAAAACAAATAAGAACATTATAGAACTTATAAAAAAAAGAAACGCAAAAGTGTATATACCCAATAACATAATATAGTAATCTTTTGCTACACCAATTCAATTTAACAACATCAATCCAGATACAAATCCTAGTGCAATATATAATATCAAATACCATCATTCTCTACCAAAATATTTATATTTTTTACTGACATTAAAAAACTCAATATATAATACAATTATTACAATTAATACAAAGATTGCAAAAAATATTTTAATATTATGATTTTCAAGATTGTTCAGTATAATAAATGTAAACAATAATGACAATATGGATCCGATAGAACTCGAAAGTGCACCTTTTAATGAAAAAAAACTACCTATCATAATAGACAAAGATTTTTTCATAAGAATACAAGGTGGTAAAATAACAATATCAGTATACGTAGTTCACTATACTACCAACCAAGATAGTTTTCACTAATTTTACTTCTTTCGGTGTCAAATGTCGCACTTGTATATAAATCTTTAGAACCAGCGCTGAAAGTTGTATTTATTGCTGTTATATCGCTAGCTCTCCCATTGATATATGCTGTGATGTGACTTGCTCAACTTGTTAGCATACCGATTTGATATCAAATATCAGCATCTACTTTTGCCAAAAACATACCAAGCGTATACGCAGAAAATAATCATTCACATGCGGCATTACCATATGTAAATACACCGTGAAACGTATAGTGAGACCATTCTGACCCAAACGCTCATACATTATTGTTTCTTGCATAGTCTTGCGTTACAAGAACTGCTACTGCCATGATTTTTTGTTCATCTGACATAGAATCATTTGTAACGGATAAGACTTTTTGTTGGTAGGCATCTATGTTGTTCATGGTAGTTTGTGTTGCATCGTCTATAGACATTCACGCGCCTACTAGTTTTTCGACTTCATTTTGAAATAATTCCATGATGCTAGGTAAGTGTTTTTCGTTTGTTTTGGATATGAGCCAGTCTGCATCAACTTTTACAGTTTGATTTTCTGTAAATCTAGTTGTTATAATATCTCCTACTTTTATGTCAGTTGGTGGCAAAGGTCATCCAAAAGGATTTTCACCTTTTAGTCATGCATCATATTCATTGGCAGTTAGTCTTATTTCAAACTTTCTATCTCATACGTTATTTTTGATTTTATTGGTTTGAATATAGATAACACCATCTTTTTCGACAAATATATTTTGTGGGTTAAATTTTATTCTGATGTCGTTGACGTATTGATATCAATCAGTTGCATCAACAACGATATCCGGCACAAAACCAACGATAGGTATTGGTTTTGGAGTTTTTGGTTTTGTATTATTGTTGGTTATTATTGGAGATGTTGATTGTGTTGTAAATGACAACGGTGCAGTTGTTATTCATATCTCTTTGTTCATCAAAAAAGCTAAATACCCATACATTTGAGATTTATCTTGTAATCCTGTTTTGTGAGATTTGATTGCAATGTTGTTGATTGCTCACGCAATTTTTACAAAAAACTCTTTTTTGGTCATGTCTTTTTGTCTAGCCATAACTTGCAATTTACTATTTAGTGCCTTGAATGTTGTCAGTGCTTTTTTGTATTGTGGATTGTTGAGATATGCTGATTGGCTTACTGTTATGGTTTGTGTTGATCCACTACTATCCGGCGTGTCAAAAAGAGAAGCATGTGCTGCATTTAGAACACTTGTTGCAAGTAGTAAAGAACATAAACTGACTGCTATTATATAACTACTTAAAGGTCTCGTCATGCCAAATATGTAAGTATAAAAGATATTTTTGCTACAATATAGACTACTTATAAAGACGTTGAAATCAATATGTTGTATATTTTTGGAATGTAGAAAAAAGGTATGATACAGTACGTATCACACCTTTTAACTTTTTATATATCATCATAAGCAAGAAATAATTAGAATTCACAAGATAATAGTGTTTCTTTGATTTCTTGTCAAAATTTATCAGTTTCTGTAGCAGTAACAAATTCAATAGTATCTGCAGTTCATCACATTTTTTTAGATTTTATAGTACCCCAAGATGCATTTGCAGGTAGGTTATATACTTGATTATTGATAGCTATTTTATATTCACCATCTCCAAAAGATCACATAGCTACAGTATTTGTATCACTGCTCAATATAGAATATATATTTGTAAACTCATGCGTAGTGAACAATGTAGTTAATTCGCTATAGTATTCGTTATCTTCTGGTACGTTTTCTCATCCTCCACATACTTCATTTTCTGAAGTACTTAATATTCAATCTTGATATTCATATGTATCTTCACACATAGCACTTCCAAAACTATCTTGAAAAACATCTCTAGTAATTTCTACACAATTTAGTGGTAATGTATCAGCATTTACAGCCTCAACTTCTTTTTTCTCTTCTACTACTGATTCTGTCTTTTTCTCTTCTTTTTCTACCTTAACAACAGATTTTACTCCATCTGAGTCTCTTTTTTGTGAAAGAAGTTCAGGTGTCATTCATTGTAAACCTTTGTAATTCTTATCAAGATTTTCTACTATAAAATAGTACATCAATCTTTTTTCACAACTAGCTTTTGTATTAGCAAGTTCTGATAGTTTCTTCATAATAACTGGTCTCATTGATGGACTTTTTCTTTCTAGTATTGAGTCAACCTTTTTTGCAATTGCTTTACCCTGTCTTTCTACTCAAGAAAAATCACTACAGTTTTCGTTAGCATAAGTAGTTCATGCGAAAACAAAAGATAACATAAACAATGAATTGATTGATAACAAAGCAACCATTAAGAGAACAGATAAATTTTGCATAAACATAAAAAAAGTATAAAAAATGCACATTAGTCTACAAAATAGTCCAACAATAACGACGTTACTATAATAAACACCAGTATAAAATCAATATGTTGTCTCTTACATCTGCCTGTTGTATTCTGTTCATAAAAAAAACAGATAAAAGTTGATAGTATTATATCCTTTCTTTTATCTGTTTATATAGAGTTTTAGATGGTCCCACGGTCCCTTGATTTAGTCTTTTCTATATTTTATTTAAAACATATTATTCATACTATATTTATCAAAGTCTTTTTCACTCTTCTCTATCACAGATAAGAAGCTATAAGCAAATTTCTTAAATTTTTCATTTTTATTTGCTATAAATTTAAGTGATGATTTAAGTTCTTTATAGAAAGATTTTATTGCAAAAATATAATTCTCTTGGTTTTCATACGCTCTCCTCGATCAAAGTTCTTTTTTTGATTTAAATCATTGAATTACTTTATTTAAATTACTTAACTCTTCTTCAAAGAGGCGTATTCATTTTCAAGATACTAGTATATCTGAAAAAGTTGTTTTTATAAAATTGTCTGACTCTAAAATACGATAATTACCTTTTTTTGATACATCGGCTAGAGCTATTCTTATTTGTACAGATTTACTTTTTAAATTTTTAACTATACTAAATTTATCCGAAATCTCTTCAAAAACCACTTCTAAGTCTTTATCCTCTATTTCTTTTAGAGCCAGCTTTTCTTGTTCTTCTTTTTTATTTAGTTCTTCAAGTGCTTTTAAAGCATCAGCAACATTTGGGTATTCTGGATTTTTAATCTCCATGGGTGTGGAGTCATCTTGTATTCCTGGTCCTATGTGTTCTGGTGCTACTATGCCTTGAGGAAAAAGACCAAACATAGCTCTTGCTTCTTCTAGTCATTTAGACTTCTCTTTAGCTACTTTATCAGATAAAGCACTTTTTTCCTGTTTTTTCATCATATCTTCTTGCGCTTTCTTAATTTTTTCTTGATTATCTTTTTCTTCTCTTTTAGTTATATGATCAAGTAGTTCAGTTTTTATTTTGGCATCCACGTCTGCAGACTCACTTAGATTTGTAAGATCTTCGAGCGGAACAACAGCTAGGAGATTAGGATACTTTAGAAATTTTTCAATGTTATTTGACAAATAACCTAATCTTTTTTCATCAAATAATCATTTAGAAAGCGTTAGTACGTTACTAAGATATTCTGGAGTAATATGATTGTCTTCTATTCCTCCTATGTCATAAATGCGACCGAATTCACGAGTTATTTCAGTAGCTTGCCCCTCTGGAAGTCAGAGCTTTTTTATATTTAATGACATATAAATAAATATATTATAAAAATTGAAACTTTATAGTACTATTATATCTATAAAAAAGACACGTGTCAAATTTTACGTAATAAAATAAATAGCAAAAGTCAATGACTATAGAAATAGACGGTTACTATTCTTTCACAAAAGACACTCCAATATGTACACTATAGTCAGACTACTTTTTTAAATAAAAAATAGCATATATGCAGAACAAGATCGAAAAAGTAATTTTGGAAAAAGAAGATATAAAAAATATAATCCCAGACAGAGAGTGTTTGCGTATTTTGACAATAGCACAAGCTCATGAGATGCAAACTGTCGTTTTTGACAAAGACGAGGTCACGTATCATATTGTCACTACCAATCAACTTTCTGACAAGTTACAATTATTTTTGTCCCAAATAGAAAAAAAACATCTCAAGTACAAATTGTATTATACATCACTTGAGTGTATGGAGATCGCATACAGTCGATACTCCAAAGAAGAAGCAATCGCATCTCAACAACAAAAAATACAACAAAAACAACAAGAAGCTCACGGAACACATGCGATCGCAATGATCAAATCTCTTTTCGAAAAAAGACAGACACTCAACACATCTGACGTCATTATGGAGTTTGTAAGACTATCATTTCAAGCATGAGCTTCTGATGTTCATTTTCAACCAGAAGAGAAGTGAATTTTTATGAAACTCAGAATTGACGGTGTTTTGCAAGATATTGTTTCATTTACGCACAAAGATTTTTATCCATATCTCAAAAAACTAAAATTCATTGCATGAACAAAAATGAATGTAGAGTATATTCCACAGGATGGGAGGTTTAGTGTGCAAGCAGATGACAAAAAATGATGACTGACCCAAATCGACGTCAGAGCAAACTTCATGCCTGGAAAAGACTCTGAAAGTACAGTCTTGAGGTTTTTGGATTGAACACATTCTATACAAAGTTTTGATGACTTGGGGTTTTGGTGACGTAACAAACAAGTTTTTGAAAAATGATTACATCATAACTTTGGGCTTATTTTGATTACATGACCAACGTGATCAGGAAAAACAACGACGTTGTACTCTGTACTCAACACCAAAAACACATGAACTCACAAAATAATTACGCTTGAAGATCCTATAGAGTACCAATTAGATGGTATTCAACAATCACAAATAAACTACAAAAAGTGATATGACTATGTCCAATGACTCAATGCATGTATGAGACATGATCCTGACATCATACTTGTGTGAGAAACAAGAACAGTAGAAACAGCAGAAACGGTTATCAATGCTGCACTCACCTGACACTTGGTTTTTTCTACAATTCATACCAATAGTGCAATCGAAGCAGTAACAAGACTTTTGAGTATGGGAATCAAATGATATTTACTTGCTCCATCACTTTTGATGATAGAAGCACAAAGACTGGTGAGAAAAGTATGTCCTCACTGCGTAAAAAAACAACAAGCAACAGCAAGTGAAACAGCTGAAATCACTCACATCTTGGATATTATCAAACCTCTTTCATCATTACCAATTTCGTTTGATTGAACAGTTCCTGTTGCACACTGATGTGACAAATGCCAATGAATATGATACAAATGAAGAATTGCTGTGATGGAAGTATTGGAGATTAATGAAGAAATACGTGATGCTATTATACAATGAGCACCCAGTAAACAAATATTTGTCCTTGCGAGAAAAAACAATTTTATGACCTTACAAGAAGATGCTTACGTCAAAATGTTGCAGTGATATACTACATTTGATGAACTAAGAAGGGTTGTGTAAGGTTGTGGTAAGGTTGATATGTATAGTGCTCATGTTCACATGTTGATGTGACACCCTTTTTACTCATTATATTATATATTATGAAAAACTCATTTAAAATTATCGGTTTAGCTAGTTTGGCTAGTGTTGTTCTTGTAGCTTGATCTCTTGTTGCTTCGTCAGCATTTGCAAATGACGTTTCATCAGATTCGTTTGATAAGGTTAGTACAAATATGAGAGCATGAAATATGAAACAAGGAAAACTTGGTCTAGGAAAATGAATGAAAAAAAACATGACTGAAGAACAAAAAGCAGAAATGGAAGCAAAACATGAAGAGATGAAAGCCCAACACGACGCAATGAAAGCTGCTGTAGATTCTAATGACTTTGCTGCTTTCCAAGCTGCTGTTGTTAATTCTCCTCTTGCTGAAGCTATCACTACGCAAGAACAATTCGACACTTTCGTTGCTATGCACACCGCTATGCAAAACGACGACAAAGAAACCGCTAAAGCTCTTGCTGAACAACTAGGTATTGATAAATCTATGAAAGGTGGAATGAAATGAGAATATAAAGAAATGAAATGAGAACATAAAGAAATGACAAAAGAAATGAAAGGAAACAAAGGAAAAACAAAAATAAGACTCTTCGATAAAATAGGTACATCTGATTCTTATGAAGAATTTGCTGCTGCTCATAGTGAAACAAAAATTGTTGATTTGATAGATGAAGAAGTGTATACTATGATCAAAGAGCTACACCAAGCAAAAGAAAATAAAGATATTGAAACAGTAAAAGAAATTGCTGCTCAACTAAAAGAAATATTACAAGCAAAAAAACAACAAGCTATACAAAGTAACTAATACTATTTTCACCATATCTTATGACACTAACTACAAAACAAAAAATAACACTTACATTTACTTTGTTTACGGCCGTAATCACACTCCTTTTTGGAGTGTGTATTAACGGCCTTTTTTTTCTTCAGTGGTTTCGCTGACAAAATCAAAAGTTTATCGCTCCACCAAAACCAGTAAATCGTCTGATTGAGGTAATACAAAAACAAAGAAACAGCTCATTTATGCAAAAAAAACAAAATATACAAGTAGAAATCAATATGGAACAACAAGTTGATAATCAACCACAAATAGTACCCATAAATGTCGATCCTTCTGTGCTGGCATTTATTCAACAAAATACCGTTCGAAAAAACCTGATTCATAAAGATAATACATGGTATTTAGTCCACAAAAACCCACTCCACAACAAAAAAGTGTTTTTCATGGATGTAACAGAAAACATAGAAAGACAATTTCGACTTCTGCGTGTCAGTTTTTTATTTTTTGGAATTGTGTGCATTAGTAGTTACTTTTTGGCGCATATTGTATTGCGTAAGCCACTACAAAACCTAACAAAAATAGCATCTTTGATGCAAAAATCTAATATTGATGAAATACATTCTGACAAAAACTTAGCTGAACATATGAATCCAAAAGATGAAGTAGCGATTATTGCTCATGCTCGACATAAAGTCTCGACAAAACTTAATGAGCAAATCTGACGTATGCAACAATTTATTTGACATGTTGCACATGAGTTTAAAACACCATTTATGATTTTGCAATCGGATAGTGAACTTGCACTACACAAACATACATATAAACAATGACTCGAAAAAAACATGAATACAATACAACACCTGAGTTGATTGTTGGATGTTTTGCTTAACATAACACATGCACAAGCAAAACAACATATACAGAAAGAACCTCTTGCGATGCATGCGCTTATACAAAGTGTGCAAACAGATATGCAATCACAAAATCAACAAAAAAACATCACACGACATATCAATACGCCACACGACATCTATCGAAGAACAAACAAAGAATCTGCATACAGTATCATCTACAATATATGTACAAACGCATACAAATATACTCCCGAGTGATGAAACATCTCGGTTGAACTTACCCAAGATAGCATCACAATTACCGATACGGGGATAGGAATATCAGAAGACCAACTTTCTCAGATTCGACAGCCATTTTGGCAGGCAGATATAAGCAAACAAAAAGATAGCTGACGATGATTGTGATTATCTCTCGTTGCAGCACTTGCCAATCAACTTGAACGAACAATCGATGTAGCAAGTAGTGAACATTGATGAACAAGTTTTGTGATTCATAACAATACTCTAAAACTCCCAACGTAGAACATAACAAATACAAATAATTTTTTGATTTTTTGACAAACTACATACCTATGGAAATTTTGATAGTGGAAGACACAAAAACAATTGCCAACAATATTGCATCTTTTTTGCAATGAAATGGTCGACACTGTACGATTTGCGAAACATGTTCAGATGCGATTTCTCATACGAAACACAAGACTTATGATTGTTTTTTGGTAGACATTATGCTACCCGATGGTGATGGAATCTCTTTGGCCAAAACACTAAGATCAATGAGTGACATGCCCATCATAATGACGACTGCAAAGTGAAGTATTGATGATAAACAAGCTGCATTTGATGCCTGAGCTGATGACTATCTCGTCAAACCATTTTCACTCAAAGAACTTGTGATGCGTATCAACGCACATGCTAAAAGATCAGTTACAGAGCAAGACCCAGCTATTACTATTGGAGACGTACGTATTCAAATACAAGAAAAACGTGTATACAAACAAGAAACTCATATTCCTTTGACAATAAAAGAACGACATATTATAGAATTGCTCGTGCAGCGTTTATGACAAACTGTTTCAAGAACTGATATTATTGAACATATTTGGGGAGGAGATGCACTGTTTTGATATGATGCTACTTTGGATGTCTATATTGCCAAGATCAGAAAAAAAATAGGTAAAGATGTTATTGAAACAGTGAAGTGATTTGGCTATTGTATACCAAAGTAACTTTATTTTTTGGTATCTGTATGCAATTATTTTGTTTAGATGAGGGACAGACAATTGATAGTACGTCACCAACATGCGTAATACACAATCGCGATATTGCCAAACAAATGAAAACCGTACTGAGATATCGTCAGTGAGACATTTTTGCAATACAATGCACGTCTTCACAAACATCTCAAGAAGAAATAAAACACACTATCAGATATACGCTAGAGCTAACGTCTATCCAAAACGATGTAATAACAGCAACAATAACTCAGCAAGAACACAAACCAACAACCAACAAAAAAAAAGTCTGACTCTTGGTGGCGATGCCAAATAAATGGTCAAAGATAGAACTCATTGTCCAAAAATGTACAGAACTTTGAGTAGATATGCTGTATTTTTGGCAAGCAGAAAGATCAATTATCAAGCATTTTGGAGACAATAAACTTGATAGATGCAACAAAATAGCTCGTGAAGCTGTTGAACAATCTCGAGGGCGAATTACACCCCATATTGCATATCTTACAGCAAAAAGCTTTGGTTCCGTTGTATCTCAAGCAGATATTTGTATTTTTGACAAAAAAACACCACAACCACAAGTTGCAGTATCAAAAACCACCTCACATACACACTTATGAATTATATGACCAGAAGGCTGACTATCTCAAGGTGATTATGAACGCATCACTACTCATTGCACAATACAACCCGCAATCAAACAACTGTGAGATAGTGTTTTAAGAACAGAAACAGCTGCAATTATTGCAACGTGGGAACTTCTTCACCACAGCAGTCAGTTTTAATTTTTTGATTTGGACATATGAAATGTATTATTCAACAAGTACGTAAGGCAACTATAACCATCACAACTTCTGAGGAAACGATCACAAGATCTATGGAGGCTGGTATTGTTATGTATGTATGTTTTGAAAAAAATGAATCGAACGTGGAGAATGCAATCCAGACCTGCATCACAAGGCTTACAAACAATCGTATGCTTTCTTTGTGAAGTGAAAAAATTGACCAGACACTCAAGGACGTGTGAAATAATCTCTTGGTCGTTTCCAATTTTACGTTAGCGTGACGTTTTGACAATGGCAGAAAGCCAGATTTTGGGTGAAGTGCATGATACAAAGAAGCTCTATCTTTTTATAACCTTTTGATAGAAAAAATCCAAACAACAGATATCAATCTGATAACATGAGAGTTTGGTGCAATGATGAGCATTGATGCGATAGCATCATGACCAATTCATTATGTATGGGATTTGTAAAACAAAGTCATTAGCTATCTAAATCAGTTCAGTCAAAATAATTCTTATTATCGGTTTCAATATTAGCTAAAATCAATAAAACATCATTACTTAACTTCTTAACTTGCTCATCAGATACGCCATGATTGATTCACATAGATTTATCTAAAAATCTAAATGCATCAATTAGATCGCTAGACATATCTCACGAAAGCGGATAGTGAGTATATACAGATTCTCAATTATAACCTCATTTAAGTATTGTAGAAACACTATCCTTTAAAGAAACTAGTTCTTTTCTTGCTACAACAGTCAATATTGTTTCAACATCAGAAGTATCTGAAAGCATTGTCATTGAAATATTATATTCGAATAAGAGCGATAATTCTACATTCTTTGGTGCAGAAAGTATTCTCTGTGTTTCATGAATTCTAAGCGACGTAAATCATATTTCCGTTAAATTTACGTTTATTCATCTTACTAATGCAGCAGTTATCAGACAGCTCATACAAATATCAAAATTTCATTTATCTCATGATGTAAGTAAAGCAAGTTCTTTTTTTATATCTTCTCGACTGCTAGATCAAGAGCTAATAGCATCAAGCATCTTTTCTACTGAGAATCATATCTTTTCAAGCGCTCCAACCATTACTCACACTTCTTCTTGTTCTTGTTGCCTTGCATCATCTATTAAAGACATTATTTTAGTCTTGTTTTTTTCTCATACTATAGAAAAATGCAGACCTCCAATTGTCTCTCTATCTATGGAGTCGTATTGTTTGTATGCGTATATTTTACCATTTCACAAAGAAGTAGTTTGAACCGAAGAGTTTTTCATTTTTTAATGATTAGAATAAATTTACATAAAAAGACTTGTCAACTATTAATACATAATAAGAAAAAAAATGCAATCAATTCTACTTATCAATCTTTTGATCTGAAAAGTACGATGCAATCCTAGTAATCACTTCTTCTTTTTGTTGTTCTTTTCGTTCTGTTAAAATATTTTTTTTATTTTTTCTCATCATGTTTTTGATACCGTCTTTATCTTGTCTTGAAAAGACATGTCAATGAATATGTGGAACTGTCTATCATGCAACCAGTCACTCATTGATAAGGACATTAAACTTTGATCGTCAGTTTTTTTCCAAAAGAGTACGTACTTACAAAATAGTATCGCAAAAATCGCGTCGTTGTTCAAGAGACATGTCTGTCAAAGACTTTACGTGATGTTTTGGCGTAACCAAAATAGCGTCAGACTTTTTTATTTGCATTAGGTTTAGAAGTATATGACAATGCTCTGTGCTTTGAATCAATAATTGGTGGTCAGGGTTGCAAAAAGGACAGTGAGAGTCATGCATGCTATATATCTATTTAAAACATTATCTACAAATCAAATCATTCTATAACTTCAGCCATTTTGAGATGATATGGATCAAGATTTTTTGAATCTAAATTCATAATCTTTTTTTCAGTACTTTTTCTAGATATATCAATACCATCTTCTAGAGACCTTGATAGGATCATAACTACTCTCTGAGCATTTTCTATCATAAATGAGATGAAAGTATATGCATGTTCTGGTCCCTTTGGTAATTGTAGAATAGTTTTTGTAGTATCAACAATTGTATGTGCTATATCTTCTTGAGTTTTAGTATTTGATATAGAGATAAATACTATAATATCCATGATGTCTTGTAATGCAGAAATTTCGTTTTCCGACATATCAAAAACGTCATAGATGTCATCTCAAATACGTACTGTAAAACCAAGAATTTTTTGAGAAAAATTATGAATATGAGATTCTGGTGCAGTATTACCAATATATTTTTGCACTGCTTCTATATCATCGGCATTTACTCATATGTGTTTAGAGTAAGAGTCTGTATGATGAAACAATAAAGCAGAGTGTCTTTCTGGATATTTTTCACTCAAAGAATTATCTAAAGACAGAGCATGATATAATAAATCCTGCAGTCGATCTTGTGACATTCAAAGAAATCACATAGGCGTAACAATCTTACCAAGAAAGGCCCTCTGCATTGGAACAGACATAAAAGATCCATCTTTTTCTTGAAGTTGTGATTCTAATATTTCACTACCAATAGTATCAACAGACACATCCGTAGGATTTTGAAATTCGTAAGAACAAGCAAGTCAAAAACTTGCTTATTCTAAACAATAACAATAAAATACTTCTACTGACATTTCTACTGAACTCTCACAAAAAAAAATAGTTGTATAAAAACTATTCCTTAGCATTTCTTTTTCATATTTACTGATTTGTATACTCAGATCATAAATGTGCATTTTTGATTAAGTTTGATTTTTCAACCAAGGTTTGATTTAATAATTGTATTATTGCTACCTGCAATACTGTATGACTTCTCGGATCCTCTACTTCGACAACCGTCATATCCAAAGTAAGTGTATCGAAGTCATTGTTATTGTCATGAGAGATTTTTAATATGCTTGTATTATTGAGGTTTGGTAGTATGTGACGATGTTCAACTAGACTAAGTTCAGCATGAGACGTAGCTTTGCGTCAATCAATAAAAAGAACAGAGATCTCTTCATGTAAAATCACAACTAATAACGATTCTTGTGTCTTAATAACTGCACATGAAACTCACAATTGGGAAGAAACTTCTATTTTGTTTTTATGTGCATGTTTATGTAACTCTGCATTATAAACTGCCAAAGACATTAAATTATGATTTTTGATAAATGTGTATATTTTTAAAGTATAAGTCTAATTTGTATTTGTCATATCATGATACAGTTCAACAGATTCTCTATACAACAGAATCAATATAAACTCAATTCAAGCAATATCAAGATCTATAACATCTGATGTAATCTGCTTCATATCAAGATCCTTATTTTTATGAAACTCTTCACAGGTAATATCAAAGACTTCGTAATTTATATATAGATCGGGATCTGTAAGTGTTAAATTGAACAATGCCTTTTCTATCTTAGAATAACTAGTCAGGTTTGTATAATCCATAACTGCAACATGTACTCATTCTCCACAAAAAGCAACAAAAATCTTGTCAGCAGTATATCATATTGCATAATCTAAACCTTCGATATTTGCTACAAAATTAATACTTATACCTCTTTGTTCTAAATATATTTCTGGGTTTTTGATCATTCTAAAGGTTTTTATAAATTATTATTTTATTTGTCGATTATGTTCTGTTTTCATAGGAACTTGATGATATTCTTCTTTGCTAGTATCTTCTGCAAATTGAACAGATACCATTGTTCACGTTTCAGGACCATAGATATTTTTTGATTCTATTTTTGATCAAATATAGTGAAAAATTATTTCCATAGCCATTTGACAATCTTTTTTATCTTTACAAGCAAAGGTAAGAAATATGCTATGAAAAAACTCTTTCGCATCCACATCTCATAATCTTGATTGCTTTTCATTGTAGTCATATTTCCAGAGTGGCTCTTGTCAAGCATTGCCAGAAAAAGACATTTTACTCTTCGGTAAAATACTTAAGATCTTTGACAAAACTTGCTCTGTTTCTAGTTGTGTAGACTCTTGTCAAAAATCTTGTGAAGTCGCTAACAACTTATTACCTCAAGAAGTAAGAGTTATTATAAGATCAGATGTTGAACACTCTACTTGTAATAGAAATTTTTCTCACGTATCGAATGTAACAAAAACATTAAAACCATCTTTTGTGCTTGTTATAGTATTAGCATATGGCAATAGAGGTTCTCACACAAATTTTAACACAGATCACGTTCTTTTCATCTTTCTTTGGTCATAAAATAAATTGTACTTCTTTATTTATTTTTCTGATTTTTATCTTGTATCGGCATCATTTAGTTTTTACTTATTTTTTACACCTCATTTTGGTAAGAGATGATAATGAGTATGAGGAGAAATCTTTTTGTATTCAGTTTCAGTTCTTAATTTATTTTCTCGCTTGAAGTTAGTAAATCACTGTTCACGTATCATAGTATCCATAATTCAATTTGAAGTATTTTTTTCACCTGATCTTTGCTCTATTAGATTGATTTGTAATCTAATATTAGCAAAATTTCACGTTGATTTATTCTCTCTGGCATCAGATTTTTCAATACTATCTTTTACATCTGAATCAAGAAAGGTTAAAAATATATCATGCGTAGATCTTGCTTCTTTGGTCTTTTGATTCTCACTTTTTTCTAATGCCCAGTAAGAAATATGTGGACTTTGACCAGGGTTAAAATTTGTAGGTTCAAATATCTGAGGATTTGTTTTATTTCGTATGACCAAAGCTCAATTCATCAAGCTATAGGAAGTGCTTGTTTGAACGTTTCAAAACAATGGTTCTGCTACAACTTCTGAATTTTCAAAAGTTATTGCATTTCCTCATTCTATTGATTCTAGACATACATGTATTTCATCTCCAAAAGTAATGGTTAAGTTATATACTCTTTTTGGATTTTCAAATTTTCCAGTAACTTTGACAATGCTTTTTTGAGGCAAAATAACTCATTTAAGTTCAGAGGAGAATTTCAACACCTCTGGTTTGTTGAGCTTCTGCATAAAAGAATGCTGTCAAAGTACGCCATCGCCATTCGCAAATAAATTTATATTTTCCATTATTTTATTATCTTTTTTAAAAAAGTAGCCATGTAACGACTACCTTTTTCTATAAATAAGAAAGACAATGTCAATTAGAAATCACATTTTTATACTTTACCGTTCTTGACAATCGCATCTCTGATCTCAGTCAGCAACTCTTCTTCTTTTGTTGGTACAACTGCTTTTGCTTGTTCTTTTTTCTCTTCTTTGTCCAAAAGACGGTTCATTACCTTAATTGTAGCAAATAACACAAAAGCTATCAATAAAAAATCTACTACTGACTGCACAAACGCACCGTATGGAATTACTACGTCAGCAACGTTTATTTGTAGTTTTGAAAAATCTTTCCCTGCAGTAAAAACACCTAGAACAGGCATAATAATACTATCTACCAATGAAGAAACGATTTTGTTGAATGATGATCATATCACAACTCACACAGCCAAATCTATAACATTTCATTTGAGTGCAAACTTTTGGAATTCTTTAAAAAATTTCATGTAACTAATAAAAATGTAAAATAAATACGCCTAGTATATAATGATATATAACTATTTGAAAATACTGATCAACAGAAAACTAAGCAAAATATAAAAGCTATTAGTCCTTAGTTTTTATTTAAACTAATCAACGATATGTTTCTATACTTAAGTCATACGTCTCCTGCACATGTTTTTGTAAAGAGAGGTATGCACTATTTAAGTCTGAAACAAGATCTGAAGTATCAAAGTTAGTGAACTTAGTAAGCAATGGCTTGAGTTGAGAAGCTTTCGTTACTCATACGATAGGTAATTTTACTTGAGGTTGCATAGCAACCCAATGTGTAACCATATTCTCTATTTTCAAAGAGTATTTTTTTGATAAAGGAACAAGCATCCTCTCCACTCGTTCTCTTACTGTCACATATTGTTCATATTGATATTCATACTTTTTTGATCTCATGTCTTCATTGCTCCACATGCCTCACTTAGTCGGAATATCTGTCAGAAGTCATCTCTCAATAACTTGATAAGGATTAAAAAAAATATTTCTTTCTTTACAAAAGTTTTCCAAAACTCTTTGACTTGATTAGTGAATTAAAGAAAATCTGTTTTGTACAAAAGAAATATCACATCGGTCACTCATAACTTTTAATGAATGTACATCTACATTGGAAACTCAGATATAACGTGTCAGATTATTATCTTTTAGATATTGTAAATTAACAGCTAATTCTTTGAGATTCACGTCATCAGGGATACTATGAGATTGTACAAGATCTATATAACCAACACCTAGTCTTTTTGTTTCAGCTAAAACCTGATTTAGAATAAAATCACGTTTACCACTTCTCACTTTTTCTCAACTTTTGGATCATGTCACACATTTTGTTGCCAAAAAGTAAGAGCTTCTTTTATAATGAGCTAATATACTACCAAGATTTACTGTATTTATTGGATAAACAGGAGCGGTCTCTACATACTGTCATTTATTCTCGAAAAATAAATTCACAATATTCTCAGCTTCTTTTTGTGAAACTTTTGAAAAAACATTAGAAAAAGAAAATGTACCAAGTCAGACATGTTGATCAAAAAGGGGGCTAGAATTCATTAGTAGTAGTAAAGTAAAATTTCTTAAAATTCTTAATTTTTTTTTGAGATAGTATGGTTATTGAAGCGATTTATCAAATAAATCTTTTTATCAGCAATGAAAGATTATGCAAGATATTAGATAATTTTTGTAAAAGATCTAAATCTCTTTTAGTCGGAATATAGCGATCTTCTTCTTGGATATCGTTTAGGACCTCATCTATCATAGATTTTGAATAGATAGCAGTCTTCATTCATTGCATGCTGATAAAAACCCTTCAATCATCAATCTGTATAAATTTTGATGAATCTAAAACAATTGAAAGATTTTCTTCTTCGGTATTACCTTCTCTGATACATACATCACCACATAAGTCATATTGAGAACTTATACGATAACTTCATATTAGTCTTTGATACCAATCTTCTCAGCGTTCATATCTAAATAATGAATCTAAGAAACCATATGTATTATTTTCTCACATACTATATAGATACTCATCTAAAGAGAGAAATGATTGTTGATGTATTGCAGCTCACGTTGTGATATCTCAACGTATCATAATATGGTCTTTTCAAAAACAATTTCATGTGTAACATCATGATGACTTAGAAAAATACTTTGATGTATCGAGTTTATATGTTTTTGTACTAAATTCTTCTTCTCAAAAGAGAATTTTATGAATTTCTCCTTTTTTGATAACAAATACTTTTCTCTTACCAGGTGTACTAGAGCCAATAAAATGGATTATTGAGTTCTTATCATGGTACATAAATTTGTGTACATTATCTTTTTTGATTCATATTGCATTGATATATTCTGGAAATTTACCGAAATACCAAAAATGTTTAAGGTCTCATATTCAGTAAGGACTTGATGATATATTCATTCATGTAAATGGATCTCCAATAATATAATCATCTTCTTGTATCTCTTCATATCTGATACCGTATCACGAAGATTTATCCTCGTTGAGGATGAAAACATCATATTGATCTGAAATTTTTTGTCTTGTTTTATTTTCCATATCCTCTTCGAAACGTTCTCTAGTTATATTTGCTTTATAGACTCATTCTGGAGACTCTAATACATAGATAGGACGTTCTAATTCGTTGTCAGATACTATATTTCAATAAATATAATTGTCAGATTCTATGAAAAATACTGGTGCTTCTATAGCAAAATCTAGTCAAAAAACTAACTGACTAATTCAAAATAAAACCGTAGTTGTTACTGCTGACAAAAAGACAAGCTTTACTAAGTTTCACTTCATGACGATTGTATATATAAATTAATAGACTTGCTATTAATATATACGTTGATATAAGGGTTTTGTAACACTATTCTATCACTTCATCCATTCGATAGATATACTCTTTTGATCAGTCGGTAATCGGTGTTTGAATTATTTGAGGGATATCATACGAATGATTCTCTTTGATAACTTTTTGTATAACTTCAAAATCACGTGTTCTAGTTTTTATAGATAGAACGTATTCTTTTGCAACTTCAAGTTTACCATTTCGTACATAATGGCTTGTTGTTGGAGAAATATGAATACAAGCAGCGAGTTTTTTTAGCAAAAGCTGTTGTGTTATAAACTCAGCTTCCTCTTGAGTAGCTGTTGTTGTCAAAACAATCGAGTATGGATTTTCCATCATGTATATAAAAGTAAAAAAAAACTTTTCTAGATACTTGCGTATTTATTTACGAATTGTTTTTTATTCAAGCAATATATTTTGGTCGAATTTCAGAGAAAAACGTATGTGGATGTTGGATATACCCTGGGTTGATTTTTACACTACTCAAGATTGTTAGACAACTATATCATGCAAATGGATTCTTTGATAGCTCTTGTATGAATCCATCTACATCAATTTCTTTTTCATCATCGATATATATAGCAACAATATAATAAAAAAACGATTCTTCTCACATTCAATTTGCTCTATAGCTTTCAGCAACAGCTTTCGGATCTCGATCATTTTCATATTCTTTTTTTAGCTTTTGTAGCAAAGTATGTATATCTTTTTTATTGTCTTGCAATAATTTTTGCATACCTCACAAGGCACTAACAGCATCTGTGACACATTGTGTATGCTTATCATAATACATTTCTCATTGTGATCTTTCCAAGAAATACAATGTATCTTGTTCTGTGAACTGTGACGCAACACCTCCAATTGCATCAGACAATATCTCTTGATCATAGCTATGTTTTTGCAAAAATGTATCAATGTCTTTGAGTGTAGGATTGTTTTCTACAAGTTTTTGTCGTACTCATAGGATATAATCACCCTCAATACCTGCGTCTTTACACAATTTTTCTACTTTATTTTTCTGTGAAACAAAGTCTTCTGTTGATTCAAATTG
Organism: uncultured Candidatus Peribacteria bacterium; assembly: GCA_964526045.1. Classification (GTDB taxonomy): domain Bacteria; phylum Patescibacteriota; class Gracilibacteria; order Absconditabacterales; family Absconditicoccaceae; genus CAZGIF01. The sequence continues at coordinate 154,503 of CAZGIF010000003.1, read as the reverse complement.
GTTTGGTTCAAATGTAAAACCATTTCAACGACAATATGTAGAAATACATTGTAACACATCTTCGTTTAGTTTTGATGGCATAATGTACTCTTTATAAGTTTTTGTACCATGGGCAGCATAAAGTTTTTTACCTGGAAATATAGATTTTTCTAGTTGTAGATCATTTTTAGATGTAGTATTTTTAGCAAATAGATTTTTGATATATCATGAGATTCTACTTTTTATTTTTTTGGCTTTTTTTCGTAATGCTGTTAGTTTCATTTTGGTTTTTGTAGATTCAACATTGGTTTTTGTAGATTCGGACATTCAAAAGTATCAAAATAAATAGAATACTCTCTATTGTATGGTTTTTGAAAAAAAGATCAATTTTAGACACAAATATACTTTACAAAAACCCTATACAAACAACAAACATTGTTTGATTTCATCATAACTATATTTTTTGTTGAAATGATGAAATAACGCAGAAAGCTTCACTTGTCATTTTGCATCTAGATTGGCTTGATTGGCTGACAGTACTGTGACCGCGTCAGACATATTTTTTATACGTTCTTGTGGTCATTTATACTGTTCCAAAGAGACATCAGGATAGCTATCGCGTATTTTGAAAATATGAGACCAGATAGTCTGCTCGGTCAGATCACGTTCTTGAGCTATTTGTTTGATAGAAAGGCTTTGTTGTACAAGTTCAAGTGTTTGGTCTATTGTACTTACTTTGTTAGATTTTTGGGATTGTGAGCTTTTATATGATTTTTGAGTGATAGTATGAGGTGGGATATCCTCCTGAGAGACATATGTACCACCAATAAGATTTACAAATTTTTTGTGTACTTTCTGTCGATCATCAGATGAAAGATGATCAAAACTTGATTCTAAATCAGCTGATTGCTGTGCAAAATATGCATCTGCTCTCACGACCAAAGGATGAGCACGGAGTCAATGAGGATTAACTCACTGCAAAATAAGTCACTCAATCGTTCTCAACCTAGAAAGTGCAACATACGCCTGTCAGGGTTCAAAGACCTTTGAAAGATCGATAATAGCACGGTCGAGCGTCATACCTTGAGATTTATGAACAGTAATTGCTCGTGCAAGCTTGAGTGGAACTTGTGACACACTTGCAAGTATCTCGTCTGCTTGTTCTATAGACCAGAGTTCAGGTTCAGCAACGATTTTGTTTCAGTCAGCACATTGTACGATTGGATAGTCTTTGGATGTAAATCAAACTACTTTACCACTCGTTCCGTTCACGTATCACTTTTGAGCATTATTTTTGACAAAAAGAACAATTGCTCAGACTTTGAGTCTCAAAACTTGCGGTGCAAGCATATTTTTGGCTATGACTTTGATCAGTTTACTATCTCACATACCACTTGCATCCAAAATCACCTCTTCTTCATCCAACTCAGCAAGACGCTCCGCATTGACACGGTCGACGTCAGCATTGTGAGTATACAAATGAACAGTATTTTCGTGAATATCTCCATCGGACGTCTCTATCATTCTTGACTTCAATAGCGTCAGACTATCTTCTTGTACATCTCATACTCTCAGTTGATTGAGCAATGTACGAAACCCACCATCTCACTGTCTATATTGTGTTGTCAAATAACAAAAAGCCAAATCAGACGCGTTTCGAGATTTGGCAGCAAAAGCAAATCTTTTGGTATCATTCATACCTGCAACCACTGGTGGAAGCTGAAAAAAATCTCACACAAACACAACCTGCAAACCACCAAATGCACGATCATCTCGTCTTACCTTTTTGGCAATACGATCAACCATATCCAGCAAATATGAACTCAGCATTGATACTTCATCAATGATCAAGACTTTGGGTTTGGAGACGTTTTTGTGGATGTATTCTTTTTGTTCCAAAAGATCCAAATCTCTTTCAGAAAGACGATTTTTGATACCAACACCTGATCGAGAATGTATTGTCACTCATCAAATATGCGTGGCTGCAATTCATGTAGAAGCCGTGATTGCAACAGGAATATCACATGCCCACAACCGCTCAACAAACTGATTAATTACGTACGTCTTTCAACTTCACGCTTGCCCAGTCAAAAACACATTGCGTCATGATTTGAGAATATTGAGAGTAGTTATCTGATCCATATATGATTGCAATATAAAAAAAATTACTGAACTAGTTTTGTATAGTATATTGCATTGTACGTATATAGACCCGCTCACGCAAGAACAAATAAGACTATTTCACAACTCGCCACAATGGCAATGATTGTGTGGATCTAAATGAATCTCACGATGCCAATGCATACGAACTAGAAGGTCATCAATCGAGATTGACTGCCTGACATGTTTTGGTTTTACAAAAACGCTGTATGTGCTTAGCCAATGTATACAAATCCGTTTTCGTTTTGGTTATTCATAGGTACTTTTGGTTTCAGTCAAGAACAACGAATGTCCTATAATACGATCACAACCAATGAGATTTATCTTGTTGTAAGTCTGTCACAGCGGATCAAGACATAACCAACCAAGGTCATACCTGTGCAAAAAGTTGTATTCACGAAGAAGCTAATATTTTTTCTTTATTTGTATCAGAATTTGTATCTTTTAAATCAAGAGTCTGTAAATCGAAATCCTGCAAAGAAAAGTTTTGTAACGAAATAATATTGTCTTTGATGAGCAAACCAACGCCAAGATTGATATCACCAATTGGATCTTTAGCGTCTGCATACTTTTGATCATTTTGGATATACAATCATGCAGGCACAAAACTTCAATCATCAAAGTATCCAAAATACGAACCATTGACAATAGCGATTGATTTCGGGTATTTTTCCAAGATCTCACGTGCAGTCATTCATGTTTGTGAATAAATAGCCGCTACTTCCTCTCGTTGAATATACGTTACATCCATCGTATCAACATTATTTTCAGAACTAGTATCATTACCATTTTGAAAAAATACTTTTCGAAGAAAAGATCGGCAAATTATGACAAAAAAAAGTATTCTAACACAAAATATGTATTTCTTGTATATCTGTAGGCTATCAGCCATCACAATGGAGCAATATAAAAATTCTGACAAAAATGAACGTCTATAGTAAGATACACGAAATTGCGAACAAAACATGGTATCGGTCAGACAATTCTTTTTTTGAAATTATACTTCTCAGCCTAAAGTTATCTAATTAAATTTTCATTGCATCATGATTGTAGAAAATATAAATTAAACATCTTTTTCAAAGTTAAAATCCTTTTATTAACCGATAAAATTGCAAAAATTACTTTCTCTTAGTAAACAATTTATATATAACTTCAGCTCATCATATTATAGTTCTACTTCAGTTTATTCAGGTATCTACATTATCTCAAAAGGAGTCAAAAACAACAAGAATACGACTCACACTTGAATGAATACGCGCTACTTGAGGATTTTTTTTGGTTAGGGGTTCTGTTATACTCAAGAACGTTTTGAGTCAAGAAGTTATACTTTTACAAGCTTTTGTATATTCTTGAGCAGTATCTAGGCTTTTATTTACTATATCACGTGATTTTCTAACTCAATTTTCAAATTTATTAGCGTCAAACTCCATAACCCTCACAAAAATATAAATAATAGATACTTTATATAAATTATTATTGACTTTTCAATATATTTTTCTATCTATTCATATAACGAGAATATATCCATCATCACAACGCACCGGCAAAATGACCAACAAAGCTTATTCAAGAGCTAAATCAGGCAACAATATTGATAACAAGGATAATTCATAATTGGTCTTTTTGGAGAGGTATACGCCCAGAAAAATATGCAAATGAAACCAAACCCATAACAATTCAACTAAATCCAAGTGTTGGTCCAGATGCAAACAAAAAAACAGCCAATGAAGATATGAGACTAGACACAAGCACAAGTCAGATATAGGATCTTTGTTGAATGTAGCGTTCGATGATTGGTCATAACATCCATAACATATACATATTTCACAAAATGTGTATCACAGAACTATGAGATACGTTTGCTAAGAGAGTTCATACATTGAATACTCTAGGTATTGAGAGAAAATAGGATACCATAATCTCATAAGGCATAAATTGCCATGCAAGAAAAACCGTAATATTGATAATAAGCAAAATTCACGTTACACTAGATCGATCTATTTTGGATAAGGGTGATTGTTGAAACATACAATAATTTTATAAAAGCAAAGCGACAAGACAAGTGATTTTTTTTATTTATAAACAAGCATAATAGCATCAGTACTTTTGACGAAATATTGATCATACGTTCATAAGCTATCCCTTGTTTTGTACATCAAAACACCATCATTTTCTTTATTTCTCCAATTAGTTTCCTTCTCAAGATCCCAATATTTAATTTTGTTTGTATACATGGGATTTCTTAGATTCAAAAACACTCAATAGTTTGATATACAGTTATTAGTATCACAAAAACCTCAACGTACGTCAAATCTTGTAATTGCATACCTACTTGCTATTTCAAAATCACAAAAATAGATTCAGTTTTCATTTTGGTTAAATTGTTCAAATTTTTTGTTTGTTCAATGCCATACAAGTTTTGGTTCTCAAAATTCATCAACTACTTTTGAAGCCTGGTCTGGATATTTTTCCCAATCTCCAAACCAATCTAGAAATTTTTTTGTTCTAACTAACAACGAACAATAGAGATTCAAATTTGAAGACACTCAATAGTTATTGATGACTTTTTGGGTATATTCTCAATTACTTTCATGTTTAACAATAAGTCATTTTTCCTGTAAACTATCATAAACAGATTGTAATTCTTTATTCATGTGTTTATTCATATTTTAACAGAAAAAAAATAAATCTTTTATAGCTTCTCGAAAAATGCTCTCATTTTTTGTACATCGTCTTTGACCTGTTTGATGGTTTCATCATCATTCATATGTGCAATAGCTCGTTGCATTATAGGTCTCACAGATTCAATTTTTCTTCAAAATTGTTCCATTCGTTCATACCTTGGAAACATTCGAAAGTGGAAGTTGTGTCTCGTATCTTCATTTTGAAAAAAATACACATCATGTATATGCAACACAGTTTTCATTCCTCTACGAACTTTTGCAAGAATTCTTATAAACTCATCTAATTCGTGTTCTGACAACTCATCAATTGAACGTATATTTCTCATAGAAGATAGAATAAAAAATCCTGGAATCGGCACTTCTCGATCTTGTTGCACACTAAATCTTACTGTCTCTAGTATTGGCTCTTCTTTGAAGAGAATATTCATTACGATACTTTATTGAATAAATACAAACTTGATAGTATTGCAATACTAGTGTAGAAACAAAACAATGCAAGAGATTGTATTTTTTTATTTTTCTTCTTGTCTTTCTTGTTTTCTTTCATTTTGTCTTTCATCTTTTCTTTCTTGTTTCTCTTTTTTTCTCTTTTCTTCTTGTCTTAACTGATTACTTTTTCTTCGTTCTTCCCACTGTTTAATATTTTCTATCTTCTTTTGACGTTGATATTGTTTTTTTTGTCTTCGTGTCCAATCCTTACGTTCTTCTGCCTCCTTTTCTGCTTCTGCCTCCTGTTCACGTTGTTTTTCTTGCTTGATTACAAGTTCTTCTAAAAAAGCATTTAAACTATCAATTTTACTTTGTAATTGTGCAGACATCTCAGCTTCTTCATCAATAAGGTCTTGTAGTTTCGTAGATTTTTGTTTTGCTTCTTCTATTTCCAAAGTCAAAATATTTCTGTTATTTGCAGCTACATTTTTGTACATATTCTCATAATTCTTGATAATCAACAAAGCTCTTACTAAAAAATCTTCCGTATCATTAATGTTAGTACGTAAGCTTTTTTTATATTTTTTAATCTATCATAGATAGTTAAACCATTTCTATCCTTTTCTTCACAAAACTGCAAAAAATCTTCAAATGTCCAAAGCGACGTATCATAAGTAGTCAGAACGTTAATCAAGGATCTAATAGATGTTCTGTCTGACAACATTTTAGATTTTAATATTTGTTCTCATCTAATATAAGTTATTTCCATATCTAACAAAAATAATTTATAGACATGATCAGCAGCCTCTTTATCTTTTCAAGACAAGGTCTGTGTCAAATCATACATACTGGTATCCATATGTACAAACAACATACGTAAGGTATCAAATTCACGTACCAAAGTATCAGATTTTTTAAAATCTGCCACTGGATACTTTATTGCATTGTCATACCTTTTTTGCATATTCTGTAAAGAATCTTGAGATACTGTTTTAGTACTATCTGAAGCAATAGAAGTATGAGTAGATTCGAAATTATCTACTATAGTAGCTGTCGCTTTTTGTTGAAGAGCAAATGACATTAATCATGCCATTACAGCAGACTCTATAATATTTCTTATATTCATTTTAAATGTAATATAATTTAAAAGACTAGGAATTTATAAAAAGTCCAAACATTATATACTTTCAGGTTTTTTATTATTTTTCATTTTTGTATAATTTTTTTATTTTAAAAAAGCCTAGAACAACTAACATATATGTAGTATCTCCACATAAGTTACGTCTGCTTTTTAACAAATAGTAATTAAATATGTCAATATATCAATTCATTTTTCAAAAGAAATTGACTTCCTTTTGAGAATCACTAATAAAATAATGCATAATTTCGCGATACTGTAAAGTAATATATGTAACATTTATCTTCAAAATAACACTAAATGGAATCTTTCCCACATCTAACTATACCAAGAATCTTCTATCAAAAAACATCTAATAATATAAAAAAATCATTATTACATACGATTAAATATTATCCTACAATAACGAAAACAATAATAACATGACTCTTACTACAATTATTGTCTTGTGAGGTACAAGGACAAATAATAGAAGGATGAAATATAGACAGTCTTTATATGAGCATCAATAAAGAGCTTAATTCTCAAGAAAATATAAAAACCTATGAATTCATGTATTGAAGAAATCCCATATCTTATTTAGGTACAAATTGATTTCTCAAAGCTGATTCAACATTTCTCCACGGAGTTTTATGAACCGTCAAAGAAAAAATCAATATTAATAACCATATATCTGAACCTAACTTTATGGAGATATATAATAAATATTTGATGTTATGAGTTTGAATGAATTCAGAAGATATAAATAATAAAAGAATAGAAAATGAGTATATCAATTTGATGAACATGTTATTTTCGATGCATAATGATAAAGAATCAAATTGGCAAATGGCTTCATTTGACTACCTTATACCATCTTACTTGGGTATTAGTCATTATATAAATGAGTCCGTCTCCAAAGAAAATATGAATATTGATTTCATCGTTAAAAATGAAAAATGATTAAAATCTTATGAATATTTTAGTGATATATACTCATACCCTAATAAATTCTTTCCATATATAGAAGAAGGAAAGTGATTGTTTTATAGCTTGGAGGATTATCTAAATTTTGCAGTCTGATTTTCAGAAATTAATCAATCTTGATTTGAATGAAAAGCTTACTACAAAGATATGGAACTTGCAGAAAGAATGCTCTATAATAAATTTCTTTTGTATGCGTTTTTTAAGGAATGGTCATGAAAAACGTGAATTAGTCCACATATAGATGACTTTATAAAACGATATGAAGTTGATAGTTATAAAAAAATACTATTACCAAACTCTATTGAAATAGAAATTGAAACACATAAACCATCATTAGTAGTAAGTTGATTAAAATGAGCTAATATAAGTATATCAAGCACTATGCATAATGCAAAAATATTACATAAAGACACTTTTGATCCTACAACAGCAATACTTCATTTTCTTCAGACGGAAGAGTGATCTACTGTAGCTATAGTCGGTCATGGAACATCAAATTATATAGATATAGATGGTCGTATAATAACAGACTCTCATCTAAAATTTATAGATAATGCGATGAAGGGTAAAAGATGAACAATTATTATATGATGATGTGAGTTTTTACCATCATTTACTCCTGAAAATATACAAATCATTATAATCAACACTGCATGAATACTTTGAAAATCAAAAGAAGAGATTGAAGAACATAAGAAACAATATGAAGATATGGCATTCTTATGAAAGAAAAGAATTACTTTCTGACAAATATCAACAATGGATGTAACTTCGATAATATCATATCTCTATAAAAATTGAACATCAAAATGAATTACTAACTGAGGAGATTTTCACAGAAAGTACATTAATTGAATACATTTTACTGTTTTTAAGCCTTTAAATACCAGTGAATAATATACTCAAACAATGTCTCATCATTGGCAATTAGCTCTCGCATGACGAGAGCTTTTTCTTTTTCAAAAAAATCACTGACAGCCACGGCAGTCAATGATTGGTTGAGTTGTATTATCTTGTCTTCGCATACTTTTCTTCTTTTTTCATGTTATGAGAAAAGACAAAAAAAAGTAAGAACAAGAAGAAGTATACCAAGAAAACGTGAAGACATTACGCAAAAGCAATCCAAAGAACATACACAACATATGCAGTTACAAGACCTCGTCATAGTCGTTTATCAAAGACAAATTTCCTCACTGCAAACAGTCAAAGGACAACAGCCACTGAAGCGAAAAGAAGATAGAAAGATCACGTCAGTTGAGAACCAGCGAAACCACTAATATTTTCTCATGTTATAAGAATATAGATTGTCAATGGAAGCCCAAAACTTACAAGAATATCAAAAACATTACTTCATACAGCATTAGCAACAGCCATTTCTCATTTTCATTCTTTACTCACTTGAGCAGATCAGATCAGTTCTGGTATCGATGTCCCTCATGCCAAAATAGTGAGTGCAATGATAACAGAAGGTATTCCTATCCAACCAGCAATAGACTCAGCCGCTAAAACAAGATAATACGAGATCAAACCAATAGCACCAATACTCAGAAAAAAAATACCCCGAGTATGATTTGTAGCGAATGTCTTTGTCAAAATACCCTCTGCCTCTTCTTCTACTTCGTCAAAAGCATCAATGTGATCTTTTTGTGGATATTTTTTATTCCACCATAAAAGAAAAAAAACATACAAAACATAGACAAAAAGTAAGATAATTCCATCCCACAAAGTAAGCAAATCATCTGAAATAAGAAAAAACAAGAGACTGACCGCTATCAAGTATACAACCATATCTCTCACAATAGGCCTCCATTGGAGTTTGCTTGTTCTCATTATTCAGACAGATCACAAAACAACAAGAATTTGAAAAAGTGCAGATCATACAATTGTTCATAGTCAAAGAGCAGGATTTGCAGCCATAGTACTAGAAAAAAAGAGTGCAATCAGAGCAGTACTAATTTCAGGAGCACTTGTCGCAATAGACATCAGCGTCGCTCATGCAATATCATCTGACAGATTGAGCTTCTTAGCTATACGGTGCATAGCAGGAAGAAAAAAATACTCCATGACCATAGTCATAAGCCATAGTCATCAGATCAAGACAGGAACTGTTATTCGGATATTCATACTTGAAAAATTAATTAATAAAATAAAGATAATATTTATGCTAACGTACGTCCTAGTGTGAAACCCCGCACCCTGTTTAATTCTCAGTCAATAACACTATTCCCGCGATCATTCTAATAATACCTAATATTTTTTCCAGTGTTTATTGAGATTAACAGCACTTAGGACCTGCGTTTTTTGAGTAAGCCAAACTATTTCCCACATCTTGATTTATATTTCACACTAGATTACAAAGCAAAAATACATATTGCCATGTATATTCTCATCACAAGTCACCCTCTTCAAGAGCGAAGTGCTCCACATGATGAAATAAGAAATGTAGAAAAAAAATCTAATTCACAAAATAAAAACTTTCTCTTTATATAAGAATAAATATTCTTATATAAGATACTATGAATCTTCCTCTTTCTACAAAAGTTCGGTGATTAGTAGATTGCGATAGCTTTTATGCAAATTGCGAAGTCTATAGACACCCAGATTGGGCGAATACATGTGTGTGTATTGGCAAAGATGTTATCATTGCAAGAAATTATACAGCCAAAGCATTTGGTATCAAGGTTTGAACACCCGTACGAGAAGCAAAAAAAATACTTCCGTCTGACGCACACTACGTCTCTCCAGACATTGCATATTACAAGACCATTTCCCAAAAATTGATGTCTTTTTTGATAAAACATACAAAAGTAATACAGCAATTTAGTATAGATGAAGCATTTTTTGATATCACAGACTATGCTGACATGTACAACGTATCTTACGAAGAAATAGCAAAGAGACTCAAAGAATCCATACAAAAAAACGTAGGAATTCCAGTCTCAATATGACTTGCACCAACCAAGATACTTGCCAAAATGTTTGCAGAAATCAATAAGCCTTTTGGAGAGTGTGTCGGACTAGATAAACAAAATATCTATGATATTCTCAAAACACTTCCTCTAGAAGCGGTGCCTTTTATTGGTCGTCGCACACAAGCCAAACTAGCCTCACACTGCCAAACAGCATATGATTTTGCTTGCCTTCCGTACACATTTGTCAGATCTCTTCTTGGCAAAAGTTGACTCAAGGTATGGTATGAGGTCAATTGCATCAATGCAACATCTTTCGCGGCAAAAAAATATCCTCGTGGTATCCACAGAAGTAGATCGTTTCATCCTCATTTTACTAACCAAGCAAACATCATATGGGAACGCCTTTCTGAGAATATCGATAAAGCAATTGCACATTTGCATCACACGCATACAAAAACTCGCTATATCAAACTATTTTTTAGAACCAAAGAATTTAAGCGTTTTTCTGTAGACAAAAGATTGCCTGACCATACGGATGATATAGATTACTTGATCACGTGTATTCGTTCCTTGTTTGCAACGGTTCAATGGTGAAACGTTTTGTGTAGAACAACGGGGATTTATCTATGAGAGCTAGAAGATAGTACAATTACGCAACATTCGTTGTTTGACCAATCATATATCGTCCCTCGTAATACAAAATCATCAACAATATCACGTACACCTTCGTATGCTTTTGAAAGATGTTAAAAAATATAAGAAGTTTAATAATAATATATTCAGTGAAAATAAAAAATCGTAAATATAAAAAAAATAAATAAAACAGTTGACATTTGAAAACAGAAAAATAAGTTAATATATTATTTATAAAAACAAATTATTATGACAAATCACAAATTAAGAGAAAAAATAAATAGCTTGAATCTAAATATAAATCAAGACAAAAAGATAATAGAAAAAAATCAACCTCAACTCGGTATTGACATAATTACTGCGATTACTACTGATTATTCTGATGGAGAAGAAAAAGTAAAAGAATCACTCATTCTCGCATTTGATAGCAAAAAACACCCTGTAATGTTAGTAGATTCTAGAAATGTAGATTCTATAAATGATAAGTCAAAATGAGAGATACTAACGTTTGTACCAGCTTGAGATTACATTATACAACTCAAAAAAGACGAACACGAGAAGAACATAGGTCATTTACTATCAGTTGGTAAAATTGAATGACAAAAAATACTAATTATCTACTTATTACAGTGAAATGCTATGCGTCGGTGAAATATAATAGATTGAGGATTAAACCCAAATTAGAGACATATAACATATGATTAATACCCAAAAATCAAAATATATCAGTATTCAAAAAAATATTCTTCCTACCCAACCACATCCAAACTCCCCTGCTTCATTTGCTCAAGATCCAAATTTTTGGCAGAAGATTCGCAGATGTCGCGAAACCGCTTTCATTTGACTGACTTGACTCAGTGGGTATACTTGACTAGCTGTCAGGTGGTATTCTTTTTCAAAAAATTAATCTGACAGGTGTGTATGTTCTGATGTTGCTTAAGTATTTTCCAATCAATCATATTGCGATACGGTCACGAAAGCATATCACAAAACAATATATTTTTGTCATTTGCGAATGACAATAGTGATTGTGTAACATCATGACGTCGATAATGAGCAAGTTTTGTAGTCACTGGCAACTTGTAATTGGCAATCATATCCAAAGGTCTCAAAAGTCAATACATCGATGACAAAATCAATGTATGATGTGCAAAATACGTTTGTCCAGGTGAAGACATCGTCTCATAGTCTATTGCTCAAAACATTACTCACGTATATCTTTGGATCGCAGGACAGCGCGGACTTGTCAAAACTTTTTTATTCAACTCAATTGCTTCATCTAACCTCGAACCAGTGCATTTGAGTTCTTTGGGAGTTGCAGTGGTTGCAATATCTATTGGTTGAGGATTTTTACACAAAAAATTAGTCTTCTGATACGTTTCTCAAGAAGCAATACTTTCAGATTTTCCTTCAGATGGAGGCAACAAAAAACAAAGTAACATAAAAAGCATCAGCATAATAAATATCAACAGTATTATCAAAAAGGCAAGATTTACAAACAAAAATTATCTGACTGCTCTTGCTATCATCATCAAAATTTATAGAGTTTGGGTGTGGTGAGCACAACAATAGATTTACAAGATATAGACATATTCTAAAAAATTGTCACATATAAAAAACATAAAACGTAATATAGTAAATGTGATCACAATAACTAATCACATAATAGGATCAAAACAACCTAACCATAAGCAACAAAAACACACAAAGAAAAATATAAACTAAACATATATATCATTTTGTACCAATGATTGGTAATCACAAAAAAAAACTATGCATCGCATAGGATACTTTTTTATTAGAAATAATTATCATATCGATGAGTCCTGAAACATATTTTCCTAGAGAAAAACAACAAGAAACTAGAGAAACACCAAAATATAAATCACAACAACAACAATTTACAAACAAAATAGCTAAGATATTTTTAGTTGTTTCGGTAGCTATGTGATTCTCAAGTTGTAGCGTACATGAAAAGCTTCATGGAGAAAGACCCTTTGTAGCAAATGAAATAATCATACAGTGAACTGAATCTGATGGTGGCAACAACAAGACTATAAATGACACAAGTTCAAATACTGACGAGATCAGAATATACCACATTGAAGAATTAGAGAAATCACTTAGTGCGAGTAAAAGACAAATGAAAGTAATAGAACATCTTATAAAAATGGTAGCAGATTATAATTTGTACACAATTGGCTCAAGTCCAGATGGCAGAAGAGTTTTTGACACGTGATGATATTTTAGCAGAATGCGAATAGAATGTGGTATTCGTGAAAACTTTAATCTATTAAATGAAGATCAGAAAAGAGTTGTCATTACCTATATGATCAGAGAATTATGATACCGTATGGCATTGTTCGAATTCGACTACCCACATGAGCCATTTCTTGATACTCATGCATGAATGTCGTGACCTAATGACATACGAAATGAAATATATCAAACATGTATAGAGCATATTATTCTGGTTAATGATAATCATTGATGAAGACCTGGACGAGTATGTCGAGCAAAAGAAACCAACTGACCTCGATTAAACCGCATTAGTCAGGAGCTAAGCAATAGATGTAAAGATCATACAGATTTCAAAGAAAACGCAATAAAGACAGTAAATTTTGAAATAGAAAATGGAATCGATGAATAGTCGACTCCATTTTTTTTATACAAGTAATTTTAATATTATAGGATGTTTATTTTGATGAAAGTCTATCATTGATAAAATCTTTTCGTTTCTCTGACATCGTCTCAAAAGACTCATCTGAGTCAGCAATTTTTTGTTTTCAATCTCGTAGAGAAATTGGTCAATTAAGATCAACGGGCTTTGTATACTGTGGAACAGAAGCGAGTCTATCAATTCTTTGTTGATGAAGAGCCAACAGTTCTTCTTCATCCATCAAGATATCAGCAAGATACGCATCGGGAGAAAGTTTTGAACCAAATGCTTGTATTCGCATAGATTGTGGATCAAGACTAGATCACAATTTCCATACTTTTGTCATTTCTTCTCAAACGTGTGGATTATCTACTATATATCAGTATTTTTGATAAAAATAATCTCTCCATTGTGCAACTGCCAAATCTGCCATCCCATATCCATGATAACTACAAGCGCTAGATCGTGAATATATGTGTGGTACAGTCAACAACCACAAACTAGGAGTTGTATAATCAAAATATTCAAGAGATACATCTGATGCAATTTTTACAATCGCGTCGAGAGTGAGGTTTTTGTCCATCTCGTATACCAGTTGTTCAAATTTTACAACTGCTGCGATATGAAGCATTTGCCTTGCTTTGATTTTGTGGGTTTTGAGTGTGATTTTTTTGTGAAGAGCAAATGGATATAACGATCCGTCTAGATTAGCTGCATATCTAGTTTTCCACTCAATACTATCAAACATTGTATCCAAAAACATACTGTGAGTTTCTGCCCAAGAACTACTTTGAGGTTGGTATTCTGTATTGAGAATAACATCTTGTTGATCTGAATTTGAAAAGTGAGCTGCATGTCACCCTTCGTGAAACAAACAATTTCAAGCGCTAAATCAAGATCACACTTCACCTGGAATAGCAGTACAAGTAAAATTTGTCTGTCAGGCAACTCTTTTACCATTTTTGTCATAATGAATTACAATAGGCGCATGACAAAATCAATTATTATATTTTCCATTTCTTTCTAATAAATCTAATTTCATTTTTGATCATCTATAGTCGATTCCTAGTGCTGCAAAAGAACGTCACCATACATCAATCATAGATTGCAGAGGAAAATATTCGTTTTCCTCTTTGATAAAATCTCACGACATCATATACCCAAAATTCCATGGCTGACGAAGTCAAGGCATTGATTTTTCTTCTTCTCTCATCTTATCGTGAACGTCTTTGAGTTTTGATGTAAGTCAATCAAACACCGAGAAAATCTCGTCACATGACATACGATCTTCAGTTTGAGCTTTATAATCATAAAAGTTCTTGTATCAGGCTTTGCGTGCATATTCATTTCTCCACTGAACAAGGTCGATATACTCTTTTGCAAAATCACATGCACTTGCAGTTGAACCATCAAACAGTGCTTTTCTCAACGTCTCATCACTTGAAGTTTGCATTCTCATACGCATTGCAGAATGTGTCGCTTGCACAAAAGATGATGATTTCGGATCAATATATCATGTATTATGCTTTGACATACGCTGTTGTATGTCAGATTCTAGCTTGTCAATTTTTTGTTTGAGTGGATCCAGTTCTGCAGGAACATCGTACAAAGAAAAAAAATACTTCCAATGTTGAAGTCTTTCAGACGTTTTTGGGTCAGACGTTGCTTCGGTCAGTTTGTCTATTTTTTGTATATAACTTTTGTCGTTTCTAAAAGAATCGAGTGCATTTCTAGCTGCTGTAAAGTCATCGTCTTTCGAATGATCTCCCATATAACTCACCCAAAATAACTCTTCGTATGCCGTATGTAATGTCGCATATTCTTGATTAAGTTGCAAGAGAAACTCTTTTGCTATTGCTGTTGTATCATCTACCAATCCCATATTTTTTGTCAAAAAACTAAAAATCTTTATCTGACTATAGTGGAAGTATATCTTTTGATCAAATACTTTGTACAACAAAACGTATTTTCTCCTTTGCAAGTTGCGAAGATGTGGTATAAAAGTATTTGCAAATATAATAAGACTTCGTACAAATACATCACACTTTATATCACAAAAAAGAAATGAAAAAAATAATAACAATGCTCATAATCTCATTATTCATCGGATATACTTTTGCTCAAAACTGTACACAATTCGCAACAAATTGAACAGTGAAAGCAATTTTTTGAGTGTGAGAAAAAACTGCGTATACAGTGGAAGAAGAATCCTTTTTTGTCGATTCGAGAATCCAATTGCCTCATCTCAAAAAAGAATTTTTATATACGCCAATCAAAAATATACAACGATATGGTGAAACTATTCTTTTTGTAAACGTACATTATTCTGATGCTATGGATGCACAATATATCTATATACGAAATGGTAAGTCTTTTTCTGAGAAACACTTCGTATTACAATATACAATAGATACAGAGAATAATTTTTGGTGAGTAGTAAGTAACTGACAAAATGAAAAAATATATATAGAAAAAAACATTATTGTTCCAATAAATAATCAGTATATGTATTGTGCAGATAACAATACTCACCAAGTGTCTACAGCAATAATAAACTGAGGTAATATAGAGTATAAATGAAATATTATTTGAAATACAGAAAGATATATTGAGAAAAAAATATGTGACTGATTTTGAAATATCTTTTTAGTAGTAGAAAACTGAAAAACAAAAGATTTAACAAAAAACTGAGAAATACTTGTTCAAAATACAAAACTTGATTATATATCAAATGATATCTACTTTTCTCCTAATAAAACATATTTGACATGGGTATGAAGAGATATAGACTGAAATTACAACATATTTATAAATGACAAATTAGTTGCAACTCATGAAGCGAATATAAAAATTATTGAAGTAAGTAATGAATGAGATGTTATTTATACTACCGAAAAAGAAACATCAGAAGGTTTACGAAAAACCGTATGATTTTTTAATACTATAGCAATAACAGATTGATATAGCTATATAAACTATGCATGAATTATATGAAAGAAACCATTTTTTATAATGCATAACAAAGACAAAAATGGGCTACCTCAGTATACAACATATTACAAAGATAAAACATTCAAAGATGTATTTTACTGACAAAAAGTATGAAATAAATTATATATGCTAAAAAATAATCCTGACAATAGTGAAAGTATAGTAATAGATTGAGAAAAGGAATACGAGGTCTGAGATCTTTCAGTCTTCCAAGAACTATTATATGATATACCAGAACAAACCACAATGACAGAAAAATGATATCACGTATTCTGACTCCAAAGAATTCTTTCTTATATACGAAATGCAAACACAATACAAGCAATAACATACGATGGAAAACTTAGTGTACTGCGACAAGAATGATGATATAAAGAATGAAAATGAGTCTATATCAATAGAAACTTCTTATGAAATAATCCAATCGTGTACATAAATGAAACAGATGGAACCTTTTATTATAATTCAATAAAAGAAAATACTAATTATATAAATATATGCCCTATTTCATTTGTAGATGCTTCATTTTTTAAAAACAATAACGACATACAAATTATATCATCAGAACTTACTGCTTTTAGTTGATGGGAAAATATAAAACAAAAAATAGATAGAGAAACACTGTGACTATCTCAAGAACAAAGAAAAATCTTATCAAAAAAAATTAGCATAAAATTAAATACACTAGCTTGAAATACATTACGACACGATGTTCTTATGTATCGAAAAAGCACTTTGAAAATATCTTAAATTCTTTCAAAAACAAAGCCTGGATTACGGATCAAAAGTAAATAAGACTCATATTGACTTATTGCTCTATTTTACAATAATCTATTTTTTACTAAACCGAGAATTACAATATGAATACATTTTTTACTGACATCAAAGAAAGTATCAAAAAAGCACCAAAAGTAGCGAAAAACACGCTAAAACTAATACCTATTTTGCTAGCTATATCATGATATACTTACGGACAAAGCGACACAACTTCTCTAGAAATAAAAAGACAAGAATATTTTACAAAATTAGAAAATATGTGACGACCAAACGATATCATAAATTGTATTGATAAATGGCAACCACAAATCTACACTCTTGAAGATAGTAGTCAGGCACTACATATACCAAAAACTCAAGAAACTAATGCTCTTGCAAATTTACCATGAATAAAGGAACGGTTCTGAGAGTGATTTTCAGTCATGGATATTCAATATAGTGAATTCGAATGATGTGTCCCAGAAATCTTTATGATATCTGAACTAAATGAAACCAATAAATGAGTCTTATCAACCTGACATATTTCATGTTTTTATGTATTGATCAAAGACAAACAAAACAGACATATTGTCTGTCATATCGATGCAAAGAGAATCTCACAATCAAAAGAACTAACAGAACAGCTACAAAAAACATTACAAAGTCGCTTACAAGACTTTGGAGAAGATACTAAAGACCTAAAAATGTATGTATGATGATCAAATATGGATTCTACTTCACATGCAAACTGAACATACCAGTCATGATATGAATTTGTAGAAAGTATAATAAAAGTTGCATCAGTCAATGCACAAAAAAACATTTTAGAAAGGATTAATATAACAGGACCAGCACCACAAATATGAATTAGCCCTAAGATCATGTTTGAATTATGATGACCAGACAAAGTTATTACACAAGACTACTTCTTTGATCCAATCTCAGGACGTTTTATTGTTATGAGAGCAATAACACCAAGTACAAAAATATACGACGAACCTAATGATGTCGAAAATAGACAAAAAGAAGCTCAAAAATATTATGAAGAATGATGAGATCCAAATACGTTTGATTTCTCTGTATGTGACGACGAAGAAGAATAGTTTGATAAATAATTAATTCTAAGCGACAAAAACAACTCATGCATATTTTTGAAAAATCAAATACAATATGCTGATTTTAATTTTTCTATAAACTTCATAAAAAATGTATAGCTCAGAAAAACTACAAAACAGTACTACTAAAGAACCAGTAAAACCTTCATGAACAGATCTAAAAAAACATACTATATTACTGACTATACTCTTTGTATTCTCAATGACGACAGCTACAGACTGATGAAACATTTCAAGACACAGCAGACTAAAATTTGAACAACAAGTCTCGCAAAACACCACTGCCTTGGAAACTGATTCTCAGCATTATGAAGAACTTAATAATTTCGAAAAGGAGTGAATTCAAAATAGAGAAAAACACAAGGACAAAATCATACAAGCTGCATATAAACTCTACAATCAAAATGTATCTTTTAGTACATGCTGGAATGGTCCACAATGAATTTATCATGAAGCATGATTAGTTCCTAAAGTACTTACCAAACAAGATGAACTGCACCGTACGTACGCACCAGATCCAACGATCAAGGAGTATAATAATGGCAAAAAAAAGTATATATATGAACAAATTCCTTATGAAAAAAACAAAAAACTCATCTGACCAGGATCACGGCTCATGATACACAATTGAAACATATTTGACAAACCTCCAGGCAAAGACCCCAAAGTTTGGCTTAGTTCTTGAAACCATAGCCTTATTGTTTTAGAATGACCAAATGAAGCATGAGAAGTCACGATTATTGACACAGGAGGAACATACTTGGGCAATAGTTGAAAACTAAGAATCAAAAAGAAAAATATACAAACGCTCAAGATTATAAGGATATTGCATCCACGTAGGTAAACTTTCGTTTTTAGAATTTCCTATATAATAAAAACCACCACTTCATAAGAAGTGGTGGTTTTATATTTGAGGAATAATACGTTTTATATTAATACAAGAGATGAGGGACTTGAACCCCCGACGACGGTTCCGAAGACCGCTGTGTTACCGACTACACCAATCCCTCTTACACACTCCCCTGTCAGATTATTTTTTCAATAACTTGATACAATGGGGATGAATATTGCACGCAAAGTTCGCAAATCAATTATCTTGTGCATATGCAACAAGAAGCTTTGCATGATACTCTACAAGGTCATTTGTAGCAATTCATGTAAAAGTTGCAAGAGATTCGTGCCATTTTACGAATTGGGTCAAAAGCTCTTGATCGGTGATTGTAATTTCTACGATAGTTCAATCATCATTTTCGTTTTTGCGAACAGCATAAAACAATCCACGTTCCAACAAAACTTCTTGAAATCAGACAAAAACAGTAGCTTGTGATTCATAAATACCAAACAAAGGAACATGAATTTTGATGGTTTGCAATACTCATCATTTCTCTTGTCGTGTACCATACACACACGCTAATCAATACAAAAAAGACAAAATCTGACTCGGTGAACGTAATGTCTTCCAATCGAGAGCAACATCTTGCACACCACGTACTTTACAGATATATCAATCTAAACCCAAAGTTGCGTCAGGTAGATATTTTTGTAATACAGAAGACAAAAATGGCAAATCTTGTTGTCACTTTTTGTACAAGAAGCTATATGACTCTCATGTATTTTCATCAAATCAAGAAAAAAGAGAAAATGCCAAAGAAAATGCCTCTGCGTCTATCTGCAAAGCTAACTCAGGGTGTTTATGAAGATAATACAAGATCATTTTTTGAGAGACGTCTTTGAGTTGCATATGTTTTATCTGATTTTTGTGATAGACAAGCACGGTTTTATCTTGTGAAGAAAAACTATAGACATTGGTTTGAATATCAAATATCTTTGGGTTTTGTTCAGTCTGTCAAAGACAAATAATGTTATGTTGATCTAGATACATTATCGTTCATATAATAAAAAGTTATTGTCTTTTTCTCTCGATATTTCACTTTCCGACCGATATTGTTTTGGGTTATAAAAAACCGTACGCATATATTTTTGTTTGGACATTCAATTTTCATCAAAAAGTTTGGACCAAGGAACTCTTACATATGAATTGCTAACTGTTTCTGCTACCCGTACTCATTCATAATCAAAACTATACGCAGAAGCAACATGAGCAACAGTTTGTGTCTTTCAATACTTATCTTTGTAATCTAACAGATATGAAACGGCAACAGGTTCTCAGACTTGCAACAACGTAATCAACGATTCAATATGAAACTTTTCTTCAACGTAAATGTTTGTAATACCATTAAAATCTGCTTGGTGTTTTCGACTCGCTAAATCTGTGAGCTTTTTATTTATAAATTTTTCTGCTGTAGCTATATTTATATCAATACCAAATTTATACACAAGAATATTTCTAAGTGAATAGAAATAACATCAATTGAGAGACTGACGCTTGAGAGGAAAACGAAATGATGGAGGCAAAAACGGTTCATAGTTATTTTGTATATATTGGATGGGTTTATTTCGATGAACTCTCAAATCACTATTCAGAAGTCTTGATATAAAACGCAAATATGTTCAGATAACAAATGGAGATATTTGGGTCAGCTCTTTGTCACAAATATGATATCTACGGCACTCATCTAATGAAGAAACAATTCATAGCCTCTTCATCACGGTTATAAAATCACTAAGCGTCAAAGGAGATGCAAATCAAAAACGTTCTTGTTTGGTAAAAATACCACGTCAAGCAAAGTACGCTAACCAAGACCTTGATTCTTCAAGAGTTACATCAGTAAACAACGAATCATCTAGTGCATTTGTAGCACTGTAATCAACATTTTGTCACTTCGACTGCATATAAACTGGGTACCATTGCGCCAAACTTCTCAAAAACTGTCATCTATTTATTTGCTGTGATGCATCTTCAAATACAAAAGGAAAAGATTCTATGATTTTTTGACTCTCAGCATCTAATGCATATGACAAAGAAAACGTTTTACGTCAAAAGAAAAAAAAAAGTACAAGAACAAGAACTGTTACTACAAACAAATACTTAGAAACATATCTATAGCTCATACATCAAGACAATGTAAAGGGACTAAATTCAATCTAACAAATCATTCAATTCATCCTCACCCATTTGCTCGTCTTGCTCTTTTTGTTGAAGTCTTTGCAAATAATCTGCACTTTTTTGTAACTTGTCTTGTTTTATTTTTGAAGAAACAGTATGAACTGCTTGTTTGAATATCTCAGTTAATGCACTCAAAGTCTCATCAGAAAATTTATTCTGTTCAACAAGCATCAATAACCCTCTCGCAAGAGGCCATTCATCCAAAAGTGCTGTTAATAGTTTAACTACGTACTCTTTTTTTGTCATCCAAAAAAATAAAAATAAAAATCTGACAAGATTGTATAGTTTTTATAGATGGTTTCAAGCTCTAACTCTCAAACAAGTTATTGTTATTTTAACGTAAATCCATATACTACAGATATCTTTTTGTCATATTCAAATACAATAATGATACGTACACAAGAGAGCGAAAAACTAAAAATATTGATACAAGAAGCAGATACTATAGCTATTTTTGGGCATGAGAATGTCGATGGGGATGCAGTATGATCTATACTCGCACTTGGAGCCATCTGCCAAAAACTATCAAAAAAAACACGTCTTTTCACAACGAACACACCGTCAGATATATTTCTTTTTTTGGAAGATATACAAAAAGTAGAGACGAATTTTGACTATGGAACGTATGATCTTATGATTTTTTGTGATTTTACGCCATATAGTCGTATTAGAACAATAACACAAGAACATACCGACTACTTTGACAAACAAAAAATAATTATTATTGACCATCACGTTGCAGACACGAGCCCAAATACAGTTTTGACAATCAGAGATACTGACTCTATTGCAACATGCGAGATGTTGACGGACATCATATTACAAAATCGACCAAAATTATTGGATGCAAACATTGCAACATATTTGTACTTATGATTAGCTACAGATTCTGGAAATTTCTTGTTTCCAAGTGACTATACAAGAACCTTTGCAGTTGCATTGTCTTTGATACAAGCAGGAGCAGACAAAGACACAATTACTATGGAAATGTTTCGTTCCAAAAGCTTTGACGCAACACAATATATGCAAGTCGTACTTTCGAGAATGCAACGCAACGAATCACAAAGCATCTTATGGGCATGGACGAATGCATCTGAACGAAATGAATATGGCGTACAAAGAGCTGAAGCAAAATTTGCACTTAATATGATGCAAGATATTCGCTGACCACTATTGATTGTGTTGTTTGAAGTGAACGACTATAATATAAAATTACATCTTAGATCTAAATGAGTAGTTAATTGTCAAAAAATCGCACAATCATTTGGGGGGTGAGGTCATGTGTGCGCATCATGAGCAACAGTTAGTTTTGGCTGAACATATACTATATGAAATCAAGAGTTTACTTCTTTGAGTGACAACTGGAAAAGTATCATTGAGCTAATTTACACTTCTCTAGATGATTTTTTGATATAGATTATTCTCAATGTAGCAAAAAAAGTTAGATATACAGAGTACTTTTTTAGAATATAACAGTAAAGTCTCCAGCAACTCATCATTCAAACGTTGGCTTTTTGGTCACAATTGTGACGGTAAAGTCTCATACAGTTCAGACTGATGTTATCGTAAAAAATCTATCAGGAACTTCAAAGTCATTAAACTCTGCTTTATACTCCAAAAAAGGGTAAATAAATCACACTTTACTTTGCAAAAAATTTATAAGAGAAAATGTTAATGTCATATCCGTATATGAACCATTTGCAAATATATCCTCAAACGTATCTGTTTGAATAGTAGCAGCCTGTTCCGAAATAATAGTATGCTGTCATGCATCCGAGGCACCAGCAACAGCTAAAGGCTGAAAGGAATCAGTAAAAGATACATTGGCAGTATCAGTTGCAGAAGCAGGATATAATTCATTTACTAAAGATTCTCTAATTGCCATATCATCAGTTGAAACTACAGCACTTGTACCAAAATACGTAACTTTTTTGGTAGGAATAATACGAAATCAGTTTGCGTTATAATTTCATTGCCAAGACCAATTAATTAGTTCATCATTGGCTAGTCTGTCTCAATCAATATCTTGTTGGTCATCTAAAGATCATGCTCATCATAATCATGCATCAAATCACGAGTAAATCGTAGGATTTAGTCTAAAAAACAGATCAATACGTAGACCATCAAATGATTGAAAATCAGTAGGGTACGTTGGTACAGTATAAAATTTTTCTGGATCTGAAGTAATATCACGAGTTAATGCGATAGTTTCTCTAGCGTAGTATGGTAAAACATTATAATCTTTACTTTCTGCATTGAATAAAACGCTGACGTTACCATCTCACGTTGCAGGAATTGAAACTGTTCTTGATCATATTTGTCGTCTCATACCATTTTGTTGTTTCGACAAAAATCAAAATGAACCAGAAATATAGTCACTAGATGGACCAAAAGTAGTCGTTCATGCTCGTCATCAAGAACCTTCAAATCACGCTTCATGATATCTCAGTGTTAAATTTGCTCTTTCCAATGAAGATACTGCTCAATAATACGCCATATTATAAAATTTTACATCTCATAAGTCCTTTATAAAAGGCACAAACATAGAGTATATGCTGAGACTTATTCAGACTCATATAACGAGCATAATCAGAACAAATCCTAAAAGCATATGTAGAACATAGAAAGTAAAAGATGATTTTGTTTACAAATGAGATGTATCATTTTCTATAATTATTTGAGCACTCTCTCACGTTATATGATAATGTGTGATGGAAGCATTCTCTATGCGACCAGGAACAAGACGTGTAGCAAAATATTCTTGATGAAAATATTTGATTGCAACATGCAAAAATGCATGATGAGAAAAAACAACAACAGTATCATTAGTATTTTTATGCTTACTAACAATTTCATCAAAAATTTCTTTCATACGGAGATTCATTGCATCTTTGGTCTCAACAGAAGGGTGAGATTCTCTTATATTATCCAAATTTTCTCAAAATTCTTCTTGAATAGATGATTTTGACTTACCCGTTAGTATTCATTGATCTCTTTCCCTCAAGCGAGAATCAAAAACACTATATGCATGAGAATGTTGGTCTAATGTAGGCGCTGCCGTTTGTTGTACTCTTCCTAAATCACTACAATATATAGCATCAATAGAAATGTCAGAAAAAAATCTAGCAATAGCAAGTGATTGTTTTTTTCCGGAAGCAGACAAAGTACCATCAGATTGTCATGCAATTATATTATACTTATTTTCTTCAGTTTGTCAATGTCTTATTAGATATAAGTGCATGTTATATTATTTGTTTAAAATCCTCAAAGTTGTCAAAATCCATATAAACTGAGGCAAATCTCACATACGCTACTGGATCAGTGTGCCTTAATGCCACCAAAACATCTTTTCAAATAGTATCAGATGGAATCTCTTTATTTGATTGTCCTCGGTTATTCTCTAGATTTGCAATTATTTCATCTATCTGATCTTTGGAAACTTTTCTTTTTGCGCATGCCAAAGAAATAGACTTTGCAAGTTTTTCTCTATCATAAAACTCTTTTGTACCATCTTTTTTCACAACCATCAAATCAGCAAAACTTTTTCTCTCAAAAGTCGTAAATCTAAACTCACACTTTTCACATTCCCTTCTACGTCTAATAGTATGACCATCTTCAACTACTCTAGAATCAATAACTTTTGTATCTTTAGACTGACATTGAGGACAAAGCATAAGCAATGTACGAGTAATATAAAAATTATAATCTATCCGCAAGTTCCTGATAGCGCAATACCCCCAAACTTAATCTATTCGTCTCACTTCTCTCAGCATCAAGAAAAACAAAAGTGTTTGGAGTAGTTACTTCATATCAAGATGCGATAGCTGGATATTCGTCAACATCAACTACGACAACTGCAGTTCCAAGTGGAATACGAGAAATATTCTTTTCAAGATCAGCAACAAAAGCACGACTTGTAGCATGCGTTTCACTATGAAAATATAATATTATTTGCGTATTAGATTCTGTTTCTAACAATGAATCAAGTTGCTCTGCATTTACAGAAGCAACGTACACTCCTCATCATTCAACTATTTCTTGGACCGTTGCATCAAGAATTGAATCAGACTCACTTGTCGGTTTATTTTGAGATACATCTGAGTTTATAGATGTTATTTCTTCAACAAGTGAATCATCGGTCGGAACCTGGGTTAATTGATCTAATGGATCGCTTTTTTTGGCACATCAGACAAACAAAAGTGTAGTAAGTAACAACAAAATCGGTATAATTTTTTTCATCAACAGATACAAAAAAAATAAAATTATTCAATATCATTATAATAAGGAAAAAATCAGTAGACTATATCATAAAAAGCATCCAAAGTTTTATTGAGTCATTGCGCTTGATTTGTCATTTTTTGAGTGAGAAGTCATTCGTATCTAAACATTTCTTCTTCTATAATTTTTCATACAGACTGAAATTCAGTTTTATCAAAATCAACATCAGTTTTTAATTTTTGCTGTAAGCGTCTAAACTCCCAAAATAGATCTTTTTGAGTTTCATAAAACCTCTTAAAATACAATCATCACTTTGTTTTTGATCCTAAAATGATTGATTCGACATACGTACGGAGGAGTCAGTCAACTTTTTTTTGTTCATCAGAAGATAATGTAGACAAAATTGGTCCAAATACTGTATGAGAAAATAAATCTGACAAAAAAGGAACGTATCATAATTGCGTATGAACGTTGTGGATAATAGTGGACATTTGTGTAGATCGATCGGAATGCATGTGTGTCTAAAAAAACTAAATATCAACGTTTACATCTTGTAATCAGTCTTCTTCTCAAGCTGCTTGTAGAATTTGATGAGCTTCTTGCAATGTTGGAGTATAGAAAAAATCATTTCACATTTCGTAAAAACTATGATAGATCTTTTCCCGAATTGCAGTAGCAAAAGGAATAAGGCTGTAGGACAAAATAGAAGGAAAGAGCATAAGATAATAGACTTGATTTTGTTGTGCGCTGAGTTTGGTTGCGTTATAAATACCAAGATAGAAAATTACAGACAAAGCAAAACCGATAACCGTTCACATAAACGATGAGCTAGCATAATTTGGATTGGTTACAAACTGCATCATTGTATATGACACAAAAACCGAAAAAGAAACATGAAATGCCAATGCCAAAAACACCGTATTTTCTCAACGAACATTTGACATAAAATATACTATAGCAAACAGAAAAAACAAAATACCTGTACTTAGCAAAACAGAAGAAAACATCTTACTAAAGTCATAGTATGTTTTTGGATAAAATAAACTATATGCTCACATCACCATTACATTACCAATCAATGTACAAATAAATGCAGTTAATATCAAAATAAATGGCAAAAGTGGTTGTACTTCTGACAAAAAAGAATCAGTATCAAGCACAAAAATTACCAAAGCGATTAATGCAGCTATCATACCTCACACTATCAATCATATCAACGTCTTTGCAACTACTTCACCTCATGAAGGATCATAAGGTCATTCCATAAAACCTTGTCCAGATCAAGCTACTTGTCACGATTGATACACAGGCGCTTGTTGAGGAATAAAGGCGTTTTGTACAAATGCTGTTACTGGTTGTTGTTGAAATTCTGGTGCATATTGCTGTGGTTGTTGATATTGTTGTTGATATTGTTGTTGATATTGTTGCTGTTCTGGTGCATATTGCTGCTGTTGTGGTGGGTTAGAATTTTGTGGTGCAAAAGGGATTTGTTGTGAATTTTGTTGCTCAGGTGTAGAATTCATAGAAAAAAATATAAGATAAACATGAATAAATTTTATGTATCCGTTGCACAGCGGATCGTTTTGAAATATGATGCATACGTTCCCAATTCACTTTCTACATCTGTCGCTGCAGAGACAACAAATATTGTATCTTGTCCGACGACATACAATTGACTAATGTAATACGTCGCACTTTCTTGTGAATTATTTTGTACAAAAGAGAAACTGTGAATAAATCATTGCTTCGTTTGCTCAGCACAATCAAAATCAATTGTCTCTCTAGATAATTCAATATATCATGCAAAGGTTCTTTGTATTTGCGGTATAGCAACTTGTGAAAACGTTTGCAGATTTAAATCATCATCTTCTTTTCTAATTGTAGCTATAATTATATTTTTTTCAAATAACGTAGGATTTTCTTCGGGTGCAGGATATGCATACGAAGCTATAACACGATCTTTTATTCTTTTATTTTCTACTGACTGTGTGTATGTTGGTTCAAAGGTTTGACCAATATCCATCAAAAACACATCAAAAGAAACAACTTGTCACTCAAATCCAGACCCACATCACACCAAAAAAAACGCAGAAAATCAGAGAAAAACACCAATTAGACGAATATATATACGAGAGCCAAGCATAGTCACAATCCAATTCCAATTATAAATGACTTTATATATATTTTTTTCTTATCTTCTTCATTTTGTAACGTTCACGCCCAAACATGAGCAATCATATATCCCAACATAATACCGCAAAAAACCATATATCATGGCATAAGAAGTTGTTGAAGCTGTTGTGTTTGACCGTCAGCTAATCAAAGGTATTTTCATCTAAGATAAAAAACTCACACCAATATAGTGAGTCCAAAAAATATAGCTTTTATTATCTCAAAAAAAATTACCATTCGATATATGTGGACATGTAAACAACTCACAACTCCAACAAAACAAAGATTTAGTTAGATTCTACAACAGTAGTAGTTGTTGTTTCTGTAGCTTCAACTGTTGTATCAGCATCTGCAGAAGCATCCATATTTTCTATTTCTTCATCTATATCACTTTCTAGGCTATCGATAAATGATTCCATAGAGTCTTCTGTTTCAGTATCAACTTCAACTTCTGTTTCAGTAGTATCACCATCAACTGTAGCTTCAACTTCAACTGTAGTTGTATCATCAACAACTGGTTCTTGTGTATCTGAAGAAGAACATCCTACAAATACAAAAACACTAGTCATCATTAGGCAAAGCAAAAAAGTTTTTTTCATTTTTTATAAATAATATAAATAAAATATATATAACATATACAATATAACTGTATTGTTTTAACAGAGAGCTTCAAGTATTTTTTACAAAAACAATCACAGAAAAAGATTAATTTTCCTAATAAAATAAAAAACACATTTGACAAAAAAATAAAAACCAACTAAAATAGTTGGTTTTTATTATATAGAAGACAATATTATTTAGCTTTCATTAGTTCTTCAATAATCTCAGACTCAACTTCATCATGAATGTATTTTTCAATTGGTCTCACTCAATACTCAGGATCATGTATTTTATCAATAATTTTTGCAATCTTTTTCTTTGAGAATGTTGGAAGTTTGACAGAAGATTTTTCTTTTCGAATTTTTAAGAATTCATTGATCTTCAAAGAGAAAATATCTTGGAGTAAAGGCTTTTGTAATGGTCTAAAGACAATTTTATAATCAATTCTATTCAGCAGTTCTGGTGACATGTATTCTTTTACTTGATCAAGTACTCTTTTCTTTTTTTCTTCAAAATCTTTTTTGTTTTCAAGTGTAGCATCAGAAGAAGAAAAACCGATAGTTGTTACTTTTTTTGAAAACTCACTATGTCACAAATTTGAAGTCATAATAACAATTGTACTCTTGAAACTAACATATCTTCATTTCGAGTCTTTGATATGTCACTCATCTAACAATTGTAAGAGAATATTTAGCACATCACGATCTGCTTTTTCTACCTCATCAAACAACACGACAGAATATGGTTGTCTTTTGATAGATTCAGTTAATGTTCCTCCACTTTCATGTCCGACATATCAAGGAGCAGATCCAATCAATTTAGAAATAGAATACTTCTCCATAAATTCGGACATATCTACTCTAATTAGAGACTTCTCGTCACCAAAATATTCTTTAGCAATAAGTTTTGCCAAATATGTTTTACCAACTCAAGATGGACCAAGAAACAAGAAAGATCAAATTGGCTTGTTTCTTTCGATTACAGATAATCTATTGTTTTGTAACGTTTTAACGATAGCTTTCACTGCTTCATTTTGTCACAGAATCTTTTGTTGTAATGTTGCAGACAATCTTCTTAACTTATCAATTTCATTTTCAGTAACTAAGTCAGATGGCACTCATGTTTTGTCTGCAAGAACTTGTCCAATATCATGTTCTTCTACTAATGGTCTCATATGTATAGGAATATTTTTATTATTTCTCAAATGATGCATTGTATCTTTTAATTTTTCTTGCTTCTTTTTGAGCTCAGCTGCAGCATAATAATCTTGTTTTTCTACATACAACTCCATATCTTTGTCTATTTGATTTACTTGTTGAAGAACTTTTTGATATTCATCATCATTTCACAACTTTTGAATCATTGTAGACTTTCTTGCTGCTGCTTCATCAATAATATCTATTGCCTTATCAGGCAAAAACTTATTGAGAACATATCTTTGTGAAAGACGTATTGCATTAACAATTGCAGCATCTACGATTTGAACACCATGAAAGTCTTCATAACGTTTTTTGAGTCAGTCTAATATTTGTTTTGTTACTTCTGGTGTAGGTTCATTGACATGAATTTCCTGAAATCTTCTTTTGAGTGCAGCATCTTTTTCAAGATGTTTTTGGTATTCATCAAATGTTGTTGCTCAAACAAGCTTGATTTTTCATCTTGCAAGCATGGGTTTGATAAGTTGAGACGCATCATCAGTTCAAGCTTGTCATCCTGCTCACATCAAGGTATGAATTTCGTCTATAAACAAAATAATATTGTTAGTTGGGTCTGCTGCTTCTTCTAAAATTGCTTTAAATCTGGTTTCAAAGTCTCATCTATATTTGGTTCATGCAACCAGAGATCACATATCTAGCATATAAATTTTTTTGTCCTTTATTTTTTCTGGAACATCTCATTGAATAATTCTTTGAGCGAGTCACTCTACAATTGCAGTTTTTCAAACTCACGCTTCTCAAATCAACAGAGGATTATTTTTTGTTTTTCTCAAAAGTGTGTAAATAACTTGTTGTATTTCTTTGTCCCTTCATATACAAGGATCCAAGTGATCATCAAGTGCTTCTTGACACAAATCTGTACCAAAATATTCGATGGTGAGTTTTTTTTCATCAGCACCCTTCTTTTTCTTCTTTTTTGTTTTACTGTTTGCATCTTGGATCATATCATCACGATCCATTATATCAATATCTCAATTGTTTGGAACAGATCAAACGACAGATTCTTTTTGAAAATCAACATCATTTTTATCTTCCATAGTTTCAAGATCTTCGAGCATTTTTTTGATTGCATCATCGTCTGCTACGTACATAGTGGTAAGTTGGCTAATATCTAAATGTAGGTTCTCCAAAACTTTATCAACTTCCTGCAAAAAAGCAAACAGTCATACTTTATTTGCACTGATTTTTGCCAAAAATACTTTTATGTTGTTTAATATAGTATCAACATCTCCAACTTCATCATTTATCAACTGTCTCAAATCATGAGACATATACAAAATTGCAATAGATAAGAGCAAAACGAGATCTATCTTTTTGTTTCACTTTTTGACATGACGAACTATTTCATTCTCTAAAGTTTGCACCAAGGTTCGTTGTTCTTGATACAATTGTTGAGCAGCTTCTGCATCAACATTATCAGTTGATGTCACAAGTGCAGCCTTTTTAACATTTTGTTTGATTTGTTTTCACACAACTTTGTTGTCATATACATCTTGCAATGCATCTATCGAATCAAATCACAATAGTTTCCAAAAAATATGCCCATGTTTATGTTTGTGCATAACATGAAAACATCACCAAAACAAATCATCCGCACCTATTTTATTTTGTTTACTATCAGAAATAATACTAGCGTACGTCAGGGTCTGTTTACAATCTTTTGTATATTCTATCTTCTTTTCACTTATGGGATTATTGTCATTAGTATCAATAGAGTCTGTATTTTGTGTATTTTTAACCATTCGTTAATTGAAAAAAAATAAACTGACACGGTGGAAGAATATCCACATAGTCATATAATTTGGAATACAATGTATACTTAGTATCTTGTTATTGTATATAGCACCCAAACATCATAAGTGATACATAAATTTGATTTTTTTGCAAGACGAAAGACATATTTTGTAATAATACATTGAAAGAACCTAGGAAGCAGCTGATCGAGAATCAGATCTTTGTATACTAGATTCTAATTTGTTTGCAATTGCCTTTTGACGATATTCATCCGCTCATTCAAACCTTGTTTTGAGATAATTGATAACATCTTCACTAGAAATCAAGTCCTTAGCAGTTTTTGGACGAGATCTCACAAACATAGTACCTCTCAATCTCTCAACAATATTTTTTACATCCATTAGTTTATAACGTCCTTCTATAAACTCAACAATTTGTTCATCAGTCTCCAATAAAGTATCTAATGGCAAATCTTCTTGTATACTTTCAAGTGTATATGCATCTTTTTTGTCGTATGCCTCCGGATTCAAAACTGCAACTTTCGTTTTGTTTTCTTCAATAGATTGGATTCTTTCAGATTGCACTTGCTGTTGTAATTCTTGTTCTCTTTTGAGCTGAGAAACATCATCTTGGTTTTTCTTGGATGCAGTTCAAATTCAATATACATCTTTCAGAAACTGACGTCATCGAGGTGTTGCAGTATCCAAGGCTTGTACTTTTTTTTGTTTGTATGAATCAGACAATCTTTCCAACTCTTCATTGATAATTTCTTTATCTTCAGCTCTTGCTTGCTGTCTTCGTTTTTCTCTTCTACGTTGTAGTTCATGAGAATTTCACCTTCATCGTATGACTGGGTCAATATACACATATGGATTGTGTTTATATGCGAGGGAAGATGTATCAGGAGCACTATTAAAATCATCAATTTCATTTCGTACGTCCTCTTGCATCAGTTCAATATTATTACAAAAAAATTGTATATAATTTCTAAATGTAGCATCTACTTTCCGATGAGGACCTTTACCTTGCCATGCACTTCAATACAAAGTAGAAGCAACTAAACGATCTTTTTCCGTTTTTGACATAGTTGGTGATGTTTGAATTGTTTTGGCAACTCTTGCAAGCTTACTAACCGCTGATTCATCAATCACAGATCATAGTATTGTCAAAATCTTTATAGTAGTGAATTTTAACTCTTCAATTTGTATAGCGTCAAACTTTACATGCTGTTGGTCTTCAGATTCCTCGATTTGATTATTTCGAATAGAATCATACACTTGTCAAGATTCAGGAGAATCTCATGGACTTGAATAGGTATCAAATATTTTTGCATGTAATGGCATATTTTTATACAATGCATCTTTTGTTGACATTGTATTGAGGGGGATAAGTTGTTTTCACCTAGCAGATTCAGCATATTTACCTACGAGTTCATTGAGATTTTTTTGTTGCGTATCAGATAGTTTTTTTCATTTGTACATATAGTCTTCATTTTTTTGTGATTGATCCAAAATACGAATCATACTATCTTCTCAAGGATTTCATGACAAGAATTCTAGTATCTGATCTCAGTGAGGTTTTCAGTCTGTACCGCTTGTATCTCGCCAACTAGCAAATGAATTGATTCATCATAGGTTTTTGTGAACATTGTTATATGTAAAATCCTTTGCAGAATAATTTGCTCACTTTTTGTCTGTAAAAGATCACCCCGTTGCAATATCAAATATTGAAGCTATTTTTTCTTGGTGTTGTCAATCTCGGACAGCTCGATCTGCAATGGGCAAATGTATACTCCTAAAAAATACTTGTAACTCATCATTTTTGAAATTATAATCTGTTCCAAAAAATTGTAAACCTGACATCATTAACGTAAATGCGCACCTATAAAATATGCTTTTGTCTTGGGGTGTTGAAGCCAGGGTGTACATTGCTTTGAGCGATCAATATGCAGGGAAAAATCTATTGGACTTGATCATTCATTCAAACTCTTCGAGTGCAAACTCAAATCTTCATATTTTCAATTTATGATCCATTTCATCTTTCCATCATTTTTCTCCTTGTTTTTCATCATAACTATTGAAAATCTTTTTTGCCAATTCACGAGGGTATTGTTGCAAAAACAAATCATTTGGAGATCATGCTTTGCTAAAATAATACCCTCACCTGAGATTGTCAACAATAAAATCTATCTCAAGTCTTGCGAGCGCTGTCAACGCCCTACTGTTGTCAGTCGGATTTTTTGCCATATTTTCAAGCTTTTCACGTTCTGATTTGTAACGCAACCAAGCACTATGTCACAACAATGCTCTCACATAAATTCACGTGTTCATATATTTTGCCATAGATCTTGCATACATACCATCTTTGTCATTCATATACAACAATGCAGCTGCAGCTTGGTAACGCTCCTCCAATGACAGTTCTGTTCACGCTCACTTTAGATCAATCAAATCTCACTTTGAAGTTACTTTTGCAATTTTTTGGAACAAAGGCGTGACTTCTTTATTGATAACTAGAGTATGATGCAAATCCGTACTAAACTTATTGTCTAGATAATACTGAATTTTTGCCATCATTTTCCCGTCTTTTTCTTTTTTGTGTTGAAAGTAAATTTCTTCCAGTGCTCCTCAAATAATTGGTAGATTTGAAAGTGATTTGAAAAAACCATCTTCTCATCAGATAAGCATATTTGTAAACTCGTACGTTTCTTTTGTATTGCGTTCTTTAAACCGATCTTGGATTTTTGAATAAAGATTTTTGAACGATCAAACAATAGAGTTGATCGTTATTGGGTAGATTTTACCAGGAGGCATAGATCATGAAAACCCTTGTTGTCTTTCTTTTTCTTGATCTTTCATTTGTTCATATTCAGACTTTTCTTCTCATTTTTCTTTTTCTAAACTTGCAGTTGCAAGTGTTCATGCTCTCTCGGCAAAAAATGTTGCCAATCATGCATTATCAACTTCTGCTTTGTATGCAAGTTTAACAAGATCATTCTTCTTTTTCTCGTCTGTATTATCTTTGTCCTTGGCTATATATTCACATGAAATTTCATATTTTCAAGTTCCTGATTGCTGTATCGAATAAAACACTTTTTGATGCTCTAACCTGCCATCATATTCTTTGAGAGTATAACTTGGAGCATGTTCTTCAGGAACATAAAATACAACTTTCTTTTTATCTTTGATAAAGTTTTTTCCATCAAAATTAACATCCATAAGATCATGAAATAAGTCAGGTTTGATAGTACCTTGAGATTGTATTGATTTGAGGTATTGATCAAAAGATAGATTTCCTGAAGGGGGCATTCTTAACAAACCATCCTTACTTGATTTTTTTTTGACATTACTCAAAAAAGATTCATTAAATGGTCTTGTGTAGGTTTTACCTTCTAAATCTCCAATACTACCATGTCATGGTTTTGCTTTTCGTGTTACATTTCGTGGTAAAGATGATTTATCAACATCTACCACTTCCATACATGATCGGTACTTTGAAGAACCAAGAGGTGGAAACTCTGAACGATAGTCTGTTTTTATCCACAAGCACACTCAAGGTTGTAAAGTCGCTCATATATGTTGTTTGTCTGGAGACGGGCTTCATGCGATCTCATCTCGCTCTTGCAGTACATCATCTTGAAGCAAATCTTCTTTCATTTCAGAAGGAGCATTTTGATCAACAAATACTGTCTCTTTGTCCAAATCTTTGTTAAAGGTATCTGCATATCACCCAGCTCATATAGATCACTCTGACATAAAATCATTGATGCTATCTTGCATTTCTTTTTCGTGATTGACATAATCAAAGTTATCATCGTCAGGTAGATTTTTTGCAATAAGATGGGTTGAAACAAATGCTGTAAGGTTGTCTTTGTTGAGATGCAATATTTTTTCAGATTCATCAACTGTAATTGTGTATTTTTTTTCTTCTTCTGCGGATCAAAAAACAACTGGGGATCCATCTTTCCAAGATAATAATGTTCTTGTTTTGGAAGGAAGAGATGGAGAAGTATCATACAAAAAGACTTCCTGACCATTGTTTTTTTCATCAACGACATTTCAATAACGAGAGAGATATCAAGAAACAGTTTCTCATGTATCCGGATGAGTAATCGAAACTTTGTATCAATCTGCAACACGAACTCAGTTTCTTTTACTCTGAGTATCGCGTCCAGCAAAGTTCCAAAATGGAGAAGTTGTTCATGCTAATTTAAAAACATTCTCCAAAAAATCTTCAGATTCTTGTCAACTTTTTGCCATATCCAAAGAAACAGTATAAGGCATTGTATCAGCTTCTGCTATTTGTTTGACCGTCACATCTTGTTGCGTAATTGCTTTTCACAAAAAACCCTTTTGTAATCAAGTATCACCATCAGCTCCTTTTTTGGAAGCAAAAACAAAGTCAAGTTTTTTGCCACTAGATCACAATTCAATTTCTACTCAAGGAACATCTAAATCATAAATTCATTCTAAGAACGTTTTGTATGATTTCATATCAAAACCTAGATGTTTTCCAAAATCTCACATATCTTCAATTTTCTTTAGTTGTTCTTGCATCATATATGTAGAAAGTTTTCATTGTTCTTTTGTAGTCAGTTTTGATGGGTCAAACGCATGTTTTTGCAAGTTTTTGAGAAGAGGAGCTAGTGATGGATCTCATAATAAGTCAGCAAGATCCTCTGCATATGTTGCCCATGCTTGTTTATCTTGATTTTTGCTAGAGATACGAGTACGAATCTCGGTTTGTTTTTTTTCTTTTGTAAGTATTTCTTGTTGTATATTTTGTTTTTCAATATGATCTTTTTCTTCGTCCTTTTTGAGATACAATGCTCATATCTCTTTTTGAATGCTTTTATAATCTTTATAATCTTGCAAAGAGACTTCTGTAGCAGTTCCATTTTTTTGAGAATCTAATGAGGAATAATACGATTCAAGTTCTTTTCATTTTTGTAAAAACTGATTAAGTGTTTTGGGAGCGTCGAACGCATCTCTTAGATCTCATGCAACTTCTCTGGCAAATTCTTTTTGTTCGACAAAATCTTTAATAATTTGTCTTGAACTCAACAATTCAAAGTCAGTAAAAAAATCTTGAGCAACTTCCGATAAAGGGATCGTATCTCACATAGATTGGTTTTTTTTGTAAATACCAACATCAACTCCTGCTTTGTACATATTCTTGTACGTTACTGTGGTTTTTTCTAGTTGTTTGACAAGAGCATCATCAATATTTTGCTGTGCAAAAAACGCTTGCAGTGCAGATTGAAATGATGGTATTGTTTGGTAATCAGAAAAGATTGTTGGCGTATGTCACTCGGTATAGTCAGTGAACTTTTGACGAAATGCTTCTAATTGTTTTCTGTTTCCATGTTGCTGAAGTGTATCTTCATATTGACGTACAGCACTTGTAACAAGCAATGTATGCAAATGATCATATCAAACAGAGAAAATTTGCTTCATCGCACCATCTGCTCACGTCATACCAAGGCTTTCTTGCGTAACTTTTGTTCATATATATGCACGTCGTGCTTTTTCAATATCTGCTAATGATTTTACTTTTGTTCTTTGTGGTCTCAAAATAAACTTACCATCCAAAAGCTCTATTCATTGCTCTTTCAAAAACACAGAAAACGACAAACCTGTCTGTTCAAAAATGTGTTTAAAGGATCATTGCGTCACCTCACGCTGCAATGCAGACAACTGCTCTGTCATGGCATCTTTTTGAGACTTATGTAACAAAGATAATTCTTTATGAAGTGATCCTTTCGAAAGCGTTCACAAAGAAAGTCATTTATGTTTGAGTAAAGAGAAAGTACGAGTTTTTAGTCGTTTTGGATCTAATTTCTTTATGATATTTTCACCATACTTCGCTGTAAGATGATGAAAATACTCTTCAAAAAAAGCATCTTTATCTTCAACATTTTTTCATCATGCTTTATGAAACTCCTTTAATTCCTCACTCAAACGAGAAACAAGGTTCTTCTTTACTTTTTCTTCGTTTTTTTTGAGTTCAGACTGCTCTTTTTCTGAATGTCATTGTTCAGATTGAGATTGAAGAGTTTCTTGAAATGGATTATTTTTGTCCGACATCTTACAAAGAAAGTATAAAACACAGAGTATACACATATAGTAGTCCTTCATTAGCAAAAAGCAAGAAAATGATTTGCAGAACAGTCGCATATTGCTACATTATACTAGAGTTGTGATATACAATACTTCTATTTCTACTACAAAACCCATGCGTATACTATTGATTTGAATATGATGATTTGGAATGAGCGCATTAGCTCGTTTGTTTTTTGTATTGTGATATACCGTTATTTGAGTAAATGACGTCGTAAACAATAATACTCTTGCTCTACAAAAACTATGAATAAAAATATATATCTGACACGGACAATGTGAGGTATTGTTCAAAGACATTGTGATTTATTCGGACATCGAATCTATCAAACAATGACCAGAATTGCAACAATCATATGCGCTTTCAAAACAACACGACCCAAAACGATACCACACACAGTTTTCTTATAATCAGTTTTTGGCAGAAATCAGCAAACGGTTTATTACGATCAGTACCTCATGATCCAATGGCAAAAGTACAGTAACAAGTATGCTCGGACACAGTGTCAGCACTCTTTTTCCTGATCGTTTTGGTATGTGTATCGTTTGAGCAATTGTTCCAGATTGGTGAGAAACAAACTGTCTTATTAGCACACAAAACAAACCTCAACTGCAACAGATTTTTGACAAAATGCTTACATGAAAATGAGACCTTGACTATGATCTTGTCAAAAAATTCTTTTTTGTCGTCGAAGCATGTGAATATAAAGATCACTTTTTGTTGTTGGACACAGATTGGTCTTGTATTACCAATATACATAGAGACCATACAGATTATTTTTTGAGTGAAAAACAATATGCAGAGTCATTTGTTGCATTTATAAACAAAACAAGATATCAATCGTATGTTGGACCTCAAGCGCTTGAAGAAATGCAAAAGTACAACTATACAGAACCCGATCTTTTGCCAGTTGTCGTACAAAACACACACCACTTTGCATACGCTCATATTTTTGGAACAATACAACAAACCAATGGCAACTTGGTACATACAGTCTGTACATGAGTACAACAAAAGTATTACAATACTGAAAGCACACTAGCAATCACGCAAGCCATCCAAACAAGCCCTACGCTTTCGAGAAGATGCGAGCTCCTAGGAACAAGCACTTGATGAGCTTTGGTATTTTCTGATTATTGACATCACGCACCGGCAATTGCCTTTGGAATCGAAGCTCTTGGACAAAAATATCCGGACAAACAACTCCATATTGTCTTTCAACCACATCAAGTCAAAAGACTCTTTGCCTGACGACAAGAGTTTGCAGACGTGTTGTACAAATACAAAAACACACAAATATACTGTATATATAGTGCAAGAGAATCACGAGAAACAACAAAAAACAGTGAGTGATTTACACAAATCTTTGCAAAATCACCAACGCCCCCAACCAATGAAAATGAGATTTGAGAAGCTTTTGCACATACGATACAATGAAGATTTCTTGCAAATAAACAACAACTTAGCTTATACGTAGACGCACTTGATACAAAAGACATAATCTGTATCTTTAGTGCATGAGATCTTGATTCTGATATGAGAGAGATTCTGGTCTCGCCGGATTAACTACATTATTTTATCATCGTATTTATGTTATGTCTACATACAAACAACAGCTCCATGAATGAGTATCACTTTTGGACAAAAAAACTCGCATCAGTTTTATCACTGCAGAATTTAACAAACACTACACATCTCAACTTGAGGAAGTTACAGCAACTTTTTTGCAACAGCACTGATTTGAAAATATTACAAAATACCATGTTCCTTGAGCATTTGAATTGCCGTGAATGGCAAATAGAATACTAAAAAAAGATTATGCTGACTTGATATTTTGTTTTGGTGTGGTTATCAAAGGAGAGACTCCTCATTTTGATTATGTCTGTGGTGAATGTGCAAGATGAATTACAAATCTATCACTCATATACACAACTCCTATCATATTTGGTGTACTCACATGTAACAACGACGAGCAAGTTCTACCTAGAATAAACAACAATTTTGCTATCGCTGGACTAAATCTTCTCGCTAGTGTTGAAAACATTGTTTAGTCTATGATTGGAATGCATTAAGCAAACAACAAAAATTGACATATATAATATACAATCACATACATATTTACAAAAAAAATTTCAGTTGCAAAAGAAAATGGAATACTTATGGTATACGTAGCTACGGTTGATACTTAACAACTGAAGCCTTATAGTCAGTCAGGATGAACTACCATTATATATACCAACAATAGACAATATAAGTACAATTCTTACCCGAACCTACTATTTAGCATACAAAGACTGCATACATTTGATGTGTGCTTTTTTGGAAGGCTTATTTTTTATACAATTAGAAAAAAATTATCATGAAAGAAAATTTTGAAATAAAAAAACACGAAAAAAAAGCGATGAGAGACTTTGATAAAAACAATGGATTGTATCTTGCACTATTTACTAGTAGTAACACGCCATGAAATGAAAGTACATTATCAATTATTAACGAACAAATCAAAGAAAATCTTCTCATACTATGAGCGTTTGCACTCAAATGTGAAAGACTAAACTTAACAGCTGAAGATACGATTCTAGGTATTATGAGACAAGATCCTGAAATAAATGAAAAAGAGCTATTGCATAGAGACCTTATTGACAGAGACCTTATTGACAGAGATCTTATTGGTAGAGCAAAAACATTCACGCAACAATTATTGGAAAATATCTCAACTAAAAGCATTGTACAAAAATATCTTGAAGAATAGAAATATACACTACTACTCCCCTTTCACACCAAAATACGAATCAAACAAATTATAATGTTTTTTGAAGAAATTGGTAAAGTCGAGTTTTTGTTCATATGCTTGCAAAAAATCTTGCACAAACTCACCATCCTCCAATCTATCGATTGGAGTGATATTTCAAGCATTTCGTAAATACCTGTCAGCCAAAACATATTGTAAATCAGTATTTTTGAAATAATGATACGGATCAAAGTTACAAATGCGTTCGTCTATCATATTTTCAAAAAATTTGATACGTTCAGGATCGTTTTGTTGATATCGACGCAAAACACGGGTAAATAATGCATTGGTCGTTCGGTTATCTTTGGATCGATATTCATTGATGTCTTGTTTTTTGCATCATTGAAAATCCTCTACATCCCAAAATCCAGCTGCAAATTTATCTTTGTGTTCAACTAACAAATAATTGTGAGTAAATGAGATATGATTGTTTGTATTCCATAAAATAAGTCACCACAAAAGTATAGATTCTGGATGAATCATTTTTTCTAAATCTTCTCGTTTTGGGCTTTTTTGATTGATAGTTTGCAACAATTCTTTTTTGGTTTCAAGACAAGTGTCATCATTACCGTATTTGGTTTCAACGACAAATTCGATCTCATCGTCAGTCGCATTTGGATCATTGAGTTCTAATCTACTACTTATGGGTACAACAGGTGTCTCTGGCCTAGGTATGACAAAACGTCATATCTTCAAAAGACAGTTGTCCTTTTTTTTAGGATATGCAACACCGTTTTCTTCGAGATATTCACTATCAAATGCGGGTACATTGAGATACAAGCCATATAACTTACCATTGACGTAGGTTGTTACGTATTTTTGTTGTTTAAAAAACACATGATATGGATGCAATAGAGGCGAAGAAAGATGTTCGATAAGTCAACCAAACAAACGCTCCTCTACTCAATAGTTTGCTCAACACGATCACTTCAATTTGTACGTAAAATCTAGCGCGTCATTGTCGATTTTGAAAGAAGCCTTACCACAATGCAAAGACAATCATCATCTCAATGAAGTATCTCATGTAAAAAATTGCACCTGAGAAGGCAGTAATGTATTTTTGAGACGTCACGCAAGCGTATCTTTGTTGTGAAACTTTTTTTCGCGTATAATAAATCATGCAACTGGAACGGTTTCTACCTTGTTTCTTTCGTCAATATCAATCAAATCCTCAAAATCTTTTTGGTCAAAATACATAAATATCTTTTGATATGGAGATCATGCAATAACTTTTTGTACTTCATTGTTCGCATTGAGAGGAAATCAACCATTCTTCATCAATTCTTTTTTGTATTCTTCAAAGATATCAGCATTGGCAGCAGCATGTACATCAATAGAAATTGAAAAAACAGCAACAAAACTCACAAAAATAAAAATAAAGAACGCAACAAACAATTGTACACCTGATACAATTTGAGTCAGTTTATTTTTTGTATATATGATTGGTGATAGCATGAATATTATTGATTGAGAATGAAATTATACTGTGATTATCATATAGAAACACACGCATTGAGACAACAATTCTCATCCCTACATACAAGATAACCTAGACTTTGTTTAATCACGTGATCTAAGACAAGAAGAAAGAACTAATACATATAATCATATTGACACATATATTATTTATAAGACTACACATATTGAGAAAATATAAGATGTAGCAAGCGTTATCATGAAAATGTACATAAAAATTTGACATTTTTTAATATATATACATAATGTACCTATAATTTAAATCTATTTTGATAGTAATATACATCAAATAAATAAAAATAAAGAATATATATAGATATTTTATTATAAAAATTTGTAAATATGATAGCTAAACAAAAACATTGTTCTGAAGGAGCTGATTTCAAAAGTAGTAATTTTATTAAAGGGATAGATATAAATATATTAAAAGAATTTACACCTGATTCAAAAAAAATCAATAGTGGAAATTTTGACAAAATACTTAATAACTTCATAGAAGAAAAAAAGCAAGCATTTGAGACTATTGTAACTCCTAAAAACATCTATACAATCAATGGAAGTTTGTTACAACGATGAATAGAACATTATCCAGAAAAAGTTTTCGAATATATTACGTATAACAAAGAAAATATATCTAATAGTAATGTTTTATTAGTACTTATTAAACTTAGTGAAAACGGATATAATTTAAAAGAAATTTTCAATATTATTTTAGAAAATAATTTTCTAGAACAAGCAAACACTCACTATAATGTAAATGACATTTTGTACAAAATATATCTACATTGAGATAAAGATTGAAGTAAAAAAATGTTGATAGACTACATATATAGCAACTCATCTTTATGGGAATCAGAAAATATCGTATATATTATTAGCACTATAAGTGATCTTGCTAACACAAATCATAGTAACAAAATCTTAGACAAGTTATTGACAGTTGAAACTCTACGAAATACAGATGCAATTCGTAGAGTTTCAAGTATTTATATTATACTTATAAGAAAAGGTAATGACGAACAAGTTTTAGAACAAGTTTTAGAAAAATTACTAGCAACTGATTATTTACGAAAACAGGAAAATTTTTGATTGGTTTCTGATATTCTTTCAGAACTTATTAAAAAATGACATAAAGAAATAATTTGGCAAAAGTTATTAAATAACAAGGAATTACGAGAGCCTGCACGCATCAAGTGATTCAAAAACTTACTTTCAATTTTGCCCAAACAAATCACTAATAAAGAGTACTTAAATACGCTTTTTACCAATAAAACGTTTCGGAATAGAACAAACATTTGAAATATTTCGAAATTACTAGAAGTTTTTATTGAAAATTGATATGGTAATGAAGTTCGAGAAAAGTTAAAAAACAATAACATGATACGAAACTCTAATAATATTAATTTAATGGATGATGTTGTTAAGAAGTTAATTGAATATTGACATCAAGATAACATTTGGCAAAAATTAGTTACCATAAAATCGGTACGAAAACTAGAAAATATTTATACAATTCAGTTTATTATAAATTCCTTGATTGAAAAGGGATATGGTAGTGTTGTCCTAGAAAAATTGGTAAACAACAAAGTTCTAGAAAATAAAAACAATGCAAATACTTGTACGAATATTATAAATACTTTGATCAATGCATGACATAGTGAAGAAATCTTACAAAATATAATAAAAGTTCCATCGCTTCGAGAGGAAGAGAGTTTATATGACCTTCAGACTGTTTTTGTAGCACTTATCAAAAAGTGACACGATAAAATAATTGCACAAAAATTACTTTCAAATCAACATTTGAACAGTTCAGACAATATTTACAAAACACAGCTTATACTAGCTGAACTCATTACATTAGATAATACAACATATAACGAACATATTTGGAGTAAAATAAATAACTCTAAAAAGCATTGGTGAGTTGATAATTTTGAGGATATTTCTTATCTATTAATAAACTTGATTGACTATTGATATGAGAAAGAAATTCTACAAAAAATAATTGAAACTCCATCCTTACGAAACATAGAACACATAAGTATTATTAGAAAGATCTTAATTAAACTACTTAATAAATGACATGAAAAACCAATACTGACTTCATTATTAGACAATAAGTTACTAGTAGATATAAATTGCATTCAACGAATGTCAGATTGTCTCTGCAAGCTAATTGAAAAATGATACGGAAAACAGATTCTAGATAATATAGAAAAACCATTGATGAATTATGAATGAATAATGTCAAGCAATATGCGATTAGGTTTAAAGAATATACTTAAATTCCTCATAAAAGAATGACACCAAGAACGTGCATGAAAGATGTTAGTATCTATAATATCACCACGAAATGACAATCATGCAGGAGACACTGAAAACGTTCTATTATCTTTGATACGACAATGAGATCAAGATTATATAATATGGAGTATTTTACAAAATATACCAAAATTCCGAAAGGTTATGCCAAATCTTGCAAGTTCTATGAAACCAACAAAAGACCAAATTTCGTACTTATTATCTAATTGAATGCCACATGAAGAAATACTATATTACTTTCCTCTTTTGGTAAGTACTAATGTTAATGTTAGACTATTTAGTAATTTTACGTTAGAAGATCTTTCAAAAGTAAAAA
Organism: uncultured Candidatus Peribacteria bacterium; assembly: GCA_964526045.1. Taxonomy (GTDB): domain Bacteria; phylum Patescibacteriota; class Gracilibacteria; order Absconditabacterales; family Absconditicoccaceae; genus CAZGIF01. Next base: position 110,048 of record CAZGIF010000003.1, on the reverse strand, counting down.
ACTGAGATTGAAAACTTGTTAAAAAGATACAAAAAACTTGATCGAAACTATGGGTTATGATGCATAACAATTCAATTAATCTAGTAAATGAAATAAAAGAAACTGCATTTGATGTGTGGAAAGAAGCACATGACTCTTTAATACCAGTTGCGCCTATATATTCGTTCAACAAAAACAAAAACTGATCAGTTCGTGTGTATTCTAGATTTTGCTGAGAGCCTTGGTGAGGATCTATGCAAATCATAAAAAATGATATTAGTTTTTATGAAGACTTAGAAACACAACGTCAAAATATCATTTGAACATTAGAAGATAAAAAAATAGAACACTGACATACACACTATCTAAACTTTGTAATTGAGTGTATTGATAATGATTACTATAAACAACAAATAACATCCTGAAAAACAGTAAATACCTTAGAATATGATTCTGAAAAGTTCGTTGACATAGCAGAAGCAATAAAAGACCAACAGAAATATAAATTTATTGTAAGACTTATCGATCGAGATATGGCAACAAGTAAGATATAACAAAAACTCCTCAGGAGTTTTTTTTTACAAATACAAAATATCATCTCGTTCTGTTCTATAGAGTCACTCGTTGAGTCTTTTTTGGTCGAGATGATGTCCGATGAGTCCGATTGATCTTGATAAGACAAAAAAGGCGTTGAGTCAGTCATGTTTTACAAAATCTTTTATGTCTTGGTGTGACATATCAAGTGAGACAAACATATCCAACATCATGGCTGCAATGGTTCAATCGACATTTAGTATGAGATTTGGTTTTTTGCTTGTTGTGATAGATTCAACTTCCTTTGCAAAATCATAATGCGTACTAATCGGAAATGTTTTTTGAATATCTGCCAAGATTTCACATCTGCTATCTGGGTTATAGATTGATTTTACTTTGTGTCAGATTCCTGGGATGTATCATCACTGTGCATTTATTGACTTCACAAAATCTATCGCTGACTCAGATGTATGTACTGCCTCCAAAAAACACGTTCATGCTCAGGTGATTGCTCAACCAAAACGTGGTCATATTGTTGCCAGTCCTGCGATCAAGCTACTAACAACATCTTTACCAGCTCTAGAAGTGATGATAGTATTTGTCGCTCATGATACAGCCGGTCCATGATCAGCAAGCAATATCAACACCGTGTCTACAAAACGTAATGCATAGTCAGGCAAAGTTTTTTTGAGCCATAATTGTCAGATCACATTTGCCAAAGAGTTTTTTTTGACAATATCTTTGATAGGATGCCCATTGTATAGCAATTCTTCTCACCTTTCATCACTGATACTACTACTAAAGCGAGTTGGACGACGATGTTCTATGATGTTTTTTTTGTCCAAAATCGTCTGAGAGATTGCGTGTGAAGTATGTTTGTGTTGCGAAGCAACTTCTTGCAAAAACACATCACCAATAAGCAACCCCAATGTTGCAAAACTATCGGGAACATGTGCTCATGCAGCTACTAGATACTCATTTTTGTAGGATGCAGTCTCGGTTTCGCTATTTGCTTTTGCTCACGCATGACCAAACTGAATATCAGATGTCAGATATTGAGCAGATGTTCATGTAACTCGAGCGACAAGCGGTTTTGTAATGTCTCAACGTATCAGCATATCAGCAACACGACACTCACTATCATTTCAAACTTCACCAAGTAGTACTATCATTTTGATATCTTTGTTGTGTTCATATGACAAAACAACTTCCTCAAACGTCATTAGAGGAAATCTGTCTCAACCGATAGCAATTGCAGTATGAACTCCATCGGTGTGTTTTGCAATAACACGACACATTTCGTTGGTCATTCAACCAGACTTGGAAACAAATCATACCGATCATTGACGATAGAGTTTTGATGCGATTATATTATCCAGAGAACCTCACGTATGTCAGATGCGAAGACGTCATGCAAAAATTCATCACACAGTTGCAGGTCATAGTATTGCAACAAACCTATTTTCTTGTTCCTGAATGCGTTGCTGTTCTGCTCGAATCTGTCTTGTCTGTCTTTCTGGAATTCACTCTGCTATGATGATCACATGACTAACAAATCACGACTTCATGGCTTGCATCGTGACATCAGGAGCTGAACGAGAACTTGCAAGATTTATCAAAACAGTAGCATTATTTAGTTGTTTAAGTTCATCTCGAGTTTGTATGGTATGCAGAAGATACTCTGTATCACCATAAAAAACCTTAAAACTTCTTTTGGGTCAAAAAGACAAAATTGCCTTGACTGAAGGTTCTTTACCACAGAGATAATCATAATCTAGCATGTGTTGCACAATTTCAATGTGCGTTCAAAACACAACACAGCCCACTCAGTTCTCAATAATCATTATCAAAAAAATTACTGACTAAAATGAAAGTTTTGCTAGAGCATCTGTAAGATAAACATCACCATCAGCAACAACAATTGGTAATGCATGTTTTTTGCAAAACGCTGAGACACGAGCCAATGCTTGGGTGTCATTTAGTCCGCCACGTCTAAGCAAAATGTGAATATTTTTGTTTTGAATAGCTGTTAGTTTTGAAGAAATAACTTCGATAAGTGCATCACACACAACATCAATACGAGTGAAATTCGCTATTCATCACACAATACATAACCACTGTTTGGGATGTTTTTGTTTGAGCATATACTCAACGATTGCTTGTATGTATTCTTTGTTACTATCCTTGTCTGGATTTCCTGATAATTCTCCATAGTTTCACACTTTATTTAATAATCACATATCTGACAAGGTATCCATAGTCACAACCGATGCTCAGCCACCTCACAACACAAGTCGAAGCGATCATTCTGGGTTAAGAAGAGAAAATTTGAGACTTGCTCATGTCTTTTCGTCCAACGACTCTATATACTCTTCAAAAGGATCAGACTTTGAACCAAAAGGTTTGACTCGAACGATGTCAGATCGATTCTTTTTTTGAGATCATTTTTCACATGTATCAAGTCTACATACCATATCAAGAGGAAGTAGCTGTTTGTGTCTCAAGATTGCGAGTGGATTTATCTCAAGATACGTACATCAATACAAACGAAAAAAAGAAAATGCCTTAGTGATAAATTCCATCAAAGGTTCTATATACATAGTTTGTACTCACACCATATCCAAAAATGAACGAAGCTCTTTGCCTTGTATGTTATCCAAAGTTCAAACGCGATATGATAGAACACTTTCTCGTTCATCTTCAATTTCGATTCATCATTGTAATGAAAGCAAAATCTCATCATATTCTTTGTGAGTTGCAAAACTCAGGTATAACTCATGATTAGCTTCTTGATATGGTTCCACCAAAAACGTATCTAATGTATCAGTCTTTCATTGGATAGTCATTTCTTTGTTGAGGTGGTTGTTGTATCGTTGTGCAACTTCTACTCTAGACAATTTGATACCCAATAATCAATATTTTCATCTTTTACCAAAGAGATGATCTGGTTTTATAACTCGTTTACCACTATCAGGAATATTATACAAATCATCAACTGACTGAATCAGATATCATTCATACTCATATCACATATACGTTGCAAACATACGTTTTGCATCATATTCACGAATACCACGTTGAGCCATACCAGACAACAAGATAAAGCAATAATTATATCTAGTTTGTATAGGTTGAAGAGAGTAATTGCAAGAGAAGATGGAGTTGACTGGTGTATATATTACTAATCTATTGAAAAAGTCAATATATTTTGTATTATAAAAACATAGTAAATTTATTGTTATATTACATAATGCAGAAATTAAAAAATAATATATATACAAAAGAACCAATCGAAGAGTTCTGTACCTCAGAAGAATGGCAAAAAATAGCAAAAAAACACAATATAGACACATCAAGTTATGCATTTGAAAAAAACTGAAAAATCTACTTTAACATTGATGAATTATGTGTAAGAAAAAAAGATATGTCAGGTATTGAGTATAAATTTTTTTTGGAAAAACTGACTATGCATGAATATGCTCACAGACTATTTTCAATGATGACAGTCTGAATTAATGAAAATCAACATAGTAGTATTACTAACATACTAGCCAATAATACAAACACTTCATTAGATATTGTAAATGAAATATTTGCTGAGCTATCAGAATCACTAGTTACTAACAAATACAATAGGGGAAATATATCACGAATCACCATCTCACAGATTTGTAAAATATTATGATACCATAATATTGAATCACCTCTCGATATAATTCTTGTATGAGCAACACACGCAGAATTAAATACAAACCTATCTGCAGCAGCCATGGCAAAAAAGTCTGTTACATTACATTCTATACAATATATAAACAAAGATGCACAAACTTTACGTCTCGAATTATTCTCTCAGTTCAAAAACCTAACAAATACCCAAAAAAGATCGTGTATCCGTATGGTTGCACAACGATCAATAGACGATGCTTTCGCACTTATGCAGATTCGAAAAAGAAATATATATTTAAGAAAACCTTGAGAGTTAGTAAAATTACTCTTTCATAAACATCACCTATTTGATTCAGTTTCAAAAAGCTGGCGAGAAAACATATGAAAAACATTTTCTATAGATATTCCAGAATGAGAGACAGAGAATAAAAGAAACAAAAAGACCCATATTAATTATGACAACATTGAAGATAATGAACTCTCTGTAGAACAAAAACGAGAAATACAACAGAAAACACTAATGATTGGAGAAGTATTTAGTGACATTTCAAACAGTATATCAGAACGTAGATCATTCAAACTACCATGAGACCTAACAAATACCATACTATCAATGTATTATCTGCAATTTGAAGAATCTTTTAAAAATCTAAGAAAAGAACATACATATATAGATACTAGCTTTTATACGGTAGAACAACAATTAGCAGATATTGCAATAAGCTCCAAAAGAAAAAACACCACAAAAGAACGAGAGAAACTTAAGAATCAAATACACAAAGTTTGGCAACAATATCCAAGTAAAAGTAAAAATATAATATCATATGATGCAAAAGAGATTTGAGATCAATTTGTGTACACTGACAATGCAGGAAATATATGCAAATTGGCAAAAACAGATTATATAACTACTTATAGAAGTAATGAGTTATACTATATAGGAGTGATAGACGGAAAATACTGAATTATTGATAACACATGACAGCGAATTTATGCTCCAATATATGATGGAGTCGATACCATTAGACATACTCAAGATTGATTCTTTATTGTCAAAAACATGAGATCATATTGAATTATTGACAAAAGTGGGAAAGAGATTATTCCATGCAAGTACAACAGTATTAGTTCAAATGAGAATTGATTTTCTTTATATCTATGAAATGGTTTTCAATCATTTATGCCTTTAGATCAAATAGGTAATCATAACAAACTTAAATCATTTGAGGATATAGATGAATTATGCAAGATTATATGAAATACTTGATATATGATAGCTAAAGAAAAAAAGTTGTATTGAGTATATTCTATACACTGAGAACTTATCATAGAAGCGATATATGAAAAAATCAAAGAAATATGAAAAGATTTATTTATTTATACAACAAATAAACAAGAATGAGGTGGACTTCACGAAGGTCCCTTTTGATTTATGGATATAGATGGTAAAAAGATTACAGATGAATTATATACTGAGATTTTGAGAGAAGCTAATGGGTACATCAGAGCATATAAAAACAACTTATGTTGAATCTACGACTCAAATGCGAAAGAAATATTACCATGTATTTATGATAAAGTATGTCTTTGAGAGAAAAATATTCTTGTAGAGAAAGAGAATAAAGTATATACATATAACATAGAAGACAAAAAATTTATAGAGCAAAAGTATTCAATAATACATAAGGATGACGAATGGAGAATAGGTCTAAGATTTTGAAGATCTTCCTTAAAAAGTATTGTTGTGTGCCTTGACGGGAGATATTGAGTAGTAGATATTGACAATCCAGAAGCAGAGATACAACTTATATCAGATATACCATTTGAATCAATAAAGAGAAACAATACTACATCATATTATATGACATACCAAGAAAATATGTTCTGAGAAGAGTTATATTGAATCATAGACGAGAACTGAAATGAAATAACTAAACCTATATATCAAAGCATATCTCATCTCTACTCAGGTGAAAAAACTATTTTTACAATTTCTTGAGAATGAAACTCACGACGTTTAGTCGCTTGATTTATAAACGTAGAAGATAAAATAGTTGTAGATCCTCAATTTGACAATATGAATATAATGGAAACAAAACAAGAGTATTTATTTCTTGTAAATGACGATAATAGAAAAACGAGAGTTATTAATACAGAAACATGAAGATTTGTTTGTAAAAAAGGATATGATTCTATACAAGAAATTGACACATGAGACTTCATTACAACAAAACGGATAAAATGAATTGATTGAGAAAGATCTACAAAGTTTGGAATAATATCACCAACATGAGAAGAAATACTACCATGTATCTATGATAAAATATTAGTATATTGATCAAAACGAGTTACGAAGCTATGAGAAGATATAATGGTATATGATGCTACAGAGTATGAAGATACTATTGATTTACCACATACAATCAAAGACATTGAAAACGTGAAAGATTTTCTTTTATCTCAGTCGTCAGATACAGCATATCGAGAGAGTTTTTTTGCAAATAGTATGGCTGTAGAGAGAAGAAAACATTACCTCAAAAATGAGAAAATGAATTATTGGACTGATATCTTAGAGCCAGACATATACAAAACATTAGTTGAAGACATCTATCAAAATATACAAGATGAAGATTGAAACTTATCAGCTATAAGCTTTCTAGCGAAACGCGTTACTATTCCACCAAAAGTACAACTAAAAACTAACAATCACAGATATAACCAAGAAAAAGATGAGAAAAGAATACTTTGAACATTCTCTGAAAAGATCTCCGGGTATTTTATAGAACAAAAATGAAAACAGGTAGCAATTGAAAGTGATATAAAAGAAAATGACGTTGAAATAGACGCACCATGACTGCAATTAATATGAGCACAATATCTCCAATCTTGAACAAAAATTTATGTCAGATGACATTCTTTTCCAATAAACACTTTCCCATTCGTTACAAAGCAAGTACTAGATAGTATGCAGAAAAACATAAACCAATCAGAAAAAAGGAAGTATAAAGAAAGTTTAGTTCCTTCAATGTTATTAATATTAGCTTCTTATGAACATAGCTCTTTTGAAGAAAAAATAGTATGAGTAACTAAAATTATAGAAGACTTTTTTCATTATGACGAAGAAGAATATTGAACAATTCAACATACAACATTGACAGATATCTTAGATTTTTCACAACAACACGCAATCAAGTCATGAATAGCGAAACCATATGCAGGCATATGTTATGAAGCAGCAAAACTAAGGCATGCGTGTTTAACCGTTCTAGATATTCCATCGGGAATAAGTAATTGATATCTAGCAAAAAACCAGACTGAGTTGATAAACAGTAGCGATCCTACAAAATCATCAGCTCATTCATTTAACCACATTGACATTCCTATATTTGAATGAAAAAGTCATAGATTTTACTTTGATAGTTCTACGTGATGAGATAGTAGTTTTAATGGAAACCTACAGTTTTTAAACCAAGAAGAAACTGAAATTCTTTTCGAAGAAACCCAAAAACCTTCACAAGCTACACTTACAAATAATAATAGCACATATTATCAGCATAATGAGATTATTGCAAAATTAGATAAAATTTATGTCGATGCACTACATGACAATATAAAATACACTAAGCAATCATTTTTGAAAACAATGCAACAGCGAAAACACAACAATTTAACATATACTGATATAATAAATATACAAAACACATACTTTATACAAAAAGGAACTCCAGAACGACATATTTTACAAATTTACTTCATATCTCCTGATGAAGTCATAAGGTTCGTTCAAAATACAATAAACAAAACTCAAGAAATAAATACATAATAAACCAATAATCAATAACTCACAACAACCTTGATTTTACCACTCAAAACACTACATTTTATTGCATATTTTATATGTCTTGTTGTGTAATGTACTATTCACTCACTCTCCTTAAGCAATTTTTGTCCCTCAAAGATACACCCGAGGCAATCGCTCAACAACTTATTCTCAAATCATGTGAAATTGAAGAAGTTATACATAGAACATTGCCAAAAGAGCTGGTTATCTGACGCGTCACGGACGTTGCACCTCATCCAAATGCAGATAAACTTGTTGTATGTCAGTTGGATTGTGGAGAACATGGAACATACCAAATCTGTACTTGAGCAACGAATATTGCAAAAGACATGCTTGTACCAGTTGCATTACCCGGGTGTTACCTTCCGGCGATTGATTTGCATATCAGTCCTAGAAAAATGAGGTGAGAAGAGTCAAATGGTATGATTTGTGCAAAAGAAGAGCTTGGTATCAAAGAAGATCTTGACCAACATTGGATTCGAAATTTATCAGAAGACTTTGAATCTTGTACCGTCTGAGCTCGTATGTGTGATGAATTTCCATGGATGGAAAACACAATCTTGGATGTTGACAACAAAACACTAACACACAGACCAGATCTTACAGGTCATTTTGGATTATCGACAGAATTGTACGCGATTTACAAAACTCACTTTCCATCAAAAATATGACTCCATACTGTAAGCTCATACTATCATAAATTGTCAGATAAAAATATTTTCAATCTTTTGGCTCATGGAAAGCAAAGTAACAAAAAAATTACGAGTTCTTGTGAGTGACTGCGTAGTTATTTGTTGTTAGATTTGAAAGATGTTCGTATCCAAAAGTCTCCGTTTTTTATGAGACTGCAACTTGCTGATTTGTGATTACAAAGTAAAAACAACTGGGTAGATTTTTCAAATTTGTTTATGTACATCACGGGGCAACCGATTCACTTTTTTGATGCGAACAAGATTGCGTGAGATATTAGCGTAAGATACGCAAGTGCGTGAGAATCATTTGTTGATCTTTTTGAAAAAAAACATAGCCTGACAACACAAGACGTTGTGATTGCTGATGCAAGATGAATTATTGCGCTGGCTGGGATTGTGTGAGGGAAAGACAGTTGAATTGATGAGCATACAACACATATCATAGCAGAAATTGCGAATTTTGATCCAATTGTTGTCAGGCAAACAGCAAAACGTTTGTGATACAGAACAGATGCGTCTATGAGATACGAAAAAAACATAAATCCAACGTTTTCTTTACAAATGTTTGAGTTGTTCTTGGATATGTGTAAACATTATAGTCTTTGATATACCTATGCATGAAGTTCAGATTGGTATAATGAAACAACTCGTCAACGTTTGATGACACCACAAACTATTGAGGTTAATCTTATCAAAGCACAACAGCTTATTTTTGGAGGCATAGAAGAAGGATTTGTACAAAAAGCACATCTCATACTAACATCTTTATGATTTGCCATCAACACTAGTGATAATGATAACATAGACGAACAAACAACGACCATAACAGTAACACCTCCAGCTTGGAGATCATATACAGACATGACAATTGCTGAAGATATTATAGAGGAAATTGCAAGAGTATATGGATTTGAGAATATTGCGACACGTAGTTTGTATTCTCATATCTCGTATGTCCCATTGGATACAAAAGTATCAGTTCATAGAACAATCGAACAAACACTAGTTGATGGATGTCATATGGATCATGTAGAAACATATCCTTGGGCAGAAGATACGTATTATGAAACTTTTGGAACACCAACAGATACATTGCTACAACTAGAAAATGCTATGACACCAGAAACCAGCTATTTGAGAGATTCTCTCATATATAATCTTTTGCACCATGTTCGTAAAAATCATAAATTTTTTGACACTATGAGTTTATTTGATATTGGTAAGGTACGAACACAAACAAATAATTCAGACACAACAGCACACACAACTATAAAAACATGAGAGCGTGTTCAATGCGGAATACTACTCTATCGCAAAACACAGCAATCAACAAAAACTTCACGACAAGAAGATACATTCTTGGAAATGAAACAACATATTGAACGTATTCACAGAGCACTTTGACTCACAAATACTACAATACACCTTAGCTCAAATTCATACTTTCACCCAACAAAGCAATGAACTATCTCAGTACATGCTGACAACAAAGACATTGCGATTCGAGATATATGACAAATACATCCTCATATCTTACATGCAAGCAAAATTGACACACAATCGGAAGTTGTTTTTGCATCATTGGATATGACAGCGGTACAAAACATTATTGACTCAAGAAATAAAGCGTCTGAAACAAAATCTTTGACAACGTATACTACATTGCAAGATCAGATAGTGCGTAGAGACCTCAGTTTCGTTATCGATAAAAACCAAACCTTTGATACAATACTAGACACAGTCTCTACAATCAAAGAAATTCATGACATTCAAATTTTTGATCTGTATGCATGAGTGTGAGTTCCTGATGGCAAAAAATCGATTTCATTTTCTTTTGCCATATCGTGAGATGGAAACCTAACAACAGACCACATAAATAGGATTATGGATATAGTAATAAATAAAGTCAACACTATATGATGATCTCTCAGACAATAGCAATAAAACAACGCAAATTAATATCAAAAATGTCACCACCTTAAAATGGGTGGTTTTTTTTAGTCAACAACAAAAACAATATATTTAACATTTCTCTTATTAGAGAAGATAATGTTGTTACATTTTGACTTGTTTTTGCATATTGCATCACATAAACTATATATAAATAGCAAAAAAGTAGATCCTCAATTACATGATATTTTTACTTTCATACTATCTGCGATGTGCGGTATTTTTGGATACAAGTGAAAGGAATCAGCTCTCCCTATTCTCAAACATTGACTAGAAAGATTAGAATATCGTTGATATGATTCTGCGTGAATTCTTGTGATGAACGAATCAAATGGAACGTATGAATTATGCAAAGCAGTATGAAAAGTAAGTGCTTTAGAGCCCGTCATACAAGAAAAACTACCAAAAATTAAACCTGACAAAATGACATTATGAATTGCTCATACACGTCGAGCAACACATGGAGCGCCAGCATTGGTAAACACGCACCCTCATTGTGATGAAAAAAAAGAATTTTTTGTGGTACACAATGGAATCATTGAAAATCATGTCAAACTCAAAAAACAACTTCAAAAAGAAAACCACTATGGATTTTATTCTGATACAGATACTGAAGTTATACCAGCATTATTAGCAAAACATCGAACGGGTGACTTATTGGAAACAGTAGAAAAAGTACTTCCATTGTTGCATTGAGCATATGCATTATTGATCACATCTACGCACACTCCAAAGGAAATCGTTGCCGTCAAGCGATGAAGTCCATTAATTTTTTGAATACACCCACAAGAGTCAGCATATTTTTTTTCTTCTGATCTGCAGGCATTAAGCTGATACGCAACTAATATTATTCACCTAAAAGATGGAGAACTTGTACATATAGCAGCAGAGAACTACACAATCAAGTCAGAATGAGAAATAGTAAAAAAGCAATTTGTATGACTTGATACAAAAGCAATGCAAGAATCGAAGTGAGATTATGCAACATTTATGCTAAAAGAAATATTTGAACAACCAGCGATTATAAGTAGAGCGTTCAAATGAAGAGTCGATTTCGCAAACAATAATATATACTCCAATTCGCTAGAACACATAAAAGATTTGGATATTCACAAAGTAATTTTTGTGTGATGTTGAACATCCTATAACGCTTGAGCATTGGGTGCAAAACGAATGCAAGATTTGGTGTGAATAGATGCAAGTGCAGAAATAGCAAGCGAATATATTTACAAAACCATAGACACAAAACCAACGACACTGCACGTATTTTTGTCGCAATCTTGAGAAACTGCGGATAGTATTGAAGTTCTTAAACATATACAAGCCAAAAAATGACATACATTTTGAATTGTAAATGTGGTATGATCGACAATTGCTACAATGACAGATTGTTGATTTTTTTTGAGAGCTGGGTTTGAAATTGGAGTTGCTTCTACCAAAGCCTACACTGCACAGTTGATTCACATATTGTTTTTGGTGCTATTTTTGTGAAGAAAACACAGCATGGATTATAGTACATACACGACACTACTCAAATCATTACAAGATCTTCCATGACTTATGAAAGATGCACTGTGTACAGAAAAAGATATTAAACGTCTGTCCTGACAACTATCAACCTACAAACATTTTTTCTTTTTGTGAAGACATTATCAAGCGAACGTCGCTGATGAAGCATCTCTCAAACTCAAAGAAATAAGTTATATTCACTCAGAAAGTTACCCAGCATGAGAGCTAAAACATTGACCGCTAGCACTTATTGATGAAAATTTTCCTAGTGTCCTCCTTAGTCCACACGATCACATCTTTGAACAAAATATGTCATCTTTGGCAGAAATACAATCTAGACAATGAAAAGTACTTGTTGTTTCTGATCATAAAATAGATACAGCAGATTGGTTTTTGCAAATACCGTCTGCACATATCGTCTGTATGCCATTTGTTACAACAATCACTATGCAATTACTCTCATATCATATTGCAAACAATCTAGGAAGAGACATTGATAAACCAAGAAATCTTGCAAAAAGTGTTACTGTTAGATAAAAGTATACCTATTTTTGATATTTTCGTTAGAAATGCAGATTCCATATTCAATTCAAAAACTACAAAAAAAACATTTTGAGAAGAAAGGTTTTTTTGAGACATTGCAAGCTTTGTCTCATGCACCAATCTTAGACAAAGATACCTGCGAACAACTTTTACAAAGCATTACACAACAGTGAACTAGTATTTTTGTTGCAATAGATACACAAACCGAGGATGTCATCGGAACGATCAGTGTGATGTTGGAACAAAAATTTTTGAGACAAGGAGCAATTGCAGCTCATATAGAAGACGTTTCTGTTCATCCAAACTATCAAAAGCAGTGAATATGATCTCTTTTGTTAGAGTATGCTCGTACATTTGCACTACAAAACAAGGCTTATAAGATAATTTTGGATTGTGATACAAAACTAGTCTGACGATATACAAAAAACTGATTTTCTGAGGTTGGTGTATGTATGAGATTTTCTCCTCAAGTATAAATTTATTTATTATTCGTAGTTATGCACAACGCTCAAATACCAATAGCACATATTGCTTATAGTGAGTCATGAGATGTTATAGATATTAGTCTCGACTGTCGTGTGCTATATGATGATATGATTGTAAAGTGACATGATCCTGCAACTATTTTTGCACCATGACAATTTATGGTTTTGGGAACCCAGATCAATGGTGAAGACATCAAAAGATCGTATAGTATCGCAACAACTCCTCTGCTTTTTGTGCAAAAAAAAGTAATCTGATTTAGTATCAAGCGCGTAGACAAATGAGTGTTTAGTACCCGGATTACGCAACAAGCGAGACCATGAATGTTAGTTTCAATTATGTGACCATTTTGACATCTCGTAGATACAAAAAAAAGCTGATCATATCTATTGGTGTCTGTATGAAGTGGGTTAAGTCCAATTTATTCGATATACAACTCTTTGGTACAAAGTGGAAATTATGATCGTATTGCTAATATCTTTTGAGAAAGTTACCAAAATCATATTATGCCACATGTCATAACGGAACGAAAAGAAAAAAAAACTGAGACAATAGTATCTGATATATATCTTTCAAGAGAGCAACATCCTTGATTCAAAACCTGATATGTTCAAAAATGACTCCGTCATGCTCTGGATTTTTTACATATACAAGATATGAATTCATTATCATGTTTTTTGTGTGGAAAACCCGAAATGGTAGATGATGTAAGACAAAGACTAGCTCAAGCATATGTCCCGTCAGATCGCATTTTTTTCGAAAAATATTAGGTACTTTTCCCTAAAAGAATTTATAATTTCATATATTTTTTGACAGCGACTGTTAGTTTTTGGTATCAAGAGGCTTTGATACGGGGAGATTTAAACTGATAGTCACTTTTTTCTAGAATTGCATTCAGGTCAATATGAGCATATCCCTTTTGTTGACATGTTTTTTGTATAAATTCGTTAAGTTTTGTGATAGTTGTTCTCTTGGAGATAGAATCGTTTCATGTAACTCTTATATTCGCTACCAAAATAGTTGCACGAGGAAATGTATTTTGTACAAAATCTAACAAATACGTATATGCCAATTGAATATCTTTGTTAGATACACGTAAAGCACGACGTGCAACATCTGCAGAACCAAGGCTTATAAAGATATTTTTGGGAGAAAACTGTTGTACAGTTCACTTTTTGAAGACAGAAATCCATTGGTAAATAGTCGCGTTTATTACAGCGAGATTTGCGACTGTTGTATCTTGAATAGGAGCAATCCATTTTGCCGCTACCAAACTTCAGATCATCATCAGATCAACATCAGTTCATACTTTTTTGATTTGGCGAGAAATTTTTTGCTGAATTTGAAAATATATTCGTTGAGAAAAACGTAATGTAGAAGCTTTTGCAATATGAGTAATCAAAAAAGCATACATTCCTTTGATAGGTTGGATTGGATTGAGTGGAATCATATATGGCAAATGAATCTTTTTTTGCAATGATTTTGGCAATCTTTTAGAGATATTTTGTCAAATATTTTTGAAATAATGGAGGCCGTTATTTATAGAAGATTGTTTTGGGAATTTCATCACATCACTGATAAAAAATAAAATCTAAAATGTTTTATTTTTTGAAAAAAGTAAAACGTATATCTTGAATTAAAATATAAGACTTCTTTATTTTTTTGCAATAGCATAGAATAATGCTTTTATTACTTTTTTTGTATTTCTCTTCTAATTCTTTCGAATCAGATATTCATGAAATAGATAAGTTCTTTGAGGTTGAGTGTCCCATCATTGTTTATTAATCTTTTGACAGCTCCATCAATATCACTGATAACAGTTTTGTTTTGTGCAATCAAATCAGCAAATTCTTGTTTATAAATTTCTTCATATCTTCCCATGATAGCGTATATATAAGGTAAAAATTCTTTTCTAGTTCTTTCTAATCAAATATGATGGAGGTACAAAAACTCTTTGAGATTAAAGCTTCATGTAGGAGTAACAATTTCTCATAATGCTCATGGAATATCAGACAAGATAGTTGCACCTTCCGCAATAATATCTCAAAATTCTTGCTTAAAACGCTTTTCGTACAGTCACATAATAGACCAAAAATCAGCATACGATTGTTGATACGCACTATAGGATCAGTATTGTCCTGTCCAAAATGCATCATCAACGTCAACTTTTCTTCCAGGTGAAATATCTTTGTGTCTAATGATGTGCGTATGAGGGATAGTATGTGCTTTCATAAGTTCCAAACAAAGCATTCTGACTGACTTACGTTGTGCGTCTGTAAAGCCAGGGAGAGGTCAAATTATCTCGATTCAAATACTGTATAAATTCATTCAGCTTTTACCATCTCGCTCAGACATCCCGGCGTGTCGCAAAATATCATCATCAGTATTCATTTTGTAAATATCCCCGTTTGTATCAACGACATAGTGAGCACTCACTGGTCAAGTCGTAAACCAATTAATAACTCAATTGATGCTATTTCGACCAGTTCCTGTATGATGCAAAACAATATATTCTTTGGTATTTGATGTACCGCTTGTGTTTGGAGTGTTGTATTTTTTGTACGAAATCATACGACACAAGTTGAGAATAAAAAGAGGCGACAGAATAAGGAGTTTGACATTCAATGAAGTCAGTATAAGTTTTTTATACACAAAATCAACAAAATGTAAACAACAGAAAAGAAGAAAATTAGTTGTTTTGACCAAGCCTTCTCGTAGAATAATACGAATTACTTTTATATTTTGTTATATATGCTTTTCGCTGTAGATAAACCAAGTTGAATTACGAGTTTTGACGTAATTCGCGAACTCAAAAAAACACTGCCACCAAAAACGAAAATATGACATAGTGGAACACTTGATCCATTAGCAAGCTGACTAATGCTCGTGTGAGTAACAAAAGAAGGTACAAAACTGCTCCACCATCTCCAATGATTGGACAAAACATATGAAACAACTATAGATTTTTCGCAACACACAGATACACGAGATGTGGATTTTTGGAATGACCATATAGCCTATGAGCTTGTGGTCAATGATGAACAACAAGCTATAGGAATCAAAAAAGACAATACTTTGGTACAGGCACCATCATTGGAACAAATAGAAACTTCACTTGCAGACATCGTTCCATCATGACTTCTTCCATTGACACCATTTAGTGCCAAAAAAATAAACTGACAAAAAATGTACGATTTGGCAAGATCGTGAAAACCTGTTTTTGTTGATCAAGAAATGGTTGTTCACAGTGCACGTGTTTTGCAATACGCATTTCCAACTATTGATCTTGAAATAAGTGTCGGATCTTGAACATATATTAGATCAATTTGACATCGGCTATGACGCTCACACTGACTTGGATGAATACTAACACAACTCAGAAGAACCCGCATAGATACATATGACATACAGCAGATGGGCTGATGGCAAAAAGCTTGAAATGTCTTGTATACTCCAATCTCATACGTATAGTATTTGTATTCATTTGCGAATAAATCATGTTTAAAAAAATCCTAAGGGAATCTATCAAAGAAGTAGCACACAATTATACACTCGTTAGAATCTCTTTTCTAACCTGATTTGTGCATAACTTATATTTTTTTGTATGACTTGCATGGAAAATCAACAACGTGTTGCATTATAGATATGAACAGACACCAGACAGCATGTTTTTTATAAACCAGATAGTCAACGTATTTTTGGACTTTTGAATGTGAGGTTTGTTGTTTGTTATATGATTAATTTTTTTCGTTTGATATATTATACTCTATCCTATTGGGGTTGCTATGATGGTATATCAGCTTGACACACACAAAGTTCAACGAAGAAAATGATTCGATAGTTATTTTAGCGTTGTCGTTATGAGTTGAATTTTGTCTTTGATAACTTTTTCAGGGTGGCATTTATCTTGAATGACGTGGTTATTTATCATGGATATTATGAATAATATTTTAATACAAATAGTATTGGGAATATTTGGGCTGATTATTTTGTCTAGCACGTTGTTGTTTCCATTTGCAACATATTCATTGCTTTTGGATGACCATGGATCAGATAGACCTGACACAAAAGCTCGAAACGCTCTATCAAATAGTGCCTGACTTGTTTCTGGACATTTATGAACAACAATCAAATTTTCTTTGTTACAAATGTTACTAAAACTTAGATTTTTTATAAATATGGTAGTTGTTGTTGGAGTTCCAGCGTGAATCGCATATCTTCTCATAACTACTAATTTGATTGTTTATGAAACAGCGCTGATCATTGCAATGTGAATTTGAATTGTACTTTTGTTGTTTATTGTTTATGTCGATAGCCTTATAGATGCTTTTTTTATGACATTTTGGTACAAATTATACAAATTTTTGATGTGAAAAGAATTAGAAGAACAACAACTTGCACAAACAAAAAAATAGAAAGTACAAAAAATTTTATCTGACGATATTCATATGGAACCAGTTGTTTATAGTACTCCAGCAGATGGGAGAATCTGCAAAAGAGCTATTCAAGCTTTACTAAAATCATGACTCGTACACCGTATCAAAAGAATTCAATATGTCAAAGACTATATGTTAGACAATATATCAGAAACAACAGACACCAAACAAAAAAAATCTAGCATCATTCAACAAGAAGAAAAAATCCTCATCATGCGATATGACGAGGAAAAGAAAGAAAAAATACATGCACTATTACAAAAAACTTTATGAACATTTGAACAGATGTCAAATGGGTGGTTTGGGCAAGTGTAAGAATTAGTTAGTAGTAGAGACGGATTATTGATCCGTCCTTTTCATCGTATCTATAAGTCTCTTTACTATCGAACTACAACAAACAAACAAGGCTATGAGCCTTGTTCTTTTTGTAAATCTTTTCGAAGTTTTTCTTCTTTTTTGCTGAGTTTTTTGGGGATAGAAAGAGATGGTATCAAGTACATATCTCAACGTCATGAAAAAATTCATTTTTCTCAATATCATTTACCAGCTACTTTTATTTTGTTGTGTATTTGTGTTCATTTTGGTATTTTGACTTGAATCGTTCAGTCTGGATGTGGGACTTTGACTTCACCTCCAAGAACAAGATCAAACAGCGTCACGTCTATTGTAACATACAAATCTTTATCTTTTCTTTCATAGGTGTCAGATTTTTTTATTTGTATTTTGATGTACAAATCTCATGGTCATGTAGCTCACAAACCATCATCTCCTTTGCCTGCAAATTTGATATATACTCCGTCTTTGATCCCTGCGGGAACTTTGATATCGATTGTTTCTTTGCTAGATTCTAGTCCTCCTGATTGAAGAACTTTACCATCTTTTTTGTAGATTGATCAAGCTCATCCACATGTCGGACATGCAGCTTGTGTTTGCATAACACCGAATGGAGTTTGAACTTGCTGAACGACAGTACCTCTACCTTTACATGTCGAACATGTCGATGTTTCTACTCATTTTGCAATAACTTTTCTTATATATTGGATTGTTTTGCTAACTCCTGTATACGCCTCTTCAAAAGAGATAACAAGTCCGATCTGAACATCTTCTCATTCGGCAGGTCTTCTTGATCTAGATCATCACATACCACCTCCAAACAAGTCTCACATCAAATCTCCCAAATCCACTTGAAAACCTCACGATCATCAACCAAATCATCAACCAAAGCCTCCTCCGCTAAATCATCATCAACTAAATCATCACTTTCTATATGCATCGTATTGTTGACGTTGTTCTGGTTTTGATAACGTTTGGTACGCTTCATTTATTTCTTGAAATTGTGCCTTGTCTCCTCATTTGTCAGGATGGTGTTTAACAGCTCATTTTCTAAAAGCTTTTTTGATTTCATCATCGGTCGCATCTTCACTTACTCCCAATATATCGTAATAATTTTTTTGGGGATCGAAATCCATTGTTTCATTAATTATGTATAAAAAACATATCTGACAGATAGCACGTATTTGCTACAGATGCTATCAGTGTAGCAATTTTTTGCACAATTGCAAGAAATTGAAAGAGACTATTCTCTCAAATTATGAAAACATTCAACCATCTTCATCTTCGTATTTATTTGTCTCTCATCTTTGTTTTTGGGATAGCGAAACAAATTCATCCAATGTATACTCATAATCTTCATCATCAAGATGGACTGATTTTTTGTACATAAAGTAAAAGAGAACAAGAACCGTCATTTGGACATCGTTTTTACAATACGCTTTAAATTCCTTGAGAAAGGATTCGTCTCACGTCTCATAATATTTTTGCATCAAAACATCTCATTCTGCTCAAGAAGAAAGCGTTTTTTCTACTCATACAAGTGCAGATGCAACTCTGTTGAGACCAAGTCTTCTTCACGTTAGGTTTCGCAAAAACAAAAACAGATCAATACTTTTTGCGTTAAGTGCCTGTATTTTTTCGTTACTTGGGGCATTTGTATTATATACTGAGACGGGATTATCAAATCGTATGTTATTGAATCACACAATATAGCCATCAAACGCTAACATATAATCCACAAAAGCATCTATTGCCTCTGGTCATATATATTTGTATACTCATTTTCAAGGTTCCAACACAATATATGCATATGCAAGATAAAACTTGGTTTGAGACAAATCTTGTGTTGCGAGAGTTGTCTCGATATCATATACCAAATACGGTTTGTTGTTAATATGTCCAAAATGCTTTCATGATTTGAATCATTCTTGAAGCATTTTATCAATTTTTTGAGCTGATGTAGCATGTTTTTTTATTTTTCTCGTGTCTTTGAGTAGAGAGTGTAGTTTTGAAAGTGATTCTCATTGCAAAGGGAGTTGGATCTTTTCACGTTCATCATAAAATACAAATGACGATCATCATTCATATTTTATAGAGAATGTTGGGTTACTTCTGTTAAAGAAATAGACATGATTTCATTCTTTTATCATATCTTTGAGGTATTGTTTGAGTGTTTCATATCTTTTTCTGTACAAAATCTTCGAGAGATTTTGGAAAAATGATGTTTTGGTTTGGAGAAGTTGGTCTAATGTATATTTTCTATACATAGGCAATAAAAAAATTAAAAATAATGTATATGGTTTTATGCAGTATTTCATACTGAAACATCGTGATACGTCGATCACCCAAATGCAAGAATAGGATAGAAAATAGCAGGTAGAAAAAACAATCACACTGCAAATCATCCACCGTGTCAGAATCTTTTTGATAATTTATATATTGCTATTGCGTATAATACTATCATCAAAATACTACATACCATGCTTATTTCGGTACCATACAACGCTATAAATGGTGGAGTCTGCATCCCAGCCACTGTTGCAAAATACAACAATGACATACTAAATCAGACAATATAACATAATAATACCACCCAATAGTAACGACCACGCCAAGCAACAGAAAAAAACGTATATCAATTATATATCGGAACCAGAACTTCTCGTCATTTTTTGCCAGCTTTTATGTAGATTTTGTACAGAACAAATACATAAAAACACATAACAAGACACAACAACACAAAGAAAACTAGAAAAGGCATGATGCCTATCTCTTGTAACAAAAGAGAAGGATCATTGTATACTATAGAATCTGCAATACTTCAAGACATGTTACAAAACAATGTATAAAATCAAATCTAATCTTCTGTGTCGTCGCTATGAGTAGTAAGATTTTTTTCTATAGAAAAGTGTCATACTATTCAAGCAATTGCTGCCAATGCTAGATAAACAACTATATATGTTTGGTATGTGATAGTTTGATACATTCAATATGCATTCATATATTCTGTAGAAAATACTTTCGCTTGAAAAACTACAGCCTTTATCACTTCAGATAATGTATGGAGTTCTAGATCAAGTAATTCTGTGGACAAAACTGGGAGAGCATACCAAATCAAAACACATATGAAAACATGTACCAAAACAGAAACCACACGTTGTCATTTGAACAATCACAAACACATAACATGTAATCAGTAGACAAGAGCAACTGTCACAACAGTCAAAGAAAGAAAAGCTAGAGGAAATACTCAAGATAAAGCTATATACATCACAGCAGTACATAACAAAATCACTCACAAAAAGATTGCTGGTTGTTTATAAGCAAGTTTTTGTGTAAATGTTTCACTGTACGTATATATAATTGTAACAAATAGAGACCAAAAATATACTCGCAAAAAATGTGAATCATGAACAGCAAATCATAGCAACAAAAACACAACGAGACTCAAACCGGCAGAAAGATAATCAAAAGGGATAATAGCAGAATTTGTTTCTTGTTGAATTTTTTTTTGTACATATCTATATAAGATAACTATTCGTGATCAAAAAATCACTACATGCTCTACGAGATAGTGAATAGTTACTCCAAAAATCTGCAGTGGTTTATATGAATAATACAAAGAATCTGCAAAAACACGAATCGGAAACATAGCATATCATAAAGCTTCTGCAAACCAATCACTTCCAATATTGAGATATGATACATTTACACCAAAAAAAATACCCCACGCCAACAAAAATGCAGCAAATCAAACAAAAAATAAAATCGCCTGACTGGCTTTTTTGGAGATGACAGAAATTGCCATTCAGAGCAAAATACTTAGTGAAGCATAACTTACACTGTACAATAAATACTCAAACACATCAAGAATACTAACTCACCCCAACAACAGACCTAAAGACAAAAAAGGCAGCGAAAGACAAATTAGAACAAAAAGATATAAGAAAATAGATCATAACTTTCACAAAACAACGTTTGTAGGTGTGATTGGTGTTATTAACAAAAACTGTAGTGTTTTGTTTTCTTTTTCTGGAGCAAAAGACAACAATCATTTAACGATTCATACAATAGATAACGCGACTAGTTGCGCAACTCATACTACACGAAACAAATTGATTCACGCTTCAGAAAAAAACGTATCTTGTTTATATTCTATCAAAACAAACAAACACAAAACGAAATATATAATCAAAAAAAACATAATTCCAAATCTTCCTGACTTGGAAGATAATCATATCAAAAGATCTTTAAAAAGAATTGGATTAGATTTTAACATCGCTAGGGCGAGTAGAAAGATAAAAATGTATTAAGCTTGTTCTTTGACGGTATCCAAATACAAATCTTCTAAATTCGAAGTATCGACAGCATATGAAAGTATGTGACAATCTTGAGAAATCAAATATGACAAAATAGTGTTTGCTGTATGATTTCCATATTGAATAATGATTTTGTTATATAACATTGTACATTCTAGATCAGGATATTCTTTATCCAACAATTCTCTTGTATGTTTATTGTTTGCTGTTTGTAATGTTATTGTTTTTGTAGGTTCTTGTCATGTCAATGTCGCTTGTTTAATGATTTTACCATGAGAGATAAACAAGACACTATCACAATAATCTCATAATTCTGAGAGAATATGAGAAGAAACTAAAATCGTTTTTCATTGATCTTTGAGTTCTAGTAAGAGGTTCTTGAGTAAGATTCTGAGTTTTGGATCTAAACCACTAGCAGGTTCATCTAAAATCAACAAAGATGGATCTGGGAGTATTGCTTTTGCAAGACATATTCTTTGAGTCATTCAACGAGAAAGTCACTTAATTGGAGTATGCGCTTTCTCAGATAGTTGCACAAACAACAACACCTCAGAAATTCTTTTTTTGTAGTTTTTGAGACCATAACTTAATGCAAAAAACTCCAAATATTCTCGAACGGTCAAATCATCATATAAACCATATTGATCAGGCATAAATCAAATCATTTTTCTTAATGTTTGTTCATGTCATCTTAAGAGAGTTTTATTGATATAAACTTCTCATTCATACTGACTAATAAGACTTGCTATAACTTTCATCGTTGTAGATTTTCCAGCACCATTATCTCAGACAAATCCACAGATTGTTCAGGTTGGAACTTCAAATGTCACATTATCTAAGACAAGAGATGCACCATATCGTTTGGTAAGGTTATGAACACGTAACATGAAAAATACAAAAGCGATAAAAAACTAATAGTACAGATCTATTCTAATAAAATTATTATCTTTTACATCAAATCAATATGTTTTATAAAACTCATCACTTGGAGTTTTTGTTACAGCAATACGTTTTATTTCTGCAAAATAACCTACAACATAATCTTCAAAATCACTTCCACATTTACGTAAATATTCACATGCAAAGTCTCTATATGTCTTGGTGTTGACATCATTTTTAAATTCTAGTGTATATTCTTGTGTATATTCTGTTGGTATATTTGATGGTTCTTTGACTCTCATATATGATCCATATACCAATGAAGATGGTTTTGTAACAGGGAAATTATACAAAAAGTTTTTATAATCATCCGTTACCATTCACATTTCATATTGGTTCATATATGATGTTTCTTTGAAGACTGATGGAGATATTTGTTTATATCTATTTCATACGCTATCAAGTGGGATAGTCATCGCATACAATCATCATTGTGGAGAAAAGACTCATTTTGTAATAATTTGTTGTACTTTTCAATCCTTGAAGTGCTGAATTTCTACGGTGTTTTGTATGGGGGTGATTCATTTTACAAGAAGATTTGCAATAGAAAAAATACAAACAAAAAGAAAACTAACTGACGGCAATGTATACAAAAGCATAAGTTTTGGCGTTTCTTTCATTTTTTGACGTAGGTATTTTGAGAAAATAAATACACAAACAACAGTCAAAAAGAAGAAAATCATAAAAGCGATTATAATTCTATAATCCAAAAAAGAAGATGCTACTACTGAGTCAACCAAAAGTTGTTTTTCATCATTTTCATAAAATCACATTTGAGGAAACATCGAATAACAATTTATGTCAGTATATTGTGTGGTGTCATTTATGACATATATTTTTCATATTCCAAAATCATATGCACTTGGACACTTTCTTGTTGGATCATATCATTCATACGTATCTTTTAAAGATGCGTTAAGTTCTAATGATCCATACATCTTTTTGAATGTATCTGGGCTAACAAACATAGATCATCACAAAAATGTGTATGTCTCAATCAATTCCTGTTCAGCATTTGTGACATCACTTGGCATTACAATTCATCATGCGTAGTCTTGTATACTACGAAGCGAATAATCTAGCGTTTCGGTTTTGACAAATGAGCTATTTGCTAACGACCAAGATACTGACTCTCTTGTCAAAATTCATAGATTTGTGTAAGCAAAACTCTTGAGAGACAAAAGTTTTTTATTTTTATTTTTATCTACAAGCGTAAAGTTTTTGATAGTTTGAAGTTGTTTTGTTCCATCAACATACACTGTAGAGTCAGATTTATAAGGAACATATACTTTTTGTAATCATATTCCTTTGAGTGGAATAGAGACTACTTCGTATTTCATACGTTTTGAGTTATAATCTTGTTCGATAGGGAGACTAACTAGTAACTGTCAGTCAAACTCTTCTTCAAAATAAAACTGCGCTTCAGCAAGAACTCTTCCTTCAGGAAGTGTATTTGCAAATCAAATATTATAAGATATTTTGTTGTCTCACAGCTCAACTGTATCAAAATCTTGAGATACTTGTCATAGAGAAGACGTCGATTCTTCTAGTAGAGTTTGTGGAGATTGTGCGTACACATTAGCAGTAACTATCAAGAGACAATACACTATCGACACCAGTGTCAGAAAAATCTTTTTTGTATTATATTTCATACACCACAACAACTAAAAAATAAATATACTATATAAATATAGTTCTGTTGAATAATAGCAACACCAATACACAAACTCTCATCAAAGAGTCAATAAATAAAACGATCTTACCATTTGCAATTCAAAAGAATAAAATTAGGTTTTTGTTACATTTTATATTTATTTTTTTTTGATGAAAAAATCGGTTATTACGCTTATTGTTTTAGTTTTGCTCGTAGCATGACTTTGAGTAGCATATATGGTATTGAAACCTAAAGCTCCAGATGCAAATCAAATGGCAACAGTTATTACTCAAGATGAAGCAGTTGATACAAATGAGATTGAAGATGCAACAACTCCTGATAGCGATGATAATGTTATTGAAGCTGACGATGTTGAAGTTATTGAAGAACTACCACAAGAACCAATCGAGTGAGCTGTTATCTACACAATAGCAGACAATAGTGAATTACAACGAAAAGGGAGAAAACCAGGTGGAGAACACTATGGAATCGCTCTTATAACTGATGGAAATTTACAAGTAAAAGACGATAATATTGTTGGTTGAGAATTTGAAGTTGATATGACAACTATCAAAGTACAAGATATTGAAAGTGAAGATCTTGAAAACCATTTGATGGCAGAAGACTTTTTTGATGTAACAAATTATGCTACAGCTACGTTTGTTGTAAAAAAAGCAACTCCAATAGAAGAACCTGCTGCTGACGAAACAGCTACACATATGATTCAAGGAGACTTAACTATCAAAGGAAAAACACAAACTATTGAATTCAAATCAGTACTTGCTATGAATGAAGAAACAGTAACTGCTACTTCAACATTCTTTATTGATAGAAACTTGCGAGGGATTGATGGATCAAAAGGAGTGATTGATGATTTTATAGAATTTACACTAGACTTGACTCGAAACAAAGCAGTATAAAAAAGATTATAGAAAAAGTTAGAGTAATACAAGTTATGATTACAAAAAAAAAGAGCTGAGTATTCAGCTCTTTTTTTTATTTTTTTTGTCTATTATGCCTTATTGTTTGAAAAATTTATACCGCAGGGGTATTCCCGTTAGTCATTTTTTTCGTTTTCAAAAATAAAGGAGGATTTTTGGGTGAATTCTATTTTTGAAAACACCTTATTCTGATTTCATTATTTTATCAAGTTGCTCATGAAACTTTATAATTTCTTCTTCATTTTCCCTTCTCCACTTGTTAAATAATTTTGCATATCCTCTTCCAAAAAAGTCAGAAAACTCTTTATCTTGGAACCATCTTTTGATAACTCACTTATCGTGGTTTTCTGTTTGATAGTTTTGAAAACATGTTTGTTTAGTGAAATTTCTTTCTTCATTCCAAAAATGATCATGATCAGATAGGTTTTTCAGAAAATCAAAAAACATTGATTCTGGTCTAAATTCTCCAGGAAGGATTATTGTTTTTTGTGGCAATTTTTGATATTTCTTTTTACAATCTCCGTCTAATACAAAAAAAACATCTTTAAATATTGGACTTTTGGAATTAGCCATTTCTACAAGCGTTCACTCTGGAAATGGTCCATTTGAGACACTGATTTCACTTTTATAACTAGTACCATTAAGTAAGTTCTTAAACCATAATTCAGTTACTTTATCTTCACATAAAAAAGAAGTTTTAATAACACTTTCTTTTTTACCAATTTGTACTTTTATTTTATTTTTGATTCTATGAATTGCAGGATTTATGATATTTTCTATTGTCCCATTTTTCAACTCTAGAAAATTTATTTTTGAATCTTCTCCAGCTTTTTCTGAAATAAATTCTAAGATCTCAATTGAATGAGTAGTAAAAATAATTTGTATTTTATAATCTCTAGCAAATTTAAAAAGATTTTCAATTAACTTTATTTGAGATCCTGCATATAAAGTTGCATCAATTTCATCAATCAAAAGAACACCTCCTTGATATTCTTCTTTTTGTTTATTTTTTAGTCTCATAAAAGAAATTAGTGCAGAAATTATTTGCCCAATATTATCTTGACCTGCTGAGTTACCTAGATGTCCATAGTTATTTGTTTTCATAGATAAATTTTCTTTATTTGTTGACTTTATTCCTTCTGATGAAATATTTCTATCAAGTAAGATAAGTATTTCTTTTGAAATTTTTGAATAGTAATTACTTTCTGATAAATTAAGTTGTACTTCATTCAATGAGATATTTCTTTCTGTTGCCAATGGAATAAGTCTTTTTAGACCAAGATAAATGATAGGAAAATTTAGTGGATTTCCTCTTCCATCATAGTCTATTCTATATCTTTCTGGTCCTTTTTGAGTTTCTTTTACATGTCTAGTTTTCATTACTTTGTATGATTCTTTTTGACCTTCCTCATAAAATAATTTCACATCATATGTATTTAAATAGTCTTTTTCATGACAAAAACGAAAAATTTCAGAATATTTCTCTTGAAAGCTTTTCCCTGTAATTGTTTTAATTTTACCTTTGTACTTACATGCTTGAGCAATCCATCATAATAAAGAAGTTTTCCCAGTACTGTTTTGTCCTGAGATTGCTGTTAACTTATCACCGAATTCAATTTCTTGATTTCTAATGTGACGGAAATTTCTAACTTCAAGTTTTGTAAGCCTCATTGTTATTAAAGTATAAATTAAACACTAATAAGCTCTTCTTTTGCAAAAACCTTTTCCTTCCTCTTCAAATTTACAACATTTGTTTCAATTTTTTTAAGAGATTGCAAATACTCTGAAATATCTTTGTATATAACACTTGCTAGTTGTCTTGCAAATTCAACTGGAACTGCATTTCCTACCATTTTATATCCATCAGTTACATTATGATACTTAAAAATAAATTTATCTGGAAATGTTTGTATTCTTGCACATTCACGAACAGAAAGCCTTCTATATAAATCTTCTTTTCCTGGCACAAAGACTCTTTTATTTTGTTCAATAAACTTCATTTTAGGAGCCTGCGGATGAATTGGTGCATGGCGACCACCTGCTTGTATAGTGAAACTTGGCTCATCCCAACTTCTCACACGATTCCTCGACATATAAATAGTAGAAAAACCACCATTCATATATTCATGATTTGGACATTGTAAATTCTCTATTTCATTTGCATAATTTTTTTCTTTTGCGGCTTTTGCTCTTCTTAAATCCCATATAGCGTCTTTTAAGGTCGGTTTTGGTAAGATTGCCTCAGGAGCTTTGAATAATTTACCCATCTTTTTATGATATCCAACTATTATTACTCTTTTTCTATCTTGTGGTACATTAAAATCATTTGCATTTAATAGATAGTAAGTGACGTTATAATTTAGAGACTTAAATTCATTTAAAATAGATTCAAAAGCTTCTTTATGTCTTGGTAATAAAATACCAGAAACATTTTCAGCAAGAAAAAATAAAGGTTCTTTTTCTTTGAGAATTCTTATATATTCAAAAAAGAGTTTTCCTCTTGAATCATTTATTCCTCTTCCAGCACCTGCCTCACTCCAACTTTGACAAGGAGGTCCTCCAATGATTCCTAAACAATCAGGAACATCTTCTGTTGGAACATCAACAATACTTCTTTTATCTAAAAAAGTATCTGGAAAGTTATATTCAAATGTATTCCAAATTGTTTTATCGTATTCATTTGCCCATATTGTCCCAAATCCAGCTTTCTTAAAACCGAGATCAAGACCTCCTGCACCTGTAAAAAGTGATATTATTTTCATATTATCTTGCATAAAAAATAAGTTTAGCTTCTAAAAGTTTAGCTGGATTGTTTGGATCTCTTATTTCAATACTTGAAATATTAAATTGTTCATTTTCCATTGTTTCAAGAGTTTTACGATCATTTTCTGGAAATGAAAAATATTTCTCTTTGAGTAGTAACACATGCAAAGAGAATTCATAATTTTCTGAACTATGAGTATAATCGTTGAAAACTTTTATTGGGTTTTCTATATGCCACATCCCACGAACTCTCAAATCTGTTATTCCAAGAGGATCAACCTTTTTAACTTTTGCAAGTTCGTTTGTTTTAATAAGTTCTACATCTGGTATTTCTTTGATACCATTTGAAATTTTTGTAGATATTCTTTGATAAATTTCTCTATTCGCAGCGTAACAATCTCCATAAACAAACCAAAGAGATTTTAGATTTGATTGTGGAGCTGCACCAACTACATAAATTATGTCTTTCTGTTTCCAATTACCTCCATCAGAATCTTTACAAGCTGTTGTAATTCTAGAATCATCGGCATGTAGTTTATCTTTTGGATATGAGCTATTAAGAGAAATAGCACTTTTCAAACTTTCAATTTTTTTTACTTCAATTGCGTCACCATCTTTTATTATTATATCTGGTGGATTGTTTTGATTTCCTAAATAGGAAAAGTTTTTGCTATAAAGCTTGTCTTTCTCTTCATCATTATTAGGAAAGGAATTACAAAAAGCATCTTTTACATAAACTTCTAAAGCATCTCCCATGCTATTCGCTCTATTTGAGCCTTTATAATGAGAAATTATATCTGTGATTGGATTGTTTACTATATTCTTTATTGCAACTAAAAGATTTGTCATTTTCTTACTTTAAAAAAGAAATAAACGTTTATGTTCACTTTAAATTTTCAACTCCAATTATTCAAGGTGAAAAAATATCAGATAGAATTTAAAAATTATTTCACATAACTAGTTTTCATCAGAACTTCTTGATGTATAAAAATATTTTATGTACTGACATATCTTTTCTTTTATCGTCTATTTTGTGTTATTACAAATATCTTGTATTACATCTTTTGCCTTTTCTAGATGAGTAAGATCTCTTGCTGTTCTAAATGATTGTTCATATGAAAGGACTGCACAATCTTTGAGACGATCAACAAGCTCGTCGTACGTCAACCATAGTGTTTCACATCAAGCTGCAATTTCTTCATCGGTAAGGTCAGGTCATTTTTTTGTTCATTTGATAGTAGCAACAAAACACACATTCGTATAAAGAAATGATGTACGAGAACGATGTTCTACTGTACGCCATATTTTAGAATGCATCTTTGCTTTGACTCAGAGCTCTTCATACATCTCACGAGCAAATGCTTGTTGTTCAAATTCTCATTGGTTGATAGGTCATCATGGCAAACGGTAGGTCGCATCCTTTTTGGAGTGAACACAACCAATACGTCATTCGTCATCAATAACAATTCATCTTACTCACATTGATTCATTCCAAGATGCAACATTTTGAGTGTCGTGTCATGCCATTTCATCTGTGATAGTAGTTTCATCTGAAGCTACTTGTGTATCAAGGTTTGACTTTTGAGTCTGTTTACTGTCGACTTGTGTATGCGTAATCTTAATATCATGACTTCACGTTTGTAGATTAAGAACTTTGGTTTTTGTTACTCAGATTAGATCGTCTCTATATAACTCAATAGATGCAATCGCATCTGAAGAAGTCACAATGTCTATTTTATCAAGTTCTGAACCCAAAGAAAGCTGGTGTTGGGTCTTGTAAGATCTAACAGCATCAACAATCTCTTTGATTTTTTTGAAGCTAGTGGCAACGTCTTCAACATTAGGAAACTCTTGTGTAGTAGGAAATGATCTTGTATGTATTGATGACATATTTTCTGATGAAGCATACAGTGATTGATATACTTCTTCTGTGATATGAGGAAGATATGGTGCTATCAAACGGATAATTGCAAAAAATACGACTGACAAGGTTCGTTGTGCAGATAGTTTTTTTTGTTCACCATTGGTCATAGTCTCTGGTTTGTAGAGTCTTGTCTTGATATATTCTAGATATGTATCACAAAAATCATGCCAAAAGAAATCCTCAAAAGCAATCTTTGCAAGTCCGTATTCATAACGATCAAGATAGTCAGTCATTTTTGTTATTGTTTGTTGCAATGAACCGATGATTCGTGCATCTGTAGGATATAACTCTGGTACTGGAGTCGATTGATTAATATTTTTTGTTTGCATAGCAACGAAACTATGAGCGTTTCGAAGTTTGGTTATCAATTTTTGTCAATTTTCAATAGATGTGTTATCAAAGACCATATCTTTTCATAACTGACCAGACAAAGCTCGATATCTCGTCGCATCAGCTCCATATTTTTGCAATAGTTCTACTGGTTCAAAAGATGCATTTCCTTTTGATTTACTTATTTTTTCTCATTTTCATGCCAAAACATGACCTGACATCATCACATCTTTGAATGGCGGTTTTTTGCTGTTGTACATACTATGAACTGTGGTGTATAACAACCGAGTACGTATAATATCATGAGCTTGAGGCCTCAACGAAAAAGGAAGTATGCTTTTGGTATATCATTGTCTTTCGAGACTTCTTTGGTTGATATCTGGAGTCAATCAAGATGTAAACCACGTATCAAAAACCATTGTCTCTGAAATAATATCTCCATTTGTATGATCGTCTGGCAATATATCAGGAGTATTTTCAAATGGATCTACTGCTCATGATTTGAGCTGTCTTTCATTTGGAACAAAAATTTCTCATGTTATAGTACTAAACCATACAGGAATAGGGATTCAAAATTTTCTACTACGAGAAATATTCCAATCTCGATGCAAATTATCAATCCAGTCAGTTGATCTTTTTTGCATAGTTGTTGGGAACCAATTCATGTTGTCATTGAGTTTTTTGAGAGCATCTTTTTGATCAAGAATTTTGACAAATCGTTGGCGAACTGGCAATATTTCAACCTGTACTTTTCCTCTTTCAGAAAAAACAATTCACTGTTTGATAGCTTCTCTTTTGACCATTGCTCATGTAGCTTCAATCAAAGGAACAATAGCTTCTCTTGCTTCCAAGACAGTTAATCAATCAAGTTCTGCAACTCACGAATCTTGGATATATCCATCACGACTCACGATTATTTTGGTTGGAAGGTTGTTTTTGATAATGACTTGTGTATCAATCTCATCTCCGAAACTACAACATTGTAATGCTCATGTTCATTTATCAATTTTAGCAAGTTCATCTCACAAAACTAGAACACGATCTCCAAAGGGAGTAATTGCATATTTTCATAAAAACTTTGTATATCTTGCATCAGTTGGATTGACGACAACAGCAACACATGCAGGCATAAGTTCTGGTCTTGTTGTTGCAATCACAATTTCTCAACCATCTTCAATAGCAAAACGAACATAATTATAAAAAGAATCACATTCAATTTCTTCTGTTTCTGCTTGTGCGATAGTTGTTTGATTTTTGGTACATCGTAATGCAGGAAATTCTTTGCTAACTATCTGTCATGCTTCAAACATTTTGACAAATCTTTGCTGTACCAACTGTTGTACTTCAGGAGATATAGTCGCATAACTTTGATCTCGATCAACAGACATTCACAAACTTACTCGGAGGTTTTTATATACTTCTTTGTACTTTTTATTTATTTCTGCACATGACTTGATGAAGTCTCTACGCTCTACATTTTTGATATCGATTCATAATTCTTTCTCTACCAAATTTTCCGTAGGAATTCAGTTATTGTCGTATCCCATAGGATAAAAAACATTGAATCATTTCATACGTTTGTATCTAGCAATAAGTTCAGCTTGGGTGTACGAAAATATGTGTCAGATGTGTAATTTTCAAGAAATAGTTGGCGGTGGCGTATCAATAGAAAAAACCTCTTTGGATTCATTTTCAATATCAAATGCATATGTTTTGTGTTCTAATCGTCGTTGTTGTCGATGAGCCTCTCTTTCTTGTGGGTTGTATCTATTTTGTGTTCACATAGCTTGTATAAATAATAAAAAACACTCTTCCAATATTACATACTATACATAATAAGCAATATGTTGCAAGTACAAGAAAAACAAAATCTGACACACCATTACGTTATAGTATACTCAAAATTTGCATATATGTCTTATTGTATGTATACTTATAGCAAAGAATTTATTTGATTTGGGGAAAAGATGAGCAAACTCGAAAACATGATTGTTACAGAAGAGAATAATTCCATTGGATGAGTCGATGCGGCGGATTTGAATTACATAGTCAATAAAATGGATTTACAGGAAATTAAAGACGACTTAGAAAAGTGAAATACAGCACTATTGCTAAAGAGTTTTTTTGATAAGCCACAAATCAAGGCCAACTTAATTATGCGAAAAGATCACCATCAATGAGTATTGGATAGAAAAACATCTTCTGCCAAAGATAAAAAAAACGCAGAAGAGTATATGTTATTATACAACACAATTTTTCCTAATGAAAAAAATCAATGAAGCACACAACTAACAGATAACAACATAGATGAAAAGAATATTTTTGATACTGAGAAAATTTGAGAAAAACTCAATATGACAGCGTCTGAAGATTTTGGATATAAGATAACAGTATGAGCTGTTGACTATACAAACAATAAAGTTTCTGTTCAGCTAAAAAAAGATGAACAAATTTACGCAATAGATTTACCAATCTATACAGTTTGAAATACTTTTTCTTTGTGAAACTCCCCTCTTATTCCTGACGAAGGAGGCACATGATATCGAAGATTTAATGGTGATGGATGAATATGGCAACATACACAATATGCAGAATGAGACACAAATAAACTCGTACATACATCAGAACAAGACTGAATAACTACAATATCTCATACACAAGAAAACAATGAACAAAATGATAACCTGACTGCTATTTCAGCTAAAGATATAGATTTCAAGATTTCTAGATGAGCATCAAAGTCTCAAGTATTAAGATATGTTAACAACATTAAAGATAAATCACTGCAAACAAAGGCACACGATCTCCTCAAACAAAAACCATATAATGACAGCTCTTTAAGTTACGCTGAACAAGTTGAAAACAAAGCAAAATCATTTCAGCTTTTGATAGCTACACATGCATGAGTTAAGATTACAGAAGATAATCACGATGACCTCATAGATTGAAAATTTGGGAAAGATAGTCTTGGTTGGTTAAAAAAAGCATCTACACGAGAAGAGAACACCGAAACTACCGCATAAGCAAATAAGATTCCAGCGGATGTAATAGATGCTCTAGAATAAGTAGTAGATAATTGAGACTACGTTATTCGTTTGGTACATTTGATACAGTTCACATTCTATCTCATTCTTGTTTGAGTTCAGTAATAAGTTTTTCAATTGTGTTTGGCTTTTTGATATATGTGAGAGCAATATCGGCTTGTGAAACTGCGTCTCATTCTGTCAAAATCAATACCTCTCCATAATCAAAGAACGATCTAAACCATCAAGATGTAACACTTTTGATGGTTTTTATTTTGTCTGCATCGAGAGCCGTCGTTTGCAATCCAAGGTTTACTTGGTTGTAATGTTTAAGTTGTTCTCTTGTGACAACAACAAAATCCATTTCTAGATTTATAAATCTTCACAATAATAAAAACACTTGATGTAACTGTCGCAAAAACAGCACGAGACTAGCCAAAACTCCCAATCAGTCAGGTGAAATTATTTGTTCAAGGTTGAGAAAAATTGACACACCAAACACAAGACTTACAAGAATATACACCAATACCAAAAAAATAGTCTGATTAAAAAAACGTCTAAATAGATCATCTCACTGTTTGAGAATAGGAATTCGATCCGAAGCTGGCATGATCGTAAAAATTCCATAGATTTTTTCGTATAGATGCAGATATCTAAAAATCGTAAACAACCAAAAAAAAATATTTGAAGCCAAAACTATAGCCAATAGTCGTTGCAAGGTCGTTCCTAATATATTGATTGTAAAAAACAAAAAAACGTTGACCATACCAGTCAACACAACAATCAAAAGCGATGGGAGTGACCAAAGCGTGATAAAATATTTACTTTTTTTGACGATAAAGACTTTTGTTTCTCATGCTTCGCTAAGTTCTTGCAAAATCTTGGTATCTGCATCAATTGCAAATCACATAAATATATTTTCCAATAAACCAGCAAATCCAGCCATATACAAAGAAAAAAAGCAAAAACGTACATAATCTACATAAACATGATTATTGTCAGATTACAACTTTTGATGTAGTGATTACTTTTTTGATGTCTCATTTGTTATACACAAATCCTCTTTCAAATTCTGCTATGATTTTTCATTTTTGAGCTTCGTCTTGTACTGGTTGGACATTGACCGGTTCGTGTAAAAGCGAGTCTGGTTCCAAACCCAAAGCTTGTATTTGAGAGATTCCAAGTGATTCTAGTGTTTTGAGAAAATTGTCATATGTCATTTGTACTCACGTAGCCAAAGGTTGATCACGCATTTCTTCCGAAATTGTATCGAGTGACTTTCTCAAAGACTCTACAAATGGCAAAAACTTTTTGACAACGTCAGTTAGTGTATCGATTTTTTGGTCAGCTTGTCTAGATTCTGTACGAGATTGATACGAATCAAAATCCATTTTGAGATTGATATAATCATGTTGTGCTTTGGTTGCAATTTGATTCATCTCAGCCAGGTCTTTTGCTAATTTATCTATTTCTTGTTGTAACGAATCAGTTCATTTTTGAGTATCTGCATCTTGAATATCATCAATTTCAAGTTCTTCTGTGGTATCAAAATCGACTTCTAGTTGATTATTCGTTTGTTTTTCATGTTTTTTTTCATGATGTTTATTTTTTTTATCAGTTTTGTGAGACATTTGTAATAGAATATAGTATAAAAGTAAGTTTTTTTTTATCCTCAGCCCTGCGGGCAGCTCTTTATGCCCTCTGGGTGTTTATGCCCTACGGGTATTTATGCCCTAGGGGTACTTTATCAAAGGAGCCTTATATTCTTGTTATATTTGGCTCCTTTTGCAAAGGAGCTGTCGAGGTACGAGACTGAGGATTCTTTACATTTTAGTATTGGAATTCGCCTGTTCTCATCAAATGGACATCAATGCTTTGATGTTCTTCTTTCGAAGTTCCGCTGGAATCGTCGTCACACTTTCTTCTCAGTCAGATCAACTATTTTTTCCAAGCTTCTTTGTTTTTATAGTGATATTGCCGTCTTCGTCAACCTGAATTTCATAAATTTCTAGTATTTTTCATTCGAGGTACATTGCCATGATCTCTTGAAGTCGTTTTTTGAATTTTTCTTTTTGTTTGTCATCCAGCTCGTCTCGGTGATCTATAATATACGCCACGATTTGTTGTTGCTCGACAAGTTGTTGTTGTACAAATTCTTGGTCGCTTAGTTCTGAACCATTGACTTGTAACAACTCTCACAAAAAAATCTCACTGACTGCTTGTGTTCGTTCTTGACCCAGACTTGGTTCGTCCGAAAGAGTCTGATGTTGTTTTTTGGATTGTTCTGCTGTACGAGAACGCTCAAGGCGACGTTGTTTGATAATGCGAGCAATAGATTTGGTCGTGACAACTCACGGTATCTTCTGCAACACATCATCCAAATCATCAAGATCATCTATCATCACATCAAATATCGCCTCAAAATCAGTCGTCGTCAGTCACTCTTGTGCAAAAAATGCACGAATTTGGTCATATTCTTGGCTACGATCAGGAGACTCATTTTTTTGAAGTCAAGCTTGCACTTCATTGCGAAGCTGTGTTGTCTCGGCTTTGTTTTCGATAAGAGAGATATGTGTCTCAAGTCATTTCATCTCTTGATGAGAAGAATCTACAACAGATTGTTCAAACTGTTGCTTCTTTTGAGATATCTCTTGCTGATCAAGCTGTTGACTACTGGCTTGATTCTTTTCTGAGTGAAAAATAGTTTCTTGATCTGTTGATTCTTGTTGAGTTACTGGATGTTCATGACCTTTTTTCACGGACAGTTTGAAAACAAATAAAGTTATTAATCCTCCCCACCCTCCTTTGCTAAAGGAGGGAACAGATGCTTTTTAGTATGCTTTTGTTCTAGTATCTCGTTGTTCTGGTAGCTGTGTTCTGGTAGCCCCTCTTTGATAAAGAGGGGTTGGGGTGATTTATTATGACGTATGTATACTCTTCTTGTTTATGTATTTCAATTCAAAAAATAAGCAAGCTATAAATATCTTACAATAATGTAAACACTATTGACTTTTTTTTTACAAATCTCTTGCATTCAATATATACATCATTACCATCATTGACAAATGAGCACAAAAAGTATCTTTTTTTGGTTCATCGTTTTTTTTTTAAATTTATATAAAAACATTATGGCAGGTAATAATAGACAGTCAGTTAAACCAAATGAAAGTTTTGAAAAGAAAGGTGCAGTACCACAACAGAAAAGTGCAGTACCACAACGATTAAAAAATACATGACTAGCGACAGCTGGATTCTTTACAATGTTGTGAATTGCAGAAGGTAATGATAAAGTACCTGAACTAACAAACGCACCAAAAACAGAGATAACTGCTAACAAAGCAAAAGAAGATCTTGTAGCGACACAAAGTGTTGAATCTCCTGAAGAAGCACAAAAATGATTTATGAAAGGAATTGATTCACTACTCAATGACCAAGACACACTAGCAAATATTGCTGGTTTGATCTCTGAACAAATGAGTACTCAATGACTTAATGAAGTAGCGACCGCTGAAGATATAAGAGAGATGATGACAGAATTCAAATCATGAATTAGGTTCGAAAAACAAGCACCAAAACTAGATTATATGGCTGATAACAAAAGTATACATAAAAATCCTAACCAAACATTTGCATATACTCCATCAACAAACAACCCACCAGCAAATTTTGGTATTAATATCAATGCAGGTTACCAAGTAATACTAGCAGAAACAAATATAAGTAATGCAGTTATTGAATGAAAGTTACAATTTCACGAATCACGTGGAGTTAATCCATATCTATGAGGAAAATTCATTTTGTGAAAAAATCCAGATGAGAATTTTGTATGAACTGAATATAACTATGGAAGATATGTTGATTTTACCTGACAATTTGGGGTTCTTTGAAACGTCATGAACCTAACTAAGGCTTGAAGGTTTCAAGTAGAAAGCGATAGTTATGTTTGAATATGAGCGACTCAAGCAAATGTTACTATTGACCAAGAACGAAAAGAGGAAGATCGATGATTATGAGCTAGCCAAAACAAAACATGAGTAATGACTTTTTGATCAAACATTAGACTATCCGCAAATCCGTCCTCACTAGCAGCACTCAAACAATGATGAAAAAGTAGATCTGCTGCTAAGTTCTTTATTGAATGAGGAGCATGATGATACATATGAGAAAACCTCTCATGACTGTGACAAGATGAAGCTGGAAACCAGAATCCGTACACCACTATTTGAAAGATATATGTAACATATTATGTTTGATTCTGACTTACAATATATTTTCAATGAAACAATCCATTTAATGCAATGACTGATTCATTTACACAACCGTTCCGTAGTTATGAAAGATCAAGTTGAGGAAATAATGGTAACAAATGAGAACAAGGAGGAAGTGAACAATAAAAAAAATTTAATAGTAAAAAAACCAACTGCAATGACTCAGTTGGTTTTTTTTATTATATATCTATCTTTGTTTTTCTATTGATTGGTTCGCATACTCTCGCTTGTCCTTTTTGTCTTTATATTGAGACAAAAGAGACGAAACTTTTCAAAACCCATCTCATGGAGCATTATCTCGAACCTTAGTTTTTCTTCATAAACTAAATCATCAAGGAATATAAATCTCTGTATTTGTTCACAGATCTGAAAGTGGAATTCATCTACTTCAACCAATAATAAGTTTTTGTACATCTAATTTTCATTCAGAAAACAGTCGTGGTGCTGTGTTTACCCACGTAGAACTATAATCATCCACAGCTAATCTTGTAACTTTATTATTTACTACTTGAAATTCCATTGATTTTTGACCTACTGCAATAGCAGATAGCGATGTTTTTAGGCCTATATTAGCAAAGTCCATTTGTGTAATAATCTCGGATGGAGTTTTATCTGTGTTCATCTTTACTCAATGAGTATTTAGCTGAGCATATTGATCTTTTCAGGCAGCGACCCTAATGTTTTCGATTTGACCATAACGATTAGTAGAGACAGACTTTGGAATTGAATCAATACTTTGTATCATCTTGAGGTTTGTTTCATTGAAATATCCTTTTCATTTATTAGGTGCTCATGTCTCATCAACTCAAGTAAGGTTTTTTAGCATACTAACAACTATTTTATCACTAGAATCCGTTGCAAACATAAGTCAACCATCAGACTTAGCATAATTTGTATTAACATCAATAGTAGTGTTATTGTTTTTCACTGACTCTACTGTATTTGATGAAATACTTCAATACAAAGCTCATGATATATTCAATTGCCCTAGTTTGTTTTGTTCTGTGATTGTAGTTGGGAAGAAACCATCAATCAATTCAGGACTATTACTGTTTGTTTGCTGCAGATCGATAGACATAATCTTTCATGGATCGTTTTTATCCTTAGGTTTTTCAAAAGTTATGTTATACTTGCTAAGTCCTGCTGGCACATCTGCTTTCCATCACTCATTTGCATCGAAAGTCAAATTTAACTTCATTGAATTCTTCAAAGTGATTGATTTCTTTATAGTTTCTACCAATTCGTAAGATCAAGCATTGTCTTGGAGTGTATATGTTTTTCAGTTTATATCTACAGTTCATCCAGCTGAGATGGTTCATGGAGACTTGAGTAGCACTCCTTTGGGACCAGTAAGTGATAGCTGTCAGGCAGTATTTTTTGCAACTGCGTATGGTCACGGCAATGATGTTGGTATTTTGAGAGCAGAAAATGTACCAAATTTTTGATTGAGGTCTTTGAGAGAAAGACGAAGTGCTTCAATTGTCTGTTCTCATAGTATTGCATCAGTACCAAATGATTTAGATGAAGGCAATACCTTTTCAAGATTCGATTTTATACCTACATGATATTTATTGTAAGTTTGGAATGCCATTACAAGTCATTTTACATTGTCATGTTGATCAAAATTAAAGGTTTTTGATCCTTTAGGAGTGAGCGTAGCAGGAGACTCATATACAGTTGGAGTTCAGTTTACAGTTGTATCGATAGTATCTGAAGCAAGTTTTGGGAAAACGTTTTCTTTTCATCATTCTAAATGAGATCATATTGCAAAAATTGATGCTATTGTCGTACAATAATTTGAAGCAGTCCAATCCAACGGTCAAGTGATTCATATTGTCTGCAAATAAGCATTCATATCGCCATTGAGTATTCCAGCCATTTCTGTGGTGTTCTTTTTATTATCAAATTCATATGGAACTCATGGCAATCACGTAGCTAACGGCTTTCGATTATTTTTAGTAGAATTATAATCGTTATTTTGTGATAATCACTGAACTAATTCTTTTAGATCAAATAACTTTGTCTTATCTAAATCTTTGTCTAATGTATTTCGATATGCAGTTCTCTCAGAATCAGTCATATTTGTCATTAAATTTCATCAAGATTTCTTTCATCAGACAGCTAATAGATCTTGAAAGATCTTCATAGATGCTTCTTTTTTGTAAGAATCAGTATCATACCTACCTGATTCAAACTCACTTCCTATCGCTTCACCAGCATCTCTCATATTTGAAAAAACATCACTTCTTCATCATATTTGGTTCATAATATTACTATTTTGTATAAAATGGTAGGTATATTTTGTTGTTTATTTGTCTACAATATTAAAGGAAAATGTTGAGTAATGACCTTGAGTAATTGATCCGTAACAATTTACTTGAGAGCCATCTTGCAACCAAAACGTTGTAGTATTTGGATGATAATAACCATCAGAAACAGGAATATATACCAAATTATATGTTCAAGCTGGTAATCAATCCATGGAAATCGATAGTTTATCTACACTATTATTCTTCACATTTCTTGCCAAGGTTCTTTCCTCTATTGTTTTAGGAAACCGTTTTTGATCTTTTTGACTTTTTTGTTTCATTTGTTTTTCTCTGTCTAATATATTCTTATCGTCATCATCAAATGCTACAGTTTTCTTATCATTTTTGGTATTTACTTTAATAATCTTATCTCAGTGTTTGATATACAGTTGAAACATATCTCAATCATATCATCCAGTATCTGCAAAGTATATATCTAGTTTACCTCATTTCTTCACTTCTACCTTGTTAGCGAGTGTTAACACACATGCTTTTCACTCAAATCCTTTCATCGTTATCATATTGCTAGTAGGATACTTTGATTCTTTTCTCGCAGGTACAAATCTTGGAGGGAGTGCTTGAGGCAATCTAAGTATTGAAGACTGTCACACATTGTCATTTATCTTCACATCTCTTCCTCAAACACTAAGAACAAGATGTGCATAACGATATTCTGGAAGGTCAATAACGTTTCAATCATAGTTTTTTTTGTAAGAGTTTCGATGTCTAGGATCTGCTCATACAGGTTTTCTGACTATTTTTGTACTACCTGACTTAGAAAACTTGCTGTAAAGCATATTAGCTCTTGCCTCGGCAAGCTGCAAGTCTGTAGGAAATCAACTATTTTTAGATTGATAGTACTCGCTAGTAGGATTATTGTCCCACTTATTACTTGTAAATGTATAAATAGTAAGTGTTACTGCGTCTCACCACGTTTTTGATGTTTCATCTAGCACATCTAACCAGTTATTAAAAACATTTATATCATCTTGATTTGTTACTAAATCTGGTTCATTCGCTTTAAAATAAAATGGTGCCATGCTAGTAGATGTCTCCATTGATGAGTCTATTTTGTCTTTATTATCTTTATAGTATTTAAGAAACTGTTCTTTTAGTTTTGGATCATTTTCAACATTTGCCATAAAATATGACCTATCATTACTAGAAAATGAGTTGTTGAGTATAAAGCTAAATGTAGACTTATCTAGCGTAGTTGGCAATATTTTCAATTTGGGATACAAATTACTAATTTCAGCTTCATTTATTAAAACATCTCTAGATTGAGTAGTATTGGGTAATTCTTGGTTTCAATACAATACTGCAGATGTCGTATCAGTAAACACAGGAGCATTTAA
This sequence comes from uncultured Candidatus Peribacteria bacterium, assembly GCA_964526045.1. Lineage (GTDB taxonomy): Bacteria > Patescibacteriota > Gracilibacteria > Absconditabacterales > Absconditicoccaceae > CAZGIF01. Next base: position 68,257 of record CAZGIF010000003.1, on the reverse strand, counting down.
AAGAATAGGTCATAAGAAATCTTCTCAAGTATCAAAATACATATCTGCAAATTTTTGGTTCTCTTTCTCTTTTGGAGTAACAGGAACTGAAATAGTAGGAGTCGTTGATCCTGTAGTCGAATTTGTATTATTTTGAGTAGGTGTTTGGGTATTTGTAGTATTGCTAGTATTCGAACTATTTGCTGCAATAGCTTGTTTTGCTTGCTTTGATCATTCCTCATCAAGAGGAATTGTGATGTTTGAGACTTGTATTTCACCCGTAGCTGTAACAGAAATCGTTTTTGAAAAAGTACTGAAATCTGTTGATTCACTCAATGCAATAGTTTTTTTTACTGCCTCTATCTTTTTTAATGCACTAGGATCAGTTATTTGTGCTTCTAATTCCTTTATATAATACAAAACGTCTTCTGAATATTCGTCAAACTCTTCTTCTGTGATTTTTCAATCTTTCAACAGACGTAACATTCTATTATATGTCTTTAGATATACATCCAATTGTTTGATTGGGTCTTCTCATATCATTTCTATCTGAGATGCGATGATATTTGAGAAATCAAGGCTTTTCAAATCTTTGGAATCAGCTTGCAAAAAAGATAGCCCCAATACCAAAATCAAAGATGCCTTTTTTGCCTCTAGCATAAGTTTTGTCGAAACTTCTTTTGTAACTCATAATACCTTCTTCAAAAACGATTGGTTCAAACTACTTCACTTTTCCATATTCTTTGATCAAATCTAAAAAACTATCTATCTTGAGTTCAAGTATACATAGTCTCTAGTTACTGTCAATTTTTGTCAGATTTTTTTTTTATCTTGTTGACTTTTATATTTTTATAGTAATTTTAAAAAAAAATTTTGGATATATAGTTATTTCTTACTCTGTATTGTTGTGTTGTTGACGGCGTTTTTTGATAACGGAACGAGACAGTTTATCTCTGTAAAAAAGGTTGTATGTATCAAAAGGAAACATATGTCATTGTGGTGTGGCGAACTGAATGCATGATCTTTTGACAGATCTGATATCCAAATCATACAAATCCATAAAACTTATAATCAATACACGAAACACATTTTTGTAAGACATCTGGTCAGATATCATTTGTGACATTTGGATTTGTGGCAAACAACACAAAAGAGACCCAAAACAATTTGCATTGTCTTCTCAGACACTTCACAACGAAAACAAATCAAAAAAATGTTGTTTAAACTTTTCGTTATCTTCAAAGATGATTGTATTTTCTGTACCTTGTAGCAACACATCTTTGGGGATATACCTTGCAAGTGGCATAACTTTGCCCTCGTATTTGAGAGCGTATCACATGGCAATGTTTTCTGGGTGACACGGAAGTGGAATAATATCTTCTGATGCAAAGACATCCGTCTGGTCCAGAATACCTTGTCTGACATCGGTCAAGGTCAATCTATGTTGTGCAGGGTCAAAATGCTCGGTTCTTCATGCAGCTTGGATTGGCTGAATCGTTACTCCTCTGACACAGGGTTGGGTGAGTGCAAAATCTATGATTTTACCGTATTCATGATCGTTTTTTCACTTTTTGGCAACCATAACAAGGGTTGTAGAAATACCAAATTCGTTGAGATGATCAAGAGCTTTTTGCCTGATTGCTCTCATGTCAACTCCCCTGATATCACGCAACGCCTCTTCTTCAAACGAATCAAATTGCAGATAGACTTCGAAATCTGGCTGATATGTCGCAAGTTTTTTGGCAAATTCTCTGTCTTGTGCTATACGAATACCATTCGTATTGACCATGAGGTAACGAAATGGTCTTTTTTTGGCTTCATCCAAAATCTCCCAAAATTGAGGATGAATTGTTGGTTCTCACCCAGAAATCTGTACGATATCTGGTTCAGCTTCGTTACGACAGACGGTATCAAACATTTTGTTGATATCTTCCATAGATCTGTGATGTCATTGCGCATCAGATTCTGCGAAGCAGATAGGACAACGCATGTTGCATTGATCAGTAATCTCAACAATCGAAAGACAGGCATGCTGTTCATGATCTGTACAGATTCAACAATCCCACGGACATCACAAAATCGTTTCATTGGCAAAATACTCTGGCATATCTCCTGGTTTATAATAGTCTTTTTGAGATTTATAATACTCAATATCTGTTGCAACCAACACAAGATTGTCTTTGCGAGTACGACAACGTTCTTTGAGACATTGCTTGAGCATATAGACCTTGTTATCACGGAAAATAATCTTCGCATCACAAAGTTTGCGACAATGATGGCAGACCGACTTCGTCAATTCATAAAAAATATAGTCTCTTTGCGGCATGATATTCGTATAAAACAATTAAAAATTATAGTAAAACAAAATGAAATCTAGTCAAAATACACGAGCGAAGTGTAACTATCTTATACATTACCCCTCCAACCTCCCATAAAATCGGGGAGACTTTCCATGACTGCGTTCCCCCTCCCTATTTTAGGGAGGGATACAGGGTGGGTAATATATACAATCTATGTCTCTACATTAGAATTCTTACATATATAGACTACGCTATATCTTTATTCTTTGTCGATGTACTATAGTCTGACTGCTTTTTCTCTTCGTTTTTTGTTTGTTCTGTTCTTAGTTTTTCTATTGATGGATTGGCTTTTTGTAGTATCATAGAACTAAAATATCGTACACAAAGAACAGGTAATACCAACAAAAAGAATTCACCATCAAATAATATTGGTTGATAATCTACTATCGATGCTATAAATCCTCAAGTTCCAAACAATACTACAATAACTATACATATTCTCACAATATACGCCAACGCACGTCGTGACAAATGAGTACGTAATGTTACACTAGTGGCTTTGCGATAACGGATATAGAAAATAGAAACTAGCAAAACAGACAACACTCCTCATATCAGAAATGGAAGTCATATCAATCACAATCACGCATATGATCATCAACCAAAGATATTTACAAACATGATACCACCACATCCACTCATAAAAAGTCATAGTCATAGTATGATGATTCATCAAATGTGTCACAGTACTTTTGTCAAAATTGATACATTTTTCATACGTGGAAATGGAAAATAAATTGTTGTAACTACTATTAATTATTGTTTCTACTCTCTTCTTTTTGTACGTCTAACTTTTCTTTTAATTGTACTCAGATGTTAGCATATTGTATCATATTGTTTGCAAAAAACAAAGTACAAATACATCACATAACCATAACAACAAGTAAAAGATAATTTTCGATTGAATATGAAGCCATGAGAGTTTTTGTGTTATTAAATGCTTCAACAATAAAGTGTACTATGTTTCTATCACTTATTTCATCAGTAGCATTAAGATTAGAGTATATAGAAAAAACAGCAAGTCATATAAGTAGAATAGCAAAGAATCATGTAAATATAAGTTTATATATCCTATAAAGAGACTGTCATTTTCGTATTTTTATAAAGTTTATAGTAAGCATACTTGCAAATATAAAAAACACGAAAAAAACCAACCACTCGTTTACTCATAGTTTTATAATAGGATTTATGCTATGGAGCATTCAACCAATACTAGCAATTCTCAACATCCATCATACCACATTCCATGATCTATGAGATGCAACAGACACAGTGTCAGCATTCTTTTTTTTGTACACAACGTAGCGTCACAGAAGAAACAAAAAAAGCACACCAACAATCGCCGATCCTGCACCTATAAATCGGAGTCAACTATAACCACCTCAATCAGACAAAAACAGAAATGCAAAAAATCCTCAACATCCTGCCATAAATAATCATCACAACAGAATGATCAATCATCATATATGTCATAATACTTTTGAAACTGTTAGGTTTTTGAGGTTCATCATGTATTAGAAAAACTTTATAAAGTTTATTTCTTTTTGATAGTACAAGCACCAAAATATGCCATACTTCCAAATCATAACAAAAGTCACACATGAATTCATACCAATTTTAGTGCTTGTTGTATTCCATTTTCTTGCCACCACTCTGATCATAATAACTGACTGACATTAGCAATAACTGATATACAGACAACTCACATCAAGAACAATCAACAAAATGCTAAAACAAGTGCCATCAATGTATCAATACCATACACATATACTTTTTGGGTAGTATAACTGAGTACCATACGAATATAATATGATAGTAGATACACAAGGATAATTCAACTCACAATTGCCAACGGTCGACCAAAGAGTACAACAAAGATAGCTCCCAATCAATCAGCACTAAGCTCAGACCCGGTTACAAACAAAAAAGCATTAGTATAATAAAAAATAACTCACGCAACTAGACATCGCACTATTCATCAAAGGTGTCAGTATATTTTTTTTATGATATGCATTTTGATACTAAATGAGAAACTAAAAAATTAATGAATACAAAAATAGGAAGAATAGAAACAAGATAATAATTTTTATTCACGTAGTTAAAAGTTTCTTTTTTGAAGTTAAACAAGAAATTGCAATCAGTGCATGCCATACACATGCAAGTCCAAACAAGAAAATCAGTGCTAAAACTATCAATATAATAGCTGAGATAGCGTCCATAGGTATAGCATTAGCCAAACTAACATCCAAATTTGTAAGTATATTTGCAAGTATAAAAATTACTGCTCAGATAGCACACAATCATATAAATAATAGCAAAAAAGATATTCTGACACTGAGTGAGGCTTTATTCTCAACGATAGTTTGTGTTGCTTGTGTTATACTATCTGATTTTGGGATATCTTGGTCTATGGTGTCTTTTTTTATAGTATCTGGTTCTGTAACATCTTCTTCTATACTATTTGGGTTTATAGAAACACGAGTACCTACTCTCAAAAAGTTGAGAAATTTGACGACACAATATATAATCAAAGGAATTCAGATGATTGGTATTGCTCGAGCCATTACATAATGATACCAAAAGTACTCTCTATCTACTCAAGAAAAATTCCATCAGCCCAGAGACAACATTCATCCACATGCACTCAAAAAGATTCAAAGCAATATAATAAGAACTCATCATACATGTGCTAGGTAGAGAAGTAACTTTGGAATAAGTGGTTTATCTTTGGTATATTTTTTTATCATTATATAATACAAAGTGAAATCTAGTCAGAAAAGACGAGTAAATCTATATACATCTCATACATTACCCCTCCAACCTCCCCTAAAATATGGGAGACTTTTCAAGACCGACTTCCCCCTCCCTATTTTAGGGAGGGATACAGGGTGGGTAATATATGAGATTTTCATCTATTAATTTTACTGCTTCTTAGTGTATCAACTACCCACAATATAAATTTAGATTTTCTTATACTTTCTATACAACATACACACACTATACGCAATCATAAGCAAAGCCAATACTTGATATGTATTGAGTCATCATCGTCGATCACCATATGGTTTGAGAAAATCTATACAAAATCTATACAGACTATAGACCAAGATAAACCAATAAAATCATGTATCGTGCAATGATTGTAGCAAAGATTTATGTTTGTGGGATATTGCATACCATCAGATAACTGATATAAGTATTCAAAACAACAACAAAATTCCAACTTCGTATAGTTGGGTTGGGTGACGAAGTATCCCATCACCATAATCCCATCACCAAGGAAGAGTTGTTTCTATACCATGAGTATGATCTCTTAACCCTATCAAAAAAGCTCATATTCTCCCAATTATCAAACCCGACACGAGTCATGGCAACATTCTAAATCACGTACTTCATGAGATACCATGTATATATTTATAGATTTCTGCAACGACAATTCACCCAAATAGTCATCATACAATAGATTTGGATAAGACTAATCACTGGTTTGGGTTCATTGTCCACATATCAAACGTCGAACTCACAATTGCCATAGCAAAAGCTCACACAAGTATATAATAAATGTATGATTTACGATCAGCAATCTTGTCATATACACTCGTTGTATACTTTGCAAAATACGTTTTGTAGTAGACTGAACGCATTCGTAACCATGACACCAATGATCAGGTTATATATGCGCTCAAGTCAGCAATGTTTTTGTAGATAAAATAATCTTCCATCAGCTAAAATATCTAAATATTCTTACTCTACAATTGTGTCTTTACGTTTTGCATACGCTGGATCAAACAATCCAAAATCGATATCTCGTTTGACATAATCAATTGCTTTTCATCGAGTCAAGACGGGATACGCGAGGTAACGAGCTATAACTCATTTATATAAAACAAAACATTGTTCTGTAGATTGTATATTTTGTTGCAAACATGTATCTAATGCGTCATAATCTTTGTGTCGATTTGTTTGTGGTACGTTTGCACCAAAGTTCATATCTTGACTATATAAAGTTTCTTGTACTAATCATTGATGTTTAAAAAAAAGAGCTGACTGCGTTGACGTAAATCGTCCATGTTGCATCCCTGTCTCATCTAGATCAATTTTCTTGTTACCATATACACTATACAAAAAACTATCTACTAAACGTTTTTGTTCTGCAAATTGTTGTTCATCTTTGTGGATGCTATACAGATACAACATTTTTTCAGAATAGTCTGGAAGCGTCGCTCACGCAAGTTCCAATTGAACAAAATCAGCAAAATAATCTAGCATATCAGTATTAACGTAAGCATTTGCGTCTATAACAATATGAGATTGTGACAAAATTTGTGTGACTTTTTGGGTCAAACTATCTCATGCAAATCAGTAAATAGTATGTAAATACCATGGCAAAAACTCTCACCGTGTCAGTGCTTTTTCCAAAGAAAAATCTGCTGTATTTGGTACAATTTCGTAACGAACAAGATTTTGTAATAGTGAGGCAAATCAAGCAGTTTGTCGTTGTGTGTCAAATAACAATGGAGTTGTTTGATTTTCAAAACCAAAAGAAGTTGTCTCTCCATCTCAAGCAGTACTCAAACGAAGTGATGAAGTGAGAATACGTTGTGCTTGTTCTATTGTTTTTTGTTTGTGTTGAGGTTCGCTACGTAACCTGATGAGCAGTATATCATCGACTGCTTGTTCTTCATTTTCTTTGTTTTTTGCTTTTGTAATATACAAACGAGCCGTACAATCTTGTACTATAATATCAGCACCTTGCTTCGTTTGCGTATAAACATCTTGCGATTCACAAAATAAAAATCATTCGTGACCGTTGATACGAAAACGCATCTTATCTGCAGATGGAATATCTTGTGTAACTATTGTAAAAACAGTATCTATATCTTGTTGTTTTCCTTGTACAAGTGTATTTTTGACGGCATACATTTCGATAAATTCATGAAGATTTGGTTCAACTCGCATCACAGAACCAAACGATGGATTATAAATTCACGCATCATCTTGTATAAACAAAGGAATTGATGGCAACAACATTGATGTTTGTTTTGGTAGAGATATTGCTGTCTCTGGACGCAGAGACACTCATTTCAAAAATAATTCGATTTCATCAGACACTTCTTGATACACAGTTTCATCAGCTGTAGGCGCTTGTACAGACATCATAACCAATGCATGTGGAGTGATCTGACTAATATATGTTTTGTTTTGAGAACTTGCTCATTGCGTCACATCGTTTTTGTATGTTATTTCATACCAGACAGTTCCATTAATTTCTTTTTTGACAAGCTTTTGGTATTCTGTTGCATATAATCACAAAATCTTTGATGCATAAAAAATTGTATCTGACTGACTTGTAAGTTCTGGCGTATGGAGAACTTGTAAAGAGAACGATTGTATACTATAGTCTTTTTGTTGTAAGATTTTTCCTCTAATATATGTATTAGGCTCATAATCTAAGATACTATATCATGGTGCAAATGAGAGCGAAAAAATATCATCTTGGATAGTTGTCGACTCATTGATACGATATAACTCACGAAAATAATTTTGCTGTTTTTTTTCTTTTTTGCTAATTGTTGCTTGTCAAGATGGTGTATTTTTTTGGATAAAATCTTGTGCTTCTTGTATCGACAATGCATAACTCAATCGATCATTTGTTCATCATCCGACACCATAGGTATTAACTCACACTAACTTTCAGTCATGAATAAGTGGTCATCAAGAATTTCACCCCGCGATCAAAGCGTCAAATTTGATATATGTAAAGTCGTTTTTTTGAACCGTTCATGCAATGACTCATTTTGTCTCAGAAATAGTTTCTGATCAAATTCGCGGATATCCTATTGCTACTATATCATGTTGTATAGTTGGGACATAGTCAAAATCAATATCCATTACTGGAAAATCTCCAAATGAAACCGGTCTACCAAATACATCCTGACTTTGTATTTGCAACAGCGCTATGTCTCTAAATTTGTCTCTTGCTATCAATGTAGCTGTATAACGACAATCTGGTTTTTTATCAACATCAATAGTTACACAAATTGAAAAAGCTGTATGTGCAGTACCTTTTCCATCATCCACAACATGATTATTGCTCAAAATAAGTCACTTTTTATTGATAATTGTTGCACTTCATCGTCATTGTACAGCCAAATGAGTACCAAACTTTGCATTGTATGACTTGATTTGTACAACTGGAGAGACAACAGACTGCATCGCACTAGATTGAGCAGATACAAACTGTGGAAAAACATACAATCCTCCTACAAAAAACAAAATAACTGACAGCAATGTACGTTTGAGATATAACATACGAGAACATTGTCAAAAAAACGTAGTAACAAAAAGCAACATGTCATACAAAATAAGATAAAAATATACTCTATTTTGTACAGTGTCTACAATCAAAAGCAAGCAAAAAACTTTTGAGATGTGTAAACAGTATATATACATAAAATACATAATATTTACAACTATGTCAATATATAAATATCATTATATACAATCAAAACAACTACATGACGACAAATACAACTTATTCTTGATAGATAGTCAAAAATTTCTACAATAAGAGTATGATTACTCTATGAATTCACCCAAAAAAAGTACTTATGTACATGTTGTACGTAGCTTGAGTAAGTATCGCAGGATCGCTCGTACGATTTTTTGTGTTTTGAAAATTATTGCAACGAGAATACCTTTTTTTGATAGTTTTTGGCATGCTATTTGTACCTTGGATGGGGTTTTTTGCACATAGAAAACGATTATTTTACAAAAAAAAACAACACAGATATAGACAAGCCATGAATTTGAGATTTTTGAGTATCAAAGTACCAAAATCTATGGCATCAAGCAGTTCAGACATCAAAGCAGATGATCATATTCAAGATATGAAACAAGTGGTTGAAATAATGAATCAAGTATACAAAAACGTCTATGCGATTTATGAAAATAATCGAGCAAATAGGACATTCGGGTGAGAATATATTGGAATAGAAGTCTTTATCGAAAAAGAGATGATAGGTTTTAATATGGCAGTACCTGATGATGTCGTTGAAAATTTTGAAAAATTGATTTCTTCTTTTTATGCGGGTGCGATTATTGATATAATCCAACAACCAAAGTTTTTGGAAGCATGAAAATATATGGAAGGTTGAGATATTAAACTTGCTCATAGTACAGTTGCACCAATAAAAACATACGAGTCATTTTGAGTAGATCCTATGGATAGCTTACTGTCAGCATATTCAAGGGTATGACCAGACGAAAAAATGTGTTTACAAATCCTACTCGCTCCAATCAACAAAGATATGTACGAAGAAATGAGAAAAGATGTCGATTGATACAAAAAATGTAAAAAAGCTTGGTATAAATGTATGCGAAGTGACTTTCTAAAAAAGTTTTCTGATAATGAAGATGAATGAAAGTGAGAAGAAGAAAATAAATATGATTTTTCTCAACAACAACTGCAAGATTTGGACAAAAAAGTAGAAGATGAACTTTTTGAAGTGAATATAAGAATATTTGCAAGTTCTCCCGAATCACACCGTCCACAAAAAATCATCGCAGATCTTACAAGATCCTTTCACCAATACAATAATATCGGTCTGAATTATTTTGTATACGAAAAAGCTGAAAACATCCACTCATTTGCAAAAAATCTGGTCTTGAGATCGTTTTTTAGTGAATGAACACTCTCAGAAAAAATTGCAGCATGGAAAAATCCAATGATTTTGAATATCAAAGAATTATCATCAATTGTTCACTTTCCCCATTCGAGATACAATCTCAATCCTCGTATTAGACGACAAAAATACAAGATTGTCCCAGCACCTGATAATGTACCAACGGAATGACTTCTTTTGTGATACAATACCTATTGATGAGTCAAAAAGGCGATCTATGCAAAACATATGGATAGATTTAGACACTTTTATACTATCTGACAAACGTGAACGTGAAAATCCACTATGATGTTGGCTATGGCACAGCAGGATTTGTCACTAGGTAATGGACTTTGTTTGATAGATCCCCATGGCGATTTGTGTGAACACATCCTCAAACATATCCCAAAAGAAAGAATAGAAGATCTAATTTATTTTGATTTTGCGAATACTGACTACCCTATTGCGTTCAATCCGTTTGAGGCTGAAACTCCAGATGAAAGAGATATTGTGACAAACGATATGGTGGAGATGTTCGAAAACATGTATGGAAAAGAGATTTTCTGACCACGTATTCAGGATTATTTTCGTAATGCCGTTATGCTTTTGATGGAACAACCGGATTGATGAACATTGCCAGAAATAATGAGGCTTTTTACGGATGAAGCTTATCTTGACGCAAAACTCAAAAACCTTACTGATCCTGTTATTCAAGCTCGATGGAACAAAACATACAAATCTATGTGAGATAGAGAAAAACAAGAAATGATACCGTTTTTTCAAGCGAAATTTGGTTCGTTTACCACGTGAGTGTATGTAAGAAATGTTATTGGACAACCAAGGTCAGCGTTTCATTTTTGAAGAGCTATGCAAGAAAAGAAAATAATTTTGTGTAATTTGTCAAAATGATTAACGTGAGAAATCAATTCTCAATTGATTTGACGTATGTTTTCGATCCAAATTAAGCTCCACGCCCTCAAACGTGCAGCTATCGAAGAAGATGCCAGAGTCCCATTCTTTTTGTACGTGGATGAGTTCCAAAATTACGTATCGCAATCGTTTGAGAGTATTTTGTCTGAGGCACGTAAATATCGTCTATGACTTTCTATTGCTCATCAGTATATCGAACAGCTAAAACAATCCTGACTCGGTGGAAGTATGGATCTTTCTAAGCCTATTTTTGGTAATATTGGTAGCCAATTATACCTCAAAGTCTGACCAGAAGATGCAGAATTCTTGGAAAAAAACGTCTCACCAGAATTTTCAAAAACAGATCTTTTGGGAATGGATAGATTCAAATGAATCATGACATTATCAATCGATACTCAACCTAGTAGACCCTTTACATTGACATGTACCAACCCGTTCGCAATACCAGTCGTTAACTCACCAGAAAAAGTAAACATTATCAAACAAATATCTTCTCTCAAACGAGGAACAAAAAGAGAACTAGCAGAAAAAGAATTATACTATAGAGTGGGAGTATAGGAAACATATATATAAAAGACTTGTACGGACGGATTATTAATACAACACAATATGTATGGACGGTTTTATAAACCGTCCTTTTTCTTTTCTTGTAGATAACTGATGATTTATTATTATGTATGAGATATCAGTACTCCAATTACCCACCCCAACCCCTCCCATAACGGGAGGGATGTCAATGCCCACCAGTCCTTTGTAACAAAAAAAAAGTTCTGCTTTTTCCTCCCCGTTATGGGGAGGTGCCCGCAGGGTGGAGGGGTTTATAAATAGTTTTTATTTTTTAGTTGTTCGTATTTATGCAAGCACCAACATATATTGCAAAGCCTGAAAATCGACAAGATTTTGAAACTCTCTGTAAAAAATTATGGTGAGAGCTTTGGGATGATCCTGAAACTAAAAAACATGGTAGATCATGACAAAATCAATGTGGTGTTGATGTATATGGAATACCAACGTGAAAAGATTGATATTATGGGATACAATGTAAATGAAAAGACGATTATACAGACAAACAACTCACAAAAAAAGAAATTAATGCCGAGATAGAAAAAGCAAAAAAATTCATACCATCGTTAAAAATGTTGTATTTTGCAACAACAGCAAATAAAGATGTTGCAATTGAACAGTATATAAGAGAAAAAAATTTAGAACATAATAATCAATGATTATTTTGAATTGCTATATATTCACGAGAAGATATTGTGGATTTGATAAACGAAAATAAATATACATTTGACTGGTATGTAAAAAGTATCAATTTCAAAAACCAATATAGTATATCAGTGCAATTTGAAGAATGAACATCTACAATTTCAAAAGAAGTAGATATTTTACATACTCTTAAAAAGTACATCTATAAACCAAAAACAGATCATGAAAAGCTGATGGCTACTATTGCAAGTATAGCAAGACATCCCTTTTCTTGAGAAGATAAATGAGAAAACTTTAGTTTATTTACCTTCAAGATCAAACTTACAAATACTTGAACAATGCCACTAGAGAACTATAAAATTAGTTTATCATTTGAATGAGATATTGAAAGTATTTCTGATGACATTCCATGGATACTAAATCCAAATATATACATAGATTGTATCATTTATGAAAACAACACTTGAAAGTTATGGGAACCTGAAAGCAAAGCACTTGCATCAAAAAACTCACATACTTTTAGAAAGATCTTGCTTATTCCGAAAGAAACATGTAAAAAGATAAAAGTGAAACGAGATTTTTTTTCCAATCATTATCATGAGGAATGAGAATTACTCATTGATGTAGAGATTAATACCATAGAACATGAAGAAATAATCTATGTGGATGATATAAATGAAGAAAGAGAAGAACAAGTATATGAAAACTTTTATTGGGATGAAGAATTGCAAAAAAAGTATAAAAACATAGACAATAGTGAAACTCATATACCAGACGTAGAATAGTCCCAGATCAGAAACGCACTCAATAAACCAAAAGCACCGTTATTGATACAATTAACCCACCCCTACCCCTCCCATAACGGGAGGGAAGTCAATGCCCACCAGTCCTTTGTGATAGAAACAGAAAAAAAATTCTGCTTTTTCCTCCCCGTCATGGGGAGGTGCCCGCAGGGTGGAGGGGTTTATAAGTAGGAGGTTGAGGCTTTTGAGGTAGAGGTTTATTTTGTTTATTAAAAAATGTTTATCGATTTTATAAATCAGTTTACTCATAGAGATATAGCAACACTCTTTTGGTTACTAATAATTTTTGTATTTTTAATAACAAAAAAAGAAATAAAACAGGGATTTTTATGACTTTTTAACAGGCAATCTCTCAGTACTTATCTTATCTTTTTTTTGATTGTTTTTTTTCTTGTTTTTGTTTTGAGTATAATTTGAATATGGGATTTTTCTTTACTTAAAGATACTATTTTCTTTAGTATATGATTTTTGATTCCCCTATTCTTAAACATTGAAAAGATTGATGATTGAAAGAAACATATTCAAGAAATTTTCAAAGAATATATATCTTTTTTGTTTGTTTTTTCTTTTTTCATAAATCTTCAACCTTTACCATTATTTTGGGAAATTTTACTGCAACCAATATTAGTAATTTTTTATTGATGAATGACAGTAGATGATGTAAATAAAGAAAATCAAAAAGTAAAATCGTTTGCTTCTATAATTTTATCAGTCATTGTTGGAAGTACCATAATCTTTTCTGTTACTAGTATAATAAAAAACGATATCCAAGTTATGACACTACAAAACTTTAAATCTTTTCTTCTGCCAATTATATTAACAATTCTTTCTTTTCCTATACTGTATTTACTGAGACTGTATATGGTTTATGAAGATTTTTATGTGAGCATTAAAACAAAAGGAAATATTGATTTACAAAGGTTTGTTCTTCGAAAGGTATTTGAGTTTTGTTGATTCAATTTATATAAGTTGAATAACTTTATTAGTTCAAATCATTTTTTTATAGAAGACAAAGAATCAATTATCAATATGATTAAAATTGCAAATCAAACGAATATAAAAACGCAAATAGACAATCCATATTATCTTTCAAAAAACGAATACAAAGAATACTTGGAAGATTTTATGTTTGAATGTTGAAAATGAGATTTGGACACAGTAAAAAAATATATTGACAGTTGTCCAAATAATATAGATACAATATGAGAAGATACAAAAACTTGATTGATGTGGGCTTCATTAAAATGACATTTGCATGTTGTGAAATTTTTGATCGAACAGTGAGCAGATGTAAATATGCAAGATGAACAATGATGGACAGCCTTATTTGATGCAACTATGAACTGACATTTTGAGGTAGTAAAATTCTTACTGGAACATTGAGTAGATAAAAATATCAAAGATCAGCATGAAACTACTGCTCTGGATTATGCAAAAAGCATCAAAAACGAAAAAATTATTGAACTGCTGAAATAATCAATCTACACCACCATCGCTGTCAGTATAGATTTTTTTGATGTGGTGATGTGTAGGGCAAACCTTTTGGGTTTGTCATGTGTCATAAAAACATGTTTGCCGTATGGAAAACAACCAATTCGGCACGATAAAAACCCACCCCTACCCCTCCCATGACGGGAGGGACATTAATGCCCACGAATCCTTTGTGATAGAAACAGAAAAAAAATCCGCTGTTATTCCTCCCCGTCATGGGGAGGGGGGGACCCTCTGGGGGGTGGGGTCACAAAATCATTTTATATCTCATGAATCATCAATGACCAAACCACGAGCACTTGAACTGACACAAGAATCTGTACGTGCGAGATGACTCGTCCGAGATGGTAATCATTTTCCTTATAACCCAAATAACTTAGCCAGAGCAAAAGCAATGAGAAAGGGAATGACACCAGCAGAATCTAAGTTGCGATTTGCTTTTTTAAGAAAGTATGAATACAAGTTTTTGAGACAAAAATGTATTGATCACTTTGTTGTAGATTTTTATTGTGCAAAAGTGAGTCTTGTGATAGAAATTGATGGTGAGACTCATGCAGACCATGATGCACAAGAATATGATACAATGAGAACAGAGCTATTAGATTTGTATGGATTGCATATTATAAGATTTAGCAACGATCAAATTTATCATCAACTTGATGATGTATGTCGTTGTATTGCAGACTATTGTGATGGAGAAGTATAACCCCTCCCCTCTGAGGGTACCCAACGGAAGTGCCCTTGGGATAGAGGTGCCGAAGTCAGAGGGGTCTTAAATAATCATTTATCCTCTATAACATTTATAAGGTAACTTTATTCTTTTCTCTATCATGAAACCATCTTACACTATAAGAGATGTAACGCTCGCTGATTGCGATGAGATAGCATCATTACTTCGCGATAATTTTTTAAAGTTCTCTCCTTATGCAGATTTCTTGTCAGAGACTGAAAAACAAGGGTATATAACACTCAATACTGCTGAGAGATTGCGTACCAAATGCAAACAAAAAGAGTACGAAATGCATAAAGTTATGATTGATGAATCGTGAAAGATTATCTGATATAGAGCAGCAAAAAAAGAATCTCTGACTTTTGACGGGGGTAAATACTTGGTATTGGCGTGAAAAAGATTACATTGTAATAGAAAATATGCTAATTCATGACTCTATGAAGATCGAATACAAGAGACATTTGATTTTGTCAAAAATTATAACAAGATAGAGCAAACTCCTATCTCTGCTATAACATGAGTCCCATCAAATAATTTTGTAACAGAATTGTATAATAAAACATGATTCATGTCTATTGATACACATACAACAGATTCACTACAAGCTGCTGGTATCAAAAAATCTGTACCGTTAATGATTTATATGATAGAATAATCAATAATCTTATCCAAAAAACCAGATGGATCTAAATTCGTTTCTGGAGTCAAAATCGCTTGTGTATAAATAATTGTTGCTGGAGTAAGTCACGGAAGTGAATTTACTTCTATCAAGAAGACTTCTTTGGTAGAACAATCAAACATAATATCTATTCTTGCATATCAATTGATACCTATTGTCGTACTCATACGTGTGATTGCATCACGTACGATAGCAACATCTTCTTGAGTCAAACTTGGTGGAGGTGTAAGATTTGTACCAACTCACTTATTAAATTTTTCTTCTACGGTGAGTCACGTCACACTCGATGGAGTCTCAGAGGGCAACAATGCAGTCAGGTTTCATTTTTTTCATAACACTCCAACTGTCATTTCTATATACTTTTTGGTTTGATATGCATCCAAAAACTCCTCTGCCATGATTGATGTCATAGACGAGGTGGGCATATTCATATAATATTCAGAGTCTTTTGCGTATCAGTCGTGTAACAATCAAAAAGGGATCTTTTGGACTCAGGCAAAAATACAAGCAATATAAAGAGGAATTTGGTTGTATGGATCTATACACACCAAAACTCAACTTGAACATCAGTCATTATGAGGTTTAAGAACAACTTTTGTTTGTACTCATAGCTCAGTCATAAATGAGTCAATATATGTTTTCATAAACGTGTTGTACTCTTGATATCATGATGTAGAAAAAACGTCGTCTCCTCTACTAATACCTAATGCAAAGTCAGATATAAATGTTTGTATTTTGATTCAATGTTTTTCAAAAAATTGTTGTAAATCTTGTTTTAGTTCTGACAAATCAAGAAGTAATTGATTCGGAGTTTGCACTCATACAAGATTAGCTTGATTGATAAGAGAATTTGTTTTGTATTTGTCCATGCATAGAGCAGAAACATCAGATCAAGATCAGTTAAATGGAATACCTAACGTCTCTAACTCTCATTGCAACGTTCAATCCTCCCCTTCTCATCAATGCAAAGCAATAAAAACAAAATCTATTGTCGATTTTCGATCTTTTTTGTAAACCTGAAAAGGCAAAAAGTTCATCTTATTCATCTCAGTAAGAGCATTTTCAGAGAATACATTCTCATTTTGTACAATAGAAGAACATAACTTGACAGTCTCAGCATACCTATCACGATCAATAATGATTGCTTCAATTTCCTCAATTGTATGTTGCAATGCAACAAATAACGGGACTTCTCGATATTCTCACGTCGATGTTTGAAAAACTCTATGGAGAGAATACTTTTGTAAAAAAGATAGTTTTTGGGTGACATTTGCTCGGCTCATTCTTGAGACGTTTTTTTCTGAAGATTGACCTCATCAGACGATTGCTATATGTTTTTGATTCGTAAATCAGCTTATTTCTGACAGTATTGGTCTTTTTTGTTGAGGTAGTTTATTGAAAGTTCTTTGTGCAAACATATGCGTAGACGACACATGATCAAACCCAAACAATGCCATTTGTTGGAACAAAAATGAATCCTGACCGTATCACGGAATACTATTAATATCGATTCGAGAGATGCATCACGTCTGATCAATAAATCAGTCAAAACGTCACCAATCAGACATTTCTAATCACGAGAAGATTTTTTTTGCTTGATCTCTAATAGTTGCGATCACATCTGCATCCAACGTGACTGGTGTCATATGATGTGCACCACTTCCAGGCATATATTTTTTGTGTCTTGTGTATACTCAGTCGTTGGATTGTGACAGACTATTTGCAACAACGACACCTGTTGGCAAAAGCGGAATAATATTATTTTCTAAATCTTGCACAACAATGATAGAAAATTCTTGTCATGTGATGTACTCTTCAACCAAAACATTGTCGCTAAATTGAAAAGCAAGCTCTAAAGATCTGTCTAACGTAGATATTGAAGTTTTTTGTACTCAATCAGACGAACCACAATCGTTTGGTTTGACTATCAATTCAAGGTCAGCAAAAGTCTTTTGTAAAGTGGTGAGCATTTGTTTATGATTGACTTTTCGATCGTCTTGCAAAATGAGTACATGATTGGGCACATGTAATCCAAGGTTTTGTATTGCTCTCGCAGTTTGGTTTTTGTTCATAGTTAAAGCAAGAGACTTTGCATTAGATCACAAAATTGCAATGACTCACTTTTGTTGTAACTCAGCAGTCAATCTTCAATCTTCTCAATATGAACCATGAATCATCGGACAAAAGATATCGTTTTGATTGATGATCTGATCGAGTGTAAGAGGTGTATGTGATGAGAGAAGTCACGATTCAAAATCCTGTATCGTATTGGAATATATGTACTCTCGTGGCAAAAGGAAAAACTCTAAGGTTTGCGATACAAAATAGATATGTATTGTACAATTTTGATATACATACCTCAAAGAATCGTAAAATGTCCTTGCACTATCCAAAGAAATATTTCTTTCGTTAGAATCTCATCCAAAAAATATTGCGACTGAGATTTTGTTTGTAGATATATCCATAAATTAGACCAAAGATATAAAACCTTTGATCAAAATATAGACAGTTCACAATTGTATTGCAAGAACTAATGAGCTGATTATATACGTTCAAGATATTCCCTAATAGCTATTATCTTTTCTAAATGAGACAATTCTCATTTATTTATATTAATTATGTAATTTATATCTTTTATAGAAAAATTATTTTGTTCTATACTAAGAGACGTATAAGCTCTTGGAACTGAATAAGTGTTCCTTTCAGGGTTATATTTCATAGATTCCAATATTAAGCGAGGTTCATCATTTGCACCGTAAACCATATTAATCTGGATTATATTTGGGTTTTCTGAAATATCTATAATCTCTTTAAGACTAAATCAAACTTTATCATGATGCTTTTGAGATGTAAGCGCTTGCAATGAGGCGACATCCAGTTTTTTTAAATCTAAAACAAAGTTTTCCTTAACCTGTTCCTTTTTTTCTTGTGTAAACTGAACATTAAGATCTAGTATTTTATCATCAGCTTCTGAAGATTTTTTTGGTACAAAAAGCTTTTTAATATATTTTGAAAATGACATTATTTATTTTATAATATTAAAAGGTAACAAAAAAACTATTTGTACTTGAATTTTATAGTTTTAATAATATAAATGTCAATATATAATTTACATCAAAATAAAAAAATGAGCTCATTAGAATTACTGAAGTACAAAACTAAACCACAAGAACAAAAAAGAGAAAATACATCAATTGATAATCTTTTTGAAAAACTCTCATTTCTTGATGAGTGAGAAAAAAAACAACATATTAAACAAAAAGTAGAATGAGTTCTACAAAATATATTCTGAGAACAAGAATTCACTATTGGGCATGATTTTCTAAATGAATCAGAAGGTAACGAAGAAATACTAAATCTATTTTTAACATGAGTTTATATCGAAAGTAAAAAAGAAATGACAAACAAAGAAGCGTATCAGCATATGGAAAATGTACAAGATACGATAGATAAAATTGAAAAAGAATTGAAAAGTTTCCATAACTCTCAAGAAATAGCTCCAATAATACAATGAAAACAAGAGAATGAAATATTTACAGTAAAAACAAGACAGTTAGATATAAAGTGGATAGAAAAAGCAAAAAAAGACCCAAAAATGAAACATAACGAAAACATCAATAAACGGTTAAATAATAGTCACAAACAATTCATTGGACTAAATATGAATATTAGTGCTGTAAAAAAGTTAATATAAAACATCACACACCACATTTCATATAAAAGGCAAGTACATAAAACATAAGACATACCACATAGTAGCGGTATGTTTTTTTGTTCGTATACTTGTACAAAAGGTTTTATTTTGTGTGAAATGTATCGTGACGTGGTGTAAAGATCAACTAGCAAAAAATTACCAACGCAATCCTGGGTCAGCGGATAATCTTTCTAAGTTTATGTCAGATTCTTGGTGAACAAAAAGAGCTGAATGTATGCAGGAATTTTGATGAATGATCAGTGTCAGAAGTCACATCACAAGACTCAAAAACACACTACCAGCTCTCGATACATCTTCTTCTCAAACAACAAATAATAGCAACAATAATACAAGTTCATCTCGATCTTCAGAATCAACATCTCAACCATCATGGCACGGAACATCTACATCTGCCAGTGAATGATCATTCATGTGAGAGGTAAAATGAATAGCAATCAAAGGGTTATGGATTGTATGACTTGTTATTTTTACCTTTATTTTGCGAAAGTTTTTCAAATACCTTTTTGAGTTTTTGTATGATGTTGTAAATGCAACTAGAATGGTTTACATGAAAGTTTTGCAAACAAGACAAGATACAAAAAGTGATCGTGAAGTAGAAAAAGAGCTTGCAAAAGATATGAAAGAAAAAATTTCTCGTATGTCACAAGTGTATAACAATCTACATAAACTTGGTAAACTATGAGTGTGAGATAAACTATTATCTTGGATTTTTAACAAACCAAAAGTTGTCTTGTCTTATCACTATGAAGATTGAATACTCAATTTTATAGTAGGAACATATCCTGAATATAAAGCGATACTTGAAGGAGCGATTGCCGCACAATACTCGAATTCTTCCGTTGAAACGATAACAAAACCCAGATACTTTTCCAAAAAACATACAGAAATTATACCGCTTGAGCCAACAAGAGAACAAGCATATCCTATAAGAACATTTAAGACAATGCCCGATGATCCTATCAACAATATTATTGATGCGATAGCAAAGGTTAATAGATATGACACGATAAGTATCGTCATGCCACTCAAACCTGCATGACAAGCATTTAATGACAGAGCTAGACTTTTGGTAGATGCAATCTATAGAAAAGACAAAACATGAATAAATCAAAATGCATGGCGAGAATATATCTTGATGCCACGAAAAGTGTTAGATTTTTTTATTCATGGTCCAAGCAAAGAACTTCTTTATGACAACGATGATTGATCTCAATGAGACAAGATGGTTCGTATGGTAAAAGCAGAAGAAGATGCTGTCAATGCGATGTGAGAAGAAGCAGCACTTCCAGCTTTTGTTTCATGATTGATGCTTATTTCATCTTCGGATGTCCAAGCAAATGCAGAATCAAATGTTGACACATTGATTACTGCGTTTAACATCTTCAATAGTGAATATACAAACAAACTAGATGCACCGCACGTCAAAGCAGATATCTTTTGATTTTTGTTTAAGCCTTTACGAAAATTTGCGTGTAATTTTGTGATGCCACATTTTTTCTACTCAAAAAATACATTTACTCTCAATGCGTTAGCATCAATTTTCCACCTCCCAGATTGAATGTACAACCGTTCTCCCGTGATTTCTTGGATGGATTACAAAATGCTTCCAGCACCAGACAATCTTCCAGTTCTCAAAGATTTCAATGGATTTATTATGTCATGAATGTTGGCAGAAACATATATGGGTGGGAGACTTTCAGACATTCTCAAAGACAGCCCTCACCGAGCAGTCGGTAAAAAAGAAGAAAAAGTCGACACATGGAGTCCGATTGAAAATTTTTCTTCTAGTGAACTGGAGTGAAAAGATATAAAAGAGGAAAACTGACGTAAATTCGTGAAAACATTCAAAACAAAGACAGTGCGATGATATAAGTTATATAAAGAGTGAGTATTGTTGTGAATCAACATTTATAGAAACAAATATTCACCTATTTACTTTCAAAGGGATGATAGAACAAGACATCACTATTGTATTGGAAAATCTGGTACGTGAAAATCTGTATACATCCAATGAGTTGCTAGACAAGATATTTGGAATGGTGATGGAATTTGTGTGATAGATCCTCATGGAGATCTTGCAGAAGATATGCTAGAATATATCCCAAAAGAAAGAGCAAAAGATGTGATATTTTTTGATGCATGAAACGAAGATAGACCCATGGGTCTTAATCTGTATGAAATTGACCATCCCGATCAAGCAGATAGAACAGTGAATGATGCAACAGAAATTTTCATGAAAATGTTTTGACCAGAAATATTTGGTCCTCGTATACAAGAATACTTCAAATATGGAAGTTTGACTATTCTTGAAGATTTTGATGACAAACCGACACTTTTGGACGTTCCTCGTTTGTTTACGGATGAAACATATAGAGAATTCAAAACAAAAAAAGTAAAAAATGCGGTTGTAAAAAACTTCCGAGAAAAAACATATAACTCGATGTGAGACAGAGAAAAACAAGAGATTATTCCGTACTTTACATCAAAGTTTGTGTCATTTAATACAAATAGGTTGATTAGAAATATCATTGGACAAACAAAATCTGCTATTAGGTTTAAGGATGCCATGGATAATCAAAAAATTGTTCTTGTGAGTTTGTCAAAAGGTAAGATTTGAGAAATCAATGCACAGCTTCTTGGTATGATTATGGTATCACAAATTTATAATGCAGCGATGGGACGTGCAAGTATGGCAAAAGAAGATCGTAAAGATTTTATGCTTTATGTTGATGAGTTCCAGAACTTCGTATCCTGAACATTTGCAGATATCTTGTCTGAAGCTCGTAAGTACCGTTTATGCTTGATTATGGCTCACCAATATATCGCGCAATTAGAATCATGAAAACAAGAGTGATGAAAAGCAGATGTAAAAGCAGCTGTTTTCGGTAACTGTTGAACATTGCAATCATTCAAAGTATGAGCGTGAGATGCAGAATTCTTAGAAAAAGAATACGCGCCGGTGTTGTGAGCACAAGATATTGTGTGAATTGCAAACTATAAAGCGTATATCAAACTCAATATCAACAATACTACAACACGTGTTTTTAGTATGAATGCAATCTATACAACAGATTATAGAAACAAAAAATTATCCGCAATTTTGAAGGAATACTCTGCCAAAAAATACTGACGTAAAAGAAAGTTTGTTGATGCAGAAATTGCTGCAAGACTATGAATATGAGGAGATGAAGAACCTGCATGAGAAACAGAAACGAAATAAAACTAGCATCCATTCCTTATTAAATATTTTTGATTTTTATTACACATGGTTTTAAAACTTCCAAAACGAGCAAAAAAAACGTTATCAGGACTTGCAATTTTTGGTGCACTGTACGCTATAGATATACAAGGAGTTTTTGCTCAAACAAACCTAGAGGTACCAACAACCTCTCCCAATACTCCTGATGGTTTATCTGCACTAACACTCAGTCAGATAAGATCTTTGAGTGATGAAAAAATAAAACAAGAACTAGAAAAGTATCTCTTACCTGCATCATTTTCGGGTAAAGAAACAGTCTCAATAGATGATTTCTTCGCTAATATTTCGTCAAAAATCAATCAACTTACTCATCCTCAACTAGGTGATTTTGCTTACAATACTCCAGATCGTCCTCAGATACCAGCAAACACACATCCTTTTGTACAACTCATTCTTCAAAAAGATATAAAGATAGTAGATAGTGAAAATTTTTTCTGACTCACACAATTGTTATTATGAGACGTTCATGAATTGTCATATACACACGCATCAATAGTCTATCTCTTGGCACAAGAGTATACTACCAACAAACTCACAGCAGAACAATGTAAAATGATTTTTGAAGCTGATCGACATGAAAATCGTGGTATAGAAACTATTCACGACTATCTAGAAATAGTAACAACACATACTATTCTCTTGGAGAATACAAATATGGAAAAACTACTATCGTTACTGCAACTCAATGATATTCCTGAACTACTGCAAAGTAATTATTATATGAATACTCACGAAGAAACTTGAATCTCTCAAGAAGCACTCAATAATGCACATGAGTTACGAAGTATCTATGACATAAAAAGTATTTTTCAAGAATATGCATCAGAAATAATATGTAAAATACTTTTCACTGATGATGCAACATGAAAAATAAATCGCTTTGAGGCTATATGTTCTAGTAGAATATTTGAAGACTATAAAGCAGACCCAGATGTTAGTAAATTCTCTCCATATGGCTCATATACCTTGTACAATAACACATTAGTCATTACTAACTCTGATATACCAAATGATGTGCTATTTGAACAACTTCATACAATAAATGAGAATATAGATGAAAGTACAAGAAGAGAAAACACACAAAAAATATATGCAAAGTTAGCTGAAGTTATTGAAAAAAAAATACTTACGAATGCTACATCAGAGATATTTGAAGTAGAGAGACGACGTGATATAAATATTACGAACTATGATTGGTTGTTTCATCTAGGCGAAAAAGAGCTACAGCTGTATGATATTCCTCTTTCAAAGAAAGAACGAATTGCTTCACTACAAAAATTCTCTCCTATAGTACGGCAAGATTTTGTGTATAATATAGCAATCCCAAGATCATACCTAAAAAACATACCAACTCATGATAGAGAATATATGCGTGATGATCTTGAATTACCAGGTCTTCAATCAGAATTTATTCAATCTATTGTAAGTCAGCTTATTGCAGAAAAAGTAGATAATAAAAATATAGAAGAGTCTATTGAGCTATTAAACCTTATTGATGAAAGCATACTTTGATTCATCTGACAAGATAGTTATAATCGGAATTGGAAATACTCTTTTATGTCTGATATTTTTTCTCATTCTCCACAGAGGTTAGAGTTATTTTTGAAAAACACGACTATACTTGCAAATCATATCCACACACATCAACAAGATCTTAGTTCAAACAAAAAAGCCTTGGGATTATTTTATGTATCGCAATTGGAATATGATCTTGATGAGTCAACACTCACAAAACTACTACTGCAAATCCAACATAATGAACTATATATTGCCAATCTAATAATGACAAGAAAAATAAATTGAAGCTCACTTTTGGATATTGATATACAAGAGTCTTTATCTTATTTCTACACCACCTTTGGCATACTTCCTCAATCAACAGACCCTCTAGCTATTGAAAGCTTCGTCAAAAAATACCAGCAATTTGAAGAGCATATTATACAACATACCCATAACAAAGATGTACGTTCGTTCTTTAATGGTATTAGCAAAACGGACTCAATCCCAGAAGCATACAAAAAAGATGTCGAGTCTTTCATTTTGAATTTAAATCACCACGAACTATCATTTTTTTGGAGACATATGATTTCTATAAACCTATTTTTACTATATACTACAAACCATTTTTTGAAGAAATAACCAAGAGTAAGCTCATTGTAGAAAGTAAAAACAACAATGCTTTCTTATGAAACTATACACTAGCTGACTCTGACAATGAAGATACTATACTACAAAAGATTCGTACTATAGTTCAAAAACATACATCCAATCCTCAAAATTGAAAGATATTTGAAAGACTACTTTCTTATGGTTTGGCTACTCATTACCCTTCAAGTATAAACAAACGAATCAATAGTAAAAAGCTAGCAGCACAAATATATGGACAAAAAATATGAAATAAGTGGGTCTTTGTAGACGAATTTAATGCATGAGGAAATTATGCTTGTGATCAAACTTCATATACAATTGCATCAATCATAGAAGAAAATTCATGAATTCAATGATGATTTACACACTGTCCTTGATCAGAATTTTATTGAAATATAACTCAAGAAACCAAAGAAAAAATATTGCAGGACTATGCAACATACTTAGCAGAGACAATCAAAAGAACATATAACGCTCAACCTCAAAATCATACATTTTTATTGACGTGATTTGGTGTCTTTAGTGATCTGAAGTACAATAGTACCGGATCTTTTTTGCGAGATGATGAAAATGATATGCAAAACCCAGACTATAACAGAACTGACTTTTGAATCAAAGATATAAGCTGACTACAAAGTAGATATGATGCGCTTATCAAGCAAGCATTTGGTCAAGAAGTCATATGATCAATCATTCAAAAAAACTGAGAAATTGGTTTGCAATACATGCTAAAAAGCGGTCATACTATTTGTATTTTTGTTTATAAACTACCTGTAGATGTAGAAATATGATCAAGCTCTTGATATAATAATATAGTCTGAGACGGTATCAATTCTTTACTTACTACATCTCTCAAAAGTATTGTTCCAACGGTTATTTTATGAATGGGAGATTCTTGACATTTCGATACTTTTGAAATTGAATGACGTAAACAACTATGAATAATCAATCCTGACAGTCCTGCCATCTGACCTTGAAAACTTAACTCATTAGAAGTAATTCGAAAATAAAAACATCTGAAAATAAAAACATCTTTGAATTCACAACAAAAAAAACTATACAGATTGTATAGTTTTTTTTGTTATACTCATAACTAACTCATGAAGAATAAACAAATCGTATATATGATAGCAACCGTCCTATGACTCATTGCATGTGACCTCGTCAGCAAGTATTTTTTGTATAACAAAGCTTTGTGATCTGATAGCGTATTTTTGCAGCCTATTCTCAATACATGAATCTCTCGATCAGTACAGTTATCTTATATGATAGTGATTCCCATAACTCTGGTAGCACTATTTTGATTTGTATACTTATGGCACAAAAAATATATTTCCTGACTGGTATTGATATTGTTGTTAGCCTGATCTTTGTGAAATTTGTATGATAGAGTCATATACTACGGTGTAAGAGATTTCTTTGTCTTTTTTGATTGGTTTATATTCAACCTCGCAGATACATATATTTCAGTAGCATTTATATTTTTAGTCTGGTGAGAAGTGAAAGGCTTTTTTAGAAAAAACTAATTATTTTTCTGTATAAATCATATCATATTGGTTTGTAGGACGTTTTGGATTGTTACTACTTCGAATTTTAATATACACAACATCCTGTAGAGCAACATCTTTATTCGTAAATGTAATGGTTGTGTTATAATCAAATACTCAAGCTTTTTTAGTATTATCATTGTCTGTTCAGTTTACTTTTCAGTAATATGATAGTAAAACAGTACTATCTTCATCCAAGAAACTGATAAGAAATCCTTCTTCAGATACTCGCGTATATGGGATAGTTCACTGAAAGCTTATTGTCGAAGTTGACGTATCTCATGATTGTAGTCCATATACTGGAAGCACATTTGATTCTATATAATACTTCACGCTTATAATATCCTTTTGGGCAGCATCAGACATAGAATTTATAGTCGTCATGTCAACGTCCCCACTCATTTGTAAAACCTCAAACATTGGATCGGTGAGGCTTGTTATTGTTGCAAAATTTGTGTGTTCTATTGGTTGAGAACATCAGATAAGCAAAAGAGGAAGTAGAACCAAAAAAAATAGTTTTTTCATCAATAATATTGAATTTTAATAAAAATATGTACAAACATTACTACCTATTTTGTATTCAAGTATATACTGATAAGAAATAATACTAGAGCTAAGCTATTTACTATTTACCTGAATCAACACACTATCAGTCAACTGTAGACGCCCACTATTGTTTCAAATCTGAACATACGCAATGTTGTCTGGATTATAATTTTCATCAACAAACAACTTACTCTTATCACCAAATGGCGCGTCAACATTAAATGCAATTGGTCATTCTATATAATCACCATTTTCGGTGTATAGATCTGAAGATGCTGTTCCATACCATTGAGAAAGCATATTCTTATCTTTATCGAGAAATGCGATTGTAATTTCTCATTCATAAAACCACGTATGTGGTGCTGATCATTGGAAAATAAGTGGTGACGTTATTGTCATTCATTCTTCCAAACCAGAAACCGAGATCATTTCTCAGCTTTCAGAATAGTAAAAACCACCAGCTTTTTCATTTGGATTATCTGTAGCTCATATAGTTGAAGTTTCTATTATATCTCAAGTTGTGGTTTCTAGTATATCTCAAGTTTCAGTGTCTGCCATTTTTGGAGATTCAGTCTCTATAATAGTAGGAGTATCAGAGAGAGTTGGCGACGTAGGAGCATTGACAGTCTTGGCACATCATACTACCAACAAAGACGTTCACATAACGAACAAAAGGATTTTTTTCATCGAAAAAAAGATAGTATATAAAAACGTACAATACCAGATTGCACTATATACAGATGCAAAACAATAACAATAGCAATTTGTACCTAAACGCTATCAGAAAATTCTTTTTTTGATCTGAGCTTCTTGTCATAGATAGACAGATCTCAATAGATCCAAAGCAAACTGAGACGATCTAAAGTCCTCTCTTGCTATAAAATCCAAAAATTCTTCCCACGACAATTCCAAAAGTTTGATCTTCTCTCCTCATACATCCAAATCTTGTTCTGAGATCTTTGTACAATTTCTAGCAATATACACACTACTTTGATAAAGAACTTTTGACTGTAAGTTATATGTAGTGAATAAAGACCAATCTTCGCTCACCAATCACGTTTCTTCCAACAACTCTCTTTTTGCTGATTGGAGAGCCGACTCTCACTCGTCACATCTTCATCACACCAATCCACAAAATGGCAAACTTCATGGTTGCCTTTCTTCAGTAACAACAATGTTTCACGTATCCAACAATGCGATAATATTGACGGTATCCGGTCTAGTAGCTCTTTCAAACGTCTGAAAACTTCAATCAAACATTTGTTGTTGTCGTTGGTAAACATCAAATATCTCTCACGAGAAAACGCAGGTTGCCTCTTTTGGAATACTCATAAATATGAAAATTGTATAAAGCTATGTATGTGATTTTGACAATATGTAGTTTACGAAAATATTTTAGCTACATCATAGGATATTGCAAACGATAATTTTGTAGATACAAAACCACAAACATAAAAACAAACAATATATACAAAAAATGTCAATCAATATATCACAAGAGTCAGGCTTCTTTTTTTACAAAATGATAAATCGTTGGTATAGTTGAGTAAACAACAAAAGTTTTATTTTGGATATATGCATATGGCAACAGCTACAAAAAAAGATGTCAAGAAAAACATCAAGAAAGATGACACAAAAGACGTCAAACTAGAAACAAACAGCAAAAAAGAAGCAAAACGAATGCACATCGTTAGCAAAATCTTGCGTTATAGTTTTTATGTGCTCACGGTATTGCGAGTGATATTGGCAACAATCACACTGTACAATGGTTGAGAACTGTATGCACAATATGATTATGTCTGGGTGTATCTATTGAGCTCATTTAGTCTTTTGGGATATGTCTGACTGATGGCAATCTTTGTTATTTTGTCACTCGTTGGTTTGTACAAACACATCGCAACGCAAAAAGAACTCCTCACTCCCCTCATCACCTCACTTGCACTTTTTGGGATACTCCTAATTTTATAGTACATAGCTTTATAACATATATTTTGGATGAATAACGAACAACTCGTACAGGCGTTTAAGCAACTTTCGTATCAAGAACAATACGATCGCATAGCGAATATTATCAAAAAATTTGCTGACTCCGATCCGGATTTTGTCGAGATGTTGCACGAATTTGAAGCATATACCGAACCGCTAGACCAAGACGCCATGGTCGAGTTATACAGCTATGTACTTGAAATGTGACAAAAACACATCGATCAAGACAAAGCAGAATCGCAAACCCACCTCACACATATGCAACACTATCTCAAACTTCTCAAAAAAGAAGAAGCAGACGACGATCAAAATGAAGACCCTGATACTCTTTTGGAGTGATTATAATATACAACGAAAACTATTTATTATTTATAATTTTTTAATATTACATGTCATCAACAGACAAATTCAATACAGCAGAAGACATTCATGTACAAATAACACAATTAGAAAAAGACAGACTAGCAAAAGCAACTGATAATATCTCAAAACCAGAAAAAAAATGATTTTTGGATAAAGTATGAAGTCTTTTTAAGAAAAAAGACAAAGTCGATGACAACAAAGAGAATGAAGCTGCAAGTATAACTGAGGAGAAGAGTGAGGTACAAATATCGTCAGAAGCCAAAGCGCAAGCAGATGCAATTGCAGCTCAAGCTAATGAAGCTATGAAAGTTGATATGGATGAATTTAATACAGAAATAGATAATATTACTGATGATTTGAATAGAGAGGTCTCAAAAGATCTAGAAATTGAAGCAACTACTTTTTCTCCCGATAAAATTACAGGTATATTAGCAAATGATGTAACTATTCCAGATATTCAGAACGTCCTCAGTCAATATAAGAATGAAAACTGAAATTTTGTCTACTATAATAGTCTTGTAAAAGCTTTGAATGATTGAGACCTTGCATGACTACAAGCTGGACTTCGAATGGATGACACAGAGGAGACTTTTGGACAAAAAACTCTACAGGCATTAGAAGAACAAGTAAAAAATATAAGCGCTACTCGTGAAGAAGCAATAGCAGAGATGGAGCAAAAAATAGCTGACATTAAAAATTGAGATGAAAATGCAAATCAAGAGGATACTACAACAGGAGAAACTACAATTGATAAAGTAGCAACTACAGGTGCAGAAACCAAAGAAACAGCAGAGAGAACAACAATAACAGTAGACGATCTGAAAAATACAAAAATATACAGCTGACTTCTCAAACAAGACTTTGCAAATACACTCAATAATGCAGCAGCTGATAAAACTAACATAGTAAACAATCTCATATCTCTCCTCAAAGCATGAAACATTGAAGATTTTCAAACTGCAGTATGAATATCTGAAGATAAGGCAGATGGGATGCTTGGGAAAGATTCACTTACAGCTCTATGAAACAAACTTTGAGTGGATGTGAGTTCGCTAATAGCCGCAGCTGATGCGAGAGTGAAGTCACGAAGAGAAGCAAAAACCGATCCTAGGCGAGACGATGAAACTCTTAACAATCCAGATATTCACGAAAGAGATTTGCTTATTTGAGCGATGAAAACAATGAATGAGTCTTACAAAACATGAAACAAAATGCTTGCTTGATGAGATATTCATTTAGCTAAAATGGAGTATAACGACATGATTGCTGCCAAAAAAGTCGTCGAACAGAATGCAGGCAAAATAACAAACGTGAATGAACTTCAAGTCAAAGACTTGTTGCTAACAAAAACAGATGAACTTAAAAATAGTATAAATAATAGAATACTCGGATATAGAGATTTTGTTGCGTGAAAATTTGATAAAAACAACCTTAGCAATCATATAACAAATTCTTCTCGCTTCATCAGATGAGCAAATACTATTGATGCGTGATGAGTACAAATCAAAATGAGTCCTGGTTGCGTCGAAAGTTGAAAGTCTGAAAAACTTTTGAGTTTAGTTTCAACAATTATTAAGAAATGATATTCAATCAGTGAAGAATTTTGAGCTTGAAATGTTGTGATGATAAGAGATGGTATCTATCCAAAAGACAACTTTGATGACAAAAAACTACTTAATGACTATTGACTTGCAGGACCAAACCCCAAAGGATCACTCGTCAACTTTGTAAACCAACTTAGAAAAAACAAATTAGATACTTAAAAACATCATAACTACTCAAAAGTACGAGTCTGATAGACTTGTCTTTTGGTGTCGTCCATGATTGCGTAATACTGTCACAGTGTCAGATTGGCATTTTTGAGAAGTGTTGCTAGCTCGGCTCAGACATATCTTCGGTGTCGAGGTTCTTTATGATATCAGTCAATGATAGGTCACTTTTGGTATGTGTTGTGAAATCCATAGATATGTGCATAGGTATCCAATCGTTCGTAATACGTCACACGATCAGAATCAGAAAAAAACCCAGCTTCGTTACTGACATGCAACATATCGATAGCCAATCATGCTTGATGTTCACTATGTCATGCTTTGGCAACAAAACGCTTGTCTGTAGCTTGATTATACAAAAATAATTGCTGACCGTAGGTCCTGTATGCGCTTGCCACATACAGTTTTTTTTTGAATTGAAGAAAAAATGACTGTGAAAGTTGGGCAAGCGCAAGCGCAGCTTCTTGTCTTAGCGTATTTCTTGCTCACAAAATAACATATGTATCGTCTATATATGCAAATGGAGAAGGAATATAATTTGGCGTATCAAATCATATGTCTGGATTGATGTACTTTTGGAGAGAATAGTCGGATCGTAGATCAAAAGGAAAAATGTCTTTTGTGTAGGTGTTGTATGAGGTAGTGAGTTTTTGTGATGATGTGCGTATTAGATCATATACAGACCAAGAAGATGGTGTTTTGGATGTATTTTGAGAGTTGTCTTGAGAATTGATTGGAAAGTTACTTGGAGAATTACTTTGTGCATACAACAAAGAAAATGGTGCATACACAAGCAATGTACATAGTATCAAAACCCGCAACAAAAATTTATTGGACATACTTTTGCCTAATATAAAACATTGATGTCGAGTATATCACTTCATCTAACAAAAACAAACGTTTGTCACGCAAGCAAAAAGTCCTCTGCAGTCAGCAAACTTTTTTGTGATGAAAAAGATGGTTGAGCTCATTTTCGAATACGAATAAGATCTTGTTTGCTTTGGGGGATATAGAGATTGTCAGGCAATTGAACAATACCATTTCGGTCGGATGTGATAATATTTTGCCCATCATCGTCACGTGCTTTGATCAGACACAAACTATCAAATTTTTGTTGCCTACGAGATGGAATACATGTTGTCGTTATGTTGGTAGCAACAGGAATCGAAACATCTCAAAATGTGAGTTGTATACTACGTACAAGTTCTTTACCAAAATACACATGCAACATTGTTGTTCACGATTGTTTTGGCAAAAGTAATATACTTTGTTGGTCTTGTATATACGATAATGTTTCGGGAAACACATCAACGACATCTTTATCTTCGACCAATAAACGCAGTGGTTCTGGCAACAAAACCGCAGTAGCTTGTGTCACTTTGTTGAAAAAAAGCGTACTGCTTTGCGTATCACTAAACACGAATTTTTTTGATGGACTAACAAGTTCTATATCATACACACCCAAAAACTGTGACAATTGATAACGTTCTATCTCTTGTTGTGAGAGAACATCAGCTGCGTCTAGATAGTTATAATACGTTTGTCAATTTATCTCAAAGGTTGAAACATCTGCTCATTGAGATTCCAAAAACACAATAGGATCAAACGTGAATTGTTGCATTTCTGTACGACAAAATCCACCATTTACTATATCAAAAATACCAAGTCATCAAATCCCACTACATGTACTATACCAATACGGATGAGAGCCAACAGTATCACGCTCTAGCTGAAAATGTAAATGAGGCGCAGTAGCGTTTCATGTATCACCGATGGTTCATATCTGAGATGATGTCGTTACTGTATCTCCTACACTAACCAAAATTGATTCCAAATGTGCATAACTTGCATAGATAAATCAGTCAAGATACGGATATTGTATAGTAATAGCATTTCACCATCCGCCACTTGGTCAGGCATGAATTATTTTTCCCTCTCAAATACTAAAAACTGGTGTACCACGAGCAGAGACAATATCGACACCCAAATGAGACCCAGCACGCGGATCTCGTCAATCTTCATACGTTGCTCACCACAAGACAGAATACGCAGTACGATAGTCAAAATTATTGACATACGAAAGATATTCACCTGACTGGATACGAGGCAAAGCTCTTTGACACGTCACGTCATGTTGGGACCGATGGGAATAATAACACTCTGGTGTAGAAATCTGATTGACTGGATAGACTCGAGCAAAACATACGTTCACCATACCACAAAAAACTACTGACACGATTGTAAGAAATTTACCCATTTTAGGAAACAAAAACTAAATGTAAGTACATATCTTATGTGTAAAAAACAAGAATGCAAGTAGAGTACAAAAATCAAGCCTACTTATTGTTTAGGAAAAAATTCTTTTTTTTCGGTACTTTGTTGAGAGAAAGTTTTTCGTCTTCTAGATCTTGAATCAAAATCTGTACCAGCTCTTTATTAGATGCTATAACTTTTTTTCGGACTTTGGTACGAATAGTATCAACTGCTCATGCAACTCATAGTGAAGATGCTCATCATACGACGAGAGGAATGATGTCACTAATTGCACTGTGTAAAGTAAGTAACAAAAAGCTTGTACCCATTCAAGCACAAAACAAACCAGAAAACAAAAGTCATACATAACCTAACGCCTCATCTTTTTTTATTCGTTTTGTGAGGACATGTTCAAGTTGATTTATAGTCATCTTAGTTAATTTTGAAGATGATTGTTGATGTACTTGTGAAAAATGATTCATTGTAGATAACATAAGATCTTCATTTTGGAGAGTATCTTTTAGACATTGAACAAGATAATCTCTAGCTACAGGATCTTCTTTTTCTGGAATTTGCAATGTGTGTTTTTTGAAAATGGATGGGAAAAGTGACATAATTAAGAAGAATTAAATAGATCAAGACTATTTTACTATATGGATGAGATGCGTTTACTCTTTCTTTGTAAAGTTCCCTTTCGTATCGTTAAGAATTTGCATTAGCGCTTTTTTGAAGTTTGAGAACGTTAGTTTGCGAGAGTTTTTCATTTCTTTTTCAAGCAATTTTTCTATTTTTCTTTTTTGCTCTATTATTTCTATATCACCGTCTTTTAGATTTGGGTCAGATAATAATTTATACTGTTCTAGTCTTTCCCTGATAAAATTCTCCACTCATTCTTTGGTCAATCTCTTCTGCTTAAAATATTTTAGTGGGAATTCTGAAGTATAAATTAAGTTACTTCAATATAAGACTATATAAGCAAGTATCTCCTCGTAATGTTTATCAAGTCTAAATTTAAATATATGGTCAATTAAAAAGTTAATCACACCAGTAAATATCAGTAATATAAAAGAAACTGGCACACCGAGTCATGCATTAAACAATCAGAGTACGAGCAAAGGATTCCTATGTAAATATTCAACATACGACTTTAGGTTTTCCTTTTCATCTTCAGACAAATCTCTTTGTAAGTATCTCAAAATATCGTTATAGGTTTCTTCAGAGAAAGTTTGCAGACCTTCTTCGCTAAACGTTTCATATAAATTTTTTTGAATCATCTGCTCAAGTTTATCTACATTAGGAAATCATATTTGAGACAAAACGCTCTTCAGCTCTTCTGGTAGCAGGTTTTCATGCGTAGTAGGTAGGTTCTTTTCACCTGTAGAAACTTTTTTTGGTGTATTATCTGATCATTTTTCAAGTTTTTTCATTACAAATATAGTATATAAATTTTTGTTCTCTTACGTATTTTCAACATCATTATGATGTGCAAGTCTTTTTATCTGTTCTAAAAGAGGTCATTGCAATCATTTTGTGCTTGCGAAAGCAACTACGCTTGCAAAAAAGTTTGCCCCTGATCAGACATAAAACTTCCGTATTTCGTCAGCACCAAAGTCTCATAATATTCAAAGTGCCAACAAAAGGACTACTCATCATGTAAATCAAGAAACTGTTCATAGTGTCTTTAGAATAGATTCATATCATCAATACTCTTTGAATACAACGTCTAATTCTTTAACGACGGCAGGAGTTGCAAAAGAACTCAAATATTCTCTTCATGCTTGTGTCTGTAGTGCTTTTTGCAAAACATCACTTTGGACATCAGTATAGCTAGCAACTCATCTATTTGTACTATAAAAAATAGCTTGTATCTTACGCTTATCTAGCTCATTCAACTGTTCTAAGTCAGAGTTTTTTTGTATAGAAATTGATGTATTTTGAAGAGATTGTGTATTTTTTTGATTTTTTGGAGACATTTTGTTATATATCATAAAAAAACTAGCTTTTGTAAAAGCACTTTGCTAGTATATTTAGAAGTTGAAGTGAGATTTATCTAAGTTTATTTCTTAATCGTTTGAATCAACCAAATATAGATTTTTTAGCTTGGAAATCTTCATGTAACAAATCAAGTTGAAAATCATTAAAAACATCCGCGTATTCTACATCAGATTCCTCTTTGTCTCGTAAAAGAGTCAGAGACAGTAAATTTTGCTTTTCTGATAAGGTCTTGTCACTATTTACAATTTGACCTATATATAGAACAGTTTGTTCTTTATTGAGATATTCATGTAAAATCCCTACTCAATTGTTGCTTAATAGTGCTTTTTTGATAATAGATATAATTCTTTCAGTAAATACTAAGGTTTGAAAAGATTCTGATATTATATCAGCCTCGTTATTCCGTATTCTTAATGATTTTTCTCATCTTTTAGCCGCAAAGAGATTATCTTGCAATTCTTCTGTCTGTTTTTTAACTACTTTATCTCACGTAACTAAAGATATAGCTAGAGTTCAAACTGAAGCTCAACATACCAACATAAAATCGAAAAGTGCTGATCAAGTTGAAAACATCTTTATTGAATAAAGAAAAGTTCAAGTAGAAGCTAGTGCAGTAGATCAGGCAAAAGCCTCAAGAACTTTGATTACTTTTTTTTTGATTTTGGTATTTGCCAATGCAGACAAAAACAGCTCCTGTTCTTTTGGGTTTGTTATATGTTTTGAGATTTCAGCATCTGTAGCTGCCAAAAGTGCTTTTATATGAGTTGTCTTTATATCTGTAGCCGAATTAACTCTATCAAAAAAATATTCCAAACTTTCTTGTTGCTTTGGTGTTAGCTCTTTTTTTGGTTGTAATCATCAACTATATGGTACTATATTATTCATTTATTGTATATTTTAATTAAAAAAATTTATTATGAAATGAGTTTTTACTTTAATCTATTTTTCAACTTCGAAAACCGTCCTCACAAGCTTTTATTGGCTTTAAAATCTTTTTCTAATAACAACACTTCAAATTCTGGTGCTGAACGAGAGTTATCTTCATCTCGAGTTTTCAAAGCTTTGAGAGCGGTAATTTTTTCAGAAGCAGATTTGTTGCTATCTACGATCTGTTGCAAAAAAGCTACCGAATGTTTTTTGTCAAAAATTTTTTCTAATGCTTTGATTCACTTTGGAGTTGATAATTGATGTTGTATCAGAAGATATACATTTTCATCGAACTCACTATTTACAAATGAATATTCTATTGTATCTTCCTCAAATCCATATCACTGCAAAGCCACAGTCTTTTCTCAGAACCTAGCATCAAAAAGATTATCACGTAAGCTTTGTCTCATTTTATCTAAAACAACAGTACTGGCTACTAAACTAACTGTCATTCCTCATACTCAAAGTCAAAGTGCTAAAGCAAGTTCAACGAATGATGAGACTGTCGTATATGCAGTTGAGTACAAAAAAAATCATGTAGAAGCAATTCAAGTATAGGATGCAAATGCCCTTATATTCCTAATTAATTTATTTTTGGTCTTTGCATTTCCTAAGACATGCAAAAATACTTCTTGTTGCTCTTGTGGAATATATGTAGCAATATCAGCAATATCAGCTGCCAAAAGTGCTTTTATATGAGTTGATGTAATATCAGATGAATAAGAAACTCATGCAAAAAAGTCTTTCAAACTTTTTTGTTGCTTTGGTGTTAATTTCTTTTTTGGGTGTAATCATCAGTTATTTGGAACTATATTACTCATTTAAAATACTTTATGGTAAAATCTATATTGGATTGATTATGAAGATCAAAATTCATCTTCTTTACTTTCTAACCTAGGTCTTTGCACATCATTGTAGTTTACAAGACTTCTTATATTTTCTCAAGTTATTTGAATAAGTTTTGAATCAGCTACCATAGATCATACTGCTCACAAAAAACTTACACCCATTCCAGATAATAACTTATAGAGCGATTCTAGCTCTTGCTGTCAAAATGTTTGTGCAGTATACACAACTAATGCTGCCAAAAGTGTGGTTGAACCTATGGTCGTAATATCAAGTATTTTTTTTGATATCGCATGCTTATTCAAATCACTTTTAAGTAAAGGAATCAATGATTGGTCTTGAAGCAAGTTAGACAAGAACTCTTCTCAGTCAGGATCAGCTAATATTTTCTGTAAAGATTTTATGTGTGCTTCAGAATATGAAATAACTGCCCTGTTATCACTTTCAAATACTACTATTGCACTTATAACATTAGACACCTTAATTGTATCTTCTTTTTCTTTATTAGATAGTTTTTGAGTTATTATTTTGGGAAGGAATCTTTGGAACATATGCAAGATTATTATAAAATTAATAAAAAAGAAATGTGAAATATTATATTTTTTTGCTATTTCTTTGTGCATACGCTTTGCTAGCGAGGAGGGTTTTTCTCAATTCTGTTTTTGACTTTGCTATAAAGTGACATCACCCCACAAGTGCATTAACTGTTGTTCACGCAAAGAGTGAAATCACTATAATAACATCAATTATATAGCTAAATAGTATTCTGAGTCAGATATATTTTTTATATAAGTATTTATTATTATGAACCAAAGGTTTTTTGAGTATTTCTTATGATTCTTGAGAGATACAAGTTTTTTTTTATTTAAAAACCTTTATTATTCTCTGTTGTACTCGTTTGAATCATCAGAAAGGAGTTTTTTTAAATTGGAAATCTTCTTCTAGCTCTACAATACTTTGAGTAGGATCATTTGCTAACAATTGGGATTGAACATCTTCATTTCAATCACTGAGCACTTCTAACGACGGTAACTTTAACTTCTTTTCTAGAACTTTATTACGAATCATTAAATAACCAACTCAAGGATTTACAGCCAATAGGGAAGTTAAACAAGCATACAAAGGGAATGCCATATCGTTATACCATCACAAAAAAGCTAATGGAACAACAACAACATTAAAAGACAATAACCTATCTATTAACTGTTGATTTACAGCTATATTTTTTAGCATCTTATCTTTTTCTAAAGGAATGTGATCTTGCGACAATCCTACTTCCAATGAATTTTCTTGCTTTTCTGGTTCCTTTGACCTTCATCATAATCTTAAAAATGACATATATATTTAAAATTAGTAAAATATTTTATTTATTTTCCTTTCTTGCCCCAAGGAAGTCTCTCTTTGATATGTTTTTTATACTCTCAATTCTCATCGTTCATAAATGTAGACGCGATACAAGATCATATTCATATTGCAAACAAAGATACACCAACTGTATTTTGTACAGTTATATCTGATATTGCTTTTTCAATATATGGAGAATAAATAGTC
Source organism: uncultured Candidatus Peribacteria bacterium (assembly GCA_964526045.1). GTDB lineage: Bacteria > Patescibacteriota > Gracilibacteria > Absconditabacterales > Absconditicoccaceae > CAZGIF01. Next base: position 29,507 of record CAZGIF010000003.1, on the reverse strand, counting down.
ATTAACCCGACAGCAGAAGTTATCCAACCTCCATAAAATGTAATGTTTTGTTTTTTGTTTTCTGAAAAATGTCATTTGTTATTTTGGTTCATTTAAGTTTGAAGTTATAATGTACATTAAAAAATATTTTGGTCCTTCTTAACTTATTTTTTCTTTATTCTTTAAAGATGTACCAATTAGCTTTATTTTATTTGCTCATGGTTCAGTAGCACGTTGTAATGCTTTTAGCGCTTCTGAAGATAGATTCAACTTTACCTCTTTTGCCAAAGCATTTCTTTGTGTTTGATTTTGACCATTTGTATTTTCTAATCTCAAGCCTAATCATGTTGTTTTTTCACTCATTATAATAAATTTTAATAAAAAAAAGGAACTGACACGGTGCAAGTTTGAGCTTGTGTGTGTCAGTTTTTGGTTTTGGTTGTTAAGTTTTTTTTTGAGAACTAACTAACTATTCTCACTCAAGCTCTTCAGCTACATCAGCGTATAAAACCTGAGATATAAGTGCCTCCACCTTTAATCTTGCATCACTACGTATTGTTTCATAATCTGGAATATTTCAATCCTTTACTAATTCATAATAATCAGTCATTATATTATCATATCAGATTCAAAATTTCTTAAATCAATCGTTTGGTCACTTATTCACTCAATTATTTGGGATTAAATCTGTATCTTTAGGTAAATAAATACTATTTCTAATTTTCTCGTCATCCTGTTGGAAGTCAATTCGTATCTGTTCAGTTATTTGAGGTATTAGTGCAGGCATTACTTGCGGGATAGTTTTTTCAACCCTTGCCTCTCTTCAATTTTCTATAATCTCTGCAGTTTTTTTTCATAAGTTATTCAATATCTCGACATCTGGAGTAGGATCCTCCTTATCTTGACATGTAGTAGACATCAAAAAAGGAGATGATAGTGCCAATGAAATATTAAAAAGTGTTGATAAAGTTATACCCTTAACTCTTACAATAGCATCTTTCTTCACAGCTTCATATCTCTCTATAGCAGAATTTGTCAGATTTCTTACTCAATTTCACAATCAACTCATATTTTAATTTTAGCAATAATATAAATGTTTTATTTTTTATCCCAAACAGGGTACTAAATATATAAATTATCAGACAAAAATGTCAACACCTTTTATATTTTATTTATCTTTTCAAAATCACTGGTTATTTATACATACTTTTACTAAAATCAAAGATATAATTTTTTGTTTTGGTAAACTTTCATGCACCAATTGTCAGATTATGATTACGAATTACCAGATGAGTTGATTGCTCATACACCCGCAATACCAGCTCGCTCCGCTCGCCTTTTGGTATACACCAAAGAAAAGACACAAGACACCAAACAAGAACATACTCAGATCCAAGACAAGACATTCGCAGAGTTGCCCAACATTCTTGATTCGTCAGATATTCTTTTTTTTAATAATTCTTATGTTGTTAAAGCACGTTTGGCTTTGCACAATATTACTGGACATAGACCACGAACAGGACCCGAAGCTATGCTTGAGAGAAAAAATAAACCTCTGACAGATTTTGTTATCACAAAGTGAGAATTGCTTGTCAGTGAAGTAGCATTACATCCTCACGACCTCGCTCGTTATCAACAACTCATCAGCAAACAAACGCTGAGTATAGATACGAGAGAAACAGACGCTTATCAATATTACTTGGTTGCAATCGCATCTGACAAAAAGCATTTTCGTCCGTGAACAATCCTTACAATCAACAAACATATACAATTACAATGTATTGGATTTATACCAAATTGAATCGTTATCAAAACAATATGAACAACAGTTCAAGAACTATTGGAATCATATTGAGCAATGCCACTGCCTCCGTATATAGACCAAAATACAGAAAAAAGTAAAACCTGACATCAGACATCACTCAATATAGACACACATTATCAAACCGTATTCGCCAACGAACAACACAAATGATCTGTCGCTGCACCGACGGCAAGCTTACATTTTGACAAAGAATTATTACAAAAAATATCTGACGCAGGTATCAAGGACGAATACGTGAGTTTGTATGTCTGACTGTGAACATTTAAACCCGTCGATGTCGAAAACATACAAGACTTTGCAATCCATCAAGAACAGATCAATATTGATAGCAATATTTTTGCTACAATTGCTAGCTATCACCAACAACAAAAAACAATCGTTGCAGTTGGCACAACTGTCACAAGGACACTAGAATCACTCGTCTACATCCGAGTATATATATGACTTTATCACAAAAACATACAAGCAAGATACGACATAGAAACGCAAGCGTTTTGGAATACTCGTAGCAAACACATCACACCAACACAAGCACAACAGATTATACAAGATTTTCACATCTCTGAGGATACTATCAGATGCATGACAAGTATTTTCATTTACCCAAAAACAAACACTTCAAAAAGTAAGAACATCTGACACACGTGGACGATAGTGCAACGTATCATAACCAATTTTCACCTCCCAAAAACATCACTCTTGATGTTGGTTGCAGCAGCAGTATGATATCAAGACTACAAACACATATATCAACATGCTATTGCACATAGATACAAATTTTATAGTTTTGGAGATGGAATGCTTATCAATACGCCTTTAATCACAAATAGAGCTTATGAACAAGAATAATCTATCAAACCACACAGAAAACATATATGCACCTAATATAATACGAATACAAAAACTTTGTGGAATATTTGTTCTAATTTTTGGAGTCTTAATAAGTTTATACCATCCAATCTCTACACGAATCAACTTTGGGTCATGACGAGCAATCGATGCATCTTTGGTGGCAATGATCAGAGAGGTCTCTCGATTTCTTTTCGCAACCGTCGTAGCGCTTGTCTTTTGGAAAAGAACAAAAGTTTGGCTACAAAACTATCGATATCATATATGTACCGTAATTTTCTCAAGCGTAATTGTCATTGCTTTTTCTTTTTTTGTGCATGATGCTAGCATAGCAAACATACTAATCTGACTCAAATCAAGTCGACTTCCTCTGTGGATTTTTGTTAGTGCGCGATGTGTCGGATATTGTCTCATGCCCACTCTCACAACACAAAAAGTCGTTCATTATATAATACGGTTAGTAACTTTTTTGTTAATGTGAGGATTTTTGTGGCAATGAGCAAAACATCTCTTTCCTGATATATTTAGTTTTTTGTGATTTTGACCGGTTGGAGATTGGCACTACGCACAAGCTCCTCCATTGTATTATCGTACATGACCATGATGACGAGCGAGATTTTCAGGACTTTTTGCATGACCCAATAATTTTGGGTATTTTTTGATAGTTTTTATGCCTTTGTATATGTACTATATACGTAGCAAATGGCAATCTTCAACTATTCATACAAAAATAATTCTCTGACTGCTTTGTGCGTTATTTTTAGGAAGTGGATTTTTGACACTATCGAGATGAGTTATTGTTTGACGATTCGTGCAATCTATATTCTTAGCAATACCACTTCTTACAACACAACGACGACAAACATACAAGCGTTTCTTGCTGGTATGAGCAAGTATAGTATGAGGATTATTGGTCGCACTTAGTTTACTCAAACGATGATCTACTGTCGAACGCTTCCACAAACGATCAGAATGACGACAATTTGTCAGATCAGCTCCTTTTTTGGGTCATTGATTATGAACATCATGACCAGCAGTGCATCACAGCGGTTCAGTCGTACCAGAAAACTTTTTCTTACAATTGTGGATTGACTCCTGAATAGTCTGATTACTTTTGTGGATTTATACATGCAGTCTTTTGTGGCTCAAAAAAACCACACAACAAACATATACATCTTATAAAAAATGATTAAGCAACATTTCTGATGAAAACAAATATTCTTATTTTATGACGATATGACGAATATGACTTTTGTGTACATGAATGTTTTTGCATATTCTTGAAGATAGTATGGTTGTTTACTTATTTTTTGTACCATATGGACTATTATGGTGAACAATACCCCAAAAAAACACACCCGAGACGAGTAATACTCAAAAAGTCTAGCACAAAACAAGCTAGAGTGCTTTTGTCAATCAAAAAACAACAGCACAGCTAGATTTTTTGTACAAAAAAGCAATACTACCTATAGTAGTATTGTTATATAGTTTTACTTATTTATACACATGTATGCCTACTAAAAAAAATGCTGAAACTTCAGCAAAAAAATCTACACCTGCTTCTACGAATGCAAATATCAATGAAGCAAAGCTAGCTAAAAAAGTATGAGATCAAATGGAAAAGAAAAATGGAATGTTTCAAACTGTTTCAATAGTATTATTGATCGTCGTTACACTTCTTAGTATTCTCAACTACAATGCTAACATCAACAATGATGTAAAATCTCAAATCGAAGAAGTTGAAGCGATGAAAGTATGAGGAGAAGAAAACTACAAACTTCTTAAAAAAATCATGGCAAACGAAAAACAACAAGAACAATACAAACAACAATTCGATCTTATGTTGCAACAATTGGAAGGAGATTCAGCTGATCTTGGAACAAACACTCCAACTCCAACTGAACCTACTGAACCAACTCCATCTGAACCTGAAGCTCCAGCTTGAGCTACATTGACACAAGATACTATCGCAGCTATTTCTGAAGGATACAAAATGTGAAATGCTGATGGAGATATTTTATTTGTAGAGTATTCTGATATAGAATGTCCATTCTGTAGAAGACATCATACTAATGGAACTATCAAACAAGTAATGGAAAACTTTGATGGAAAAGTAACATTTATGTTCAAACACTACCCTCTTTCGTTTCATGCTAATGCACAAAAAGCTGCTGAAGCTGCTGAATGTGTAGCTGAACAATTAGGAAATGACCAATACTTTACATACGTAGAACAAGCGTTTACTAACGGATTTGACGCACCTGCTGATATGAAATCACTTGCTGTACAACTTGGAGCAAATGAAGGGGTATTTACAGAATGTGTAGATTCTGGTAAATTTGCAGACAAAGTTACTGGACAAATGAATGAATGACTTAACTTATTTGGTGTAAGAGGAACCCCTGGAAATGTTCTTATCAATAAAAGAACTTGAGAACGAAAACTTATCTCTGGAGCATATCCTTACAGTGAATTTGAAACTACAATAAATGACCTTTTGAACTAATCACTTAGTTTAGAAAAAAGATTATTATAAAAATTATAAACCACATACAATTGTATGTGGTTTTTTTTATATCAAATACAATTTTAATTTTATGAGAAATAATAGAAGAAAAATTAAGCCCAAAAGATATGGTATAATAAAAAACAAAAAAAGACTTCCTAATAATAGTTGACTCTAAAAAAAATTGATTTTATTATAAATTTAAAGTACAATTAACAATAAAGACTGAGATTCAACAGCAAAACAAAGAGAAAACGAAAGAACTAAACAAGTTACATTTTCTTTTATAAAACTAAATTGAAATGAAAGAGAAACCAAGTAATAACATAAATTCAAAGAGAATTAAACAAGATGCAGTATCATTAGCTCATAAAGTTTGATGAGATAGTAGTATTTTATGAAAACACGAACTAGTATCTGAAATATTAGATTCAAATAAAGCAAAAACATATTTTACCTGTTACTTTGAGAGCAAATGAGTTGAGGTTGATAATGCAATATTGGATAAAATAGAGTTAGCATGGCCTAGCATATTTGAATCTTTTGATAAAACAAAGTTTGATATTCTAACAGAAAAGTTTGAAGATATTCCTTTAAGCTATTTCACAGAAATTACTATTGAGAATTGAGATTGAAAAATAAATTATTTTCCGATGTTAATAAATAGAGATTGAAACCCAAATATCTTAAACTATTTAATAAATCTACCTAATACAGAAATATCATGTATAACCCAACATAAATTAAACACTTGTTGCCAATGCGACTGGAAAAATTTTTCTTTTATTATAGATAGATATGATTTTGATAACCGACAAGAAGTTGAACATACAATTAATGACGCATGAAGATGAAACCTACTACAACAAAATTGCTTTGAAATGTTTAAATATTTACATTCTAAATTTAGTATAAAAAAGGAAGACATATCCATGATATTGCAGAGCTTATTTATAGACAATAATACTAATGAGTCATCTCACCTTATTGATTTTACAGAAAAAACGATCGCTGATAAAAATATCACAAATTATGAGGATCTGTTTGATGATAATGATTTTATAGAAAAAATTCATTTAATAAATAAATTCTATTCACATAGTAATGAAGTAAATTTTGAATATTTTTATACAAATATTTTACAAAAGATAGTATGCGAATGAATTTTTCGATTGAGTAGAAAAGATATTATAATAAATATTATCAAACATATAGCTCCAAAAATAGAGGAATTTATACTTTATAAAGATTTAATTGAGACGATTGAGGTCAATGGGGATATATACCATGAGGGGGGATATTCATGATCTTATAATATTAACGAACTACTGTGGTGTATAAATGAATTTGATCTTTTTGAAAATCATTGTATTTTTGATCCTGGTATGATACATATCTTATATTACAATGATTACGTTCAAAGCGATCTCAATATAATATTTGAAAAATATAATATAAATCTTGATTGACAGAAAGAGAAAGCAAACTATCTTTGACTATATCTAGAATATCACAAAAAATTAAGTTCAATGAATCATATTTTATCAAAAAACGAAATAGCGAAGATTTATGAAGCAATATGAAAAATTAAAAAACTACCGAGTACATTCATGCTATGAAGTGGGCGTGATGAAAATGGTAATTTCTATGACTATTGCGAAAAGCACTTGCATTATATCTCACAAAACACGCATAAAACATCAGAATACTTTCAAATATTGGAAAAATTATGAAATTCTAAAGTAAAACTTTTCAGAAATAAACTATTAGGAGAAGTTATTATGAAGCAAATCTTGCAAAACTCAAACTGAGTCAAAATTCTTGAGTCACTAGAGAATGCATATATTATTAATGATAATAATTGCCGAACGGAATTCCCAGATGTGTATAAAATATTTACGTCCTTTAGTATAATACAAAACGAAACTGAAATTATTAAAAAAGTGAGTCAAGATATTAAAGATATAACACAACAATGAGTAGGTAGCAAATACTTAAGAAATTATACAAGCAACTATCCAAAATTAATAGAAATCTTTTATATAATATTTATGAAAATAAGTATAGATTCTTCAAACAAAGACATACTCAATTACATCGACTTTCTCAAAAAATGACAGATCGCCCTTGATACTAAAAATCAAGAAGATCTTGCTTTTACTTACTTGAACAACATTAGTCAGTTAGTTCAAATGTTTGTTCCTTGAAAAATATTTTATACAATAGATACCAGTAAACTAAATATTGATGAATACGAAAAAAAAGTAACAACAAGAGTGCAAAATATATGAAAAATACTCTGATATGACTTTTCAGACAAAACATTATTGGAGTCAGTAGAATTTTTGATAACAGAACCTTTATGAATATGAGGGTTTGAATGAATTATTAGATCAAGAAATGACTCGAAGGAAAAAGCAAATCAAAAAGCAAAGGTTTTAGGAGCTAATGAGTTAAAACTTGAAGAATGAGATATGATTAAATGAGTAAGCTCAAAATATATAGAAAGCTATTTTGATAACGGCATTAGATGTTCAGAAGCACTATGAGAGAGTTCATGACAAAATTATACATGGTTATCTACAGACTTTTGAATGACCAACGGAGATATAAGTTCAGTGCAAAATACAATAAGTTCGAATCTAGCGAGTTGATACTGAGATTGAATGTACTTTATTATCAAAAAAGATACAGACAGTTTTATAAATACAGAGTTTATGACAGTTGAAGAAACACATATGATTGACATAAAAAAACAAGATGAATTTATAGCAAACCATTATGCCCACGAATGAAATTATTCTATCTTATGATGATTAGGCATAAATAAAGTATCCGCTATTGTATTAAATGACAACCTCTTAGGCGATCAAGAATTTTTATATAAACTTAAACTCACGATTGCTAAATCGTGAGTTTATAAACCTCTATATAATATGAACTGAATTTCCATTTTCTGAAAATCAGACTTTGACGATATAGAAGAATATTGAAAGGTTCTCGACTGAGAGTTTCCAGAGGATCTTCACCTAAAAATAAATAAATCAAATATCTTAAATTTATGAGTAGATGAAATATTTGATATATTAGAATCATATCCAGGGATCAAGCAACGGCTCTCTATGGATGTGTGAGTTGTAGAAGGATACACACTTTGACAACATACAAAGATGTGACTAACTCAATTTGATAAATATTTCAAATGAAAGTGATTCTTTGATCATACTGTCTTATCAGAAGAACTATTTGTTGCAATGTATTTATACCATGATTGAGGTAAACCGCTAAGTATACTCTATTGATCAGAATGACAACATTCTTATACGAAAAAAAACATATGATTCTTTTTAAAATCTTTATGATTCACTAATCATAAAGAAATAATACTAGCATCAGAGATAGCATGTCAAGATATTATATGAGATATGATTAGAGGAAAAATCAGTCAAGATCAAGCACAGAATAAGATACTTTGATTTGCAAACAAGTTAGGAATTTCCCCAATTGAGTTATTTAAAACAATGAAAATCTATTCTATGATTGATTGAAGTTCCTATACAACAGATGCATGATGAAAACAAGGATATGGCTTTGATGCTAGTTTTGATTTTAGTGGCTGAACTATCAATTATGTAGGAACGATTGATGAACAGATACTAAAACTAGAAAAAAGTATTAATATTACTTTTTTGCCAAATTAATAATTCTCGTACATTTTTATAATTTCTGTATAATGTCGTTTATCAGTATCTATATGAGGTATTCTATGTGCAGCCAAGAATTTTATATAAAGATTAAACAGATTTCTATCATATGTAACTCACTTGGAGTGGAGATCTAATTTTATTTGTTCATATGTGCCCTTTTGTCCAAACTTAGCAGTAGAGTAAACATATTGTTTAACTAACTCTACTATCTCTCAAATTGTTTTTTCAAATGATGAAATGAAATATGAACTATTTCTTCTATCAAAGTCTCATAAAGATCATATTTTTTCTATTTCAGCTCAAAATTCTAATACTTCTTCTTCAGAGTAGGATTTTAGATTTAAATTCCTATCTTTATACAAAAACTTCTTTGCTTCTACATCAATTTTTAATTTAGGTAAAAACTGACAATTATCCTCTTTAAGCTTATCTCTTAAAGTAATAGTATAAAATCTATCATCGTTATTCGGTGGAATATATTCACAAATGTGATTAGTTGAACTATATATAAATATCTTAGTATCCAATGATAATGCTTTTTCTTGAGTAATTTTTGTAGGACAATCTGACAATCAATATTCCTCTCTGAGCTTATTTGCAACTTCTGATGTATTCTTATCTAAACTTAGACTTTCACTTATCAAATCCATAGTGTTTTTATCTTTAACTATTTTGTCTAATATATTTAATGAATCTTCGGACGCATATCATCAATTTGCCGCTATTATAGTTGATATACGCAAGGTTGACTTATCCCAATTCTCTATTCATTTTTTTGTCATAATTTAATTATGTAAATAGTAAAATATATAATAACACTATATGTACAATATTAATTTTTGCAAGTAATTATAATTCTTTTTTTACTCTTGCAATTTTCCATTTTAGGAATACAATAGCACGTACATACGATAAGTGCTATTTATATATTAACCAAACAAATCATGCAAAATATTCAATTTACAACCATGGCACAACAAGCGATTCAAGATGCAGCAGATTTAGCATCTGCTTACCAAAACAGCTCCCTAACCACATTACATTTAGCTTTTGCACTATATGGACAAAAGTGATGATATATGCAAGCAATAGCAAGACAATCTTGACTGATATTATGACATCTTTGAGAAGAGCTCAAGCAACAAATAAAACTTTTACCAAAAATATCGGGATCAAATACTGACCCATCAACAACACCAGAAACACAAAAAGCAATACAAAAAGCACAATCGTATATGAACGACATGAAGGATTTATACCTAAGCACTGAGCATTTACTTTTGTGACTTAGTACGATTGGTGACGCAAGTGCTAATTTATTACAACAACACGGTTTTGACACACAAACAATACAAAAAGCTATAAAAGCAATAAGGGGAAACAAAAAAAACGTTACATCAAACAATCCTGAAGCAAGCTTGGATGCATTGCATAAATATTGACGTGATATCACAGACATGGCGCTCAATTGAGAATTAGACCCTGTGATATGACGTGATGATGAACTTAGACGCACTATTCAAATACTCTCTAGAAAGACCAAAAACAATCCTGTTTTGGTGTGAGAAGCGTGAGTATGAAAGACTGCAATTATAGAACTTTTGGCTCAAAAAATCATACAAGAAGAAGTTCCTGACAACCTATTGGGTAAAAAAATTATTGAACTAGATATGTGAGCATTGATTGCGTGAGCAAGTCACCAATGAGAATTTGAAGAGCGTCTCAAAGCAGTCATCAACGAGCTCGAACAGTCAGAGGGTCAGATAATTATTTTTGTTGATGAAGTGCATATGATTGTTTGAACAGGGAAAACTCAATGAGCAATGGACATGTCAAATCTCATAAAACCTTCTCTTGCTAGGTGAAAGATAAAAATGATATGAGCTACAACTCTCAAAGAATATCGCCAATATATCGAGAAAGACGCTGCGTTAGAACGTCGTTTCCAGCCAGTAAGAGTTGAAGAACCACAACGTGACGATGCAATTGCGATTTTGAGATGAATAAAATCTGTCTATGAAAGACATCATTGAATAACGATTACTGATGATGCTGTTGTTGCAGCAGTCGATTTGAGCAAAAAATATATTCCTGATCGTTTTTTGCCAGACAAAGCAATTGATTTGATGGATGAGGCAACAGCAGCTGTCAAAATGCTTCTCACCTCCATGCCAGAAAAACTTGAAACACTCAATAAACGTCTATCTCAACTCGAAATAGAAAAACAAGCAATCAAAATGGAGCAAGATACACAAAAACACAAAGAAAGACTAGAAATTATAGAAAAAGATATCGCTGACATCAAAGAGCGTTTCGCTTGATGATTTGAAGAACGAGAACAAACAAGACAACACCTTGTTCGCGCAAAAGAACTCCAAAAACAACTAAAAGAACTCGAACATACAGCCAACGTAGCAGAAAAACAAACAGACTACAACAAAGTCGCAGAAATCAGATACTCAAAAATACCTCAAATCACAAAGGAACTTGAACAGATACAAGAAGTAAAACCTAGCTGATCTGATAGAGTAACAGCTGAGGACATAGCACAAGTCGTAGCAAAACGAACATGAATACCAGCAACTGCACTTACACAATCCGAACATGAAAAACTATCACATCTTGAAGAATTTTTACACAAAAGAGTCGTATGACAACATGAGGCGATCAAAACCGTCAGCAATGCTATTCGTCGTGCAAGAGCTTGACTCAAAGACGAAAATAAACCAATTTGATCATTCTTATTTGTCTGACCTACATGAGTGTGAAAAACGGAACTAGCAAAAGCACTAGCAGAACTCCTTTTCAACGATGAAAAAGCGATTACGAGGATAGATATGTCAGAGTATATGGAAAAACATGCAGTATCTCGTCTGATAGGATCTCCTCCATGATATGTCTGACATGAAGCATGATGACAACTTACAGAAGCTGTCAGAAAAAAACCTTATTGTGTGCTACTTTTTGATGAAGTAGAAAAAGCACATCCTGATGTCTTTCATATTTTGTTGCAATTATTGGATGATGGTCGTTTGACAGATAGTATGTGAAAAACAGTGGATTTTAAGCATACAATAGTCATAATGACGTCTAATATTTGATCTCAATTACTTTTGGATAAACAAGACACAACGCTAAAAGACCTTATGCCTCAACTACAATCTCACTTTCGTCCGGAATTTTTGAACAGATTGGATGATATCGTTCTTTTTGAATGACTATCAGAGCAAATGACTCGTGACATCATCGCAATTCAACTTGACCACGTAGTTACACAACTAAAAAAACAAAAAGATCTGACACTTGTGATAGATTCGTGAGTTAATGAGTTTTTGGTGACGCACGGTCAAGATCAAGCTTTTGGTGCAAGACCACTCAAACGTGCTATACAAAGATATATTTTGGATCCACTTGCAATGCGATTATTGGAACATACTCAACATAATGAAAAAGTTGAACTATATGTCAAAGATGATACTATACAAATAAAGTAAAGTTAGCAAAAAGAAGCAAGAAAAAAAATCAATTTTGAGAAAAATTGATTTTTTTACGATTATAAATAGTATATTATTTTAGAACTATTTATCATGAAAAAAAACCATGATCACAAATATACAGACATTTGAAAGATATACTTGGGAAGAAAAAAAAGAATTTCTTATAACGTTATATCAAGAAATTTTGCCTAAATGCAAAAACACAAACGATCGTAAACTTTTTGAACAGAAAATTGAAGATATTACAAATCAACAGGAAACAAGCAAAAACACAGAAATACTTATTGCATTATACAAAAATATCTCAAAAAAAGAACAAGAAATCGATACCAAAAATATGTACAAACAAAAAGCTCAGCAAAAACAATACCAGCAAATGTTGCAAAGTGAAAACAAACAACGACACAAAGACAAAACAGAAACGCTAGCTAACTTAAATTCACTTTTATAGTATTGGTAAAAATGAAAGATATACCACGTAGTAATAGTAATAGAAGTTGAATCAAACAAAAGGCAGTATCCTTGGCTAATAAAGTTTGAGGAGATATTAGTATTCTATGAAAACAGTTATTAGAATCAGAGATATTGCATTCAGAAGAGGCAGAAAAATACTTTGTAAATTACTTTGATCAAAAGGGAATATCAATAGAAGATGAAACATTAGAAAAAATTAGAAACGAGCTATTTAAGCATCACACTGGTCGAATAAAAGCTGGTCAAAAAGAATATAATGAGAACATTTTCAACAAGACAAACTTTTTGTTATTGATGAAAGCACTCCCACACCTAAAACCAGAGAATTTTCTAGAATGAGAACATAATCTTGCAATGTTAAGTAGTCTAGTAGTAGAGATTGATCCAAATATATTAGATTACTTTATAAACTTACCAGACTTTGAAGAAGAAATGCTCTATAAACTTGATTCTTGCTGATTATATTCACTTGATCAAGAAACACTTGCTATTTTCAAAAAGAACTGACTCTTTACTACAGCAACTCAAGTTTTTTGATATTGTGATCAAAAGTCATGAAAAACTATAAAGTATATTAATAAAGATTTATTAGAATTTTTGATTAGTAAATTTGATAAAACTGATGACAAAAAAGTATATAATATTTCATCTTTTGTTCAATCAAAAGAAGAGTTGGATATTAGCGTTTTAGAAAAAATAAAAAAAATTGTTAATAAATTCGCTAATATTGAGGATTTTTATAATAATAAAATCAACAATACATATATAGAGATTGTCATAAATATATACTCAAATTTATGAACCATTTGACGAACAGTAGAGCAAATAGAAGCATATGTACTTCCATACTTTGAACCATCTAAAGATGTACTTACAATACATCGTTTTTTCCAAAAAGAACGAAGTGATAACCTAAGAGAAATGTTAAACTTTTGTAAAGACACACCACAAAAGTTTTGAGAGTACGTACATATTATCAATCAAATATCTGAAGCCAGTTATGAAGATAAAGATTATATAAGGTTTGATGTAACTTTTAACCCAAGATTTCAATATTTTCAATATTATATAGAGAATTTTGATACAGCACAACAAAACCCTAACCGGATGACTCTTGCATCAATATATGAAAACAAACTAACGCAAAGCAGTCTAAAAAACATACCTATGCGAGATGCTTTTTGAATACCAAAAGAAAAAATTGATAGCCGTCTTCATTATCTACAGTTTTATAAAATTTTTGATGAGTATATAGACAATGCAAACATACAAGAAAAGGACACTCTTAGAAAGTCAATCTGAAAGATGGAAAAAATACCAATGGAATATTTTCAAAAACCATGATTTATGTTCAATATGTTTTCGATATGAGAACATATCGAAACTTTAGAACAAAACCCTTGAATAATAGCAGAATATTTTGAGTTATTTGGAAGAATATCACAATCTGAATCAACATTATTACAGAATCCAAACATTCAGGATAAGATTATGAGCGAAATTATACTATCATGAAAATGACATTATATTTTAGACCAAATTGAAGAATCGACGATACTAAATAACAATAATCCTTATTGTGAGTTTCCAATGGCCTACCAAATTTTTAATGCGTTTCAAATTTTCAATAACAAAACAAAAGTGGTAGAATTTATAAAAGAAGATATACCTGACTGAATTGAAAGAAAAACATGAACATGAAGTAAGTATTTAAGATCTTTGTCTTGAAAAGATTTGTATAAAAACTTCATAAAAACTTTTTATATAATTTTTATGAAAATTAGTATCAGTTCTGCAAATGATGACTTAATAAAATATATTGAGTTCTTGCAACAAGGGGAAATTGAAATCACCAAAAATAACAGTGACAAAAAACTAATCTTTCACTACTTACAAAATATACAACAACTTTTGAAATTTTTTGTTTCTTGACATACAGACTTACGCATTGCTATTAGTAGAGACAATCCTATGTCTTCGTATTATGCGATACTTCACAAGATTAAAGTAATATGAAAGACCTTGAACATACAATTACAATGAGAGACAATATTAGAAAATATTGAAAAAATACTCATGCATCCACTTTGACTTGAATCATTCCAAGATATATCTAAAGAAAAAGAAAGATCTATGAGAAATGCAAATATACATGCTGAAGAACTAGAAAAAAGTTGATTACATTTTGAGCAATGAGACTTAATAAAATGAGTTAGTACTCAATTGATAGAAAGCTACTTTGAAAATGGTATGAGATGTCCAGAATGATTATGAGAAATATCTTTTCAAGATTGGACATGGTTTGATGCAGATCTAGGTAGGATACAAGAACCCAAAAGTACTTTTTCTGAAAATATAACATCTAATATAGCCGACAAGTACACAGATTGAATGTTTTTTATAATAAAAAATGATACGAAAAGATTCGTTAATACCGAATTTATGACTATAGAACAGACTAGCAATATAAATCTAACACAACAAGATGAACTAGTAGCAAATCATTTCGCGTCAGCATGAAATTATTCTATTTTGTGATGATTTTGAATTGACTCAATCTCCGCTATAGTGCTTAAAAAAGATTTATTAGAAGACAATATCACAAAAAAAAGGTTAATAGCTATGATGGCAAAAACATGAAGACGAAAACCTATATACAACATGGACGGAATATGTGTTTTCTGAAAATCAGACTTTGACTCTATTGAAAAATATTGAAAAGTACTTAATTGAGAGTTTCCAGAGGATCTTCAGCTAAAAATCAACAAATCAAATATCTTACATTTATGAGTAGATGAAATATTTGACATATTAGAATCATATCCAGAAATCAAGCAACGACTTGCCATGGATGTATGAGTTGTAGAATGATATACACTTTGAGAACACACTAAAATGTGACTAACTCAATTTGATAAATATATCAAATGAAAATGATTCTTTGACAATACTATTTTATCGGAAGAACTATTTGTTGCTATGTATTTGTACCATGATGGAGGCAAACCACTTAGCATAATATATGATGAATCAGACTGACAACATGCATATACAAAGAAAAACATTTGAAGCTTCTTAAAGAAGCTTTGATTTAGCGACCCAAAAGAAATAGTAATCGCATCAGAAATAGCATGTCAAGATATTATAGGAGATATGATTAGATGAAAAATTAGTCAAGATCAAGCATATAGCTATGTACTTTCACTAGCAGATAAACTAAACATTTCACCGACAGCATTGTTTACAACAATGAAAATATATGCTATGGTTGATTGAAGTTCGTATACAACAGATGCGTGATGAAAACAAGGATATGGCTTTGACGATAGTTTTGATTTTAGTGACTGAACTATTAAGCATACTTGAATAATTAATGAGCAAGTAATGGAGCTAGAAAAAAGTCTTATATAAAAAAAGCCACATACTAAAATGTATGTGACTTTTTTATTATAGTTGTTTTGTTTTAGTATCACCAAAAGACGCCTGACAAAAATAGTTCCATAACAATTAAACACTTTTTTTACTTTAGAGTAAACTAATTAGTAATTTTACTAGTATATTAGATCATTAGTTCTACTTAGCTCTTAAAATTTTCGCACGTATCATAAATTTTCCATCTTGTGTCTTCTCAATCAAAACCATAGCATCATGATAGAATTTATACCATCACGACTCTACGCTTTGTCCTTCTGGAAGAAGAATTTCTTTTTGACCTTCTCCAAAAACAAAGTGTAAGAAAGGAATTTCTTCTGTAGCAAATGTATCGAAGGTAAAAGGACTTACTACAAACAATGGATTGGAAAGATTTGGCGTAGATTCTAGATACTTTTTGATTTCCGCTGGAACGGTACGAGCAACATGAATTGTAGTAGGATCAGGCAAATATATTTCAGGATTTTGAATATGTATATTTGGAGCAATCAATCCCTCAAAATACTTTCAGTAATCATCTTGTTGAACTCAACTTACAAATATATTTTGATCTATATCTCAATACTTTATTGATGCAATTGAGGTAGTTAACTTTAAACTCCTTACATTCTCAGAAAAACTATCAGACAGCTGTTTTCATATGGCAGGAAGGTCAGATACAGTACAAATAATCTTTTTATAAATTGTATTTGTACTATATCAGTATTCTAGTGACAATTCAACAAGTCCATGATCTCCCAAGTTATTCTTCGAATAATTTTGAGCTTTTTTGAAATAAGACTCTAAATCTTCAGCTCAAAAAAGTCTGTTAGTATAAACACCATCATTACTAAAAAATATATTATCAGGTACTTGGTTATTTTTAGATCCATTAGGTAGTATAGTAGGATTTTCTAAACCAACTTTATATGCTTTATTAGCTTGTTGAAAAAAATCCTGAGTTATAACTGGATATCTGATTGTAATATCAGTTTGTATTTCGTTAGTAGGTGAAACTGACAAAAGAGACGACGGTAATAAATTTCTTTTAGTGAATGAAAGATAAAGAAAACGTAGACCTACGTGAGAAAAATTTACTGGTATAGCGTCTCAGAGCGCAAGCGCAGATCATTTAGATCAGCTTCACCATAGCGAAAGATCTACACTTCATAATTTATCCTCATTGTTACAGAGTGGAAAAGAAAAAGTGAGATTAGTTTTTATACTAGGATCAGGAACCAGAATATTTTTTTGGGTAGGAAAAATTTCACAAGAAAGCTTTTTATTATTTTCATTTAGTTTCTTTTTGTTGAATTTTTTATCTCGTTCATCAAATAATATACGCATTGTTACTTCATCACCAAATAATCAAAGCGTTTGATTTATTTCGTTGGGACTAATAGTAGCTTCTCCTATTGTATAACTATTCAACACTCTTTTTCTTTCTTCTGGTGAAACTGGTTGGGATAATATCTTATACAAAGATGGATCTATTTTTGACACTGTTGTATAAAGTTTATACAACAATTCTTGTTGTTTTGGTAAAATAGATACACTATCTTGATAAAAAAACGTGGTGTCATTCACTCGTTTTTGATCAAAGTTCTTTTCAAAGTTTTGTTGCATGTCATTTGATAGTGGCTTAAGAGAATATCATACTTCTGGTAAATCGAACAAGAAAAGTCAAAAAAGATCTTGTTCTTTTTTTGATAATGATAAATTATTAAAGTCTTTTATACGATCAATCCCTTTCCAAAGATTACTTTTTTTAGATTCTACAATATTAGTACTTGCATTATCTATATTCTCCCAACTCAAACCCTCCGATTGAGCATTGCTAGTTTCATTTTCTGAAGTACTCTCTCAAGAGATATTTTGTTGACGAAAATTATACTTTGGATTTCGAAACTTTACATCAGTATGCGTATTATTATTTCATGATATAGTTGCTACACGAGGAGTAATATCACGAATAACAAAGGATCCTGTCTTATCAATAGCTAATATTACAGCATGAGCTTTATTTCACCACTTCATTGCATATATTGGATTTGCATCTGTACCTACGCTAATAAGAACAAGATCTTCAAAGAGTGATGAGATAGCTAACCAAAAATTTGGTGTTGTAGAACATACTCACTGGAGAGCATTTTTTGATCAAATCGTAGCACTTGGTTGGTCTATCATTGTTGTAAAAAAATCAACACCATCTCATACAGTATAATATGCTCATACTGCTGGAGAAATATTGTAGACAAAGTTAGCATCAAAAATTTGATTAATTTTTTCAAACTTTTCAAGTGAAGTCAATCACGGAGTATCTACTATTGCAAGAATATCAGTCAAAAATGGGAATATTGATGCTTGTTTTTCCATTTGAAATCTTACATCATCTCTCATACCATTCTCTATTTGCTTCTCTTTTTCTTCAAAAGCTTGCTTTGATACTGAAGATATAAAGTCAGTATCTTCTTTGACTGTTCGTATAAGCTTTACTTTCTCACCGTAACATTTTAAAGATCTTCGATCAACAGTATTTCATGACCCTATATAAGGTGCTATAATAGCTCAATCAGAATTAATAGTAGTAATTTTATCAACCTGAAATCACAAAGGAACTGGAAGACGTATGTGTCACGTAGAAGGAACGTTTGTTGTCATCCAAAACTTCTGAACTCATGCAGGAAAATGAGTCGTATCTGGAAGTACTTCAAAAGCATCATTCGTAGATAATGGATCCATTTCCTCAGCACTATCACTCAAAGTTTCTCAAGCAGTATGCAATCAAGCTGTAAGTATAGCTGGCAATGTATCGTTAGAAATCAAGTAATTTGTTATTCAATCGTCATAAGGTCTACCATATCAACTTCCTGATCAATTTCATCAAGCCATATTCTGATTTCAAACATCAGCATCACTTCAATACGTAAATCAAGCACCACTCGCTTTTGGCACTGTAGAGACGAGATCTGAATCTCATCAGGGTCATCATTCAGATCAACTTCATCCATCTGTGAAGTGATCATTCATTTCTATTCATACTCAGCATTTTCATCATTGAGATTCTCCTCATCAACTTTTTTTCATTAACTTTGGTGACGTCGATCAACATGCTTGCAACAAAAA
Organism: uncultured Candidatus Peribacteria bacterium; assembly: GCA_964526045.1. Classification (GTDB taxonomy): domain Bacteria; phylum Patescibacteriota; class Gracilibacteria; order Absconditabacterales; family Absconditicoccaceae; genus CAZGIF01. The sequence continues at coordinate 10,133 of CAZGIF010000003.1, read as the reverse complement.
TAGCAATGCTGCTACTCATAATTTTGTTGAGTATTTTTTTATTCTTTTTGAATTAGGAATATATTTATCTAGTGTCATTAGAGTTGTTATTTTTTTATAAAAATACCGTGGATTGCTTCCATACTATATCAACATATAAATAAAAATAAACAAAAGTCAATACTATTTATATAAATAAAAATTTTTAGATATTTTAAACAGATGGACATAGTGATATATCCATCTGCAAAACTTACTTACAATTCTTTTGTTTTAAGTTCTTCATCTTCTGTATAGACAGTCTTTGTACTATTTTCACTTGTACAATAAAATGCTTCTTCTATAGGGTCACATGATTCAATAGTTTCTACATATTCTTGGTATAATACAGTTTTTCATTTGATTCACTTATACGCAACAGCTCATAAATTCGTAGATTTTTGTGATTGAGTATCAAAAACAATAACTGGTAATGGTGCCATAGATCCTCCACATCCGTAACAACCAAATTCATTCATAATAATGTATTGTCACTCAACGTCAAATATACTATAAATTCACTCCGTTTCAGATACTATCTTTTTTTGTCATGTTTGTATATATAGAGACAAAATAGACGTCATTTGTCTAACATCTGATGTAACTGGGTCTGAAACCGAAGAAAGAATTGTTAGATATGTTACTGATTCTTGTTGGTTAGTTAGTACAGAGACCAATGATTCTGTAGACGATAATGTGTATAATAGACGTTTATTTTCTATTTCTTGAAAGATATTTTCTGACTGAATGTCTTGTATGCGATCTTGTGTTACTGTATCAATAAGATCTTCATATCAGTTTTGGTTTTGTGAGTACACAACAGGAGATCACATATATTCTCAAGCGTAAATAGCATCAACTATTGGTACCAATGGAGAATATTGTTTTCACAATGTAAGGTTGGTAGCAATTTGTGAGAATATTGCAGAATACCTAGGTTTACTCTCTTTGTTTCTTTTTGCATAAGACAATAAAGCCTTTGTTACACTATCTGAACGTATTACACTTTGAGATTGTAGTCTAAACGTGAGTTTTTGTGTTAATTTGTCTATAATTTGTGCATCATTGGTAGTGAGGGTATACGCTGATGCGTATGTAACGAAACATAGTGTTGCAACTAAACATAGTGTTAATAATTTTTTCATAATAATAAGGGTAATAATAAAAAGTTATGGTGTAGGTTCTATTTTTCTGGTCGAATACGTTTCAAAAACTGATTCTTCTATATTTTTTGATGTACTTTCTTGATATAGTGTAGTTAATGTTGAGTTTCGTATTATACTGAGGTTACCAAATCTAGTTGGATCTTGTAGTGTTCATGGTCTCACTCTTGCCATCACTATCAGACTCATAGATTGTCAGACTTCAAGAGAAATCGTTCTATTCAAAGCTATTTGAATTGACTCTGGATTGAGACGGGATAGCGATCAGAGAGAAACTTTTTTTCATGATCATTTTGCTCATATGTATAATGTGATATCCTGCACAAAACTTGGGTTAATGTTATCTGCCCTAAACATATCAAACACAACGGTATCTCACAAAAAAATAACTGACTCTGACGAATTTGTAAGTTCTGCATGAAAGAGTGAGATAGGTTTCGATCATTCGTATACTCATTGAGATCAGGTTCATCATTGATAACTATCCAACCTCATAAGAATAACATCATTCTTATTTTCGTTTGAATCTATTCTTATATCTGCTTTTGAATTAGATTCATCTTGTGTATACTCTTGTCAGAGATATGACATCCACAAGGTGAGTGCAACTTTTTGTTCAATAAGTTCAATAATAAATATCTTCTTGGATCAAGGATTGGCTTTAGCTTTTATTCTCTCAAGTGAAGATAATAGTGATAATTTTGTTTTCATTGATTGATTAAGTCATTTTTTATCTATTCTCTGGATAAGACTTTCAATTTTAGGCTGAATTCTTTGGTAGAGAGAATCATATATTCATGTACAGACTACATACTGCTGTTTTTGCCTATCATATGTACAATGCTTTTGCAAAGCAGAATATGATGTATTCACTTTGAGTACTGATGAAATATCATCCCATATACTCATTTGTGCAAACACAAGAATACTTCATATAGCAAAAAAAACAAGTCAAATATATATAGTTAGTAATATCTTTTTCATTTTGGGAGTACGTACAATGGCAATAAAACATATAAAGCTTGATAAAACTAGTATTACTATCATGCTTCATATAATACTACGAATATAACAAACCAAAACTGACAAAAAAGTCAGACTTTTTTTCAGACTATTTCTACAAAAAAAAAACGCCCTCAATAAGAGGACGACTTTGGCGTAATAAGTATCAATTTTGTGAGAAATTTACTATTTAGTTTTGGCGAATAGACGCAACATGCGTTTGAAACTGAACCATTGAATTTGGATATGTCCAAACTCAACGAGACAATCTAACAGCGTATTGTCCGGTCGTATCATTGTTTTTGGATTGTAAACGTACTCGTAAGTGATTGTTATTGTCTCGATTCTCTACAATTGATAAACTTTTTCAAACATTATAATATTGTGTTACTTCTGGCGTAGAACTCAAAAGAGTGTATAATTCTTCTTGCAAAGATATTGCATCAATTCACGCTTCTGGTACAATATATGTAAATGTATAATTATTTATAGGTAGCGTAAATGTTATTTTCACTCATCATGCAGTATTTTGTCTTGTGTTGATATACATTCCTACTCAAGACCATTTTTGACATGGATTGTAGACTCAATTGAGAGAATAGAAACCATCATGTCGTGCAAATGTATAATTATCTTTTTGTTGTGTAGATAGTTCATTTTTACAAATCTCATCATCTTTTGGTTTTCTAACTAATCTCATTGCAGGTCTCTCTTCTATTTGCTCATTTAGTTCTACAATGGATTGATTCAATTCTATATACATAGATGTTTTTTCTTTGTTTAACTCTACTCATAGCTCTGATTGATCTCATTGTATAGTGTATCATTCTTCAATAATTGCACTAACACAAACATATATTTTATAGAACTTAAATTGGTATGCATTAAAGTCTTCAAACATAAAACGCATTGCTTGGTTGTTCATAATTCTTCAATCAACCACATAAGTATTTGTACATGCGTCTCTATTTATTCATATAGCAAGTTGTATATCTTTGACTTTTGAAATATCTCAATTTTCGATTCTTTTAAAATCGAAAGACATATCTCACAAAAAGTACGCATTATCAAACAACACATTATTGTGTTCAAAGGTCATTTCTCATATATAAAGAACCTCACGTTCTCATTGTCATTCTACAATATCCCTTTGTGATCATAGATTGTTTCAAATAATATCTAGTGTCAATTCTTTGTTTACAGCAACTTCTGTTTTCTTTATTGTTACAGATTGGCTTTTTGACTGAATATTTTCGTTTATACTTACAGATGATCAGTCATTTTTAATCACTGCAATATCACTATTTATATCCCATTTTGCTTGTATATAACTATCAACTGATTGAGAAAAAACATCTTGATTAAGCCTTACAAACAAACATATTTGTTTTGATGTTCTATTCTCTAACAAAACATTTTTCCCAATGAAAAGTTTCTTAGTATTAACCGATCTTGCTTCAGAATAGATTGGTCTTTCACAATAAATATCTCATTTTTCTGCAATATCTACTTGTGCAACAACTAAATAATCAAGATTCAGATCAGTTGTAAGATCAAATCTTATATCTTTTAGGGCAATAGTATTATTAGAAACAATATCAGGACGAAGTTCTGCTCAGTATATCATAATTCATTTAGTTGTATTGTATGTTGATTTTTTCACACTTATTTGTGGTACATTGTTTTCTATTACACGTAGTGTTTGTTCAGGTTCGACTGGAACATCTGAACTAACTGGTAAAACATTTAGTTTGTTATACGCCAAAGGCTTTCTAATATTTTTTTCAAAGTCATTATTTGTTGCTACGTCTTCAAATCTTACTTTTTGTATAGAAGTTTCAATTGTTTTTGATGCTGCACTTTCTTTTATATCTGCATCTAAATAGACGTCTACGTTTGTATTTTTTGGAAATGATAGATTAGTTTGTACAATACATTCACGATTTGTATTCAAACGACATTCTCAAACAATAGTATCTCAATAGAGAGTTTTGAGTGTAATATTTGCAAGATCGTTTTTATTAATTGATCATTGTATAGCAAAAGACACACTATCCAAAGTACTTCTTTCTGATGTTTGCAATGCAAATATTCATAAAGTGTAGCTTGTTCATGCATCAACCGGAATATATACTTCTGCTCTATTTTCAAATCATTTGTTGTAATATATTTCTGGTGCTACGTATGTACCTTCATTTTCATCTTGTGCATCATCTTCATTATCATCGTCTTCTTGTTCATCTTCTTGTTCATCTTGTTGCTCATTTTCACATTCAAATAAATTTCGTAACTGTGGATTTGTGTTTTTATCAATCGTTGGACAGATATCTTCATCGTTTTCTGCAGCACTTAGTGAGATAACAAATTCTTGCTGAATCAATTCAACCAAGAATTTTTTTGTTGTAGATGCATTGGGTTTATTTTTGATGTTTTCTAATTTTGCATCGAGATTTTCTATTACTTTTATTCTTTGAGTAATATCTGGTGTTTGGATTGTTATTCTATCTACAAGATTAGTAATTTTTGGCATGATTCTTGTTTCTAGCCTTCCATATTTTCAGTTACAATTTTGATATTTTCAATATCAGTATACCGTTCTATAATTTTGGCAATTTTTTTCCAAAGTAGGAAAAGTCGTGGTAACAGTCAATATACTTTCTATATCCGACCAAAAGTCAGCATGAGCAATAGTTGCAGTCAAAAGCATAATAAAACTCATACACACTAATAATAATTTTTTCATAACAAAAGCAATATTACTAAATAAAAAGAACTGAAACCTGACAGGAACTAGTATTTAGTCTGTCTTCATATAGTACTACGAACTTCTTTAGACAAAACTGACAAAAAAGTCAGACTTTATTTTTTTATTTCTTCTGAATCTACAGTCACAACTTTGTTATCAGTAACTTGTTTTTGAACCAAGAACATATCTTGAGTTTTATCAGTGTATTCTAACATAACTTCAAACTCGTAAATATCTCACGGCACATAAGTTATATTTCACATATATACTTTGGAAACATCATCATACCATGTCTTCATTTGGTCAATAAACTCTTCTTCGGAAATAGACGTCTGTGTTATTTCATACATTGATGTATAATCTTTTTTTTCTAAGAAAATATAAAAATCACGAAGCAAAGATTCTGGATCTTGGTTTTGAGGTTCATCAGTATTTTCAATTGCATCTAATAATATAGATTTCATATCTCACAATAACTGTTGTTCTGGAGTTTGTTCTATCTGCACATGAGCTCACAACCCCAAACGTTCTTGTCGAAATTCTGATTTTCTTGCTGGTGAATAAAATGCCACAAAAAGCAACAAAGCTACAAGAACAACCCCCAGCAAGGAAAGAACAACTACCAAAGTACGCTTTGACAATGATTGTATGGGTTGTACTTCAATCACTTCTGCATTTCTTTGTACGGTGTTATACAAAGAATCAGATGCGCGCTCTTGATGATAAAAATTATCTTCGAGCAGTTCTGACAAGTGATATTTTTTTTTGTGTGCTGTATTTGTCATAAAAAAAATCTACTATAAATAAAACTACTCGTCAACAATAAGATCAAAAATCAATGCCTCTTCCAAAAGTGGATTTTCTGATATTTTGAGTTGCAATTGTTGTTTAGCTCTACGCAAAAGAGTTCCTAGTCATGAGACTTTTACTCACAAGATAGCTGCAATCTCTTCGTATGGCTTCTGTTCAAAGTAATACAAAATAATTAACTCTCTATTTTTTTGAGATAATGAACTCAATAGTACTTTGAGCAAAGAGTCTTTATAGACCTGCTCTACTTTCGTAGGCAACATATCTCATGTATACGAAGACATTTTTTCCAAAAACTCCTCTTCTGGCATACGAGTTCATTCTTTATGAGTTTGTATTGTGTGTTTTCTCAATCGATCAAGAACAAAATTATGCGTCACTTTATATAACCGAGGCTCAAACGGCTTGTCAGTATCAATTTTTTGTAGTTTTTTGGGAAGTTGCAAAAATAACTCTTGGACGATATCCTCCGTTGTCATTTGATCCAAACTAAATGTATAACGAATATATCTGTACAAAGCATCAGTATACCTTAGTGCTACAGATTGTACTTGTTCTTTTGGCGTCTTTTGAGACAGATATTTACTTTCAATTGATGCCATAGCATTATTTCATTCTCTTTGAATTGCATAGTCAAACAACGCAAAAAAAGATCTATCAAAACATCGATGTACTCACGATACACTAGCAAATCAAGGTACAAGCAAATGTAACACTCTCATAAAAATTAAAAAATAAAACTGACACTATCGCTGTGCAAAATATTTTTTGACTGTTTGGGGGCTTGGTGCCATAAGTTGTTGATCAAGAATTGCAAGAGAATAGTCCATATATGCAAATAAAAATGCCATACGAATAGATGTCCTTGTATCATAACTTTGTATATCATACTGTTGTGTTAGCTGATTTATTGCCTTTCTATATGTGAGAATATATTGACGTTTTTGTGCAGTAGAGGTGAACTTCTTATCCATATAAATGACAAACAAACTCATAATTTCATGAATATTTCACCTAAGTTCGTACAAATCAAATAGCTTGCTACATCAACGAATCCGTATATTTTCGTATACACAATATGCCGCAAGTAGATCATAAGATTGTACAAAAGTTGATCACGTAGTTTGTGTAGTATTTGGCCCTTCAACTCCATCAAGAAAATCTTTGTTTTTTCGAGGTTGAGATTGTTGATCAAACAAAATTGTCGGTTCTGGTTCTTGCTGTGGTTGTTGTATGACAAATGTAAACATCGACGCATTATTTGAAACATCGGTTTCTTTAGTTGTTCACACAAGAAGAGCAGAGATATCTGATTCGTACGTTGCGGGTGATAAAACAGGAAGAGAAAAAATATAGTCTTTACAAGAAGACCTATATAAGTGATTTGTATGTTTTTTGGTATAACTTTGATTTTCTACCAGCATATCAAGTTGAATTTGACTAATAAGACGTTCTGTTGAAGCTTGCCAACATACGGGCACAGTGATAGTACGATCCTCAAAATTATATGAAGGCTTTTTGAGAAAAATATCTAATGTTTTATCAAAATCATCTTTTATAGGATCTGTGTTTGGAGAAGCTATTACTCAGTCGGAAGGAGCTGGTATTTTTTTGTACAATGTAGTCTCAAATGTTTTTGTATTATTGGACATATTTATGTCTTCAAAAGACGAATCGGTAGTGATCGTTGCACGTAGTATATATTTTCATCAGGATTTATTAGCAAATCATTGTAGTCAGATTGGTCTATCTTGGCATCAATTAAGAAGTGAGACATATTCTGTTCGATTACGAACTTCTTGATCAGGATTTGTTAGTGTATATTCCAATGTGACTGTTTGCTCGTTAACAGCATCTCAATTAAAACACAGCGTAACCTCAAACTGATCTTGTTGTTGCATGTATGAGATTTCTGCTATCATAGCATCAATTTTTACTACAAAAGGAGTTATCCCTACTGTGAATGAGTTGTTCGTTTCATTTGATTCTGGGATGAGATTCGCGCTATCAACTATCAATGTTATATTACTACGTTCACTCGATCTAACAGAAATATTTTGTATAGTATATGTAGAACCAATATATGATCAATCACCTCGCCTATCAAGAGACATAGTTCATTTTGAAGGAACAGTCAATTGAATATCTTGTGGTGCAATGTTTCAAATAATAGCAAGTTCAACAGTTATATAATTATAATCTTTATCGACACGTTGAACAAATGCACGCTGGATAGCAACATCAATTTGAGGAGTTGATTCATCAAACTCTCATAATAACTCCTCAATCTCTCCAAACACATCATCATCTTGAGCAACTGTTATAGGTACAAACAAGAGAAAGTGCAAAAATGAAGATAGCACAAATACTAGTGTTACAAACAACAGTCTTGATTTCATAAGCAATTTGCAACTATACATCTGAGTTCAAAAATAGTAAATTACGAAAAAGCACTCTCAATACTTATCAAGTACTATATCAAAATATCATATGAGGTCAAGTTATTTTAGGCATGTCTAGCCACAGCACATCATCGTATACGAACATGAGGATTAACTTGTTGTATTGCAAATGCAAGAGCTTGAAGCGTCGCACCTGTCGTTGTGACATCATCACATATGATTATATATTCTACGTTTTTTGGGAGTGTTTTATGACAAAAAAATACATCTGACACGTTTTGCTGTCTTTGTTGTCTTGTGCGTCACACTTGTGATCAGGTATGACGTACTTTGCGAGTTATATCACTGTACTGATATCATAACTCAGTAGCTAAAGCCTTAGCAATCATAGTTGATTGATTATATCACTTGATAAAGTAATGTCTTCGCCAGTGAGATGGTACTCAGGTTATAATTGTGTTGGTACATGTCATATCATTTACATAAACACAATGAGCGCGCAGTAACAATGCAGATTGAGAAACAAGAAAAGATAGATAATGTCGACGATGACTATATTTTATTTTTAGCAATATTTTTTTAATCAACGAGTAGTAACAAAACACTATCACACATCATACAAGAGAACTTTTTGAGACAAGACCACATCACCTATGTATAAAAAAATCATTATTAGGCTTTTTGCACACCAAACAGATTTCTGGATGAAGTAGCAACTTTTTTTTGCATAATCAGCAGATATATGCTCATTGATTATGACATCATACACAAACTGGAGGAAATATTTTTGACAAAAAAAAGTCTAGCATAAACTTAGTTATAGTATATTTTTTTTAGAACAAAAGAAATGTTTTTATTTTTTCGCATATATTCTCAAAATATACGTAAGAACGAAAAAAGAACAAAAATACGTAGAAACACAATTAAAACATACACTAAGAAAACAAACTACGTAGAAAGTATAATAAAAATCACGAAACAATTAGAGTGAATAATTACACAAACGCCTATCCGTTTCCTCTATCTATCTCAATCCTTAACTATATTGACGCCTAACAACTATAGGTTGTATTTCTCTTTCTTCTGGATACTTTCTATAGCTTTTTCTTTTTTAGCGATAGATTCACGTAAATCATTTAATAATCTTTCCCTGTTAGATCCTATATTAAGATAACCTACTATTTTTGATTTTAGCGAGTTAACATTACTTTTTGCATAGTTAATCTCCTTTATATATGAAGAATTGTTCTCATATTTAGCCAGTGCACTTAATTGATCTAATAGCTCTTTATACTTGTTATCAATTTGTATATCATCAAGGGGTTGTAACCTGTCCTCTTCAGGAATAAAGTTTCTCTTTGAAGAAATAGCGCTTTTATTTTCAGCAATATATGTATATATTTCACGAAGAGACTGATCGTCATTTATCTTATCTAACTCCGCTGGAGTAGTTAATATGTTAATCCACCTTTTCAGATTATCGATTGACTCCAGTATAGTAGCTACTTCAGAAGATGCCTCATATGTGGTTTTATCAAGTTCCTTAGTAGGATCAAGAATCTTTTTGACTCACTCTGCCATATGATTAGCATAAGCAGCATAATCATTATACGAATCCACTTTTGAAGCAAATCGATGTGTAAGCCTCTCGACAACTTTTTTGAAACCACGTACTTCAGCCATCATAAGATCACGAAATAGATTGTCTCTAGTCTTAACATCTATTGCTTCAGTTTTTGCTTTATCTAGGTTTTTCTCAACTACCGTTACATTCTCAAGTTGAGACTTACTATCGTTAGGATTAGTAACTATAGGTATTATCGGTATTATTCTTGAGTGATTAGCTGGTCTTGATACACTATAATTAGACATAAATTAATATATATAATTTAAAACTTTTTTATATTTTACATTAAAATAAACATATGTCAAATTTTTGTTCATTAACTTATCTCATAAATGAAACAGAGGTAAGTAATAAATAGAATAAAA
>CAZGIF010000002.1:9420-349106 GCA_964526045.1 uncultured Candidatus Peribacteria bacterium | reverse complement strand
TAAAATTAGTAAAACTATACGAAAGTATAGTTTTTTTTTGTTTGGGAGATTAATACGGGAGGAGGGACACGGGCTTGCCCTGTCCGTATAGTCGTAGGGACGTGTTCGTGACACGTCCATCTAATAATGTTGCCCTTGGGGTTGAAGCCACGCAGTTGTAACCAGATACACAAACCCATCCCTTTAGGGTGGAGGAAAGAAAGGTTTTATTTAATTTTTTATGAGGTGGGTATGGAAATAGATAAAAGCGAGCTAAGACTACCAATAACAAGTCTTTTAATCATTTCTGCAAATGAAGAGGATAAAAGAATGGATTTATGATCTTTTGAAACTCAATCAGCAATATTAAAAAAGTATTTTAATAGGCAAACTCCCAACATCTATATCAATGCTATCGTTTGACCAAACGCAAGTGGTAAAACTCAATTTTTGAAATCAATTATGAAAGATCGAGTTAAGTATCAATCATTATGACAAACAAATTTTAAAAACCTCAAAGATAGAGACGAATCTGTTACAGACTTTATTGTATATGATATGTACGGATTTTGAGATAATATTTTTGAAGCCATAAAACAAAGTAATAAATTACATACGGATATAAATAGTACAAACGTATATCTTCCCAATAACTTATTGCCAGAAATGATTTATAATACATCCAAATCAAGTATCGTACTTTTTTCTCATATCTGTTCATTGGATGAAACGCAGAGAAGAAATCAAAAAAAACTCATGGACACTGTTTCGGGTTGAGATATCAATATACAACAAACAAGATTGAGTATTCATCCTATATATCAAGATGTGCACTCTCTCGAGAGTGAAATTGGGAAAATCTATCAAGATAAACAAACCAAAAATCCAGTGACAAAGTATGCGTTTCAAGAAAAACGATCGCAGTTTTTTACGGCCTTAGAGAATATCTTTGCTGATGATAAACAAACATTATATACTATTTTGATTGAATATTTACCTTTGCTTTTTATAGCATCTCATCCACGCTTCAAGCTAGAAACAGAAAAAGACCAAACAAATCCTCAACCCTTTTTCAGGATATTACAAGATACCTTATGATATTGGAAAGAAAACTGATGCGCTACAGAATGTAAAACAGTATATGATTTATTTGATAGTTATATAGAAGACAATTTACGTAGAACTAATTTTAGTGATTATAAGAATTTAATTATGATAGGTGATGATCGCTGAGATTTTTCTCAAAACTTATCTCAAAGTTTAGCTACACTAGCAAAAGGTATTCTAAAAGAGAATCATAAATATTATAAAAATAGTAGTATTCAATCTGACAAATTACTTTCCTTAGATATTTATCTACCATCATTTCCACAAGATACTGATACAACACAACTTACCACAAGCCTTTTAGATAAGAAGTTTTTGGAAAAGTTTGTTAGTGATCTTCATCTCTGATGAATAAATTATACACATTTTTCTAGTGGTCAAAAGATTTTGTACTATAGGTTTTCTCACATTATAGCTGAAATACAGCAAAAAGCATCTGAATGACAAAAAAATATTATTTTGCTTATTGATGAACCTGATCTACACTTACATCTTGATCGACAAAGACAGTATATACAAAAGTTAGTAGATATGCTTGCAATTTTTCCTGCTACTATCTCCATACAGTGCTTCATCGCAACACATAGTCCATTTATCATTTCGGATATCCCCTGAGAAAATGTTATTATTCTCAGAAACTGACAACAAAAAAAATATGAACGAAAAACCTTTGGAGCTAATTATATTGATCTCATTAGAAATGGTTTTTTCTTTGATGATCAATATCTGATGTGATCCTTGGCATCAGACGTGATAGGAAAACTGGCTGAAGAGGAGAGAAAAAACTTTTTGGCAGATTATGAAACTTGAACGTGAGATAATCAAAATATCAAAGATGCTATATGAGATGACTTCTTGAAAGATAATCTTTTATATTTTGGGAAATAAATACTATGCAAAGAATTGATATTGATAGTATAGTTGAGGAATTAAAAAATATTTCTATGAAATCTTGTCCTAAAATTTTACAAAAAAATAAAGATGAAATTATTTTTGGAAAGCAATACTTCTTAGAAGTATGAAAATCTCAAAATACTATAAAGAATGAGATCAAGAAATTCTGGTGATCTAATAGTCAATTTATGAAACAACTCAAAAAACAATTTCTCAGGCAATTAGTATCTCATTGAGTACACCATTGTTGCTATTGTGGCAAAACACCAAATATTCACTGGGAAGATAAAGATGCACTCAAAAGATCTTATGATATCGAACATTTTCTTCCTAAATCAAACCCACAGTATCAGTCCTTGGCAATAAATCTCCACAATCGATTGTTAGTGTGCACATTTTGTAATCAACGCCTCAAAAGAGATACAGATACTCTAGTCAGTAGAAAAGAAGTATTTCATCCTTATTTTGGATGGATAAGAAAACAAGATAACGAGATTATTATTGAAGATGAAACATTTGATAAAAAGGTTTCATTTGCTCCAAGTAATCTGGAAAATCATATATTGAATCATCGTCATTCTCATGTGTTTGATTTATCTAAGATTTATCTTCATTCGCAAGATACCTACAATATTTTCAAATTCATCCATCACAAATACTGAGTGATAAAAGATGAATTTCAAAGGTTTAAGCAATCAAACAAGTCTATTGATGATTTTATCTCCTATTTTTTCAAAAATTATTACCCAGAAAAAGAACAGGATATCCTAAAATATAGTAATGGTAAATTTAAAAAAGATATGGTTAACTACGTAAAAGTTATTCTAAAAAAGACTATAATATAACGTTATTTATCTTCAATTAAAAAATATACTCTCTACTTTTACCCACCCCTACCCCTCCCATGACGGGAGGGACATCCACTTATTTTGTACTCATACGCTTTGTACCCACCTGCATGTTCCTCCCCGTCATGGGGAGGTGCCGTAGGCGGAGGGGTCTTATAAATCGAATCCGTCTCTATCGTGTGTATAGCTCATCTCATTACCACTTATCTCATATCTTCTTATTCATGTCCAAACAACGACAACTAGAGCTTACTCAAGAGTCAGTCTCTATTAGATGCTTGATACGATATGCAGATGCAAACTCCTCCCATAACGGCAGGACTGGGGTGGGTTTGCATACTGCATCATGACAACTTTGAGAATCGATACAATCTTTTTTTGTGGCAGACAAAAGAAAACCTAAAAGACTACGTGAGAGCTTTGACAAACTAAACTACTCCTCCCATGTCGTAGGATCTTTGATCCACAAACTCAATTCTGTTAATCTCCAAGTTTTGTAGATAATTTCTCATAATTTTTGTTTTGTAACTCCTCTATCCGACAAAAGATCTGACTCTGACACGATTCACGCCTGGACAAATATATTTATATCAACTGACTTTCACATCAAAATAGTTGCAACGTATTGCAAAAGATTTGCATAAGTGACTATATTCTGCATATCCATATTTGTAGGCAAAATTCATAATGTACATAGATTTTGTGCTTGTTGTTTAGTTTGGCTACTAGCACTTCGACTATCATACATACAAAGTGAGTCCGTACGTTGCTGGTAGCGAATGTACATTGGAGTCTGAGATATTTTTTGATAAAGAACATCTAACCATGGAACGATGTCTTGATGAGTTACTCAGCGAGAGCCAAGTCTTGCAAAACGTTTATCCAAAGCAGATAAAGCCTGTGTTGCTACGGTTGTTGTGAAGTTGTCTTTTTGAGTAGTTGCAATATAAAACTCTTCTGAGACTTGCTCAAAACCAACAATTGAAGATATGTCGTTGATAAGATTTTTTGGAAGAAAAGTATACATAGGTGTAGGACCGCAAGAATTTCCGTCACTAAAGCTATATTGTACTATATATCAATCTGTAGTTTGATATACACCATCAACCATGAATTCTATCTGACGGTCAAATTTAGATAATTCTTTATTTTGACGTAAATCAGCTCATACAACACGCATATATGCTAGTATATCCTGAAAAGTTTTTTGTCATGGTTTCGTTGTAGATCATGGTATGATTGTTAGATCTGTTTTGTTAAATGAGACATCAAGGCGATCAATCACAGTTATATCTGAAACATCAAGATCATCTATATACGTTCCGTTATAGATAGCTCATCAGTTTTTTATACCATACAATCCAGGCAGAGCCGTTTTGAAGAAATCTCTTTTGTCTACAGAACTTACAAGTTTTTGATATCATGCAAATGTTGCTACATACAAATCATCATCTAGCATGACATAAGTATATCACAGCTCCTTGCCAACAACTTGTATATCTATATCTTGCATTGATCAGACATATTTTCTTACATAGTCAGGTTCAAAGCTATATGTCGTCAGATCTTCTCAGATTCGTTGATCATCTTTGTACCAATACACACCGTCATCTTCTTCGTGAAACATCGGCATATCTTGAACATAATTACAAGCAAAAGCAGAAGAAGAGAAAAACAGTAACATAAAAAATAGAAATAATAATTTTTTCATAGATGTACAAAAGAGAATAAAATAATTTAGTATAATATGATGAGAATTTTATATATTCTAAGTAAAGGTGAGAGGAAACTCCTCCCACTTTTATTTCTACTACTTGTTTTTCAAGTTTTTTTACTTATTCGCCGTACACAGTACCAATCACTTCCAAGTCACAGTCTGAAAATCCAGTCCAAAAAGTTGGCGTAGAACAAGACGCTGAACTTTGACCATCAGTTCTCATAATAGAACGACAGTCCTCGTAATAGCGACATGAACTTGAAACATTTCTTACAAGATTTCCTACATACTTATCAGTATGTCTAAATCCAACAATATGCCCAATCTCGTGAGCTGCAGTTCGCAACCTACGTAGGTTACGAAGATACTCAGTAGAAGGCGCAGAGAAATAGTTACTTTCATATGCCAAATTAATATTTATTGTGGTTCCTGGAACACCATTTCTATTTGGTGGATAGGCTTGTCCATAATAACCTCCATTATAATTGAATACAGCATTCACATTAACCACACCTGGAATATAATACTTTCGAGAACCATATATTACATGAAATGACAAACGAGAATCCGTTTGGTTCCAATAATTTACAGCTTGCTCAAATACTTGTTTCCATTCTGGAGTAAGGTTAGGGTCCCATAGATTAAGGATAACCTTATCATAGTCTTCTGAGACAAGATAGTTTTGCACATAATGCTTCGCAAGACCATCAACTTTGATAGGCCCGTACAGATTCCAAAAGTCCTGCGCTGGGTAGGCTAGATCTCCTTCGACGACAAATACATCATCGTGAAACTCAATATCGGCACTATCATAATCATAATAATCTCGTAAGCATTTGTAGACATCGTAAGCATCTTTACCCAAAAAGGATTCTGACATGGTGTAAGCACTGTCTGGAGATGGATGTTCAAACTCACATGAACTTAAAAGTGATGTTGCACATAAAGCAACGAATAATACGCACAATTTCAGTGTTTGCATAATACATTTGGTTTGTTGATTAATAATTCAATTTGTGGACACATTTTGGCGATCTGGCATGTCCAACTCATATGTAACATCTACATACAAGATCCAGAGATACGTTGTCTTTTCTGTAAAGACCAAGAAAATCCGTATAATCACGAATATTTTACGTATCAACATAGCCCATCTAGGGACTTCTGTTTTTCATAAAAAATTAAAGACCAAGAAATCACGTCACATAGTTGTGAGGCGTATTCCAAACAACTCTTGGAACAAGATTCACAATACAGGCACAATCAAATAAAACAAGGATACTTTTGAGAAAGAACAAGTATTAACGAATAAAAGAATGACAGTAGCTTGACGCATACTTTTCTCTACCACACAGCAAGATATAAAACACAAAGACACTGCGAAAAAAGATTTTTGTCTCTTGTTAGATGTATTTTCTTCATTACTATTGGTTATTTCGTTACTTCTCTATTAGACAAAAAATCACCTCAATAATGAGGTGATTTTTCTTTTTTCTTTTTTCTTTTTTCTTTTTTCTTTTTTCTTTTTTCTTCTTTCAACAACTACTCTCAAAATGATTTCTTTTTACTTCAAGGTCTTTTGAATAACATCATACAGTTCTGGATATGTATGATTTATATAATTTCATTCTTTTGTCTCTACTTTGTCAGAGAGTTTATGAGGTAGATGATCGTAGAGTTTGTTTTTGAGGCTTGCAGGTCCACATACAACTATACGTTCAAAGTTTTTCAATTTATCAGATGCAGAGATCTTTTCAGCAAGAAATTGCAAAAAGATTTCCTGATAATGCATTTCATCCTTTTCGTTGAATCACGGTACAGTAGCTTCTGAAGATCATCCAATTGTTGACATTCACTCTTTGTCTGAGTAAGTATACTCTGTTTTATCTGTTTCTCGAACGTCTCACTCATGCACATCTGATCAACTAAGATAGAAAGGTTTTGCTTTGGTAGTTGCACTGAGGACAATGAGTGTATTCGGATAAGATCATTCTGGCATTTTTGATGTACGTACTATAGTCATGTATTTTGTAAATAATAAAAGAGTACATACATTATACGTATTCATTACCACTAATGCAAGATATTTAACATATGTTAAACATTAAGCTTTGAATCAGCTTTCTACAACATGTTCGAGTTAGCAAATAGAGGCAATGTTCTAATTAAAACATAGGCAAAAGACACAAGCAAAAACTTATACCCTATTTATAGCTATTTTATGCTATTTTTGGGCACTTGCAATTGCAAAGTAATATCATATATTCACTCCGAATCTCATCCAGTTTACACAACGTGATATGGTCTGATTTTTTATTTTTTTATTCTTCTATTCTTTTATGAAAAAGACCATTATTTGATTGAGTTTTGTTATGACATTATTTGTTATATGATGCGCAAATACATCACAAACACAAACCGCACTCTCTGGAACAACACTCTCTGGAACAACACTCTCTGGAACAACGCTCTCTGGAACTACACAGTCTGAAACGGAAACTGACACATGATCTACGATGGTAGATCATATAAACCAAAACGGCATGACAACATTTAGTATCAATCTCCAAGAGACAGTATTAACAAACGACGACAAACAACTAACCTTTACACTTCCATCAAGGTTTTCTCTTTTCCCAGATATGACATTAGAAGCACTTTCTCTTAACAACTACTTCGACTTTGAAACTAAACATAGATGAATAAGTGTATTAGATTGTACCAATACATCAAAATGTGCTGAATACGCTCGTCTTATAATCATTGATCTTACAAATATCAAACAGTATTATCCAGAAGTAGCAAATACTTCCACTGATATGCTCAATATGTTATTTTATGGAAATAAAGAATGAACTGTAACATATCTTGACACGGCTCAACAAGAAACAACGCAAGAAATAGAACAAATACAAGAAACTTGTCAACGAACGTACAACCCAGACACTATGTACTACACACGTAGCAAATGAACACTATCAGAACAAGATGAAATAACAAAAAACAAAATATATAATAGTTTAGGCTATCCAGACCCATCTTTTGAAAAATGCCAATCATTATCTGACGAATATATTGTCTATGCAACATGAAGTGACTACGCAGTTATTTTGCGATGATGAAATACAAGTGATTGAACAGACATTTATTGACAAATCAGCTCAACACTCTCTATTCAATAAAACAAACCTTTCGTGATATAGTCAGATTCTTTATTTTTAATAATATTATTTTATGAAAAAAAACATTCTCCTCCTAAGCTTCGTTATGACATTGATTTTGGTATGATGTAGTTCATCGGAATCAACACCTGCATCATCTACCACAGGAGACGCACAAGTTATTAGCTGATCAGAACAATCAAACACTCTTACTGATACAGATACAAATCAAACAGACCCAGAGGAAACCAATACTGAAGAAACCAATACAGAAGAAACAGAAACCATCACAATAGACACCTCAAAAGAAGATCTGACAACATTCACTATTGCGTTGTGAAGGTTTATGGACAACGTGGATTGAATATCTACACTGATGTTCTCGTTACCAAATCAATTTAGTCTGGTAGCTATCGAATCTCTACAAGACTTCTCACAAAAAAACTGACTCGATATTGATGTACTAAGCAAATCACTCAATATTGTAGAATGTGATACAACAAATACATGTGAAAAACACGCATCACTCACAATTATTGATCTCAGAACTATCAAAGAAAGCTATCCTGAACTACAAGATAGTTCAACAGAAATCCTTAATATGTTATTTTATGGAAACAAAGATTGAGTAGTAACATACGTCGATCAAACAGATACAAGTTCAGATGCTTTGACTGTAGAAGAAACATGCCAACGAGATGTTGATCCAAACACAAACATCTACAGACGTACTAATTGAACTCTCTCTCAACAAGATAGAGACAAAAAATTCGCAATGCGAGACAAACTACCAGATCCAAATGTAGAATTTGAAAAATGTGTCCCACTTGTTGATGAAGCTATAGTCTATGCAACATGAGCTGACTATGCATTCGTTATTGGTAGATGAGATAGTGACGAATATTGAAACGAAATTTTTGAAGCTTTGTCTACATCGCTACAAGTCACATCTCAATAAACCCAAACAAAACACTAAAATAAAATAAAAAACACAAATAAAAATAAAAAACTTTTATCAAAAACGATAGCCTATGGCTATCGTTTTCGTTTTCGTTTTGGCGGATGTTTAATTTCTGGTGGAAAAATTATAGATTGATCTGGAACAAATAACGTTTGAGGAGGAAGTTCATCTTTAGGTGTCTCAACATTTGGCTTTTCAATCTTTGGTATTTTAAAAAGACGAGTATAAATCTCTTCTGCGACTTTATCTACCATGTTTATTTTCTCTATATTTCTTTGATATTGATCATTTTCAAGTAGATCTTGAAGCAAATTATTTTGTGTACGGTAACAAGCATTTCTAAGAGCTCATCACGTTGTTCGTACTCATCATCATAAAGCTAGAATCAACCTTTTTGCCAAACGAGCTTGAAAAATATTTCAAACTTCGGACAACAATCTAAGTTGATCCATTGCATGTTGATCTAATTTATGTGGATTATCATACTCATTAACATAAAAAGAAGAATTTTTTATTGCAAAGAAATTTGGATGATCTCGATCTACTATAGGAGTAGGAATATTATTTTCTCTAGATAATGCATTTTTAAGTGGATTAAACTCCGTGATTATAACATACTTACCATTTTCTAACGTCTCTTGTATTTTGGAGATAGTACGTTCTCTAAATCAATCAGCCTCAACCGGTGAACGAGCAGATAAGCTTGCGTCTGATGCATCAGGATGACACAAAAATAAATGATTGGACGCTACATTATTAGACATAAAATTACGTACTAATAAAAAAAACTATTTCCCAAAATTTCTATCTTTTGCAATACTATCAAACCATGCAAGAGATTTTTCAAACTCCTCTATCCCAAAATCTGGACACAATACATCAGAAAAATACAATTCTGCATATCCTATCGCCCACGACGCAAACCCAGATGTTCTTTGTGCAACCTCACTTTTGGTTCTGATGACCATGTCCAATGGTGGCAACGATCCAATATCAGTATATCAATGCAACGTCTGAGAGTTTATAGCTGACATATCTTCTCATGCTTGACTAGCACGGTGTATTGCTCTCACGATCTCATCTTGTCAGCCGTAATTCACAGCAAAACATACACTTCTATCTGTACCAAAAGCAAAGTCAGCTTCTTTTTTTTGTAAAAAATCTACAAAATCTGACGGAAGTCACGTCTCACTCCCTATTCGACGAAAATTGACACGGTGAGATTCTAAGAGTTCATCAAGTGAATTACACGTTTTTTTGACCATATCAAAAATACCTGCAAGAGATTCAGCAGATCTGTGCGAGACATTTTCTGTACTAAGCAACCATCACGTAATAGCTTGTATAGGCGTTTTGGTGATAACATAACGAGCAATGTCAATTCATCTCTGCATTCACTGCAAATATCAGACAATTTCAGCAACATCGTTTTTGGTAGATCGAGTTCTATTGCCGTCAGGTATAAATCAAATATGACGAGGGTACTGCATCACGAGACCAAGCAATATAAAGTATTGAAGTCAAGTATAGAAAAGCGACTGCTCTTTTGCAAGAGGTTTGTTAAGTGATTGGGGGGGATTATAGACCCAATAGCTTCATATACTCCTCTATTTTTTGATTTGATTCTTTTTTTTCTTGTTGAATTTGTTCTTCGGTTTTGGATTCGTCTTTAGGCTGTCTAAATACTACATCTGAAGCTTGAAGGGCTTCTGCACTGACTTTATCAAATTCTTCTTGATCAAAGGAATGATTAGATATAAATTCTTCTCTCATAGTATATTGGGATAATAAATAAAATTACGCTCATATTTCAATAACTCGCTCTCATGGTTTTACCTCTTTTGGTTCTGAGAAAACCTTGAACTTGTGTCATGGAGGGAAAAGAACTTCAGCTTCATCGCAAACCATTGAGAAATCATTAATATAAACTCATCATGGGTTTTCATTTCTTACTACAAAAGTACATTTAAAGGGATGAACTTTAGCAAAATTTAAGTTAGGATTAATAGTAGTTGATAAAAATCAATTATCTGACCAGGTTTCATTCTTTTTAAATCAAGATAAGAATGTCTGAAGTTCATTATTACTATTAAATGATAGACCTCTAAACAGCAATCAAGACTCTTTATATCAATTATTTTTTTGGAGAGTTTTTATATCACTGGAAGAGACCTTGGCAAGCTTATCCATACCTCTTTTTAGAATATCAGTTTGAATTTTTATAGCAAGCAATTCCTTCGTTGTCTTCTTTGTAAAGATAGAGGATATAGCTCTTAAATATCAATTATAATCTCTAAACTCAGATCATGTATAATTACGTAAACATAAAGCTTCTATATCAGATAGTCACTCTCCTCTCATAGCTAACAATTTCTTTCAATTATACGAATCAGCACTTTCTGATTGTAATTTATATAAGTCTCTTGGTATTGTATCATCAATCTCTAAAAGCAGCTTCTCTAACTGAGAAGTAGATAAATTGTCATATCATATATCTACCAATGCAGACTCAAAATCTTTTTTAGATATATAAGACGTATCAAATATTTTTTTAAGATTATTATTGATCTCATTGGAATTTGGCAAATTTTCTCCATTTCATACTGTATTTTTTTTATTAGGAGAATCAACATCATTCAATTTTCACAGATAAATTCATCAGAACTTGTTTATGGCTTTCATAAACTGATCTATAGAGTGGAAATCATCAGAATAATACTTTTCGTCTATATTACCTAACACATCTTTAGTAGTTTGAACTAAAACTGTTCAACCTCACTCAGTTTGTTTTTTGACAACGTTAAACATCATTCAAGATTCTGGATAAAGAAACCAATCTCATTGCTCCAGAGATGCCTTTAGAGATGTATACGGTAGATTTTTCGCATCCATAGAATGATTTTTACTCAATACTCAGTTGACATAAGATTCGATAAATTCAGGAGTATCTTGTTTTGACTTAATACTCTTATTATCCAAATAGTCTCTTATTTTATTTACACTTTCTTGAGAAATTACTCAATTTTGTTTGTCTCATATTATTGCTTGTATTCACTCTATTTGTTTTTGAGACATATTTGCCATATTTTTATCAAGTGATTTAAGTTTTGGATGAAGAGGTCAAGCAAAAGAACTTAATAATCACACAGCTTCTTTATATTGTGCTTGGTTATTATTTTGTAGAGACAACCATTGTAGAGCATTATTTTTATATTCTAATTTTTCTTTTACAGACATGACAGTATTTCCCATTAGTTTATCAAGAACAAGTTGTCTTTGAGACAAATAATAGAGCTCACTTATTTGCTTATTGCTCAAATTCATCTCACCCAATGATTTGAGATCATTAATTTTGTTTGTAGTCATCTCCAAAATCGAAGAAATGGAATCATTTAATTTTTGCATTTCAACTGCTTCTGCATCTTGTATGTCTTCAGCTCTAATTTCTATTGGTTCATCGGCCTTTTTAGCATCTTGGCTGTCTTTTTGTTTTTTTTCTATATGCTCTTCAATAGCATTTCTGGTATCTCTTCAAAGTATACCATCAACATCATTACCCTCAAATCATAGTTTTCTTTGTAAATCTTCGATTTGTTGCTTTGTCATATTTGCAATATTTTCGTGGAGCTGTGGCAAATGGTCTACATTCGCTGCTATAGAATTAAATTCTTTTACTAGTTGAACTGATTGTTTATATTGGACATAATACGACTCATTCTTTTCTAGCCAATCAATCTGTTGTTTTTTGAAAGCAATTTTCTCATCAGGCGTCATATTTGGATCTTGGAGTGACATTTTCCAAACAATAAGTTTTTGTTGATTGTGATACAAAATTTGTTTTTCTTGAGCAGTCAAATTTGACCTTTTCTCAAGTGATGAAACAATAGCATCAGCATCATTCATAAATGGCTCAATTTCATTGTAATGCTCATCAACTTTTTGTTTGTAAGTAGTATTCACATCAACTCCCACTTCTTTTCAACTACTTTCTTTCTTCGAGAAATCATCTGCCCGTAATTTAGGTTCTAGTATTTGAGACATCTTTTTATACGGAGTATCTCATAAATTTGATAAGAAATCTTTCATTTCGCTAGCATTCAAACTCAACGGTTCAACTGGTCACTGTGTTGATCTACCTATTACTCATCAAACCGAACGATGTTCAATTACATAACTATGGATAGTATCTCAATTTGAATTTTTTTGTGATTTTTTTGTAATTAAATAAGCTGCCATTCACATTCAAAGAGGAAACTCTAGTCTCTCTCCTCACTCCAACTTTTCCATTTGTTCTTGAGCAGAAACCTTTTGCTTTTGAGCTTCTGTCTTATTTGTTTGTTGTCATACTTCAGGTTCTTTTTTAGGTTCTGTACTGTTTGTACTGTTTGCTTGTTTATTTGCTTCAGGTTCTGGTCTAGGATTTTGATGTGGCTGTTGTTTGTTTGGTGCTTGTTTTGGTGCTTCTGGCTCTTTTGGTGCTTGTTGTCATTTTTCCATTGCATCTCTTTTTTGCAACAATGCTCAAAAATCAGCTAAATCTTGATCAGTTAGATTTTTAAATGAAGTAGTTCTTAATTTGTTTACTAAATTCGAGTTTCATTTTTTTATTGAGTCTACATATTTTAGATATTTTATCATAAACTCTTCCAAAGAAGCTTTATCTGAACTAGTCTTATTAACTATGTTTTGTAACTCAGCATCTATTTTATCAACAGTATCATACAAATCGGCATCTAGTTCTTTCAACACCGCATCAGCCTCTTTAATTTTCGCTTCTAGCATAGCTTTTTCTGGTCAATGTGTACCTTGTGAGGCAGCGACAAGCTCGTTGCGTGCTTCTTGTGTTTTGGAAACGACGAGACCACGTTCTGGGCTGAGTTTGATTTTGGACATAAGTCAGGGTACTTTCATTGCCATAGGCAAAAACAATCACATACCAACTTGTTGGATCATTTGATCTGCAGCGACATCTTGATCCATCACATATCTTTGTCTTCGTTCTTCTGCAAGTCATGAGGCAGCTGCACTTGTTAGCATTTCTGTACCATTGTATAGTGTTCTTAGTCTCGATGATTTTGAAAGTGCGGCTTCGCTTATCGTGAAGATTTTTGCAAGACGCGGGAGACGTGATGCAAGCACTCCAAATCACGGAATCATAGCAAACGGTCATGATGTAGCAGAATCAACAAGCAAGGTACTAAAAAAGTCTTTGAGTCACTGTTCGGTACTCTCAAATTCTCTTCCATTGACAATCATATCAGCAGCAAATCATGCAGCAGATCAAGCGGCGGCACTAGCAACTCATATTCACAAACTCGCCATTGCACTGATAGAAGCTGTTGCTCAGGCTGACGCAGCAGCTCATAACGCTCCTCACGTCGCAACTGTTACTGCTATTGCTGCAGCTATCACAGCGACCATTTTGGTTCACATCACTACATATTGCTCAGTTGTATCAGAAATATTGAGTCATCAGACTCACAAATAATCTGACATCAAGGTATAACTCTCTCCAAGTGTTCACGTCACACCGAGATCTTTAGCGCTCATTCACAGTCAGGCGTCTATTTTTTGATGAAATGTATCTGCCATCTCTTTGGAGACATGCTGGACAAGTCATGATGATCTTTTGTTGATTTCTGCAGTCTTTTCTTCATCCGTCAGATCAGCCAAAGACGCATCTGTTTTGGGATCTCAAAATCTATCGACATAACGCATCAGCGACATAACATATGTTTTTTGAGCTTGTGTCATGTCAGACCAATCTGCTGATTCCAAAGGGGTATCATTGATTTTGATAGCAGGCATTGCAGCTATGATAGCCGACTTTTTGGATTCAAATTCTGATTGGTATCATGCGTCTATATCTTTTTTGATGTTTGAGGCTTCGATGATGTCTGGCATCAATGATTGTGTGATTTGTTGCGCAAGTCAGTGATCTTTGAGATCATCATCAATATCTCATGGTTTCCCATTACGAAGTAAGGGATACAAAAGACTTAGTCATCATGTGACGACCATCAAGCTACTTGCAACAACTTTGTCAGTATGATCTTCAAATCTTCATGTGACTTGTCTCATAAGGGATTGAAGGTATTTGTGTTTTTGTTCTGTTGGTAATTTTTCTGCTTTTGCAAATATTTTTTGCCCAAACAAAGAAGTTATCGCTGACAGATGTCAAATTGCTGATTGAGGGTGACGTTCTGTATCGTACTTGGCGTGCATCGTCTGAAACAATCCAAACATCGCATCTATAGTAGCATGCGAAGCAACTATATCAATTGCTTTTTGCAAACTTTGACGTGCTTGGTTTCAAAGTTCTCATTGTACCAACACCTCATCATTGCTATATAACAACAAAAACTCTTGCGCACTCGCCAAACTAAATGACGCTTCCAAAGCTCATAATTCTTGATCCATACTCTTTTTGACCATAGCTTGTTCCATACCCGTCAATTCATCTCATGATGCAACTTTCTTTTTGAGCTCATCAGGAGTGAGTGTCGTTGGAGTTTCAATCTCTCAAGCAACAATTTTTTTGGCGAATTGTTTGTTGAGGTAAGAGACAAGTATACCATTGACATCATCATCTGTCAAATCATGGGTAATTCATTGCTTTTCGAGTGCATTTATCTCCGCAGTCGTCAAAAAGCTTATAGCTTCGTCTATTCACGCATACTCAAACTGTCAAAATCACACCATCTTATCTTCAAATGGTTGCGATGATTTAGGTGGGTTAGTTTTCATCTGTTGCATAACTTTTTGCATGATACCATCAGTATAATTTTTCATAACTTGTGCTTGTTCTGGACTTCATCGATTCATAGACATTCATTCTATAAATCACGTCGTAGGTCTATCTTTTTCTACTTCCTTGTCAGATCAATTTTTTTTATCTTCTGGATTCTTTTTGTCGGCTGACGGAGTATCTTTGGATGCTCGACGTTGATTCAAGTATCACAACAACGCATCTTCATTATCATCTAATAAGTCATACAAAGCTTTGTATGTAGGATTTGTATTGTATTTATTTTTATCATATACTATCACGGTCTCGTATTTTTTGCTACCATCGGGTAATATATAATTGAATGCCATATGTCCACTTGCAAGTGTATTTTTGTCAAAAGGTGGTTCTTTGGCACCTGCTTGTAAGTTTTGCAATGTACTTGCAAATGAGTTGAACTTTTGATCCAAAATCGTATTGAGCATTTCTGCTTGTTTGAGACCGTCAGGCGTATCAGGAAAATGAATATCTAATCACGCTAAGTCACGAACTGCATCAAACTTTGCTTCATGTTCTTTTTTGGCTTTGTCTGCAGTATTTTGCAATTTCGCATATCTTGCATCTGTTTTTTGAGAAAAAAGTTTGGTTCATGGCCAAATCAAAGCTCTTGCTTTTGTTGTTACCAAAGAAACTTTTCAATCTTTACCAACAATCTCATTTGCAATCACAAATGTTTCGTTACCTGCATAGTCAGTACCTGGCACAATATAGTATTGTTTGGTATCTGTTGCAACCACGTCATGTTTTTTGAAATATGAATCAAAAGAATTCGTCGATCAAGCATAATCAACTTTGACGCTATTCTCTGCAGTAAAATCACGTACACTTAACACATCATGAACTGCTGGTGATTTAGATTTTTCAGAAAATTGCAATGTAAATGTACCATCTGCGTTCACTTTTCTTGAGGTAGCATCTATTGCATCTGCATGATCAGCTTTTGCTTCTGTTTTCAAAGCGACATCTTGAGAGATTGAAGCCAACTCTTGCTGTTGATCATTCAAAAATTTCGTCAAATCTTTGGATTTGAAAGCATTGACCGCACCAAACAACGTTTTACTCATCATATCTAAAATTGCATCCTCGCTAACATACATCTTGTCAGATAAGTTTTTTTCGTTTTCTTTGAGAGCTTGTACTGCTTTTTCAAAAGTATTAACTGCATTTTTGACTGCAACATTTCCATCAAGAGATGCAAAGGTAAGTCACCTTTTGGCCAAGATAGCTTTGACAGATAGTTCCATAGATCACAACATTTTTATAGCTTCTTGTTTGATTTCAACAATATCACTACTAAATGTATCATCAAACTGAGACAGTTTTTTTCTGATACTTTCTTGTGTTCATAAAACGTCTGAGACGTCTTTAGCTATATCTTTTTGAGAAAATTCCAATGTCATTGATCAATGTAGTATAAAATATTTTATGAAGTGGTAGTAGAGATGTAGTGTTGAGACTGTAGATTAGATACTATCTAACAAAGAATCAGCATCATCTTGGTCATTGACATACGTCAATTGTGTTTGTAGCTCATCATAAGCACGACGAACTTCATGCATATCATTTTGTAGTCACACGATTGCTTGTTGTTTGTATGTATTTCTTGCGTGACGAGCGTGCAACTCTTCTTGTTCTGATCAGGCAAACAATATCGACAAAATATGTCACAATCCAGCATCAGAAACGTGTCAAATCAAATCACGAAGCTGAGACTTGGACTTCGATGACGAAAAACCAGCAAGCAAATCCTCACACATAGCAAGCATATTTTTCCTATCAGCACCAAACGTGTGTATATCAAAGACATTATTATTTTTTTGTGGGTTTATTTGTGCGTTCATCGTGAGTCATAAGAGCTAAAAAAAGCAATCTAGATACCACCAAGTATAACCAAACTTTTACATAACAAAAAAAATCCTGACACGGTGTCAGGATTCATTATTGACTTTTGTATATACTAAGGCATAGTTTAGACAGTAGCTGTACGAGAAGCAACATTTTGTTCGACATATCTTTGAGATCTTAAGTGGTCCATCATAGATGCATATGCCATACGAGTAGCAAAGACAACGTCTTGAGTGTTGTCCAAAGCTGCATAGATTTTTGTCAGCACAGCTTCTTTATTTTTGGGATCAGCTACCTGCAAAACACCACCTTTTTCATCTTTTTGTTGAGTTTCAAGTCCAAACTGAGCAAGCATCTCTTTGTTGTGTGGATAGCGCACCAACAGATCGTATGCTGTTTTTGCTGTAATTTGGAGAGGACTTGTAGATGTTATTTTTTCTCTTTTGGCAGCAAAAAAAGCCTCTTCGTCTGATGTGTTTCACAAAATTTTATTTTTGAGTACTCACAAAGCTCATACATGAGCTCAAACATAGTCCTCAATACCTTGTTTAGTAAACATTCAGAATCCAGCACTCAATCACGATTCACATATTGCTGTAGAAACTATCAAAGCTTTCAAAACATCATTTTGTCATGCTCATGATGGCAACAAACGATTCAGCTCTCAAATCATCGTAGGATATTGATCTATAAACGACTGCTTGATAGACAAGTCATCTCATAATACGCTTTCAGATGCAAATTTTTCCAAAAATTCGCCACTTGTATCGGATGCAAAGTCATGTCTCTCCAAAAATCAAGTCAAAGCTTGTGTTCTTTTAGCTCTCGAAACAATTGTATTGCAACTTTCGGCAAACGTACCAGGTTTGTAGTCTTCTTGTTCAAGATACATAGAAGGAGTTTTGTCAAACAAACCTGCATACACATTACGCATTCAAACAACAACATCCGTCATCTGCAATGACTTTCACTGCTCCAACGTGTCTTTCATTTTGTCTATATCTTGCAAAAAGTCTTGCGCGCGTGGATCTTTGAAAATACGCTGTATCATCGACAGCGATTGAGGTCAAATTACACCATCTGGTTTACCAATATCCCACACTATACCCAAATGATCTGCAATGTCTTGCATCAAAAGTTGAGTTTTTGCATTGAGACTAAAGTGTGGATTTCCCGCTACATACGACGACATCAATGCAGCTTGGTTTTCTTTTGCTGCATTGAAGGCCACCGAGACAAGTGTATCAAAAATATCTATTGTGTCAAACACACTAGGAAGTTCATTTTGGTGAGGTTTTTTATCCCAGTTTGGCAATGGTAAGCTAGCATTGACGCTGGTTTTTGGTTTGAGAATATTGAGATCTGTATAATATTGTATTGCTCTACGCGCAAATCATGCTGGATCTTTGTATCATTTGGCAGTATACGCATCTTCAAAAACACATTGATAATGTTTTTTCAAGCTATCCATATCTTTGAACGTTGGTCCTTTTACAGCTACTACTCCATCAAAAAATTCATCTGACTGCTTTTGTAGTTCTGCATCTGGTGGCGTGAGATCTATTTTGTTTGGGTCTGGGATCATAACTCCAAGTGGTGTAAGCCCTTTGGTTATCATAGCATGCACAAGACTCTCCGTACATGGCTTTTGGTCTCGATAGTGGGTTATTTGTATATCTTGTCGTAAAATCGTATCGGTTTTTTTGATTGTGACAGCGTCTCAATTTGCATCGACAAAGGATTTTTTTGTAGCATCAAACGTACAGATTTTATCTCAGACTTTGATATTTTGCAAAAGTCCAAGCTTTCGAAGTTCTTTTTCTTTGCAATGAAAATGCGTACTCAAAACCTTTGTAAGGTCTCATTGTACTCACATCAGGTCAAAAGACTTTGGTCACAACGACAGTCAGGCGTGAGAATTGAGTGTTGTTTCTGGATCTTGTTTGCGTTTGCTTAGAATATTTGGGTATTGTCACGTACGTGGGTTGTGGACAGGAAGTATTACTGGGTACGTTCATGGTGTATGAAGACGAGCAACCAGGTCAGATAATCTTTTTTGTGCATCTTGTGTAGATACATCGATATTTTTGGGTGAAGATTGGTCTATATATTGCATCAACGAATGAGACAGCTGAGCATATTCACTTTTTTGCATATTTTTGACAATATCTCGTGCATCGGTCAGTTTTCAGTCTGTAAGTAGTCATGATTTTTGTAATTGATCATATCACAACAATCAAGCAAAATGACTTTGGACATACGCTGCACATGAGTCAGAATTCCTAAATGCATCTGGCAATGGATTTACGTCATGATCTTGAAGAAATTTTTCAAATGCTCACCTTGTGAGTGCAGGTTTCGGAACTTGTTGACCAAAAGGTTCAGGAAACAAATTTATTTGAGTAAGATTTGTAGGCAGTTTTTCTACAGCTGTCTCTGTTATTTCTCAAGTATTTGTAGCCGATCAATCAACGTTTATTCATTCCTCATCCAAAGCAGGATCTGTAAAGTATCATGTCTCGGCATTGCTAGTTTTTTTTGTATCTGGTCAAATCGGGTTTGGTCAAATCGGATCTGGTCATAATTTTGATTGATGAGTGGGGTTGAGCGACTTTATGACATTGGTTAGAAATATGTCTGGTTTTCAAGGAACGAATGCAATATTGTGTTCTAAAGCGTATGTAGCAACAGACTTCATAAAATATGGATCTGCAATACCAGTCACTGCAGCACCTGGTAAAACAGATTGAAAACATGCAACTGTAAGTTTTGGATCAGAAGAAGACATTCACTCCGTAAAATATCACTTTTTTTGCATACTTTGGATATAGCTTTGTAATTGTGGAGATGGATTTTGCATAGCTTCTTGTTGAAATTTGTTTGTTACATCTTTTGGCAATCGCTTAACGACATTTGTTGCATCAGAAACATTCTTCATAAAATCATACAATTGAAGCTTGTCTGGAGTTGCTTCATTGTTTTCTTGGTTACTATCTGGTGAATATGATGATTCAATACCTCAAAATGACATTCGTGTGGACACATAAAAAAAACAAAAAAACTATCAAAGAATCGAATCACGCAACGCGTCAGATTCATCATGAGCTTGAATAGATACAAATTCTATTTGAGTCTGGTAATTTCATGCAAGCAAAAGTGGACCAAAACTATTTTGTACATCACGCTGTTCTTTATCTTTTTGTTGAGACAAGGCTTTTTGTTCTTGAATCAAAAGATCAAACTCTTCAGCAGAAACATCGTAATTTGCAAGAGATTCGTTGATTCAGTCAGTATCAATTTTTTCTTTTGTCTCTCTTGATCCAAAGTGTTCCAAAGACATACCTACACCAATAAAATAAAATATATAGCGTAAGTATAATCACTTGTGAAAATCTGTCAAATTTATACTGTAGTTTTATGTTAGCTTTGGTAGCCAACAGACGCATCTTTCAAAAAACCATTTATTTTTGTACATAGTTTCATGAAAAAACAACCTATAATCGCATATGTACTTTTGGCGTGATGGATTATATTATCGATCTGGTCATATATTGGAGCGTTTGATACCACAGTATGGCGAGCAGAAATGATACCAGTTGTATGTGTCGTCGCATTGATTGTTTTTTTGTGATATCGTACTCCGTTTTCTTCTCTTTCATATATTTTTATGGGGATTTTTATATATTTGCATACGGTTGGAGCACATTACACATTCGAAAGAGTTCCATTTGATCGATTTACTGACTTTTTTGGATTTGAAAGAAATCACTTCGACAGAATCGCTCATTTCTCTGTGGGATTTTATGCATACGCAATCATTGAGTATTGTAACAAAAATAATCTGACAAAGTCAACGTCTGTAAGTGTTTTTGTTGCTATCGCTACGATCTTTGCTGTAGCGTGAATATACGAAATAATCGAATGGTTATTTGCAATAAGCAACGATCCAGATGCTGGAACAGCATTTTTGGGATCACAGTGAGATATACGAGATGCACAAAAGGACATGCTAGCGGATGGGCTTTGAGCTATAAGTAGTTCTATAGTGTATCTGATACTTCCTCACAAAAAAAACTGAGTATAACAACAAAAATATCTCTAGCAATATACTTTGTATTTGTTGGTACGGCATAATTTTTTGTACGATTTATACTTGCAATAGATACATAGTTTCTTATATTCACAGATGTCTATGATACGGACCAAAAATTTTGGTCTAGATTAGGTAAAATAATCTAATCGATACATATTTGATTACACATTACTTTTTACTATATACACATTCCAAACACATGGCTCACAAAAAAGCTGCCGGTTCGGCGAAGAATCTTAGAGATTCGAATCCAAAGTATAGATGACTCAAACTATCTGGAGGACAACTTGCTACTGCTTGAAACATTATTTTGAGACAACAAGGAGAAAAATATAAATGTGGACCAAACACATATATTTCAAAAGACTATACTATTCATGCAAAAATCGATGGTATTGTAAAAATGTACAAAAAAAAGGTATGAAAATATAACGCAAGAAAATATCTAAGAACATTTATTACTGTTGAGTCTGCGCAAGCTATCTCGTAAGTTTTTTTTAATCTATAGTATCATATATTCATGGCTATCGTACCAAAAAAGAAAAGATCGCAGTCTAAGAAAAGAATTAGACATAGTACACGACAAACATTGAACATCAAACGTCTTGTTAGAATCAATAACATCATCACATGCAAAAACTGTAACGCAAAAAAACTTGCTCACAGAGTGTGTACTGAATGTGGTCATTACAAAGGAAAACAAGTTATGACAATCAAAACAAAAAGCAACGACAATGTAGTAGAAGCATAATCGCTTCTTTTCTCTACAAAAAAATAAAATGCAAGATATAGAACAGATCTTGTGTATGTTCATTCATTTACTCATTTTTTCTGCGAAAAAGTATGAATATTAGAGCCAGAATTACCGCAAGAAAAGTAGTTATTTCTTTTCTCTACTGGCATCTTATTCTCGTACGCGCACTACAAAAAGGAGAACTTGGTTTCTCCGATTTTTTTGCTTGAGAAAACGATGACGTAAAGGGAAGTTGAAATGAAAATACAAAAAAATACCTCTATGTTGATCCAGCAAATACCAAAAAAAACGCAAAAGAAATTTTTGCGTTTTTGGCTGAAATATGCAATAAGGATTACATAGAACAAAAAACCATCTATATACTTGATGAGTTTTTTTCGTACAATACAACACCTCACATTGACTATTCATACATTCTTCTTATATGTAAAAGAGTATTTATTCACTCACAAAAAGCATACGAAGATATCAATGGTTTTACAACAACGTTCGTTATGGAACGTATGGACACTATGGACCAGGCAATTTTTTTGTTATGATATGCTGAGCAAATAGAATTAGATACACCCAAAGAAATACTCATAAATGAAATGATTGAACTTGCCAAAAGATACGGTGATGTAGCATCTCCAAAACTGGTAAACGGAATATTTCATAAACTATTTGGTATGTGAAACAAAAAAAAGAAATAGAGAGCTTTTATAGTTGTAAAAACACTATGGCAGAATTTCATATCCAATGATGAAAACCTTTATATTGATGCGTGAGGTTAAGCGGAGCAAAAAATGCTTCATACAAACTAATGATTGCAAGTCTGATGTGAAACGAAACAACAAGACTTATCAATATACCCCACATTGATGATGTACACAACGTAAAAGAGATAATAAAGCATCTAGGTGCACATACCCAAGACGTATGAGCAAAGACTACGAGTATTGATCCTCGTTGACTCTCAAGACGAGAAATTCCTTTTGAATATGGAGAAAAATCAAGATCATCTACCATTTTTTTGTGAGTCTTGCTACATAAGTTTTGAAAAGCAATCGTTCCGCTTCCTGGGTGAGATAAAATAGGAAATAGAAATCTCGATAGACATTTTGATTGACTAGAATCGATGTGAGTAACACGAGAACTCAAAGACAATATGTTGCATATGCAAACAGACGGTCTTGTATGAACAACATACCGTTTTGCAAAAAACACACACACAGGAACAGAAACTCTAATAATAGCTGCCGTCTGTGCAACATGAAAAACTATACTTGAAAATGCTGCTGAAGAACCAGAAATAGATGATCTCATCATGTTACTTAACAAAATGTGAGCTCGTATCAGAAGAAGAGCATTTAGAACAATAGAAATTGATTGAGTGGTCTCACTATGAGGTGCGATTCATAGTGTTATTCCTGATAGAAATGAAGCTGTTACATATGCATGTGCTACTCTCTTGACCAAATGAGACGTTATTTTGGAAAATGCTCGTCACCAAGATTTGACAATCTTTTTGGAAAAAATAGATGAAGCCTGATGATGATACGAAGTCGATGATTATGGTGTGAGATTTTTTTGGAAATGACCACTGAGGGCTACTGATATCACAACAAAAATTCATCCGTGATTTATGACTGATTGGCAAGCATTGCGAGCTGTTTTGATGTGTAGTGCACACGGAACAAGTACTATTCATGAAACGATATTTTCAAATAGATTTTCTCAATATGTTGATGTTCTTACTAGTATGTGAGCGACATTTGATTTGTTTAATCCCCACGTCGAAGATCCTCAAAGATTCTATAACTTTGATCGAGAAAGTAGAGACAAAGAAAATAAACATGCAATTCATATTCAATGACCTACAGCTTTTTCATGATGAGAGTTTTTTGTAAACGATTTGAGAGCCTGAGCAACTACAATGCTAGCGGCTATGAGTGCACCCTGAAAATCTGTACTCCACAATGTATGACTCATAGACAGATGATACGAAAAAATTGACAAAAAATTACAAAAGTTAGGAGCTGATATTAGGAGAATATAATAATTAAAAACATAATAATACATATTATACACAATACGTGTGCATATTTTTTACTAGTTTAAAATAAATGATATGATAAATATCATTTTTCGTGAAAAAATGCTACACAAACAAAAAAATAAACATGAGTCACGGTCAATCAGCACATATTTTATCATACTATATACCACGATGAACAAGAACATATATCCAAAACATTTCACAACTGACGATGAAGCAGCAATGGTAATTATTGAAGATGCAGTACAGCAAGCAAAATGATTAAAACCCGTTATCCCTAACGAAAAAGAAATAATACAAAACTCTTCTTTGATTATCTATAGAGTAATAAAAGAAAAAGAATTCAAAATACTAAAGCCACTGTACGATACAAGAAAAAAGCAAGCCAAGCTCTATGGAATAATGACAACCATTGTGACGTGATCGATCATCGCATCAATCTTAGGTATTTTGTGAATACCTTCTGAAAAAGAAGTAGGACTAGGAATAGCAATTTCATGATGTTTAACAACAATATTATCTGGTATCTCTGTCAGTGAATTCACAAAAATTTTTTATAGCAAAATACTCGAAACACAAAAAAAGGAGTTAAGAATAGAATTCCTGAGAAAAGTGGTAGAAGAATCACATAAAAAATAAAAAGATCACTACATAGCATCAATCACTTCTCCATCAACGCTGTCAGTATAATATTTTTTTGTCCTCTGATGCATCATAATATATTTATGATAATTTCGTAGTATTTTTCATAGGTTGTTATTAGATATTAACAAGTATTTTCTTAGATATGGTATATTAAAAACCTGACTGTAAATCTAACATTTTTTTGTATGTACCATCTAACTGTACAAGTTCTTGGTGAGTTCCATCTTCAAGTATTTTTCACTGTTCGAAAAGTAAAATTCTATCTGCTTGGATGACAGTCTGTAATCTATGAGCTATAATAACAACTGTTTTATTCTTAAAAAGATTATGAAGTGCAATAGTAATTTGTTCTTCATTGAAACTATCAAGTGCCGATGTAGGTTCATCGAGTAAAATGATATTTGGGTTTTTGAGCATAATTTTAGCAATTGCTAGTCTCTGTTTTTGTCATCAACTTAACATTACTCACCTTTCTCAAATTTCTGTATCTAATCAATTTTCAAAATCTCGAATAAAATCACATTTTGCAAGCGAAATAACTTTTTCTAGTTCACTCTTTATTGGTTCTGCATTGAGAGCATAGACGAGATTTTCATAAACCGTTCCATCAAAAACACTTGGTTCTTGTGTTAAGTAACCAATACTTTTATAGTATGATTGTAACGAAACGTTTTCAATATTTCATTTTTTAGATGCAAACAAGACTTGTTTATCAATACGAATTTCTCAAGAATCGGGCCTTATATATCAAGCAAGAAGCTTGATTAGTGTTGTCTTACCACCTCAAGATTCACCCACAAACGCAGTTTTCGTTCATCCTTTTATAGTAAGAGAAAAATCTTGGAAAATTGGAGACTTGTCGTTATATGAAAAAAACATATTTTTGATTTGTATATTTCAAAGTCTATACATAAAAGCAACTCATTTATCATATCATAGTATCTTTGGCATGGTATCAATCAAATCTCGTAGTTTCTCTATATGAATAAAATTATCAAGAACCTTTTGATATCAATCTGTAGTTTTTAACATAAATCAACCTAGCGTTGAACTAGCTATAGAAAGTGACAAAAAGAGACCAAACGAAAAAGATCAACTATAAAAAGAAATAATAACATATAAAAGAATCAATCCAAAAAACGAATTAACAAGCATAAGTGGAATATTGAAAATTCGAAAAACCCAAGTCATTTTAGCCATTCAAGATTTTTTTGATTATCAATTCAATGAATAAATTTAGTAATCTCATCAACATAACGGAAGTTTTGTATCATTTCAGCCTTTGACATTATCATACGAACAAATAGTCTTGAATTTTGAATCTCACTATCTCTTTCATCTTGTCTATAAGGTTTAATTTTCTTATTGAAGAGATATGATGTTACTTTAACAATACATACTAACAAGAAGAAATATATTCCTATATACAACCATCAAAGATTATAAAGTACATAAATAACAATTATACATCTAAATAGTAATTCGGTCATATGATATACAATAGAATTATGCGCACTAATAAAATTATCAATTCCTTTTGATATAACTGATATTACACTTCCTGTTCCTAACTTTTCTGTTTGTGATGCATCAAACATAAAAAAAGATTGTAAATTTTTTCTCCATATAACCTTTGATAATTCATACTTCAAATTTTCTGCTCATTTTTTTCTTGTAAAAAATTTTATTAAGTAACTTAGTAAAAACATGAAGATAAATAACCATAGAGTATTTTTTACTTCTCATATATCTCAAGCCTGTACTGCATTTCAACTTTTATTAGCAAAATAAACTAGAGCCAAATCAAACAGAAACCAATTAGACATAGTAAGTATAGCTCAAATATATACTCGTTTAATTTTTCATACTGGTTCAAAAAATCTTTTCATTACCTGCCAAAATTTAATTGTTTGATTTTTTTTCATTGTCCATAAATAACATTAAAGTTGTCTATCATAATATTTTTTCAATTTTATTCTCTAATAGTCAAATATAGGTATAAGCAATTTCTTTTCCATACATAAAAACCACATATCTTTCGATATGTGGTTTTTAAATAGAGATATACTCAACGTACTTGAAATCAAAAAACTACGCAGCATCAATCACTTCTCCATCAACGCTGTCAGTATCAGGTTTTTTATCATCAGATCAATCTTTTCATGCTTCAGATTGTCCTTTACTTGCCAGTTCTTGAAATTCTTTTTCAAGTTTTGTAATGTATGTTTCAATTTCTTCTTTTTTTACATCATCTTTAGATTTTAATTCATTTCATTCTTGCAAAAGTTCATCAAGTTTTTTCTTCATATCTTCTTCAATATTGTCTTTTTGTTCTTCCATTGTTTTTTCTACTTGGTAGATTGTTTGTTCTAGTTTGTTTTTGACAGTAACAAGTTCTGCTCTTTCTTCATCAGCTTTTGAGAACTTATCAGCATCTTCTTTTGCTTTTGCAATTTCTTCATCAGAGATTCCTGTAGCTCCTTGTATAGTAACTTTTTGTTCTACTCACGTTGATTTTTCTTTTGCAGATACATGCATAATTCCATTTGCATCAATATCAAATGTTACTTCGATTTGAGGTTGTCATCTTTTCATACTACTAGGAATTCATTCGAGATTGAACTGTCCAAGTGACTTATTATCCTTTGCAAATTTTCTTTCTCATTGAGTTACATGTACAGTTACTGCTGATTGTCCATCAACTGCAGTTGTATATGTTTGAGATTTTTTGGCAGGGATAGTTGTATTTCTAGGAATCATGACATTTGCCAATCCTCATTCAACTTCTACAGCCAATGACAATGGTGTTACATCCAAAAGAAGTATATCTTGTACATCTCATTGAATAATTCATGCTTGAATAGCAGCTCACGCAGCTACGGCTTCATCAGGATTTACTGTTGCCTTTGCTTTTCTATTAAGTTGTTTTTCAATCAAATCTTTGACCCAAGGCATTCTTGTTGATCAACCAACGAGCAAAACTTGATTTATTTCGTCAGTCTCAATTTTTGCATCATTAACTGCATTTTCTAATGGATGTGCACATTTTTTGATAAGGTCTGCACTTAGTTTTTCAAAATGAGCTCTAGAAAGAGTGTAAGAAAGATTCTTTGGCGTTCCATCAGATCATGTTGTGATAAATGGAATCGTAATGTCTACTTTTTCTGTTTGAGAGAGTTGTTTCTTTGCATTTTCTGCTTCGTCTTTGATACGTTGCATTGCCATAGCATTGTCTTTTAGGTCTATTCCTTCTTTTAGTTTAAAATCCTTTACAAGTTCATCAATAATTCTTTGGTCAAAATCTGCTCATCAAAGATGAGTATCTCAACTTGTAGACAATACTTGAAATGTTCATTCTGATCAAATCTCTAGAATAGTTACATCAAATGTTCACCCTCACAAATCAAAAACAAGAACTTTTTCATCAGTATTCTTACCTTCTCCATACGTCAATGACGCAGCAGTTGGTTCATTGATAATTCTTTCTACTTTGAGTCAAGCAATTTCTCATGCAGTCTTTGTAGCATTACGTTGAGCATCGTTAAAATACGCTGGTACTGTAATTACAGCCTGAGAAATTTTTGTTCCTAGAAACTTTTCTGCATCTTCTTTCAATTTATTGAGAATAAAAGAAGAAATTTGTTCAGGTTTATATTCTTTCCCTTCAACAACAATTACAACTCCTCCATCTTTTCACTTTTTAGTTTCATATGGCATAGATTTTGCAATGTCTTTGACATCGTCATAGTTCATACCAATAAACCTTTTCACTTCATAGACAACATTTTTTGGTTCAAGTATAGCTTTTCTTTTTGCCAAATCTCATACCAACAGCTCATCTCATTTGATATAAACAATAGATGGTGTTGTTCTATTTCATTCTGCATTTGCAATAATTTCGTGTTTTCCTCACAACATGTGTGCAACACAGGAATTTGTCGTTCCCAAATCTATTCAAATAATTTTTCACATAATATAGTGTATAATATAAAAGAATTCTAAGTAGGTAGCACCCAGAGTATATACATGCTACGAAAAAATGCAAGAGTTTTTGCAGAAAATGCAAAAAAAAGCTCCCAAATGTTGGGAGTAAGCAATTAATCCTCTTTTTTGTAGACAGGATGATCAGTAATGGATTTATATAAACTAATTGCTTGATCTGTATCAAAATGTATATGTTCTTTCAGATCTCATAATAATGTTTTTTTGCTTTGAACAGTAAAACTGTTAAAAAAGTATTTGATCGTTTCCAAAAACTCTTTAAGATCTTCGTTCTCTTTTTTGAGAACGGCATAGCTTGGTAAACCTTTTTCCAAGACTTCTTTGTGATACCATTCAGATTCCTTTTCTTTTTTTTGTTTTTGTTGAAATGAATATTGTACTTTTGGAGCGTCTGGGTGAAGTGCAAACGACTTGCAAGATACAACCGTAGGATTATCACTTTTAGAAATTACAGTCAATTTGTATTCATCTTTTGTATACCAAATATACAAATCACCATTAAGATCCGATGCTTTGAGTGGA
The DNA here is from genome assembly GCA_964526045.1 of uncultured Candidatus Peribacteria bacterium. Taxonomy (GTDB): domain Bacteria; phylum Patescibacteriota; class Gracilibacteria; order Absconditabacterales; family Absconditicoccaceae; genus CAZGIF01. The sequence continues at coordinate 319,753 of CAZGIF010000002.1, read as the reverse complement.
TATGTGTATGAAAGATTTTTGCCTGACGCGAATGAAAATATTACTAGTTCTCGAGGTTTATTCTCCTCTTTTCAGACAAAAACAAGATTCGTGTCTTCTTTTGTTTGCATAATAGTCAATGAAAGAATCTTTTGATACCCAACGACTACTGTCATAATATCTTCATATCAACTGTTGATAGACGCATATACCAAAGACAAAATATTGTCATATCAAGAACGAGCTAATCCAAAAAGATTTCATTGTGCGTCCAAATGTACTTCTTTGATAAGGTGGTTTTCTGGAATTTGACAGACATATGAAACCTCTTTTTCTGTGTCAGTCACATGAATAAGCCCCTCTTTCACTCTATAACTAAACTCTCATGACAATCATTGCATATGTGATTGTGAGTCGTAAGGAACATGCAACAAGACTCACTGTTTTGTAATTGAAACACTTCACATGTCTAACTGTTGCATATCTCCAATAATAGCTTCAAAGTGGTTTTTTTCTTTTGCAACAATGTTTTTGAAAATAAATTTCTGGATAACATGTCCAAGCTCAACAACGATATATCCTTTGACTATAGATTTGCAGAAAAAATGAATATTGTTAACATTGCTTATGATCGCGTTGTGAAAATCCTTGCTTGCCAAAAGAGAAACGGCAGTATGCGTTTGAATATCAAAAATAAAGCAAATTCATTTATCTTCATGATGTTGAGGACTTTTGTAAATCACAAACATATTTGTTTTCTCAAATACATTTTCCAAAACATAGTATGCTCACAAATTAAGATCAAATGTTTCTGGAAGCTGAATTTGGTGGACATGACCATTTCTATCTGTATAATAAACATTATCAGACCAATACAAAATCTTACCAGAATTAGATCTAATAACTTTGTGTTTATGCCCCAATGCAAAGTCTATTCTTTCCATAGCTCCATTAGATTCTTGTAGTCTATTGACATACAACATACCGTCCATAACTTCGTAGGACACTTCGTATCACTCTTTTTCTATCACAGGTTTTGCCATTGCAATAGCATCTCATGTTGTCGTTGCTTCAGAAACTTTCGTTGTTGTGTTTTTTGATCACACTTGTGGAACCGTAGTAGAGATTGTCATCTGCTCAAAGAATATAGTAGAATAAAATATATAACTAGTATATACAAATTTGCTCTACTTTCACAAAAAAAAAGAACACTGACGGGCAGTCAGCGTTACTTTTTTGTTTTTTGTTGTATAGTTTGTTATTGAGGTAACTCGAGAACCAATCTTCCTTGAGAATCAATACTTTGCACAATAACAGTAACTGTATCTCCAACTTTAAAATGTTGTTCTACTGCTCTTCCTTTGACAGGTCACATAGATTTTCCATGTACAAGTCCAGATTTTCATTTTGGTAATGATACAAATATACCATATTGTTCTACTCTTATTACTTTTCCATCTAATGGTTTTTTGAGTGGCAAATCCTCAGCAATATCTTTGATAAGTTTGGTAGCAATATCAATATTTTCTTGAGACATATCAGAGATAAAGACCGTTCCATCATCTTGAAAATCTATTTTTACTCAATTCGCTTTTTCTATAATCTTGTCTATTGTTTCTCATCATTTTCCAATAACTTCACGTACTTTGTCTGGATTGATTTGAAAACTAGACATTTTTGGAGCAAATGGACTCAAGGCAGAACGATGCGTAGCAATCGTTTGTCCCATAAAATCCAAAATTTCATCTCTAATTGTTTTTGAGTCAGCAATTGTTTTTTGTATAATCTCTGATGTTAGACCAACTATTTTTGTATCCAATTGAATTGCAGTGACTCATGTTTTTGTTCATGCAACTTTAAAATCCATATCTCACACAAAATCTTCCGTTCACATCAAATCCGTGAGTACAGAGTATTTTGAGATAGTATCACCATTGTATTCTGTCATCAGTCACATTGCAATTCAAGCTACTGGCGCTTGCAAAGGAACTCATGCATCCAAAAGAGCTAATGTTGAAGCACAAACAGATGCTTGTGAAGTAGAACCTCATGATGCAAGACACTCAGAAACAACTCTCATTGTATAAGGAAAATCTACTTTCGATGGCAAAACATGCTCCAAGGCCTTTTCTGCCAATGCACCGTGTCAGACTTCTCTTCTTCATGGTCATCTACTCATTTTTGCTTCATTGACTGAATATCATGGGAAGTTATAATGATGCATATATCTTTGTTCAACTTGATCATCTTCCATACTATCAATGACTTGTACATCTCAAGGAGCTCACAATGTTACCGTACTAAGTACTTGTGTATCTCATCTCCAAAACAACCCAGAACCATGAGTTCTTTTGAATAATCATACTTTTGAAAGGAGTGGTCTAATTTGTGTACTATCTCTATCATCAATTCTTTTATCTTGATCTAAAGTTCTTTTTCTAATTGCATCTTTCACAACTTGAAAGACTCACATTTTGACTAGTGTTTGCGTAACGTCACTTTGAGATGAGTCTGCAATTGCACCTGCAAGTGTTGTAAGTGTAAGCGACTGAAATTCTGAAAATAATTCATTAAACGATACTTTTGTATTACCAAACAACTGAGACAACATATCGTGTGGCAAAATTGTAGCAATCGTAGCAAGTAATTCTTTTGATGGCTTTGTAACGACGATAGTTTTTGGCGTTATAGCACATCAAGACAAAAATGCAGTTTGTTGGTCACATATCATGTCAATATGTTGTTGTCCTAGTTCAAACGCTTGTAACAGAATAGATTCAGGCACTTGTTTAGCATCACATTCAATCATATTGATAAGTCATTTTGGTCATGCAACCAAAAGATTCAATTCTGTCGTTTGTCTTTGCTCACCAGTTGGATTTATAACAAACTCTCCATCAATATATCAAATTCTCACTGCTCATACAGGTCAAGCAAAAGGAATTCAGGCCAACATTGTTGTCAAAGAAGATCCAATAATACTCAACACTCACAAATCTTGTTGTTTATCTATTTGCATAGGCGTAATAGTAATCACAGTATCATTTACCATTCATTTTGGGAACAAAGGTCTCAATGCTCTATCCGTCATTCTCGCATACAAAACTGCATTGTCAGATGGTCTTCATTCTCTCTTTCTATACTGACCTCCCCCAATTTTACCCGCAGCAGGAAAATAATCTTTTCGATCAATACCAAGTGGCATAAAATCTCTGTCAGGCGAAGCATTTCTTTCCATTACTGTTGTTACCAACAATGTATTTTCTCAAATAGAAACAAGTGCAGCTCCGTCTGCTTGTGGAGCAAGCATTCAAGTACTAAAGGTAAATGACTGTCAAGCTCGATCAAAAGAGTGTTCTTTTTGGTCAAATTTCATAGAAACAATGGTCATACATATGCAAAAAAAATAAATGCGTATGAAGCCACCTAGTTAGAAATACCATCACAATACATTAGGTCTTTTGTAACAAAATACGTGAGACACTATTTCTAACTCTGTGAGACAACATACATATGCAAAGATACTACAGATACTAACAAGATTTGCAAACAAAAAACAAAATACAAAAAGCCGTGAATTGTTTCACGACTTTTTGTACAGCATACTCCAGCGATACTATTTGAGTTTTGCCTTGAGAAAATCTCTATATGAATGTTGGTTATCAATACTATCACCAGAAGATCATCCCATAGAAGTATGTAATCGCTTCAAAAACTGTGTTTTTGATTTTTTCTCTGATATTGATTTTACAAAATCCTCAAAAGACTGTCAAGATTCAGGAGTTACATTAATTTTATGATTCAAATGTTCATTGTTATAGAATTTAACTATTTTTTGTCAATTATTAGCAAACCAATTTGTAAATGAAGATCCCAACTGTCTATCATTAGTCAATGATAAATATCATCAAGGAATCCTTGTTGCATCTTCCTCTGATAAATTTGAAACAGCATCTCTCGCCTTATTCAAAAACATACTACTTCATCACTTTGAGTCATTAATAACATCTTTTTGTGCATATTTTTGCAGATCAACATAAGATTTATTTCATAAAGTTGTTTTTAGATTAAATAATTCATCTGTTTTATCTTGAATTGCAGCTTTTCTATTTCCTTCTTCATCTTCAAACTTTCTCTTCACTTTACTAATTAGTCCATCACTTCATGAAGTGAGAGAATTATAATTCATTTTTCCAAAGACAGGAGTAGCTTTTGCAATTTCAGAACCAAACGTACGAACACTTTGAACTGTGTTTTTTACAAAATCTGGTCTAGTACTAGACGCAAGATACACAAGTCATCACAAAATAATAAGTCAGACAACCATCAAGAGCATATCAGTGATGGTAGTTGCGGTATCATTTTGCCAGTTTGGTCGTATATTTCAAAGTATTGTAATACTACTATCCAACACTTGAATACTATCATTCGTAATTTGTGTACTATCATTGACAAAAATACCACCATTCTCGTTATTCACAAGAATCTTTTGCATTGTGATAAGCATAATCATACCAATTCCTATGTAAGCAATATATAATACAGGCATAAACACCAATGAAAGAAACGACATAAATCAAATATCTCATAATTTTTCATTTCCTTTAAGCCCTTCATTGAGACTAGATCCTGTCCCTTGTAGAGTCTCCAAAAAATAGAGCAAAAACATAAATGGTGAAATTGCTATAAATAACCACAAGTATACAACTCTAATAACACTTGCAACAACCAAGAGCAACATAAAAAAGGAAAACAAAATCAAGACTCATGCTTTGAGAAAAATCGTTGCGATCAAGTCTGACCAATCAGTAAAACCTGTATTATTGGTCATTGTGAGATAATCTTGTACATGAAATACAGATGTTCCAATATAAATCATTGGTCATGCGAGTGATTCTGACGTAGGAGATATTGTATCCAAAAACTCTTCTAATGTAACCTCTTCTTCTTGTATTTGGGCTTCATCTGCAGTAGCATACGTATTAGCTTGTTCATAAAACACCTCTTGAAAAGGCTGATCTCATGTATTTTGAAAATTAAGTAAGACCTTTTTGGGGAGACGAACTTTTTGATTTTGCAAGGTAGCTTGGAGCTGTTGGTCTTGGTTTATCACCAAAGATGGGAATGCACCCAAAGAAACAGTCATAATAGTACTCACATCTATAATCGCACCAACCAAAAACCAACTCATTTGTATCGCAATTCACCCAACAATAAATCACACGATAGACTTGACCAGCTGTCAGGCCGATTCTTCTTTATCAATAAAATATTTGAGAATTGTCCACAAAAACAAAAACCCAAGCAAAAAGTTAGCAAAATTTTTGGAGATATTTCGCAATTTAAACAAAGATTGATCAAGATTAATAAACTCTCCATACACAAGGTCATTGGTAAGAAGCTTTCATGCCAGTGCCGCCAGCAAAACCCATAACCACGACAACATACCAATAATAAGGTGTGCAACATTTCCAAGAGTTTGAGCCATGTCTGAATCACCTCAAGCCGCGTAGACCGCATCAAACGGCGTACACAACAAGATACCAGCAATAACACAAACAACTATGTATATGTGCAATTTTTTCATACAAGAGAAACAAAAATAAAATCTGACTGTAGTGAAGATAGGTTAGCTAGCTCTGATCTGAACTTGATTGATTTGTTGCATTCGCATTAGTGTTGTCACTAGCAGCATCTCAATCAGTAGGCACTTTTTCAGATGTCCCATTCTTATTTCCAGTCTCTTCTTTCTTCTGATCTTTTCATTTTTTATCTTTTCAATTTTTATCACCACCTTCTTCTTCATTTTCCTCTTCTTTTTCTAGGACATATTTATTAGCTTTGTCTTTTACAAGTGAGTCAAAATAGGTATCTTTTTTGAGTTTATCTATAAGTGTATCTTTTGTTTCTTGAAAAATATCCGCATTCAACAAATCAAGTGCTTTCTTTTTGTCAGCTTTGTTTTCACTTTCAGCGAGTTTTTCTATTTTTTGGACATACTCTTGTGTTAACCTCCCAACTGCTTCTGATTTTAGTTCAGATCATTTTTTATCTGTTCAAGTTTTGACTATACTCTCTCGATCTTTTGCGTTGGTATCATCGAATCATTGGATATCTCATATTGAAGCAGAGTTTTTATTTATTTTATCAATAGCATTTGATACTTTTTCTGATCATCCATCATCTGGATTAAATATTCAGTCTACAATGCTTTGTGTAGCAGCTCTTGATTCACTATTTGGTTTATCAATAAACTTCTTTTTTGCAGAATTCTCGATAGCATCTTTAAAACTTCAAATTGAGGATACACTAACTCAACCAATAGGAATTGCTGTAGCGATTCAGGTCATAGTTTTTGTAACTGATTCTGCTATTCATTTTGTCATACTTGTTGCATTGATTGCAGCAAACACAAGCGTCCACACAAGTCATAAACCAAATCCATTCATGATCAATCGTGCAAACATGTCAGCATATACTCACCCTCAAGGATACTTAAGTCCAACTTCATAACAAACATCAAACAAACCTCGAGCATTCATACATTCTTCTGTTGCAGTTGCTCACGGTGCAATAGTCAACCCCAGTCCTTCCCGTACTTGAGAATGTTCTTGATCATAAATAGAATCTTGTAGTGTATACAAAAACAACAAACTAATTGACAATGCAAATACAAGAAGCACGGGAGCAAAGATAAGTCATATTATACTCTTTACATCAAGCTTCATACCTCAAAGTGGTAAACTATTTAGCCCTTCTTCATAAAAAACCAATCAAATAATCAAAAGCGGTGATGTTGCTATTATCACCCACAAAATACCGACTCTAATAACGAGTACGATCGCCAATGTAATCAAAGGTATGATCATCATAATTCATGTCGCTGCTTTGAGTGCAAACTCAAAAAATGTTGCATAACTTGTTTTTCATCAACCTCACCCAACAGTCGAGACATGTAGATCAGCAAAGTTAAGCATACTAACGTACAATGTAACTAATGGTCAAACAAATCATTCGGATTTTTCTAACAAATCTTTGAGAAACATACCACATCATCATTTATTGACATTTCATTCGCATCTTTTTTGAAATTCTTCTACTCGCTCATACTTTTCTGTTGATCACTCCATTTCTTGCAGCAGTTTGACATCATTTGGAATTTTGATGGCTTTTGGTGTTGTTTCTCATTCTACAGCTACTTGTATTGATCTTGCTCATGGATCTGCTAAGTACTTAGTATAGACAACTCATTTCAAAAATGCAGCATTTTCATCTTTTCCATTAAAAAATCAGTTGACTGCACTCGTTACTGTATCATTTTTGACTTTTTGATTAGAAATTCACTCATCAGACTTGATAGATTTGGTAGACTCTGTTATATCTTTGATATTCACCATCATAAAATTGTTATACACACACCAATCTGGGTCAAAAACGATATTCTTTTTTTTGCTAGCAACATCATCAAATTGCCTCCCAACAATAAAATCATTGACCATAATACAGGGCGCATAATTTGTATCTCACCATGAATAATACATAGAATAGGATATCTTGTCAGATATTTTACTTTTGTCATTTCATAAATCTACGACAGTATGAATTCATATAATAGGATGATTACCTAGTTGTGTTTGGTTGATAAGAGTCATTGGAAGTCAGCCTAACGCATACGTTGCAATTGTAGAAATATCTATAATTGCTCCCAACAAAAACCAACTCATTTGTATTCACACACCCGCTAACAAACTTTTCCATAACACATCTTTGACCTCTGTTCCATCACCAAACGCAAAAATATACTTGAAAATATAAAATAAAATTCAAAATCACAAAGCAAAGTTTGCAAAGTTTTTGGAAATATTCCACATTTGTCGCAACGCTGCATCAAGGTTGAGGAATTCACCATAGACAAATGTATTGTCCAAAGCATTTCCTGCAACAACCAATAAAGGTCGAAGTATAATATAAATCAACTTCAAAACTCATTGAAAAATATTGGTTAGGTCAAACATCGTTTCATCCAGACTCGATCAGCTGCTTGTGTCTTGAGCAAAGGCAAGATCAAGCCCACCATCTGTCAAAAAATATAAGATACCACAATTGATTACAAGCACAAGAATTGTAGCTAAACTGTACTTTAGAACATGTTTCATACAAAGCGATACAGAACAAAAACTTTTCACTAGTCTAGTATACATGCAGAAAGTATAAAACAAAAAAAGAATCAACCTGACTGCAATCTAGTGTTGACTTTGTATATTTTGATGAGTGAGGCATTGGCATTTTTATCAAAACAAAGTAATTCATTTTTTTTCTGTAAACAAAAACGCTTCGTGAGCACATAGCACACAAAGCATTTTTTTTGGATGAAACTAAACGAATATCTGAGTAATAACTTTATTTGACAACAAAGTATTCATATCAATTCATACTAGAATCTTGGTCAGCATAAATCTTTACTCTATAACTACCTCTTGTTTTGAAATAAATTCGGTCATTGAGTTTGTCATACTTTTTACCATTCATATCCAAAATCGTTGAAGATCTACTCATAAAATAATATGTAGTTGATGCGGTTGTATATTGTCCATTTGTTCATTTTCTTTGAACAAGAAAGTTCACTCTATCGTTGTAATTTGTTTGAATCTTTCCATTTTCTCTTGCGATAACATAAAGATCAACGCGCTCATTGAGTTCAGGAGTGTCTTCATTTGTTACCATTGTGAACATATCTCTTCCATTTGAAGTAGAATCTGAGTCATCATTATCCATCCCAACTTCAAAGTCTTTTTGTCAATAAATTGAAGTTTTATCTTCATCATACCATCTAATTCTATAATAACCCTTTTTTTCGAATTTTATAAAATCATTTATATTTTGGTAAGAAGATCCGTTTTGGCTATAAGAAAACGATCAATCTTCATATGTTCATCTCAATGTAAAGAGATTTGTGTTATCAAAATCATACGAACTAACCTCTTCAGAAGAAGTAAACATCTCATCGTCGTTTGGATCATATCGAATTCTAAACCCTACAACATTGTTATAATCATCTTCTGCTCCACCATTAGATTTAATAGCTCTTAATTGGATATCTACATATTCTCAGATATCTGGAGTTGCATCAGCACTTACTTGAAAAGAACTTGCATCTGCGTATCTTTCATCACTATCATTATTATTACTATCTGATTTTCATACATATAAAATCCTTGATCAATCTACACTACTATCGTCTTCATCTTCTACATCTACTCTAAAATCATAATCTCTTTTAAATCTAATGAAGTTGGTTATTTTCTTCTCTCCATCATCAATACTACGAAATGTATATCCATTTTTGTACGTATCATTAAGTTCATAATAACTACTCGATGTTGTTTTTGTTCGATTTCCATTTGTACTTAATCTAAAATACACCGAAAATTCTACACCATTTCTATAATCCTCTACTGTGTCTCCGTTTTCATCTTCAATTTCAAATGTCATATCTATTCGTTCATTTATGACAGGAGTACTATCTTCTGGCGTTATTCTAATACTTTCTGCTTCTCCGTTATCGTTATTGCTATCATTATCGTTGTCGTTGTCGTCATCATTGTTGTCTGCTCCTCCTACATAAATAATCCTTGTTCAATCTAAACTACTATCATCTTCATCTTCTACATCTATTCTAAAGTCGTATTCTTTTTTGAATCTAATGAAGTTTGTTATTTTCTTTTTTCCATCATCACTGCTACGAAATGTGTATCCATTTCTGTATGAAGTACTTATTTCATAGTAGCTACTTGATGTTGTTTTTGTTCGGCTTGAACTATTGCTTGTTCTATAATACACTGTAAACTCTATGCCGTTTCTATAATCCTCTACTGTATCTCCATCTTCATCCTCAATCTCAAATGTTACATCTATTCGTTCATTTGTATCTGGACTACTATCTTCTGGCGTTATTCTTATGCTTTCTGCTTCTCCATTATTATTACTATTATTATCATCTGAAGATCAAACAGAAAATATTCTAGATCAGTCTATACTACTATCATCTTCATCTTTTACATCAAGTCTATACTCATACTCTTTTTTGAATCTAATGAAGTTCGTTATTTTTCTTTCTCCATCATCTAGACTACGAAACGCATATCCATCTTCGTACGAACTACTTATTTCATAGTACGTGCTTGATGTTGTTTTTGTTCGGCTTGAGCTACTACTTGTTCTATAATACACATCAAATTCTATTCCATTTCTATAATCCTCTACTGTATCTCCATCTTCATCCTCGATCTCAAATGTTACATCTATTCGTTCATTTGTATCTGGACTACTATCTTCTGGTGTTATTCTTATGCTTTCTGCTTCTCCATTATTATTACTATTATTATCATCTATTGAGTGACTTCCTTCTTCATCCCATGCTTCATCATCAATATCATAATATGCTGTTATAATTTGTGTATCAACATACATATAGACAGTCAATTCTCCATTTCTTGATCAATCATACTCAAATGAATCATTACAATTATTGATACTATAAATTGTTGCTCAAATATTTTGAGGAGTTTTTATCTGACAATATATTTGTGCTTTTTTTCATGATTTTAATGTACTTTCAACATCATAATCATTTCCACTTCTATCAATATTAACACAGAGTTCTGCATCTACATCATCAAAATCAAAACATGCTTGTCTTGCAAAAACGCTAGATATAGACAAAAGAAGGTACATCATAAGTCATCATAAGATAACGTGTAATTTCATATATTTTTCGATAGAAAATAAAAGAATACAAATATTTTATAATTCATCTGCAAAAAAGCAAGAGAAAATATTATTTTATATTTGTCAATAGTAAGTTAGCAATAATTATTTAGATGCGACTTTCTTTTTTTCTATAGATACTACATCATGGATGATATCAATTTTTTTGACCTGAGCACTACGGTGCATATCATTTCGTAATGTTCTGTAATATTCTGTCATATTGAGTGTTGTTATATTATACGAAAATTCGAGTTGTTCTTTTTCTGATTCTGCTTCTGACAAAAAGTATCATTTTGTCGACGAAAGATTTACATAAATACCATAAAAAAGAATATTTGTAAAAAACCACACAACCAAAAACAAATATTTTGATTTTTCAAAAAGATTCGTATGCTGTTGCATCATATTTTTTGCTTTTTTGTAGAGCGTTTCTCATTCTGATCTTACAAAGACAAATTTTCTATTCATATGTAATAATAACGTAATAAGTAGAAACGAAAACTCTCACCGAGTCTGATATTTTTTTGTATTAGTTTGAATAGACTAGTTTTTTTGAATGACTCTCATTTTCGCACTTCTAGATGCTTTATTGCGGTAAACTTCATTACTTGTAGGAACGATAGGCTGATCGGTGATAATGGTCCGTCATGTACGAGAAAGCTTTTTGAAAGCATTTTTGACAAGTCTATCTTCTCCACTATGATAACTAATTATACTACATCTCCCTCAAGGAGAAACACAGCGATCAAATGTTGACAAAAAAACCTCTAATTGATCTAATTCGTGATTTGTTACTATTCTCAATACTTGAAATATTCTTGCTAATTCTTGTGTTCATACTTTAAGTTGTCAGAGTATCTTTTTGAATCACAACGTAGTTTTCATCAACGAATTTCTTTTGTGTTTACTTATATAATACGCCAAGATTTCTGCCCTTTTGGGAGAAAAATCCCCATATTGCATCAAATGATCAATCATATCTTCAGCATGCAAAGATTGAATAACAGCATGTGCGGTAGGTCATTCTGATGAAAATCTCATATCAAGAGGACCATCTTTTTTGAGAGAAAATCAACGGTCTGCTTGCAAAATATGATCTCGGTTTATTCACAAATCAAGCAAAATATAGTCAGCAGACACTCATTTTTGAGACAAAAAATCTGCCATATGTTGATACGAAGAGTGTAACAATTCAAACCTAGTAACTCAAGCTTCTTGCAAATGAGAAGTAGCTTTGGACAACATAAGAGGATCTACATCACAACCTATAGTAACAAATTCTTCGTTTTGAGAAGAGAAAGCTTCTCGCATCACTTGCATATGTCATCCATGTCCAGCAGTTCAGTCAACATAGAGTTTGGTATGACGAGGCGCGTATTCACACACTTCACGAGCCAAGACTGCAATATGTCTCATAAAAAGAATAAAAAGATTAAAAAAAACGTATAGTGTACTCAAACATTCAAAGAGCAATGTCTAGGTGTATAATTCAAGATGGTTTTGGCATTTGTGCTCAAATATCACCCAAAAGTATGTGGAATATTTACAGAAATGCAACGCCTTTTCACAAAAAACAGAGAGGTTTTTTTTAAGAATTCTCATTGTTTTTGTCTTATTTTTTCCTACTATCTAATTGGAAATATCAAAATATTTATTCTGACCATAATCACATGCAAGTCGTTGTTCACAATAGTGAGATCTACGAAAGAACAACTGTTCGATACGTTTTGTTTGCAGGTTTTTTTTGCTCGCTTATAATTCTTTCTATTATTTATCAAAACTATGTTGGAGCAATCGTAACATGCTTACTTTTGTGATGATATTTATTTTTTTCTATCAGTAACGCACAACCCATACCTATATCATTATACAATACACATTTGCAGATATGAGCAAAAAGCCACCCACGAAGTAGCATTCAATGATTCAAAATAGAAGTAAAAGATAAAGAGCACAATATAAACAATATATTATTTGTTATACAAGGAAAAAACCATATCCACACATTCAAAGACGAACCACAAAACATCAAAGATTTTGTCGTAGAACTTTCAGACTATATTCCCATGTTACATACTGTTCCAGATAGTGCAATGAATCAACTTGCAAGAAGTCTCAAAATATAATTTATTTTTGTAATTACCTCAAACTATATGCGCGTCTTAGCTATAGAAACCAGTTGTGATGACACATCACTTGCAATCGTTGAATACAAAAACGAAACATTTGAAGTAACACATATGAAAGCATATTCTCAAATACAACAACACGCTCAATATTGATGAGTTGTACCAGAATTAGCATCAAGAGAACATGCAGAGCATATACTTGAAGTTTTTAGTCATCTTGTACAAGAGTATCTTGGGACACAAACCGTGTCAGCATCATCTTTTGTAGAATTTTTTGAAGATATTGACAATATCTGTTACACCGCATACCCAGGACTGCCATGATCTCTCATTGTAGGAAAAACTTTTGCACATATGCTCTCTCATACGTATGACATACCACATACACCAGTCAACCATATCTATGGACATATATTTTCGATCTATGCTGATAGACACAAAGACACAGTGCAATTTCCAGCAGCTGTTTTGACAGTCTCTGGAGGACACAACGAACTCTATCTTTTGGAACAAAACAACACACTTACTCTTACAAAACTTGGTGAAAGTGTAGATGATGCAGCTTGAGAGTGTTTTGATAAAGTTTCTAGAATGCTAGGGTGACCATACCCATGATGACCTCGAATTTCGCAACAAGCTACATTATGAAAACCCAACCCAAACATCAAACTACAAGCAACATTTTTGGATTCATACAAACATGATTTTAGTTTTTCTGGATTGAAGTCCCAAGTCCATCACATATTACAAGACCTTACAGCAAACGACCAATCGCTTACTCCCGAATATATCGCAGATATCTGTTTTGCATTTCAAGAAACAGTAACAGACGTCCTTGCAAAAAAACTCATCAGGGCATGAATTATTCATGATGTCAAAAGTCTAGCTATAGTATGATGAGTTTCTGCAAACGATAGGTTACGAGAAAAGTTGCAATCACTTACCCAAAACATACAATGGCTTACGAATCAAGCAAATAAATATGAGAAAGATCATACAAAAGACTATGCTATGCATATTCATAGACCTATCAAAAAAATATACTCTACTGACAACGGTGGAATGATAGGTGTTGTTTGATGTATTCAATTGTGATGTGAGCAATCACTTGCATTCGAATTATAAATATTTATTGTTTAATTACTTTATTTTTTCCCTTTTTACGCATGAATATTATCAAAGAATTTAGCACAACTATGCTATGTGCTGGTTTAGTTACTGCAATGACATTTTCAACTCTTTCAATAAATCTTGCACAAGCAGATGAACTTGACGACATTCTTAATGAAATTGAAGCTGAACTTGAAGCAGAAATCAACACAGAAATGGACTGAGAAACAACTGATGTTGACGTCGATGTAACTGTCGACACAGAAGTTGAAGAAGCTACTGACGAGAACTCTTATGAAAACATGACATTTGCTGACATCCAAAATCTATCACTTACAAGTGAAAGTATGGAAAGTATATTAGCAGATCTTGCATCTCTAAGTATTACAAAATTTGGAACAACAGCTACATTTATGGCTGAAAAACCAGTTAGAAGAGATGAAGCTGCTAAAATGTTAGTATTAGCTAGCAAAAACATTCTAAATAAAAGCGAAACTTCAAGAACTACTGCAGAATGTCAATTCTCAGATACTGCTGAATGACATAGCGACCTTGCAACATTGATGGTAGAATCATGCCAAATGGGATTGTTCAAAGGAAGTAAAGGAATGTTCTTACCAACTAGAGAAATCACATATGGACAAGCAATAACTGTAATGATGAGAATGCTATACGGATATCAAGATGAGACAGGAGATCATTTTGCTACTAATTACATGAAACTAGCTTATGAAAATGACTATATTGCTAAAGCAACTCTAGATACTAAGGCTAAACGAGATATGAATATTCCAAGATGAGAAATAGCTAAACTTCTAGGAATTCTTATCAAAAAACAACCTATAGATTTGTAACATTTATTTTTGTAGCTACACATGGCAAAGGTACAAACATATACAGAATGGACAGAAAAAGATAATGCACTACACAAAACATATACATTTGATAGTTTTTTGGATGCAATTGAGTGGATGAGTGACTGCAGCAGTCAAATAGATGAAGTTGAACACCATCCTCAATGGACAAATATTTACAACAAAGTACATATTATCTTGCAAACACATGAAATAGATTGAGAGGTTCTTGACGAAGTCACTGACAAAGATCAAGAAGTAGCTACAATCTTGGACGTTGTGTATCAAGCATATGCTAATTAATACACTATACTGTCGGGAACAGAACCTACAGTACAAAAAACCACATATCATAAAAGATATGTGGTTTTTTGATATATATATACAAATTATGGCAAAGTAATATAAATCCTCTGACTTCCTCGTTACCTCGTCAGATATCTCCTTTATCAAAGGAGAATTCTTAGCTACACAAAGTCAGTCATCTGTAATTGACTTTTTGACTCAAAAGTCTATTCTGATACTAGCATGTCTCGCATTTTTGTTTTTTCACAACCTACATGACTAGTATTGATTTACAAAACATCCATCACAAACGACAAGAATTTTGGAAAAGAAACGAGACCTATAGAACAACAGAATGATGAGACAAGCCAAAGTACTATGTTTTGGACATGTTTCCATATGCATCTTGAGCATGATTGCATGTTTGACATCCCAAATGATACATCGCAACTGATATTATCTCAAGAAAAAAGAGACTCGAAGGTCACAACGTACTACATCCAATGTGATTTGACAGTTTTGGACTACCAACAGAACAGTTCGCAATGAAAAACAAACGTAACCCCAAAGAAATCACCAAAGAAGCAATAGATACATTCAAACAACAACTGCAACAAATAGGATTTGACTATGATCGAAGTAGATCTTTTTCTACAACAGATCCTGATTTCTACAAACGAACGCAATGGATTTTCGTGAAATTATTCGAATATTATTATGACAAAAAACAACAAAAATCAATACCAATTGCAGAACTAGAAAAAGAGATTAGAAACTATTGCAAACTACCCGAACAAAAAAAACCACCAAAAACCCAAAATATTCAAGATTTTCTAGATTTTTACAAAAAACAACAAACATCAAAAACTAAAACAGAAACAAAAAAAGATAGTTCTGACGACATTGACGCATTTCTAGACACTCGTCGTCTCGCATTCTTGTCACATGAGCCAGTCAATCGATGTCCAAGTTGCAAAACATGACTTGCAAACGAAGATCTTGAAGACGGGAAATGTGAACGTTGTGGTTCTGCTATTGAACGCAAAGCAATGAGACAATGGATGTTGCGTATCACAGAATATGCACAAAGACTATTAGAAGGGCTTGACACGCTTGATCAACGACCTGATCATGTCAAACAAATGCAACGCAATC
The DNA here is from genome assembly GCA_964526045.1 of uncultured Candidatus Peribacteria bacterium. Classification (GTDB taxonomy): domain Bacteria; phylum Patescibacteriota; class Gracilibacteria; order Absconditabacterales; family Absconditicoccaceae; genus CAZGIF01. Next base: position 303,471 of record CAZGIF010000002.1, on the reverse strand, counting down.
GAATATGAAGAAGCGAATGAACAAATGTAGAACGATTAATACCAACTACACCTAAAAAACAACCACAACACAATATCAAACCAGAAAATTTTGTTCCAGATCAAGCATCAGGAGTAACTCACTATGTAAGATGAATTATCCGCAATCAAGACTGAGCAATCCTCACATGTAAACCCAAAAAACGACAGACTAGTAATACAATGCCCTGATGATGAATAGAGCATGGAGAATCTCTTGAACAAACTCTTCGTAGAGAAATTCGTGAAGAACTATGAGTAGAAATCGATACACTACACTATCGCGGATCAAACCCTCTTGTTGCATCCAAATGACGACATATTGGTCATTTTTTCGACGTAACTGTATTGGGAGAAATCACAAACAAAGAACCAGAAAAAATCGCATCACATCACTGGCACAAGTCTATTCCAAGCAACAATTCATTATGACATGCCTTGCAAGAATGAGATACTATTATAGATGATGTACAACAATTAACTGATCGATATTGATATGAATACATGCGAGTGTTTCAAAATACTTTTGTTATGAACTTAGATACTGTTGATTGGTCGCATATCAAGCTTAGTATCCCAGACACTATAGAGTCAGATGCTGATTATGTTTTAAGCTACAATTCTAGTTCTTTTGAACTTGCTTTCCAAGCTCATACATCAGATATTCAAGCTCATATAGACAATGGCGAACTACAACTTATCAAAATGTATTATAAAAAAGACAGTCAGGATTGGCTTCAAGCATTATGGGCAACAATAAAAGAACAATGACAAGAAACATCAATAGTATGATTTGCTCGCTCTATGCAAGAGTATGCTTGCACAACTCCAATCGTATTAGCAACGCACAACAAAGCAAAAATACAAAGATATAAACAACACTTACAACACGGTCGGGTACATTTTTTGGATATACATGATCTGGACAAACAGATAGGTGATATTGCAGAAACTGGAAATGACGAAACCGAGATTGCAAAACAAAAAGCAAAATGATTTTTTGATGCAACGGGACTGCCAAGTTTGTCGAATGATACTGGTTTGTATATAGATTGACTTCCTGACGATCAACAACCAAAAAAACACGCAAAAAGAATAGCATGAGTGCTAGATACTGACAATCAACAAACTGTGTATGATAAAATGATATCGTATTACAAAAAAATCGCATCTGACAACGGTTGAGAGATATCGTGATATTTTTTGGATGTCTATGCATTGTATGATGGATCAGAATATCACGTAGCACAAGCCAAAAGACATATTATCATCACAGATCAAGAACATACAACCAAGGACATCTATTTTCCACTATGTTCATTGTACAAATCGAAACAACATGATTTAGCATACCATGACCTCAATGCGGAACAAATGCAAGAATTTTTGACATCATCAAACGATGCTGCACTAAGATTATTGTCTTGATTTGCCAAAAAAAATGCACATCACATGACAACATACACCACTCGTATTGACACAGTCTATGGAGTTAGTTTCTTGGCACTTGCACCTGAACATCCACTCGTAACATCAATCACAACTCCAGCCCAGTCCAAAGCTGTCACTGAGTATGTTGCACAAGCAGCAGCAAAAACAGATTTACAAAGAACAGACCTTGCAAAAGACAAATCATGAGTTCGAAGTTGATCATACGCAATTCATCCATTTTCTTGAAAAAAGATACCAATCTGGATAGCGGATTACGTTTTAGCAAACTATGGAAGTTGAGCTGTGATGTGAGTCCCTGCACACGATGAACGTGATTTCGAATTTGCAAGCAAATACAATTTGCCGATACAAGACGTCATAGCAAAAGAGTATATCCTAACATGAAAAGACGCGCTACAAAAAGATTGTGAAACATTGCACAGAAAGGTAGTAGATGTAATTTTAGAAAACAATCAATGAGAATACCTATTAATTCATGAGACTCATGAACAATGAGATGATTATCACTTTGTATGATGAGGAATCGAAACATGAGACACAGAAAAAGAAACGGTCTATAAAGAAGTACTCGAAGAAACCGGATATACAGATATTGAAATCATAAAATCACTTGTATGAAGCTACAAAAAAGTACTTTGATTTAGACATACAAAACAAAAAAATCAAGACACAACTGGAAGATATTTTCATGCAAAACTAAAAAGCAACAAAAAAATAGATTCTGAAGTAGAAGAATGACATCATAATATCATATGGATCAAAAAAGAAGACGTTGCAAAAATGATAACTCGACCTGCACATGCAGACGCACGAGAGACTTTTCTTTCTCAACAAGATACAAAAAACGAAATAGCTATTACTACTCAAAAATGAATACTTGTAAATTCATGAGAATACTCAAACAAAACATCAGAAGATGCAATACAAATGATGCAACAACGATTACAAAAAAGAAATATCTGAAACAAACACGTGCAATACAAATTGCAAGATCGAGTATTTTCACGTCAAAGATATCGATGAGAGCCAATACCTATGATATATGACACCAAAGAAAAAGAAGAAAACATAAAACTAGGAAAAACCAGAATAGATATACCAAAATCCCTCTGATTAGATAAGTTGCCATTAGAACTTCCAGATGTAGAAAACTACGAGCCAACATGAACAACAGAAGGACCTCTTGCAGCGATAGATGATCGAATGAACGTAACAATAGATTGAGTTGAGTATACAAGAGAGTCAAATACAATGCCCCAACGAGCATGATCTTCACGATATCGAATTCGTTATATGGACCCACACAACGACACACAACTTGTTGACGCTGACAAAGAAGCATATCGATGACAAGCCGACGTCTATGTATGATGACTTGAACATGCAACAAGACATTTGATTTATGGACGTTTTTGGCATAAATTCTTGTATGATATAGGAATTGTAAGCCACGACGAGCCTTTCAAAAAACTTAGAAGCCAATGACTTATCATGGCAGAAGACGGACGCAAAATGTCAAAAAGACGATGAAATGTTATCAATCCAGATGATGTGATTGCAGAATATGGAGCAGATGCGTTTAGAATATACGAGATGTTCATGTGACCATTCGAAAACAGCGTTGCTCGATCAACTGCATGAGTCAAATGAGTCAAATGATTTTTGGATAAAGTTATCAAAATATTCGAAAAACACAAAACAACTCCAGATAATAACAAAAAAGATTCTGACCAAACACGTACGTTGTTACACCAAACAATCAAAAAAGTCTGAGAAGATATAGATGACTTCAAGTTTAATACTGCTGTCTCTCAAATGATGGTCTGTACAAACCATATGGTCAAAGAGCAACAGATTAGTAAACAAACACTTCAAGATTTTATTGTTATTTTGAGTCCATTTGCACCTCACCTGTGTGAAGAAATTCGATCACAATTGTGACATACAACGAGTATTTTTGCAACATCACGACCAAGCGTTGATGCATCAGTTTTGATACAAAACACAGTCAATATACCAGTACAAATCAATGGGAAAGTTAGAGAAACATTTGAAGTAGAAGCAGACATATCAGAACAAGATATACTAGCACTCGTCCACCAGCATCCAAAAATTCAAAAGTATTTAGATGGAAAACAAGTCAGAAAAGTTATTTTTATTCCACAAAAAATACTCAATATAGTTGTTGGATAAAAATTAAACAGAAAAATAGAGAAAGAATAGAGAAAAAAATTAAAAAAACTAAAGAACAGAAAACCACAAACCATATCATAAATTATGATATGGTTTGTCATATATTTTATTAAACCACATTCACATAGATGCTATCAATCACACAAGCAACACTTGAATTTGAATATCATTTTGGTCTCGTATGGGAAAAACACGGACAAGCAAATGAGACTGTACAAAAGTTTATTGCTCACAAATTGAGACATGTGTACGGTGTTTTGGATGCAACACTTCGTGTCATCACAACACAACCAGAGTTGGCTAACCTTGATAGAGATTTTTTGAGAAAAGCTGAGGTTGTTGCGTTGCGGCATGATATTTGAAGATTTTATCAAGTACAGGCAGATCGTATTGTAGGTAACAAAGAATACGAACATGGAGACGGTGTTTTTAGAATTTTACAAGAAAAATATCCTGACTTGGTCACGATCAATCTCGCTTGCAAGATCCATAACAAATTTTCACATACACAATTATTGGACGAACCTGTCTACCAAGCACTCTCAGCTAAAGATCAAGAAGAAGCTATGCTTTTGACCAAAATCATCAGAGATGCTGACAAACTACAAAACCTAACATATGACGCATTTGACAACTTTGATGCTTTGTATAGATTCGATAAACAAATACATATGTGAGAAGACGATACATTTTGACAAACACATATTTCACCAGCAGTTTTGGAGGATCTGATTACTTGAAACATGACAAGACATGCTGATATCAAAACGTTTCCAGATACAATATTGTCTCATTATACTCGATTGTTTGATATAAATTTTGCAAGTACAATGAACCAAGTAAGGCAATTGCAATTTAGTGAAAAAGTATTGCAAAAACTTAAAGATTATGGAGTATCAGAAAAGCAACTCCAACATATACCTCGTTTAGATACACTCACAATATAGTCAGATTTATTTTTTTTATTATACTACTATGCAACGTATGTTTTGATCAAGATTTCTTACTCGTTTCTTATCTTTTTGTTTATGTTTATCAGTGCTTTTTTCAGTCTGTTTTTCATCAACAGCGTATTGATACAACGAAACTGACGCGGATCGAGATACAGTTGAACGTTTGGAATGAATAATTGAGACATATGTTGAACAATATTATCCAACATATTGAGACGATTTTTTGTTTGAAATAGTTGTTAGATTGGATGATATATTAGAACGTACAGCAGATGAACAATCTGAACGAATTATAACTCAGGTTATCGTGTGACTTGAAGATCAAAACTATGATGTTTTGTGTGATTATGAAGATAGTAATTGTCTTATAGATTACTTGGATGATACACGAGATGTATGACAAAATACGAGTTTTGCAGATCAAGAAAACAGTAAAGATATGAAAGATATAGCAATATATAACCTACAACAAGATACGTTAATTTCAACATCTCAAGACAGTATAGATCCACAACATCAAACAATGCGATCAATGTGGTCAGAAATGATTCCTGTTAGTTATCGTACGCCAATTATACAATTTGCTATACAAACGGATGGATATGGAGAAACGATGTGATTAGTCTATCAAGATGAAAACGATCAAAACAATTGGATTTTATCAATGGATCCTGAAGATGTATTCTTGGAAGACGGTACAGTAGATTTCAAAGAGCTACAATATACGCTGATACATGAATTCGGACACATTTTGACATTAACAAACAAAGAACTTTGAAACGGAGCGATACCAGCACAAATCGTGTATGGACCAGAAGACGAAGATGCTCGAATGGATTTTGTTAACAAATGTACAACATACTTCCCATGAGAATGATGTAGTACAAAAGATTGATATCTCTACGCATTTGTCCAAAAATTTTGGCAGGCAGAAGATCATCAAGCATTGATAGAATCGACAGCAATGTGAGAAGAAAAAAGCGAAGAAGATCAAGAAGAGTTTTACACAAACAATAGTGAAAAATTCTTGACAGACTATGCTGCCACAAATCCTGAAGAAGATATTGCAGAGTCACGAACAGCATTTATTTTACAAAAAAAGCCAACTGACTCCTCTCTCGTCAGCAACGAAAAGATTCTGTTCTTCTATGACTATGACGAACTTGTAGCATTGAGAAGTTCTATCAGAGCACATCTTTTTACACAAAAATAAAAAAAGTCTTGCAATCGTACTCTGTTTAGGATATATAGACATTACTTTATTTAATAACGTGCTAATGGCATTGCAAATGATCACTAGAACAAGAAGACAAAACAGACGCAGATCTGTATGTTTTCTTGGTGGTCAAAATAAATGTCATAAATAAAGAATTATATCTTTATAATATGCACGCTATCCATCAAGAACGAGAGTTTTTGATGGATTTTTTTTATAATTATTATTTTGGGAATACTATGTCTACAAATACACTTATCAATTCATATAACACTATAGAAACTAAGCTTATAAAAATAAAAGAATTAGCAGACAAAGTATGAGAACATCCTTACATAAAAGACAATAATATATATCAGATACTAGCGTGAGCGGATGAAAAGTACCCTCTTATAAAGTGACTCAAAAAAAAACCTACTACCAGTGAAGAAGATGCAATACTTCACTACTTACGCACTTGAGAAAAAGAACCTAAAGATATACAATATCCAGATATTCAAGAAAAAAAAATGATGATGCTTGAAGCTATTGAAAAAAGCTTACAATACATAATAAAAAAATCACCGGGTAGTGTAAATAGTGACTTCATGCAAATAATATCCATTCCTGAAAATTTGAAGAAAGTTTTGGTTGAATCGGGACATATATATGAATCTAAATGAATTACAGAAAGCAGCGTAAGATCAGCTAAGATAGCAAGGAACTTACTTAACTCTTTTAATTCAATGTGAATAGATCCTACTAGCATGGTATTCGTAGACGATATTCATCTAGATTGAGGCTATGAAAAATCAGCAAAGCTTTCAACAGAAATTACCACACAAGCAGAATTAGAAGAAATTAATAATGCAAATGAAATAGTATATGAATCAGCTATGATAGATATGACAGATAAAATATTTGGACAAAAAAAACAAAAAGAAAACTATTTGATTGGATGAGTTGATATAATTAAAAATTGAGAATATACATGTGCAGCACTTGATACAGCATTAACTATAAAAAAACTTCAAGAAAACGACTTAGTCATAAATGTACTTGATAAGAAATATAGCGGACAACAAAAAAATATGTTCACTGTATTAAAATACTTATTTAACAATCAACCAGAAGTATTACATAGTTTGATCTGAGACCTTAACGAAAAGAAAATCTTCTCTTTATTATTTGACGAAAACGAAAATTTGTACTATATAGACTGACACAATCCTTGAAAAATAAAAAAAACTCATATGTAAATATTTTATTCTTACTCTTACTACCCATGATTTGAATTCTCTCTTGATCTTGACCAGAAGCTGGTCTAACAATCGCACATACAATACATACATATATGCAACAAAAATACTGAGCAGTCCAAGATACTGACTATCCAAAATACGTTTTATACAACTGTCCTCTTCGTTGATTTGACGAAACATGAGTTGTAGATGAACTTCTTGTCAAAAACGATTTATTAGAATGATTACAAAAACTTAAAGCAATGTGAGCAGATATTATATGAATAGCATGCAATACGCTTCATATTTATAACCAAGACATTATAAAATCTTTGCCTGACGTACATTTTGTCAGTATTATTAATTCTGTTATACAAAGGTGTTTGACCGAAAAGATAAAAAAGGTATTAGTATTATCATCATCTACAACAAAAGAAATCTGACTATACACAAAGAATCTAGAAAAAAACAACATAGAAGCAATTTCTGTAAACAACAAAGAGCAAGAAATCTTGGATAATGTTATAGAAGCAGTTATGGCATGACATGAATCACAAAAAGAAAATAACGAATTAAATAACATCATAGAGAAATACATGACGCAAGAAATAGAGTGAGTTATTCTTTGATGTACTGAGCTACCAATTGCTATGAAAATCAACACTTCATGATGCAAAATTATAAATAGTAATATTATACTAGCGCAAGCTTTAGTAGAAAAGTCAAAATCTCTCTAAGAATAATGAACTTATTTTAAATAGTTACTATAAGTAATGAAACCGTATCTAAAGCATTTATTACCAATACTAACTGTAGAAAACAATGAAGAATTTGTTCCAATTGATAATGATATTATGCATGGCGCTTGGGAAAAAATGGCAGACATGAAAGAAATAACCTGAAATCAAATATACGTAAGAAAAAGCATACTACATTTATTAAAAAAGGCTCAAAAAGATTTAAATAAACAGTATGAAACATATAAATTATATGTGACATACTGATTTAGATCTCTAGAAATACAAGAAAAGTACTTTCATACAAGATATAAAGAATTACAGAATATATATCCAAATCTAGCTGAAGAAGAACTACGTGAAAAAACACATAACTATGTAGCAGATCCAAGAGTTGCATGACATCCAACAGGGGGTGCATTTGATATACTTCTCTATGATATTCAAAAAGAATCATTTTTAGATTTTTGATCAGAAATTTTTGATTTTACAAATGATATTTGTATCACCAAAAACAGCAGTATCAGCAAACTTGCTCAAAACAATAGAAATATATTATTGGAAGTACTGAAGAAACAGTGATTTAGTAACTATCCATGAGAGCGACGACACTTTAGCTATTGAGATAGAGAACGAGCATATCGAAATAAAACATCTGCAATGTACGAACAAAAAAAAGTTGAAGAAGTATTAAAATAATAGGTAGTTTCTCACCTTTTTTTCCATTTGCAACACTTAAAGATTTCCTTATAGTTTTGTCATAAAATTTATGATATTATTCTGCCATGGGAAAAACAACATTTACTCGCACAACATATGCATCTTGAAACAAAAAAACACTCAAAAAAGTACTCATAATAAGTGCGTGGGTGTTTTTTATAGTTTTTGCAATCTGAGGATTAGTAGCTGCTCGTCGAGTCTACACAAATGTTCTACAGGATTTGCCAGACATCAATGCAAGCAATTTAAATAGCTTAACTGCTTTTGCTGAATCTTCAGTTATTACAGACAAAAACGGTGAAGAACTCTACAAGCTTTTTGCCGAGAACAGAGAATATGTCGAATATAGCGAAATTTCTCCAACGATGGTACAAGCGACAGTTGCAACAGAAGATAGTTCTTTTTGGGAAAATGACTGATTAGATTATGTTGGTATCATAAGAGCTATCAAAGATCAAGTCTTAGTGAAAGCAGGAGTAACTACAATCAGAGCATGATGAGCATCAACTGTTACACAACAAGTTGTGAGAGCATTACTTTTATCAAGAGACAAAACAATTGTCAGAAAGATGAAAGAACGAGTCTTAACATTTGATGTAGATGCTGCACTCGAAAAATACGTTTTGACAAAATTTTGAAATCTCAAATGAGAAGATCTCAAAAGAAAAAAGAAAGAAATAATTATGGAATTATACCTCAATCAAATATTCTTGTGAAACAATGCATATTGAGTAGAAGCTGCTGCACAGACGTATTTTGCAAAAAGCGCAAATGAACTTAATGTCCTTGAGTCTTCAATAATAGCGTGAATAATTCAAGCACCAAGTAGGTACAACCCCTACACAAACAGAATAGGATCTGACCCGGAAACGTGTGAATTTGACATTGAAGACTTGTGTCAATGAATTGTAGGATGAGCACATGTAACGAACAAAGGGGAAGCAGTAATTTTGTCATGAACTATCCGCGAAACAATAGCAGAAAACCTTACACAAAAAATAAAACAACTCGATCTTACGAAAAGTTCTGATAATGCAAAGTTTATAAACATCTTGGAATGAAGTGAGCCTTTTGATATGACACACGAGGGTAAGATTTATAGTGTCAATTATAGACGATGAAGAAAAGATACAGTATTATTTAGAATGTATAGAGCGTGATTTATAACTCAAGAAGAACTAAAACAATCAATCATTGATGGTATTACGATCGATTTTTGAAGCAAAAAAGTAAATATCAAAGCACCACATTTTGTGTTTTGGGTCAAAGATTTTATTTTAGAATCTGATGAATTTAAAGGACTTGACTTGGATGAAGATACATTATTAAAATGAGGATTAACAATCAAAACTTCTCTTGATTATACAGTACAACTTGCTGCAGAAAAAGCACTTTTTGATAATAGAAAAAAAGCAGAAGACCAGTGAGCTAAAAATAGGTCATTGCTCTATATGGACAGTAAAAATGGAGATATAATAGCATATGTTGGATCTGCGGATTACAACAATGATGATATTGATGGAAAAGTTGATATGCTTAGAGCAAAAAGGCAACCTTGATCATCAATCAAGCCCCTTATTTATGCATATTGATTCCAAACACAACCAATAACGATTGACACTCCGATCTTTGATATTCCATCTCAATTTGGAGATTATGCACCCAATAATGTTGATCTAAAATTTGAGTGAATTATGCCCGTGAGAAAAGCCTTGGCGTGAAGTAGGAATATTACAGCAATAAAGACCTATTTTGCAGCATGACAGCAGTCAGAAATTCTTCCTTTTTTGAGAGATGTAGGTATGAGAAGTTTAGATAAAGATCATGACTACGGTCCAGCACTTTCGCTTGGAGCTTGAGAAGTTCCAGCTTTGGAATTGGCTCAGGCATATTCGCATTTGAGTACGCTAGGAGAACCATGAATTATCAATCCTATAGTTGAGATTAGATGAGCAGATGGAAAAATTTTATACAAAAAAGAAATAAAAAAAGCAAAAAAAGTCTTGCAAGCAGGTCCTGCATACCTTATTTGGAATATTTTGTCAAATGATGCAAATATGCCTTGATGACGACCATCTGTTCTTAGAGTATATTGATTTCCAAATAGTACAAAAAGTGGAACATCAAACATGGAGGAAGATGGGAAAAGTAAGCCTAGAGATTGACGACTCGTGCTCTACACGCCCTCCAAAGTTGCAATCACGCGAGCGGGTAATGCAGATGCAAGCCCGTTAGAACCAAAGTGATTCTGAGGTTCTATGAATGGACCAGTCTTCAAAGACTTTTTCAAAATATTACAAGATAAATGATACGTTGTACAAGAGAACCATCAACCAGTTGATGTCAGTCAAGTAGGGATCAATAAAATTTCATGAAAACTTGCCACAAGTAGTACTCCTCTCTCATATATCACAACAACGATGGGATATAACAAAACAATTCCCAACAGTGCAGACACATGAATGCAACCTATAATGTATGATTCGTTGTGTTGATGAGCCGTGAGTGAATTTACACCAGAAAGTGATCGTAAACAATGATATGTTGTGCAACCACATTCATTCATATGATCCCAAAGGGATCTTAACGATATTATCAAACGGTTTAATGCGTGAAATCATACAAACTCTGGTGATGCAAAATTCAATCTTAGACAAGAAAGAGTTATATATAACTTTTCTGAAATCTTTGTAGAAGCACCAAAAGAACCTTGTGAAGATAGAATACCAAAAGAAGATCTTTCTATAAGACTAGCAATTAATACACCTCAAGCAAATATGCTTGTCGGACCAAAATTTCCAATAGAATATACATTTGTCGGATCAAATAATAACCGTCCTATTCAACAAGTAGTAGTTTTTATAGATGACAAACAAATTCAGGCAAAACGTTATGCTGGATGAGAAAAAATGATGACTGACTCGGTTGTAGTACAAGAGCCATTGGCAGTCTGAGAACATACGCTCAAAATCATGGCAATTGATAGTTTGTGATATGCAAATAGCTATCAACACACAATCACAGTAGGTGATGATACAAATGGTCCAACAATACAAACCGTTTCTGTTAAAGTGTTAGATGGTGGGGCATACCAAATAGAGGCAGTATTTGAAGATGACAAAAGCGCTGTTCAGTGAGGGAAAATGCTTATAAACAAAGATCTCACCATCAACTTTGACTGAAAAACTTCAATATTTGAAGTAAATGAAATATGACCAGTATGATATATCGTCTCTGATAGCAACGGGAACCAAACTCGTGACATTATCAAATTACAAGATTATGTAACAAATACTCTTGAAGAATAACTATTATTGATCAAATGATCAATCAAAGCTTGGTTCGAAAACTATATTAAGACGGTCAAGTTTCGTTAGTCAAATATAGGATGGTTCTTCTTTTGGTTTATATACTAACATAGAAACAAAAAGCAAAACACTCAATACGCACACAACAACAAAACGTCGATTTTGTAAGAAAGCTCACGTCCTTAGATGTGAGTTTTTTTTATAGATGGGAAAAGCATCATGAGACTCATTTTTAATCCAAAAAGATATATTTTTTCTCAAATCCTCTTTGAACTTTTTGTTAGCAATATGTGTATCTAAGACCATAGAAACAAAAACAAGTAAAATAAAACACATGAGAAAGTTTTTCAAAAGCGAACATGTAAATCTTTTAGTAACCTGCTATATATTTTTTTGTTCGCAGATTCAGATTTTCCATTAATATAACTTATTTCTTTATATGAACATCAAAGCGAATGTCTCATATCAAATACAGAATAGATATCGTTTCACAATGTTTTGATATACGCAAGTATTGACTCAGATATCGTCAGAGCATTTAGACGATCAATCATAGTCGTTTCTTGAGTAACTACCAGTGCTTCCTCAAGTGTCAGTGTTCATTTTTTCCTATAAAAGTCCACAACTGTAGTGCGACTTATTGTATATAATCGTGACAAAAATTTATTATGGTTAAGTGAATCTAATGAACAGAATGCTTTATAAAAAACTTGTGAAACAGTATCTTCAATATCTGGTCTCTGATCAATACGAAAGGATACAAATCTATAAACATCATCAATAAACATATCATAGATGTCAGCAAATACTTGTTTGTTTCACTTCTTTATTTGAGCAAGCCAGTAGGATGTTTGATCTACCATGAACGAAGAAAAATAAAACTTAGTATAATAGCTCTCTAAGATGTTGTATATAACGCTCTTTTTCTGATCGAAATGCATAATAATAGTATTGATCTTCAACATATGGATCAAGACTATAATACAAAGAGTCAATTTCTGTTATAATATCTTTTCGCAAAAAATACTTTTGGAATATATTTGCATGTGTATGTTGCAAAAACAAATCATTGATACTAACAATATGTCAGTTCCATAAACTTGTTATTATGTCTAAATAATCATCATTAGTATTAGTCGGACTATAATATGCTGGCATAATTCTATCATTCATTAAAGACATATTATTTTGATCTACAGTAAGTAGACTAGATGTTATACGTTTTTTTACCAATCATAGTAGATCTTCCAATCAGGCATTATCTCAATTAGAAACAAAAATACGTGCAAGGTAAGTATGATTATTATTGACAATAGCATCAACTCAATCTAGTATTGAAGTTAGATTTGCCGATGTTCGTGAGTATTCATCAGTCGCCATATCAGGATAGTTCAAAACAATATATTTCCTGAGCGGTTCTTTCAATAATGCAAGAAAATAATCTATACTAGTATCTATATCTATATCTTTTATTTCCGCATCATACTTATCGGTAAAATAAATTTTTCAAACATCTGTAGCATATTGCATATTAATGTCATAATAACGTTTGGCTATTGCATTTCTCTTTTCAATAAAATAATGTAATTGTTCCGCCGATGCAGTATCTAAGCTAGGAGATCTCAATGATTCCTCCAAATGATGCTGCGCATCTACCAAATCAGTTGTTACGTTTGATTTATCGCTAGTAGAAATAGTAGAAAGACCTCCTACTACTATCAATAGTGAAGGTTGGTACATATCCATTATTGTTTTCTTTAATACTGCCTTTTCTTTCTCTAAGAGACCATGAGCAGATTGAGTAATAGCATACGAACCAAGTGTAACATAACATCTATCAAGCTTTTGTAGCAATCAGTCACGAATTGCTTCTTGTCAAGAAAGCGAAGTTTGGTAGTTAAACGTACCAAAATCTTCTAAGTAATTTCAACACGATTTACTTTTTGCACGTTCAATAGCATTTCGTTCCTCTGCTCCATAGTGTCAAAATGTTGGATCTACAAAAATAGCATTAGAGTCTTGTCCCTGATAAAAAATTCTCCTTCTTGCATAGCTTCCATCATGGAGATATTCTTTTTGAGAAAAATACTCTGAAGCTCAGGTATTTCGTGGTACAAAAGTAGCATCGAGTTTATTTTGCTGGAAATATGGTTGTGCTACAACCACTCAAACTACTACAACCAAAGAAAGTAAAAAAACAGACAGTAATTTTTTTCCTAATGTCATATGACCTAACATCATGTGATAAAAACAAAAAGTATAAAGTAGTTCTACCATAAGAACGTATCAGAACCCCAAAAGTGACAAGAATGAATTTTACTCTAACACAGCTAACAGAAATCACACAAAATGTCCATAGTAATCACAACAATATAACCCAATAACTACGAAAAATAACAAGTCTGACTACAATAAAGTCAGGCTTCTTTTTTATGTTAATTTTTGTAGTATGGCTAGTTCTATAAAACAGTCACGATATCAACTAGAAGCAAGTAAGCAAGAAGAATATGTGCTTACCCTTTTGGATATTTTGAAAGATCAAGAACGGACGTGAATGTATACAAATGTTATCAAGTCTGCTCCTGACCAAGAACAAAAAATGTATTTTGTCACAAGAGCATATGAACTCATCTTGACGATGAGAGATAATATGAACGAAAAGGAACGCCTCGCTGTCAAAAAAGTTTTTGACAATATCCAAATACAACAGCAACGTACTCAACAGCAACATCTCGAGGATGAAAAAGAAGCCGATCTTTTGTTAGAAATGATAGACTAAAACATGCCATTTGGAGAATCACAACAATCAGAACAACTCCAACAACAAAGCGCGGTAGATCAAGCACAACAAGAAAAAATAAAAAAGCTAGAAAGTATCTATCCATTTGATTGAATTGACGAAAATGAGTTGAAAAAGCTCAAGGACCTTTTGCCGAATCCAGAAAAAAACTGACTCCTTTCACAAAAAGAACGAGCAGAAGAACGTGCTGACATGATGAAACCTATAACAAAAACAATGGACGCATTTGCAAAACAAATCATGTTGGAAAGAGCAAGGAGTGATTGAGATGTCATTTGATTAACCAAATCTATGTCAGATTTTGACAAAAATGTCATTATGCTTGTTTCGTATCGAGATGAACATATGCAATGATGAGACATAACTCAGCAATGAGTATCTCGAGCAGAAAGAACACAAGCATTTGTGATTAACTATGCAGATCAAAAAGAACAAGACATGATGCTGAGTATGGAAACAGAGGAAGATATTATGAAGAATATAACTATCTACAAATGAGAAATCGTTATACCATGAGCATGAGTATGATGACTCAACATATTGGATCCGAAAACAAAAAACAACATAGACAATCTGACGAACATGCTTCGCATGCAAAAAATACCTGCATGAATGCAAGCAATGGGAAGTTCACTTGTTTCAATCATGACACAAGCATTACAAGCTCAAGGATGAGACATACCTTATGACAGATTGCAAAAAATCGAATCTTCACGAAATAGTATAGTCGAAGACAACCAAGATAGTCCACAAAAAACTATGAAACTTTTGACCCCATTGGTACAAGAGTTATGAGCTTTGGATAAATCACACGGTGCATGAATCTTCCAATGAAATTCAATGGCATCAAATGACACAAATATCCAACAAGATCTTATAAACTACTTACAAAAAGCATCGACTGACCCAGATCACGATCTGGCGTGATTTATGGATATTTTGGGGTGAAGTCACGATATGATGGATAATAGTTTGGCAGGTGCAACGTGAATTGATAGAGCATGAAGTACGGAAATAGTTGCAGGTCAAACAAACGCTAGAATGGACGAACTTTTAGCAGATAGTAAATTATGACAAAGTATAAATGCAATAGCTATAAGCGAACCGTATAATTCAGAATGAGTGTTTAATAGCATGATTAATGCATTTGACACACATTGATTGTTGCCAAAACACGAAATGTGACTTATCCAAACACTCAAAAAAGATACTGATCTACAACATTGGTTATCAGTAGATAGCAAAAATAATACAGTAACATGAGCAATGGCAGAAGAATATTTAGATAAATACGGGTTTTCTGCAACAGACAAAAGTTTTTTGCGTGCAATGTCAAAAATACATCGTTCCCTCAATCAAGTTCCAGCTTTTGCAGAAAAGCAAGTACAAGAACTGCAAGCACAAACCAAAGATGTCTATAGCTATAAAGACAACGAAAAATCGTTCCAACAATACGTCAAGGAAGTGCATATTCAGTCACTAGAATGAAGAATATCACCAGAACAATACGAACAGAAACTATGATTTTTACAAAGTCCAGATTCAAAAAACTCTCTTGCGAATACCGTACAATGAATCGTTTGATGATGACAAGCAACAGCTGCATTTACCAAACATAGAGATAGTCGAAATTCTTTATCTCCAGAAAACAAGCAACGACGAACAAACACGTGTAACGAAAAAATAACAGAAGTTACGTCAAATACTGATGAGTTACAAGCGTTATTTGTAGATAGTACAGTCAAACAGATTGGGAATAGTATGATGAGACAATATGCCAAATGACTCAACCAAGCAGAACGTATCATCCCCAATGATCATGAAGAATTTACAAATCTTATCAAACTGCAAAACAAACTCCAAACTGACATGCAACAACAAAAGATTGCATATTTTACATCGGAAGCGATAGTTTTTGCAGCCTCATGTGTCTCTTGATCTGTTGTATCTCGTTTTGCTATGAAATACCTGAGCATTGCAACGCGTCTTTGAGACATTCAAAAACTATCTTCTCGTCTACAAACTATTGTCAAATTTGCAGATACAACAACAAAAGCTACCGTCGAGTGACTAGCATTTGGTGCAACGTATGGAGCATTGAGAAGTGCATGAGCCAAAAATATGTCTGATGTTGGGAAAAATATTGCAGAAAATGCATTTGCAAATGTTGGGTACTATTGGGTAGATGGAATCCTTGCAGGAACAGTATGAAAGTTAGCAAAAAAGGTCATATGATGAATCCAAGATGGGAAAAGTGCGCTCAAAGTTGGTATGAAAGTCGCAAGCACTACAGACGATATAGCTCGTAGCATGAAAAACAATATGAACGAATTCTTGGGTCAGTTTCAATTTTTAAAAAATATGCCTGACTGAGCAAAAAGTCTGTGTGGAAAGGTCATGAATACCGTCATAGATGGTATGGCACAGTGATTGTCCGTCAAACAACTATATGCCAAATTTCCATGAGAAATGGTTATGCTCCAAACTATGAAACTTGCAGAAAAATGAGTCAAAGTTGCAGAAGAATTTACAAGGGTCTTGGTAGCAAATAGCGTCGGATATAGAACATGACTCAACATGACGCAAGTCCTTTATGGGGATAGAAAGCTTGAAGATATTTTCGGCTGAGTGTTGCCAACAGAAGAAGATGTGCAGATGACAACAGTATTGATGCTCTGACTCCCTACGCAAAAGCTCTTCTCAAAATGATTAGATAAATGAGCAGGGCTTTTCAAGGTTTCTTGAAATCCAAGAACAATTCAACCAAATGTTGCAAAATCTGTTACAATGCCTACAAGAGTAACAAAGATAGCTGCTTAATGTTTTTATCATAAAAAATTATTGACAAATAAAATAATATATAAAATAAGAAAAAGTTTTATAATTCTTATATTATGATTCAAAAAACAAGTGAATTTCTTGCTTTAAGCTGAATACAAATTTCTAAAGAAAAACAAAAAAAGCTTAGTACTGAACTTAAAACATTACTCGATGATGAGATCATACAAATAGATGAGAGTAATTGAGAGGATAAAGTAAAAAAAATACAGGAAACTGTAAACAAGATAGAAAATACCATATCAGCAAATATTGAAATATCTGACAAATGAAAAAAACAACTTTTTGATTTCTTAAAAACAACAGAACCTCTTTTACCCCAACAATTAGAAGAGAATAGTGAAGTAAATAATTACATTAATGGAAAAATAACTGAAATGATACTTATCGAGATATATGGTAATATGAATGGATGAGTTACACATGGATCAATAATATACGAACAAAAAGTAAGAAATAACGAAAAATTGCAAGAAATAGCTGAGAAAATGATAAGCAACAATTAAATCTTATATTAGAAAAGTCATTACTCTTTATACACAATAGCATCTTTTCCATACCACTTATAAATCGCATACAAAACTATAACCGTACTCACAATAAACAATAAAAACCAAGCTATAATTTTATGAAACGAAACTAATGCTCGTCCTCAAAGTTGGTTTGGGTAGACTCGGACTTGCAAATATGTTGCTATATTTTCTGCTACTCGCAAAAAGAATCAACAAAAAAACAATCATAGTAATACTGGCATAGAAAAATGCTTTTTGTTGATTATGATATGTGCAACTGTACGTCGAGCTACTAGACAAATAGCAACAATCAGTATATATCTGATATCCGGTAGATAATGATGTGTAAAAAAGTTGATATAAATCAAAATAGCAATTGGTATTATGTGTACAAAAGACGGAAAATGAGAAAATCTCAGACGTAATAACTTATATCATTGAAACAAAAAACTTCCAACAGCCGAATACATAAATCCACTAAACAATGGAACGTTTAGTGCAGTAAAGAATCACGTATCTTGATACTCTCGAGATCATACCCAGACTTTGAATGCTTCCATCGCAAATCATATCACATGATATATCATAATTATCGCAAGTTCCTTTGGAGACTCAACTTTGGTCACAAGCAAAATGCATTGTGTAAGCAATACACAAACAAACATATAATCAGCAAAATGTAGTCCAAATGTAGTCACATATCTTCCAAAAATCACACACGCAAAAAAGAGCCCTGCAAACAAACATGCACGAGCCAATATTAGTACAAACTTTACAAAATAAGGTATATAAGAACGCATACACATACAAAACTAATCAAAAATTACTTTTTGGGTTTGTCGGACTCAACTGGTCTAATCTGCATTCACAGTCAGCATTTCGCTTTTTTGTACCAAAAAATATATGAATTTACTCCAAAAAATATCAGCGCCATCATCACAAAAATAACAATTTTTGCAACTTTATTGTCTCATTGCAAAAGCATCAAAATCATCATAACCAACGACCATAACCACAAAAATACATTGACTTCTTTTTTGGTTCGTCCCAATCATTGTAACCTATGATGCAAATGCGTATAATCTCACTTTCGCGGAGCTTTTTTGAGAACAAAGATTCTATGTAAACATACCCAAATCGCATCAAAAATAACTAGTGACAAAACAACCAGCATTGTTCAAACTTTTGCTCATCAAATCAAAGACAAATATGCCAAAGAAAAACCATAAAAAAATGTTCAAGGATCTCTCACAAGTCCAGAAGGTTTCCACTCAACAATTGCATACGCGCTCGACAATACAAACAAAATGAAACTGACAATTTGTACATTATCCATGAGCAATGTATGTTCTGGTGTCATGTGAATGTATGTTTGTTGTACCACCGTTCAAATCAAAAAAAGTATCGTTGCATATCACACGCTCGACACCCCGCTTGCCTGTCCGTTTATACCATCAAACCGATTGACTGCATTGATACATCAAACAAACCGTAAAGTACTGAGTAAAACTCCTCACCAATATCAGAACTCCACTACAAATCACAAAACAGCAAATTGAGAAAATCCAAGATCAGCATAGATAGTTACTCACAATCAAACACATATCTGTAACAAAAATCTACTTCGTGCTGGCAAGGAGATTTTTTCAAAAAAAACATCATCAAGCATACCAGCGACCACAAGAGGCAATCATCACAATAGTAACGATATACCAATTTGTCAGGTCAGAATATCTGGAAAAAAAACCGCTAAAATTATCACAAAAATTATATACAAAAAAACTCATTGTAACGTTGGTATTGGCTTTCTTCATCTAATATCAGCATACTTGTGTGGTTTATCCAAAATACGAAATTTACGAGACACAAGCAGTCAACAATACACCAATACACAAATAATACAAACAATTCAAACGTACAACATACGTTAGTAAAATATAAAAATTATTTACGAATTCAGATACGTCATGGTTTCAATGTGATTGTTCTATCATCTTTTTCTTCATCTGACTCAGAGATATTCATCAAAGCAACAGAATTTGAAGCGTATTCTCATCCACGTGTCGAGACCACAAAATCAAGAGTATCTGTAATATCCAAACGAAGCATCTCCTCTACTCCACGAACCATGTCTGCATACACACCCAAACTATAAGACACTCACTCTTCCAACACAAATCTATCAAAATTGAGACTGACAGAATTTTGATCGTATGCGTCCACTGTGTCAGATGTTTTTTGATTATCTACATAAGCTGTGATGTTGGTTGTTGCTTCATCTAGATCTATGGATCACTCATTCGTAAATGTTATTGACTCAAGATATCATTGTTTGAGGGTTGGGTCATCAAATGTTAGTTCATATGAAGCAATCAAGACCTGTGTTGCTCATGCATTTGTATCACGAAGTTTTTGATCAGGTTTGATAGAAACAGTCCCAGCGTTTTTGGTACTCACAGTAGATCTTATACCGATATCTTTTTGTATTTCTATATTTCAGCAGTCTAATTCTATGGTTTTGAGAACAAAGAAAAATGTATCTCAAGCCGCGAGGTCTTCAGTTTCATCATCATCACGATACGCAGGTCCTACATGCGCTATCATCTCAATCGGCAAAGACTCTCAAACAACTCATATATGATCTATTGCAAACGACACATCATTTCTGTCATCACTACGAACATCACCAAGTCTTTCTTTGGTTGTTAGATTTCTGAGCGCAACTGACTCGAGTGTTTCATCTCACCCTCATATTCTCTCAAAAACCAAGCGTTTGACCACAACATCTCCCAAAAATGAAATAGTAAATGCTCAGATAGGAACTCATACACTATTTCACAAAATTTGTCATCCAAGAGACATATTCTCTATTTTTTGAATATCTAGACGAAGGCTGTCTTCACAGGTTACTGACATTTGATTGGACAAATCGACAACTGGTGGTGTATATAAAACCAATGTCACTAGCGTATATAAATCTTTTTTGTTTTGAGAAACATCAGAAGCTAATATTTTTTGCGTACGATTATACATACGATCAAAAAGAATAGATTTCTGACCGCTAGTAAGTCATCACACAAGAGAACGTACTTTTGTTACAAGCCTAGTATTTTTTGTACATCAAGTAATATATGCATCTTTGTTTGTAGCAAGTATTGTATCCAAAGAACTAGCACATATGTCATCTAGAATATCAACATCAGTAATATCAGCAAAAACAGGTGCAACAAATCACAACGACGCAGAATACAAAAATACAGTGGAAAAAACGCATAGCCCAAAAAACACATATCTCGAAGAAAAATATTTCATAGCTAACACATAAGATAAAGAGTTTTATTAATCTTTTTTATTAATCTGTACTATATGCATCCGCTCTCGCTAACAAAAGTGCAACTTGTCATCTTGTTGCTGGTTCATCCCATGTTTGCACATCATTCATTCATAAACCTTGTAACAGTCACATACGATTTGCAGCGTCAACATATGCAGTAGCGTAATGCGTGTCAGATGATTCTTCTTTTTTACCATCTAATAATCTTACTATAACGATAACTGCTTGTGCATTTGTTATCGAATCAGTAGGCATAAAAGCTCATGCTGATCATTGAAACAATCCTCACTCACATGCTTCTTGTACTTCATCTTGCAAATCTTCATGTGCCAATGCAATATCACGAAAGACACACGATGATTGAGTGTTTTTTTGGTATAAGTTTATGTGTTGAGCAAATCTCACAAACAAAGTAGCAGCTTCATCTCTTCTAATAGGATTTTGAGCCATAAAAGAAACTGGTTCGCTGTATTTTGTCACCCCATAATCAAACAGTAAACGTACTGCAGAACGCAATTCTACATCACTTGACATCAATCAACCAGCACTATCCGATTGTAACAAAACATCAGGAGATGGTATGACGATTTGTTCTGCTTCTTGAATAACTGAAGACAAATCATTCATCAATGACTCATTTTCCTGACTGATAACCATATCAATATCTTCTGATCAAATCACGAAAGAACTATCTTCTTGTGCAAAAACCGACAATCAAACTACTTGCATACTACAGAAACTAGCAACACATACACCACACAATACTATACCACGATTCACAAGAGTCATTTTAGACACAAAAAAGATAAAAATATATACTGATATGGTAGTCGAACTACAAAAAGAATCAAGAGAAGACTATCAATTTCGTACTCAAACGACAAACTCTCACTTTTGCACGATTTTTCAAGATTGTAACTGCTCAAGCATATCGCTGATAGGAAGAGTCAAACATTGTTCAAACATTTTCGATACTTCTCTTGCTATACTGACACGTCACACACATCAGGCATCCACAAGTTGTTGAATCGTTTTTTGGATACGATGAACAGACTCATAAAAAAATACTGGCTGACTGGATTGCACGATTGACGTAATTGATGTCTGTCTCCCTTTTTTTGTTGGTAAGAATCCCAAAAAGACAAAGTTTTGAGTAGGAAACCCAGCACTAACTATAGCAGGAATGAGAGCATTTGCTCATGGCAATACCGTAAAAGCTATGTCTGCTTCCTGACAAGCAAACAAAAACGTTTTACCAGGATCAGAAAATCAAGGAGTTCCAGCATCAGATACCAACAACACATCATAATCTTTACATAAACCCAATATGTGTGACAAACGAGATGGACTCGTATAACTCGTCAACGACAAAAATTCTTTTTTTGAATACACAATATCATACATTCACAATAATTTTTTGGTTGTTCTTGTATCTTCACAGACCATAATATCAACATCTTTTAGCAATTGTAATGCCCTGAGTGTGATATCATCTTTGTTTCAAATAGGTGTTGGAACCACATACAACATAGCACAAAAGTAAGAAAGACAAAAAAACGCTTTTTGATACAAAACATCATGCACAAATATAACAAAACAAAGAAGCAAAGCAAATGGTCTTGATGATCGCATGACCTTGTGTACAATACACACTATACTTTTATTTTGCTACAATAGTTATGATAGATTTACTCCACACACATACCGGTATTGAGACGAACAATATACAAACTATCATCACGTTGATAGAAGAAGGAAACACTATTCCGTTTATTGCTCGTTATCGTAAAGAAGCAACATGATGAGCAACAGATGAACAACTTCGTTTGTTTGAAAAACATTATATGTACCAAAAAAACCTTGCCGAAAAAAAAGAAACAATACTAGCATCTTTACTCCAAAAAGAAGTTCTCACAGACGAATTGACGCAGGCAATTCACAACGCAACGACTCTTGCGGAACTTGATGACATTTACAGACCATTTAAAGACAAAAAAAACACAAGAGCAACAAAAGCACTTGCAAAATGACTCGAACCTTTGGCAACTCTTTTGCGAAAAACCCAACTATCACAAAAAGAGTTTTTGCAAAAAGCAGAAGAATATATCAAAGACACTTGAGATATAAAAACAAGTGTCGCCACAGCACAAGAAGCATTACAATGAGCACAAGATATTTGTGCAGAACGATGTAGTGACGATGCATGATTTCGTTCATACCTCAAACAACATGCCGACACCCATACAACACTGACAACAAAAGAATGAAAAGAATACGATCCACAATGAGTCTATACAATCTATGCAGCATATACAAAACCATTCCATACTATCCCGAGTCATGCATATCTGGCAATAGCTAGAGCAGAAAAAGAAAAACAACTCTCTGTGTGATTAGCATTTGATGAGTTGCATGCGCACAAGTACATATACACTAACATACTTTCGTGACACCCACTCGTCAATAAAAGCATTCCTGAAAATACAAGTACAGAGTATCTACGAGATGCATGTCTAGACGCACTCAAAAGATTGATCTTTCCATCACTTGAAAGAGAACTTAGGTCTGCAAAAAAAGAACGAGCAGATGAACAAGCTATCCAAGTATTTGGACAAAACATTCAAGAACTGTTTCTCAGTCCTCCAGTCAGATGAAAAACTATTCTTTGATTTGATCCCGCATACAGAACATGATGCAAACTAGCCGTCATAAACCCACAATGAGCTGTTCTTGACTATGGCGTCATCTACCCAACAAAACCCCAAGAAGACACACTCAAAAGTGAAAAGTTTTTGTTAGCACGAATCAAAACATACAAAATCGACCTGATAGTAATAGGAAACGGTACCTGAAGTCGTGAATCTGAAGTTTTTATCGCAGACATGATACAAAACAACACCCTCACATGCAAATACATGATCGCATCAGAAGCATGAGCATCTGTCTATTCTGCATCAGAACTAGCACAACAAGAATATCCCAACTTGGATGTTACTATCAGATGAGCAGTCAACATAGCACAAAGAATTCAAGATCCACTTGCTACATACGTCAAAATTGATCCAAAATCACTGTGAGTATGACAATATCAACATGATGTCGATCAAAATCTTCTCAAAGATATGCTCCACAAAAAAATCGAAGACACCGTTAATCGCGTCTGAACAGATATAAATACCGCCTCACCTGCACTCTTGCAACACATTGCATGACTTACCAAAAAAACTGCAGAAAACATAGTAGCTCATAGAACACAAGCTTGAATATTTACCAAAAGATCTGATATCAAAAAAGTAGCCTGACTCGGGCCGAAGTCATTTGAGCAATGTGCGTGATTTTTGCGCATTCACGACAGCAAAGATCCTCTCGATCGTACAGGTATCCATCCAGAAAGCTACAAAACTACATACGAATTCTTATCAAAAGAGTTCAATATTGACAAAAAAAACCTAACACTTCCTTATGTGATTCAACTCAAAGAACCAATTGAGACATACGCTGAGCGTTATGATATTTGAGAACAAACCCTTTTGGATATTTGTGCAGAACTTGCACGTCCATGACTCGATCCACGTGAATCGTTTGACGAAAACCAACGAAAATCACATGTATTGAGTTTAGAAGACCTTACTATATGACTTGCTGTACAATGAATTGTGAGAAATATTGTTGATTTTGGTGTTTTTGTTGATATTTGACTCAAAAACGATGCATTTATCCACACATCAGAACTAGCTGACTGATATGTCTCCAGTCCATTTAGCGTTGTACATATATGACAAAGCGTCAATGCAAAAGTAATCAAAATAGATATCGAACGCAAAAGAGTAAGTTTATCAACCAAACATTCTCTCAAAATAACAAGAAATCCACAGAGTTCAGATAATGCAACACATGCACATACTGCCTCTCGTCCTGCACAAAAAACGCCACACAAGCAAAATCTACAACCCACACCACACAACGATACGTCATCACATACTATGAGTTCTAATATTACATTTTCTTAACAGAAAAACAAATAAGATACACTGCTTAAATAGAAAAATCGACATTAATTCGACAGTGGACTTGCAAACTGATTTAGTGCGAAACTATAAAAATCATCCTTTTACGTAGGTCAGAGATTTATTATATTATGCTCATAAATGAGGATGTTGTCCATAGGGAATTAGAGATATTTCTCTAAAGTGTGCAGGAGTATCGATAACAAATAGTACTGTCTCAGCAATTCTCATAGGTGCTAATAATGGTAGATCTTCAGGATCATACGTATAACCGAAAGCTTTTCCACGCTCGACTTTAGATGATACAACTTCAGGACTATCATAATATCCTGAATCTGTTGTTCATGGCATTATTTCTGTAATATATACTCATTCTTGAGTCAAATCAAGGGCAAGTGATCTTGCCATTGCATGTACAGCTCACTTTTGAATTGCATCCAATCAAAACTTCTTACCAACTCTAAGGGAAGCTAAGGAGGATAGTATAAGAACTTTTGTAATATCTTGATCATTTATAAGTCAGCGCATATTTTGCAATAATGAATAAAATGGCGCTATATTATTATGAATGATCTCTCATGCTACCTCTCAGGGAGTCTCTCGAGGATCTAAAAAAATATTACTTATCTTTTTGTTTTTGACGTTAGTAGCAGATCCATAATGGAAAATATTAATACTTCCTCTAGCTAAGCTTTGCAGTTTTTTTATGAACTGAGCTGGTTCTTTATTTTCAATAAGACAATAATTATATATATGTAGATTTGTACCTAAATTTAGTTTTTGCAATAACAACATAGATTTAGTACATGTTGATACAACAAAGACAGTGTTTCATTTTTGGGCAAAGAGAATTACTGTAGCTACAGATGGATTTATCTTATATATAGTTCATTCAATTTTTACTAATGTACTTTCTTCAGTTCTAGGATATTTTTTTTTAATTTCTCTAAATCAAATTCAAGTAACTACTAATGTATTTGTAGACATAACGTATTTAAAAATAAAGTGAGGAATATATATTTAATTAAACAGTGGGTATTTTACTAACTCACAACATAAAGAGTTTGCATTGGCAACTAATCACGACAACAATTTATTTATGGTAGGAGTATTTTGAAATAAATCCTTTTCCAATTTCATAATAACATAAACTTACTGTAGCTTGTTTTCAAAATCTTCCATAGATTTCTATTTGAATATATATATTATTTATTCTGGTTCAACTACTTTCATTACATCTTCAAATGGATCGTCAAAAGACACAAAATGCTGTTCCTTTTCTTCATCTGTTACCAAACAACTATCAAGTTGCTGTCTAATATTTTTTTCATCCAAAGCAATACCAATAAATACAAGCTGTGTCGACCTATCTCCGTCTGGCAAATCTTTAAATATATTGTATGATTCGGTAAGTTGTAGATCTGCATGCATAGCAATCTCTTCTGGCAAAAACGACACAATTCGTCTTCACCCATATCATAGTGTATGTACTGATCATGCAAAAGACCATTCCAAACCTGCATCTGGTCTACTCGCTAGCCATGCAAATCACTTTCATCTTACCAAACCAGAGATATTCTGTTGCAAAAAATCTCGCAACCTTTGTGGATGAAAAGGTTTTTTTTGTTCGTAGGTAAAAGAAGAAATTCCATACTCCTCAGTTTCTGGAATATGCTCGTGTTCTAATTCTTTGACTCGAGAAGCACTACGAGATGCAGTATCAAAATCAAACATTCAAGTATCAATAAGACTGTCTATTGCAACATCACTATAGTCAGTTGTAATAATTTTTGCCTCTGCTTGCAACGAACGAATTATTCACAAAACCTTTTTTTGTTGTTCCTCATCAATCATACTTCGCTTATTGACAACACAGACATTACAAAACTCTATCTGATCGACAAAAAGCTGGGTAATACTTCTCTCATCTTCTTCTGACAATGCCTGTCAGTCATCTTGTAAACTCGCATCACTATAAAAATAAGAAAGCAACGTACTAGCATCCACAACAGTTACCATCGTATCAATATATGCATACTTTGACAAATCAATACCCGTCTCCTCATCAATATAACTAAATGTCTGAGCAACAGGTAGTGGCTCTCATACTCACGTACTTTCTATCACGATACCGTCGTAATCTCCAGACAAACACAAAGATTCGACTTCTTTTAATAAGTCTTCACGTAGTGTGCAACAAATACAACCATTTGTCATTTCAACAAGTTTCTCTTGGGTTTGTGTTAGTTGTATATGATTATTTATCAAACGACTGTCAATATTTATTTCTGCCATATCGTTGACAATCACAGCTAATTTCTTGTTGTGTTTTTGTATCAAAAGATGTTTCAAAAGACTTGTTTTTCATGCTCACAAATATCATGAGATGACTGTTACAGGTATTGGTTTTTTCATAATTGAAATAACATTGCATTTAAAAACTTGAATTGTATATATATTTTTATATAATAAATGCAAGCTTATTTCATTTATATTTTTATACAATCAAAATGTGTATTTTATGTTGAATTGCTCAAAGCGTAACATTATTGTGAATCGGATATACTCCAACTGCTGCAGATATGCAAAAAATGACTGAACTCAATGCACAAATACAAACAATAGCAAGAGATGAACAATCACTAATACACCTAGAAAACTCTATTGAAAGAGTGAAAGAAAAATCTTTGAAAACCAATAATAGAAGAGCACAATATCTAATACACGCAATGGATGATATGATAGAATTTTACAAAATATTCCCACCCATACATGACAACAATATACAAACATAATACCTTTGGTCTACTCAAAAAACAAAACAACGTAGTCATATCAGATTCTTAACAATTGCAGTATTATCTATGAGAGAATAATTGATAACAAAGAGAAAGCAATTGCTTGATTTAGAAATACATCAAGATCAGTACACCATAGAGACAATATGAACATACAAAAGCTGTCATCAAAAATCAGAAATATAAACAACAATACAAAACCTCCTCTATTTATGCAACTGCGTGACCTGTGTCAGGCGAAGGCTTTTTGTCTCATGCTTTGCTTTCTCAAGGGAGAGCTCAAGGTTCAACAAAAAGAGTATCAGCTTTGAACAACAAAAAACTAATCATAATATATGACGCCAAAACTACGATGGGCATCACAAACGTTACTCACTTGCTCAATAAACTATTGAAAAGAATATGAATACATGATCATAACATGATTCATATGATAGTTTTGAATGCATTTGGGGTTTCTTTTGGACGAACAAGCGTAAACCATCCAATAATACCAGTAAAAAACGCATGAACACTCACATTGATAATTCATCTTTGAACCAAAACTTTGAAAGCTAATCATAGTTTTTGCATCAGACTTGCTCACTCTGCTGGTTCAATAGCGTATCGAGCATAGACGCCATTTTCTATAAACGCAAAAGCAAACCCAGAAATGATAGTAAACAACAGCAAGTCGGTATGATGAATACCAAGTTTTTGGTAAAGTGAAAATCAGAATGCATACTTGATGTATTCTTCTCCAAACGCAACCAAACTAAAATAAATAATATATCATGGGATAGCCAAAGCCACTCATCATCACGCAATCAGAGCAAACGAAAGAACGAAAATAATAATCTTTCTGACAAAATTGGACGTTGGAAATGCATGCACGTAACCAACATACATAGTCAGTCAACATACAAGCAAATACACACAATACGAGCCAATTGTTTTGTAATCCATCGAGTTGATAAATGCTTTTTGATTGATTCATAACATCTCTACGAGCATAGGAAAAACACCAATCATAGCAGTACTCAAAACACCCACGATCAAAATATGCATCCAAATCCAGTGACTAGATTGATGCCTTGTGATGTGTTTTATCACCCACGCCCAAAAGCTATATAAAGCTATGGCTCCTACTATAAAAAGAATAATTCAAACCATACACCAAGTATAGTCAGATTTATCTTTTTTGTCAAAAAAATCCCGAATTGCATTAGATGGTCAAATCAATATATAAATACTACTTTTATATTTTGTGTCAAACATGAAAGCAATAATTTTGGCAGCCTGATACGGAACGCGTATGCTTCCTTTCACCAAAACAATACCCAAAGAAATGCTTCCAGTTGGAACAAAACCCGTCATTCATTATATCGTCGAATGACTCAGTAAGGCAGGAATCACAGACATAATCATGGTAGTTTCACAAGCAAAACAATCTCTAGAAGACTATTTTGACAAAAACTACGAACTCGAACAAATATTAGAAAAAAAATGAAAACTGACTCAATTGGAAGCGATTAGAGAACCTCAACGTCTAGCTAATATCACATTTGTGAGACAATTTGAACAAAAATGAACCTGACACGCAATCTTGCAGGCAGCACCGCGAGTTGGTAATGATGACGCAATGGTTGTGTATGGAGATAGTATATACCATCCATGAATATTTTCTTGAATCATGGACGTCTATAATCAAAAAAAATGATCTGTTATGGCACTTACTGAAGTTCCATACGAAGACGTATCAAAGTATGGTGTTGCACAGATACAAGACTGACGTATCACTGACTATATCGAAAAACCAAAACCTGAAGAAGCACCATCAAATCTTATTTCATATAGTCCATATATTGTTCCACCACGTTTTTTTGAAGATGTAGCGACAACGCAAGCTGATGCACAATCATGAGAAATTTATCCTCGACCAGCACTCAAAAACGTTATGGTCAATGACAATGTCTATCCTTTTATTTCAGATCTTCCAATCCGAGACACATGAAACATCGATAGTCGAATGCAAGCAAACGCAGCATACAAAGATATAGAAGCATCATTTTTGTAAAAAACTTATGCATTATAACCCCAAGAACACGTACGTTCATACTCATATTTACGTACCTTTTGCACAAAAAATCAAACTAGATGAGATCCAGACACAGATTCAAAATGTTTGTGACGAACCAACATCAAAGGATTTTGCTATGCACAAAAAACAACTATTAGAAAAAATATATAACTACAATTGAACAAATGTAAAATTAGAAAAGATCATACTCGAAACATCAGCTCACAAAGAAAATTCTCAAAGTTCTAACATATTGCACATAGTATGAAAGACATTTAGTTATGCACACAATATTTTCTTGGGAGCAAAAGCACCGCAACAGACATACAACCAACACACAAACAACAATACTATTGCATATACTTTCCCTGACACAAACTGTAACGGGCTGTCAGTAGCATTTTTTCCTCGAACAAAAAAAATACATAAAACAACATGAGCTATCGAAAGATCTCTTGTTGTCTGACTAAAAACACCAATCGTTCCGAAAATAGTATGATGAGTGACAGAAATTGATCAAGAAGAGCTTAATAAACTAGAAAATAACCAAGAAATTAACAAAAAGAACAGTATCACTACAAATATCATAGAGCAAACTCTGGTTGTAGAGACACAAGAAGAACTATGACGAACACTAAATCAGCAAGAACTCGATGATATTGTGATTACATGATTTGTCTACGACGCATCATGAAGAGTTGCTCTTATAGCAACACTAGACACTGACAAAACAGAAGAAGAATTTGAAGCTATGTTCAAACTTCGTATAGACACACATGAATTTCAAGACCTCTGCTTTGTTGTAGGTGAAGACATTCGTAAAATATTTGACGAAAGTGCTATGTACTGGTATAGCAAAGTACCAAATATTGTTGGGGTGTAGAAGATATGTAGGTTAGGGAGATTGTGTAATTTGTGCCAAAAATCAAACAAAATACAAAAAGAGTCAAACATAAAGAAATTGTCGACTAATCAAGTATATTATCATACGAAGAAACTGTCTATATTCAGCAAAAATCTGAGCATGAAAATTGCCCATAAACCACCAACCACGAAAAATAAACGTTGTTTTTTGTATAAAATATAGTGCTGATAGTATCTGACAAACCAGAACTATTGCATAGATATCCAAATAATTGACTCACAAAATATCGATATGTAAAAGAGGTTCCGCTGTAGATACCCATGCAAACAACAACACGGTACTAGCAAGCACTCAGACAATGAGCGTCGTAATTGCTATTCATCGATATGGAGAAAAATTAGACGATGGTATACTTTTACCAAAATTTTCATTTTGTGATTGGCGATAATGATACAGACAAAAAACCACAAAAACAAAAATACATCACAACAATAACAAAACTAAATCACCAACTGAACGAATCATAACCATGGGAAGAAGTAAAAAGGATTCTTGAGTGAGTTTGTAGTGGAAAAGTTAAAATATAAAGCACCCCTTATAGACTAAAGGAGTCAAAGACCTTTCATTCTTATAAGTGTTAATGAATGATTCTGCAAAATTAACAGAATTATCATCATTAAAATCTCAATTATACTCTCAATTTTGAGATTGACGATATGCATCTAGTATAAGCATATCTGATCAATATAAAATATAATATTCTCCAGACGAACAAAAAGATGATCAATAACTAACTGTATTACCAGAACTAAGTGATACATTAGACGGTGTTTTTACATCTGGGGATATGAGATTTTTCTTCCATGCATGGCAACCATCTATTTTGACAAAAATATTTGGATGTTCTTCAGTAAGTAAACGAAGTTCTTCAAAATCAGAGGCTGTCCAGCTTTTTTTGTAATGTGCTGTTTCAGCATCCAATCATCAATGACCTGCGAGATAAGCTATAATAAAACCTCCATCATTGTTTGCTAACTCTCTAATTTTCTTCAAGACTTCTGAAGGAGTATTCTCAGACATATTCACAAATGAACCATTTGTTTGAAGCGTGTCAAAATGATGTAAGAGTCACAAACGAGCATATTCAAAAGCTCCATTATGATCATCACCGTTTTTAACAGATGGAATAGCAACAACTCTATGCAAAGGCTGTTGTTTAAGAGTTTCTCACCATGCAATAAACTCATCAAGTCCTTTTTCATATGTTCCCAAAACTTTATCTCGGTTAACAGTTTCGTCTTTATTTTGATACATTTGAGGCTCAATTGCATACGTTTTTAGTATTCATGCACCAAAGTTAAGGTATTCAGTAGGATTTGCTATTGTGTCATTTCAAACTCTCAAGGAAGTTATGTTTTGTTGCATACTTTCGAACAATAGACGTTGTGATTCAAAATATGGACTCTCAAGAGAGTCAATTCTTACTTGTCGAGGTCAATTTCAATTTAAAACAAACCATAATTCACTCAAAGCATAAGGATTAGAAAAATTTTTCTTCATACCTTCAGCACACTCACGCTGCGACCATAATTTAACATGAGAAGCACAAGTTCATGGATCAAACACAGAAAATCTTGTTCGAATTTCATCCATATCAACAAGAGAATCAAGAAGTTGAGGAGATTCTTGGTAAAGTTCGATAACATATCACAAATACTGATCCTCTACTACAGATAAGGTTTTTTCTAGAATTTGTTCACTACCAACTATTTGCTTATATGTATCATACTGTGAAATAACAACTCATGGATTACTTTTTGATACTTTTGGCAATATTTCTTGTACAATTTTTTTTCGTTCTTCTTCACCAAGAATGTCTATATAAACAGATCAATAATATCATATGAAAGCTTCTGGTTTGTTTTTACGTATATTCTCAATTGATTGGGTTATACTAGTATGAAATAATATTTCAAGCCAG
Source organism: uncultured Candidatus Peribacteria bacterium (assembly GCA_964526045.1). GTDB lineage: Bacteria > Patescibacteriota > Gracilibacteria > Absconditabacterales > Absconditicoccaceae > CAZGIF01. The sequence goes on along the minus strand of CAZGIF010000002.1, from coordinate 270,461 downwards.
TCTGGTAATTCTTGCTTATTAGATCTATATGTAGCTATATAATATGCTCCAGCTATTTTCCAAGGAGTATGTTTTAAATTATAATCAAAGGCATCAGTTATAATCATTTTAGCGTAAATAGAGTCATTCACACTCTCATTAACATCAAAAACTGACTCAATATTCAATTTCAAGTATTTTTCTAAAACCTCTTTTCATACTGGACTATTCAAGACAGAGTCATTGAGATGATCAAATGGATTTTCTACACGATCTAATGCTTGATCAAATAAATCTCTTGCTCATTCTATGTTTTGAAAATTCTTATATTCACCTAATATCTCGTCAGAATGATAAATAGAGATACTTTTTATAATTTCATATGCAAATGGTTCCAAATCAAGATACTCACCAAACTTCAATACATTGCCAGGTTTTTTAAAACTTACTTCACTCCACAGCAATTTACGAAAATCTTCTTTATAATTCTGACGAAAGTACGAACAAAAAATATCAAATCATGTTTTATTATAAATATTTTCAAAATTTTCTTTGAAAATAAAAGAAACAAAATCATCTTTTGCTTCACCATCAGGCATTTTCTTTAGATAAGATACAACTTTATCATTGTCAATCTCAAAAAAATCTGAATCAAAAAACCCATGCAGAAATTTTTTATCTTTATACTCTGGGTATAAAAAAACAACATCTGATCTAGAAAAATCAGTAATATCTACCATTAATATAATAGACTCTGCTAGAGCAAAGTCATTTAACTTAGATCAATATTTCTCTAAAAACAACAATGGAGTTTTTGTATACATATCATACATTCATTTTTTACGCAACCACATTTTCAAAACATCAATACGACGAGCTTTGTAAGGATATCAGTAATCATGCTTCTTTGGATAAAGTTTCTCTAATGAAAAACTTGTATGATTTGAATTATTTTGGACAGTATGAAACTCTCATGTCTCTAGCATCTTCCAAATTTGTTGTTCTTCATATGTAGTACCTCACTTTTCTTCTTTATCATCTATATATTGTTTAAATTCTGTAGTAAACGTACTACCTTCAAGTTTATTCTGACCCAAGGCAGAACTAAATGAAGAAAAAGCTCAAACTACTAAAAGTGTAGCGAGCATATGCTTCGTATAATATTTCAGATTAGTAAAAACACTTTTCTGTATAGTAGTGTTATCTCATTTTTCTACACTAGAAAATGATTGAGGTACTTGAATTTTCATCTTTTCTTGATTATAAATATATAGTTTATAATAAGAAAATGACCATTATCAATACAAAATAATATTATATAAGTAAGTCAATATACTATACAATTATCACATCTACATCATCACAATAAAAAACTCACTTTGTAAGCAAACCCACCCCAACCCTCCCTTATCAAGGAGGGAGCCAGAAAATGAATAATCACATACTATTACTCCCCTGACAAAGGGAGGCATCCGAAGGACGGAGGGGTTTGTTTACTCAAGAATTTCTTGCGATGGAGGGGTTTGTTTACGAGTCAATCAGAGTAAAAATAAGTTTACAACTCCCCCACAAACACCTGAATATACTCTTTCACACTCTCTCTATCCTCTTCACGACAAACCACAAATAATTCTTGTGATGTTCATCACTTGGACATATTATATTTGCATCAGGTAGCAGTAAAATACGAAAAATGTACATATAAAGCACTACTTCCTTTTTGTTGTCTCGATATTCTTCAAGGAATAATTCTTTGAACAAGGTCAGACTTTTCAATATATTGCAAAAGTTTGATAAAATCTTTGAGGATTGTATGTTCAGTTTTGACTTTTTTGAAGAGTTTGGATTTTTTCATAGATTTTACAACAAATATTCCTTTTATTTTATACAAAAATAGCTATTCTAGCAAGAGAATTATTGATTTTACTGCACACTTCTTATGACAATATTCGACTTTCTCAAAGATCCATCTCGCACCAACAAACATGTTTTAGAATTGTTACTTTGTCACCATTTGTGATTTTCTTGAAAAGATGATATTCTTCGTTCCTATGACACGACCGTAGCACATGACAAAGAAACGGCAATTCTCAAAGACTATCATCGTCACATGGACGACAAAGAACCACTAGAGTATATTCTGTGACATGTGACGTTTTTTGAAAGAGATTTTGTTGTGACTCCAGCAACACTTATTCCTCGTCCAGAAACCGAATACATGATTCAAGCTGTGATTGATCACGCCCACACGCTCACCACCTCACAAGCATATTTGTATGACATCGGAACTTGATGCGGTATTTTGTGAATCTCAAACTTTTTGGAATGTCCACAGGTGTACAAAAATGTCGTTTGTTGTGATTTGAGCCCAGATGCTTTGGAAGTTGCAAAAAAGAATCTGACACGTTTGGTAGACTCGCCAGACCAACAAAAGTTTGCGTTCGTTCAATCCAGTCTGATAGATTTTTTGAAAGTTTGAAAAACTACAACAAATTTTCAAGCAACAGAACATCCTATTTTTGTTGCAAATTTACCGTATATTCCAGATGACACATTTGCTCAAGATGCTGACGAAAGCGCACAAAAACGAGAACCTCTTATGGCTTTTTTGTGAGGGAATGATGGGTTAGATTTGTACAGGATATTTTTGGATGATATTGCATGATTGGTTAGCGATGCTCCAGTGTATCAACAAAGTGTTCTATTTTTGGAGATGATGACGCGACAAGTTGAGATTTTGCGTGAAGCGTATGATGCGTCACGAATATTTGAAGAGGTCAAAACATTTCATAGCAATATCAGAATCGTCAAAGCAACACTTAGATAATACAAAGCACACATATACTTTTAGCATGTGAAGTAATCACGTATGATCAAACGTTTAAAAAAGTACTTTTTGTTAGTGTCGATATTATTTTCACTATGTGTGCCAATTTTATCAACCGCACATCCAATTGATATCTCATCAACAACGTTGAGTTATCACACAAATATCATCAACGCGACAAGTTATATTCATAGTTTTGAAATTTTTTGGTTGTTGTGACAACAATGAGTCAAGGCAGATGGTGTGGAATATTTCTATACTGAGCAAGATCGTATCAAAGAGTATATTCGTGATAATATTTCAATCACAAACAACGATGAAATTTGTGTGTTATGAAATATATTTATACCAGAGAAAGAACCGTATAAGATCATCAGCGAATGACTTGAGCTCAATTATTCTTTCACATGCGAACAACAACTTGACCAAGTCAGTATCGCTATTGCGTTTTTTTTGGATTTTCCCTTACAAACCAACAGACTCACACTCTACAATCTATGAAGATGACTTCAAAATATCCAACCCATAGCATACAAAGTTCTCAACAACAAAGTCACATTTGTCGAATATGACGTCCCAAACTTGGATTCATACGAAACAGTTGATACAGATTGAGATTGACTGAGTGACGAAGATGAAAAAACATATAAATCTGACCCACTTGTACGTGACACCGACAACGATGGATATTCTGATTATGAAGAAGTGTATAATTCTCGAGATCCCGTCAATCCAGATCCGTGACCATGACAAGCATATATGATTTGAGATATGTCTGATGGAACACAAACATGAATGATTTTTGACGCGCCTCCAGTTGTTGACACAACAACACAAACAGATACGCAAACACAAAGCAATCTAGATCAAACGTGATTGTGAGCATGAACGTTTGGACGATCTCGACTCCAAAAAGCCCTAAGTTTTATCAACGAATACGCCAACGGAGATACAAGCAACTTTTGGTATATGTTTGGGATAGTTGTATTTTTGGGAATCATACATGCAATGTGACCATGACACGCCAAAAACATACTTATCAGTTATATTTTGGACAAAAAGAAATCACTATGACACGGTATCTTATTTGCGTGAATATTTTCTGTAACACATTTGCTCGATATCGTACTTTTGTTTGTTATTACCACAGTATTTTTCGAGTTCGTTGATCCAAGTGTGTATATGTGATACGTACAAATCGGAAGTGTGTTTGTTTTGTTTACAATAAGCCTCTGGCTTGCTCGAAGAGCATACAAATATCGAAAAAACCCGAACACCGACACATCCAAAGAAAAAAAGACAAATACAAAAACAACACTTCGACTAAGTGTAATATCGTGACTGACACCGTGTACGTTTGGACGAAGTATATTTTTGTTGCTGTTGTGACTTGGGCGTTTAGATCTCGTATTCCCGTTGATATGAGGACTATGACTATGAATATTTCTATTTTTGCTTGTACTTGTCTGTGTAACAATTTTTTTGAGAAATAGAGTCTATGACAAGGTTTCTGCACTTGCTCGCCGATCACCATTAGTTTCAGCAATCTTTATGTTGATTATTAGTATTGGACTGATGATAGATTTGTTGTGGTAGAAAACTAACTATCTTACCGATTATACATACATTGTATCTATTACCCACCCTGTATCCCTCCCTAAAATAGGGAGGGGAAAGCGCACTAGAAAGTCTCCCCTACTTTAGGGGAGGTTGGAGGAGTAACCGTTTTGTTAAATCAACCACCTTATATCAAGTATTGTCGATGTATGATATTATAGTTATTATCTACGATAATAAAGACAACTCTTATGTAACTACTCAAAAATCAAAAACACCACATCTCACGATGTAGTGTTTTTTCTAAACCAAATTACTGTCATTCTACCATTTTTTTATTTTTCTGCGACTATCGTTGTTGTTCACTTGAGACGTCACACATTGTATAACAAATATCATAATTCCATTCTTGTAAGTGGTTTCTTGATGTAAGTTTTGGTTGTAGGTCGTCATTGTGGCAAATATCATGCACCTTGTGCACGTACCAGATAATTTTCTCGTCGAGGACTAGATGGTGGCAACATACCACGAAGAATTCTTTCTGCCATCACCGTTGCTTGCGCATAACTCACCAACTCGTCTGGATGAAATTTACCATCATATCATTGCATGATTCATGCTTTACATGCATTGAGTACATCATCTAGCAAATCAGGATTAACATCTTTTGTATCTGCAAACATACAAGACGTATTTGTTTGAGACGGTATCGTCTCTCACCGTAGTTGCATTGCCACCAAAAGCATTTTTGCAGCGTGTTCTCTTTTTACTTCTTTGTATCATCTATATCACACAAGTGTATCAAACGAGGTAAATCAGTTATCATACAACCAAGAGACAACATCTTGTTCTGAAACACGTGTTGTGTTATATTTAGTTTCGATACGGCGAGCAGCATCTACAAGATACTGCCATTTTGAATCAAGAACTGGTCACTTCTTTTCTTCAACAATGCTTTGAATTGCTGAGAATACACGACGAAGCTTGGCAGGATCAGATTTGTATTTGGTCTCAAGTTTTGCAAAAAGACGATCAATTGTTTGTTTTCGTGTCTCAGAAGCAGATCATCAATTTGTAGTTGTTTGTCAATCGTTGTCAGTATCATTTTTTATATCTCCGTTTGTATCGCCTTTTACATCTCCGTTTGTAGAATCATTATTCTTCGGATCTTTCGATGAAGAAAAACCACACGTATTATCATAATAACTTGGAGAAAAATCTCCCTTTGGACATACGTCCAATGCTGGTGCTCTTACTCATCCTCATTTTGTTTTTGGACGCTCTGCACCATCACTATCTGAAGGCGTAGATCATCACCCAGATGTTCATCATCCAGTTGTTGGAGCGATAGTATTGATTGTTGTACTACATGTTGCACTTGATTGCAGTCAAAGTACAGTCATTGTATATGTACTAATACTTTGTACAGGTGCTGATGTCACTGTCGACAACATAGAAAGGTCTGTAATATCTCAAACGTCTTGTGCACCTATAAGAGATGCTGCAAGAGGTTGCGTTCATGCAAAACTTCGTACAAGCGTATACGTACCATCTGGGTTTCTATAGTTATTGAGAACACACGACGGAGTTTGAAATGTCAGATCAACACGTGTATCAATTGTAGTCGAACATGTAGTCGCTCATCCTGTTCATTGAGCAGTCAAACTAAATGTCTCAAACTGATTTTGTCCCAATGTCACAACATGACTTCAACTAAATCACGTTCATAACACACTTCATCCATCAAAATTCCAAGAATTTGTATTTTGTGTTTCTCGAGCTAATTCGTATTGAAAAACTCATGGCAATTCTTTGGCAATAATCTCACATTGTGGCGTACTTGTATCAACCAAAGCATACAACTGTAATGTATCACTAACAAAAGATAATACCCCTGACTGAGGTTGTACGTCTGAAGTAAACACCGATCGAGTTATGCCATCTGTGGAAGTAATAACATCATATCACGCTGCAAGAGGTGGAACATTATTGATAGAGATCGTGACTGGGTCAGTGGTTTTCATTGACAACCCAAGAGTATCAGGTCATACTCTCATCAAATGGCTAATATACATACTATCCAATGGCATACCTGTATCTGTGAGTATTGCTTGTGGTCAAACAAAAGTATCTACATACAAAGACTCTGGCAAGATCACTCCTCCATGCCATGTATCATTTCATTCAAGAGACACAATTGTTGTTGCAATAGGACTTGAAATTGAACCGAATCACGTAGGGGATATATATGTCGTTGCTGCTGCAAGAGGTATATTGACAGGAAAAGATCATGCAACAGTAGTATCGTTATATGTTCTCAAAATCGTATGTGCTCAAGAAGAAAGAGTCACACCAGGAGATGGAACGATAACAGGCAAATCCAACACCCCAGAAAAAGGAGTGATAGCATGCTGATTATCCATTCACGTTCCTGCAAACCAACGTTTTTGTCATTGTGGTTGTCGGTCTTTTTTTCGCATAAACTCTGTATCAGATTGTATAACGTTTCTTTCGATATTTCGTATATTTTCTTCTTGCATTGTTGTGGCAGTATCTCACCATCACAAGAAAATATGGGCACCCATGCTCAGAGGTCTAAAGTTTACATCCGCAACCTGTCCATATAATATTACACTCAAAGATCCATTATTAAGAGATTTGTATTGAGGTCTCATATGATAGATACGAGGTGGTGTTGTATCTATTTCATCACTCAGAGCAAAACTTGCAAGTTCTGGTGGTGTATAATTATACAAAGCATCAAAAATATTTTTGTAGATAGCTCTGTAGTCTATTCATACTCACAACCGATCTTTTTTGTTCAAATCTAGATTAATGTCTCCATAGGTTTTATCAGCAAACGAACTTTCTATATTGTTATTGTTTGAGATGATAAAATATCATCATCATTTCCCATGGTCAGTTCAGTCCGTTCCATTTCTTTTGATAGTTCTACCAAATTCTGTATGTACGACAATAGTTACATTATGTCCTGCTGCATCTGCTGCATCAAAAAATCCTTTGATAGCTTCTGCATAACTAACCATTTTGTTGGTAAGAACATTTTCTTCTTGTTGTTTGGCATGCGTATCAAATCATCCTCATCCTATAGCATAATACGCCGATCACATATTATTATCCATAAGTTTTTGGATATATGCCAATTGTCATGCGAGATTGTATCATGGTCTCGATGGTCCAGGCAATCCTGCAACAGTATCCAAAGATTTGGCACCATCATACACAACTTCCACCGTGTCAGGATAGACAGTTCTGTTTGTCAAAACCGTTCTTATTGCTTGAACAATAAGTGTTTTTTCACCACTTGGTATGACAGACCAAGGTTGTGCTACAAATTGTATTTCAGATGAGTTTGGTCCAATATTTATATACTTTCCATGAGAAAATATATTTGGTCTTATTGTTGATATAACATACGTATTTTCTGGAATATCATTTTTGATCAAATGCCCAAACACTCACTCTGATCACAAAATTTGTTTGTTATAATATGATGTAGATTGTCTTTGTGCAGTATCGTGTCATCTCGAGTGATATGGATTTCATACACCGTTGATCAATGTAAGATTTCATTGTTGAAACAAATCATACAAAGGAGACAATGCAGTATTCATAAAAAATGATCAGACATCTATCATGTCAGCAAGTGGCACAGCAAGTATTGATCTTTTTTGGACATATGTACGATATTGATCACGAGGAATCAATCCATATATCCAATCATATCCACCAAATAACTCCAAAAACACAATCTTATTTGGTCAGTCAATGATTGAAGGCGTTGTTGTGACGGGCATTGTTGCATTATTATGTCAGGCAACAAGTATAAACTCAGGCTGCACCAACATCATCGCAATAGCTCATCTGACGTGCACATTCATATACGCAGAATCCAAAGGATCGTATGTAATAGTTCATCCAGATGTCAGATAATTTTCTATATCAGTTCTCACAGTTGGCGACAAAGTTCTGTTTATGTACAAAGCATTTTGAAGTGAATCAATAAGGTCGCTTGGTGTAGCGGGTATAGTTCACAATAGTCATTGAGCTCAAGTCAATTCATAACTTCAGGTCCACATGTGTCCAGCTCCATTATCACGGACTTCTTGATTATACGCAAAAAACGTACTATAACTCATCCATTGATTGAGAATATACTCATTCATCCAGATCTGATTATTATCAAATCCATCTCTTCAAAAAATACTTCCTGGATAATATGGAACCCAAGCAAATGTATTTAATAAGTACGGGTGATATGTATTAATATCTATTTTTGTATCATTTTGGTGCAATATTTTCATAGTTCAAATCACAAGTTCTGTTGGATTCTTGTAATGCAACGCTGACATTGATGCAGATTCATACATCCATGTTCTTGTCAACAACCAACGAACAGATGGCAAAAGTTCAAAATTTTGATCAACGATATATTGAGCAAATTCTTCAACACGAGCTTGATGTGGTGCTCATTGCACATCATCAATAACATAGTATTTGTATAATCTATACGCTAACAACAACGCAATTTCATATTCTCTTTTTGCAAAAATGTACTCAATTGTATTATCTATAACTCCGTTATTTCCTCCAATAGAGACATGAGCTTGTGACAAATTGAGTGTATTGGTCGTAGCATCTCGATATGGAAATTGAGAAGCAGTATATCAGGCAGCCAATCACCCAGACAACAATTGCAATCACGTAGACATATTACGTTGGTCAGGATTGAATGAGACTTGGTGAGTTACTGGATCATCTTCAAGTCAGGTCATTTTTTTGGCAAGAGTTCTTACGTCATCATCTGTATACAAAGGCTCATCCGCCAAAGGATCGTCAAATGGTTTAAACTCACCCATCAAAAACAACTGCAACAGCTCTCTTGCATAATTTTCATTTGGGTTATCTACGTTTTGTCTCAAAAGATCTATAAATCTTCATACCGCATAGTCTCATCTTCATCATACTCACACTCAAAGTGGATTATTATTATTGAAAGTATGTCTTTTTATCATTTCTTTGTAGTTTCATAGTGTATAACCATACAACAACTGTTGTTGTTCATACACATCAGAATAAGTAATATTAGAATCTTGGTTTACAGCAAAAACATCATATCGCAACAAGGCTAACTTTGCTTTTGATTCATATGGATCTGCATACAATTGTAATTGATACAATCTATTCATCCAATCTTGGGACGAAAGACTAAATCATGGTGTTGTAAGCAAATCTCAAAGGTGAGACTCGTATTGCGTTCTATCAGGTCATGTTTGGTCAGGAAAAAGAATATTTACAGCATCGGTTACATTTCATGCAGTTTCTAGTTGTTGCACCATGTCTGGTCTTGCAGCAAATGTTGCTTTATTTGCCAAGTGTGTTGCGACATCTTGATTTCGTATCGTTTGTTGTGGTGCAGCAGACACTCACCCACAATACAAACTAGACACAAGAAAACAAAAACATACACACAACCAAAAGCGACTTCACAAAAAGAGAAAAGACTTTGACATACCCAACAAGAATAATATAAAAGTGTATACAAAATAGTACAAAAAATACCTTGTATATAGAATACAAATTTGACAAAAAAAGTCAACATAACTCATAATACCAAACAAAAACATAGGAAGCATACACAGTATATACAAAAAACAATTGACATATTTTATTTCACCCCCCTTACAATGTTTTCTGGCATCGTAACATGAAAAGCAAAGATATTGGATATCTCGTGATGAACATTTGTTGTAGAAAACACATTTGACACACAAGAACTATCTGTATGATGCAGTATTGCTCATGATGGTGCATGTATGACCATCACTTCTTTTTCCAAAGAAACTTATAGTTTTTTTGCTATGCAAGAAAGTTTATCAAAAACAAACTTTTGACAAAAAAAAGCATGAGAGACATTTAATGTTGAACAATGCATTCGTTATGGAGATCGTGTTGATTGACATTTTGTTACAGGGCACATTGATACAACCTGAACAGTAAAAAGCACCCACATCGCAACTGATTGATCAATGGAACTCGTTATTTTGTATCCACAGGCATTCAATCCTTATATCATTTCCAAGTGAAGTATTGCTATCAACGGCGTCAGTCTCACTGTCGTACAAGACGATATCGATTCGTTTAGTGTTCGACTTATTCCCATCACACAAGAACTAACAAATCTATGAACACTCACCAAAAATCATACCGTAAACCTTGAGTATGATATGCTAGCAAAATACGCATACAAACACGCACAACGTACATAGCAGTCAGCAATTTTTTTGTATTTTTTGTAACAATAACCTCAATGCATTTTCCTCAAGTCGTCGGCATAGTCCAAAAATGAAAACAACTTGGAAGAACTATCTGATTTCCTACAGCAAATATACCATGGACCAAAAATAATATATCTGACGGTGTGTACGCATGTACCGTACTTCTCGGGACATTTGAACAAACACACGACACAATTATGTGACAAAGTTCAAACTCTTCGCAATACGAGCAACACATGCAAAGCATATCATCAGACTTACAACAAAAAATGTACTCTGGAGTATGAACATATCAAGCAGAGAAATGACTTTTTGAAGTACATATTTTTGATTGTGCATTAGATCTCTATGGACAGACAATAAGTATTTTCCCGTATCATTATATCAGAGCAAACCAAAAGTTTGACAATATAGAACAACTCACGCAACAAATACACCACGATAGCACAGTAGCAAAAAACACAACTACTACAGTTATGACATTTGGGACATTTGACAAAACACATCCTGGTCATGCACGGTATTTGCGACATGCTCGCATGATATGAACACAACTAATAACAGTAATAGCACGCGACACGACCGTTGCCAACATAAAGTCTCGCACGAGTCACTTTGATGAGCAAACAAGAATACAACATATACAAGCACTTGATATTCCTGATCATCAGGTTGTTTTATGACACCCAAAAAATCCTTTATATTGGCCACGTTTTTATACACCAGAGACGTATGTGCTCTGATATGATCAGCAACATTTCATATCCCTCCTCCAAAAAGAAATAGAAACAACACACCAAGGTCAGATTATTCGTCTATGATCGTTTCTTGATACAAAATATAAAAGCTCAAAAATGTAACTCACAAAATAAAGGTCTCTAAGCTGTACATATTGATTTTGCAAAATAGTATGTTACTATTTTGTCTAGTAACTCGTAGTATAGATATGCTAGCATGTTAGATATCACTTTTAGATCAAAAGACTTTCCATGGAAAAACAAAACTATGAAGAATGCATACAGTCATGCATCAACGGCGATGAAGAAGCCTGTCACACATTGTACACAGAACACGTCGACGACATTTACCGCTTTGTGATGAGTAAATTACAAGACAAAGTACGTAGTGAAGATATTTGTGCTGATGTTTTCTTCAAAGTATTTGAAAAACTAACAGATTACGATCCACAAAAATGATCATTTCGTACACGGCTCTATCGTATAGCCTACACAACTCTTATTGATCATACAAGAAAAAAATCTCCAATTCACTGTTATGATCGGCTTTTGGATACTGCATCACATCATGACCAATCACTTCGTGAACAGACAAACGCACGTGTCCAACGAAAAGAAGTACAAGGGTTTTTGGCAACATTATCATTGGATCAACGTGAAATATTCATGATGAGATTATGGGATGGATTACAATATGATGAAATCTCGTATATCACATGAAAATCAATGGATGCTTGTAAACAAGGATTTCATAGAACACTCAAAAAACTACAAGAACAATGCGGACACCTCACAGCGTTTGCAATACTTTGTTCTCTCATACAAACAAACATCTAGTCAGTTTTTATATTTTTTGGTTTTTAACCATGACAACAAATAATAACTCAACATCAAACAATACTGCTCAACATATTATCCAAGAGTTTTTGGACATGTATCCAGAATTCGCATCTCAAAAAGAAAAAATTAGTCCGATCATAGAAGAATTACTTCAAAGAAATCCTTCTGTTCAAATCGATGAAACATTCAAAAAAGATCTTCGATCTCAAATTGCATTGTCACTATCAACTCACAGTATTAAAACATCGTCACTGACCTCAATCCAACCAACATCATGGATTCGTTATGTCATACCCTATACTGCAGGGTTGTGTACAGCTGTTGTTGCAGGTGTTTTGCTCATGCAATTACCTATGGAATTTAACAAACATCCAGAGATTGCAGACCAACAAATCTCAGACACTCAAGAGCTAGATATTAGTATGGACGATGAAGGCTCACAAGCACTAACTGTTCGCACAACATCTCCAAATGCAACACAAATTAACACGCAAGAAGCAGCAGGATCAAACGGAGCAAAACAAAATGCTAATCCTTCTGTTATGTGAGCAACATCTTTTGACAAAAGAATGGCATGATGAATGTGAGGATGAATGATGATTGACGAAAACTATGTCTTTCAATGATATACATACACAATACAATGAGATCTTCCAACTTGGGAAGAACAACTCACAGCATATAAACTAACCTCTCCAAAAAAAAATCTATCTGACTCAGTTGGAAGTATGATCCAAGATATCACAAATGGAAACAAAAATATCGCACAAAATGCGACATTCACCTCTCTTACATGGGAAACCCCAAACAAATATGTTGTCACACTAGACACAGCGTCAAACCAAATATCAATGTATTATAATAACAACAATATAGTCACTGACTACTTTTCTGATCAAGAACCAAAACCAAGTACAGTTCGTCTTGATACTATTTTACCAACTATTCAAAAATTTTTGTCTAGTAATGGAATCAGTACAGAATGATACGGTAATGCAATCATTATAGATGAAAAATGAGTAATGCAAACAGCGTCGGCAAACTACACTGATTATGGATATGGAGTTAATGCAAACATTGTATTCCCAATAACTATAGACAACAAAAATGTCATCTATGAATATGGTTGAGCATATGGAATCTCTATCCAATATGACACGACAAACAACAGAGTATCTAGTATGTCAATGCCCATTACAACACAAACATCGTCTTTCACAACTGTAAGTCCTATAACACAACAAGACATTCAAGAGAGACTTGATACGATGTGAGTACAAAGTTTTGAAGAAGATACACAACTGCCAGAGGTTTCTGTACCAGTTACATTCCAAGGAATTGAGTATGGATACTACTATCATGATCAATTCAATACTTCATTGGATCGAGAACCTTGAATATATTTTGTACCATATATTGTATGAAGCGTACAAAAAGAGAACCTTTGATTTGAGACAGACCAAGGATTATATCTCCCAGAAACAATACGTATTCCATTGCATACAAAAGTAGAAAATACGATTATGCCATACCAAAGATAACGACAAGCTTATATTGATTTTATAGAGGCGATACATACCATGTGTGTATCGTTTTTATATTTTGAGATTATATATGAAAGATATTATCTTATTTGGGGTACAATGAGCATGAAAATGAACACAAGCACAAAAAATACTGACAACGTATCAAGAACAATATAGTTATTTTAGTACGTGAGACTTTTTTAGAGCAATTAGTGGGTGAGGTCCTAACGCAATCGGAGAGTATGTAAAACACAAAATACAAGCCTGAGAACTTATTGCTGACGAAGTCACAATCGCGGTCTTTGACGTCTATATCAAAACTATCCAAGATGCAAACAAAGCAATGTTATTGGACTGATACCCAAGAAGCAAAACGCAAATTGATAGTTTATTGTGATTTTTAAGAGAAAACAATAGAGATTTTATCTGAATATTTTTTGATTTATCAGAAAGTATTGCTATCCAAAGAATGCTCGAAAGATGACGCAGTGACGACACACAAGATAGCATCAAAAAAAGATTAGACTTGTATAGACAAGAAACACAACCTATCATTGATTACTTTGCAGATCATGCACCGTTGGTGCATATCGACGCATCTGCTGACATTGATACGATTTTTGAGAAAGTACAACAAGCACTTGCGTAAATATAGCAATCAATAGTACAAATAGTAGCATCTATCTAAACATATACGCTCGTACAAAAAATAAGACAATCCACACAACACACACAGCATATATTTTCCACAAAAAAGATCATTTCGCACGTTTGTGCGCAAAAATTTCCATACCAAACAATGCGCCCAATCGTCATCACAACAATGACCGTGTCAGCAATGTTTTTTCGGAAATTCTTCGTCGACCAGCTTTTGCTTTTCGTTTGTCTACACCAAACATTGCAAAGCAAAGCAGGTTTATACCAATCATATATCGCAACAAAATCTGCATCTGCAAAAAAATATAACTAAATTTTTTATTGTATTATATATCTAGTATGACTATTCCAAACTGTTTTTATAGAGTAAGTATCAAAGCACTTATTCTCAATGACAAAAAAGAATTTTTGTTGACTCAAGAAGACAATGGAAAACGAGAACTACCAGGATGATGACTAGATTTTGGTGAAAATCCTCAAAAGTGACTCACAAGAGAAATACAAGAAGAAATGTGACTGACCGTAACGCACGTCGCAACTCAACCATCATATTTTGTCACAGCACAGTTCCAAATATCAATAGGACACAGTGGAGACACAATAGCAAACTGAGAATCAAACTGGCTGGCAAATATTATATATCATACTACAGTAGAAAACTACAATTTTACACCAAGTAGTGAGTGTCAAGCAATCAAATTTTGTACAATAGGGACAGCAAAAGATCTAGATCTTTTTAGCAACGTTAGGGCATTTATACAACAATATAATCCAAATAGTCATTAATTTTTGGGGATATATTACAGAAGAATACAATCTTTTTATCTTCATTGAAAATTTCTATGCTAGACATACATTTTGCAAGCATAAAAGACATAGAATACATACAAAAAGTAGATGCAACAAATAAAACCAGACTCGAAAAAAAGATCAATCTGAAAGAAATTCTCATTATGACAGACAAGGAAGAGTATATTTGATATCTCAAATTTTCGTATTTTTGGGATAAAATTCCATTTATGGATCTGGTGGTGATAGAAGAAAACCATAGATCAAAATGATATTGATCACAGATGATAGGATATCGAGAAGACCGCATGCAAAAGGAATGATACAAATACGTGATGACCTCGACAGAAGCTTGACGAACTGCACAACACTTTTATAGAAAGTTGTGATACAAAGATATATGAAGTTTACTCTTTTCAAGATTTGTCGCAGGAGAGCCAGATCAAGAATTATTTTTGATGAAAACATTTGAGTAATAGAGATTATCGAGCACAGACTGGAACCAACATTTCATCTAAACTTATTCACCCATGATCTCAGTATTTATAAGATTTTGTTCACAAGGAATCATTTTCTCGGACATAATCATCACGAGCAATCATAACAAAATCTCATATTCTATTAGTAAACTCTTTATGTAGACTATTCGTATTTCAAAAAACTCATTTTTTGAGCAAATACGAACTCTCATATAATTCAAAATACTTAGATAAATACATATCGTAGTATTTTTGTAATTTCTGTTTATTTTCTGCAAGACAATAAAGGTAAACAAATCTTCTCTCTCAGCAAGGGGGTACATATAACAAATCCAAAAGCTTCGAATGAGAGGACGCTAATATCTTTTTATTTTCAGGTGTATCTATAAATCAATGATCTGAACTACACACATAGTTTATTTTTGTTGATCAAATACTAGTTGGCAGATTAGCAAAAGCATTATTAATCATTTGATAATGATCTTGCGCTTGAGAACTACTAGGTCAATATTTATGACAAATCTCATCAAATCATGGCCGATACGCATAGATAAGAGATTTTGTAGAATCATTTAACAAACACGAAACTATAGAACTAATATATCATTCAAAATCATCATACCATAGGGTTTTTTTTTCATCCATAACATTTGTATTTAACAAAGATCATTGAAATGAAGATTTTGTTATAAATACTGTACCTTCATGTGTAGAAAAAACAGATGATTGTGAAAATAAAAAACTATTATGTCAGTGTTCTTTTTTGAGGTCATATTGTCATACTGCAGTCCATGTGGGTAATGGATTTATTATACAACCAAGTTCTCTCATATACATATACCATCATGTACTTCAATGTTCAGCTGGCGGAACAGTAAACAAATATGAAGGAATAGCAGCAGATGTTGAAGAAGGAAAAACAGAGGTAACAACGTGCCTTTTATTCTCAGATAAAAATCATTTATTTTTGTCTATAAAGTTTGCACCTAATCAATCAATTAATAAAAACACAACCGTTTCACTGTCAAAAGAAAGACATTCCAAAGGTTTGTAGAAGGACGTAATTCATAAATGAGACGCAAGACTAGCAGAAATATTCAAAATAGAGTTAGTATAATCTGGAAACATAATCAAAATTAATAGTAAAAAACAAGTTGACATTAAGCACTAAAACACTATCTTTTATAAAAGTTGCACAAAGATTACATAACTTTTATCATATATATCGTTCTCAGATGAGAACAATTTTTTTATAATGTAAAGATATAAATGACTAATTCAACTGCAGTTCTAGAGCAAAGATGATTATCAAAGAGTATAAATAACAAAGCACTGAGAGAAAAAATACAAGTATTACTTGATCTTTATTCTAATATGAAAGCTCCAATCAATTTTGGAAACAATAAAAGTATAGAAGAAAAACATATAATTGATCTAAGTGAGATGACGCTTGATGTTCTATGACTACCATCATTAGCTGAAACTTTAATTGCAACAAAAAACCATAAGAAAACAGCAGAAATTATTTCTCATATACTATGAGAGAATCCTCATGGTCTTTCATGATCATTAGTCTATTGACCAAATTTTTCAATAAAACACAGCTCTGATCTTGATTTTCGAATTCAAATCAAATGACGGGAAGATATAAGTAGCATTATTGACAATGTTTCACGTACGTTGCAACTACATACTTGTTCAGACATACAGGAGTTTTTCAATGCGATCCAAAAACATCCTGAGACAAAATTCGCTAGATTTAGATTAAGAAATAAGGAACAACATCAAGCAAATGAATGACATACTGTTGAACTGGTGTTTGCAATACCAGAAACGTTTATACATATGCAGACAGCGTGCAAAGATTTTGTAGATTGAAATATAGACATAGTACCAGACACTACCATATTGGTAGAAAGACAGTGCATAAAATCTAAAAAAGGTCAAACTTACCCTATTTATGATACATTATGAAAGGAAATATTTTCTTTTGGGTATGATGAGAAATTTTTTGATTGCAATGATACCTACACAACAATCAAACAACCTATGATTTCTCGTACAGAGTTGTGACTTACTACAGATAGTCACGTATGTTTTCAACTAATGTTCTCACATTTTACTGGAGATGCACAAAGCGAAATGAAAAAAGCAATAGAATCATATAAAATAGCATATTCTTCTGGACTACCAGAAAACCCAGATGATTTTGTTTTTTTGCCAACTAGGCAAGAGAGACTGCCAAAAAAATATGTTCAAAAAACAAAAAATGAGCTTTATGCCATAAAAAACAAAAGAAAATAAATTTCTTGCAGTTTTTTCTTAGCTATTATCCATCAATAATTTTCTTATATTTTTGTATGTAGCTATCTATATTTTGGATTTCATCATCAATTGCCTGTTTGTTTCGATGTTGCTTGCCACACGTATCACATTGAAACAATAGCCTACTACCTTCTGTTTTGTACTGATATGCAATAGGATACATACGACCTGAACAGGTACTCGCTCTATCTCAAGGCACATCACCATCAACATGTAACGATACAAAACAGTGAGGGCAGTGGTTTCTACAGGTTTTTTGAGCTGGTTCAATATCTTTTTGACATCAGACGCATATGAAATGTTCATTCTTTTTTTTCATAGAGTATTGCAATTATATAAAATCATTCTTGTGTGTATTAGTACACATATTGTCTTGTTACGTGATCTATAATGAGGTTTTTACTTGCAAAAACAAACAAAAAACATACTATGCTGACAATGACCCTCGTCAGATTTATTTTTTTTATTGAGGAGTATGAAATTAGATGGAAAGCAGATTCAACTAGCAATAACTCAGCTTGTCGAAGATTACAAATTCGATGCGTTCCAAATTATTGATATCGTAAAAATGGGAATTAAATCATGATTCAAAAAAGACAATACTGAATTTAAAAGATCAAACATTGTTGTAGATATTGATGAAGAAGGAAAAATTAACATATATAAAGTCTTGGAAGTTGTCGAAGAAGTTGAAGATGAACACACACAAATTCTTTTGGAAGATGCAAAAAATGAAACTGACGATGTGAACGCGGGAGAAGAATTGTACATAGATATTACACCAGAATGATTGGAATTTAGTAGAATCGCTGTACAAGCTGCTGCTCAAACCATCAAACAACATCTAAAAGGAATAGAAAAAGAACGTTTTTTCGAAAAATTTCAAGACAAACAATGAGAATTGCTCAAATGAAAAGTTATTAGATCAAGTGCAACCTCAGTAGTTCTTGATATTGATTGAGTACCTGTTGTACTTCCTCCACAAGGACAAATTCCTCACAGAATGTACGAAATTGGAGAAGATGTTTTTGTGTACCTCAAACAAATTGCAAAAGGACAAGGATGAGTTGTTCTTGATATTACGCAATCATCAGAAGAATATATCTGAGCAATCATCAAAAAAATCGTTCCAGAACTAGAAGATGGATACATAACTATCAAAAAAATCGTAAGAATGCCAGGTAAAAAAACAAAAGTTGTTGTACAAAGCAACGATGAAAATATTGATCCAATCTGAGTACTTGTTGGACAAGGATGAGACAGAATAAACATTGTTCTTTCACTCTTAGAATGAGAAAAAATAGATTATATTGAACACAGTGACAATATTGAAGATCTCTTGAGAGATTGTCTAAAACCAGCTGAGGTTAGACACATTTCTATCGAATGAAATACAGCAAAAATCGAAGTTCCAGAACACCATAAAGCATTAGCTATTGGTAAATGAGCATCAAACATCAAGCTTGCAAGTTTGATTGTCTGACTAAGAATTGAAATTATATAATCAACTACTATGCGTATACTCGTATGACTTTCAGGATGAGTAGATAGTGCTGTCACAGCATATCTTTTGCAACAAGCATGACATGACGTTGTTGCATGATTTATGGTAAATTATACCGACACAGATAATCCATTTTGTACAACACGTCAAGACAAAGAATCTGCACAATCTGTTGCAGATTTTTTGTGATTACCCTTAGAAATTTTTGATTTTCGTACAGAATACAAAGAACGTATAATTGACTATATTATTGCTTGATACAAACAATGAATCACCCCAAATCCAGATGTTTTTTGCAACAACCTTATCAAATTCGACCTCTTTATGGAAGAAGCCTTGGCTATGGGATGTGATGCAATAGCAACATGACATTATGCAAACATCGTTCACTCTCAAAACTCAGACAACACAAAAATCTACTCGCTTTTGCGTGCAAAAGACGACACAAAAGACCAATCATATTTTCTTTCAAGATTAAGCCAATATCAGCTAGCTCATGCACTTTTGCCACTAGGAAATATAACAAAAGATGAAGTCAGACTGCTTGCACATCAGATTTGACTACCCAATGCAGACCGCAAAGACAGTCAGGGTTTATGTTTTATTGGTAATGTATCTATCAAAGATTTTTTGCAACAATATCTTCCCAAAAGCACATGAAATATCATAGATACTTCATGAAAAATCGTCTGACAACATCAAGGAGCATATGCTTTCACACTTTGACAAAAACGCTGACTCAACATAAACATACCAGCCTATGTGATTGATATACATGTCTCACATAACACAGTCACAGTAGCAACAGAAAAAGATCATCCACGTCTGTACTCAACACACCACATCTGTACACACCGACATAGTATAGATCCAGATTATGACTTCGATCAATCCAAAAGTTATACAGTCAAACTTAGATACAGACAAGAACCCCAAGCTTGTATAGTTGCTAAGGAATGAAAAAATATTATCATTCAAACAGAACAAAAGCAATACGGAATACCATCTGGGCAAATTGCTGTTGTATATGATGGAGATGTAGTTATTGGATGTGGAGTTATAACTGAGAGAAAATAAGACTTTCTGTGGGAATATACTACAACTTACTGTCCATATTTCGTTCTAAATTCTTCACGAGCTTGACCAATTTCTTTGTCTGAAACATACGTATCTGGATAATGATTATCTAATAGAGAAAACAATGATTTTTTAATCTTATAACCAACAAAAGATATTCCTTCTTCTATTTCATTTTGAATAAAATCGACTGACTTTTTGAGCGTCTGTACTCATTTATCAAGAAGTTGTCCTCATTCTTGAAAGAATCATTTAGATAATGACGTAGAATTATTACTCATGTACTACAATTTTATTGTATAAATATAAATTTCTTATCTTTTTCTAACAGTAAATCAAGATACAATCAAATAAACTTCGTACTCATAATCCTATGATATCTAGTTTTCCTTGCTTTTCTTCTAGCCAGTATTATCATATCATTATGATTCGCCAATCCTCTTTCAAAAAAATATTACTACAACTCTCTGTAGAACAACTAGTTGCACTTATTCTCAAAGTGATGACGATTTCTACTCCAGTCAAAACATTCTTGTCTCTCTTGCACCCAGACGTATCGTCTGATGATATTTTGGAACAATACAAAGCTCAAATAGAGTCGAATTTTTATAGATGAGGAAAAATGCGTCGTACGGTGAGACGCAAGCAGATCAATGAAATCATCAAAGAATACTCTTTCGTCAGCGACAACGATGCACATCGCATGCTCTCTCTCAAACAATCATACGCTACCCTCCTTCACGAATTTATTGAAAATGAACGAAGAGCACAAAAATACGGACCAACATTGGTCAAACTGACACACTCTATTTTGGAAGAAGCAAAAGCTATCAACGAATTAGATCAATATATCCTAGCTACACAAAACGCAACAAACTGATACACAAAATATTTAGTCTGACAGCTGGTGTAAGTACGGATTGAGAAATCTTTCTAGTATCTATCACACGGACCACATACAGACGATGTATCGTCTTTATTGTCACCACCTTTGGGTTTTGTATATACACTTCAATCAGAAAAATATATAGCTAATATTTCTTCCGGGGTAATGTCTATTTCAAACGCATTACGCTTATTGGTAGTCTCAAAGTGAGCATAGTTTTTTCCCTTATATTTGAAAACATTATATTCATCAACTACTTTAACAAATACAGAAAGATGACTTTCAGACCTCACAACTCATACGTCATGTCATAACTCTCTCAATATTCAATACGCTAAAAGAGCTGTTTTATCACAATCTCAAGACTTTGAAAAAACAGTAAAAGATGGTGGCAGATGATAATGTCATATTGATCTTCAATGGTTAGGATTTTGAAATTTAATTCTATTGTACTTATTTGTTGGTTCCATAATATCCATATATTTCTCATTAGCAACGTTATCTCCAATATACTTAATAGATTGAACCAAAAGTTTAACTTTTTGAAGTTGCTCTGTTCAAGACATACTTTTAAGGCCTAATTGATCTATTACACTATGTATTCAGTAAGGGAACGTGTCCAAAAAACTATGTATTTTTGCTGGAGTATCAAAATTCAGTGGCAAGTCATATTTTCTAAGCTTTTCTACTTCATCTAATAAAGGATCATATCTAAGAAGGAGTTTTTCTCACCCAATAATAACTTCAATTGCTCTGTATTTTTGTGCATCTTTTAGAAACACATCTTGATAATGCTCATAAACTGCCTGTAAATACTTATTTTTATAATCATCAGCAAAAGTTGTAAATGTACCAGACTTGTGCATACTATCAAGCTTATACATTCATTCAACATAATTTTCTGCGTTTTTAACATCAGGCATTTGTGACACAATAGCTCTCATTTTACTTGTATCTCATTCTTTTAACAAAGTACAAAGTGTGTCTTTATAGTGACAATTTTTTTTATTTAGAGAAAGCAGAACATCTTTTGTGTTCATTTCACTACATCAAAACAATCCAGTAGACACAACGATAGCTCAAAGATAACTTTTAAGTCTCATATGGGAAATCTGTGGTAAGATATAAAATTAGTTTTTTCTTGTATAAATTCTATTACGAAAAATATCGTATTCTTCTATTCTGTTGATTTGATAGTTAATTTCATTGTCTCAGTTAAATTTTTACTCATTAACATACTATTTAAGGTATATCTATCTTCTAATGTTATTTGTTTCATACTATTTAATATTATTGACAAAATGCCACTACTATGCTTTTCTTCCTTTCTAGTGGACATCTCATATTTCATTTTCTAGCATATAACATCATCTATATATCTTTTATAGAACTTATGTCAATAGTAAAAACAACTTAAAACCCAGCCTGCAATGCAAGCATTTTCGCATACGCTCACCCCAATGCTACAAGTTCATCATGGGTTCAACGCTCAAGAATAATCGAACCTCCATCTACGTCAGATGGATTTTTTCAAAATAATAATATCTCGTCGGCTTGTTTGACTGTTTGCAATCTATGTGCAACGATGATTACCGTACGCCCCGCAAACAATGTGTGCATTGCTTCGGTAATTGCTTCTTCAGAAAAACTATCCAAAGCGGAAGTTGGCTCATCCAACAAAATTATCTGAGGATTTTTGAGAAAAATTTTGGCGATAGCCAAACGCTGACGCTGTCATCATGACAAACGCACTCCTCTTTCACCAATTTGTGTCTCAAGTCAATCCGCAAAATCATAGACAAATTCACATTTTGCCAGTTGTATAGCTTCAGCAATAGTTTGAACATCAATATCATCTTGCAGGCCATACACAAGGTTTTCACGAATAGATCAATCAAAAATAGATGGCTCTTGCGTCAAATATCAAATATGCCCAAAATACGAGCGAAGCGAAACGTCTTGCATCGCCTGACCATCTATACGAACCTCTCATCAGTCAACTTGCATATATCCTGCAATCAGTTTGATCAATGTGGTTTTTCAAGATCAAGACATTCACACCAAAGCAGTTTTCTTTCATCACTGAATTGTAAGTGAAAAATTCTGAAATACCTGACCGGATTGGGAGTTTTGTGAATGTTGGTCAACGTGGTTCTTCGTAGTAGTATCTAGAGACGTTTCTTGTTGATAGCCAAATGTTATAGCATCAAACTCAATATTTCACTGTCCAAACACAAATTCTTTTCCTGTATCATATCATGTCATCACATCACTTGTGTCGAAAAAATTCCAAAGCTTTTGTACATGAACAAAACTATCAGTCATGACTTTGAATGTATTTGTTGATGTTAACATAAGTGGAATTAAATATCCTGTCATAGACACAAGTGAAGTAAACACTCACAAATCAAATGTTCACTGATTCAAAGAATAGTAAGTGTGTATCAGAATAACTCATGTAAATCATTGTACAACAAGTAGTGGAATATTAAACGTCAAAAACAAAAATTCATTTACATCAACGTTATATTTTCATATGTTATCATACGTTGACTCTATCTGTGTTATCTCATGGGCTTGCTTGTTAGACAAAAGAACCTCCCACTTGGACATAATCAAACGAATAAACGATCTAGAAAAATGAACTTCTTCTTCTTTTCTAAGCTTTCTAGCAACAATTGCCTTGTTATTGAGAAAACTCATAATTATCGCACCTCAAAGCACAAACAATATAAACCCTATACCATAAAAAGGTCCAAGCAAAAAAACAAGATACAAAGAAAAAGTACCCTTTATAAGAAGCTCAACTCCCTGATATTGAAATTGTAAAAGCGTTTCACTTCGATGATGATTTCATGTTTCCAAAACATGAGCACTTCTTCAGGTTCACATTTTCTCGACTGCTATGGGGTCAAGTGAAAAGAACTTTTTGAGTGAATATGACCACAACTCTTTGACAACCGCAGGTTTTGATTTTGCTCGTCCTCGATGCCTTGTTCGGTATTTTCGAATATAGAACGCAACAAACAAAATAATATACAAAATAACAGTCTGCTTGAGTCCTGCAATATTATTGGCTTGGATATCATCTCATATAGTTTTGAATATCCGTACGGTATAAATATCAAACAAAAAAAATGATGCTGATGACAAAAGTCATTTTATATAGACAGTTTTGATATTTGCAATCGGAGCAAATAATCTACGACATAATGATCACAACGTCATTGTGTAATAGAAAAATAAAAATTATTCTCACATAAGTTCGACTATATTGAATATTTTTTGTTTTGAAGATTTTTTGAGTACATCACTTGCTGACAAAGACAAGGCTTTTATATACGCTTGTTTTGCATTTTCTAGTTGTTGATTACGCAAATACCAGTCTCATAAGGCATGGAAAATATATGATTTGGGGAAATCTTGTGCGAGACTAAAAAGCAAACGTCACGCTTGATCTAGTTTGTTTTCTGCCAACAGTACACCAGCCTGACCATAACGACAAATATAATGATCTTGTGTAGCAAGGCTTTCAAGACAAGCGTTAATATACTCTTGTGTCAGATATGTATTTGTTTTATAAATAGTAAATGGTTGTTGTTCTACAAATGGAGCAAACAAAACAGTCTCAAAAAAAACGTAGTAATCGCTTACAGTCAACGCGTTTTGGTATGCGAGGAGATTTTTGAATGTATTAAACGTATTGGTCGTATCATCAAGTTGTTTGTAGTTGAGAATCAAGTATCTAAGTGTATCTTCTGGATAATAAAGTTGGGTGTTTTTTTTGAGAGCAATAATTGATTCTTGATGTTTTTTTTGTCGGTACAAAGAGACTCCAAGCATAAACGCGTATCTTGGTATATTTTCAGGATCTTTTCATTGCAAAATACGAAAATACTCACTAGAGACTTCCCAATCATGCATAATAAAGTGTGTGTACCCCAAAATCTGATACGGAAGAATATAATTTTCATCTCGTGTCAGTACATGTACTGCAAGCTGTTGCGCAATTTTGAAATATCAATGTTCCAAAAGTTTGAGAGAAATAAGTCATTGAAGATAATACGCCGGTACATCTGACTGCTGTTGTCGTGATGCACGAACACTTGCAATTGCATCCCTAACTTCACGACCCTCATCAGAACGAATTTGGTTAAAATACGTTTGCATTGTGTCAGTATTTCAATCAAGTACCGATAAGATTCATTGATATAACAACCAAGTATCATTAGACAAAAGTCCTTTTTTGTTCATTGCTTCCAAACTAGTAAGAACATATTGTTTTTGAGAGTTGTTGTATTGGATCAAAGGACTATTGAGTAACACATGAGCAACAATATCCGCGGACAGATACGTACTGTAATCAGCTCACAACAAACGAAGGGCTTCATACGCTTGTTCAAAGTCAAATTCATGTGCATACGCAACAACCAGACTCGCAAGCACTTGTTTGTCTTTGGTCTTTTGGTACATAGCTTTAAGATTTTGGATATCGTATGTTGCAAGTTGACTAGAATCTTGCAATAAACTACGAACTGTGTCTAAACTAATTTGCGCTTGATCCAATTGAGAGTCATAAATATCTTGTAACAATGAGATACGAGTTTGTTCATCAGTTTGTGATTGAGATGTACTAGTGTTTTGCGGTGATGGTTCTCAAGCAGTAGACAGATTAGTTTGATCAAACCTAGTGGTGCTCGTCGTTGGTTGTATGTGCGTGTCTTTTAGTGACGTATCTAGTACAACATTATTTTGTAAAGAAGCTGGAAATAGAAAAGAAAGCGTTGGGTCAAACTTTGCTGCAAATAGAAAAAATATCCATATTAGTATACCCAATAGTCACAACGTATATCATCATATTGTACGAGAAGAAGGAGTTTTCATGTCCAAAAAGAATATGGTTACTACACGCTTTTGCAATAGTAGACGCCCCGTGAACAACAATACAACCGAACAAATTCGGTAAGATTACAGTTGACATAAACAAACGTATACATATAAAATTGTATATGTTTTTTTATTAAAACAAGATATATGACGACTATTATAATACACTCATCACTTATCCCACTCTCCGAATATTACAAAAAACAACTACGACAGCAAACGTTTGCTAGTATTCAAAACACATATCACACATCAGGACGGCTATATAAAGTCTGGTATTACTTTTTTGAACATGAAATAAAACAACACACATACAAAGATTTTCTCAAAAAACATACAAACCAAGAAGAATTTATAAACGACACCGAAGCACAATCATATGCAAATCGTGCAAACCTTTTGTATCACTATGACTTTGGATCACCACTTTCTCAAAAAAAACTTCCACATATCGTTGTGGACAGTATAGATACAACTATCAACGAATACATCATGCAAACATGACTATTTGAAGATATGGATGATGAAAATGCAACAAAAGTCTGTATCAAAAAACTCCATGATATATTTACACAAAACCCAGACATACAAGCATTTTTTGAAAAAGAATTCTCTGACTCACTTGACAAATGATTTGCATATCACGACTCAGTATGAACAGACCTATACCTACAACTTCCACGTTATAGAGCAAACAGACAACTGATCAAAAAACTCCAAACGAGTCAAACAGATCAAGACATGCAACAAAATATTTTGCAGTATATACAAACGTATAAAGAAATACCACTATGCATCAGAATACTCAAAACACCAGTAAAAAATATAACGACTAGTACTATACAAAGTCAAGATACACAAAAAATCCGAGACATACTCGCTACAAATGCATATACCGTACATATAACCGCAATAGACACTCCTCCATTAGCTACAGATACATACAAAAATAATATCTATACACAGCCCCTAGCAGTAAAAGCTTGATTATGGTTTAAACAACAACCTCGACGAACAACAGTATTGATAAGTCTAGCGTTAATAGGAGCTACAGCTCTCATCGGGTCAGGAAGTATTTTTTTGTTACCAGTGTATGTATTTTTTAAGCAATATATCAAAAGCGTGGCAGATATAGCAGAACACTCGCAGGCACTTCTCCATTGATCTCTTACAGATTTTTTGATGCATAAAGAACAATATACAGCTCTGACAAGAACATGATGATTTGCTCGCACAACGATACATAAATGGTACAAAAACATACCACAGATATTGTGGGATACCACATATCACGACTGACTTTTGCAGAGCAACACCCAACAAGAAGCACGTTCGATGTTCGCATATGTGTATGAAGCACAACAAGCTTGATTACCAGTCTTGATCCCAAAATTATTTGGCGATACTGATACATACGCAAAACAAACCAATAATGAGTCAAAATTATTAGACTTTTTACAAAAAATAATAACACTATTTGCAGTTGAAGGAAAAGAAATCCCACAAAAAGTACACAACAAAGATGAACAACAAACATACTGATCAAAAATACAAGAAAGTATCAAACAAGCTATCCAAAACACAAGACAAGCCTCACAAAGATATGCGAGTATAGATGCGTGAATGTCGGCGATTATAACTCTCGCAACAGGATTGTTTTCATCTATGTATTTGCAACCACTAACAGCACAAGCAAGTGCGTATGCAAGCCATACAACAACCCAACTTTTTATAGATCCAGAAGAAAATATACGAGCAGAATTGCGCGATATGCAAACAGCATCACACCATGACATTATACAAAAAATCAATCTGACTGACTGATATCACGTACAGTGAAATTCGGTGATGCGTGACGCATTTACACAACGAGATCCTTATATTCAAAACTCAATTGCTGGACTTTTATGAAATGATATTGAGACACTACAGCAGGCATTGTTTGCATGAGACGTTGATAAAACGCTACGAGAAACACTCGTTAGACTCTATGGATACGAACAATGAAATGCATACTCGCACAAGATATTGAGCGTACTTCGACAAGCACAAGACGAGCAAGGCGTGTCAGAGTTGTTTTTACTAGCACAAAAAAATGATCTCTTTACTCAAGGTGCAGAAGATCAATGGGAACGCATCAAAAACATTTTGACGACCGCATACGGATACAAAGGGTATGAATCACACCAACAATGGATCGACAAAGAGCGAGTATTGGATGCATTTGCTACCATATATGAGAATTCTATGACTGTTGAAACAATAGCAGACACGTATAATTCAGAACAAATAGACGTTTTGGTACAAGCTGCTTTTGGTGGTATCAAACAAGAAAACATTACAGAATTATTTTTGGATAGCTACAAAGAGCAAATTGTCTGAAAAATCACCACATCTTCTGTAACAACTGGAACTATAGCAACCACATGAACTATATGAACCACAGGAACACTAACACCACACACACCAATACAAGAGATTGTACCGAGTACTAGTAACGTTTGATGGTTACAAAGCACACCAGTCATTGTTGGAAAAAATGAATTTTGACCACAAACGAAAAAACAATCTTAGTCACGAGATTTGTTATGAAAATGTAATACGATTTGTAATATGATCTTGAGAGGTATCTTTTTCAATATATTCTTCTATGTCTTGATCCGCATCTGCAGCATCAACAAGTTCAGATTCTTCTCATGGTGCATATTTTACAAATGGCTCTTCCAATCCAATAGCATGGACAAGTGGATCCAAAATATCTATAGTTTCGTGCCTCGTATCCAAAGGAAATACTTCATCAAACGCATCATCCTCTGTTTCATCAAAAACCGATGCAAAGGTAACTGTATAACTTTCTATAAAAATATCTCTTTGATATGGTTTCATAGAAACATCAGAAATATCATTACTTGTTGCAACAATGTTTTCAAAAGTGACCAAAATTGTCGCTTCATCAGTAGCTTGCAAAAAAATATCACAAGAGACTCATGCATCAGTAAGCTGTGGTAACAAATCTGTCTGAAGGTTTTTTATAGTCATTGTATCATCTTTTCATACATTTTTCAAAAGGTCGCTTACTTTGATGGTTGTTTTTTGCATATGAAGGTGAGAAAAAGACAAATATAAAATACTAATTGCAAATCGAAGCTATTTGTATAGACAAAAGACATGAACTACACATATAACCGAGATCTTCATCTACCTACCGATCAACACATTTGTATTTGAGTATCATGATGAGCAGATAGTATACGACTTTTATATACGATTGTTTGTTTTTTTCAACAAAAAAATCGAAAGACGGATCATATTCATGTCCTACACTGTCATCACAATATCAGAAAAGCGTCAGATCAAGAACAACAACTCGTGAAACAAGCATGTGAACTATACAAAACGAATTATCTATGTATCAAAAAAGAACGAAAAGAAAAAGAAAAGAAAACCGAACGTGATCTAAGAAAACGAAGACACGAGGCATTTGTTTCCTACATGCAACAAAAAAATATATCTGACCTTTTTTTGGGTCATAATTTAGACGATCGCATTGAAACAACATTTCTCAACATATCTCGTTGATGCGGGTTAGATGGATTTTTGAATATGCAAAGTATAACACCCCATTTTATGACACAAGACATAACAATTCATAGACCGCTCCTCCATATTCCCAAAAAAGACATCACTTCACTTTGTCTCCACAATAATATACCGTTTGCAGTTGATGAAAGCAACGATGATACTTCTTTTTCACAAAGAAACATGCTGAGAAAAGAGATTATTCCACGTTTAGCAACATTACACAACGACAATACCACACAGTTTTATACAAGTATACAACATATCTACAAAAACATTGAAGAACAAGTTTGACCCAAAAAACTTTGACCCGAAAAAATAGAATCAAAACAACATACAAAAAAAGACAACAATATACAGCCACTGCAACTTTTACCTGATTGGGAAGCAACATGGTGATATATTCGAGATATTAATCAATCAGACATAACACCTACTCTCTTTGTAACTTTAATAAAACACCTTTCGGTGTATAAAAATGTACAATCCTCTACTATTGAGACAATAGCGCAATTCTTATCTAAAAACACTTCCTGATATAAATATTGGAATGGAGTATATTTTTTTGTAGCTCACCAAAAAATCTATGTGATTTGTGCAAAAAAGGATTTTCGAACGAGAGAAACCAACATAACTCATCCGACACAGACAACTCAAACAACAATATATACTTCCAAAAAAGTCAGATATACCTCTTTGGAAGAAGAAAAAACAGAAAACACAGTGAGATATATTCAAAAAACCGACACGATAAACGGAAAAAATGCATACGAGCGATGCAGTAATCAAAAGATTCCATTATTTTTGAGACCATGGTGCCTAATAGATATAACAACAAGTACAATTTGTATTCCAAATATAACTAAAAAAGAAACTTAGAGAAAGTATAATAAAAAAAACATCTATCATAGAAAATATGACAGATGTTTTTTTTAGATTAAATATATGGAGACTAAGAAGATATTCACAATTTTTTATCTTCAAGAAGTCAAAAGACTATGCTGGCATACAAAGCCAAAAATACAATACTCACTCGAATATGAATATAACTAAGCAAGACAAAGGCTATAGCTCATAATGCAGTTAGTAATGTATGATTCATAAATAATCAAAGTTTTTGTTTATACATAATCGTGTAGATAAGATATAAATTTATGTTGTTTTGATAGCATGAACAATACTAACAAGAATAACAGAACCTATAACCCCAATAAGAATACTATAAAGATTAAATCAAGTTATTCATCCAAATCAAAAGAATTGTGCAATTCATCATCCAATAAAACTTCAAACAATTCCGATAAGTATATTACGCAATACTCATCATTTTTTGGAAACAAAGAATCAAGATAGCCGTCAGACGATTGCTCCAAAAAAAATCAATGCTATTATTCACATAATTCTAATAAGAGATAGTAAAAAACTGTGTTTGTGTATATAGAGAAATATTATTTTGCCATCTGTTCTACCTTGTGTCATGCTTTTTCTATACGTTTTTGAGCAGCTTTAATTCTATGTTCCATAATGTCTTCATAATCATCACTGTCAAATTTTTCATTGAGATATGCCATCATATCGTGATATTCTGCTTGAATTCCCTTCCATTTAGA
The DNA here is from genome assembly GCA_964526045.1 of uncultured Candidatus Peribacteria bacterium. Taxonomy (GTDB): domain Bacteria; phylum Patescibacteriota; class Gracilibacteria; order Absconditabacterales; family Absconditicoccaceae; genus CAZGIF01. The sequence goes on along the minus strand of CAZGIF010000002.1, from coordinate 238,903 downwards.
TTGAAGCCAAGATTGTGCCTTTTCTGCACCTTCTTCAGCTTCGTAAGCTTTTTTATCATATCGTTCTTCTAGTTCGTAGAGGTTTTTATCAAGTTTTGCGAACTTTTCATTATATCTAGGGTCATTTTTATAATCAGATTGTGTTTTGTGTGTAGTCATATGTAATAATTGTTAAGTATAAAAATTAGGTATATTAATATTTTGTATCAGTCACTTTTTGATAGAGTCACTTGGTAATATCAATTACTTTGTTGAGAATAAGATTGATAGATGGTTTATCTCAAGCAAAATCCTCATGTTCTAACAAAGAAGCAACCTCAAACTTAAGGTCATGCATCAAATCTTTTCACGTTTGCGTAAGGGTAATATATATTACTCTTTTATCTCACGAAGATTCTTCTACTTTTTGTATGATATCCCTTTTGTAGAGTGTAGAAAGAGTTCTACTAAGCGATGCACTCGTAAGCAATAATTTATTCCTTAAACGTTGTACTGAGACGTTTCACTCACGATTACAAAAATCTAATATATAGAGTTGATGTAAAGTTAGCTTATGTAACGAGACTATTTTCGACATAAAAATATCTAGTATTCTACATAATCTAATCATGCGATCAAACGCCATCGATCGAGTTTCTCACATACTATTTATTTATAGGCCATATAAAATTATTTTTGCATTGCTCCTACTATCCATAGTTTTTTTTCAATATCTCACAATATTCAGATGAAGAAATCTTGTGTAACAACATCCCCTTCAGCTCACGCTTCAGCAACTGCAGTGTGCAAAAATGTATCCAAAGCACGCAAGTCTTTATCATAAGATTCGAGAATTGCAGTTGGTGTAGATAATTGAGAAGCTGTTGGAACAAGACTCTCTTGGGGCAAGGTTTCTACGTTCATAAGAATTTTAGAATCAATAGCAAGTATACGCTCGGCTACGTCATCAATTCTATAAAAGAAAGAAGTATATTCTTGCTCAAAAAACTGGTGTAATGACATAAATTCTTTTCACGAAACATGTCGATGATACATATGTGTTTTTATGCTCATAACTTGGCATGTTGCAAGAAGGGTATTAAGATGTTTTGATGTGGTTTTGTATGTATGTTTCATAATGAAAGAAAAGTTATATAATAAATTATTCTGTATTTGAGTCATCATACGCTTCTTCAACAGCATCAGTTGCTTGTTGGGTATCACGTTTAAAATCAGTTCGTTCTTGTTGAGATTCTTTTAACATATTTTTAAATTCTTGTTGAGACTCTTGTAGATCCTTTTTTATAGCTTCGCGTGTCTCCTCTAAAGACTGCTGTGCTTCTGCATATCATTCTACAACACCCACTCTTACTTCTTTGAGTGCTCTTGCTTCTCTAATATAATATCACAATGCAGTTCAAGCTAGCAAAAAGAGAATTGACAATACGATAACGAATCGTAAGGGTGCAGTTTGTTTTTGTTCCATAATGCAACTTTAGTTATAAAATAAATATTTTGTATATAATTATGTATACGTCTTGTTATATCTTGTGCCGGCAACAGATACCTCAAGCGCGTTAATATCATAATACACAAAAAGAATTATAAATCAAGAGAAAATTAACATTTGTTAACTAATTATGAAAAAATAGTTATTTATTTACGTCACATATACTTGAAGAAACATAAATAAAAGATAAATGGAATCGATTTTATTATTGCAAATAAATAAAATATAATTAACATATGTATAATATTTATATTAAACAACATAATTATGATTTATTCTTTTATATGATTTCTAGTATGCAGCATTTTGTTTTGAACATATACCACACTAAGATGAAATAATACATTTACCTATATATTCAAAACAAGCAAATGTGAAAAAAAAGCTCTTACAGAACACAAAATTCTTTTTTATATAGTATCAATTACGGCAACACTCGTGATCATTCTTAGTTGATATATTACATTTATTTTCTTGATACAATAAAAAAAATGAAAACACAACTTTACATGAAATCTCGCATAATATTAGTCAAATATATCATTTGGTTTGTCATATGAACATTACTACTCCTATATATTTGAACAAATCTAGTCCCAGACTTTTTTGCAAGAGATATGAGCTCTTCATACGAAAGAACATGAATCCTTATAGGAATACTATTCTGTTACCTTACGCTTTTATACATATGTATCGTATCTTTCTTCAATGACTATTTCTCAATGGTACTAGTAAGCAACAAAGTATGGATTTATACATTCTGATTTTGGTTTACAACAAAAACACAAATACTTGACTTACAAGACATTACATCCTCTCAAGTCAGGAAAAGTTCTTTTTTACAAAGTTACTTTTCTTTTTGAACAATCACACTGCAGTTACAAAATGACAACTCAATTTTGGTCAAAAATATATTCAACCCACAAAAAGCAGTTGAACATATACAAAACAATAAAATATTACAAGAAAAAAAGCATAATAACTAAAGTAGACATAATATTTCTATTCTATTTAAGCTCAATAGTTTAATTAATAGTTACAATTTTGTAGATTACCAAAACAATCACTACACTTCTCATTTTGGCCTAATTTATTGCAATAGCACATTTACAAGCCTACAAACTTCACACGTGACACTCAAAGTTTACGTAATTGTCAATCAAAGACATGCAAAAAGATTTATCGGTTTTTTAGTTAAAACAAAAGTTTGAATGTTCTTAGCAATTCCATTGATAAGTATAGCATGAATCATAATAAAAGAAACTGACAACAAATGGAAACCACTCTTAAATATCATGTATGAATAAACATATCTTTAAACACTCATAAAAATTTATGGAACAAATCAATCAAGTATCAAACTTTATCAAAGAATTTATCCTTTTATATGTCCCAAAATTATGAGGATGACTTATAATTTTGGTAGTATGACGAATAGTAATTGCTAAGTTACGCACACCAATTCACAATTTCTTGCAAAAGCAAGAAAGCATAAGTCAATGATTACGTGGATTTTTGATGAGCATGACTATTATATGACTCAGGGTTTTGCTCATAATAATCGCAATTTCAACTATGTGAGTAGAAACAACATCCCTCATAGCAGCACTAAGTGCATTGTGACTTGCAGTATGACTTGCATTACAGTGAAGTCTTAGCAATATTGCATGATGAATTGTTCTACTTTTTTTCAAACCATTACGTGTGTGAGAAGTAGTCACGATCAACGGCGAAACATGAACCGTGTCAGATATAGATCTTTTGTATACAACATTGCGTACATTTGATAGAAAACAAGTTTTTTTGCCAAATAGTTCAGTAGCAAGTACAACTATCAAAAACTATTCAAGAGAAGACATCATCAGAATAGAAATAGAAGTATGAATTTGATACGAAGCTGATATCAAAAAAGCTAAAGAGATCATAACAAATATAGCTATAAACAACAAAAAAGTATTATCTGACCCAGCTGTGGAAGTTGTGGTATCAGGATTGTGAGACAATGCAGTTACTATAAGATTGAGAGCATTCACGAATCTTGAAGACAAGCGATCCACACACCACGAATGTTTGGAAGACATCAAACTCATGTTTGATAAAGAATGAGTAACCATGCCATTTCCACAAAGAACTATATGATTTGAATGACCAATTGACGTACGTCTTCAACATGAATAATACTTTACTACCCTTGACCTATGGAAGCCGTCCGCTGTATGTTTTATAATACATTTTATTCGCTCGATGGGAGAAATATTTTTGCAAATGCAATTCAACATATGTATGTCTATTGAGGAGTCTCATACAAAGAACTTGAAACACATGAACAAAAAACACTCAAACAAATCAAAAAACACAAACCAGATATTGTGGGTTTGGTAGAAGTTATAAATTGAGAACAACTAAAAACACTAAAAAAGTGACTAAAATCTGCATGATACATAACTAAAGCATCAGTTGGCGAAGATTTATGATTCAACAACAAAAAAAGCTGTTGCCTACTTGCATACAAACCTCATTTTAACTTCAAGAGAAGAAAACGGAATCTCCCACCAGACAATAAATCTCGAGGAATGGGAAGTGATGCGATTTGGGTCTATGATGAAGAAAAAGATTTTCATTGTATCATTATGCACTTGAGTAATTGACGCTTTTCTCCACATCACAGGTCTATCCAAGCACAACAAATTGAACATATAGTCACATGTCTCAATCAACAAAAAAAGCATGACAACTTTATTGTTATGTGAGATTTCAACTTGAACAAAAAAAAATTTCATAACAAAATCGTGAACCCACTCAGATGATATACAGCAATCAGTCACGATTCATATGTATTAGCAAACAAAAACACATTAACAAAACGAATTTTCGAATCAAAAATCGACCATATCTTAGTTCGCAACCTCTCTATCAATGCATCTTTTGCGAGTACGTGAATCTCTGACCACAAAGCACTCATTATTGATTGCAAACTGAGAAAAAAGACAACAAAAAACTAACAACATAGCTTGTATGTGCATTTTTTATCAAAAAAATATTGTTTGCATTTTCACATCTTTTATATATATTATATGTAATTTTTACATTTTGTAAATACAAATGAAACTAAATAAGCATATTGTTATAAATGCTATCTTAAAAGAGAAATCAAACAAAGCTCTCACGTGATTTTTTGAATATTTACAAACTACAGACTGAGAAGTCAGTTGAACAATGTTGTACGATGGATATTATACTCAGCGTCAAACTTTATGACCAGACAAAAAAATAAATAAATTAATCAAACACACAGAGGAGCTTCAGCATACTCTAGACTGAACATGCCTATGTTCTGAATGATGGATAAGTTTTAATGAAATGAAGAAAAAAGAGGAATACAGTGTAAGGGTTTATATAAATATTGAACCAGAATTTATACCCGCGCTTATTGAAATCCTCAACAGAGAAGAAGCTCATTTTAAAATTCCGAATTTTACAACAATCAAAGATATTTCTGAACAAATCTGAAAAAAAGTAGCAGAACTTGACGAAGAAGGCTATCAAAAGCTTGGAAGAGCAGATAAATGTGTTGTATATCTTGAGCAATCTAACTATGAAAAAGTAATGCAAAAATTAGAAACATTTTTCACAGCAAATAAAAAAGCTAAAATACTGATAGACAAAACTCCTCGCTGAACAGTACAGTATACCATTGCATGACAAAAAGGTATTGGTATAGCCACATATACTGGAAGAGAAAAGAAAAATATTGGCTCTTCATATTGAAGCGAACTTTGTGACATCGTTGCTAGAGCGTATGCACTAATTTGACCAGATAAAAATCTACACACTTTCAAGAAAAAATTTGAAGAACTAGCTAGCAAAAGAGGCAAAAATCCAGATATGATATTTTTTGATCAAGATGAAGAACATGACGAAAGCTCTTGATATTCGTCTTTTGTAAACCACCTCTCCAAAAAAAGTATGAAAGAGATTTTAGATAGTTTTGCTACATAAAAAACTAACAACATAGCTTGTATGTCTATTTTTTTTGATTAGTATCAAGTCAGTTTATTTTCTAGACATATCCTATGGCAAACAAAAACCGTTATGCAAATGAAATATATCTTATGATTTGAGACAACCACATGACCGGAGAACAAATCTTCAAAAAGCTAAAAAAAACGTACCCTATGGTATGACTTGGAACAGTTTATAGAAATCTACATCTCCTCGTACAAGAACAAAAACTGATGAAAACAACCTGAGTATTGGAACATGTTTTGTATGAAAAACACAAAGAACCACACTGACACATCATGTGCACAGGATCCAAAAAAGTCTTTGATATCGACATATCAAGCATAGACACAAGCAAAATAACTCTACCTGACTGATTCAACATTTGAGATATACACGTAACGGTTACATGAACATTTGAATGAAATACCTGTTCTTGAAAGCTAACAAAGTCATCGTAAATTTGGAGTTATTTTAGAAAACATTGTATTTTATCTCTAAAATATACATTGTGTATGAAATGAAGAAATTTACCACAAGAATCAACAAAAGGATCTATAAGTGAAAGACTAATTTTCGCTCAACATATTATTGCAAAAAAAATCGAAGAACTACAAAAAACTAAGCTAGAATGATCTATAATTGACTCATCTATATTTGAAAACGAACTTAAAAAGAAAAAATTGAAATTAGAACGTATCACTACCGAAATTTTCGAATGAAAAAACATATCAGATATCGACAAAATTGAACTAGAGTTTATTGAAAACACATTAAATAAAATACGATTTGAAGAAGAACAACCTCCCATCAAAACATCTCGACTCTCTACTCACAATAAAGTTGGAATTGCAACCACATTAACCTGAGTAGGAACAATTTTTTGCATAGATGAATCTAATAGTGAAAAAATAAGTGACATACTACTCTCTCAAGAACTCCACTTCTCTCCAGGAGTAATAGAAAGTACAATTTTTGTAATGGGAATTTTAATTACTTGTCTATGAATTTCAGTATTCATACCTAAAAATACTTCTAAATAAGACTAAAAAGTTGATAAGAATCTAGTAGAATTTATCGCTTATTTGCACATTGTATGAGAAAAAGGGTACCACCTATAGAATCTACAGAATGATCGTACACAGCAAGATTACATAATGCTGTAGCTATTATAGATAAAAAAATTGATTCACTAGAACCAAAAATCAAAAAAGAAATACCAGAAGCAATAAACGTTAGAAACTCTCTACGAAGTTGGCGCGTCAACCTCATTAAGTATGAAAAAAAAATACTACATTGAAAAGATCTTACTATAGAAGAAAAAAACGACTTAGTATTTGTAGAGACAACACTTAAAAGACTTTTTGAAGTGGAAAATAATAAAACATCTCGACTCTCTACTCACAACAAAGTTGCAATTGGTACAATGTTTACGTGAGCAAATATAACAATGCCACGAATAAGTGAACCTCTTAGTCAAAAGATATCAGACATACTATCATCATATGCCATACAGACATCAGCATCAACCATAGAAATGGCCATGATTTTTGCATGATTTTTGACTGTTTGTTTAGGATGATATATTATCAAAAAACCTACTTCTCTATATGACAAGAAGTAGGTTCTTTTTAGTATCTAGTAGACATCTAAGACTCTAGCTGACGGATCTGTTTGCTGTCATGATCGACGAGGCATCCATTGATACGGAATAGTAGACTCACATTGCTGTCAGTATATTTTGTCAAAAGTCTTTCTATAAAAGTACTTTTCTAACGTATCTGGAGTACAATGTACATACTCGGACGCAGACATTTCAAAGTCTGACTGAGAAACCTGTGATGCAATATAGTCTTGAATCATCTGAAATCGTGATTTTTTGGTATCGCTCACACCATCACTAAACGCTTCTTTTTTTCTCCATAAAACATCATCTGGCAAAAGTCACGTACCTTCAAAAGCTTTTCTCAACAGGTATTTTTCATATCACTGCTGTGGTATTCTCAAACCAGCATCTATGGACAAATAGGTTTGAACAAACTCTTGATCCAAAAATGGAATTCTGATTTCTAAACCATGATGAGACATTGCCCTATCTACTCTCAATCAGTCATACAAATGAATATCTTCCAACAATCTCTTACATTCAGCATCGAAAGACTGAAGATCTGGAGCTTTATGAAAGTACAAATACCCACCCGTCGACTCGTCTGAACCTTCTCAAGTGAGCAAAACTTTGGTTTGAGTCAGTTCGGAGATTTTTTTTCAGAGTAAATACTGAAATGTTGATGCTCTCACTGTTGTACAATCAAAAGATTCTATACAAACAATAGTTTCACGAATTGCATCGAGTGCGTCGTGTGGTTCAATCAAAAATGTTTGATGTTGTGATCAAATATGATCTGCAACCTTTTTGGCGTATGCTAGATCCGTTCCTCACTGCATACCAATAGTATATGTCTCAAGTTTACCATCCAAAATATCTGCAGAAACTGCGGACACAAGAGAACTATCCAATCATCATGATGTTAAACAGGCGACTGGACGATCGGCATGAAGCCTTTTTTTGACAGCAGAGTAAAAACTCTCACGAACTTTTTTGAGTGCAGTTTTTTCATCCTGCGTATGTACTGCAAACGACAGGTCATAATATGTTGTGCTCTTGTGCTGAACAACACCCGTAACATCAAAAGAAACAGTCATATACGTTCTCGGATCAAAGACATGAATATCATCATCAAAAGATAAGAGTCATTTCATCTCAGAACATGCAGCAAAATAAGTCTTTCCATCTGTACACCAAAAAAGAGGTCTGACTCCAAAGGGATCTCTTGCTAGATGAAGACGTGTTGTATGTTGTTTTTTGTCATATATTCTAACAATGTAAGCAAACTCTCAATCTAACTCGGTAACCATTGCAGGACCCAATATGGCAAATAATTGTGGTAAAATACTACAATCAGATCATCCAACTATGTGGATGTCATATTTGCTTGCAAGATCTTGGTAGTTGTAAATCTCACCGTTGCATATCACAGTATAAATACTGTCCTCTGTTTCAAAACTAAATGGTTGGTTTCATGCTTCTCACGGTCACATGATAGCCAATCTATGAAAACAGAATGAAAGGTGATCTCGTTGTTTGATCGTCGTCGCGTCAGGTCATCTTTTTTTGATTGACTGCGCTGTTTGTATATGATGCATAGCATCTTTTTGTTGGGCTTGCGCCGTAAAATATGTTCGAATTCCACACATGGTGTTAATAATTATACAATAAAAAGTATATAGTTTTTTAATAAGTTTTAATAGGTACGTAGAGTAATAAGCGACAATTGAGTTTATCAAATATCAATGTGCGCTTGGGTTCAGATACGATATGCATGGCAGAATAAAATAATTTAAAATAAAAAAAACACCCCCAAGAGAACATCTTCGGGGTGTTTTTTTTGAAACAACAACGAATTAGCTCTCTAGGTGAGGTGCATTATTATTGTTGTTGTTTGTTTGGTGTTTTTGTATCATACATGACATATATTGTTTTTGTGATACAATTGCAAGAGGAAATTTTCATTTCCTTATTTTTTGAGAAATAGTACATACTTCTCTCAGACATGCCAATTTCTATTCGTGTATCACTATATATCTAAGATGGCGTCAAACCATCGTACATTTTTGCATTACAAACAAAACCAAGCATTGGACATACAACAAAGTTATTCTTTCACCAAAAAGACCAACAATTCGTTGTCACAAAAGATGAATAAATATCGCATAATGGCTACATAATTCAACAAAACTAAGGATCAACATCTAAAACATTTTTTCTACAGAATAATAGAAAACAAAATATTGACATATATTATATTTTTATATATAATACTATAGTTATAATATTTTAACTTATTTTTAATACATGGGTATAGAAGACACAAGACCAAACAGTGGAAAAGAATGACCACACAACAACAAAATGTCTGAAGAAAAATTAGAAGATTTTTACGATAACTTACGTCATGATATATCTACGCATGGCTTACAAAAAAATAGTCCTCTTTTTAAGAAACGATTTGACGCTACTGCAGATACAAAAAGTTGAGGAAGAATAAAACACTTTATGAGAGACATTAATAGTAAGAAAATAAAATTATCAAAAGATGAATTTCAAATAATACTTACAAATATGAAAAAAGTTTGAGTAGGTCAAGATCTAGTTAGTTTTATTTCATTAGCCAATAATGCTGATTTGGGTATGACAGACCATGAAAAACAAGAACTTAAAAACAAAGCAATAGATACGATTGATATTCAAAAAACAAGCTTTTATGTATTTATTACTACTTTAAATGAAGTCACACCACTAAATTCCTCTGAACTTGAATCTCTTATAAAAAAGATGCTACAAAGTAAAACGGGAAATACTGACATAGAGCTCTTTTTTAGAGATGAAAGAAACATGTTGGATACGATCAGTAATACACTGTTTAGAGACGTAATAAAATGTATAACAGATAATGAAAGTGATAATGAAAATCGCGACTCTGTAATTCTTGACATAATTAAGCACAAATCCTTTCAAAACAAAATAAGTGATCAGCAATTTCATAGCCTTATACAAAAAATAGTTGAAGTAAGACCAGCAAGCGATGTAAAAGATTTCTTTATAGTAGAAGGCGTAAAAAAAAGAATTACAAATGAACAATTTAAAACAATAAGCATAAAAATAATAAATAATGATCATTTCTACTTAACAGAAAGATTTGTTGCAAGCCTTACTAAGGAAGAAAAAATACGTTTTGAATCAATAAAAAATAGCAAATAACTAAAAAATCCTTACCTCCAGATACCTTATCACTAACTTTGCAGAAAAAACAACAATATAAAAAAAGAACACTGACAGGCAGTCAGTGTTCTTTTTTGATTTTTAAGTATGTAGAGAAAAAGATTATAGATCTTTTAGGTCGTTTATTAGACGTTCAAATGCTTTTGTTCTTGCATCAATATTTGGTTGTGAAGCATCTGGCATTACTCCATTTCTCATGAATGCATGACCAGCTCAAGGATACATTTCATATTCATACGTGTTATTGTTTTGAGACATGAATTCTTCTGTTTGAGGAATTGTTGAGTTTACTCTCTCATCATCTCACGCATAAAATGCTACAATAGGAACTTGCAAATCAGCATATACTTCTCAAGATGCAGGAGCCGTACCGTAGAAAACATATGATTTTTCTAATTCAGGATTTGCAATTGCATACTCAAATGCTTGTGATCATCCTCGACAAAATCCAGCAGAAACAGTTTTACCATTTGCGGCAGGAAGAGTTTGAGCATAGTCGTATACTGCTTGCATATCACTTGTGACTTGTGTTTGATCTAGAGCATACAGTGCTTGTGTCGCATCATCTGGTGTTGCAAAATCTGTTGTTCTTGTATATTCATCTGAATAACTAGAAAGCAAATCTGGAGCAATAGCGATGTATCATTCAGCTGCAATATCGTCTGCCATTTGACGTACTCGATCAGTAAGTCATTTATTTTCGTGGATAACAAGTACTACTGGAGCAGGTTCAGATGTTTCTGGATACACAATCCAACTGTACAGAGTTTTCCCATTATTATCAATCTCTACTCGTTCTTGATGACGAGGAGAATCTCACAGAGTAACTTTGCCTGTATCATCTCCATGATCCATCATTGTTGTTTCTGCTCCCTGTGTTTCAACATCGGTAGTATCATCACCATCAGTGGTATCTGATGTTTCTATTGTGCCAGTCATGTCCATATCCATATCTTCTGTCGTATCAGTAGTTGTTGTACTACATCACATAACAAAAAGAGAAAGGAAGAAAAACATTCACAAAATACCTTGTTTTAATAATTTAGTCATATGTATTATAAAATATAAAAAATTGTAGTATTATTATAGTGTTTTAGATCTTTTTATCTAGAGAAAAACTTTTTTCACAATGCGAGCAAATCATCAGAAATTTTTCAATCTTTGTTCGAATCAAGAAATGACGATGCAAGTTTGATAAAAGAGTTACCTGACGTATCAGTCATACTTGATCAAAGACTATCAAGCACAAATGGAGCTAACATATCCACTACAGATGACACAATGCTTTTGTCTTGTTTTGTTGCTTGAGAGACTTGTTCAATAACTTCTTGTTGTTTTCATCCAAAAACATGCTCAAGTATTTTTTGTCAATCTTGTTGTATAGCTGATTCGTTAAGAACGTCCTTGTCCAAAAGTGCACCTCCATGATCTTTGGCTAACGCTCATAACAAATTCGTAAGTCCAGACGTGTCAGACGTATTTTTTTTTATTTGATCAGTAAACAAGGGTATTACAGTATCCATAATATTTTGGATTGCCTGCTTGTCATTGGGAACAGTAGAAACTGACGGATTAGCTAACTTTTCGGAAACACTATTGTTATTGAGCGTGTTTTTTAGTATTGAGAGCAAATCCATAGATATTATGTAAGTAATAAAAAATGTAAAAATAATATATTTATATAGCAAAAATTAACAAGAAGAAAACAGGCAAGATAAACCAAAACAAAAAATTGACATATACAAAAATAAACATACAATATATTTAAATAATTTATTTTTTATAAAAAACATGGTACATGAAGACCCAAGTGGTAAAGCTAGAGAAATTACACAAGGAGAAAAAAAATTACTAGAAAAAGCACGTTACGAATTTAACAGAAATAATATACATATTGTTTTTGAGACGCTAAAACTCATTTGAACGGATTACATACTACAACTTTGACGAAGTATAAAGATAGCAGAAATTAAACAAAGATTTATACATTGAGAACCAGCATATATACTTTACGATGATATAGTAGATATAATTAACAATTTGGAAAATGGTATATCGTATAAAAAATATCTTGATACAAAAACAAAATGAGAATTATATACATGACTCGATTGAAACGACCCAATGGAGGTTCTTAGAAAACAAGGGGAAAGAATAAGACAACTAGAAGATCAACTTTCATGAAAAACAGAAAATCAAAAAATTTCAATGCTTGAACAAGAAAAAATGAAATTAGAAGCAAAAGTGAGCCAACAAGCAAACTATATAGCTAACCAATCACAACGCATAGCAGAACTTGAAAAACAAGTCACATCATGACAACCAATACAAAGAAATATAGATATACCAACCAATATTGATGACATACTACTAAAAATTGACAATGTAATAAAAGATGAAAACCAAGAAGAGCTTTTTGATATACTTGATGCAGTAAGTAAACATAGTACATATATAGATCGTATCAATAAAATAAAAGATGAAATTGAATGACAACAAAATATAAAACTATCAGCATTTAAAGATAGAATCAAAATAGCTTGTTTCATAGAAAAACATGAGTGAAATACAAAAATTCCACATATGACAATTGAAAGATTTACTGAAATGGTAAATGATCGTGAAAAAAGGTTTGAGGCAATGAAAATATTATATTCATATGGGGAAACATACAGTATAAACGTGAATTTTATTAAGACTAATCTAGATTTTTTCATAAAAGATAACAACTTTAGAGGTGGAGTTCTAAGGATGCTGTTTGGGCAAATTCTTGACAAGATGAACTGAAAATAACCCCCTACCCATCCATACACACACTACAGCTTGGAATGTATTTCTCAAAGAGATCGTAAAACTGCTGTCTGATAGCGTCTTTTTCTCTGACAAAACCATCTCAGGCATCATGGAGACGATACAAAACGTCAAGTTTTGGTTCTTTGATAAGCATACGTTTGTAATCGTCTTTGGTAAACAACAAACCTCAGGCAAAATGAGAATAGATCTTTGAAAGATCTATTTTTTTGCTAAGATCTTGCAAAAATTGTTCATATATTGATAGAAAATTATCAACTGGCAACAGTGGCATAAAACGCAAACCAACTTTCCAACCACGATCCAACAAAGCATTGATATTTGCAATTCTCTGATCCAAAGTTGCTGTTCATTTTTCGTAATTTGCGATAAGAGTTTGTGGGTTGAGAGAGACTGCAACTTCAACATGAGACGGGACATCTTGCCCCGCCAAGAGAGACGAAATGTCTGCAGATTTGGTACGAGTTTCTACCATGACGTTTTGATATTGTCCAAAAAATGGAAAAAACTCACTGTTCCAATCCAAAAAACGATCAAATCACTGTGTATCAGACCAATCACTCGCATACCGTCGCATCGTGTCAGATGGATTTTTTTGTCTAAATGTAGTGATTGCACTATCGATTTGGCTCTGAATATCATCATAATTGACAAAATGCACAGGAATATCATTTTTGAAAGCACCTTTGAGGTAACAATATGAACAATCAAATAAGCAATTGAGTGTTGTCTTAAAAAAGAATCACTGACTGGTATGACCGTATCACTTAGGAGCTGACATTATTGCATTTCCTGTAAGTTTTGCGAGGATTCGCGTCATTTGAGTAGATGCACCACCGTGCAACGTTTGGTCGAAGACATTTTTGTAATGTTGTATATAGATTTTCGTTGCATTAGGAAAAAACGAACACACTTTGTGAGTTCTAGGATGATCTTTGATAGCTTCTTCGATATACAACAACATAACTTTTTGAGTGATAAATCTTGTTTTATGTATACAAAAACCTATACTCAAAACAACGACAATAGCGTATTACGCTTTTTAAATATTAAGCAAATATTTTGTCTACAGCGCAATCAATGATACCTGCAACACAACACATACGTCTGATAACAGAAGAAGTAGCATTAAAGAATAAATTCGGTGCGGAAATAGAAAAGTATCAAGAAATAACAGATAAAATAAAAAAACTCCATCTTAATTGTATTTTGGATACAAGTAAGCTACAAAATACTCTAGAACAACAAAAAATACAAAAACATATAGATAATTTAATACATGATATTATCACAATTTTTGACAATGATTTAACTAAAAATCTAACTATAACTCGAGATAGAATATCACACGGAATAAATTTTTTATACCAAACCTTTCAGATATCAGAAGCTAATGAAGAAAAAATACAAAAAATAAAGTCAATAAACGAAAAACTAGAAAAAATATACAATACGTATAACAAAAACAAATCAGCTAAAATAAGCGATATTACAAACCCAATAGAAGTTCAATCAGAACAAATAGTACCAACAATAGAAAATCTAATTAACCCTACTCCTCTAATCAACGAAGATACTTAATAACATCTTTGGATGTAGTTGCATCATCAATATCTATCTCAACATACGTTCCAGTCAGCACAAATCTTTTTTGTACTTCATACAAAAAAAGACGCTTTTGTTGGTGTGTAAAATGTAATTTCTCCAAAATTCATGCATAGTGAGTGGCAATTGTTGTACCAAGATTTTGAACTGGTTGATAATGTGTAGACAAAAATCATCACAAATCTGATCGATTTGCTCAATGTGCTAACATATCCAACGACTGTTTAATATCAAAATCATGAGTTTCTTGTCAGATGCGATCGACTGGTACTTTCAAAATACAATATGGAATAGCAAATTGTTGTGCAATATAGGCACATGCGTAGGCTTCCATATCGATACACGAAAAATCTCACATAGTATAACTAGAGAGTAACTCAGCGTCAAACACTACGTGTGGAGATGTAATGCAATGACCAGTTTTTGCAAAAGATGCACGATATGGCACAACAATCTCTTTGTTGGTGTAGAGTTGGCGAATAGTTTGAATTTGTATACATCAGACTGGCACTTCTAACTGAGTAGAAATATAACCACACACTCAGATATTGACAATCACATCTGGCAACACCTCTAGAGTCGACAAAAAACGAGTCAACCTCACCATCATAGCATCTGGTCATTTTCATACACACAAAAATTGAACCTGACTAGATTCAGGTTTGGAGTGACGCAAGACGTTTTGTAGAATTTGTTGCTCGCCAGGCAGAGCAAAGACGTAGAGAATATGCATTATGTATCTCGTTGTGGAGCAAATGGTGGATTACAATAACGGTATGATTTTGGCAAATCGTTCAATATTGCTATATCTTCTGGAGACAAAACAATATCTTGCGCAGCGAAGTTTTGTTCTAGATGTTCGCGTGATGATCCTTTTGGGATACAACAGACATGTTGTTGCGATAGCAACCGTGCTATTGCGATTTGAGCTATTGTTGCCTTGTATTTTTGACCAAGAGACTGGAATGTTTCTTGATACGTTGGGTGGAAGATATGCCCATGCGCCAAAGGCGAATATGCTGTGAGTATAACGTTGTGTTTTGTTCAGACATCACGCATTTTTTGTTGATCCAAAAACACATGATACTCTACTTGATTTGTATAGATAGCTCCATTTGTGTATTCAATTGCATCTTCAAGTTGTGAGGTTGTGAAATTACTCACTCACATATGTCTGATTTTTTGTTGTGATTGTAATTGTAACAAAATATCTAGTGTACGATGATGTTCATCTATATTTGTAGGTCGATGTAACAATACAAGATCAAGATAATCTAATCACAGATTGTGTAAACTCGTTTCTACAGCAGATTGTGTAGCATCTCCAAAACTATCAATTCGGATTTTGGTTGTCACAAACAAATCTTCTCTAGAAACTGAACTATTCGCAATTGCCTGTCAGACTTCTTTTTCGTTGTTGTAGATAAAAGCAGTATCAATACTACGATATCACATATCTAATGCCATTGTACACACATCAATACACGATTGTCATGTGATCTTTCGAGTTCATAGGCCTACTGGCGCCATGGTACTTTTTGATAACATTTTGTATAAATATAGTATAAATTAGTTAGATTTGTCACACACAAGAATCCATCAAATATGCGTTTGCTTATCAAACGACTGTTTTTCGAAAATTTCCTCTACATGTACATCAAAAAGAGCATCCTGACAGCTGGCAAGTATATCCTCAAATTTGTGAGTTTGCGTTTCTATTTTAAATTGTGTAGCAGCATGGTCAAAAATCATATGGCGCCTTTGCAAAAAATACCCCAAAATCAATCTAGATCATGGTTTGAGTATACGATGTGTTTGAGCGAAAAAGTACGAAAGATCTTTTATATACTCAAGTGTAAAAAAACATACTGCAACATCATATGTCGCATCTTTCATAGGCCACGCAGTATCTTCGGTATCTTCATCTTTATCTAGATTGTAATGTATTTTGCGGACACAAGGGTGGGATGGATGCTTGGCAAGCATGTTTTTGGAAACATCAACAGCATCATAGCGAGCAAGGTTTGTCTCGGCAAATCGTTTGTACATTCTTCCGTCTCCTGCTCACAAATCAACAACCACAAGGTTATCAAAAACTCTCGGTAGATATTTTTGAAACTGTCACTTCTCAAAGCTATCAAGACGGTCATGATAGGTATGATGTGATTTTGCAAGACGATCATATCCATCCTCTACTTCGGTTACTTCAATTACACGATTTTTGGTCATGATACATAATTCAACTAAAAATACATCTCTATGTTACAAAAAAAACCGCCTTTATACAAGGCGGAGTAAACAAATCTATACGAAAGTATAAGAAGTGAGTTATTTGAGTAATGGATTGTCAAAAAAGACATCAGTAAACACAACAGCACTAAACGGATGTTTATCATTTGGATTGTTACAAGACGTTCAGTCTGTTCAAACACCACTCACAGCATTACATGATCGTACAAAAACATCTTGGATATTGATCAAACTCACATAATCTTTGCTAGCAGTTAGTTCTTCTACTTGTTTTATTCTAAACTCATTGGCAGCAACAGGAGTACTTAAACTTGCAACGGTTCCATATAGATACACTCTTTTGTTGAAATTTCAAATATCTGGGGTTCTTGTAGAATCAAATCATAACATCAATCCTTTG
Source organism: uncultured Candidatus Peribacteria bacterium (assembly GCA_964526045.1). GTDB lineage: Bacteria > Patescibacteriota > Gracilibacteria > Absconditabacterales > Absconditicoccaceae > CAZGIF01. Next base: position 221,506 of record CAZGIF010000002.1, on the reverse strand, counting down.
ACAATAAAGTTACCTCTATACATAAGACCATTAGCTACAGTATCACCCATAACAGACGTTGGATATCACTCTGCATCGATTCATTGTAACGCAGTTCCACCTTGATCAAACAACAAATTACCATTATCTATAACAATATTGATATGTGCAGTAGGATCCATAGATCATTGTAATAAGACATTTCCATTGCGAACTATAATAGTTTTTTTGTTATACGTACCAATAGTAGCGCTCGTATCTATTCTCATAAGATTATCATCTGCATATGTGCCAAAATCAATACAAACAACATCATCACTAGTGCTAAGATTTACTTCTGACGTTAACCACTTTCCTCTACATACTGACTGTACAACAGGTTGGACTTGTTGCATCACAGTTCACAAAGAGACATTAGCATTTTGTAACAATGATTTCTGACCAAAATTTCAATGGACAGATTGTTTATCTTGATTATCATACGCTTTTGAAAGTGCGATATTTCATTGGATGCTGATATTACTCATCATTTGAGCAAGTGCAGTTCATGATGCTCACGGAGTGACAGTACAACTTGCATTATTTGTAAAGACAATATCTCAATCAGCATTATATTCATACAAATCATTTATCGAACCTCAACCCGCTGTAGCAACAGCAACATCACCATAACAAGAACTCATTGTTGCAGCTCCTCATACAAATCAAATACCTCAACGCGTATCATAAATAAATCCAAGAGCTGTTTTATTGTCAAAAGACTCAAAAGACTGTTGCAACCTAGGTTCATACTTACGGTTTACTATATCAAACTCGATTCATGCCAAAAGGTAGCTTATATCTCATTTTCGATTAAATTGTAATTGACCATATCTAGCATACACACTATTGTGTATACCACTACAGTTTGTATACAATCACCCATCCAGAGTTAAGTTATTGTACGATGGATCTTGTGCTTGAAGCTCTTGAAGTGTTTTGTTATCCAAAGGTCGTAATCTATTTCATCTTGATGGATTATAATAATATCATCTTATTTGTCTTCTACATGTTACAGAACCATTATTTGCGGTAATAGTAACATTTGCAGGTTCAGTATTGAGCCAAAAAAATCATCATCCAAACTCATTTCACCCAACAGTAAAATGTATTGGTGAAAAGTAATCTCTCAGTGCTTCAGTATCAAGTCACACAAAGTTGTAGGCTTGTTGTCAGTATGTAACGCTTCATAAAAAAGCAATACTCAGTATAATTCCACTCCATAGTATGGAAACAATATATTTCATAATTTTTTGTATATATAAAAGGACCTTGTAACTATATATCAAAAATGAACACAGAACAATGTTGTCTACAAAAGAAAACACAACAGATATATAGAAAAACCATATATAGTATATACTCTTTTTATAAAAAAAGCAAAAAATATTGTCTTATTTGTATAAAAAAAACTGAATATATTCTGCAATCAACACCGACTTGCAACCTGTTGCATAAAATATATTGTCATACAAAAGATGTTCACATACTTTATTCTCAAGAAGGAGCTTATGGCACAATTTTTCAAAAATATAGAAATAGAAAATATTTGATATAAATGAGTATGAATTGCGACATTACCCAACGGTAAAAAACTATTAATTTCTGGATCTGTCATACCTCATGCTACTGTCACTTGTTGTATAATCAAAAAAAGAAAAGACTTTATTCAAGCAAAACTCATTGCAATCACTGCATATAAATGACAAAAAATCGATGAGACTATTTTTGAAACATTTCCTGAACTACAAAAACCAGCATGTGCGCATTATAACAATCCGCTCGTACATGAACAACCAGAACAAGAACCAACAACATGATGTGGTTGATGCAAACGACAAATACTAAGTGAATGACACCAAGGGGCAATCAAAATGTGACTATTTGAAAACATTCGAGAAAACGCGCCTTATATACACAACGTACATATGCATGATATGCTCCTCGCTCCAGATGCATATTATTATAGAAACAAAATCGAATTTAGTTTTGGAAAATATATTAGTGGTTGAGAACACCCACAAAATAACCATCGACAAATGGGATTTCATAAACAATGATTTTTTAGTAAAGTCGTTGATGTTGAACGTTGTCACCTTATTGATGATGATATGCACACAGTATTCGAAACAATCAAACAGCTTTGTAAAGAATCGTGACTCCCAGTTCATGACCAAAAAACACATGAATGATTTTTTCGTCATTTGGTAATTAGACATGGAAAAAACACCTGACATATGTTGATCAATCTCGTCATTGCAGACAAACAACTTACAACACCTATAGCACAGACACTTCGAAAAGAACTACAAGATATATTTTTGTCACACAAAGACTTAAAAAAACTTGTGACAAGTTTTTGTATTACGACCAATAACTGACTTGCAGATATTGTAAGGTGACAAGATACAACAACACGGAATTTACGATGAGATTGATATATGTATGAACATTTGGAATTTTGAGACTCAGCTCATACCAATATGTCTCTAGAGCAACAAGACAACACACACGTGTCGTATATTATGGAAGATTGACAAGCAAAAGCCCAACAAACCACACAACAAAAACAGCAGTCAGTCAAAGATTCTTGACCCAAAGTAGCAAAATTTAGAATATCTCCATTTTCGTTTTTTCAAACAAATACACGTGCTGCAGAAATGCTTTTTGCACAAGCAGCTTCAATTCTATGAAAAAGTTGATGAGTGATGTTTGATATATATTGTGGAACGGGAAGTATCTGAATAAGTATGCTCAAACTCAACAAAGCAGATCAAATTATTGGAATAGAGATTGTTCCAGAAGCAATTATTGATGCTCAATATAACGCCAAAATCAACGCAGTGCAAGATCAGACATATTTTGTAGCAGGAAAAGCAGAAGAGTTGGTTCATAGCGATCCTCGCATCCAACAAGCACTCACAACAGTACAAACAATTGTTGTTGATCCACCAAGAGACGGACTCCACAAAAACGTTATAAAGTTCCTCAACACACTCAAACAACAACATCAATGCAAACTCTTATATATTTCTTGTAATCCAGTGACGATGAGAAGAGATGCTGATCTTTTGATTGAATGAGGACGAAAACTCACAACACTTCAACCCATCGATATGTTTCCACAAACACATCATTTGGAAACGATCTGACTATTTTTATAAACATGAATCATCATACACATATGATGCAACATCTCACCCACCACCTCAAAAAAGCACTAGACAAAAAAACATACAACAAAGAAACAATCTGACTGCTTGCATGTCAAACTATCGCTGACCATTTTGATAAAAAATGGCAGATAACATGATATGTAAGAAACAATGTCTTTGTTCTTTCTGTTGAAGACCAAGCATGCAAAATGCAAGTATTTTTGGAACAAAGAGATATAGTTACTAAAATCAATACAAAACTTGAACACCACTGATATGATACAATAATCACAAAAATAATGCGAAAACAACACAAAAACTACTCAGCTACAGAATAGTCGCCACCACCTATCTTACTGCTTTTTGACGGCATACCACTTATGCATGCAACTGCAATATCTCTAACAGAGATATAGTAAATCTATGTACAGCGATTTCAGGTTGGTTTTTTTTGATGATACTGAGGGCAATATCAGACTGATACGATCAGCCACAATAGGGTACAATTACTTTGTCTTTTGGAAGTTCATCTAGTCTATCAACGAGTTGAGCAAGTGGAATGCGCAAAGATATTTTATCAGCAAAAACAGGATTTTTGGCTACTGCTGATGGAGAACGAACATCCAGAATACGATAATTATTGTGACTAGTTGTTTGTCACATTGTATATATAGCACGTATTTCTTCTTCCATAACAACAACACCAGCACAAATAGTTTCATACCCAATTTTCAAAAGATATACAGAAAGTTGTTCAAAGTCTAATTCTGTTGAGACAACAAAAAAGACTTTTTGGTTTGAGTCATATAATGAGCCTACTATAGTAGGAAATTTTGGTCATAAGGGAATATTGATAGCTCACGGAAGTGAGTGAGTACTATATAAGGCAAAAGATCTAGTATCAACGATTTCACTCGTCGCATCAATATCACTACTCTGTATTTTGAAAATATAAGAGCGTGCTTTTTCTAGAGATTGAAATCACATTTTATTATGAAGAACACTATGACCAAAATATTTTGGGATAGCTGGTTGTTCATGTGTGAGATATGAGACGAATTCTTGTTTCGTCATTGATTGTAGTGCAGGATTTGTTTTATTTTCTTGTTGTATTGTACTATAATTTTCGTCACGTAATCACTTACCACACAATGTTCCTGCTCCATGCGCAGGCAATACAAGAGTATCTCAATGTAACGTCATCAGTTTGTTTCTTGTGCTATCATACATAGCTTTTGCCAAGTCTTCCTGGAGTTGTTGAATATTTCAAACAGACTCTCTCAAATCTGCCCTTCATACATCTCACACAAACAAAGTATCACCACTAAAAACAGCCACATGCTGTCAGATGTTATCTTTTACCAAAATACTTATACTATCTGGAGAGTGTCATGGCGTATTGATTGCATGGAGAGTTGCATTTCAAATCTGGAAGCTATCACCATCATCAAAAGAGACATGATCATATTCTGCTCATACCAAATCACTGACGTATATTTTTGCTCAAGTTGTCTGTGCAATTTCTAAATGACCACTAGCAAAATCTGCATGGGGATGTGTCTCAATAACTCAAACTATACTAGCCTCATGTTGTTCTGCATAATCATAATACTGTTGTGGATCTCTAACAGGATCAACAAGTACTATTTTTGAAGAACTCAAGAGTGCATAACTATAATGAGATAAGTCCTTGTCTTCAAATTGATGAATATGTATTGTTTTGTCTTTACTAACAAAATTATTTATCTTTTGATGTGAAGTTACACGGTTCCAAGGCATGAAAGCAAGAATTTTGGTCATACCACAAATACCAGATATTCATGCGAACATCAATCAACATCATACAAATGTACTTATAAGCAAAAAATAAGGGTTAACAAAATACCACAATCAGACTCATAGTAAGATCAGTCATCATGCTGCAATAAATACCTGTCTCATAAGAGGAATGACATTCTTTTTCTTGATAATATCATATCAGTCTTTTTGCCACAAACTCATTCATCATACTATATGTGAAATATGTGTCAGATTATGTTTTTTGGTTTTTGCAAGAAATGATGCGCTGGTATTTCCTGAGTTACAATAAACAATAACATGTTTATGTTGAGAAAGAAGTGCAAGGTTCTTTTCTACCATATCAACTGGTATATTGATAGCTTCAGGAAGATGTGAAATACGAAACTCGTCTTCAGTACGAGCATCTACGAGAAGTACATTATTATTTTGATCAAGTAATTTTTTTGCTTGCAGTGGTGTTAGTTGTGTCATTATTTATGAATTATTTATAAAAATTAAGGACATTGTACCGTGAGGATTTTACCATTGACGAGACAATCAGTTTGTTTTTTGCGTGCTGATGTATAAATACCAGCAAAGACCGTTTTGGATATACTCATTTTGTCTGCAGATTGTTGCATCGTAAGATTATCCAAGTCTTTGTAGACAAGAGCTTGTAACTCATCTGGGTACAAAATAACCTTCTCAAGTTGTTGCAATTGCTCTACTGGAAGTTTTATGGGTCACATACAACTACAGATAAGAGTATCTGGATCGAAACAGATAGTTCTTTCTACTTTCTTTCTTCATCTAGGCATATTATTTTCAAAAACTATATAAAGAACATGTTCTTCATTAGAAGATAACTAAATTTTTTCTAATTGCAACTTAATTTTAGAACATGTTCTTTTATATAAAAATACTTTCTTTACTTGTTATAATTTGGTAGAATATGACTTGCAATTTGTACGTTATTTTATAAAAAGAAATTATGAACTTCTCAACAAGCAAACAATACAAATCTATCAAATCACGTTTTACGAGGTAGATTTTGTTTGTAAAAGAAATATTGTCTTACAAACCTATCTCGTGAACGAGGTCAGGTTTTTTTTTATACTCTAAAAAAGTAAATGATAAGAAGTAACATAATAAGCACCAACACCTCACCTACTGCAGCACTAGAAACCACAAATTGAATAGAAAAATATATTCAAACCAATAGTATCCCAGATCAATACAAAGACACTATTGCAAAAAGTGTTGCTACTCTTAGTAGACAATATCGCGTAGCATGACACTTGATTCAAGAGAAAAGCATTGAAGATATATTACAAGCCATATCTCAAAAAAAACTATATGTTCTAACGACTCATAACCGAGAACTTATAGCAGCATGTCAGTTGATAGATTTGTTCAAAGTAGAACTATGAAATGAGCTATTAGACAACACATCAAATACTACACAAAGCAATACAATACATGTGTATGAACTTTGAACACTCCTACGCAATCCTTGAATGCATTATGATCGCCAATGATGACTATCTGCAGGTGCACATATTGTAAATATAGCACTACAAGATAACCCAAACGATCTTATATTGGCAACAAGTAGGAATAAAAACACAAGTTGAAAAGCATTAGCAAACTGATGAATGGATTATGTTGAAAAATGGAACAATATCAAAGCTCTTCAAGCTCTGACATGTGACCCAACGTGTAGACCATCAAGAGCTTGACAACAAGCTCGAAAAAACTGTAATGATCAAATTATTGACTGTCTTGCATGTTCTGACAAAAACAATTGAAGAGAAGACGAATGTTCATTATATTTGTCTAATACCAAAATTGCAGAAGAGATAAATAGAAACATAACTCAAAACGAGCAATATTTCAAAACAACAGAAAGGTGATCTTTTTTTAGTCCTTTACAGTTTCGTACTATACACTGACTTCCAACACAGTAATACATAACCAAGAAAATAACTACATTTTATTTACTATCATAAAATGCAACAAAAAAATACATTTTCACGTAAAACACAAACAATTCACACAACAGCAAGTTGAACAGAATACAATATCGAATATTACCACTACAGTCCGACAGGTTTTTCCAAAACAATATATTTACAAGCATGACTGCATGGAACTGAAATAGTGTGAACTCCAATATTGTATGAATTGCTACAAAAAATTGAAACTGAACAGCTATCACATCGTATCATTATTGTTCCTATTGCGAATCCCTTTTCTCTCGACAGCCAAATCATGTGATTACAAACATGATACAACAACATACACACCAACGCTTCAAACTGCCTCAATTATAATCGTCTATGACATTGAAATACGACACCATTTGAAGCACATATTGTCAAGTCATTGCTCGATATATCTCAAAATGCAGATATAGTTTGTGATCTGCATTGTGCATGATATGAGTCAGCAGAACACATCTACTGCCACACAGATAGTATTGATTTGGCAAAAAAGTTCTCAATTGACAATATAATTACTTGGCAGGAACCGTGATCTGCATTTGAAGATACACAACATACTCTTTGAAAAAAGGCATTTACTCTAGAACTTGGAGCATCTAGAAGCACATCCAAACAAAGAGTAACATGATATACCGATCATATTATGAAATTTTTGAAGCACCTCGACCAGAACGCAAACAAAAACACATCAGAGACAACATACGCAGGCCCTATTCGATCACAAAATCAACTTAGCTCATTTTATGCACCTTATGGGTGAGTACTCGTTTGGCACAGCGAGATATGAAAAAGATATAAAGCAGGAGATCTCGCAGCAAAAATCTATACCATAGCAGGAATCAAAGATATCCATCGAAATAAAGATTCACTTTTTCTGATCAAAAATGCTATTCACGCTCCGTACGCAGACCAAGAAATAGCACAATATTTAGAAATGTAAAATAATATGGCATACAATATATGGTCTATACTATGAATAGTAGCAGTTTCTATTGTGCTATTCATAGCATTCCCTCTCATTTATATCAAAAATCGAGAACGTGCGTACAATAAACTTGGTTGAGGATTAATTGATGCTCTGAGTGGAGAAAGATGAAAAAAGTGATATCGAGAGCTACAATGAGCAAAAGATGAAACTTTCGACTGAGTATTATACGGTCATTTTGATGAAACACCTGAGAAAATATGGATTAGAGACAGGTCAAAAAATAAAAAACTCGAATATGCATGAGCCAACATACATCTATGACAGATACACAACATCTGCTGAGAAAAAGATCGAATCTATATAGATTTCTGAGATACACCCTATGATATAAAAAAAATAAAGTGTAAAATACAACAACAAAACACCAACACCTACACACTCCAGATACAAGAACTTATCTAATCTCTTTTACTTTTATTCAAAATCAATGCAGACTCCCCCATTTATGCTAGACGAACAAACTGCTGGTGCAATCGCCAACGACTTCCAGACTCCAGTTTTTGTCTATGATGAAGCAAGAATAATCCAAACAGCACAAGAGCTTTTGTCATTTCCTCATCACTATGGATTGACAGTAAGGTTTGCAATGAAAGCAAATCCCAACAAAAATATTCTTCGTCTCTTACACAATCAAGGCATTCATATTGATGCAAGTAGTAGCTATGAAGCGGTTAGGGCATTGGATGCAGGGATTCCATGACAAAATATTTTGCTCACAGCACAAGAAATGGCACACAATCTCGAGGAGCTAATACAAGCTGGAGTGCAATTTAATGCATGTAGTTTGCACCAACTAGAGCAATATGGACAATCATACCCCAACTCCAAAATTAGCATCAGACTCAATCCATGACTTGGGTCATGAGAAAGCAACAGAGTCAATGTGTGATGACCGTCATCTGCATTTGGTATTTGGCATAAACATATAGATCAAGTGCATACTATTTGTAAAAAATATAATCTGACTATCGTGAGAGTTCATTCTCATATTGGGTGTGGTACAAATCCAGACGTTCGAGAAAATGTCGCGTTTATCAATATCCAAACATTGCAACACTTCCCAGATGCAACCACGCTCAACTTGTGATGAGGATTTAAAGTATGAAGAATGTCTCACGAAAAAACCGCTGACATCCATACTATATGACAACGTATCGCAGACAAGATCAAAGATTTTGAACAAAAAACTGGTAGAAAAATCCACGTAGAAATTGAACCATGAACATACACTATGGCAAACAATTGAATACTTCTCTGCCATATACAAGATATCACGTCCACCGGGTCAGAAGGATACTCTTTTGTCAAACTCAATACTGGTATGACAGAAATCACGAGACCTTGCATGTATGGTTCACAACATCCTATAGTTTTTTTCCCACAAAATCAAACTCAACAAAATTCCAGACAACAAAGCCAAGAATATTTGGTAGCATGACACTGTTGTGAAAGTTGAGATATGCTAACCACAATGCCTTGAGACCCAGAATGACTACGTCCAAGATCTTTTCCAACATTATCAGTGTGAGATATATGTGCTATCTGATGAGCAGGAGCATACTGTGCAAGCATGTCGCTCAAGCATTACAACTCTTTTCCTGAAGCGCCAGAAGTACTCATAAGAACAGATGGAACAATCACAATAATTAGGAAAAGACAAGAGTTGAAAGATATTTGGGAGAATGAATGTGATGTAACATAAGATTGACATAATACAACAATTTACTACATTTATAGTACATAATATTTACTTTTTGAAACAAAATAATGGCACTAACTAACTCAAATACTCATTGAAGCACAAATAAAACACAAAATAAAGCAGAAAAACTACTTTGAAATATTATTACATTTATATCAGCTACTGCTTTGGCTTTTACGATGTCGCAAGCAAAACCTGCTTTTGCTAACGATACACATACTACAGCACCAGAAACGTACGAAACGGTAGAAGTTATGTGAAAAAAGAAACCATCTAAAGTTTATAAAGAATTCTCTACATATTTGATCAATCTCGCGTATAGAAAAGAAACTTACAAAGAAGAATGACTTTTTGATACTAAGGAATGTAATAGAAAAGTTGCTGAATTTTTAGATGATTTAGAAAGTTTGCTAAGAATACATAAGTGAGATTATTCTCTGGAAGAACAAACATGGTTGGAAAAATGCTTAGACTTACAGAGAGATATGAAAAATTGACTCAGGACAGAAGGTATAGCAAAACGGCTACTGGATGAAACAAGGAAATAAGAAATAACAATACATAACAATTTATACTATATTTCAAACATGGGAAAAAGAGGAAGTTGAAAATCTTTTTTTAGGCGCATCAGGAGAGAAGAGAATGTAGAACTGACGGAAGAAGAGAGAAAAAAACAAGCAGATAAAAAAGAAGATATGGGAGAATATGCGACGGTATGAAATCATCCTTGAGTTCCTGATGTTTTCAGAATTAAACAAGAACTAGTTCTTGCTATCAAAAGTAAAATATCAGAAGTAAGACTTAGAATCAGATACGATTATATACAGCAGCTAATCTCAGTCTTAGATAAATTCATTGAAGATCTTCCTGGTCGTTACGATATTTCTCCCGAAAGAGAAATTAAATTTAGGGAGATATTAGAGCCAAGATGAAAACAACTTATCACAGAAACAGAAGAAGCCCTATATACTAAGTGTCTTAATGTAAAAATAAGCGCAAATGATATATCGTACTATCAAAATTTATTAGAAAGTGTAGCTACATTAGATAACATGTTTAATACAAAAAAAGAAGAACTGCAAAATATGGAATCTGCCATCAAAGGACGAAAAACAAGAAAACCATACGGTAATTATAAATACGATACACTAAGGGTAATTAAAGAACATTACAAAATAGCATCCGATCAAAAAAACATCAAAAAACAAGAAAAATTAAATCAACTACATATTACTGCATCTAGACTTAGTGATTTCATAAAATTGGAAGATATTAAGAATGAAGCAATAGAAATATAATAATATAAGAAAGTTACGTATACCTGAAATAGAGAGAAAATTAAAAGAACTAAATAATTAAATTGCAAAATACTCCTCCAAAGTTTACAGTAAACATCTACTGTAAACTTTTACTATAAAGATACTTTCTTTACTTTCATCTAGAAAAACACCTCAATGTCTGATTGATACAATCGAGAACACACTCCTCTTTTTGACCAATTTCCAATCAAAGAGGAAAAAGAAACTATCACAAGACAGATTGGAATTGCATTGGTATACAATCCAAAGACAGATAGCTATTTGGGACACAAACGACATGCAGATGATGCACAAACGTTGATTTGAGGAGGTATAGAACCTTGAGAAGATCCAATTGAAGCAACCAAAAGAGAAGTCTGAGAAGAAACAGGATACACAAATCTGCGTTATATAACCGAACTACCTCGCTATCGCTCGCACTACCGACATGCCACCAAACAAGCAAATTATTATACATATTGTTGTGCATTTGTTTTTGAACTCACAGACGATAAACAAAACGTTATTGAACAATCAGAACTTGCAAAACACCAACCGCAACGAATCACTAGCAGTCAGATGAACTCTTTTTTGAAAGATAGCGACGATCATCTCTTTGTATGGAATCAACGACAAAAAATACAACAGACACGGTTGGCGTTTGAGCCATCACGATGTACAAAACTCCAAAAGTACGAACATACAGATGACGGTTGTATTTACTCTGCAAGGGCACATATTCACAACCAACAATGACAAACTTTGGCACTGTATGACCAAAGACGAAAAGCATACAGCCTCCCGTGAGGCAAAGTCGACGCGTGAGAAAATATAGAAACCGCTCTAGCGAGAGAAGTCGAAGAAGAAATTGGAGTCACGGCAATAACATGCAAACGCTTTTGAACAGCAAAAAACATCCGAAGCTGATGATTAGTATGTCACGTACATTTTGATGTTACTATTGAAGGAACGCCACGCATATGCGAGGCTGACAAATTTGAAAAAATAGTACGAGTTGACATTATTTCACCCAACGATATTCGCATAGACGGCACCAAAATACAAGATATGTTCTGACACGAAAGCACGTGGAGACGACACTGTTATGATTTTTGTGAAACAGCTGACCGTTCAATCTGTTCGATGATGACAGAACACACACCAATCGTCTTCCCACAAGAAACTATAGACAAAACTGCAATATACATAACATTTTTTGACCAAACATCACAGCAGATATTAATTTATAACGAGTCAGACATGGAGAAATATACCAATCCATATATACTACTCGCTCAAAAGTGAGACGAATTGCAGATATGATTACAAAAAGTCTTTGCATAAACTCAGACAAAAAAACCTATTGAAAGCAAAACAAAAAAGGCGCTTTAATTATTGACATAAAATAATATTTACATATAGTAAGTATATGAAATTTTACTAATTTTGATTATTTATAAAACATGAGATTTGAAAACAATAAAGAAAAAACATATGCATTTATTGAAACATTTCTAAATCATATCAAAAATACATTTTGAGATAGTATATTTGAAACAATACATATAGCAGAAAAACAATGAGAATGTACAAGTATCGAGTTAGCTGCTCAAAACAAAGTCTTTGTATCAGGGTTGGCTCTTTGTGTACAACGTTTTGTTATACATTGAGATACAACAAAATGTTTCATTGATGAAGATTTTGAAAATAAAGATCGACGAATAGAGAGTTTTTTTCCAAAATTATTTGGAGAAGAAAAGCTAGCAGATATTATTGATGATGATATCGGCTGATTGGTATTTTGAGATGCTTTGTTTGTATTTGAACAATCTCTTACAGACAAAAACTGAGATTTTGCACCCAAGTTCCTGAAATGAATATTGTCAAAAACTGATGAAAACACACAAAAAGAGAACTCAATATTTAGAGAAGAATGAGAGGTTTCAATAGAGAGGTTTAGAAAAGAGATGACAGCATACATCAAGCAGAGACTTTGAAAACAAAAAGCAGAGATAATAAAAACAAAAATCAAAGAGATATAATATAATCCCCTAAACCAACTTTTACAAGATCTATGACGACATACACCGTGTCAGCATTGATCTTTTCTTGTTTTTGGAAGCAAAATAGCTACAACAAAAATAGTTACTTTTTTTGTATATTTTTTTTGTTATGGCAACTTCTACACCTCAGCAACCACAATCAGAACGCGATGTTCGTATCCAAAAAGCCCAAGAACTCAAAGCAATGTGAATCAATCCCTACGCACAATGATTTGATAAAAAAAATACTCTCTGACAGATTGTACGTGATTTTCACCCACAACATATTGCAGAAGGTGAAAGTGACACGCATAATTTTCGTCATATCGATGACATTATCAAGAGTCCAAACAACACGATCTCAACAGCATGACGTTTGACGCTTTTCCGTAGTCATGGAAAATTAAGTTTTGGAAGACTTATGGATGAACATGGAGATATTCAGTTGATGTTTCATAGGGATAAGTGTGAGTATTCAAAAAACAAAAAAGATTCAAAAGAAACAATTCTGCTGATAGATGCAGTTTACTTTTCTATTAACCAAAAAGATAAAGATTGATGATATACAAGTGATAATCTAGAAGTAAATGAAGAAATGCGAGATTATATTGATACATTACCCTATACAAAAATAATCGTAACTAATGCAGATAGTAACGTTATTAAAGAAGTACTAAAAGAAAAGAAATATAATGATATTTTTACACTCAATAATAATCCAAACAAAACGGATCCTGCATTTTTTCAAAAATTACAAGAAAAGTATAATCAGTATTCTCTTGGTCAGTTTCTCTATGTTGACCATTCTCAAGAAAATATAAACTCGGCAAAACAATCTTGAATACAAGGATTTGTTTGTAATAATGTTGAAGATGTGAAAAACATTATAGATCATCTAAATCCTCAGTCTCGTGCCTCGACAGCTCCTCTCCCAAACGACCTCACCCCATACAAACTTCTCCAAAAATATATCGATGTATGAGATTTTTTGTGAGTACGTTGAGAACTATTCCGCACGCACAAAGGAGAACTGACTATATTCGTGTCAGAATTTATTTTGTTGTCCAAAGCCATAAGATCGTTGTGAGATAAATTTCACGGAATCTGAGAAAACAAAGAAAGTGCATATAGACAAAGATATCTTGATATGATACACAATCGCGAGACGCTTGAGAGGATGAAATTGAGAAGTACATTTTTGAGAGTTATTAGAGATTTTTATCATAAACATGATTTTCTTGAAGTAGAAACACCGGTCCTGTGACACTCTGCATCATGAGCAGCAGCAGCGCCATTTATTACTCGTCACAATGACTTTGATATAGAAATGTATCTTCGTATTTCACCAGAAACTTCACTCAAAATGGCAACAGTATGAGGGCTTGAAAGAGTGTTTGAAGTGGCGAAAGACTTTCGTAATGAATGATCGAGTCCAGCTCATCACCAAGAATTTACGATGATTGAGCACTACGCTGCATATCGAAATTTTGAAGATAATATGCGTTTTACAGAAGAAATGTTTGATTATATATTTGATGCTATTCCTAGTCTCAAAAAGAGAGTCCAAGTTACAGACAAAAACTGAATTACAAAAGAAGTTGATTTTACAACGCCTTGGGCTCGTATAGACTATATAGATCAAATCAAGAAAGATTCTGGTATCGATGTTTCTCAATACGGACCAAAAGATGAAGAAAAGCTCAGAAAACTCATAAAAGAAAAATGACATATGCGAGAATGACTTGATCATCAAGCAACAGCTACAATGATAGATTATTTGTACAAAAAAGTCACAAGACCAAAAATAGTCTGACCTGCGTTTATCTATAATTATCCTAAGACTATGCAGCCATTGGCTCGTAGATCAGATGAAAATCCTGGTATTGTAGAACAACGACAATTGTTGACGAACTGAATAGAACTCATCAAAGCGTATAGTGAACTTGTCGATCCTCTCCAACAACAAGAAAATTTTGATGAACAGTCATGAGCTGTCGAGAGATGAGATGAAGAAGCAACTGCATGAGATGATGATTTTGTAAAAGCTATGGAATATGGTATGCCTTGCCAATCAGGACGAGGAATGTGAATAGCTCGTATTTTGAGTATTTTAACAGAACAAAGCAATATTCGTGATGTGATTCTCTTCCCATTGATGAAACCAGAGAATCAAGACAAAGAATCAAATCCTCAGTCTCGTTCCTCGACAGCTCCTTTTCAAAAGGAGCCTGGCCAAGACAACGAGAAAGCCTCCTTTTGAAAAGAGGTGCCCGATAGGGCGGAGGATTTTTCTGGCCAAACAGTGAGTTTCTCTGACTCTATCGTCTCACAAGCAGAAAAATTAGCTCAAAAATATTTGACTGACACGCTTGGACATTGTCAACAAGTTGGACGTACAATGCGTAATTTCGCGGACACTCTCGGTCAGGATACAAATTATTGGTATATTGTTGGGCTTTTGCATGACGTAGACTGGGATCATATCAACAAATCTGCAGAACAACACCTCCAGCAAGATTTTGAAAAAATAATAAGTGAACTCAATATTGATACAAAAACTCAAGAACAACTCATACTAGATATTCGTTCTCATTACCCAGATGGAACATGAGTACAACCAAATACTTTGATACAAAAATACCTCATATCGGTAGATGAATTATCGTGATTAATACATGCGTACAGCATCATGAGACCAGAATGACTTGATGGTATGAAACGGTCATCTCTCAACAAAAAAATCAAAGACAAAAAATTTGCTGCATGAGTAGATCGTATCCACGTCAAAAACTGCGAAACATATTTAGGTATAGAATTAGAAAAGTTTGCTATGCAAGTGGTTGAAATGATGAGGGGGCAAAAATACACATAGTTATTATTCAAGATGAAAATCATATGAAGTGGAAGAAAGAAATATTTTCTTAACTAGACTTTACAAGAAAGTATCCAAGCAATAAATTATTCTTTATTTTATCTAATCTGATGCTAGATATATACGATAATGAATATTTGGATTTCTATTTTGTAGATCCTTACTCGAAAACCAAAGGCTTATACAATTGCAACCCAAGTGGAAAGTGAAGTTATGGATCTAATAAATCAGAACCAGACTTTTTATCAAGATGTTATTTTGAAAAACAAGTACTTGATAGATATAATAGAGCAGGGTCTGAACCTGTAATTCATTATGATTTTGGAAATGAAGATTATGTGATGGCATATCTTTGAGATTTGGGGTATCTTTCAATTGAAGAACAGCATCATTGGAAAAGCTATAATATTAAGGAAAATATAGAGCAATATAAAATTAGCAATTCTGCTATTTTAACTGACTATTATTCTAGATTTCCAGATCCTGAAACGCACATTGAAAGATTTAAACATCTATATGAGTCAGTAAACGCTATACGACATACAAAAATGAACTACATGCTTTGGTGTTTGCCAAAAAAACAAGATCAATATAAACGAGATCAATTAGAATTACCAATGTATAATACGCAGGACTCTTTTGATGAACAATGTATAAGGCTATGATATATATTATGAGATCTACTAAATAGTAATGATATAAAAAAATATTTGAGTAAAAAGAATATCTCATATGATAAAGACACAAAAGCAATTACTCATCTCGATTTGATTCTTCAAGATTTAGAATATCAGGATAGTACAAATTTTATAAAACGATTGAGGTCTATATGGGATCTAAGACATTGTGTTCATCAGAAATGAGATGATTATAATAGATGATTGAAATATTTTTCTGTGATCGAAGGTGATTATATTCAATCATTCAAAAATATTATAAGTTTATCTATAACTCATTTACAAAACCTAGAGAATTGATTAAATTCTCATTATCAAAACAGTAAGTAAATAACTACATTTATTTTCCAAGCAAACGATATGCTTACATTCTCTATATCAGAAAATCTTTCAAAACGTGGCGTACAAGTTGTCGCTGCAATATGTACAGTTGACTCAGTGTCAAAACGTAGGTGAGCAGAGTTGGAAAAAAAAATCGGTGAAATTATTAACAGTACCGACCGAGAAAATTATGAAAATAGTAACATACTTGATGAATATAAAGCGTTATACCCTGATACTATGAAAGAAGAAAGTTGTCCTGCATCTCACTTACTTACTTTGGTAAAAAAGACGTGAAAGTTACCAAATATAAACAGACTTGTTGATTGTTATAACCTTGTCTCATTGCAAACATGATTGTCTATAGGTGCACATGATACAGATTATATCGCAGGAAATATTAGATTTAACATGACACAGTGAGACGAAAAATATACGCCTTTGGGTAACAACGAAACCGTTACAGTATGAAAAAATGAATACGTTTGTTTAGATGAAGAAAAAGTTTTGTGTCGCATGGATATCAAACAATGTGATCAAACAAAAGTTACTTGAGATACAAAAAAGTGTTTCATCTATGTACAATGAAACAACAAAACCACTCTCTGATATATACAAGAAGCACTTTTGCAGGTATGTGAAAACATACAAAATTTTTGTGGAGGAACATACACAATACTACAACAAAAATAACTCTGCATATTCTCATGTAGCTTTTATGACATATCTCACCGAACAAAACCTAGCTCATGTCCAAAAAATTACGAACATACATACAATTATGACAGAAACTAGCACACGGCGAGTATTTTTAAATAATGATATGTAAACTATCTCTTCTACTCTAGCAAATGAAGAAAATACCAATAAACTAACAGTCTACTTTTACCCCTCCCCTTTTTTTTATGTCTATCTATGATCTTTCTTATACTGATACTACAGGGACAAAAATCTCGCTCTCTGACTACAAAAATCATGTTATACTTATTGTAAATACTGCGACATGATGTGGTTTAGCTCCCCAATTCAAAGATCTCGAAAATTTATACCAAAAGTATAAATCACAAAAGTTTGTTATTATTGGGTTTCCGTGCAATCAATTTGCAGGACAAGAATCTGTAAGTGATGCAGACATGAAACAAACTTGTTCGTTGGATTTTGGTGTATCATTTCCACTTTCCCAAAAAATCGACGTCAATGGAGACGACACACATCCGATTTTTGCATTCATCAAAAATGCAGTACCAAATGGCATATTAGGAAAAGTAATCAAACGAAATTTTACGAAATTTCTTGTTGATACACATGGTACGCCAGTCAAAAGGTATGCACCTACAACCAATCCGACTGAGATCGAGTGAGATCTCATACAACTTCTTGATTAAGCGTGGAGTTATACTAGTTTCTTTTTATTTTGAGATATAATTTTTGAGATACAATGTTGATTATAATAAACGTATAATCTTTACATTTCCCCCTATTTTTCATGAAAATCATATATATTAGTATCATAGTTATTGCCGTTCTCATTACGATACGAGTGCTTCGATGACGATTTGCAAGTAGAGTAGAAAGACCTACAACACAAGTTCTTGCAACGTATGGAGATATTCAAATTCGTACATTCAAACCTCAAATCTATGCGACTGTCACAGTTTCATGATCTGAAACAACAGCACCCAGTCAAGCTTTTAGAATATTGGCAGGATTTATCTTTTGAGGAAATACAAGTAGTACAAAAGTTCCTATGACAGCTCCAGTCGTCACACAAAAAAAACCAACTTCTGAGTCAATCTCAATGACAGCTCCTGTGATTTCTCAATCAGTATGAACATGATTGTACGAAGTGTCTTTTCTGATGCCTGATTCGTATACTATGGACACATTACCAATTCCAGACGATTCTCGTATCAGCATCCAACAGATACCCCAAAAAACAAGAGCAGTCGTAACATTTGATTGATATACAAGTGCAGAAAGAATCAAAAAGTACCGCAATATATTGCTAACGCAACTAGAAGAAAACAATATCACATACTCAGGTGAAACAATCGTAGCGCAATATAATGATCCTTGGACACCTCGATTTATGAGAACAAATGAGATTCGAGTCGAAGTTGATTATGTACAAAAATCACAATAATATAGCATTTATATTTTTGAAATTCTTATGCATCTTGCAGTTCTTTGATGATCTGGTCGTCTTGGGCAAGAAGTTCTTAAACAGGCACTTGCTCATGGCTGGTCAGTAACGACTCTTGTCAGAAAATCATGACAATTGGACACTCTAGCTTCACAAAACAAAAACTTACTTACTATCATGATTGGAGATGCAACAAACTCTACGGACGTTATCAAAACAATTGAAAATGCAGACGCAGTTGTACATGCGGTTTCAGTTGGATTGATACACTCCAAACCCACATCTTTGTATTCTAGTACGACACAAGCAGTTATAGATGCACGACCTCATACCAAAGCAAAGCACTATGTAGTCATGTCAAGCACATGAACCCATCATATACGCAAGAACATGCCTCGGGGTATTCGTCATATGTACGAATATGTGTTATGAGATGTAGCTGATGATAAGGAACAAGAAGAACTCCTCCTCCATGCTTCATCACTTCCATGGACTATTATCAAATCGCCATTTCTTGTCAAAGAATCAATAAGTAACCTAGTTAACAAAACAAAAAAGATACATCTGACACCTTTCAAATTGTATAAATCATCACTGTTTGATATTATGTCACGTAATTCAATTGCAAAAACAATTCTCAACATCATCGCTAACAAAACTCACATAGCAGAAAAGGTCGTCCCTTTGGTCAGATAGATTTTTATAATAAAATAAGTATGATACCACCGTACCGTCTCTTCCCTCATGCAATAAACAATACGGAAAATCTAATGTCTCAGCTCCAAACACAACTTAATTGGAAACAATACCCAATCAAAATATTTGGCAAAGAAATGATGCAACCAAGGCTTGTGTCGTTTGCAGCAGACAAAGATATTTCTTATACCTACTCTCAAACCACACTTATTTGAAATGACCGACCAACAATTCTTATACCTCTAAAAAACAGCATACAAGCAACTTACAACATTGACGTCAACTCGGTTTTGTGTAATTGGTATCGCGATGGTAATGATAGTATGGGGCGACACGCAGATGATGAAACGGAATTATGACCAGATCCAACTATCGTATCTGTAAGTTTATGAGCAACTAGAACTTTTAGATTTAGACACAAAAAAGATTTTACACTGACACATAGTGTAGTTCTTAGTGACGGTGATATATTGATTATGGACAAAGGTTGTCAACTCAACCGACAACATGCAATACCAAAAACGACCAAGAAAATAGACGACAGAATTAATCTTACTTGGAGATTACTATCAGAATAAAAAGTTTTTTTAGAACATTAGAAAAAGAAATGTCTTATCGATATTCAAAAGCAAAAATCGAATGATTCATCAAAAAGATATGGTATAATGAATGTGAAATTACCACCGCTAGATCTAGTTGACCCGGTGGTCAAAATGTCAATAAAAGGGAGACAAAAGTCCAACTAATACGAAACATTCATGAATCAACAACATTACCTAAACATCAAAAAGAGAGGTTCATAGAATTACAACAAAACAATATCTCAGAAGAATGAAATTTGAGAGTTGATGCAGAAGTACATAGAACACAAAAAGCAAACAAAGAATTGTTGATGAAAAAGCTTTCACAGATGATACATGCAGCATTCAAACCACCAAAAGCACCACGCAAAGTACTTCCCCCACCCAAACACGTTGTAGACAAACGCATTGCAGAAAAAAAGAAAAAATCTAAAATAAGAGCAAGAAGAACAAAAATTTTGTAAGAAATAGTTTACTAATTTTTACTGAATCGAAAAAGATGCAATTTCCACAACCATGAACATACCGTCACTACAAATGATGAACATATGAAGTAATCTGAGTTGTACGTCATACAGACACACAAGAAGATTTGGTTTTGTATCGTGGCATCTGAGATTTTGCTGATATGTGAGAGTCAGGAAGAAAAAATCCATATTTTGTAAGATCGCTCGCAGAGCGACATAAACCAGGACAAGATAAAGAATGAAGAAATGTTGAGAGGTATGTAAAAACGATATAAAATATATAAAGATTTAGCATTGACATTATATTATTTATAATATATAATGTTTTTTTTTATTAAAAAATATTAATGGCTTCAATACAAAACGAAATACAAACAAACAAAGCAAAACATACAATAAACAATGTCTATAAAAAACTAATTCAACCACTAAAACTAGCACTAATACCATTGTTTATGACATCATGTGCTATTTCACAATGACCAGCCCAACAACCTCAGGATAGTAATATTATAGCTACTGATAATATGAATGAAAAACCGATACAAAAGGCAGAAGAACCTGTAATTTCTAAATATGAAAATGAAACTATTTGAATAACTTCATTTATGCCACAAAACAAAAAAGCGATACTAAAATACTATGACACACTCATGAGCGAGGAGATTAGATTTCTGGACAATAAGTTATTTGAAGTCACTGCTATCTATCGAGCAATGAGGCATCCCGAACTAGCAATAAAACATTTCAATACATATAAAAATAAAGCTTCAGCTAAATTCATATTACTACATGCTCTAAATTCACCAATTTTCGGTAGCATTTATAATGAAAGTTCTCAGCAAGTTTTGAATCAAGATTTTAGCAATATGTTATTACAACTCAAAAAAGAAGAGTACTTTACCTATATACTAGACAATCTAGAATGAGGTATACCTCAATATTTATTTATGACACATCTTGGTCTATTAGAAGATAGAGACTTAGCAAAAACTTACTGCAAAATATTACTTATAAAAAAACCAAATTTTCTGAAGTTCATAAAAGAAAGCACAGTAATATTCAACGAGAAAGAACTATATGAGATTCTAATTTTGTTAGCAGAAGAAGATCCAGAAAGTACATTTAATAACTATGATATATGGAAGGATAACGAGTATCGCAAAGATATTTTGCATCGTATTGCCATACAATGAGAAATACAAATACTCCGTTGAGCTAAAATGATTGAAGATGAAACACTAAAAGGTGAAATAATAGCAGAAACATTAGATAACCTAGAGTATACATTGACAAATATATACTTTTTAACAAAAAATTTTGATATACGACATAATGTACCAAACAAAGAAAAAGTTTTAAACACCATAGCGAAAGAATACGAACAAGTCGTTTTAAGATTTCCTGACATATATAAGAATCTAGAAATTTCACGCAAAATACTCATAAAAATAGCTAAAGAGAACCCACATAGTATTATCTACGATCAAGAAAATATAAAAAAATATACATATTGAAATAAAATTATAGATATAGCACATGACTCATTTTTTGAAAACAAGACAAATATACTTAAAAATATACCTACATATCTTGAGCACTACAAGCTCTCACCAAATGATTTGGAAAAAGTTACAAAAAAAGCATATTATGAATTGATAGAGACCGATGCTCAATATGTTTATTTTAATTATAGCCGTATTGAACAAGAAGATTATGCTACTGATATTTTACAAAAACTCACCAAAAGTACTTTAAAAAATAGACCTAATCTGATATTAGACAATATTCATCTTTATGAGGAATCTTCACGTGATACATTGATACATCAAGCACTAAACTCTCTTGCATATATCAATCCATGAGTTTTATATGACTTTTGATATAACGAACAATATAACCTGAAAAATTACCGAAATGATATTGAAACAAAAGCAATCAGAAGGTTATTTGATCTAGATAAGAATGAATTTGTAAGATATTACGAATCATATTGAAACAGAGATTTTGCAGATACATTTCTTTATAGTGCTTTACAGAAAGTATGAAAAACTAATCCAGAAATAATAATTGGAAATAATATTCGCTTCAATAAAGCAAGTATCAATAATCCAGAAATCGCAAAAACAATTGAGGATTTACTTTTTAACCAAGCAAAAACGCAACCTGGTGAAATACTCAAAAACATGGACCAATATGCAAATAGGTGATATTATGATAGCCTCAGCAAAGAAGCATTTTTTAAACTCATAGAAACAAACCCTTTTGAGATTGGAAATTACATAGAACAAATAAAAAACTCACCTATCATGTGAGAAGTTTTTCAAAAAATATGTAAACATAGTACGCTAGATGCGATAGAAATATATAACGAATATACAACATATTTACACAGAGATGATATACATCATTTGGTCAAGGAAGAAGCATTAACTGATCTATTATTATATGAAAACCTACTTCCTGATAACGAATTATTCAAAAATTCAAAAAAATTATTTGATTGAGTTCATAGTATCAAAGAGATTAGAATTGGGAAAAAAATAGTAAAACTAGACCCAGCATCAAATATAAATATTTATACCTGACTGCTCAAAACATATTTTCAAAATAAAGACGAATGTATAGTCAAGTGAGTAGTCAATCGAGATAAAGTAAGAAAAATGCAAGAACACGCATTCGACGTTTTCTTAGAAGATTTAGCTTGAACGAATCAAGAAAAAAGCGATGTATCAGTCATCACGCTAATTGCAACCGAAAAAGACGATGATAATGGAGCCTTTAGTAATAGAGACAAGATAAATGAATACTTTGCTAGTCTGTGAACTAAACATGACAACATATCTGACAGCTTACACCTCACTCCTCAAAAGATCTTATTACATATCAAAAAATCTATTGAGCAACATCCAGACAAAAAACATATCATTCTTGTATGAACGCATGGTACACCTGGGTGAGAAGGTTTATTATGATGAATACATCGAACAAAAAAAGAATTTGATGAGCTATATAATATAAACAACAGCAACAAAAACATCAGAATTAGAGTACAAAATAGCAGTTGTTTTAGTAACTGAAAAGATGAAAACTTTGCAGATAATAATGTACAAACCATCATTACAGATTCATCTCACCAAACTTCTATTTCTACAGGTATTGGAGGAGGAGGATTTTTAGATTTACAAATGCGTAGTCCAACAGAAAAAGATAGTAATTGAATATTAATTGCAGATTTTAATGATGATTGAGAAGTATCATACAACGAGTCTACTCTCTTCGTAATTATGAATTACATGTACTCTAACATAATAACTGTTACAAAAAATTGAGAAATAATTTATTTTCTCTCTTAAATACCTATTTAAAGTCAAAAAAACCTCACTGCGTGAGGTTTTTTTTGATATATATAAACATAAGTTTAATACTTTTTCTATCCTTTTTTCTTCCCCATTCGCAAATCACTTGTTGCCAATGTATCATGTCATGATGCTTTAAGTTGCATAAACAACTGCATACGATACGCAACAAAAAATTTCAAAAGAGAATTTACAATCCACGTCGCAACAGACTGTGTTTGTCAGAAAACTTCTTTTTCTTGTTGCAAATCTTCATCACTCATATCAATGATAGTTTTTTTGATAAATTCATGTTGTTTTTGCATGTGTACTGCAAAGTCAGCAAGTTTTAGAGAAGAAGCTTCCTCTGCAACTGCTTTATATTGTTCAGAACCAAATCACGCATCAATAACCATAGACAAAAATGTTGTTCACATATATGTCATATATTGCATGAGTTCCAACGTTGATCTTTGTTTCGATCAAGTTTTGTAAGACAAATCATCTGGAGTCGCGTACGATGCTATATGCAAAATAAGCATCAACTCTTGATCAAATGAAGCAAGAACATCTTTTTTTGAGAACATATTATTTTTTGTAAAGAATAAAATCTGACACAAGTGTACGTAAAAAAACACAATTGTACAAGAGCAATACAAATTATTTTTAGATTGTTTTAAGGTTTCTTGTATTGCGAATTGTATCTCAATTGATATTGTTGTACTACTCTTTTATTTTTATGCACAAAAACAAATGCAGTTTATTTTCCGTTATATCAAACCCTACGCAAAGTTACTTATTATAACACTTATTCTAGCGATTATTAATCAAGTATTTTCTTTGATGGATCCACAAATTTTTCGTATAATAGTAGACAAATATATCACAAACTATCAAGACTATGAAACACAAGAATTCATTTATTGAGTATGAATCTTGCTAGCATGAATGGCATGAGTTGCACTAGTATCTCGTATTGCCAAAAACTTCCAAGATTATTATGTCAACGTTATGACCCAAAAAATCTGAATGGAAACATATCAAGAAGCAATAAGTCATGCATTTTGACTTCCATATCGTGTATTTGAAGATACACAATCATGACAACTATTACAAAAACTCCAAAAAGCTAGACAAGACATACAATCATTCATCAGCTTGATGATCAATGTAGCGTTCGTTTCGTCAGTTACACTTCTTTTTGTTATTTGATATGCATTTTTTGTTAATCGAATTATTGCTTTGTTATTTTTGTCGTTGATTCCTATTATGTGAATCACCATGTACATCATGTCCAAAAAAATACGTGAAGCACAAAAAACAATAGTCTCTGAAACAAGTCTCTTGGCAGGAGCCACAACAGAAACAATACGTAACGTATCATTGATAAAATCTCTTGGTTTAGAATGACAAGAAATGGCAAGATTAGAAACCGCTAACAAAAAGATATTAGCTCTAGAACTCAAGAAAATAAAATTTTTGAGGTCGTTGGAGTTTATTCAGGGAACGTTGATCAATACTATGAGAATAATCATTATCTGAGTCATGTTTTGGTTGGTTTTCCAAGAATCAATTTCTTTGTGAGAATACTTTAGTTTATTCTTCTATTCATTTTTTGTTTTTGCTCCATTGAGAGAAGCATGAAGTGTGATCAAAACATATCAAGAAGCCAAAGCTAGTGATGATGTTTTGAGAGAATTTTTGGCACAAGATCCAGCTATTTTACCAGAAAATCCTCAAAGTATACATACAGTCAAAACAATCGATTTCAAAAATGTTTCATTTGGATATACGGCTGAACAGAACGTATTGCACTCTATCAACCGACAAGCAAAATCATGAGAAACTATAGCGTTTGTTGGCCCTTCATGATCATGAAAATCTACACTTCTCAAGCTTTTGGTATGATTATATACAACACATTCTGGAGACATTAAAATCAACAACACCTTAGTTCAAGATTTGGACCCAAGTATGTACAAACAATTATTAGGAATTGTTGCTCAAGATACACAGTTGTTTTCTGGAACAATTAGAGAAAACCTCTTGTTTGTCAATCCGGAAGCTACAGAAAAAGAATGTATAGCTGTTCTCAAACAGGCACAAATTCTAGATATTATACAAAAAAATGATACCTGACTCGATACAAGAATTGGAGAGTGAGGTCTAAAACTGTCTGGGTGACAACGTCAACGTTTGGCGATTGCAAGAGCGTTACTAAGACATCCTTCTGTCATTATTTTTGATGAAGCAACATCATCATTAGATTCTCTTGTTGAAGCAGAAATAACAGCAACAATACAAGCAATATCTCAAAGCAATCCAAACATCATAACACTATTGGTAGCGCATCGTCTTTCTACGGTTATGCATGCAGATCGTATTTTTGTTTTGGAACAGTGAAAGATCGTGGAAATTTGAACACATACACAACTTGTAGCTGAACAATGACTCTATGCTGCACTATGGAGACAACAAAGCGGATGAGATAAGACAAGAAAGTAGACACAGTAAGACAATCTTGCAATATGCAATAAAATAAGTAGAACAATGCTAGAACAATACATTCTATAAACATTTTATATTCTTTTTTGGTAATGAAAAAAAAGACAACACTTGATTCTTCAACAAGCAAGATTAATGCATGGTTTTCTGATAGTGCTCATCGTCGAATAGCTTGATGAACGTTATTATTAGTATTAATTAGTGTAATTGGGTGAATAATTTATGCTGTATGATGATGAAAAAACTTAGGGTTACAACAAACAACAGCAGCATGATTGTGGAAATATGTCCCACTCAACGCACAACAAGCAATATATCTAGAGCTCAATGATACAACAAGAGACAGTTTTCTCAAATGATCTGAAGAACTTTGACAAGACATGCAAGCCTTAGTCAACAATGTAGAAACAATATTAGTCTGACAAGACATTCATGAAGGTCAGGCGACATCTTTTTTGGTTTGAACGGTGGAAGATAGTTCTTCATTGGACGAAGTTGAAAAAACAATCAAAGAAAACGAACAAGATGGATTTGTGTATGATTTGTTAGATGAAACAACATTTGTCTATGCGCAACCTAGTTATATTGACGCTGTCAAAAACAATACCCTCCAATCAATATGAGAGAATCAAATATATCAAGACTTGATAGTAGATCAAACCGGGAATTTCGTATTTTATATGGTGATTGATGAAACAGCACAAGCGTTACTCGCTCCAAATCTTTCATCAGCAGTGCAAGACATCAACCATGTTGTAGCTGTTGCAGATGTACAAGAAAACGGTGCAGACATAGCATTTCATATATTATTTAATGATGCAATTGCATTTGAAAATTACTCATTTTCATCAAAATTTGACAAATACTTTTCTTCAAGCAATATAGCAAATATAGAACTATGACCTATCGTTCTCCAAGCAATTGGAATGGATAAACAACAAATATTACAATCTGCACAAGCGTTCTTGCCATTATATGAAACAAGTTTTCAATCATTACAACCAAAAGATTATCAAACAGTGATTGATAGTATTGACGAAAATATTTTTGTAGGAATTCAACCTGCAGAATGAACAATTCCACTTCAAGCTTCATTATTGTTTAATAATAAAGATATGGCAGACGTTCTCACACGTATGAAACCTGGACTCAAAAATATTCTTAGCTCAACATTTCCTACAGCGTTGATTACGGATGCTACAGCACAAGATACACAATGATTTTCGTTAGAGTTTTGAGAATGAGGAATGAACATACAAGCACAACGATGAACAATAGATGACAAAACGTTTATTGTTGTTTGAGAAAATCCACGTATTGGATCAAATGACAGTGTAGCCATTGATGTAGACTCACAAACGCTTGCAACTATGCAGATTTCATTTGACCCAATTATTGATACATATAGCAACTATATGAGTCTTTTAGCATTGGTACAGACTGGTGTTGTTGACCCCACAAGTGAATTAGAAAGACTACGTGGTAAAACAGCACAATGATATGTAACAACAAAAGACAATAGACTGAGTATGTTTATAAAAGCAGAATAATATTTTATACATTTGTTATATATGTTACTTAAACTTAACTATATTCTTTGATTAGGAATAATTGCTTTTTTGATAGGACTTGTGATCTATCCATATTATATCAAAGCTTTATCGTTTCTCAAAATAAGAAAATCATTACGTGAAGATGACGCAACATGACAAAAAAGTGAAATATTTAACAAACTACATGGTCACAAAGCCGGAACCCCAACTATGTGATGATGAGTGTTTTTGATTATTATGCTTATTATGATAGTATTATCTCTGATTGCTAAACAGTTGTGATACACGAATTATGATTTCACAAACTTTAAAGAAACATGACTTTTGATGTTTGGATTCTTTAGTATGGGTTGTATTTGACTTGTTGATGACATCTTCAATGTTCTCAAGATATGAAAAGTAAGATGATTGAGTGCAAAAGCTAAACTTGCGTGAATGTTTTTGTTTTCATGATTCATTTCATACTGGTTTTATGTAAGATTATGAGTTGACACAGTAAACCTTCGACCCATCGATAGTAGTTTTTATATGTGAATATTTACACCAATCTTTTTCTTCGTGACAACAATTGCAATTGTGAATGCGATCAACATCACCGATGGACTAGATGGACTTGCATGAGGTCTGATGACAATTATTTTTTTGGTACTTGCAGTTGTTGCATTTATGAGTTGAAAATTTTTAACTGCTGCTATGTTGCTAATAATGATAGCTAGTTTGATATCATTTTTGTGGTACAATATATCACCAGCAAAGATTTTTATGTGAGACTCGTGAGCATTTGCTATGTGAGGATTACTATCAGTGACAGTCTACTTGCTCAATACTAAACTCAATATAGAATGAGAACAAATGGAGATTTGAATCATTTTACCATTTTGTATCTTGTTTGGTATATTTATTTTGGAGTTATGATCCAGCTTTTTGCAGATAGTACGGAAAAAACGAAAGAAAAAGAAATTATTTGCTATAGCACCTTTCCATCACCTTTTAGAACATAAATGACTGAAAGAACATACAATAGTTATGAAATTTTGGCTTATACAAGCAGTACTATCACTAATAACACTTATTCTTATTTTTTATCAAATTCATAGTATCTAATGTATATGCAGTGTCTTTTTTTTGGTAGATTGGTGCAAGAAAAGTGAATTGACTTGCTCATACATGTCATACAACGTATGATTGACGAAAAAAAAGCACAAAAAAACAGTTATATTGATCAGATACATTTTTTTATTTGTGGTGATTGACCATATGCAAAGGAAATTATGGTCCTTGCTGAGCAACATTCTCATGTACATTTTTTTGGGCGATGTAGCAAAGAACAACTCGTTCAAAAACTTGCAAGTTCTCATTATACAATCCTCCCCTCTCGTTTTCTTGAGACATTTTGACTTACTGCATTAGAATCCCTCAGCACATGAGTGCCAGTTATTTGATTTCAAAAATGATGAAGCAAACAATTTATACAAGATATGTTTGCAATAAACACATATATGACAAAAGACAAAACAGAACACGATGCATTGTATGATTGTATTATCAAGCTTCGCACTATGTTCACACAAGAGCGTCGAGAAAAAGAAAGCAACCACGCTCTCACAATCGCTTCGTACTTTGACAGTGACCAACGAATCAAAAAACTCACAGAATTTTTGCCTACTTCTCAACAAAACGCAAAGTTTCTATTGGTATCTGATTATGAATCGGTTTTGTGATGAATAGAAACACATGTTTATCATGCACAAGAACTCCTTCATAAACAATGACACGAGTGTTTAGTCCATTGATCTCGCATTCAACCATGATTTTTTGGATCACTTAAAAGAAAGTTACTTCTTTTGGCGTCTGGGTACAACGTCTATCAACGTTCTGAAATACAAAAACTGGTAGACACATACAATCCAGACATCATTTGGTGGCATAGTACTCTTAGAAACATATGACGATATGGAATGAAAACACCAAAAAATCGAAACTGACACCAACGGATGACATACCACGATTTATGATATTTTACTGCATTTCCACATGCAGTGACAAGTGAAAGCCTCATCCCTCAGCAACGAAATAAAGATTCTTTTGTGAGCTCACACACATTTACGGCAACATGAATCAAAAGACGAATTATACAACTAGCAGTCAGGCTCAAATTCTTTTTTGTTTCAAAACTCAGAAAAAATATACAACAACAAATAGACAAACATTTTGTGCCATCTTCTTTTATGAAGCCACATGTACATAGACTATATGCTATTCCAGAAAACAAGATATATGTCTTTTGACACTGTCTCAATGAATTCTTTGCTGCAATCAAAGCATGAGTAAGTCAATGAAAAGAAGAAGCAAAACAAGAACAAACGAACCAATCAGAAGAAAATACATCAGAAAAAAACACATCTAAACACAACAAAAAAGAAGTATAAACTACTTCTTTTTTTGGAATAAATAATACGAGGTATCTCAACTAGAAAACGGACCTGATTTTGCAGTAGGAGGATCTTTTTTATCTGGTTTTGTTAGATTTTTAACAAACTCCATGTCAGGATTTTTCGCATACTCAGTCCCGTTTCAGTGTACATTTTCACATAGTATATATCATCATGGTTTGACAAGATTTACAAGGTGTTTTGCTGTTGGTCACCTGTGATCAAAAATCAAATCATAAGTATTCTTATTATCCATCTCAAAACGAGAATGTCATCTTAGCTCTTCGGTCTCTGTTTTGTATCATTGCTTTTTGAGTACTTCCATATATTCTTTAGACTTATCTAGAAAAACTGTATTTTCAAAAACTTTTGCAGGACTGATATCAAGGTGTGATCATGGATACAAGACTTTTGGATTTGGTGGCAAGAGAGATTTAATTGACTTCATATGTCAGATAGCTTTGTCATTTGTGTATAGCTTCATTGTGTCATTACTGTTTTTTTCTTTTGTATCATTTTCTTTATCTTTATCTTTTTCAGCATTTTTATCTTCTTGCTTATTATTTTCTGATGCTGTTGTTTTTTTTGCAGTTTTTTTCTCTAGTTTTGAAGCCAAGGGAAAACCGACAAGTTGAATTATATCTGGATGGTCTTTTGCTGCTTTTTCCAAAGATGAATGTAAATCTCACATCATAGCATAATACAAACCGTCGTAGTCTTTATCTTCACGAATCCGTCACAAACGACTACCCTCATCCAAAGGAATAACAACAGGTGTTTTGTTTGTAATACTATCTTTTAACCAAGCATCAAATCACTCTTTGATTTGTTTCGTTTTCGTTTTGATTGCTTTTTTCTTTGTATTGATATCTTGTGGAGTATTTGATGATACAGATTCTGGGTCGACAAAAACTTCTGGATCATATTGCAAAAATTCTAAAGGTTGTATTCATACCTCAGTACCATTCACAACAACAGCAGGTTGTTTTAGATCATCAAGAGACTGTGCAATTGTTGATTTGTCTTCCGGAGACATTGATCCAAAAACATCACGAAGTCAGTTTTTCTTTTCTTTTTTCTTTTCTTTTTGTTCTTCTAGTGTATCATTTTTATCTTGAACAGCATCTACAGATTTTTTAACTGCATCAGTAATTGCATCTTTGGTGGCAACTGCGGCTTTTTTTGCTGTATCCTTAACAGTATCAACAGCATCTTTTGCAACTTTTGAGGTCAATACATCTGTTGCTTTCTCAACAATTCACTTCTTTTTTTGAGTATCTTCTGGTTTTGCTTTTTTCTCTTCTTGTTTTTTCTCTTTCTTTTTTTCTTCTTTATCTTCTTTATCTTCTTTGTCTGTAGAAATAGTTGCAGTTGCTTGAGCACTTGAAGATGCAGAGCCAATTCACCAAAGTCGAAGATTCTTGTTTGCAAAAGGATCTCGTGGTCAGGAATTGTACCACCGATTCTTCTCCTGCGTATTTCGTCGTGTAAAACTTTTACGATCTTTTGTAGAAAATAAACGACCAATACTTCTTCAAATATTTGCAATTCAATATCATAGCGAATGAAATCATCCTAGCAATGGTTTGACAATTCACTCAATAGGCATTTGCACTACTCAAAGAGCAAGCGATGCAATCGTTCTAGGCAGAGAAGTTAATGTATTTTTGAGCTTATCAGTTCAAGATTTCGCAGTCCATGGAAGCTTGAGACTATCTCGAGCTCAGCGAATACCATCAGTCAATGCTTTTGAGGTATGAACAAGTTTTTTTGATCACACATCATACATATCTACTGCTCATGTGTGCACAACCGATCACACGACCCTAAAAGGGACAGCAACCGCATTATCTAACCATTTCAAAAAAGGATACTTTTGCGAAAACTGTTGTCAGAAAATCTCTTTTTTTCAAGAAAAATAGAGTTCGGTTTTGTTTAGTTCGTTCAAAACTTTGTTATTAAACAAAATAGACGATCACAGTTTTTTTGCCAATCAACTATACCATTTTCATGATGATTGTCTCAACTGATCTCCAAAAGAAGCTTTTGCATCATAATATTTGTAGTCATAATATGACTTTTTTGGTTGAAATGTTTCAACCAATGCTTCACTTGTATCAGCAATAATTCATCAAATGACATGCGTTGGTGGTTTGACTACTCACTTGAGAACGGACCAAAGTCACCTTCACGCTCACTCAATCGCTGTTGCAAGGACACGGGGTACTGCAGTTACGGTATTGAGAGCAACGTGTCACACATGTCATATAAATGTATTTTTGAGTTGATTTCGTAAAGCTGTATTTGTATTTCTGTTTACTTCTTCAAAACGTTCTGTATTAAATTGCGATGATGTAAAAAGATTTTTGGTAGCATTTCATACAGATCAAACAATCCTCGCTGGCATAACCAAAGCTTTTGCAAGAAAAGAACTGACTTTTTTGATCGTTTTTGATCCAGATTCTGCAAGTCTTATTGTCGGATCTACGACATCATTTTTCTTGACGTATTTTTGTGCATCTTTAGCTAATTCAGTCGTCAGTCAATCTTCAACCTTGAATGGTTGTTTTTTTGTTGAAGATGATGATAAAACCGATGGAGACGACATAAATATATACAAGCATTATGGGCTAAAAGATTGGTCTGAATTAGTATTTGTGTCTGTATTTGTATTTGTATTTGTATTTGTGTTTTGGGCAGTTTGAGACTGAGTAGATATAGTCTGAGGTACATATCATCTAGTTGATACACTTCCAATAAGATTATTTCGATACGAAGCCCCGACTGGAGATCATTGTTCTCAGGTTCGTTTTTTGATCATCATTGCTGGAGCAGGGCTATCTACAAAACGAACTGTCGATCATGTCAAATCTAACGTACACCCAGTCAGGTATTCTATTTTTTGAGTTAAAGTATTTGCTCATTTATGTTTGAGAGTTTGTTCATAGGCTGCTTTTGCAAAGATATTGACTTCAGGTCCACTAACTTTTAGTGTTCATCCATTCATAAGAGCTTGCATCACAGTAGACATATCTTCTTGGATAGATGTTGTTCAATAAGGAGATGCAAATCCTTCATAATTCGACAGATCCTTTGGAGATCAATGAGCAATTCAAGTCATGTGAAACAATTTTCGTTGATTTTGTGCAATATCTGAATCATCATACATATCTACAATATGATGCATCATCTCATGATGTAATCTTTCAGCAAAATCTTTCGGATCAAATTGCTCTTTAGTTTCCAAAATTATACTTTGTGACACTCTATTATAAAGTCACTGTTCATCTATCTTTTTATGAGATCTATTTTCTCAAACTCATACCTCAGTAAGATCAATAAAATCGAACTCTTTTGCAATAAATAAATTTTTTAGTGGCTTTGCTTTGAGCAGTGAAGGTGGTCGCTTTTTAAGTTCTTGCTCCACGAGTTTGAGTGCCTGTAAAGTCTCTTGAGAACTTGGATGTTCGTATGATGCAACTCATGGTAATGCATACAGAGTCGTAAGCTTTTGTCGGACACTTGCATTTCTCGTCGATCAGATGGTTCACTCTATACCGTATCATGCAAGTCTTTGCGAGATATCACGAATTTCTTTTTCTACTCATGTAGGGATATAATTTCCATTTTCGTCTAATTGAGGCTCTACTCCAGCAGGTAACCGCATATCAAGAGAATTGAGATGAGTTGCGTATGCATTTATCATCATATCAGTGTTGATTTGAGGAGCCCATTTTTTTGCATCAGACCAAATAGCTCATGCATCCAAAGCCTCATCACCAAAATATGACGTTGGATCATACCACACAAGGCTATCATCTTGAAATTCAACATCTCACCCAAACACACTCGATCTACGACCAAATGGCTTTTCTGTTTTGACAGCTTTGCCAGCAAACATATTTTTGATCATTGATTCTTGATATGCTAGTCGTACGAGTGCTTTGTAATCTCACACAGATCAAGATGCAGGAAATCTCGTCTCTTGTCAGGCTTCATTTTTGCTAATCAACTGCATAGTCTTTGTATCAATCACTGTTTTTTGATTGTGAGATACACTACCAATTGATACTTCTCATTGTTTCAAAAAAAAGTGAACATCTTCCATTCAATCGTTGAACATATCTGAAGCAGCTTCTATCAATTGCTCTTGTTTTGATCAAATAATTCCTCATGCAAGTAACTTTGTTCTTCGTTGTAGTTTTTTGTATTGTAATACTTGTTCTTTTTCTTTGTCCGAAGTGAACTCTTGTCGTTTGTTACTAAAGTAATCAGCAAAAGATTTTCATGCATTTTTTATATCTTCTAATACTTCTTTTGTCATTCAACTTGCGTTAAGACTAGCAACAATAGCATCAGTACCATCTGATGTTTTGAGGGCTCTCATAAGACCAAGATTCTCTAATGCTGTTGTTTTGGAAGGATCTTTGACATGCTGTGTCACATACTCTTTGATCGCATCATAATCAACTGTTTCTATCTTTCCATTTGCATCATATGTGACATGGTGTCTAAGAACACTATTTGGCACATCTCACAAAATTTTCATTGTATTTATTGGATAATACAACTCTTGCTTTATTTCATCTGGTGCTTGTTCATTATATGTATTGACACCATCTGGATTTGCATCATCAAACAATACTCACATACCCGACTGTCGAATATTCTTTCGATTAACTCACGTCAATGCAAAAAGAACTCATCATGAAATCGCAGCATTCTTTAAAGCATCTTTTCATTTCTCTGTATCTCAAAAAGTAAAATGCCATAAAGCCTTTATAGCATTTACAACAAAGATACCGGCTGATGCTAACTTAGCTACACCTTCAATAAAGTTTGGTGCTTTTTTGAGAATATTTGCTCATGTTCATGTAAGCATTCATTCCTGCATTCACTTATCTATTCAATAATTTCGAGCATCCATAGGAGAAGTTTTGAGAGCATCTCGAACATCTGCATGTTTTTTGGTATAATCTATTCATGATCATCATCTTGTCTTGCATGAACCGTAGGCATTTGCAAGAGCCATTTGCTCATTGTGAGAAAGAGTTTTGTGTTCTTTGTTCGCTTCCTTTTCACGCTTTTTTTGCTCTTTCTCGACTTCACGAAAAGGCTTGTTAGAGTAGACATAGTCAAAGTCTTTGAGCCAAGGATATGTAGCAATAAGGTTATTGAATGCTTGACTATTAGTAACTCTATACGGTCATTTTTTATATCATTCGCTATCCAACCATTGCTTAAAAAGCAATAATTCTTCATATTCGAGTTTCTCTGCAGCAAGTTTTCACTTTGCCTCCAGCATACTATTGAGATATTTATTTGCTTTTTTTACTGCTTTTGCTTGTTTATTTATAGTGTTTTTATTCTCAAAAGGATCTTGCTGTTGCATTGTTCAAGTAACTCGATGAGAAATATGTTTAAGATCATTCCAGAAGAGCTTTTGAAGATCTGGTAAATCATCACGATCTTCTACGCGTCACTTTCTCATGTTTTTATCTAGCTTTTTGATATGCGTTATATGATTTTCAAGAGTCGCTTTGTGTTTTTTGGCAATAGATTTTTCTCAACGATTATTATTCATTATCTTCTTGATATCTTTACAGATTTGTCTAAATGGTCATTCATAGTCTCTTCGTCAGCTAGTCTCATCTAGTCAATATTGTTCTGCAAAGAGTAAGTCATTTTTTAGGACAGTTAATTCAACTTCAGTTCACAAAAACGCAACATCTTTGTTTGTTTCGTATGAACCTGTTTCTTCTTGTAGTGCTGTATGTTCGTCTTCGGTTGTATTAGCTGCGTCAAGAGCATTTTTTTGTTCAACAGAAAGTGATGCATCAGAGTTTTTCTCATCAAATGCATCATTGTTTGAACCAAAGTGGCCGTATCAATCTGGGTTTTTTATTCTAACTCCCATCAACCATACCAAATAAAAAGTGCTTATTACCAGTATATATGTCTTATCTGTCTATTGCCAAAAATAGAACACATTCGTTTGATATACATTGACATTTATAAACCAAGTCAAAATATATCAATAAATTCTAGTTTCTTTATTCACAAATCAAGAGAAAGTCAACTAAAACTTGAATCTGGTACTGTATCAATCCACGTTTGATCATATACCAAACTACGATAAAGTTCAAAGTTTTGTAATCACACTGCATCCTCTTCAAAAACATATCACGAGACTTTCATTTTCCATGCAAGCAATTGCTCGATCGAACGTCTACCCGTCCACTCTCGTCCAAACAAGTCAGTCGAAGTTTTTTGTATAAGTTGTTTATACAGTGTACGAACTTCTTCTAAACGAAAGACGGTTGTATCTCAAAGAACATTTCCATACGCGCAATATGTGACACAAGAAACATCTCATATCGCCAAAGTTCAAGATCATACTGTCATCAAAGCAAAAACTCATTCAGATGAAACAACATTTGATCAAGAAAAAAATAAAACTGACTGCGATCACATACGAATTCATTCTCCATGAGGAAAGACAATGGTAGTTGGAGAGGCATCATTACGTTGATGTGCATAGCGAACTGCAGTTATAGGATCAGAAAGCACTAATGTTTGTTGTCTTGTATGAGGCGTGACAGTATATGATTGTGTTAGAGTTTTTATTGTAATGGTTCAATCAGGAGATCAGCCTAGTATTGTATATGGCATTTGTGAAAATAATGTTTGTTGCTGTACTTCCTTGGTATAAGAGGGTAACAAAAAAAACACCAACAATACTGCTTGTACAAATAAACACACACTCACCATAAAACGGGATGTTTTATAAGACGTAAGCAATAAACAATACAATAATATTGAAATAACACACATAACACTTTGAATCAAAGGAGGGAAAACAAGTACAGTATGCACAAAAAAGTATGTCGCCAAAAAAACAAGATACACTCCTGACAAAAAAGATACAAAACGTATTGATGGTACATAAAATAAACTACGACCAGCAATAATAATTGTACTTGCAAGTATTGCTCATACCACAAACCATTTATATAAAGAGAACAATGACAAAAGCTCTTGATTGTATGAATACATTCAGACAACAACAAAAAGCCCATATGCCAATAAAGACAAGAGACAACCGATAACACAAAATCTACGTACAAAAAAAGGTATACTGTTCATAATGAAAGTATACCTTGATTTTTTATTTTTGCAAATTTAGATAGTCAAGAGGTTATTTAGTAGCTTCTGCTTGTTCTTCGGGAGTTAGTAGTTTTTTTCACCCAACTTGTAAGATTTCAACTTTGTAGATAAGAGTATTGAATGTTTCTAATGGATTCGTATCAAAAACAACAACTTGATCGTCGCCATTTCATCTAATCTCTTTGATAACAGAAGGAGATTTTCATACATATTGCAATGATCCAACTCTCAATGGAATACCTGCTTTTTGAAAAACAGCACTTGACTGTTCAGATATATTTGATGTATCATAGAGTGATCAAAATCATTCATCGGGAGTTACTTTTACTTTTATAGAATCTCATACTACCTTTCCTAGTAGTTCAGTATGTACTTTTTGTGGTACTTTACTATTGGTATCACCAATTTTGATAGACACTGGTGCAAAGCTAGGTTTATCCAAAGTAACATTATTGGTCTCTCAAACATCAGCATCTGTCGTATCATAGACAAGATCTCCAAACATTTCATAAGATGCAGTAAAATCAACATATACAACATCTCATGTTTCTATTGGTCATGTTTTGACAGATGAACCACATCATACCAAGACAAATGACATAGTAATACACGCTAACAAACTCAAACGTCAGAAAACTTTTTTCATAAATAATGCAAAATATAAAGTACAAATAAGATTAATACATCTCTCTATATACTACAGTATATATGCAGCACATAAGATTGCAATTGTAGCTAAGATTTTGGTGAAATATTTTTGAAGAAAAAAATTAAATCTACTTGACAATTTATTCTACACCTCAAGTCAGCACACCAAAAACACTAAATAAACTCGAAGCATCTTTTATCTTAGATACGAGACTAGCATCATAAGGGATTGTAGAAATATTTGTTGTAAGATACATACTCATCGTTTCGCTCTCTGGTACTGTTACAGTAACTTCTCCATCAAAAACAATACCATTCTGTTGTTGTATCAGTCATGCAACGAGCATTTCTCCAAAATCAAAAGAAGTATATGTAACAGTAAGTTTATATTTTTGAGAAGATACATACACAAGATCTATATGTATTTTTTCTTGTTCTGATGGCTGTGTACAATCAATTGATTTGTGTGTAGGCGTAATTGATCATTCACACACATATCTTGTTCATACTTGTATATTATCAAAGTCAAAACGCTGCTTTTGAGCAAGCAACACACCCGTTCACTGTATGTCAAACAAAGGTATATCAATACTTACCGCGTATGTATTTACCATTTGTTCCTGGAAAGTGGGAACAAAACTAATAGGTCAGGGGAAAATAATAGATTCTCATGTTGTTCAAGAAACAATATTTCCATTCACAAATCATCATAATGCTCAAAGTACATCTAGAAGTAATTGTGGATCAGGCTTTCGAGTAAATACACCAAAGTCATACCCGTCTTGTACAAATAATCGTTTATTCTTTATATTTTGGAGCATGTCTTTTGCTATCATCAATTCGAGGTTTCAAGTAGATCATCACAAAACAATATCTTTTGGGAAAAAATAGATTACATCTCATGAAGTACGTCTTTGCAAGTCTACCGTTCATGACAACTCTTCTCAAAAACTATCTTGCATAGCAAAAGAAGCAAAAACATCATCAAAAATATCATCTCAAAAGAAAAAACTAAAGCCTGACAACGTTCACGAAAAGTATGAACGTGTTTGTGGTGTAACATTGATAGCGTATGATAATCACTCAATCTTGTCAGACGAATCTTTTGGAAAGAGTTCTTGCTCATGTTCAAATAACTGATTCCAGGTTTGATCAAAAGAAACAAGAGGTGCTTCTTGAAAAAATAGTTGATAGGATATACCAGAAACCAATCAAATACCTAACACACCCAACAAAATCCACACAAAACGCATTGCCCTTTTTTGATATAAAATTCTAATCACTAGCATAGACAAAGATAGCATACTTGCAATCCAAAAAGTGCGAAAAAAGCAAGAAAAAAGTGCGAAAAAAAACTTTTGTATCTTGTTTTTATCAAAAACAAAGAGAACATATAGGTATTTATTTTATAAGTCTTTTTATGCAAACAATATGTACGTATACAAATATCTGACTCACTGCACAAAAAATAACAATAGAAGCAGATACAAATAAAGCCCTTCCAACAATAGATATTATTGGTTTACCTGACGCATCTATCAAAGAAGCAAAAGAAAGAATTAGAGGAACATTTCGTAACTGTGAACTCGAAATACCAAGAAAAAAAATAGTACTAAATCTTGCTCCTTCAGATACAAAAAAGGTAGGAACTCGCTTTGACCTTCCAATGGCAATCGCAATATTGTTGCTAACGCAAGACTGAAATATCAAACATAATGAAATCATTAGTCAGGCAGTATTTTTTTGAGAATTATCACTAGATTGATCCTTGAGAGAAGTTGACTGATTACTTCCAAGTGTTTTAGCTGCAAGGCAAGATGGGTATAAACATTTCTTCATTCCACAAAACAACGTAGAAGAATTATGTTATATTCCAGATATAATATTGCATCCGTATGCGTCTTTTGGACAATTAGCAGATGCATGTATCTCTGGAACAGCATTACACGTACATACACAAAAAAACTACGCGATACAACACAAAAGACAAACTACTGATAGTTTTGATGACATCAAATGACATAATAGCACAAAAAGAGCTTTGAGTATAGCAGTTGCTTGAATGCACAACGTATTACTTATTGGTGCACCATGATCAGGAAAAACCATGCTTGCAAAATCAATACAATCACTACTTCCTCCGTTGGATTTTGACCAAAGTATGGAAGTAAGTCAAATATACTCGGTCATGTGAATGCTCAACAAACAACAACCAATGATTTATCAAAGACCGTTTCGTCAAGTTCATCATACTGCAAGCAAAGTTTCTATTATATGATGAGGAAGAAATCTGACTCCTGGGGAAGTAAGTCTTGCGCATCTAGGTATTTTACTTTTTGATGAAATTGCAGAATTTCCAAAAGACGTTTTGGAAGTCCTGAGACAACCGATTGAAGACAATTATGTAACAATCTCACGTGTCTCATGAAGTGTCAGGTACCCAGCTGACTTTATGTTTGTTGCGACAATGAACCCTTGCAAATGTTGATATCACAAAGATACAGAGAGACAGTGTACGTGTAGTATTCAACATATCAAAAGATATCAAAGTACACTGTCTTGACCACTTCTAGATCGTTTTGATATGATACTAGAAATACCAAGAGAAAATATCAATGTTTTGCTTTCAGAAAAATCATCAGATAGCAACAATACGTTATATACATCAATTGAGCAAGCGCGATCTATACAGAAAAAAAGATATGAAAATACAGATATTAGCATAAATACAAATATATCTGCAAAAAATATTCAAACATATATTCCTTTACAGGAAAAAGAAAAAGCATTTTTGGAGACAGCAAGTAAAAAACTACTCCTCTCTTCCAGAGTAATTCACAGACTCATAAAAGTAGCGAGAACGATAGCAGATATTGACAACCAACCCCACGTTACCATAAACCATTTGGCAGAAGCAATGCAATATAGAGCAAAATCCATGCTCATTGAACAATAAAAAAATTGTTGCAAAAAATGAGTGATACTATACTATACATATATGAGTTTTTTATACGAACAGATCATATGTTTCATTATTTTGCGTGAGAAATTAGTACAATTCAATGACAACATTATATAACAAATGATATGATGTGAATAGAGGTACTTTATTGATGAAATAGTATCTCTGGTGCATTTTTTCTCTACCCTTACCTAGATGATACTAACAAAACAGTGAAATATTTTGCATTTGACACACATGAACAAAAATCTCTTTTTGAGAAACTATTAAAAATAAGTTGAATCTGACCCAAAACATGATATACGTTAACAATGACGCCACCATCGTTACTCAAAGAAGCGATTGATACAGGAGATATTTCTGCACTCACTGCACTCCCTGGTATTTGAGCAAAAACAGCAAAAAGAATAATTGTCGAATTACAATCAAAACTAGAGACATCGCTTATTTTTACACAAGAACAAGAAAAACAGAAAAAAAACATAATAAAAACCCTTCACGCTATGTGATATGACAAAACAAGAATAGCAGAAACACTACACACATATACGTTACCAATACAAAAAGATACATTACAAGACGTTATTTTGCGAGTTATACAACGTTTATAAAAATATATAAAAAGCCTACACACTTCGTGTATAGGCTTTTTTATATAAGCTTAGTTCTATAGAATTTTATCAAAAAATTATTGACCAAATTGCATTGCTAATTCAGTAGCTTCTTCTGTTTTTTTAGTTATATAAGCATTGAATTTCTCCAAGTCAGATCCTTCCAATTTTCCAGCAGCAGCTTGAGCTTTAACAGCTAAGTCTTGTCCTTGAGTTGAAAGATCAGAGAACGCTTGCATATCTTTTGATTCAATTGCATCTTTATAGTCATTCATATATTCTTCATAAGAATCTACAAATGCTTGTACATCAGCATCTTCAAATGTCATAGCGTCTACATCCATATCTTCTGAATCAGTAGATTCATCAAGAGGTTCAACAGTAATTTCAGCGTCGATATCCATATCAACTTCGTCAACTACTACTTCTTCATCAGTACCTTCAACATCAACTGTTACTTCTGTTGTTGTATCAAGGTCAGTTTCTTCTTTGTCAGTTCCACAACCAACAACTAATGTTGTCATTAGCACAAACATTGCTAATAGAGCGATTTTTTTTGTCATATTATTATCATATTATAAAAAAGTAAAACACATGTTATTTTTCTTCTAGTTGTTTTTGGTATTCCTCACCTAGAGGCAATAGTCTACCAATTATCACATTAGATTTCAAGTCATTTAACATATCAATTGATCATTTTAACGATGCGTCAACCATAACTCTAATAGTTTCTTGAAACGAAGCTGCAGAGAGCCGGGAATCTGTACTTTTAGCGATATTTGTTAATCATAATGCAACTCTTTGTCATTGGGCAGCTGTTTTACCTTGAGCAAGTAATCACATATTTACATGTAAAAATTCTTCATATTTCACGTACGTACCTGGAACAAAACTAGATTCTCATGCATCTTCAATAAATACCTTAGAGAACAATTGTTTTACTACCAACTCAATATGTTTTTCATTTACTTCTTGTCATTGAGATCAGTATACTGCATTCACCTCATTCATAATATATTTTTGAGCTTGTAGATCTCAAACAACTTGTTGATATTCTGCAATATCTAATGCTCAAGACGTAAGTACTTCTCACTTAAATATTTCTTCTCCATTTTTTTGTTTGAGCGGAGCAAGACCTACAAGTGATTTTCTTACGATTTCTTTGACTCAAATAATGATATAATCATCTTTTATTTCAAGAACAGTTCAAGGTTCTTTGATTTGTAACTTACTTCTTCATTTTGTAGCATATACTCCTCCTTTAGATATCATATCTCCTATTTTTGCAGTCAATGTATAACCATCTTTGAAGAAATATGTTTTCTTTTGAAAATCAGATTCCATAGTCATAAATTTCATCTTTCCATCTTCTGAAAAGAAGATTTGTCAGTCAAATGGAGCCACGATAGCTGGATTTTTTGGAGTTCTTACTTCAAAAAGTTGTTTTACCCTTTCTATACCTTGTACCATAGCATCTCATCATTTTCATACAATACCTCATCAATCGTGGAACGTATTCATCGTAAGCTGCGTAGCAGGTTCTCATAGTGACTGAGCAGCAATAATTCAAACTGGTGCACCAATCGCAACAAACTTTCTAGTTGCAAGATCCATACCATAACACTTCTCACATACACCACTGACGGTATTACATGTCAAAGGAGATCTAACATAGACAAGATCAATATCCAAATCTTCGATTATTGCATACACTTGTTTTGTTAATAATGTATTTGCAGGAACTATAACATGTCATGTACTGTCAGAAATATCTTTTGCTAATGTTCTTCCATATAGCACATCCAAAAATGATTTTCATTTTGCTTCAATTTCAAGCTTTGAAACAATTATGTATTTACTTGTATGACAATCTTCTTCTCTTACGAT
This sequence comes from uncultured Candidatus Peribacteria bacterium, assembly GCA_964526045.1. GTDB lineage: Bacteria > Patescibacteriota > Gracilibacteria > Absconditabacterales > Absconditicoccaceae > CAZGIF01. The sequence continues at coordinate 177,661 of CAZGIF010000002.1, read as the reverse complement.
TACTTCTTGACAAGCATCACACAACTTTCTAGTCAAGTATCCAGATTCAGCAGTTTTTAATGCAGTATCAGCTTTTCCTTTTCTAGATGCATGATTTGAAATAAAGTACTCAATTGGACTCAGTCATTCGATATAATTACCTTTAATTGGAAGTTCAATTACACGTCATTGAGGATTCAATACTAATCATTTCATTCAACTTATTTGGGTTGTATTTGTATATGATCCTCTTGCTCAAGAGTCAATCATTGTAAAAAGATCATCTCATGGACTCATTGATTTTTTCACTTCTTCTTCAATCTCACCTTTTACTTTTGTTCGAAGTCATACGATAGTTCTATGTTTCTCCAAATCAGAGAAGAGTCATCTAAAGAACAATGTATAAATTTTATCAGCTTTTTCATCTCATCTTGCAATAATTTCTTTTGATTTTACTGGGATAACGACATCAATAACAGAAATACTTAGTCAAGAAATAGTAGCATATTTAAATCACAAATCCTTGATTGCATCTGCAACAGTGACAGTAACCTCAGGTCAACAAACGTCAAAAATTGTATTTAGAAGTTTTTTGAGTTGTTTTTTTCCTAGAGTCTCATCAAGAAATTGAATTTCTTTTGGTAGAACACTATTAAATATTACTCTTCAAATGATAGTTGTAATTTCTTTCCCTTCTCGTTGCAAAATAACTGAATCTTTGATACTTGCATGTCATTGGTAATACAAATCAAGTACTTCTTGAATGTTCCTATAACGTCAAATAACTTTACCACTTTTTGTACGATCATCAGTCAAATAATATGATCATAATACCATATCTTGTGAATGAGCAATAGTTGGTTCTCAAGATGATGGTTTCAAAATATTTTTCGTAGCAGCGATAAGTTCTCTCGCTTCTTTTTGAGCTTCATCTGAAATAGGAAGATGAATCGCCATTTGATCTCAATCAAAATCGGCATTAAAAGATGGACAAACAAGAGGATGAAGTCTTATTGTTTTTCAAGGCATAAGCTTTATTCTAAACGCTTCAATAGATAGTCTATGGAGAGTTGGTGCACGATTAAGTAACACATATTTTCACTCAATTACTTCTTCCAAAAACTTGAGCGCTAATGGATTTCCATCTTTAATAATTTTTTCTGCTTGTTTTGGGGTATATACTATTTTCTTTTCAATAAGTTTTCATATGACAAATGGTGTAAACATTTTCATTGCAATATACAATGGAACTCCACATTCATCTAGTTTCAAATCTGGTCAAACAGTAATAACAGATCTTCAAGAATAATCAACTCTTTTTCACAAAAGATTCTTTCTAAATATTCACTCCTTTCCAGAAAGCATATCAGAAAGAGATTTGAATAATTTAACTCATGCTCAAGCTCTTCACGCAGTATTTTTCTCTCAAACAAACAAATTACTCACTGACTCTTGAAGAAGTCTGATTTCATTTTTTTTAACAACATCAGGCATTCACACTTGAATCATTTTTTTTAGTCTAATGTTTCTCATCAAAACACGTCTATAGAAAAGATTTACATCTGACGAAGCGAATTTTCCTCATTCTAATTGAACGACTGGTCTTAGATCAGGTGGTATAACTGGCAATTTTGTCAAAACCATATTTTTTGGTTCAACGTGAGATACATACAAATTTACCAACAATTTAATAACAGCAAATGCTTTTTTCTTTTGTTCAGCTGATTTAATAGAACGAAAATGGTCAAGTTTAATTCTTACTTCCTTTTCAACATCAATTCACTTAAGCATTTCATAAATTGCCTGTGGTCAAGATTTGAACGTAATAACATCTTCATATTTATAGAAAATATTTCTGTAGTCACTTTCCAATACTGTTGATCATCGAGTAAGACTAGAAACAATAGATTTGATTCTACTAAATTCTACATCGATACTTTTTTTATTGTTCTCATACCTTTTTTCCAAATCTTTGAAAACTGCAGCTTTTTGTTTTGTGCTTTCGTATTCTTCTTTTTCATCTTTATATAATGCATCAAGTTTTTTGAGAGTATCAGCGTACTCTGTATCTAATAAAACAAGCATCTTATCGATAGATTCTTCAGAAATATCTTTGGGTACAATATATTTTACAAAAGATAGAACTTTTTGAATCTCATTTCAAGATAATCACAAAAGATGATGGATTCATCATGAAACACTATTTTGATACCAAATATGTACTACAGGAGCAGCAAGTTCAATATGTCACATTCTTTCACGTCTTACTCTAGAACTTGTAACTTCAACTCAACATCTTTCACAAACGATTCATTTGTATCTTACTCATTTATATTTTCCACAACTACATTCATAATTTTTGACTGGACCAAAGATTGCTTCACAAAAAAGTCATTTTGGTTTCGGTTTCCCTGTTCTATAATTTATTGTATCAGCATGATCTACTATTCAATGAGATCGACTTTCTATAGTTTCTGCTGATGCAAGTTTTACCATTAATCAAGCAAATTTTATTTTTTGCATACGTTGGTGCCGATGAAAAAGTAAAAGTATATTATTCTATATCTCAATTGTCAGCAAGTTCTTCAATTACAGTATTCATAATTTCATCCTTATCAGATTCATCTATAGTATCATTTCCTTTTTCTTCGTCTGATCCTGATGTTATTCAAGATAATCATAGATTTATTATTTTTTGTATTCTTTGATCATGGATTTCAGAAATTTTATCTTCAGACAAAGGAACAATATCCTGACATAATCATTTCATAAGATATACCAAATAGTTGAATGACTCTGGCAATCCAAGTACTTTTGGTTTTTGTCATTTAATAATCGATTCATATGTTTTATTTCTTCAAAGAACATCATCTGACTTGATAGTCAACATTTCTTGTAATGTGTATACAGCAGAATATGCTTCCAAAGCCCAAACTTCCATCTCTCAGAATCTTTGACCTCAATCTCTAGCTTTTCCTCATAATGGTTGTTGAGTAATCAATGAGTATGGTCATACAGATCTAGCATGAATCTTATCTTCGACCATGTGGCTAAGTTTCAACATATGCATATATCAAACAGTTACTCTCTTAGGATACGCCTCTCCAGTTCTTCCATCATAGATTGTCATCTTTAGATCTTCTGGTAATCAAACTTTTTTTGCAAGAGCTTGGAGATCTTTGAGACCAAATCAAGAAAAGGTTGGAACAGCAAAATGTACTCATAGTACTTTAGCTATTAATCACAACTGTGTTTCAAAAACCTGTCACATGTTCATACGTGAAATTACTCAGAGTGGATTAAGACAAATATCGACCTGTTGTCAATCTTGTGCAAAAGGCATATCTTCTTCTGGTACAACAACAGAAATAATTCACTTATTACCATGTTTTGCAGCAAGTTTATCTCACACTTCAATTTTTCTCGTTTGAGCAATATATACTTTTATTTTTTTTCTAATTCATGCCATAAGATTATCTCAGTTCTTTGAATCAAGAACTACAATATCAATAACTTTTCATCATGTTCCAGATGGTAAGTACAATGAAGTATCCTTTACACTTTTTGATCTATCTCCAAAAATTGCTTGGATAAGTTTCTCTTCCGGAGACAGTTCTCATTCACTTTTCGGTGTTATTTTTCCTATCAAAATATCTCAACCTTGGACATATGATCATATTCTAACAACTCATTCATCGTCAAGATTTCTCAATTTACTCATGGAAACTCATGGAATATCATTTGTTGTTTCCTCAGGTCCAAGTTTTGTATCAGAAACTTCTATTTCATATTCTTCTATATTAATAGATGTAAGTTCGTCATCTTTTACTAATCTTCTAGATATAACTATCGCATCTTCATAATTGTATCATTCCCATGGAACAAATGCAATTCTAAGGTTTTTTCAAACAGCAATTTCTCACTTATCTGCAGAAGGTCATTCTGCAAGTAAATCTCATTCTTCTACATGCTGTCCCAATGAAACAACTGGTCTTTGATGAATACATGTTTTTTGATTAGATTTTTCAAACAAAGTTAATTCATATTCTTTAATTCATAGATTTTTCTTTTTATAAGATACTTTAACCCTTTTCCCATCAACATATATTACCTCTCATTCTCATTCAGCCAATATAACAGCATGAGTCATAGACAAAATATCTCACTCTAATCATGTTCAAACCAAAGGTGCTTCATTTTTTAACAAAGGTACTCATTGTCTATGTTGATTTGTTGCAATCATCGCACGAACGGCATCATTATGATCTACAAAAGGAATAAGAGATGTATTTGCAGAAAACAACTGAGCAGGATTTACATCAATATGGGTAATATCATTCACATGATACATTTTCATCTCATCAAAGTGCCTTCAAGCAACACGAGAACTGGTTATATTATTAAATTCATCCGTTGTAGCATTCAAATCAGCAACTATACATTTTTCATCCAACTCTGGAGAAATATAGAACAAATCATTTTCCTTAAAAAAAGGTTTGACCTTAATGAGAGTTTTTGATTTTGCATAATGTTGCTCTATTTTTTGTGCACTTGTATCATCAATGTACGAATCTTCTTTTACAATGAGTTTATCTGTTGGACGTCCAGATGCATCAAGTTCAAAAATATCTCTACGTGAAATTTTATTTATCAAAATTTCTTTTTCAGGTTTAATTTCATTTGTGACTTTAAGTGCTGGAACTTCCAAAAATCATTCTTCATTTACTCTACTATACAATGCTTGGTACAATACCAATCAAATATTTTGTCATTCTGGAGTTTCAATCGGACAGATTCTACCATAATGAGATGGGTGAAGATCACGAACATCAAATTTAGCAGTCTCTCTTTTCAATCAACCAGGCCCTAGTGCTGTTATTCTTCTTTTATGTTCTATTTCAGCAAGTGGATTTATTTGATCCAAAAATTGAGATAATTGTGAAGTCGCAAAAAAACTTTTTATTGCATTATCAATAATCTTAAAGTTTACTATATCTGTAAGTTTAATAGCATTTTCTGTATTCAAAATACTGAGTTTCCCTTTCACACTCTTTACAAACTTTCTCATAACTGGCTGTAAATGAGCATGAAGAATTTCTCCCATAGTTCTAATACGTTTATTAGAAAGATGATCTGCATCATCAAAATAATAGTTTCTATGTTCATTTGCTAAACGAAATAGGTATTTAAGTGATGTAATCATATCAACTCCATCAAACAACTGTGAATTCTCATCTCATAATTCTTTATTTATATCAAGTTTTGCATTGATTTTACGTCTAGCAATTCTTCCTAAATGAATTCTTTCAGGAGTCAAAAATTGAGATTTAATAAAATCTAGAGCATTTTCTGGATCAATTAATTCTCCTGGTCTTAATTTGTTATAAATATGTTCTGCAGCAGAAAGCGCATCAGTTGTTGTATCTTTTTTGAGAGCATATTCTAGATAATTAGTATCATCTTCTTCAAAAACTCAACTAAATATTTCTCTAATACTCTCATCATTTTCAAAACCGAATGCTCTCAACAAACTAGTTATAACAAATTTTCTTGATTTGTTTATTCTAGCAACAACATTTCAAGATTTTTCAATAAACACTTCTAACCAAGGTCATCTTTCTGGTACCAACTTATATGTATATTTCAGGTCTTTTTTACTGTAAAAAATTCAGTAAGATCTAATAATTTGAGAAATAAGAACCCTCTCAACTCCATTGATAATATATGAAGCTTCTTTTGTCATTAAAGGTAAAATACCTATATTTACACGCTTAGAAAATAAGGTTTTCTTTGTTTCATTGTCAACAAGTTTAATTTTTCATGAGATGATACCTCAATAAGTAAGCTCCTTTTTTTTACATAAATGAAGAGGATTAATAGACTCTCAGACTTTAATGTCTTCAATAAATACAGACATTTTCTCTCAACCAATATCTTGGATAGGAGACATATCTTCAAACAACTTAACAACTTTATTTTGGACAAAATCTTGAAATCATTTTTTTTGCAGAGCGAGTAAGTCTGGAAACGCTGCATACTTTTTTTGTGGCTTCAAAAATATTCTTCAGTTTTTGTTTTGGACTCATAAGGTAGTAGGATCAAATTGAGACTGTGACATACAAAAGCAGCAAAAGTATAAAAATCAGATGAATTCTTACATTACATAGAAAAATAACCACATGATTGTAGTTATATTACTTATACAGTAGGTGGCAATAGGAAAAATACATTGAGACAGCTATTACGGTCTTAAACTTTTTTTTGCAGGTCTTTGTGGAGTAAGAACATGTCTCCCCTTTAATCTTCTACTAGCCAAAACTCTTCTTCCAGGTTTAGTAGACATTCTTTCTCTAAATCCATGTTTTCTCAACCTTTTTCATGAAGATCGTTGATATTTTCTGACTCTTCTTAGTTTACTAGCCATTGATCAATAAATTTAAATAGTAAAGAGATTACTTAGTATATGGAAGCAATCCAATTTCTCTAGCTCTAATTATTTGCTTTCTTAGATATTTCTGAGCAGCAACTCAATGCTTACTAAAACTTCTTTTCTTGATCTCATCAAATCTTGTAATATATTTTTCAAGCAAATCAACTGATTTCCAATTAACATACTTCAAATTTGATTTATCAGACAAAAGATCTAGTTTCTTAGTAACAATATTAGCCATAATATGTATGGAAAATCATATAAAATATACTTATTCAGTTTCAGTAGAAAACATATCCTCTACTTTCTTTTGTAGTTCATCGTATGTGAAGAACTGTTGATCTTGCTTCATTGAATAGAAAAAATATCTTTCAATTCATTGAATATATGTCATTCATTTTTTTATTTCAGCAACTTGAGCAGGTTCAAGTTCTAAATAATAAGATACCAAGTACATTTTTGTACGATCTTTTTTTCAATGAAGAGCATATGCTGCATCTTTTATTCAAATATCATCTTTTTTTATAAGATTATTCGAAAAATGTTTTTCTACTTCTTGAAGAGTTTTATTACGTTCCTCTTCTCAAACTCTTGCGTTACACACAACAACAAGTTCATATTTTCTCATCAAAGACTATTTAGGAAAATAAAATTATCAAATTACAACTCTCATCATTCACAAAACTTTAGTACCATCTAACATATCTTTTATTTTTTTGGTAGGATCAATGATTGATGATTGTTCCATCAAAACTTCATCTTGAAAAGCTTTAAAAATCTTTCACTCCAAAATCTTATTTTTAATATCTTCTGGTTTATCTACAGATTCCATTTCAAGTTCAAGTTCTTTCTTTTTTTCATGCATTATATTATCAGGAATTTTATCCATTGTCATATAAAGTGGATTCATAGCAGCTACTTGCAAAGCAATTGCTTTTGCTACAGATTCATGTCAGCCTTCATAAAAAACAACAGAAGAAACTTTGAATCACATGTGATTATACACATATGTAGTTTTTTCAAATCTATAGACAGCTTCTAGTCTAAGACTTTCTCCCACAGTAGCAACATTTTCGTCTAGCATTAGTTGTAATTTTTTCAACAATGCAGTTTCCAAATTCTCTTGATGAGTAAGTCATTCTGCTACTATTTCATTTGTTTCTGTTGTTGCAAGAATAGTAGACAAAAGTGAATCTATAAGAAGGAGAAATGTTTCATTTTTTGCAACAAAGTCAGTTTCACATAGAACCTTTACTCATGCAGTCACTCAATCTTGAACAACAAATTTTACGACTCACTCATTTGTTTGTCTGTCTCATTTTTTTCATGCTTTCAAAATACCTCTTTCTTTTAGAAGTTCTTGTGCAGCGGCAATATCTCAGTTAGATTCTTCCAATACTTTCTTACAATCTCCAAGTGGAGCATGTGTCATATCTCTTAATTCCTTTACGAGATTAATATCTATTTTCATACAATATCTATAGAGAATAAAACATTAACTGTCTTGTATACGAAACTGTATATCGAAAATATTATACAACCAGTTACCTAATGAAGAGAGAAACACAAGCCATTGTAATGTTGGTGAAGAATATTGATGTGCAAATTTTCAATGTCGAGCATGATATACACATATAGACCACACACCCAACAAGCCCAAAGCAACTAAGAATGGAAGAATGTTAAGAAATGGAATAAACACCAATACCATAGAGACTATAAAAAAGAAACAAGACAATAACCATCGACCAGTAGCTTGCTTGAGATGAGAATATTCATAACTAGAGAGTGACTCTTTTGTTATAGATATAATGATACCAAACAGTAGGTACATAACAAGAACTTTTTTTCTTTCAACTTCACTAGGAACATATAGTACTTGTTGATCTGATTCTACTTCTTTTGTAATTTGTGTATTCATTATTATACAACACAAAAGAAATAAAACAGCAAAAATGAGTAAAAATTACTCATCTAAGCATTCAGACCTAAGAGAGAAGATATTGCAAAGCAAAAGCAACACTTTTATAACTTTGCATATTCATTACAACCAACGATCATTTCCATCGTTTGTTAAAGTTAGAAGAAGCCAATACAACACTATCAACACCAGTGATGTCAATTTCTTTAGCCAAAGATGCCATTAGAACTCAATCAACAACTATAACAAATTCTGGTCTTTTTTTTAGATTTTTTACTCAACCATAGACTTGTTCAATTTTTGCCAATTGTTTTTTGATTGTAATTTGTTCTTTCTTCGTCACTTTGTGAAATTCTTCACTTTCTATAAATTTTCTTTTTTCGTTCATAGCTTGAATTCTTGTAGCAAGAGTATCAAAGTTTGTCAAAAATCCTGCAGGAACTTTATAATTCATATAATTACACCCAGCAGAAGTAGCCAAACGAGCAACATCATCAGCATACAATGCTTTTTCACATACCAACAAAATTTCTTTGTTTTCTTTTTTTGCGTCAGCAATAGCTTGCTTAGCAAGTTCCAATTGTGTTACAATTTGTGCACTATCAAAAACAACCATTCATCAAGAAAAAGAAGACCAAAATCTTCTCGTTTTTGGATTAGTTTCTTTAACAAGTCATCATACATGAAGATAGTTATTTTCTATCTGTTCTACAGTAAGTGTCATATAGACAATACGCTAAGAATAAAAAGTAAGGAAAAGGCAAGATTATTTCAAAGTAACTGTAGCTCCAGCTTCTTCAAGTTTAGCTTTCAATCCTTCAGCTTCTTCCATTTTTACATTTTCTTTAATCATCACAGGAGCTCATTCAACTTTTTCTTTTGCTTCCTTCAATCAAAGTCCAAGTATTTCTTTAACAACCTTAATAACAGCGATTTTTTGTTGACCAGGAGAAGTTAATTCAACATTTACAGAATCTTTTTCTTCTCAAGCATCACTTCATCCGTCAGATGAACCTCCAGCAACTACCATAGATGCAGCAGTTACACCAAATTCTTCTTCCAATGATTTTACAAGTGCAGCCAATTCAACAGCAGACAATTCTTTTACTAGATCAAAGATCTTTTGAGCGTTTGCAGATAAGTCCATATTATATTACTAATAATAAAAAGTAAAATATATTATTTTAATGAGATAACACATAATTTATACTATTCACACACCTAAGCGTCTGAAGTAGTACCACCTTCTGTTTCATGTTTTTGTCTGATTTGATCCAAGGTAGCCGTAAACGACTGTATTGGATATTTCAAAAGAAACAAGAACTTTCCAATCAATTCTTCTTTCGAAGGAAGAGTTGCAAGTTCAGAAACATAAGCAGCATCCTTTCGTTCTTTTTCATACCATCACCCTAAATACTCATATTGGAGTTTTTTTCAAGCCTTTTTAAAAGACTTATTCATAAGATGCACTTCCTTAAGTCATGCAAACTCATCCTCTCCCATACTAGAGACAGCAATAATAGTTCAATCTACCTTTCACAAGTCAGACTGAGCCATTCATAATTCGTCCATTGCCCTTAGAAAAAGCCTTTTTCTAACAACAATAGCTTTTGTTTGTGTCGAAACCAGGTTTTTTCTCAACTGATTTGACTGATTCACACCTATTCATTTTTGCAAAACAAGTACGGTATTTTTTGCGTCTTTTAAGACATCAATATACCCTTGCAATACAACTTGTTTTTGTTTTTTGGTTAATGCCATACGTACAATACACAATTAGCAAGTAAAACTTGACAGAAAAAATTCTGTCAGACTATGACAGAGAAAAATAATATTGTGTATTATTTTCCTCGGTAGGGTTTATATCAACCTACTGTCATTGGAATAGTTATGCAACTTTTGATCAATGTTTATATAATTATAGACACAATGCAAGAGGAAATCATACTTTTATTTTTTTTCTCGTTCCGCTTGTGTGTTTTGTACAAGTGGATTATAGTGAGAAAACAACAAAGAAACCAATTCTTCTGATTCTAATCTTTCTCCTGTCATCTGCATAGAATGTAAGCCATCCAACACCAAATTACACCTTGTAGTAAGCTTATCTGCATGTTTCAGATACGTTCTATATCTTTGTACAACTTTTTCTGCACTATCTTTAGAATCCAAAACGTCAATCATTTTTTGTCGCCAAGGTCTTTTGACACTATCAACCTCTACATTCATTCATCAATAATATGGAATGACCACATAAAATTGTTTGACAAAAATCAATCACTGTTTGAGGTTTATGCGTTCCAAAAAAGAAATATATTCTTCCGACTGTTGCTTGAGATTATAATTAACTATTGTATCGACGTTTGATTGTACATAGCCTATGTATGGCGTCAAATCTAAGTATGTATTACGAACCAAGATTTGCAACGGAAAACTCAGTCAGTTCAAAAATTTTTTGTACTGTTCAATAGCCACTTCTATATCTTCTCCTGCTTTCAAATCAACATTAAGTCATGTTACTTTTATCACAGCTCTCAGTCATCAATCTTTGAGAATAACAGTATCTTTTTGTATTTCAGAAAGAGGCAGCATAGTTTCTGTATTATATGTTGCATCTTTTTTTCCTTTATTAATTTTGCTATGTTCTGGATTCTTTCAAAAAAAAGACATATATCTTTACAAAAAATAAAATCTGACTCATTTGTCTGCTTAGATGAGAGGTGACGCTATATCTTGTGAATGAGGCAATGCTCAGACAGTAAAGTCTGACGTATTTGGTCAATCTTCAACACTTTCTACTCTCGAATAAAAATAAAAGAGCATATTGACCAAGAAAAAACTCAAACCTAAGACGGCTAAAGATATTGCCACATTGACAACAATCTTTTTGGCTTTGGTAAAACCATCTTCATCACTTGCAAAAAACATTGATATAAATCAATAAATCAAAAACAATGTAGCCAACATTGCCGCTAGCTGTAATCACAAATTCACAAGGTTAATCACATACGCAACTCACGATTTATCTTCAGTATAAATCTGTCATCATTTTTCAAATGCTGTAAATCATTGAATACGCAAAAACGTCAAAAAATCATCAAAATAAGATGCCTGTTGATCAGTATCAATAATATCATCTTTGACAAATCCACTAAAATCTACAACCGATTGTCATTCAAGAGTTTCACCTACAACAACATTGTCAAAAGGAAAAACCACATCATCATCAGTCGATTCAGGAAAATCCAAATCTGCATACACAAAAGATGACAAAAATATCAAAATCCCACAAAAAAAAGAAAAACAGATATATTGTACAAATCTCACCATCACAACAAACAAGAGAATAAAAAACGAAAGAACAAAGTTACACAACTAGCCTTATGCAACCAAGAGCGATATAACATAAAACAAGAATGTTACTATAAACCAACTCAAAGCAATTCCTCACAAAGAAATAAATGCTGTTCTGATTTTTTTCATAGTCTCTTCAGCAGTTTCTTCTTCTGATGATGTCATCAATCTAATCCCCCAATAAATCAAAAACGTTAATGTAATTAATCACAAAAATCACAAGACATAGTTTAATATTCTTCTAATAAGAGCAGTTGTTTGCAAAAAATTATTGTCATAAACAAATTCTTTTTCTTCTAACGTTGGATTGTCCCCTAACTCATCCGCACCCACAAAATTATCTTCTTTGACTGGAGTGTAGGTTCATTTACGCAAAGGATCGTCATCAATCTGGTCAGTATTGACTACAGTTTCAATATCTCTATCTATGATATTAAAATGACCATCATCGATCATAGGTTCAAGTCATTGTGCGAAGATCACACCTCACAAACTTACAATCGAGAAAATACCAATCAACAACACTTTATATGACAGATACGTTTTCATAGAGCAAATAATGTCATAAAATAATACCAAAGTATAGTCGTAAATCTCAATAAAGCAAAAAAATGAAAAGAAAAAAACTCTGACTGCCTGTCAGAGTATAATTTTGAGGATTGTATATGGAGAGATGAAAGGAGCCTTCAAACAAAAGCATCAGCCTCCTTTTGGAAAGAGGTGCCCGAAGGGCGGAGGATTAATAATAACTTTCTGTTTTTGAGAGCCTACTTCACAACATCTTCTACTATCATTCAATGTCTCATCGTCAACACCCTATCAACCATATCCAACACAAACGGTCTATGTGTTATACAAATGATCGTTTTGTTTGCATAACGTTTGAATAATCAATGCAAAATCTGCTGTTCAAGTTCTAAATCGAGATTTGAAGTTGGTTCGTCTAGGAGCAAGACATCATAGTCAAAAACAAATGCTCTTGCCAACGCTACGCGTTGTTTTTCTCATCCTGATAACAAAAGTCATTGTTCTCATATTATCGTATCTAGACCCAAGTGGTCTAATCATACACTCACAAGCGCATCTTCCAATGTCTTTTTGGACACTGGTGTATGCAAAGAGATATTTTCTCATATAGTTCAATCAAAAACAAGCGGTTCTTGATACAAATACCCGACGTGCCTGTACAATTCCACAACTGACACCGTGTCAGATGGTATTTTTTGTGTGTCATTTTGAAACGAGATAGTTCAGTCTGATGGAAGAATCAGCTTGGTAAGTAATTTACACACCGTTGACTTTCAACTCCCGCTCTTTCACATGATTGCGATTTTTTGACCTCGAGGAATAGTCAGAGAAAATTGATCTAAAAGTATTGTATTTGCTTCATATCCAAACGAAATATCTTCGTAAACTATTGCGTGCTCGAACGTCGACAAAAGAGTTGTCACTGACTCATCTTGAAGATCTTGAGTGGTCATCTCATCAAACCTATGGATGTACGTAAGTTTTTCTGCAATTTCTGCCAGAAATATCCCAAAACCATAAAACTTCTCACGAGAAAAATTCGTCAAAAAGAAAATCGTCATCATATATCATATAGATGTGGTCCCAACCAAAACTCAATACCCAAACCATGCGGTCGTACTAAGCATCAACAATATCAACAAAAAATTACCAGCACTTGCAACTCAGTTGAACCAAAACTTGAGGTATGCGTAATTATCAACTCTTTGTTCACCTATAGAACGAAGCGTAGCGAGTTCAGTCTTTTTGATTCCATAAATATTAATCAACAAAAAATTCATCAATATTTTTGCAGTCTGTTTGGTATAGTTTTCGTTAAGATCTCTTTCACGAAGTCTTACATTAGCAAGTCTTTTGAAAGCGTAACGTTGGAAAAAATACAACACACCAGCACCAATCACAAAAAACAATAAGAATCGAGCATTTTTCCATCAGATACTAAACATCAACACCAACAACGATATTCCTATCTCAATACTTTGCCTCAGTCCATCATAAATAAAATACGAATACCCGTCCATACCATTGTGCACAATCTGCAACAATTTACCACTTCATATTTTTGCCAATTCACTGTACTTTTGGGTTACTACCTTATCTACACCAAATACCCTTGCATGGATGTTCATATACCCACGACAACGAGAATACAAAAAATCGTACGGAAGCCTGATGACAAACAACACCAATTCTATACCAACAATATACCACATCGTGGTATAAAAAATCTGTCGATCTCAGCTTTGCTGTGCATCCAAAAGTGACTGAATCAAAAGACCATACACCCATCAACGACTTATAGCCAAAAAAGCAGTAATAGACGTCATCGACACAAAAAGACTGATTCGTTTGCGCTGAGCACGCAAAAAAGACATGAGATGTAGTGGCATAGCTAGAAAAGAAGTATAAATGCAAACGTTATACCAATATGACTAACAAAATTCAACTACCATTTCTCCATCAACTTCAATAACAAAGCTCTACGCAATACTTGTCAGACATCAATTCTTGTAGCAGATTCTTTTTTGTTCAAAAAGCTTGTTCAATCTATAAGCTGATCAGCAAATTCATGATCATAGTAACTTTGGGATCGACTCTCTCATGTTGCATCATCTATAGAAATCATCTGTCTCATAATAACAGCAAGAGCTTGCTCATTTGTGATAAAATCTCTAGGCATAAATTTCCCTTTTCATCATTTGAAGATTCCACGATCACATACATCAATTATTGTAGCAAGCAAGTCCGTATGTGCCAAAGACAAATCATCAAATCAACAATCAAATGTTCCTGCATTTTTGGACGTCATCCACAGAATCTCGTTTTGAAAAGAAGTATATCAACGATCAAGAAACGCTGCCATTTCATCTCTTCTAATCGGAGCCTGTGGCATAAAGTCATTGATAGTACTGTGCTTTGTTATCGAGTTTTGAAACAATCGATTGATTATAGCATAATGATCTTGAATTACTAACATCTCTTCGTAGTCTGGTTGTTGTGATTCTGCAATGATAGCCTCTTTGAATACATCATAAAGAACCACCATATCAGTTTCGTAAACAAATCACTCACCATCTCCACAATAACTATTATATGAGGATCATGGCACATAAAAAAGAACACGTCAATCTGACAAGAGTATAAACTGCAATTGTTTGTATAGTTTATTTTTTCTTTTTTGAGATACTTCTTTGTACCTACGGTGACATTCTGGGGAGCTATTCGCAGTAAGATCATCACAATCTTCTATTTCAACAACATCAGGTCACAGATCAAATGCAGTATCCTCACATTCCTCTTTTGAACTAGCGTTGTTGCAAGAAGGTATATTATAACCCAGAGACATATCTTCATCATAAAATCTTTCAAACCGACCAGATCACATCATTTGGTCAAACAACATACTTGCGTACATATCTGTATCAATTGACATTTCTTTTTGTTGCAAAAAGTTTTCTACTCATGTTATTATATCACTAAGCGTTACTCATGTATACATATTACCCTCGAGCATAACGTGATCACTTCAATAACAAAAAGATCTTTCACAAATAGTATCATCTGCGTAATAATTTGACGTATCTACTTGATAAAACTCATTTGATCACATGTCTCATATAGTAATAATTCTAACACCACCACTAGAAACTAGCATCACATTTTTTAAATTACGAGATACAGTCTCTCGTTTATTCGTAACAGCACTTTTTTCAACTCTATGCTTTCGACTACCGTTATTGTATAATAAGAAAGAAGCATCATTTGGAAATGAAGTTGCAAAACCTGACAATAAAAGTCAAAATATATCCTTATCATATCCAGACAAATTGAAATTATATGTAGCAAGTCTATTTGTATATGAATAGTTCTTTCATTCAGGACTAATCTGTGTTCAGGTTACATAATCTCCACTCAAAAAAGGAACATATCAAATTCAATAGTATAATACTTTTTCATAGTTTCATCAACTTACTATTGCATCATATTTTTCTGCCAAAATCTGCTTTTCCTCTATAGTATTATTTTCATATTTCCACAAATTCATAACATCTAGCTTAAAATTTCACATGTCTGATGAAACAAAAGAAAACGGTAATGCAAATCAATCACGATCATATAAATCTCCAAATAAACCACCAAGATTTACTCATATATAAGTTGTAGTATCGTTTTGAAGAAACCATGGAGTAGGCGGTTCAGCACAATCTGCTACTGCAGTATGAATCAATCAAAAAGAAAATAGGGAGACAATAAAAAGCAATGTAAGTATCTTTTTCAAAAACATAATAATCAAAAAATAATATAAAGAACTATATCCTCTATACGATTGACTAGTGTTTTTATGACACTTTTATGAAATTATGACAAAAAATTATGACAAAAGATATCAATCTGACGTATCTTGAACGCTAAATCATGCATCTTCAATATCTTGCCTCAGCTTGTCTGCACGTGCATAATCTTTTTGTTTTTTGGCGTCTACTCTTTGTTGGGCAAGGTCATGTATTTCTTGAGGAATAACCTTTGCTTCTTGTTCTGACACTTCAAACAATCACATACGTGTGATATAACTATCAAACCAATACAAAACTGACAACACATCAACATGATCCATCTTGGAAAGCGTATGATACAAAGCCAATAGCTTTGGCGTATTCATATCATCACACAACACTTCAGCACATTCTTGACACAATTGTCTAATCTGTTGGTCCTGTAAGGATTCGAACATCGACGCGTAACTTTTACTTACAAGTGAGTCAGTATTATTTTTTGTTTGGGAAATACTTTTTTGAAATGTTTGCATCTCTGGGTGAGAATGTATTTTTTTGTACAAATTGGTTCTCGCGTTGCGAGATTGCTCAAGCATATCAGTCCCAAAATCCAAAAAGCTTCTATAATGTCAGCTCAAAAAAAGGTATTTGATATCCATCGCATCAAATCAACTTTCGACAACTCAGGCGACAGTTGTGATAGCTCATGCAGATTTTGACATCTTTTTGCCTCATAGTTGCAAAAATTCGTTATGTAATCGATAATGAACTCGTGGTTTGGAACCAAAACAACATTCAGATTGCGCGATTTCGTTGGTATGATGTACTCCAATATGATCAACTCATCATGTATGAATATCAAACTCCTCTCCCAAATATTTGCTCGCCATGGCACTACATTCTATATGTCGTCATGGAAATCACACTCATCGTGGAGAATCTCGTTCCATTTGTCTACACTCCCCTTCTGCAGAAAATTTTCGCAAAGCGAAGTCAGACGGATTTTTTTTGTTTGAAGCGTCAACTCTTGCTCATGCTTGCAAATCTTGCGAATCCAAACGAGCAAGTTTTCCATAATCCTCTACTTTGGAGGTGTTCATATACATACCGTCATTGTCTATACGATAGACGAATCCCTTTTGCTCAAGCGTGACAATCATGTCAATTTGTTCTTGGATATGGTCGGTTGCTTTTGGCAATACATCGTATGGACCAATATCCAACGCCTCTACTGCCTCCAAAAATTTTTGGGTATACATCTCGGCTAGCTCTCGAACAGTCATATTTTCTCTTTTGGCTCATTTTTCCATCTTGTCTTCTCCATGATCACCATCATCTGTCAGATGTCCAACATCTGTCAAATTCATCACATGCAACACAGGCAAGCCCAGTATATGTTTGATAATATTACGCAAAATTGCATTGGACGTGAATGCTCTCATATTACCAATATGAGGATCTCGATATACGGTAGGTCCACACGAATAGATTCAGACGACATCTTTTTTGCCTTGTTGATACAAAGAAACAAATTTTTGTTTGGAACGAGTCATTGTGTTGTACAAAAACAACTCTGGTAACCAAAATGTAGTATCTAAAGACATAAAAACATAATAAAAAAATAAATCTGACTGCTATCACGAACAATAGTATGCCAATGAGTGTAACAATATCATATCCAAAAAAAAGCAAAAACACACAAAAACATATTAGACATACTTTTATCAAAAAAGGAATTACATAAGCAAACAATATCCTCCAAAATTATACATTTATGACATTTATTGTACTATTGAATTTGAAAAGTATTTTCACGCTTTAGGTTACTATGTCTACTAAATGGCACTTTGAGTAAGTTATTCACAAAGCACAGGGAATGAAACCAACAACAGAATTTTTGATGTAGAAAATACAGACAAGATGAGTTTTGTTGAAGATTCAACAGAAACAGCTGCAGCAAAAACTGCAATTGATGCTTTTGTGGAAGCCGAACTTGACAACCCAAATACACTCAAAGCAATAATGGAGCACCAAGCTCAATGAAATAGTTTTGATAGTTATTTTGAACAAAATGTCGCTCAACCATTATCTCCTTTGACAAGACTATTCAAAAAACTAGAAGAGGCTAATGTAATACAAAGCGATGAAGTAAAACAAGAAACACGAGAAGACTTACAACAACTTCAAATACAACTCACAGCATGAGGACAAGATATGATGGCAAAAAAACTCAAAGAAGAATGAGACAGACGTTTGAGAGATGGAGACACTGTAAATGATGCATCATGACAAAATATGCTACAACAAGCACGTTTGTACAATGACTCACAAGTCTGATCGTGATTAGACAATGGTCAAGCAGCACAAATAGATCAGCTAAAAAACACAAAACAAACAGAATTGATAAATAATATACAACAATACAAAAATCTTTCTTGAAAAGACAAAACAGACATGAGAGAAAAGATAGCTGATATGTTTGTATGAGAAAATGCTGCACGAGAAAAGCGCATATGATGAAGTGGTATAAAATGAGATGTAAGCGAAAATAATTTACCTATCACAATAGTAGAAAACAATACAACAAGAACAGTTAATCTTGATCAATTTCTACAATTGATGGAAAACAATGCAACTATTCTAAAAGTAGACTGAGAGATGACAAGCACAGCACTCGCATGAAGTATAAATAATAATCCTGCTCACAATGGTATATTGCGTTTTACAAGAGTTCACCTAACAACGCCAAATAATGTGATAAATAATCCGAATGGTAGTAATCAAAACACTGTAAACACAAACAATACAATACCAAATATAAACCCTCGAACGTGACAAACAGCAGAAAATGAATCATGATGACAAGATGCTTCTGACAACCACTCAAGTGGTATTGATCACGGTTTACCTAGAAATACGACCATAGGATTCGTCCCACAAGATATTTTCGATCTTGCAGACGAATCTACCAATATTGATGGTCGAAGAAGAGCATTGCGTAGAATCAAAAAATGACACGATGATCTAGATTTTGACGAGCAAATAAGCGACAATGACAAAAAAGATCTCAAAACATTTGCGAAAGCTATCAAAAAACTAACAAAACACGAAAAGGGGTGAAACTTTGGAGTTGTTATTGCAAATATTAGAGAACAATATAATATTTTGTGAAAAGAAAAAGTAACAAGAACAAGTGAGCGAGAAGACGCACTAAGTCTATCAAAAAGAGAAAGCAAACACTATGCAAAACTAGCAGAGCTATATGTTGATTATAGGGAAGAGAAATCTTGAAGTCCATATATGAGAGCATTGCGAGCATCACTTACCAATCAAGATATTGGAGAGTCTGCTTTTGGAGTCAATGACTTTTATAACAACAATAACAATCTAGGTGAACTAGGTAAAAGAGTCGATGGCTACAAAGTCGACGGGAATGCTGTCAGAAATATTTTTAAGCTCTATGATGACTTAGGAGAAGATATATGAGAAGAACGTAAATGAGATGTTCGCAGACTTGTCAAACGAGTAGAAAACTGAGATGTTGATCTATCAAAGATAACAAAGGTTCATCGAAATGAAGAATTATGAGAGTATGATAAACCTAGTGGTTTAAATAAAAAAGAAGAACGCGTACGAGACATATACAAACATAAGTGAAATGACCTCTATAGAGACATATTATATGGTTTGGGTGAATGAAAAGACTTAGATGAAATCTACAGACAAAAATTACTGATCAATAAACTCGAACTCAAAGATAACATAAACAGCTCAAATAGATCTATGTCAGCAAGAGTTTTTAGATTGCTTGAAGATGGATCTATTGATGGACAGATCAAACACGATGATGTAGAAAGTCAAACATGACTCAATATTTATGATGTTTTCAAAGACACATGAGTAGATGTCAAAAATACATTTAATTATACAACAACTGCACAAGCAGAACAACATATGCTACGAAATACATTACAATTTGTTCGATGAAGAGTAGCAAAACCAAACCAAGATAGGGATTTATGATGAAAATTACATGACGTATTGGGTCGAGAACCTCTACCATCAGGTTTGACAGAAGACAAATACAAGGAAGCAGATATGTATGCTAAACACAATATTTTTACACCAGAAGCAGCACACGAACTTTTCAAACAAGAACCAGGATTAGTTGAAATGATAAAACATACTCTTCTCAATTCCTGAATCCCACCAGAATATATTCTAAAGTATGGAGGTGGTATAGGAACATGATTTGATACAAGTACAGACAAATTAAATACTGTTCCATGAACATCAGCTGGTGACATGCGAGCAAAAGACATCTCTAATGCAACAATGGCATGATTTAGCGAATCTCAAAGCATAGAATTCAATAGAGAATTCGATGCTCATCGATGACTGCTTTCTACACAAGCTAAAGACATGTGAGTAGAAAAGTTTTTGGCTCCATGATCTAAAGAGCATTTTCGTACACAACTTGCATGAGCCATAGTAAGTAGTCTGTGAGAATCTGACGGAGTGGGTGTCTGAATTGGAAGCACTACAGAAATCATGAAAGGGTTAACATTTAACCTCAAAGCATGAGTGTCTGCTGATACGAGCTGAAATGCAAATGCTATTTTAGGTGTATCAATATGATACAACAAAGATTTGTGAAACAACTGGACACTTTCTTCTAGTCTATGACTAGCATGATTCTTACCTCTTACATCACCGCTTGATCTTGCAAACTTTGGGGTATGACCAACATTAGCAGTATGAGTTGGGAAAACTCGAGAAGTTGGAAGAGATGCAACCAAAGATCTGGAGGCTAAATGAATCAAAAGCATAACTCTTGGACCACAAGTATGAATAATCTGAACAATACCATATGCAGGAATAGCAATGAATTACAATAGAGACAAAATGGCAGATATTGATGGAACATACAACAATCTTAAATCTGACGTTAGGAATAACACATTAAAGATACTACAAACAATCAATACATCATCAAAAGAAGAAGCAATCAAAGATATAAAAAAACACATATTAGGTCAATACAAATGAGACTCAGAGAGTGCAATTATACAAAGAAATGCTGAAGCATTTCGAAAACTTCTCAATCACTTTTGAGGTAATGATATGTCAGTTCTCAAAAACAAAGATATGCAACAAGCAATTGCTCAAAACATAGCAGATGTCTACTCTCTTGAACGACGTAATAGAACAATGCAAGGTATAGAGAACAAACGATATTTTGCAGGAGCAAGTCTCGGAATCAACGTAATGTTTTGATGAACATTTGCTATTGTGCCAAGTGCAGCAGTTAGTTTTGCAAAACACAAATGAATGTATCATGAAGATACAGAATCTTGAAAGAAACAACTACAACATGCAGAAGTATCTGGTATCTGAAATAGAAAACTTGAAATGGCTAACGAAACTCTCGAATGACAACTCAACTATGTGTATGAGACACTTGTTGTTGCAACAGAAGACATAAAATGAATAGACTGACTACCATATGTAGTAGAAAAACCAGCTGTCACTGTAGTAAACGGTGAAGCAAGAGCTCTTATACCAAGAAGTCGGTATAATGATGACATACTAAATGTTGAGATCGACAAACAACTCATGGAATCACAGTCAATCTTCTTTGCTGATAGTAGCGGAAGAGATATCTGAAGACAAACTTGATCTGCACGTGGAGCATTTTTGGCTGCTCCTGGAAATACTGATTTTCGTATGTTGATCAAAAGAAGATGAAAAGACAAAAGTATTGTCCTCAACATCTGAGATGTCAAAACTGAAAAGTGAGACACGCTACTCCAAGCAGGAAGAGAAGAACTGATCAAAGACGAACGACTATGAACCAAAAAATACGAATGATGACGTGATTCAATCTACTGAGTCACATCAGAAAACATTGTCGATTCTCTCAACAAATTCCCTGCTCAATACAATCACTTCCCACTATCCAAAAACGCACAAAATATATCAATACAATGACAAAACGTTGTCTTTGGAAACATACAAAACGCAGCAAATATCAAACCGTCACCGTACTTTGCTAATGGAGTCATAACAATACCAAAAAATCATACACTGACGATAGTTCAAGATAAAGATTGAAAATTTAATATCAGTTCCGCTCTAAGTAATGACAGCAAATTGCATATTAACTACCAAATAGATACTGCAGGACGAACAGCAGAAAAAGAACTCTCTTTCATTGATCCGTCAGTAGCAACACAAATCAAAAATATTGAATTGCTTGTCAACGATGCACTCAAAAAGAATCCATCAATCTTTGCACAAGCAATGATAAACAACTCTCGATGAGGAGATATTTGTGATGGTTTTAGAAAAAATATTGATGAGTGACAATACACAGATGCACTCGATAATATCAAAGCACTCTTGTCACATACAAATATCACATGACTAATCGATACATCATGAACAATAGGGATCCTTGAATCATATAGATCAAATATTCCAAAACTATCTCAATTGTTATGAGTATTTGATGCGGCATTGACTCCAGTATCAAATCAAGTTCGTTTTGATACATGATCAAATTCGTTTAATCCTCGTTACAATGTTCCAGGTTGAACCAAAAAGCTAATTGAGAAAAGAGAACACTCACCAAGATGAACGTGACTGAGAGATGTATTTTTGAGAGAACCAGAACTTAGTGGTAGAACAGATGTACGAGATTACTTCAACAAAATACAAAACGATGCCAACAAAAAAATCGCAAATGGAAATGCATCATCATACGAGACAAATAGTATGGACAACTCCGTGGGGATGATCTTTGGGTTTAATGAACATGATGAGGTAACTGACGTAGCAGAAAAATTCGCACCAAATCCTTTGATCGCAACATGAGCGACTGCAACATTTGAAAATAGCAAAGATGAAACTCAAGTCCTCAAAAAATACTTTGTTGAAAACTTGGTTTCAAACAACACACCTCTTGTAGAAAAACTCAAAACACAAATAGAGGCTGAACTATGAACACCAGTATCAGACAATCAACGAAAAGAAAACCTCAGTAAATTACTTCTGTCAAATTGAGTTATACATATCAAAACAGCATCATGAAAAACTGTCCCTATCGAGCTCAACCGAAATCTAAAATTTGCATTTTGTGCTAGATGTTACAACCCCGAACTTGTCCTTGCGGATCTCAAGATCAAGAGACATGATAGTGATTCACAATCACATTCTGAGACACCATGATCAACAATGTGAGCGTGAAACTTCTACGTCAATACTCAATCCACAAGATCAATTGCACAATTCGCAGAAACTAAAAAATTTAATGTGTGAGTAGCTGGGAAGTTTGGCGCTAAGGTTCCTCCTAAATGAAATCATGGTCCATGAATAGAAGGTCCAGACCCTAACGATCAACCTTGAATAGAATAGTATTTATTTAATATATGATATAATGATAACAAAAAAGATTTTTTCTATAAGCGTCATATTACTAGCTTCTACATCATTTTTTGTAAACCAAGCATTATGAGCATCCAGAGTAAATATTTGAAATACTGTTACTCAGGCAGTAGCTAATTCTGCGGCAACTAACGAATGTGTAACTACAGATGAATATGCTTTCTATGAAGGTCAAAACTTCAAATCTTTCAATGAATTTTTTGACAGTGATTTGGATGTGTCTCGAGAGTTTCTTACAGATACATTTTTGAGAATATATAATCCAGGCATAGCATGAGCAACTGCAACATTGAGTAATGCGACACTACCTCCTTTTGAATATGTGTCCAACTGAAGACCTTGAGAAGACAAGTTCTCTGTATCTTGACTTAGAAGTGTTTATACATATTCTCAAAAAGAAACATGAAGAACTTATTTTGTAGCACCAAGTCCAAATAACAATAGAACACAAGTCGCCTTACAAATTTGACATCATTTATATTGGAGGTGAGTTAGTGATCGAAAATGACGACCTAATGGGAAAAACTATAGATTTAACTATGCAAAAGGATGAATAGCTTGAGGACAATTTAATATACTTCAAACTGAAGAAGAAAGATCACCAAAATCTTACTGGAATACAGACCATAATTTAAAGTGTCAAAACTTCTACGTAGCAAAGTGTGGAGATTGAATTATAGATAATCCTAATAAAGCATGAGGCAGTCAAACAAATTGAAAAGATTGAATAAATTTATGAAATAGATTTAAGACACGATTTTCAACAACTTGAATCGCAGAAACCTGTGAAGTAAGAAACTGAACAACATATATCCTCGATAGCAATGGACAAGAAGTACAAGCACCAGCTGGTACAACATGTAATAGTTCATGTAAAGTACAAACTCCTCCACCAATAGTATGTGGAAATAATATTATAGAATGAAACGAAGCATGTGAAGAAGGTGCAGATGGTATTTTCTGAACAGCTGATGATATATGAAGAGATTGAAATCCCCTACCAAACTGACAAGTATGTAACATTAGATGTGAAATAGAATCTGAAGATCCGTTGTGTACTGACTTACAACGATGAGCAAACAGTGTTTCATTTAACTTCTCTGAAGACCCATATATAGATCCAGGAACATCTTTACAAGCTATTTGTATATGAGAAAATGCAAATCAAGCTCAAATACAAATTTGAACTGTTCAAGAGCTTGTATTGTGAAGCTCTCCATTTAGATGGTTTAATATTCCACTTTATGCAAATCCTTTAATTGCTAGAGAAAATCCATATTCATCAACATGTACGGTTTCCAACAACGGAAACAATCCAAATACATGACCAAATTGTAGAGGTAACGTGTACTTAAGATATTGTGAAGACAATCCGAATACTATCACAGCATCAACAACTACCGCATGATGAACAACAAGATTCACATGTAATAATGCAAATATTATCAATACAGACAATATTACTATTCGTGTTACACTCCCAAATGGAACACAACAGTCTATAGCATGAACATTTATTGAAATAAACAATGCACCAGCATGAAACTATGGTGTCGAATGTTTGACTCGTGATTGGTACAATGGACAACTTCATCCATCATGACAAACTAGACCACTTAAGTTCCCTAACGGTACTTTTTGTGAAGAAGATTTTACACTTACAGAAAATATCGTCTGTGGAAATGGTACCGTAGAAGCATGAGAACAATGTGATGATGGAAATGAAACTAACTGAGATGGGTGTGATATGGATTGTAAACGAGAAACTCCTACATGTACATTTACACAACCAACATCAGATCAATTCTTACTATCAACTCCAGTAAACTTCGCTGCAAATACACAATTGCCACGAGCAAGATTTACGCGTATGGATTTCGGTGATGGTACAATCAATAACAACCCACCTACACAATTAGTCCTAAGTCATACATACAATAATATATGATCATATACATACGTTGCAACTGTGACAAACACACTAGCACCAGCAAATCTTAACAAAACTGCAATCTGTCAATGAAATCTTCGTATCGCGAATCCATCATGTGGACTTGAAACAAAAAATCTGGAAAATCAACAATCATATGTAGCATTTAGCGATGCACAATGAAGATACGATGAGTTCAATGTTATCAATACGCTTGTTGGTATGTCTCAATTCGTAGACAAAGTCGAGCTTATAGCTTATTCTTCTTTGCCATGACAAGCACCTATAGTACTAGATACAAGAACAAATGTAAATGTAGATCAAATAACATTCTGACCATTTAGCGTACAATCAGTACTCAATAGATTTGGTCAAACAAGAAACAATCTACACTGAAATCCAATGAGATTTGGGGTAAAATGGTATAGACTTGTAAACTGAGTATACCAAGAAGTATTACAAGATTTGGTATGAAATGATTGTAATGCAGATATCGACGTTGTACCACAATGTGATCAATGATGATTGACCATAAACGGACAAACTAGTCTTAACCTGCCAGTAAGTCAGGCAAATAGTCCTTTGAATGTACAATGTGGTGGATATTATGCAAACCGTGCAACACTTATGTTCAACGCAACACAAGCAGCAGAACAAATCAATAATGATACAAATCATTTGAGAGTATTTCACCAATTTGCACGAAATCAGCCATTCGGATTGCAACCAAACACAAGCTACAATGTACAATGTCAACTAAAAAGTAGTCTGACAAACTCTCAACGATCGAGATTACCTCAACGTCTCAAAGACTTGGCAACGTGTAACGCAACGGTCAACGTTGGAGCACCTGCTCAATGTACAAACATCACAGTTCGTAGACAAAACTGATCGACAGATCCAGCAACATTCCAACCATGAGATAGTCTTATAGTACAATGTAACAATACTAATAACTTATCAAATCCACTGTATATAAAACGGCAAGGTATCCAACAAGGAAACATAACTGCTTGACCAGGTGGAGCATGAGTACTACCAAATATTGTAGAATGAACATATACAGTATGATGTTATGATGGACAAAACACAACTGACCCTATCACACCATCATGTGCAACAACGTTTACTGTAGAGACGCCAGTATGTTCGACATTTCCGTCTATTACCAACGAAGAAACATTTTATAACACGTGAGATCAGATCTCATTTGTATGTCAAACATCAAATACTGACAATGTACGTTTTGAGGTATGTAACGGGAATAGTCCATCTGGATGTGTAAACCCTATACCTACTCGAACAACAACACAAACAGCAAATGCAAATGGAATCAATACACGAAATACGACGATTCCTGCTAGTCTTCCATTTGGATCTTTCAAAATGGTATGTAAAGATGCTGATTCAGGAGAAATTTTGAATGTTGCTGATACAAACCCAGCTGCACAATGTAGCAAATGATTTCAAGTTCGAGATGATCCTTCATGTTTAGCATTAGAACCATCAAGAGCATACCTATCATACGATGCACCATACAACACATTTGATTTGGTTCTTGAGTTGGGAGGTAATATATCTTACTTAGATCAATACAAAATCTATTTAGATCAAGATCCAACTAACCCAATCAGAGTATGAACAATTACAAACTCGAACCAAACAACAATCACAATACCTAACTTTAGCGTACCAAACGATCTTGCAAATGGACGTGATTTGATAGCAAATCAATCAACATTTGTCATCAAAGTTGATATTACGGATGCAAATTGACAAGTAATACCAGATATACAAGAATCCTGTACAGCAAATGTTGTTGTTGTACCAGAATGTATAGATTTTGATATAGATCCTATTAGAATACCTCAGTGATCAACTGTATCACCAACGTTTAGTTGTAGTGGACGATATAGCAATAGTGCATATATATACGATACAAGTTTTAATGGATTTCCATTTACAGAACAAAGTGTCGCATCTACAAACCCTAGTACATCGCTTCTTACATCATGGATATATACAAACCCATTGTTTGTTAATCCTGCTGAACTGTGAGCGTTGCCATTGGGTGATTATATGTTAGGATGTCAACTACGTAGTAGTTTTATAGACTATACAACGGATTTTGATAATCTAGAACCTGAACTACAAGCTTTGAGTTACTGTGCTCCTACACCTATACAAATCGTTGAGCCAGCGGATGTTATGATCACAAAACTGCAAAGAAACGTGACAAACAATACACCAGCAAACAATATCTATACCTGAGCAGACATCTACGCGACGTCTTGAGATCTTGTCAGTTATCAACTCGTTATTGTCAATGAATGAGGATTTGATGCAGAAGATATTGTTGTAACAGATACATTTCCTAGTACATATACACCAACAAGCCAAACATCTACATGTACAAATGTGACGTTTAACAACGACTTTGCAAATGCACAACGAACGATACCTGTTCTTGGAGCAAATCCACCTGCAAACACATGTACAATAACAATCAATTGATTTATCAATCAAGACTACCCAGACTTAGTAAATATTGATCAAACGTATAGACATATCAATACTTGATCTGTCACATACGATGGACAAACACGAGACGATACAGTAGTTGCAATACCAACACCTCCAATATTGACTATTCAAAAGGACTTCCTCCAAAACGAAATTCAAGTCTGAGGAACTGGATCGTATCAACTAGTAGTCACAAACACATCAACATGATTTGCATACAATACTGTATTGATTGATGATATGCCATACTGACTAAGTGGAACATCGTCTATTCCACCACGAAACGATGTATTGTACAGTCCAGACGGAACACAAGATATCATCCGAAATCTTTGAACACTTGCTCCAGGACAAACAATAACAGGAACAGTACAGTTTGATGTATTGCTTGATGATAACCTTGCAAACACAGTCATCACAAATACGTGAAGCGTACGCTCAACTCGTTTTGGTCCAGTGATTGATACAGACACAATACCAATCAGACCAAGAGACCTTTGAAATATTGATATAATCAAAAGACAAAGGAATCTGACGCTATGTGCGACAGTCCAAAGTGCATGTACATTTACATGAGCAGACATATTGATTAGAGATTGAGACGTATTAGAATACCAAATGAGCTATGTCAATTCGAGTCAAGTTACAATAGACTCATACAGACTCTTCGATGACGTACAACATGAAAATGGATTCTTAGTCAATGGAGGTTTGGGTGGATACGCAGTCTTATGACACCCACTAACACTAGATGACAAATGAACGCCATTAGATCCAAGTGATGATCTCTTAGATCCAATACGAAATGGAACAAACCTAGCTGCTTGAGCAACGTGAGTTGTATTGTATTCATGAACTGCAGATTATGTATGAGCTAGTAGCATACGCAATACAATCACGGTTAGACGAGAAAATCTTGAAGATACTGACACAGTTATCGCATACTTCCCAGAACTAAGTATCCTCAAAGAACAAAAAAATATTACTCCTTGAAATGTCGACCCTGTAACATCAGTCAATGACTGATTTACAGAAAATACAATCATTGTACATACATGAGATACTGTTGTTTACAGATTGACATACAGAAATAACTCACCAGTTGTCTACAATAATGCAATCTTGGTAGATATATTGCCAGCATGATTTATCCCAACAACAATATGATGAGGATGAGTATACAACGCACTCTTGCACGAAATCACTCGAAATCTATGAACTTTGGGAGCATGACAACAATGAGTTCTTGAATTTAGAGGTACAATAGCAAATGGATCTTTGGGAACATACACCAATACATGAGAAATCCGTACAGATATTATTACTGTGAGAGATACAACTCTTGCTGTAAGTACTCCTACCATTAGATTTACAAAACAACAAAGAAACGCGACGCAATCATGACTATTTACCGCTTCTGACATCACAGTTGCAGACGGAGACATAGTCTGATACCAATTGTATTATAGAAATACTACTCCATGAATTATTGCAAATGTTGCAGTTACAGATGTCTTTCCTATAGGATTTACTCCATTGGAGCGATATGACGAAAGAAACTTTATTTGATGAACAGATTTTGGTCAAGTTGACCCAGTATGATGAGACTCTCCATTTACAAGAACACGACTTGTAGGAACACTACCATCTGGAGCAGATTGATATATCTACATCACATGAAGAATCGACTCTCGTAATAATGCAATCACAACATTTACCAATACAGGAACTGTTTGTTTCTCAACTAGTACAATCAACGGAATCTGTCAAACAGATGATGTAACAGCAGAAATGCCAGCGTTTGAGATCCGAAAAGAAGCAAGCCCAATCAATGCACAAGCATGAGATACAATCACATTCCGTATCAAATACAGAAATATAAGTGATAAGAAACTCTTTGAATACACAGTTGAAGATCTTTTGCCTCCTACATTGCAATACGTACCAAATTCGACAAAACGATCATATATTGGTACTGACTGACAAGTAATAGCACAAGGAAATTTACCTGACGTATGATGAGCGTGACAATTTGTTCGATCATGTAACGAATGAAATGCACGTCTCAATTGAACTCACCCTGACCTTTGTCCTATGGCAGTCTGAGCCAATATCTGACAAATAAGTTTTGATGCAATCTTGCAATAGAAATAGTAAAATTCAAAAAAGCCCGCGAATGCGGGCTTTTTTGTTAATACAACAATTAACGACGATTATTTTTGAGAAGAAGAAGTTGAATATTACAGGCAAGCTGTTCTACTTTTGAGGTAAATGTATCAATTTTCTCTATTTCTGCATAGATAGCATCAGTATCTTTTAGTTGAGAAAGAGAAAGTGATTTTTTTATTTCTGCCACACGTTCGAACAACATTACATTAGCACTCGTTAGATATTGAGTAACATCTTTTTGGAATTGCTCATTCTTGGTAGGGCTGTTAATTAACAATACTTTGTGTATTAATGCTTGTAATCTTTTACATGCGTTTTTTCTATGGGTTTTAGACTCAAGAAGAGCTCTCTGAGCCATCTTTTCATCAAAATCATTTTTTGTGATCATTTTATCTGGATCTATTAGAGAAAAAAAAGTAGTTTCTTTTTCAGACATGATATAGAATTTTGATAAATATATTTTACAAAAAAGATAATGCTAGATTTTTTTGATAAATTTATGTATATATAAAATATATTTTTATTCATACAAAAAACAATGACAACAGAAGAGAATACACAACTCAAAGTTTTTGAACAAGAAATCGTAGACAGTATACCTATGGATCGTCAAGACGAAGTTCGTGACCTGCTCAAAGAATTTGAACAAGCAAGTCATTCACAAAAACGCACTGCAGTCGTTGCTAAGATTCTAGATTGATGACTTATTCCTCTAGACTGACTTATTGGTCTTTTGCCATGATTAGGAGATGCTGGACCTAGACTTTTGTTGAGCTGATATTATTTGTTTGAAATAAGCAAAGTAAAACTCTCATGACGAGATAAAGCAAAAATATTTGCTTACAACGCAATCGATGCAACAGTTCCTATGATACCAATTTTTGGTGATATTTTCGATTTTTTTCGAAAAGCAGATCAACGAACAGCAGATATTTTCGAAAAACACTTACAACAACTAAAAAAAAAACTCAGACAAAAAAATGTTGATGAACAAACTATCCAAGACATCACCAACAAAACATGAAAAGTAGCTGCAAAGATTGCAGCAAAAATGGGGAGATAAAGATAAGGCTAACAGGAACAAAAAGAGGGTAGAATTTGTATTTATACAAAAATATGAATATACTTAGCGTATATCTCTATTTTAGTTACATAAGATAACTAGCTTTAATTACAAAAATAAATTGTGAATGAGTGATATAACATCTCCAAAGGAGTATATTGAATATTATAAGAAAATTATCTTTCCTATACGTACTATTAGAAAAAAATTACAATCACTTCTAGAAGCAAATAATAACCACAGTAAAAACACTGCTGAAAAGCTATCACTATCACTCAAAGAAAAGATCATGAATACACTTAGTTGATGACTGATTCAGGATTTTGTTGACACCATGGCGATTTTAGCAAATGAAAGAGAAAAAGAAAACCCTGACATCATTACTAGCAAAGAAAGAGAGATGAGAGAGCGAATAGTCAATAATATTTTACCATTTTGATATGATTTAAGTAGCAAATTATTTGAGCTTGCATCAGAAAAAAACCAATATGATGAAAAAAACATCATACAAATTACTAAAAAAAGTGTCGGTAGCAAAAATCGTGAATTCCTAGGGATTATTGCAGACTGAGTTTGACCATTATGACTCGTTCTTTTTTGAGATACATTGCGTCCCAACAAAAAAATAAAAGTCACTGAAAAAGAAAAAATAAAATGTCACATTCGTATTTCTCTGTTTAAAAAATACTTAGGATTAGGTTGATGTGAGAAGATTCTAAAAAATTCAGACTATGAGCCAACCATAAAAAAATCAGAGAATACAAAGTATTATGATTTTAGTGAAGAATATAAAAGCGAAATAATATGAAAATTAAAAGCACGATACCCTTCATTCGACAAACTTGTAAAAACAACTAACAAAAAAAAAGAAATTCCTTTATGAAAAAAAACACACCTCATGCATCTTGGTAACTATACATGTTGAGTGTGAGATTGAAAAAACAACAAAACAGGAAAAATTGAACGCTATATTTCCTATTGGGATATTTGGGATCTTGATCCATTTGGCAACGATTCAGCATACAATATTAATAAATTTTGCTTTCCTTTTGAAATATATGGAAGAATACGAGAAAGCGATATTAATGAGATAAAAAACTAAGTATGGAGATCTAGGAAAGGTTTTTGAAAATCTAACCAACTAATTGATTATACAAAATAGATCTACCATCTTGTACTTCACTGTACACAATAAAATCTACTGCATTAAAGTCCATACATAAATCGAAATCTTGTTCTGGAGCTTGTATTTGATTAAATAAGTAATCATATGCAGTTGTTTTTTTAACTGCAGAAACATAATCAATATCATAGATCGGATGTCATAATAACGAACGCTTAAGATATTCCGCCAGCAATAAATCTTCATTTTGCTCTGTAGTAGCAGGTGAAGTAGATAACAATGAAACAACAGAAGGAGCTAGACTCTGAATATGAGAGACAATAGCATTAGCATTTACAAAACTTCATGTAAATATTTCACTTGCATTACTTGCTAACAAAAGTCATCTCGTTCAGTTGGATGTAGTTTGAATAACATGACGACCTTCTAAATATCATCTATCTGTAGTAACAATCTCAGTGGGACTATTACCATATGTAAATCAAAGAGGTTTCAATCCTCATCTCTCTCAGACTAATATAGACGTATTATCTTTTTTTTGTAATGCATAGGCTTCTTCTAAAGTTTGTACAAGCGTAATAGACTTAATTCAGCTTTCAAACAAGTAAACAGCTGTACTAAATGCTCTTAAGACATCAATTACGACAGTCACTCATGTCGCGAGATGTGCTTGTTCGACACCATTAAGAATTTTTATTTCCATTATCATGATAAAAGTAAAAATCGTCTTGCGATGACATAAGTAACTTACTATTATTTACTCACTAAACAATTTATATGTAGTAACCAACTTACCACAAAGTAAGTAATTTAATCAGCAAAATCTTAATGAAAACAAACTCAAGTGGCACTTGAAAAACAAGAGTACGATCAGAAAACTGCAAACGCTACCAACTCCTCAATATACTGGGAAAAAAACGAGTAATTTTTATCTTATATGCACTATCAGAATGATGCAATAGCTTTAACTCTATTCACAAAACAATACCAATGATGAGTGCAAAAGTTCTATCAGACAGACTACAGTCATTACAAAAAAATTGCATAGTAGAAAAAAAGATTTTTAGTACTACACCACTTAAAATCAAATATACACTGACTGAGTTTGGTATAAATATTGCAAAAAAAATCGTTGAACTGTGAGATGCATAAAATCTACAAATAAACTAGCGTCATCCCAGAACGCAAGAAGTAGAGTATTCTCGATCTTTGATACTAGCTAAAACAATAAAAAAAATCTGCAATGCAGATTTTTTTTATATTATCTAATTA
The DNA here is from genome assembly GCA_964526045.1 of uncultured Candidatus Peribacteria bacterium. Lineage (GTDB taxonomy): Bacteria > Patescibacteriota > Gracilibacteria > Absconditabacterales > Absconditicoccaceae > CAZGIF01. The sequence goes on along the minus strand of CAZGIF010000002.1, from coordinate 144,153 downwards.
AAACTCAACTATCTAAGACATTATTATCTAGGACATTACTGTCTACGATACCACAGTCACTATCCACTACAACTAACACATTCTTTGACCTCCAAACTCATACTTCTGACATAATAGACAGTTTTGAGTCAAGATTTTCGTCATTGCATATAATAGTCGTACAAATCTTTTGGTGATGTATCTGCTGGATTGAATATCCATTCAAAACTAATTGCTTGATCAATTCGTTTTTGGATTGTAGATACCATTTCAATCACGGCTGGCATTTTCATATGGATATATTCTTTGTAATATCGTTGGTTTTCTGGAGTCAACCTTGGTGCAACTGTCACTGACGGAGCAACGGCATCTGTATAAACAAAATACTTTTTGTAAATTGGTAGGACTCATGCAGTTGTTCACACAACACTTGCAGTTGACGTGTTGGGAGCAGGAGCAGTATGGTATGAAAATCTCACTCAATGTGTCTTCATATCTCCAATCAAGTCTGACCAGTTATTCTTTGTTTTTGCATGTTGTTCAAATCGTTTTTTGTCTTTTCACATGATGATTCATTTGGATCGATCAGATCCTGGACACAATTCATAGTGTCATCTTTCTTTTGCCAAATCAACACTTGCACGCAAGACGTGATATGCATAGTTTTCAAAAAGTTCATCAACATGAGCGATAGCTTCTGGTGATTCATACATGAGTTTTTTGTTGACAGCTAAGTGCTCTGCAAGTCACAAAAATCCTAATCAGACACTTCTGTACTTTTTGGATGTGATTTCCGATTCTTTGATTGGAAACAAGTTCATCGTGATTACATTGTCCAAAATACGCATAGACAAAGGTATAACTTCTTGCATTTCTAGATCAGAATTAACGGTAGCAACATTGATCGACGCCAAGTTACAGACAACAGTATCTCACATTTTGTATTTGAGACTCAATGTCTCGTCATCAGTATATTCAGAAATAAATGTCGATGCAGATGTATTTTGTGCAATTTCGGTACAAAGTTGTGTAGAGAAAATATTTCCACAATGTCTATTAGGATTGTAACGATTAACTGTATCACGAAAAAACACATACGGCATTCATGTCTCAACAACCGTTTTCAAAAACACCTTGAAAAGGTCTTTTGCTTTGATTGTTTCTTTGAGTTCTAAACGATCGTCCTTTTCACATGCTTCATAAAAAGCTTTGAACTCATCACCAAATAACATTTCCATTTTTTGTCCAGTCACAACACGAACTTCATGTGGATCAAAAAGCGTCCATTCACCATTTGCTTCAACTCTTTCCATAAACACGTCAGCAACACTCATAGACGGGAAAATATCAAAACATTTACGTCTCATATCTCCTGTTTCTGTCTGCATATGCAATCGGTCAAAAATATCTCTATGCCAACAATCAAGAGTAACTGACACCGCTCACGCTCTTGCTCAGAGTTGATTAACAGCAATAGCTGTGTCGTTTATGACCTTGACTCGAGGTACAACTCATCCTGACACTCATTTGACTCATCTAATTGATGCACCTTTTGATCTAATATGACCAAGATACGTTCCAACTCCTCCACCAAATTTTGAAATTTGTGCAATATTTTCTATATTGTGGTAAATCGCTCTCAAATCATCATCCACTGACAACTTGAAACAACTAGATAATTGGTGAAATTTTCTTCTTGCATTCATCAAACATGGTGTAGCAAGTGATAGTTTTTGTGTAGCGATGATTTTATACATTTCTATAGCTGTTTTGAGTCTTGTTTCTTTGGATTCTGGTACTGCCAAAAACAGTGCGACAGCCATATACATATGCTGAGGAAGTTCCTTGACTATCTTGTTTGGATTGAGAAGATATCTTTTTTTGAGCATCAAAAGGGTTGTACACCCATATGTCATGTCAATGTCAGCTTGTATATGCTTTCATGCTTCCAAAAAATCTTCACGAGAATAGTGATCAAAAAATTCTTGATAATATCGTTCATCTTTTACATATTCCTCTACCAAATCAGCAAAAGATGTAGGACTGTACAAATCTTTAATATCGATATTTCTTTCTCTACTTGCCTTTTTGTATAATTGAATTGTCAAAATTCTTCAAGCAATAAATTGCCAGTGAATATTTTGAATACTTATCATATCTACCGCAGCCTTGAACATAATTTTGTACAAATCATCAGTACTCATCCCATCAGCAACATACATTTCTATTTTTTGAAGAAAATCGTCAAATGGACAAAGATTTTCATATTTTTGTGAAATAAGTGTATATGTATTACGCAATTTTTCTGTAGAAAATGCTTGTAGAGATCCATCATATTTTTGAATTTGTAGCGAACGGTCATGTAGTTTCTTTTCAGTTTCATGTTTTTTCTCATTTCTATGTGTTTGTTGTGTATTTCTATACAAAATATATTGTTTTGCTACGTCATATTCATTATGTTTCATTAATTGTCTCTCTACTTCATCCTGTATGTGTTCCAAACCTACAATTTCGTCAGCATCATGTAGTTTTTTGAGTGAACTAACAACATCATTAACGATTTTTTGGATATGTGCGTCCAAATCTTCTGGTATACTATTTTCTTTGGAAGGATCTATAGTTTCCAACGATTTTGTAGCAATAAATGCTTTGAGTACAGCGATTTTGATGCGTTGTGGATCAAAAGCAATCATATCTCATAATCTATTTTTGATAAGTTTAAGCGGCATAGGTACAACAAACAAAAAGGGTAAAAAAAATTATCGTCTGACAGTCATCATCGTACAATCTGTCATTGCACGTCGAGTATGACCAACATTGGGGGCAAAGTATACAAATGTTCATACTTTTGAAAGAACGATATCTTGATCTTCACGATCAGGAAACAGTATTTTCATAGAACCGTTAATCAATATTGTAATAGTTTTGCGAGTTTTCTGTATTCATATAGTATCTCTATATTCTCCTTGCTTGTGAAATCATCGTTTACAATGAAAAGGTCATGTATGATCTGTCGTATCAAACGGAGTACTAGGTGGCATTCCATCAGAAATAAACCATCCAACATGTTCCGAAAGCGACGACAACTCATCTACGTATCACGTCAAAATATCTTGATCAAAGTTCATTATAAAAATTATAATAAAACTACTCTACTTTCTCTAAAACTATTCAAGACAAAAAACCTCATCTTTCTACTCTCTTTTTATTTTGAATAGTAAGCACATCTTCTTTATTTCGACTTTTGTACTGACATATAGCATCAATCACTTCCTGAACATCAGCTAATTCTTCCTTACTTTCATCTTCCAAAAGTTCATGAACTTCTTCAAGCAATTTCTTGTAAAGATATCAGAGATATTCATCTCATCAAACTATTTTTGTATGAGGCGTTGCTCAGTTTTTTTTGATAATATCAGGGATGTTATCTCTGACCAATTTATTATAAGTTTTCATATATTCTCGTAGTGATTAAACTCATAACTCTTTCATAATTCTAGCGACATGTCATGTTGCTTTTACGTTTTTTCGTTCTTGCATGACATCTCATTTTTTGTCCAACAAAAACGTACTTCTAATAACTCATTCTACCATTTTTCCGTAATTATTTTTTTCTCCATAGGCACCAAACTTTTTGTGCAAAGTGAGGTCTTCATCAACAATCAAAGGAATAGTCAACTTGTGTTTTTGCATAAATGCACAATGTGATTCATGACCATCTCTACTCACACCAATCACCTGTATACCTGCTTTTGCAAACGCATCTGCATGTCCACTAAAGTCAGTAGCTTCCAGCGTACACCCAGGAGTATCGTCCTTGGGATAAAAATACAAAAGAGTTTTATCTGACTGTGATACGATGTCAGCAAAGTTTTTTTGGTCTGATGTTTGATCAGAGTTTGTTATTGTTACTTTCATGGTTTGGGTGGGAACATAAAAACTAATCTCATGGAATAGACGACGTTGAAAATCATCCATCCTTATAGTACAGCTTATTTTTATATGAATCTATCATTTCACGAACATGTGGAATTGTCGTTTCTGGTAATTCATCAATATCAAACCATTCTACTCATCAGCATTTTTTCGGTTCTTTATTTATCAAAGTTCACGATCGTTTTTTGATAACAAACACACAAGATATCCTCTGTGGTTTATCTTTTTCACAAGATCTATGCATAATATTTACAAACTCAAGATCTCCCAATTCGATATTTACACCAACTTCTTCTTGTATTTCTCTCAAACATCATTCACGAAAAGATTCTCCAGCTTCTACATGTCATGCAACAAGTCACCAGTGGTTATCAAGATAGCCAGTATTTTGACGTAATGATAATAGTACTTTATTTTCTTTAACAAAAACAGCAAAGGCTTCTCAAATAAGTGTTGGTAGATGTGCCATACGTCTAATAAACAATAAAATCTAATAACAAATACATCAGATTCTATAATTTAGAAATCTTCTCGACTACCTGACATTGTATTTGATTGAACATAGTTGGTCACAGTAGATTCAAAAAAGTTTCACTTTTCACCATTATTATCTTGTAGTCTTGCAAGATGTTGATATGGATTATCATCTACTCCAACATCAGGATACAAAGGAGCGATATCAATTTGACGTAGTCTGTCATTTGCAAGTCGTTTTGTATAGATTTCTGTGTTTCTTCAGTTGATTCAGACGATTCTATCACCCAAGATATGGTGTGATCGTTTGATTTCTTGTTGAACAGCTTCTGTAAACAACTCTTTGATCAGTGCTTCATCTCGCATATGAGGAAATTCTCTTCTTAGTTCTTTGAACATATTAGCAAACAACGTCACATGACTCAATTCGTCACGACGGATATAATTGATCATTCTATCTGTTGCTTTCATTTTTTGTTGATCACACAACGTATCAAAAAATGCAAATCCATTATAAAAATACAATCCCTCTAACAAATAGTTCGCTATCATAGCTTTGAAAAAATTCTTGTCATTCGCTTCGTCGATAAAATCTTGATACAATCCACCTATGTATTTACTTCTTTCCAACAAGAAACTATCTTCTCTCCAAAAGTAATAAATTTCGTCTCTTTTTTGTGCATCTACAACGGACTCAAGAATAACAGCATAACTTTGTGAATGTATTGCTTCTTGAAAAGTTTGTATAGCCAACAACAAATTAACTTCTGGTGCTGTAATATATTCTGACAAATTTGGAAGATTTGCTGTTTGCATACTATCCAAAAATATCAAAAACGATATAATTCAATCAAAAGCTTTTCTCTCATCATCAGTCAACTCATCACGATATTGAATACTATCTTCATTAAGTCCAGATATCTTTTCTGGGACTCGAAAATTTCAAATCATAACAGTGTACATTTTTTTTGCCCAATCATATTTGGCATTATTGAGATTCATCAATCACGTAACATTTCATTTGATGATTGTTCTTTGTGACAAAAGATCTTGTCATTCAGGATTAAATATTTTGTTTGCCTGCATACAACTACAAATAAGACATAAAAGCAACACAAAAAACAATAACGAGTATACATAGAACTCATTTCTTTTGACTTTTTGATATCGTATGATATACTATATATTGTTGTATATTGTTTTTTCAAACACTATATGTTGTGTTTTTAGTATATAAATAACACAACAAAAACACAAGAGAAAAACCTCTCAAAAAAAACACGCTGACTGCTCTCACATCATCGTACTATTTGATATAATTTTCGTGTCAATCCAATTTTGAGACAAAATTTGATTTTATATTACCTTTTAAAACCAGATAGGTATTTTCTTTATTACAATTTTTCGATTAAAGTATAAATCGTGTAGTTTTTTGCAATTATGACGAAATGTTGTATATATTATTTGCTTTTTTGCATAAATAATCAAGAACTGGATTTTGTGCTTTAAAAGAAAAACTGCCATCTTCATTTATTTGTTTTTGTTGGGCAGAAGATAAATTTATACGACTGGTAGTTTCTTCTCACTTATAAAGTTCTCACGATTTTGGATATAATTTCCCGTCTTTGTATTCTCCATCTCGTCAAGCATTTCTTCCTTTTCCTATAGATATATCCTTTTCAAAGCTTATTTTTTCTTTAAGATTTATGACTATAAAATTTTGTTTAATTGTTACGTTTGCTATACCAATATAATGTTTATTAATCGTATCAATTGCTATTCAATCAGATATGAGTTTTTTTATTTTTAGGATAACATAGTAACTCATATTATCTAATAATCAAAACGCATTATTATTCAGATCAAGGGATGTTTTTTGTTCTGCATCACTTTTTACATAAAAAGTAGCTCAAGAAGCATCTGTTACAAACATTCAAGCTCTTTTTTTTAAACTATGTATAAAACTTGGAATCGCTAAACTACAAAATTCACGATAATAATTAAATCATATTGAAAGGAGGTCTTTAATACTTTCAGGAATCTCATTGTAATTAGTAGTTTTAAGATAATCTTTCAAGGATAATTTATTAGGTAGATATACATTTTTCATATTAATATGTCATTTTTTTTGGAGTAGATCCTTATTGATTCAATCTAATAATGTTTTGAACAAATCAGAATGTAAATGCTCTTTCGTTATTCACGAAAAACTTTTTAATTTTTCTAAATTTGAGACAAATACCCTAGTACTTATATGATCAAGATCTTCTCGATTGAGACTATATGTTGATTTGTATCTGATAAGATCAAGGATTGGTAGCTTATAATTGATACAAACATCAAAAGATTTAATATGTTCGATAGCAATATTATTATTTGACATATATATGCATACTTTTTTTATTTCAGGGTTTAGCTCAGGTCTTTCCAAAAAAAACAAAGAATGTGATAATGGTTTTGTAATAAATTGTTCCAGGGATAGATCTGGGAAAGAGGCTATTAACGTAATTATATTTTTTTTGTTTCGTTTTTGAAATTCGAAGTACCTTTTCTCTCTCATATAGTTTATGACAATTTTATTCTCTTTATATATGTCATAATAATCAATAATATCTTTTAATTTTATATTCTCCATTTCTTCTCTATTTCAGTCTTTTATCCACTTTATCATATTTTCAAATATATTTCACAACTTTCCTATCTGACTTCTTTTATGAGCATCTAGTTGCACTATTTCATCTTTTATAGAATTAGCTACTGATTCTTTTTTAGAAGCACCCTCAGAATCACCCTCAGAATTACCAAAATTTAGTTGCTCATATTGCATCTTGAAATAATCTATGTAAAAATAACTTACATGAATTATACCTACATATGGTATATATACAAATTTTTTTTCAAAAAAAACACGCTGACTGCTCTCACATCATCGTACTATTTCATATAATTTTCGTGTCAATCCAATTTTGAGACAAAATTTGATTATAGTAAACATATATGTATACTATAATTAAATTATTTTATAGACAAAAAGATAAATGAAAGAAAAATTTGAGGAGGGAAGACAGAGCAAATTATCTAATCAAAAAGCAATAAATTGACAAACAAAAACAACTGAGGAAGTTTTTGAAGAGTTAGCAAATGCAAAAAAACATGTAGAAAAAATCAATACAAAAAGATGACTTGAATATATGATATATCAAGCATTACAATACTTACAGTATATTTGAGACAATGAAAGTGAACATTACAAAGCACTTGATGCTTTTCATTTTTTACTACAAAACAAAGAGGTAGGAAATATTATAACATATAATAACGAAGAAGAATCTGATATAGTAGATAACCTAGCAAACAATACAACGAAAACGAATGACAATTACAATAACAATAACTTTGATACTAAAGACTCTTCACTAATTAGTAAAATATGAAACAAAGATTCTTTTCTCATATTATTAAAACAATGTAAATTCTTTTTAGAATATAATAAAAAAGAAAACCATGTTTTTTTATGATATATAAGATTTTTTGAAGAAGCACTACAAGACAATAGCCTAATAGAAAAATTCTATACAGAAAAGATAGGATTTGAGATAAAAGAAGATATACATAACAATATATTACCAAAAAAACTAAACTTTATACAAAAAGGAATTGAAAAATTTAAAATAAAATGAAAAATCAAGAAACTCAGAGAAGAAGTACAACAACCGAACACAAGAAAAGAAACGGAACTTGTACAGAAACATAAAGTATCACGAATAATTTTAAATGAGTTAGAAGAAGATAAAAAAGATATAGGAAGATATAAATACCTCTTTACTGATTGAAGAGCCAATCTATATTCTCCTAAAACAGAAAAAGAATATGATTCTTTTAAAAATTTAGAAACTTGGCTTGAAAAAAACAACATAGATAAAATCTGAATATCTTTTGATAACAAAGCATTTAATAATCCATTTCCTTGAGCATCTGAACTAAAACAACAAGAACACAATTCACATAAAATCCGAAGTTGGCTGGAAAACATACATAATAAGAACAAAAAAGAGATAATTAATCAGAAGATAGAGAAAATAGAAAAAGAAATAGACGAAGAGATAAATAAAATAAAGTCGCTTATACAAGAAATAGAAAAAGATATCACAACAGAAGAGAAAAAAGAACAAGAAAAAACAAAGAAATCAAACAAAGATTTAGAACAACAAATAAGACAACTAGAAGAGCAATTAAAAAATATATAAAAAAAAGAGCCTCACGGCTCTTTTTTTTATATATTTTTTTCAACTTGTTCTCGATCAATTACTTTTCGTCGAGCTGATAAATAATCTGGTCTACGATTCTGATAGTGTAGGTAATATGCATGTTCTCGTACATCAACTCACAAGATCGCTTGACTTCCATCCATCAATGGATTATTTTGATTAGATGTGCTAACTATAGATAATGTATCTCAATCAGCAACTAATCGCGTCCATCAACTTCAAAAGTTTGATCCCGCAGCTGCCAAAAAAGAATCTTTAAATTCATCTACAGATCAAAAGTTGTCTTCTATCATTGTTTTGAATGTTTCTGACATAGCTTTTCCTCATGGAGTCATTGTTTTCCAAAACAAACTATGATTTCGATGTCATCATCCGTTATTTTGGACTGCACTGCGAATATCGTCAGGCAAATTTTTTATATCTTGTAACAATTCATCCAATGACATATCAGCATATTGTGTATCTTCTACAGCAGCATTGAGCTTGCTTATATATCATTGATGATGCTTAGAATGGTGAATCTCCATCGTTTGTGCATCTATATGAGGAGCCAATGCATCATATTCATAAGAAAGCTTTGGTAATGTAAAGGTCATAGTATTTTATCAATGAATAAAATCGTTCTCTCGTGTCTTACTTTTTTGTGGACTATTCCAATTCTTTTCCGACATTTCCAGCAATTTTGATACCTGGAGTCAAAGTTTTACCGTCTGTATCTCGACTTGCAGGACATGCAGCACCAGGATGTTGACGAACGTAGTCAAGTGCTTTTACTTTTCTGATAAGTTCAGAAGAACTTCTTCCAATAGGTTCTGTAACGATTTCAACTGACTTAATTATTCATTCTGGAGAGATAATGAATGTTCATCTTTCAGCATTTCACGATTGTTCATTCAAAACACCAAACAATAAACTCAGTTCTCATGTTCTATCACTTATCATTGATAATTCAAATTCTTTAAGCAATGGTTCAGTTTCTACCCATCTTTTGTGAGCAAAAACAGTATCAGTACTAACAACAAGTGTACGAGCACCTAAATCTTCAAGTTCTTTTTTTCTTTTTGATAAATCTTTAAGTTCTGTAGGACAAACAAACGTAAAGTCAGCTGGATAGAAAAACAAAACTAGTCGTTTTCCTCTATAGTCAGACATTCGATTATGCAGTATATCATCTTTTGTAGGATCATACAATTGCAACTCTAGATCAGGAACCATTGATTCTAAACCTAGCATATACCCTTTATCTTTGTTTGTATCAGTACTTGATGTGTCTCCACAACTTCCTCAACCACAACAGTTCATAGCAAATATATAATATAATAAAATAGCACCCACAATAGTAAGGAGCTACGCAAAAATTACAAGAGAAAAGAGAAAATTATTTTTTCTTTCATCGTTTAAATATTTTGGTGAAGAATCACTCTTTTTTGGAAGGTTCTTGCGTTTGAGTCATTTGTAAGTAGTTTATACTTAGCTGCTTATATTGCTCACTCACATTTTTATAGTCTTCACTCAGTTCCCTATCTATATCAAAATACTCATTACTCTTGTCTACAAAAGATTTACTTTTTTCTTGAAACTCTAATATCTTTTTTTGATAATTTCTTAAATCATCACTAGGTCTAAAACCCTTTTTAAATGACTCAAAATATTTCTTTGAAATCTCTAAGCCCTTTTTATCAATCTCTAGTATCTTTTTGTCATAAGGAATATCATATGATTTTGACTTTGATATATCCGCTTTGATTATACCTTTTTTATTTTCAGATTTATGATAATCCTCTCAATCTTTGTTATCGTTCACATTGTATAACTTTTTTTCAGCTGCTTTTGCCGCCTTCATTAAATCTTCATAATAGTCAGAGGTTTTATTTTTATCACTATCTTTCTCATTAGTTGATGGTTTTCACAAACCGAAAAAATCTCTAAATCTTGAATCTGATCATACATGTTTTACTGCTGTAGAAGGATTCATGTTTCTAATTTTTTTAATAAATTCTTCTCTTAAAAGTTGCCTTTCTCATAAAGTATTAAGATATTCCTGACTAGTAACTCTGTCTATTTTGTTTTCAAGATAATCATCTTCCTTCGCACGACGAGACTCTGATGTTAAATAATTGTAATGATCATCAACCAAGACTGATAAATTATTAAGTAATGCAGAGTTTTGTTGGCTATTTAAATATACTGTTTCTTCTAGTTTGGCAAATACCTGGAACAACTCAGAAATAATTAGTTCTGGACTTGTACTGAACAATATAACAGGAATCTCTGCAGATATCGTTCAGGCTATTGTAAGTGCAGTACCTGATCGTAATCTACTCATTTTCTCACGTCACAAATTCTTAAGTTCTGAAGACTTATTTTGTTGATAATAAATCCTATCTAAAAGAGGATCAACATCAGTGCTATTAGGACCTCCTCACTGAGAAGTAATAACCAAACAATCTATTAATCAATTCGCAATTTTTTCTCACAATTTTTGTGCATATTGCGAATAGAATAAAAGTTCATACTTCTCTGAATTTAAGTTTGCAGATCTTACAGAATTATCTTTAACATGACGAGCTGCATTATGTCAAACTAATGCGACAACTTTTTTTTCCATGAATTAACTTTACAAAAAATTAAAATTATTTTTTCTTACCGAACAGATTTTTAAAGAATCAAGAATCCTTATGGGAAGGTTATTCCATAGCAACAACTTCAGCAACAAAAGATTTTATTTCTTTGAGCCTATTTTTGTTCTTATACCTATAGTCAGTTAGGACAGCAACCAAAGGTTCCAAATCATCATCACTTCACACATCAAAAAAACCATCTACTAAACGAGATACATTTTTATTTAATATTAGTGACTGTCACTTTGTAATTTCTTTATGTGGATCGAATCATGCGAGGATATTATATAATGGATGAACCAATAATTGGGGATTTTTTGTAAGAAGTAAGACAGGAGTATTACTCTCCAATACTAAAGCTATAGATTTTGCAGTTTCTACTCATATCAACCTCTTTCTAGCATTTGCTTTATCAAAATGTATATTATTGGAAGAACCAACAAAGGGAACTCGGTGCGTACTTGATGCAGGCATCATCTCAGGTCAACCAGCATTTGCAGAAACAATAAGACAATCTACATTTCATTGATCTAAATCATTACATATACTCCAATTAAAACATTCAAAGACACTAATGTTATATTTTTCTGGAGAAAGTGTAGCGTTTTTTCTAATATTATAAGCTCCTCTCTCATTTACGACATTTAAAGCAGATCTTCAAACAGCATAAATATTTTTTTTCATATAATATAACTAGTACCTAAAATATAAAAATAACAGAAAAAAGTACCTGTGACATAATAAACTACCACAATAAGAAATAAAAAATTTATTTTTTTCTATGTCTTTCATATGGATAAGGAACATCTGCAAATTTATCATGAAAAATATTTATTAATTGATCATCACCTAGTCATTCTCTTATTCAATGTCACTTTTCTACAATTTCATCATTATAAAAATCAAAAATATGAGATATTTCTCCTTTTAAGTGAGCAATTCTCAATTCATATCTTTTAAAAGTTTCTCTACGAATACCTTCTAGTTCTAGACGTTGTTCTTCAGTTAAGATTTTAACATCTATTCTTTTACTCATACTATTTCACAATATAAAAAAATGATCTGACACAGATCACAAACATATCATGGTTGGTAGTTTGTTCAAAAAAAACGGAAGCTATGGGATTTGAACCCATGAGACGAAGAATCGCCTACACGCACTCCAAGCGTGCGCCTTCGACCACTCGGCCAAACTTCCACAAACTCATATAGTTATCTAAACAAGTAAAAAACAAACTTGCTTACAAAGTTTATTAAGAAAAGCCAGTATTAGTCAATAGAAAAATACTTTTTTATGTAAGCGACAATAGTGTCTAATCACAACTGTTTTTGTGCAGATACACATAAAATTCACTGATAAACATACTCTGTGTCAGATATGTTTTGTTCTTTTTTGTATGCTATTTCATAAGCTATTCTTGCCAAAATGACTGCATCTACATCTTCTTTTGACAATGCATCAATCTTATTGTACACCAAGACCCTTTTTTGCGTTGCTCAAATAGTATCCAAAATCTCATCAACAATTCATATTTTTTGGACATGATCTGGATCAGAAATATCAACAACATGCAACAACAAATCAGTTTCAATACTATCTTCTAGTGTAGATTGAAAAGCCTGAATCAACTGCGGAGGCAAATCTCTAATAAATCAAATCGTATCGTGCAACAACACATTTTCTCCTGTTCCCAGAACTGAATCTGTCTGGATAAATAGTTTGGTTGCAGTTGTTCACAATGTTGCAAAAAGTTTATTTTCTGCAAGTACTTCTTTGTTGGTCAAAGAGTTCATAAGTGAGGACTTTCACGCATTGGTATATCACACAATTCAGACACTTTTTACTTGGTTTTTCTTTCTTCTTTGTCTATGTGCTGTACGCATACTCGAATACTCGTCGATCTTTTTTTGGATCATGAGTCTACTATCTTGGAGATGCCTTTTCATGATTTCTGTATTTGTTTCACCAATTCATTTGACACCAATTCATCATCATTGTTTACTCAATTCCATACCCATCCCAAAAATCCTTGGTCACATATGTTTGATTGCGGCAAGTTCTATTTGAAGCTTCGCTTCTGTTGTATTTGCATGTTTATCAAAAATCTTGAGAATCAAATCAACTCTATCTCGAGCTTTCATGATATGTCATGCTTTTTTGGAAGCTTCACGAAGTTTTTCGTTGATACGATACAGCTGTCTAGGTTTGAGAATGTTACCTATGATCAAAATATCTGCATCTTGCTCAGCCATCTGTTGAGAGATTGTCGTGAGTTTTCACTTACCAACATACGTTGAATAGTCAGGCACTTGCTTTTTTTGTATTGCCTCCAAAATCACATATCCACCAAATGTTTGGACAAGTTTCTCTAATTCTGCCATTCTTGCAGCACGTTCGTACTCACTTGTACGTGGATCTACAATATCCAACAAAAATACACGTTGTTGCATTCTTTTTTTTTGAAAATAAATATCTGACCCAATTGTACGAATCAGACCAACGACTTGCAAGTGAGAGTTTAGAATTGGAAAATTACGAAAAAAAGAGATGAAAAAAAAGAAAAATCTCTTTGTATCTATCAAAAAATTTGATACATTACAACCAAATACTTTATACCCAACACACCGCATGCTTTGTAGAACAGTTATCAAGAAAGATTGAATATTCATGACACTATGGTCATTAGACAGAGATTTTGAAAAGTACGACAAAGTACTCATTGCACTTCATTGATGTCCGTCTCATCCTTTTGATCATATTCCATATCATTTTGAGAAATTTTTTGAGAAGTGATATATAGTACTTTTCCCAAACTATTATGGGACACGGTGAAGTGATGGAATATGTGATTTTGACAACTGCACTGACACGATAGTTGATCTTATCTCGCTCATCAAAAACAAGCCAGTCATCAACGAATATAACAATACAACAATTAACCTACAAAACAAAGAAATACTGTTGGTATGAGCTAGTTTTGGGTGATATATTGCATTGACGGCATGAGGTCAAAGTGAGTATATAAAAAACATTATAGCATGTAGCCCAATAACAGATATTGATAACCATAACTCACACAATGACGAAGCTAACCTTGTTGAGTTAGCACATACAATTCAAACAACTTATAGCAATCTTCGAAGATGTAGCAAAACGTGACTTTCAAATCTAGCTTCTTGAAAATTGAAATACAAAAAACATATGATCCAACAAAAACTCCTAAACAAAAACGTACTTATTCTTCATTGAGACAACGATCCTCAAATCAAAAGTTGCAAATCAGAACAATTCATACAGGAGATGCAAAATATATGACAATGATACTATGAGTATGTAAATATACCACAATGATGACATATATTGCTTCATAATCTCTATGAAGAATGAATATATAAACATGTAGAGAATTTTTTAGAAAAGATAGTATAAAAATATATGTCACAACAAAGATAACTAATCGTATTGGACATGATTTTTATATCATAATTCTATTACTCTATGCGTTTTCGTATCTTATTTTTGATAGTATTTTTCATCTGTAGTTTTGGTTTTGCAAGCAATCCATATGATAGCAAACTAACGGAACTAGCTCAACGTATAGAGAAAACAGATTACCAAACACAACAAAGAATTCTCAAAAAGTTATATATACATGCTCATGAACATACTAACGAAGATATGCGTGAAATTGTGCGAAATTTTATAGCAATGTTATCATTGAAAGAAAATGATATGTCAAACTATGCAACCAAGATCAATGCTTGAGTATATATGAAGCATTTTCCAATACTCCAATACAACAATATCGACATAACAAGCAACACAAAAACATCAGCATCAATACGTATCAATAATTTGCGTATAGACAATCCTCACATACAAAATATTGATTGAAAGATTATATACGATGGTATAAGCAATGTGATTATACAAGAAAGCACCACAACAGATGTAACAAAACTTACAGTATCTTTTACAAAAGAAGGAACAATAAAACAACGAGAATTCTATCAAAAAGACATAGACAAACCAATTTTTGTTTATACTGGGACGGCAGTGCCAAAACCTTTCACACTAACAGAAAAAGAACTTTCAGACAAAAACAATCTTTTTCTTTTGCGTGCATATGATTGACAAAATGTTTACCAACACATCATTGAGATTGTACTTTTAAATGAAAACACACCCTCTATAAACTGAGAGAAAGTTGAAAAAATTACACCTGACTCACTATCAACATCACAACGCCTCTATGATTGTTATAACGAGCCTAATCAAAAACTTATTGAATGATGTTTGTTAGATACATACAAAAACTATACACTAAACACACAACAAGCATGTGAACGTAAAGATGGTCAGCATGATTTTTTTCTTACACACTCATGAAAAGACACGAACTTGTATTCACATATAGCAAGATTTTATAAGCAATGAGACCAATTATTCTTTTCTTCAAGAACAGTTCCAAACAAAGATATTGATGAGTCCTATAAGCTTGACAGTGTTTCATGTGAACTTGACAATGTAGTTGTTGCTATAGAGTGATATGATTGTAACGACAAGACTTACAAAACATATTACACTTTTGCACCAGATGAAAGAATGAGTGTCTGTGATGTAAAGGTTTTGTGAGACACTAACGAAGACATTATTGTCTACAAATTTCCTTATGAAGGGTATGGTAACCCCATGTATGAATGAGTAGTTACAATCAATAAGACAAAACAAACAGCTACACCATTGATAATTTTTGGGAATGAAGCTAATGAAGTTATGCAAGAAAACAAATGATTCTCAGAAAGTCAAGAACTCCTCACAACAGCTAAAAACATAAAAAAAGAATATATACTTAACGAAGAATGACCTTTCGAGTGATCTATTGGATTGTCAGCAAAAGTAGTCAGTGTGGATCAAGAATGAATGATGCAAGGACAAATCATAATACATGAAAATAACACATACAAAGTTTATCTTCCTTTTGTTGCAGATATATATACAAAAAGCATGTCTATATCTCACTAATTTACAAGCAGGGAAATAATCTTTTAAGAGAAAAAATGCAGACTAGCCTGCATTTTTTCTGTTTATAAATACTTCGTTCTTAATGAAGCTCTTTTATACAAATTCTTGCACCACTTGGTACATAATCAAAAGAAACAAGAAAATAACAATTCCTCATCGGAATATTCCTCGAGCGATTTTTTTGAATTCATTGAATCACTCTCATTTTCCTCAATCAGTCACAAGCCTAAATCAAGCATATAACATAAATGCAACAAATGCAAATCATATAATATATACCATGATTTTTCATGCATCTATAATCAAATCTGTTGCTTGGTTTTTGAAATCAGGCGATTGTGCTATAAAATATACATAATCCACAGCTTTGATAAACACAAGTGCCACAATAACATTCAAGATTCCATCTTTTCACTTTTCAAGTTTTTCTTCTTTGTCGACAGTACTCATGATTTGATATCCATACCAAATCACCATAATAATAGCAAAAAAGAAGGCAATGACTTTCAAAAGCAACAAGATTTGTAAGAAAAGATTATCCTCTGTCGCTTCGACAAGCGAGGCACTTCAAGTCAGATTTGTTACAATCAATCAACTCTCTAAAATCCAAATTGCACCAAAAAATATTCACGCTCATGCCAAAATCATCAATAAATTCATTGTTGCATCTTTTGCTTTTGATTCGTCTTCTGCGTCCTTAAGGTACTGTATTCAGACATAAACAATTCACGCGACAAGAACTCAATATCAGATAACTCTCAAAATACTTCGTATTTGACCTCAATCTCCAGATGGATAAAACAAATTTCTTATATTTTCTTGAAAAGAAAGACTAGAGTCGACATTTCGTCTAAACTGACGCTCAACTCTTCATTCATTATCAGCCTTTCAGGCGCTATTTATCACATCTTCTGCAACCCTATCATCAAAAGAGGGAACAGCATACACATTTGGAATTATACAAAAACTCAAAAGAATCAACAGACACAGTGTCAGGAGAGATTTTTGTATTGTTGTTATGAGAACGGTGAACGAATTCATCATATTTTCATATAATCTCATGATGTAGAATAGTGCAGGAGGTAAAAACATTATAGTTCTGTAAATGCGTTGAGAAGGACGATAGTAAGTTTGATGATAAAATAGAATCACAACATAACAGCAATTCAGATACCAATATTCGTCATTCTTGCCAAAACCTTAGAAAGTTCTCATTGCTGATGAATAGAGGAAGAAATCAACAAAAATCCATTATAAATCAACAAAATAGTAGCAGCAGTGAGTCAAATAAACACCGCTCGCTGCAAATAGGGAGAAATGTTTTGTCTCACAGAATCCAATGTATTTGTTATTTTAAACCTTCTTTGATAACTTCACTGTAGATCTGTAACATCATTGAGCTCAGTTTCTTGTATTTCAAGATCGTCATTGACGGCTCATGCTCATGTATCGAGGATTTCCATCGGTGTAGTTCCTCGTCTTCATCGACGTTCTTGTTGCGCATGAGAAACCTTTCCGCTCACAAACAAGATAATACACAGCAATGCAACAAAAATTCGCTTCATCTAGACAGAACAAAAAAGTAAAATTATTTTTGAGAAAGTTTTTTCTTATATTTTCTGGTTTGCTTGATATAATAGAGTTTGAGAAAAAAAACGATTGCAAACAACACCCATCACGCCAAACTCAAAATATTGATTGCTTGTTTTTGGACACGAGGTTGTGTGTCTTTTGTAGATGCACGGTCAAATCACTTTTGAATTTCATCGAGATTTGCAAACGAACAACTAAATTGCAAATCATCTACAAGATTTTGTAAAGTGCGTTTAGATGTCTCATCTCATACGACATACAATTTTTGCAGTTGGACGCATTCTTTTTCTGATAACTTTCTGCCAAGTGAGACAGAACATCACATCTCTTGACACATTGGAGTATCTGTATTGGTAGTAAACTCAAATGCACGTGTGATCGTGTTCACTCATGGAAATTGTTCCAAATCACTCACTGTAACTTTGAGTTGTACACTCGTACCTCGTGCATAGTCCAACAATGGATCTATATGGACAATACCGTTTTTGATTGTGACGTTATCGTCTCATGATTGATAACGAAGTCAGTCTAATTGTATCACCAAACTATCCCAATCAATACCAGACTCAAAATCTTGCACACGCAATGAAATCGCTTGATTGACTGGCACAATTTCGTCTTCCGACGGAGTAAGCAACTCTATACGAGGATCAATAGTATCTGGTGTGCATGTTGGAACGTATGCAAATTCTAGTGAGACATCTTCTCATTCCAACGGGATAGAATCTCCATCTATTGTCATTAAGTAACTTTTTTCTCATACAAGTGAAAGCATTGTTTCTTTGTTTTTTTCTTGTTCTTCTTGCAAAGCAGAAACAAATACAAGAGAAAAACTGACATGTTTCAACGTTTCACCTGATGATGCCTTTTGTGTGTAGACAATTCCGTCTACGTCATCACGGTGTCGTACTTTTGATGATTTTGTTTTTTGTAAGATTCTAGCAAATGTTAGGTCATCACGATCATATCAGATTGTAGAACGAACTTCACTAATCTTATTATCTCAAACATCAATATCCACATCAACAAGTATTTCACATCATGCTGGAAGCACATACGAATCTGTATAATCTGGATACAAAGGAGAAAATGTAATATCTTGTCACAAAGCTATTCACAAAGTTCAAACAACAAATACAATACTCCAAATTACTATACTATACATATATCTCATAGAACAACACAAATCAAAGTGTAAAGATACAATATAGCTTAGATAAAAAATAATATTCGTCGAATATTGCCAAACACAACAAACAACTAGTACACCAAAATTACATTTCACAAGAACATATACTTGACTTTATTAAAGACAGCGACACCAGACATGAACAACTATCAAACATTAATAACTAAAATACATACTATTTTTGCAAGTTACACACAACACTCTTTCGTAACTAAAAATCAACCAAAATTATCAAATACCAATATACAATACAAAAAAAACTCACAACGTATGTAAAATATATTATACTCCAAATATTAAATTTGTCAATACATGAAAAAGAAACACTCGTACTTTTTTATCATTTATCTACCCAAAGCTCTATACTCTATTGTATCTATTATCATTAATTTACCCACATTTCGTATTGATGAACATATGCAAAAAACAACAGGTACGTCATATACTGATCAAATGCATCATTTTGGTGTTTTTTTGTTGTCAGATATTTTCTAGCTGAATTTGATCACAAGTATACGCTCAAGAAGAAACATCCTGTATCGCATGTGCCACAACGCCAACTCTCATGCAACAATATATCACATTTACGCAAGAAGTTCTCGCAACAATCAATACAACAAACCCAGCTACACCAAACCTTTGAAGATACGAAAGCCCAGGAGGGCTATTTACACAATGACCATTTGAAGCAGTTGATAAGCAAAACTGATGAAAAAACATCTTTCAAGCACTCTATCAGTGACTCAAAAAAAACATGCAACAAAAACGGCAAGCAACATTTACAACAATTACGATAATTTCTCATATTACGACAAGCAATATTTGAATGACTCGGATTATTATTTTTAGATCAAAAGCCATTATTAGAGATCGGAAAAAACTACAAGAACTTGATACTCGCATTTCTGACATACTTTTCGACACTGCACTTGCATGAGCTATCAAAGATCCTTTGTCTGCAGCACACAAAAAAAAACTTCTAGAAATTGCACAAAAATACCAATGAGAAGATAAAATCTTTGCTACTGACTCAGTTAGTATTTGAGATAATGCAAAATACTGACAATTACTCAAATTTTTGTGGAAACTCAATAGAAAACATAAAAGCTTCTTAGCAACCAAAAGTGCAAGTATTTTTGGTAATGGCGAAGATATGAAAGAAATTAGTAAATGAGATTTCTCCCTCATATTTCAAGATGATTATGGAAAAATTTTGACTGACGAATATGCATGTACAAGAGTGATTTGAGCATGTAGTGATAACTTTACAAAGTTTGGTCAGGCAATGAAAGAGGTATGAAACAACTTTTCTTCAGCAGCAAAAGACAGCGCAAATGAGATCAAACAATCAGTGATCACACTTCAAAAGGCATTACAAGGTATCACAAATAGAGATCGTAAAATATCAACACAATGTACCCGCGCACGAAATCCTCTCTTGGGAGTAGAAGAACGAAAAAAAGTAGACACCGAGTCAGAATCAATTATTTATATCAGGTACAACAAAGCCAAAAATGGCACCAAAGCAGCTCGAGAAAAACAAGAATGAGCATGACAACCAACACAAATCACAGAAACACAAGCATACAAAGAATGTAACTTTTCCACATGGGCGATGTGACTTGATCCAGAAACAAAAAAAGAAAATCAAGCATTTATACAAAGAGAACGTGAATTATTGGCAACACAATATGGAATCTATGTCAAAGACGCAACGATTGATAAAAGCATTCGATGACAGTGAGACAAACTTTTGGATACTATACGTACGAATGTTATTGAGACAAAACAAAAAGCAGCAGAAGAATCATACCTCACAGACACGGAATCTTCGATAACAAAACAACAACAAGACGCAAAAAAAGCAAAAAAAACAGCAATTGCAATAATACAACAACAGCAATATACGCTAGATGCAGACAAACTCAAAAGTCTTCAATCGTATGAAGATATATTAAACACAACATTGGATACAACAATCTCATCACACACACAAGCCTTGCAAGAGGCAACACTTACTGACACAAGACCAATCACAAAAGCAATTGCAGCTATGGTCCAAAAAATAAGATATACCGAGAGTATGGTTGCAGACAGAAACAACAAAGACAGTCTTATTCGCAACCTTTGAGAAGCATGCGAACTGCAATGCGGAAATCTTTGAGGAAAATGTCGAAGCAAATAGAAAGTAACACAAAAAATTTATATTCACTTTCTCATGAAATACACCAAAAAAGAAACAATAACAGAAAATTGAGTTGATACTACAGATCAAGAACTCGTATCAGATTACAAAACTCACGACAAATGATTTATAGAAAAACGAAGCTCTATTTTTTCATGATGATCCAGTCTTATGTCAAAACTCCTTTTGATGTGAGGTGTTCCACTGTGATTTTACCTAACATGAAAATTGATTGGGATAACCATAGCACGAATTGCTAGTCTCATGATACATGCACCAAAATAACAAGATATTACCCCCAAAAAATAAACATACAATATCGAGTAGATACTGTTGCAATAAAAGCACATAATGTTGGCAACCACGCATAACGAATATATTTCGTAAATGTAATTTGTGGTAAATATCACTGAGCAACAACTCATGATACGCTTCAAATAACCAAAAAACATCATCAAATACCCAAAGTAATAGCCATTAAAGACCAAAGCCATGGTGTTGTTTCAATACTTACGATAGCAATTGCTGTCAATGGAACAGTATCAAAAATAGATGAAAATAATCACAACAATAAACTACCAAATATCATAACAGAATCTGATGGATTATCTCCAAAAATACTTTGAGTAAATGCAGACAAAACTCACACATGTTCCAAAACTCATACCGCCATCAAAATTCACACAAAAAATACTATCGTAGAAAGATCAGTTTTTTGTAACATATGTTCTACATGAGCATTGAGATGGCTTTGTTTGGGATGAGCAATACGAAAAAACCCAATACATAACCAAACTAATCACAATCCAAGCAAAGATCACAAGTAAGGAGGCAGTCATATTCGACTAATAACCAACGGCAAAGCAAATGACAACAAACACAATGTAATAACAGTTTTTTCACTTTTACCAAAAACAAACGGTACGTGAGTTTGTGGGATTGGAGCACAATCACAATTTGCATCCTCATCTTCGCAACAATCCAACGAAAGAGACAAAACATAGGACGCAACTACACCACCTATCAATGCGGGCAAGAAGGTATAAGATACGATCTGTGAGGCACTAAATTTATTTGCTAATCGCATCATAATGGTTGTCGTATCTCATACTGGAGACCGTAATCATCCAATATTTGCCATCAAAACAATTGCAATACCAATAACCAACAAATTATGTCAACGAAACATTTTCTTACAAATCTGAATCATAGCAATAGTTACTGTCAAATCAGCCAAAATAGCAGACAAAAAAAACGTCATTCACGCAATCAGCCAAAATTGCTTACGAATCGGCAATTTATAGTCAGTGACTTTTTGTTTAATAAAAGAAAAGAAATTATAATGGCTCAATATTTCTATTAATCACATAGAGCATAACAAAAAAATTATCAGACCAAATGTATTTCCTCCACTCGCAATAAAGGCAGTATTGAGTGCGTCAGTCTGGTCTGGCAATGCAACATCAACAACAAGTCGCATCACAGCTCACAAAACAAGAACAGTTGCCGACTTGTGAATATGAGTAATATGTTCTGTTACCAAAAGAACATATCACATACAAAAAATACTTAATACTATCCATCAAAGTTCAGTCATAGCTCTATTATGTAAACAAAAATATCACAGGGTGTACAATTATTTTATTCTGTGGATATTACCGTGCAATGCATAAAACTATATACTTCTAAAAGACATTTACAACATCAGTAATGCATAGAAATCATTTTTGTGATAACATATAGTTTACAATCCAAAAGAATATACCACTTACAAAGTGCCAAAAAATACATATAAACACAATATGTCAATATATTAGAATCATATAATTTGAAGTTTTTTGTAGGAAAGAGAATCATAGATATACTCTATATAGTTTCTATCTCTTAACTTTTCTACAAAAAATGAAAAAATATTTCATCTGACTTTGTCTTCTTTTCACTAGTACATTCACGTCTTTGACATATTGATGGCAAACGTGAGAATTTCTCGATGATGATTTTTGGATATGATATAATAATAATACATATACTGACACTGATCTCATAGAGACGGTTTTTGGTTCTTGAACAAGATATACAGAATATTGGAAACAAAATAATTGAGATCTTTATGATGCTTCATGCTTGTCTCAACCGATACAAATAGTACAAGTTAGTCCTGGAATTGATACATTTCCAACAACTAATGGAGAAATCTCTCCAGCTGTTAATTCTAACCCTTGACCTACATATGGAGAAATAGCATCGTGACATACTATCTATATCTTACAAGATGGTGATTATTTTCTCACAGAGTCAGTAACCTTTGGTGATTGTACAGCAATCATCTGAAGATGAGATGTACTTGTATGAAGAGGATCTGAAGAACCACAACCAAGCGCTCTCAATAACGATAGATATGCATTATTTCGTATACCCTATACCCACAACGTCATAGAGTGAATTATCTTTGACGGACGCAAAGGACCTACGCAAACACGACCTCAAGCTCAAGGTCTTGCTATCAGTGCAAATGGAGCACAATCATGAAGCCCACAATGAGTCAATCAGACATTTTATAGAAATTTTTTTCGTCATCTAGGTATGGCATCGCTATGAAGCATTAAGAACACACTTTGGTATCGCAATATTATCACTCATACAGAGTATTGAATTCGATTTTGGTTATGAAATGATATATACTTTTTTGATAATCTTTTTTTGCATAATAATATCTGACTGAGAAATGATCAAGTCGGATGAAAGATATATCTTCAGAATAACTTTTTTTTAGGAAATGGTCTTCTTACTCGACAAAACAGAATCATTTCAAATAATAATTATTACGACAAATCTAATTTTCGAGCGTTACCATGAAGTCTTGTCAATAATACATTATTAGTGAACATAAATCCTGCAATTATATCACATGAACAGTGATCACTGCCGACACAAATAAATAGAACTAGCTTTCTCAACAACGTATACTTCAATAATATTGGTAGTGCTATTAATACGAACTGATATCGAATTGGATGAGGATCACAAACTGGTTGAGTCGTGAGAGTTCATACACCATTCCCATGATCGTATTATCGATGAGAATATGAGTATAGTAGCTATAATAATTTTCCTGATATTCTCACTCCATCAAATATGATATATAGTCAAACGAATGATTGACTACAGTGAAACTTTGATCCATGATCAAATAATTTCTCATTATGACTTGCATCACCTACGCTCACTCAAAGCAACGGAATCTGACATAACCGAATGGCTACGCCTTTTTCACAAAAACAATATTGAGAAGATATGTTGTGATTTCCTCAAAGAGAAAAATTCAATGAAAGAGATACAACTTTTGTCTATTGAACGACATGATATCGAGAAAATAGTGTCTTAGATACATATTTTGGTTGTAATGTACCTACACAAAAACAACCTCTGACTCTCAGTGGAAGTGATATCATTTTTTTGACGTGAGATAGTATATCTTGGTCAGATCAAAAATATGTATGAGAAAATATCTATATCAATAGTATGCAATGACCATGTATAGATCTATTACCAGAAGTGATAGTAAATAACGTCGTCCCACTTGGTAGTATTCATTCAACATGAATCAGTGAAAATAATATACCAGCATGATTTCAGGTTGCATATTGAGCAAATAACTGATGATACATAAATATATGAAACTGAAATCTTTGAGCAGGACTGAATACTTGACCTCTTGCTTGAGATATATTTGCAGTAGCTGCAAATACATTTTGAACAACAAAGAAAACAACATTTGACGTCTGATGAATGCGTGGTTCTATCACGACAACAACAAGACCAGCTATCATACCAAGCATCACAAACATAAAATCGTGTGACGACAATATCAGTCAGACTCCTTTTTTTGAATGAACATGATGGGTCTGAGATACTGTTGAAGTATTTATTGCTGGATATTGAATACAAACAACTATTGTAGACAATAGCGAAAAACGATCTCTGACTCGAAGTGGAAATCTTGCTACAGGTAAAAGTTACACTGTATTTGTCAGGGCCAGAGAGCCAGGGTGAGTTATGATTCCTTGATACAATAGTAAGTGATTCGTTGTCTGAAACAAAAATTCACTCACATTTATCGACGATGCACGACGAGCAACAAACCCTAGCGATGATGAACTCAAAGAGAAACTCTACGGATGTCACACCCCATATACACAATATCGAGACGGAAACAGTTGTGATATCACAACACTAACTGTCACACCAAGGACTCCTAGCCAACGATGAACTAATTTACCTGTTGCGAACACACTTTCAGGAAATACAATATACGTTCTAGATGGGCAATATGATATACAAAATACAATAACATTTGGAGCATGTACAGCAATCGTCAACAAACCATGAACAGTTCACACAAGTATGATGGCAACATGATTTATGTATATTTTTCAAACTCCAGCCAAAGCTATAGTTGATTGATGAACATTTAGGGACGGTCTTAATATTCCTAATACACAATACTCTACAACAAGTAATATTGTCTTCGGATCACACAGATACTTTAGTCTAAATAATCTTTCATTTTTTGATATATCGGTAGAAAACGAAGGATGAAATGCTCGTGATCAGTATACAAACTCATTGTTTATAAATTCATTTGCATGAGGAAGTTATGGTGCAGAAGAAAGATTGTACCACAACAATATTTATTACAACACAACAGTTTCATATGTTAGTCAAGCTGACACTCATGCATTCAACAATATCGTCAATATGTGAGGACATATTGGTTTATATAGTTATGCAAATCGACTACGTCCAAACCTCATACGTAATAGCTACATTAGTTCTAATGGAATCAATAATGCAGCTCCAAATAATATTTTTGATAGCAATTACTTCGCATCAACTATGAGTTTTAATAACATATATAGTGGTGAACTTTATGGTAAAAATACATTTATCAATGCAAGACTAGCAGATGCCAGCATGATATGAGATATGCCTCCATATCGAAACGCACAAACACTATTGTCAACATGAATCATAGAAACAAATCTCTATGCACCAGCTCGTTATTGAGTATTTTTGCAATATCAATCTGGATGAGTATCACAGGTTCTTTTCTCTGGAAATATGAACCAAAGATGATGAGCATTTGGCGCCGTAACTGATCCAACACGACTCCCACAAGACAACAGTATCTGTCTTAGTTATGGAGATCTCGCATTGAGACAAAAGCAACCGTACCAACGAACCACGACACCAACAAATAACTCTCTGACTGGTTGATTGCTATCTCTAGCAAATATACCATATGTATCAAGTCAGTACGTTTGAGAATTTAATAACAATCGTTGTTTAGATACATATCCAGAAACATTTGTAGACTTTACAGATCTATATAATGTACCACTCAATACATCTATGCAAACGCCAGAAAGCAATATAGTATCAGATATTATAGAAGCTGCTTCTGTTTTTGTAGAGCCTAGCTATTCTGCAATCATTATATCAACATGATCTCTCAACACATGAGAAATATTCGTTCCTATGATGTGAGTTCGAACAACTGATGCTTCTGCTGCCAACAGTTGAGACACTGTTAGACTTAGACAACAAAGTGCAAACATGTTCTCAACAACAACAACAGTAAGCTATAATGTCTGATGAGTACAAGGTGAACGATTTGTACAAACAAGACCTGCTGTTATCCCTACACTTACTACTATAAAAAACATTTCACCTGACCCAGTTAATACGTTCTGATCAGGATCAGATATGATCTTTACGTGAGAGGCTCGATCGTGAGATACAGTATTTTTTAGTCTGTCATGAACTATCTATAGCTGATACACAGCTTCTCTAGTCGCAACATGAGGAATATGGAATCTCGTATTACCATCAGTATTGCCAGACGGTGAATATACTATCACATTGACAGCTCGCGAACCGTGATGAGTAGACATACCTTGACAGAGTCAGTATAAATTTTTTGTAGATAATCAACCAAATATTTCCATACAAAAAACGTCTCTTCAAAGCTCATGAACTGTGTGAGATACGATACAATACCGTATAGATATTACAAACACCGATGTATTTACTAATACATTTGTCGTTGAAGACTTTGTAGTACAAGCATTAGAATACAAAGACAGTTATATACAAGCACCTAGCGGAACGACATCTTGATTTAGTACACAAACTGTACTTGCAACAGGAACACATTATACACGAGACATACCAACCCTCGCACCCTGACAAACAGCAAGTGTTTTTATTGAAACCGAGATTGTTGAATCATTTGGTAAATATTACCAACCACAAAATTATTCATGATGAGCATATAATTTTGGTGCGCCAGAAGATTATGTTTTTATACCAAATTCAAGGACATGATTTTATCTCAATGATACTTATACAATCAGTCATTGGGTAAATTATCCAGCTCCAGCTCCTTCTTATCAGTATTTCCCCTTAGCGAAAACACATTGTTGATGATCACCAAAAAATCGACAAATACAACTTAATTGATCAGAATATAATACATGATCACGGTGATTTATATGATTTACAGATTGAGAGATAATTGATATTACAGCTAAGGATGAAAATTGAAATAATATACTATTCCCAAATAACTGACGATACAATATTACCGTGGTAATTGATAATGGGACTGCTTCTCTCTATCTTAATAACAATCTCATGTGAACAGATACGTATTCATGAAATTTTTCAACTGCAAATAATTTATTAACCATCTGAACCACTGATTGTGTAGTATGAATGAACCACTTCTCTTTTAATTGACAGATAGCTGATGTGAGAATTTTTGATGAAGTTAAAGACCTTCAACAAAGAGAACAAATTATGAAATGATATCCTGATACAGATTGACTACTTGCTCGATATAAAACAGATGAATGATCAGGAACAACTGTATATGATAGTAGTGGTAATTGACGACATTGAGTTACATCCGCTGGATCTGAAGTACGAAATACGGTTAACTCCTGATTCCACAGCAAAACTCCTCTTCCATGATTATCTGAAGGTCTAGGGTATACGCTATCCGGGTCAGTCAAAGTTCCTCGTGATGAAAATAATCCTCTCTTCTCGGTTTTGTGAGACCCTCTTAGTGTTTCACCGTCTTTTGGGTATGCTTCTCGATACAATACAGCGTATGCAACATTCAAAAACGCTACATATAGCTCACAAGCACCAGTTGAATATAACCCAAGAGTAGAGATAGCAATGAGTGCAACACTACCAACAGAAGTCTTTCCATGAGATATAGTCACTTGAACAGTTATAGTCACTAACAATTGACCAGACTGAACTCGTTTTTCTTTTGATGGAAGTATATTGAGTGGAATCACATTCACACAAGCATGAATACGAGCATCTGGATTTGTTAGCGATGAAATTCGTTCATGAGGTAGCAGAACGTACACATTTGCTTGATACTTTGGAACATGAATGGCATGAATGATCATACCATACACGATCAATACACAAGCATATATGCCAGAAACCCAACTATCAAACAATCAAGCACAAGGAACAATACGTATACTTGTACCAGATACAACAGCGCCAATCTGTACAGTTACAAAAAATATAAACTGACAGTCCGTGAATGTTTGATATACAAGCAATGAAGATTGAAATGCAATGATAGTATGTAATTGAGTGACAGAAAAGACTCACACAATCACAGCATGAGCATATAACCGATCTACAACTAAACCAGTATGAACCTATACCTGTGATGTACAATTGACGGATTGATCATGAAATATACAATTATGTCCATTTACTTTTGATAGTACTACACCAATTGTTCCTGACACCAAAAAACCTGACCAATGTACTCCAAAAGACTATAGCCCAAGTAGATATGACGGAACATGTGTTTGTACAACAAACTGTCCAAAAACGGGAGGGTGAGGTTGATGAGGAGTTACTAAAGATAATTGTCCAAATTGAGACTTTTCCAAGAGTTACTATGATAATACATGCGGTAAACCAACAATAGAAGAACCAAAACCAGAAGACGACTTTCATGGATCAGCACCAAAACAATCTCTCAGCGCACAAAACATAATCGATGCATATTTGCCAATCACAACGTGTTTTTATACCGATGTAGATTATGGAAAAATACTATTTCGCGATATCACATACAACGTATATAGAAAAGACATAGAATCACTGGTTGATTTTTGTATCGTCAAGTGAAAGAAACCAAATATTTTTGCGCCCAAAGAGTACATAACCAAGGCAGAATTTGCCAAAATAATAACAAAGGTCACATTGCTAGGAGAACGAAATGATCACGATATTTCATACCTTCAACGCAGTCAGACTCCTTTTGTTGATGTAACAAGTGAAAAACGACACGCAGTATATGTGCAAAAAATGATTGAACTCTGACGGCTATTTCCATGAGGTGAGTTTAACCCCAAAGACAATGCTAGTGCTTCATGGGTCAAGTCAACAATCTTGCAAGCAAGAAACTATGCACAAAAACAACAACCAAGTTACAAATTGATGACAGATCAACAAACAAAAGCACTTCGAAAAAATATGAATGACGCATACATATCTAGGTGAGTTATCTCTCACCGAATGAGTCAGATTTTTGATTTACGTACAAGAGCATCGCATAGTGCCGTTAGACATGTTGCACTTCGAAAAAAACTTCAAACAATCATGGATAAAACACCAAATGAAAAGCAACATGAAACACTAAATAAACTACACTGATTTATACAGGATTATTCTGAACAAAGACTATGAGTCTTGGATATAAACAAAGCAATATTTCTGATAGAAATCCAAACTGTCATTGCTAGTTTAGATTATACAAAAGAATCCAAAAAAGAAATCCTCTCTCGAATCTATGCATATAATGAATCTGACAAAAAAACACAAGAACTGATAGTTGCTCTCAGAGAAAGCCCAGAAAAAACACTAGAACGTTTTGCACCGACTCTATACAAAAAAAATATAGATCCTCAGCTTGTTGCGATATTTTTGGAGAATAAGCAGTATATGAAGTAATTACCTGTTGTATCTACAAAAGAAAGCTATAAAGTCTATTTGACTTTATAGCTTTTTCTTATTATGAAAAATTATTTACAAGAACGAAAAAACTACGAAAAAAAATATAGAACATCTGACGCTAGTTGAAGTATTTTCTCCTCATTTGATAGTGAAGCTTGGGAAAAGTTCTGCTCAGACAACGAAAAAACAATCACATCATACATCTATAGAACAAACTCTTGTTTGCAGTCAGTTGCAATTTTTTGTAATCGTATACAGCAAAAATAAATTCAATATCATACCATTAAACGTATACTCCACTCCAACCTTTAGTTTGTAGATAATGCCGCACACATTGCACGCTTCGCTCAGACTCTACTTTTGTCTTGATACAAAAGTAAGCAAAAAATCAAGAAGAGAAAAGCGAGTTAGGTTTAGATATCATTTGTCTGTATTTTTTACGAAGTTACTTCGCTCCCAGAGGGGTCCCACGAAGCAACTAACATATACATAGTTCTTGATATTTTATCTACAGTCTCGCTATTTTCTCTTCTTATTATCTAATAAAAGTAAAGTTTACAAGAGGACTTTTCTTATTACTTTTTGTAATAGTGAACAAAAATAAGTATCTTTCTTATAAAAAAATCTCTAGCTTCTTTATATTAACTATTGTTTTTCATAAGCGGAGAAACCTAATCAAATTCATAAGGATCACAACTCTAATAAAGTAGCAGGGTTAAATTCATAATTACACATTACCTCATATTCTTTTGTAATCAAAAGAAAAACATTAGAATCTACTTTTATTCAAATTTTACTTAGTGTATCTTCTTCTTTTCTTAGTATTTGCAAAATAATATGTATTGAATTATACTCCGTTTCTTCTTGATCCATATAACTGAGCGTTAACTTACTTTTTCATCTACTTAAACTCAGATTATTACTATTCAAATTTTTACTCTGAATAAAAAAAGATTCTATAAATGCTTCAAAGTCTGAATAATTTATAATATTCTTTATATCAAAATACCAATCATATACTATCATATTTATATTAGATCAGATAAAACAATTAATCAAAATACCAATCTGCTTTTAAGTCAGTATCAACACTATTTTTCTTGTAATCTCAAACTCATTTCAGCCTAATATTTCAATCAGAGTTTATATCAATATCTGGGTTTTTACCAACCTTATGCTCAAATCATTCGACATCATTTAAAATATCTCACTTTATATTTCTGTGAAAAGCATCTTTAGGAACATCCTTATTTCAAATTCTAATTGTTCCTCACCCTCACTTTCAATTACTCATCTGCATCGCATCATCCATTGGACTTGTATCTATTGGTGTAGTTAGCAACTGTTGTCCTTGCACTACTGTCGCTGCACAACTTGCAACGGCTGCTGTACATGCCATTGGTGCTCATACCGCCAAGACAGGGACTCATATTACTTGTCCTCAGGGGGTTACCATAGCTCCTACTCATACTACAGTCGATGCTCCACACGTAGTAGATGATGCTGCACACATTACTCATGCAACTACTATTAATACTGCTTCTGCTGCTTTTCCTTTGTTTTTATCTAGTTTAAAGTATTTAATTCTTCGAACTCTAATGCTGTGTGTTTATTCAAAACTAATTGTTTAAAGTAAGTTAAGTTTTCAAATGTAAAATAATATCACATTTGATCTATTTTCACAATCTTAACTTTCAAATCTTTACTTTGGTTATCGAATCATTGAACTTCAAACTCAGTAAGACTATCGTAAGAGTCAAATAAAAAGAAAAATAGTTCTATATTTATTGACGATCATACTTTAGATTTTAATAAGTTATAAATATCTATATTATTATCAGTAACCCGCTCTTTTTCTATAAATATTAAGATCCAAGATTTTTCTATAAAAAAAGTATCGGATATAAGTTCTTTTATTAATAGGTTTTTCTCTCTAGTTCAAGCTCGATAGTATAATTCTTTCATTCAGTTATTTTATTAATTTAAAGGCTCAGCATCTCCTATAGATGGAGTTCATCATGTAGGATTAGGTTTAATTTTATGTTGATGTGGATTAGTATGATTTGCTGGGTGTCAATGGTCCGTAAAATCTATTCTTTTAACTTCTTGTCAATCTCAATTAAACTCTCTTCCCTGCTTATACGTTCACTTGCGTCAATCTTTTGTTCCAAGTTGTGTGTGTGGTCATTTAGCATTTGGATCTGGTGCAGAAGTTCAGTTTTTATTTCTTGGTAATGCAGTATCTGGAGCATAAACATCTCATCAACTAGAACTCTCTGATGAACTCTGCATTGATTGTCATGCTAATGTTCATGCAGTAGCTACTGTACAACTTGTAGCTGCAGCACTACACACTAAAGCTGTTGGAACTGCAGCTCATCATACAGTCAATACACTACCAACTGATCAAGCTCCACATCATGCTGCTGTTACTACGCATGCAGTTCATACTCCGTACGTAGAATACATTTCCAAGTTTTTTCACATCTCTTTTGTATCTACACTATCAAGAGTCTCTAAGACAACATCAACAGCTTCTACTACTGCTTCTCAGATATCATCAGCCGAGGCTGCAAGTGCATCTCACGCATCCTTTGCAGCTTGCGATGCCTTATTTGCTATCTGTCTAATAGTATCCATTGCCATGTCTATAGCATTTTCTCCACTTGGATCTACATACAACTTCGCTCAGACTCTACTTTTGTCTTGATACAAAAGTAAGCAAAAAATCAAGAAGAGAAAAGCGAGTTACGTTCAGATTTTATTTGTCAGTATATGCTACGAAGTTGCTTCGCTCCCAGAGGGGTCCCGCGAAGCAACTGACGTATACATAGTTCTTGATATTTTATCTACGATCCCGCTATTTTCTCTTCTGATCATTCTTTCTCTATCTCACGCAATTCTTGCAACATACGTACACCATCTTCGAAGTCGATTCCGGTAATAGTTGCAAATTCTTCTATTCCACATTCTCTGAGATTTATTTCTATAGCTTTGATTGCGACTTTCAGTTGCCTTTGTGTGAGGGGAAATGTTTTGTAGTGTATTTCTCTAAATTGATCCAGATAATCTGCAAATAAATTTAATTTATTTTTTGATAATCATACTTCGTCTCGAATATCAGCTCAAGCATAATATCATCATCTAACGTTTCATATAGCAGATCTTATAAGCCAATGATATTTAGTATTAATGTTCATATTATTTAATATCATTAAAAAAGTAAGATTTACCATTATCAGGAACAAAACAACTACCGCAATCAGGATCATTTGGGTTATGTATCACTACACTTGCTGTATCATCATCCCAATAGGCACTTCTTCATCTTTCTAAAACTTTATGATTATCGGTTCACTGTGCTTTTGTCATAACGTCCTCTATGTGTTTTGTATATCACTCAACACTATCTACTCAAACATCTGCAAATTCATCTATATGTTTTGTGAATCCATGTCACTTTCATATGTTTTTTGCTATATCTACGATTTCATCAGCCTTCTTCAAGTGCTTCAACGAACCTATAAAAGGCACAAATCATAGACTAGCTCATCCTACATCCCAAATACATCATGCTCATTCACAATTATCAACTGCAGCTGTCCAATCCCTTGCATCTGCAACTGTTCACACTCCTGGCAATTCTCAACCAACAATTTGTCATGCCATTTGCCGTCCATTTGGATCTTCTATGTAATCTCACGCCGCGACTCACTCAGAAAAGTCCGATACAGCATCTACGACATCCTCTGATACTCATGCATCCTTTGCAGCTGCTGCCGCCTTATTTGCTATTTGTCTAATAGTATCCATTGCCATGTCTATAGCATTTTCTCCACTTGGATCTACATACAACTTCGCTCAGATTCTACTTTTGTCTTGATACAAAAGTAAGCAAAAAATCAAGAAGAGAAATGCGAGTTACGTTCAGATTTTACTTGTCAGCATTTGCCACGAAGTTGCTTCGTTCCCAAGAGGGGTCCCACGAAGCAACTGACATCACTATTGTTATTGATGTTTTATCTACGATCTCGCTATTTTCTCTTCTAAGTTTATATAAAGAAAGAAGTACTTATTTATTTCGTTTGAACAATGGTGAGACACTAAGATTCATCAGATATTATTTATTCATCGTTTTTCTAAATCTACTGACATGATTATTGAACAGGATTAATACATCAATTTTCCCACTTATTAACATCTTTAGGAGTTAAGATAAATTTTACGCAAACTGTAATTAATTATAGTTATAAAATAACAAATCCGACCAAATTCAAAGTCCACTATAATTATTAATATTTATATTTTGCAATTTACTATTTCAAAACTCAATATTAACTCGCTGTTCTAAAGATTCTCAATAAATAATTACATCTGACTGATGTATTGAAAAGACAGGATTATTTTCAATATATCATTTTTCTAAAATAAACCTATGTCAGTAAATAGGAATCAACTTTGGAGACTTGTCATACATATTAGTAATTATTTTTATTTTTTCACTATTTGAAATAGACTCTCACCGACGATCAAACCAAAGGTTATTTGTAAGAATATCAAACAAAATTCAATCAAGCAAAATATCATAAGATTTTTGAACACTACCTTGATCTGACCAGTTGGTAAAATCATTACCAACTGGCATTCAGTTTTTTAAAACTTCTTTATACTCAGTCGGTATACAGAATCAAAAAAACTTCTCAAGTTCATTAATATGTTTATCTGTTAATGTAGATCAAAAGGTTATATTATACTGTTGTAATAATTGAGACAACATATTTAATTTAATGGGGTAAATGTATTGTAATGATCGTCTGTAAAATATGATTCTCATCATTTTCACTCAACTATTCTTTGAGGTCATACTCAAACTTCTCCAGGTGTTTTAACATTCCACTCTCTATAATAATTAGAATCAGTCTGAGAGGGTAATTTATCTTCAAAATTCTGAAAAACCTTACTATCTCACTTTACTGAGGGAGAATTATTCTCTATTCTTTTTAGTGTATCTTTTATGGCGTCATTTTGTTTGAAAACATCAGCAACCTTATCAGCAGTATTCTTCATTATTCCATCAGCCTTCTTCAAATGTTTAACTGCTCATATAACAGGTGCAAATCAGATAGTCGCTAACGAAATATCAAGTATACATCATGCTCATTTACAATTATCAACTGCAGCTGTCCAATCTCTTACATCTGCAGCTGTTCACACTCCTGGTAATTCTCAACCAACAATTTGTCATACAGTAGTTGCAACACTATCTCATTCTGCATAATCTCACTTCATTACTCATTCTGTAAAGTCTCATACAGCGTCTACTACATCTTCTGATACTCACGCATCCTTTGCAGCTTGCGATGCTTTCTCCGTGATCTGTCTAATAGTATCTTTCACCATATCAACAGCATTTTCTCCACTTGGATCTACATATCTCAACGGATTATTTCTACTAAAGGCATATGCGTTGAGCTGTTGTGGATCTGCCATAAGTGCACGTCCTCTCTCCGTTTGTCCTATCTCCCAAAACACCACATCTTGTGAGACAAACCTCCCAATACGATTGTCATAATACCTCGCCTCAAAGTATTGCAACTCTGACTCAGTATCCAGCTCTTTACCTCCAAAGAGATATGGATTTGCATAATCACCGTATTGTTCTGTTACTCTCTCAGCTCCAAACGGAGCATAATCCACAGCAAAAGCCAAGGATCACGTAGACGTTGTATCCACACTTGCTCATCAGAGATGATCTTCATGATGGTAGATAATACTTGTCTCTGTCCCGATGTGACGCACACTAGCAAGTTTCAAACTTCCTAGATATACATATTGCGTAGCAACAATATCTCCTGACTGGCTACGACGTTCTTCATAGTCACTTCAAATATATCTACTTCGAGATTGTCCAGATTGTTTTTGGATTCTTGTACCTGTATCATCATACAAATAATGTGTCTGTTTACCATCACTAGACAACCCAATCTGTCTTCACATACTATCATATGTGAGTTTTTGGACAGTTCAAGCAGATCATGCAGTTCCAGATCACACAACACCAGATACGCGAACTATGTCCGTCGCTTGACCATCTTTGTCATACGTATATGTCATATCTCAAACTTGCGTCACTGCATGAGGCAATTCACTAGTATAAGCATACGCACCATGCGTATTGGTATGAGTTATATTACCCAATGCATCATACGCAAACGAATAATTGGCACCACTTGCATACGACGCACTCAACAATCTTCCAAGTGCATCATAACTATATGTCACATCTTTGGCAAGAGCTGTTGGTGATGTATCTTGCAAACGTATTATATTACCACGAGAGTCCATAGTATACGTGAGATCTTGTATCACTCACACCGTGTCAGAGATCGTCTCTTTGGCTACAAGTCTATATCAGTAGTCATAATCATACTCATATGTCGATGTCGTTCCATTTGCATATCTCAACGATCAATAAGCATCATGTGCTGTATATATCACCTCATCAAGCACGATATCCTTTCCATGCAACACGCGAGATGTATACCCCTTTGTATATTCATAGACTATAGGATCACCACGAGGGTGTTGCACACGCACAATATCTCCCCTAGGCATATATTCATACGCCAAAGAATAGACATCTGACCCATAGTGAACATCTACATCTGTTGTTTGTCCGTAGTCATTGTATCATATGTCTCTGCTATATGTGGTAGTTCATCATGCATCTGAGATAGTCAATATATCTTCATATCAGAGAAGATGACTGTCATATTGATACGATGTTGTCTCTATTGTTTGTCACTGTGGGTCTTTTTGGATAAGAGTTGTGATTCTATCTAGCTGATCATAAGTATATATCACGCTACCGCCACGAGCATTTGTAAATAGCACCAGACGATTTGCATCATCGTATTGGTATTGCTTGGTACCAGGTGTTGTGACGCTTGCGTCATGAAGCTGTTCTTGCGTCAACAATCTCCCCAAACTATCATACGTATAGGTACGAGTATTACCCAATGCATCAATCATCTCTACGAGCTGATTGCGAGTATTGTAGCGATATTGTGTCAGATATGACGCTGCATCAGTATACACGCGATCAGGATATTCACGTACGGCTACTAGGTTGCCGTAGATGTCACGACGTTGTACTTGGAGATGATCTGTTTCATCATAATACTCAGTCACCAATCATGCATAGTCGATACGAGTTGTACCAGCTTGGTTTGTTTGCTCTCTAGTGCGTCATAGTACGTCATAGACATAGCTATTTCATTTTTCTTGACTCGCAATTGGTGTATATCATTCTCAGGTCTCAAAACGAGCATAGCTCGCAAACTCAATATTTCCACGTGAATTATAAGACTGTTTGACAACGCTGTACTGTCAATCCACAGCTGAACTTTGTCTCGTTTGTAGCTCTCTTCCAAATCCATCTATATAGACAAGACTTGTCAACTCATTGTCTGTTCAGTCTCATGGGTATGATATATTTTTGTATGAAACAGGGATTATATCATCATTATATTCTACACGTGACATCTGTATTTCTGATGTTGTTGGTGTAGAGATATACTGTCACACAGGTCTTGCAAACTCATCGTATGCAGTACGTTGCACATACCCATTTTGATCTGTTGTTTGTGTTACAAGACCCAAAGCATAGTCATATACTGTATCACTCGCCCATCACAATGCATTGGTAGTACGCAACACAGTGATACCATACGCATCTCGATCATACGTCACCGTACGTCCAAGAACGTCAGTTTGACTTTTTGTTAGTCAATTGTCATAGCCAATACTCGTATCCAACCACCTTTGCTCATCTGCAAACCACACACGATGCTTAGTTTTGAGTCATTGTTCAACTTGTCCATATGGCAAATCATCATATTCGTATTGTACTTGAGACAAGAGCAAATCAGTGTGATCATACGACAAAGAAGTTATTCCGACTCCTCGCAGGTTGGCACTAGGATTGGATGCATATGCTACAGTTGTACGATAATCATCTCAAGTGACGTCTACAAACTCTCAGTTATCTGCAGGTTCTTGCACCTCTCCATATGATGTATGTTCTATGACAAACCCATCTGCATCGTAAACAAAGCTTTGTGCAGTATGTACGCCAGTTGCACGTCCATCATATTGTGATGATACAGTCTGCAATGGATGCATGATAAATATCGAATCTCACTGATCGATATGTTCTCGCTTGGTGATAGTACGACTATATAAAGCATCTTGTGCATCATAAACTTCATGACGATACAGCTGTCACTTTTTGGAAATATGGTCTTCAAATTCTCCAAGAAGTGCATCAGAGTCGTTTGTATGGTCATACTGACTTTGGTGGTAATATGACACATAACGATTGTTTTCGTCATCTCGCATCGTTACTTTTCCAAATCACGCGTATGCCTTTTCATAAATATCCTCAAAGTTGACAAAGTAATGCACATCATCGTAGGCATAACGAACTGTACTTGTTGTATTCGTTACTGTATCAGTCGAACGAACTTGTTGAACAACTTGGACAATAGTTTTCATACGATGTTGATTTCATCGGACTTGTCATTGACTACTCGCAAGAGTAGACGGAACATAATCAATCTCAGTTATTCATCACTGTCCATTCTCAATACGAGCCAAACGATGCAACGAGGCTCCTTCTTGATGATAGCCAAAAGTATGCGCAGGCAATGTCTGTTCTCCTACACGCATTTGCGCTGTTACTAGCTTTGGAAAAACTGTATTAGTCTCTGCATAAGTCAAATCTAGCGTACGAACTATACGTGGTGTAGTTTCATTGACAACAAGATCTATACGATCCAACAATAGATAATTTTGTTGCAAAAACTGTGTCATATAACTAGATGCACTGATCGGCGTCGTCTCATAGACAAAATCCACCGTATACAAAGGCACATCATTGGCATCAAAACCATAAGAAATACTATCTACATGCATCATACCATCTTGTTGCAACC
The DNA here is from genome assembly GCA_964526045.1 of uncultured Candidatus Peribacteria bacterium. Classification (GTDB taxonomy): domain Bacteria; phylum Patescibacteriota; class Gracilibacteria; order Absconditabacterales; family Absconditicoccaceae; genus CAZGIF01. Next base: position 104,826 of record CAZGIF010000002.1, on the reverse strand, counting down.
AATCATACGTCATAGCATACCCAAACTGGTTTTCATAACGACGAAGTCCCCAAGCAAAAATATCTTCCTGACTCTCTGGATGTACAAGTTCAGTTGTTTCCGTTCATCCAAAATAATACCGTCCGTTACTCGTTGTTTGGACGTTTCGTCAATTTTCCGTACGGTAATACCTGTATCTATGAGATGCATCAGTCGACATATACAGCTGTTCAGTTTCATCCACAAGCACCAACTCATGATACCCAAACGGTCACCTCACAGCAAAATCATCTCTTTGATACAAACTATCAACTCCTTTGTACGCGCGCCTATAAATCATCGGTGCAGTCACATCCCACCCATACCCAAAGGCAGACAACATATCAGTTTGTTGACTATTGTACGCAAGCGTTATACTTGGTTGCACTCATTGAGGTCACGCTGGCACAGCAAATCACACAGCATAACTCGCCGCTCATATAAAGGCATTGTGTCCCAAAGAACTATCAACATTGAGTGGGACTTTGATACTGTCGTTGACAATGCTTTCTGGAGCTGACACAAAAATAGGCTCTTCTTGACTTACTTGGCGAGCCATAGCTGAGTCTTCTGTTTCTTGATCTCACTCTTTTGGTTCTTCTTTGCTTTTGGGATCCTTATCTTTTTCATCTTTTGAGTTTTTAACAGTTTCTTTTTGATCAGATAGTGGAATACTATCTTCTTTTGTATTTTCTCATCACGTCGCATCTTTTTTTTCTCCAAGATTTTTGGCAAACGAAGTATCTTGTTGCAACAAAGACTCATGTCAAGCAAAAATCTCTTGCAACACACGTTCCAGATCTTCGCTAGGCTCAGCAGCAAAACCAAAACCGAGTATCAACCATATACTCATCATACACACAACTACATACTTCATCTAGCAGCACAAAAAATAAAATCTTTCAATAAGTTTTTAGTTTTTAAGCATCTGCACAGTCTCAGTAGTATGTTCTTGTAAATCTTTGATCATATGGTATGCTCGTATTACTAGTATAGATATTCTCTACATAACACTTGTACGTGAGGTCAAAGCTTGCATTTCATTTATTTAGATAAATAGAATAAGAGTAATCTCAATTCATTTTATCTATATTAACTTTTTCACCAGCAACATATATAAAATCCACTAAACTATCTCAGTTAATATCTAAAAATTCTTTGTAAGAAAAGTTTGGGTTTGTATTGTTTGTTGGCATAAAAAGAACATTATCAGGAACCAAACTAGCAAGCATATATAAAGTTGCATCATTAGGTTTTTTACTAGACGATGAGGGTCGGTTTTGGTAGTCATAAAATGGCGAATCGTACGTATATTTCATATAGCTGTCATAACTATCTCAAAACAACGCATTAGCCTCTTGAACATTTCTCTCATTCGCAGGCTTTTGTCCTTGATAGACAAATCATGCCACGAACAACAATACGGCACACGATACAACACTAACCACACGATACACATTAGTCTTTACAAACGAAGTAGTCATTACACACAAAAAAAAGAATAAAATCACTCGTTCGTATAGAGAGAAAAGATTTTTTTGCAAGACAAAAAGTGCGAAAAAAGTGCGAAAAAACGACACCTTCTCTTGACGACAGACAAACCTCTAGAAAATAAACGACATGTAGGTTCAGTTTTATAACAAAAGAACGATATTATTTTTCGTAATCAAAAAAAATACTATATGTACTATTTATGTTTGTCAAAACATTATACTCTTTACAAGAGTATCACAAATAAAACTACTTTGCATTTTGACAAAAAAAGTCAACACAATATAATCACAAAATATTGGTATATGTGCCATGATACAAAAAATACATATACTTATATTCAAAGGCTTTTATTTGTTGTGAGATGTATGTTCATATCTATCACATATAGCAAATACATACTATCGTGTGTAATGTTGTTGAGTATGTTTGCATTTGCGTATGCTCAGACAACATTTTTCCAAACCAAAGATGCATTTATGACTTCGTTTATGCAAAGTATTATCTCTCAGTGAGAACTACAAGCAGGGAGAAAAGAAGTTGTAAAAAGGTTTTGTACTACGGCTCTCAAACAATGACTCGTATACGTTGATGCATGAGAGACAGCCGACAACACACTCATATATGATCCCCGTCAGTCTATTTTTTTGAGACTATTATGTACACACATCAATAGCGTTGATGTAGAAGAATTTACCAAATGAGTCGAGAAGGACTATCTCAAAATCGAATCACTCAAAGACCTCAACTTGATGTGTGAGTCAAGAAACGCCAAAGGCGATTATTTCCCAAAATGATGTGTTCGTGGATGTACTGCAGACTCTTATGATATGAATAGTTGTGATTTTGCACTCCTTTTGCCAAAATTCGTCTCATTGATCATGAATGATTATAGCAATCAAGCACTCTCGCTCGCATACGGTGTGTGAGAAACAGCAGATACTGCAGATATTGACGTTACTGCCAATGAGATGTTTTTTAAGCGAGGAGATGCGATTTTGTATAATGATAGATTTCCTGAATATCCCAAAACACATAACCACCTCAAACAATACATCAAACAAATCAGAAAAACGCAAGCAAACAGCAATATCCTCGATACAAAAAAAATCATCGAAACATGAAGCAAAAAAAAAGCATCTGACTGTAACAACGAATCACTCCAAGATGGAAGTCAAAAAATACTCCAGCCTATCACATATGATCTTCACGCCTGCCCATATAGCAATGCAGCACAATTTAGCCAAAATCGTACGCAATTGTGAGGAATTGTCCATGTTATGTACAACGAAAACTATTGGTATCAACTTTTTGCACAATATTATGCATATATGTTACGTAACGATATGAGTTTGCACGAGTTTCAAACAACAACAAATATAACAAAAACGCGAATGCTATGAGAAGCAGAAGCTCAAAATATGATACAAGAAGCACAACTTACACAGCAAGCACTTGAAAGCACACAACAAATGGTAAGTAACATACAAGCAACATTTCCTATTCATATATGACTGGTGTTGTATCATGAAGCAGCCAAGAGTTTTAGAGATTCTTTTGCCAAGACGTACACACCAATTCACCAACTCTACTACAAACTACAAGACCACCAAGCCAAGACATACTAACACACCAGTCAGATATTTTATTTTTGTCGTACATATGGTACAACGTACTCTTTATAGCTTCTTTGTTGTAGTGATATATAGTCTCACTGCAATACATCCAACATATGCGAGTCGAGACATCATTGACGATTCACTCCAATCCATGTACCTCAAGGTTGACGTCAAAACAGCAGAAGACAACCTTACCAATGCTATGCAAAAAGGAGACCTATATACGCAATCATACAAGCTTGCAAAAAGCAACATCACAAAAAAAACATTGGATGTTATCGAACAAACAAAAGATTTTCTCAATAATAACTATGCATATCCATATACCTGTGAGTTAACATACGCAGATACAGCTATTATTTTGTACCAAAACAAAGATATCAGACCTCGCATCAACCAATTGATACAAGCACCGACACCATGAAATATTGATGTATATTATGATCAATTTTATACAAGCTGTCTCAAATTGACAACATGTCTTCACCCAAAAGAACAAAAACAGTTTTATGAAACACAAAATGCAATCAACAGTTGTATCACAGACGCAAGTCAAGCATTTTTATTGGCACAACAAAACGCAGCAAATATCAATGAAATAAAACAAGCCTGACTAGGAGAGAACGTCTATATTGACGGAGACAAGAACAATAGTTCGTACGATCTTTTACTAGATATTGAAGCTATTAGCAAAATATTATTTAAACAACCAAAACCTGCACCAAGAGGCTTGTATTATGAATTACCAACCGTCCGTGCTACCAACAAAAAAGACAAAACACAAACATCAAGTCAATCATGAACACAAGGAGAAGAAGAATGAGATTGACAAGAAGAAGGAGAAGATCTAGAGTGAGCAACGGATTCATCAGACGTAGACTCACCAACAACACCGTCAACAACGACACAAAACCCAACAACACCCACACAAAGTATAGACGATCTTTTGGAAGATCTCACTCCACAAGCACAAACAACAGTTCCTCTTGTCAACGACTGACCACTTGCTCTCGCAAATAACTGTGTTTTGCCAGAAGACATAGTCGCTGAGTTATGAGACGACAAAGAAAGTGAAAATATTCGTGAAGCATTAGAACAAGCATACGTTGAGCTTGAAAATGAGCGAGATGATTTGACACAAAACTCAGAACCAGAACGCATAACAACCGAGCAACAAGAACTCGACCAACTTGCAAAAGATCAAGCATCTGATAGTGATGCTTCAAATGAGCAACAAAGCTGAAAACCAACGACTCCTGTACAATGTAAACAAACTTGCTGAGATACTGATAACCAACGAGCAAAAGAGTTATGTGAAGTCAAATGTTGTACTGCATCATGTAGCGAAAACTTCAAATGAGCAGACAAACTTGTATGTATTTCACAATGTTTATGTGGAGAAATAACATGACCAAAAAAAGACCTCAACTACTGGTGAGAATGGACACCACAGTTTCGTTACAAAGTGAGGTTTTGTAGAATTCCTGTCCAAACACAACCCATCGTACCAAAAAGCGTACAAAGTATAGAAGAAATCATTGACGAGCTATCGGCTGTTATTGTAGGTATGAAAGAAAGTTGAAAACTTATGAAACACGTAAAAACCAAAGAAATGTATGAAACATCTATGCAAAATATCAAGTTTTGAGATATCATTGCGTTCAACTTTTTCTTTAAACTCAAGCCGATTTTTAATACAACGCCTGAAGCAACAATCAAAGAAATAAGAGAGTCCGACAATAAAAAACGAGAACAGCAACTTCGTGATGTCAGGGGAACAATGGATATCAAAGAAGAAAGAAACAAATACCTTCTCCTTAGCGAGCCAGAACAATACGATGCAACATATGGTGTTGCGACAAATTATACAATGTTACAAGAAAATGTTGAGAATATTGAAAAAAAACTTCAATCAAGAGACTTTTCCAATCAAGATCTGGTTTCATGAGCAACACACGAAAGAATACGCGCATTGTTAGGGGATGAAATTGCAAACTTTATACAAAACAACACCACATTTTGGCACCAAACGAGTGAAACACTACAGCTTTTCAATGATGTTGCAGAAAACCTCAAACTAAAAATAGAAAAGTCTCCCAACTAAAAAAAACATTTTGTCAACACAACACATTGATTCTTGAATCATAATTTGAATATTTCTCCACAACATATATACTATTTGTATATAAAAAATATATTTTATTGTTTGTTTTGTACCAGTATGAAAAAAATATTCTTGGTTATATGTACGTTCATATTACTAACAATGACTACCACATTTTGATTTGCACAAGAAGAGAGTCTGGACGACTTTTTAAATGATTTGTTTTGATCTTTGGGTCCAACAAATAGTCAATTTTGATTTGCTGCAAGTGATAACATCACAACAACAAACAAACAAGAAACAAGTATAGATATCGTTGTTCCTGTTGTCAAAAATGGAGAAGAAACGATCAAAAAATACTCTGTATGGTGATCGAATGTCTCTATGGACAACTATAACAACTTTGATGCATATGATGCCGATAGTATTATTGATGAATCAATCACACTAACAGATACAGATTTATCTTGAGCAACTGCAACGCTTGCACTCAAATGACTTACAAAAGATCAAACATACTATGTTACAATCACACCTGTCGCTGCAAATGGGGATTCATGAGTTGCATCCAAAGAAATAAGCTTCACACTGTGAACTCCAACAACAACTCCAACAAACACTTCAAACCCGACATCCACTCCAACATCTACAGACAATTTTCAATGAGCATGATGACCAAACATGAATCTTGCAAACGTTACACGAGAACAAACAAATACAACGATCATGATGAAACGAAATGCACTCGCATGAGCAGATAAGCTTCAAATCTCATATACAACAGTAGGTAAAACAACAATGACAGTCGTATGAACACCCAGAATGAGTGATTGAAAGTTTTCTTTCAAAGTTCCACAATTGGATACATATATCGTAAAACTCCAACCTTTGGATGACAGTGGCGCGTTAGTATGAACAGAAACAAACCAAACAATACATATGGTAGAATGAGCAGGAACAACAAATACACCAACATATACACCATGAATACCAACCGTTCCTCAAGTATGACCAGAAGATTATCTTCCTCATGTATTGATTTTTTCACTCGTATGATATCTTTGTTATGGATTATATAGAAAAGTAAGTTAGTCTCATCGTTTTGCTATTTATTTCTGATTGTGTATGCTTTCTAGTATCAAAAAACATCTCTTTCCACACCACAAAAAAACAGATAAAAAGTGATTATTTTTATCTGCTTTTGATACAAAAAGTATTTTACTATGATCTCACGGAGTAATACATACAGACAAAACTCTAGAAAATCTCGCAAATACAATCTACACAGGACTCATGGCAAAATACGAAAAAGATATTAAACTGATTGCCTTGGACGTTGTGACTGATTATCAACAAGAAACAGACATGCAGAAGATTATTGCAACATCACCACGTGACTTTTGAATATTTGTTGCTACCATAGACAATACAATAAGCGGTTTAGTACTACCAAACACACAGTGAGTTGCAGATATGCAACAAGCACTGTATATTCTCAAACAAAAACACCCGCAACTTACATGAAACATCAACGTATTTCTTTTCAAAACTCAAAGAATCCTCTGTCCAAAAGAATAGAGAAAAACAAAGTAGGTATTGAAAAATCAGCTCATTCGAGCTGATTTTTTATTTATATTTCATAAAGAATATACTACAATTTATTATTCCAAAATAGCTCATCACAACACTTCCCAAATAGTCTCATTAAGTCTCTCAATAAGCATCAACTTTTTTTTATCAGTTGTTTTAGTTGCTATTTTATCAAGTGCTTGCAAAACTTTTACATAATCTTTGTTTGTAACAATATCTTTTGCCAAAGTATTTATACGTTTCGTGATAGCAGGTGTTATATCAAACTCGGGCGTAGTATGTTCTAACAACAATTTTTGTAGTGACTCTTGTGTTGCTTGTGTATACTTAGCCAACACAGATTGTAATCAAGAATCTTCTGTCAAAATAAGAGTTGTTGGAGTACTTACATACTGCAAAGTGCTTTTATCTACAGGCAGATATGGCATCATATACTGTACATGATACACAAGCGTATCTTCGTCTTGATATGACGTATAGTAGTCTCATGGACTGAGATACATAGTGTCTTTCATATCTAGTGTTGCTGGATATTGTCCGTCCATCGTTTTTCATGGAAAGGTAAACAATATATCTCAATCTACAGTATAAAAGGACTTCGTTTTGTCATTTTGTGTTGTATAGACACCAAGATTTTCGGCAAAATTAATCAAAGAATCTGAGTCAACAAATGAAGATGTCACATCTTTATCGTTATAAAACAATGATTTCGTAACAACAGCATCGGGATTTTGTTCTCGGTAGGATATTGGACTATCACTTTGTTTCAATTGGAACATCAGAGAAGTACTATGAACTAACATAGTTTGAAAATCCTCATTATTCATATAAAAATCTGATACCGGAGTCATACCTACAACGCTGTCAGCAATTTTTTTATTATCTACATATACTGTATCAAAAGCAAAATTTTCTTCTTCCGAAGTAGGTATTTTGATAGAATTATAGACATGACTACCATCAATCGTCATCGCTATAAAGATATCTTCAAATAATGAATTATCAGTTCCATATGGAAGATTTGCATATAACGTATCTCCTTTCCATATTTTTCCTGTTTTTTCTGATCATACCAAAGCAATATATGTTTCTGACTCTGGAGAAAAAACTACTCTAATACTTTCAGCTGAATGAACAACGTTTCAATCAATGACAAGTTGTTGTCATTTTAGATATCAATCTACTAAAATATCAGACACAAGTGCATATCGCTTAGTACCATTTGCAAAAAATCATGCTGACCTAATGTACGCATACGTTCCTAATTCTTGTGTGTCTTTCATCAAGACGATTTTTGATCAGACTTGACGTGTATATAGCGTCTCACCTTTTTCATTTACTACTGGAGGAATACTACTAGACAAAATATCTTTAGGAACTGAATATTCCACTATTGCATCTAACAGTGACACATTGTATATTTGTTCGTTATCTTTGAGTCATAGCAAGGAATCATTGCGATAAAAACGAATAGAACTTTTTCAATCCTTGTCTTGGGTATGAAACGAGTAGGCAATATTTTTACCATCTTCTGACAATGCGACATATGATTGCATCAAGCCTGGTTGTGGTATAACCTTTACAATGTCATTATGAACAATTGTTGCTTGCGTTGTATCTTGTAACATTGCAACATAACTATCACTAGTTATAACAACATATTCTTCTTTATATGACTCAGATATATAGTCTCATACAATGAGTCTCCTAGGGAGAGCTGACGTCAAACCTTTTCCTATTGTAAGAGAGTATACTGCACGACCATCATTCAACACACCATACATACGAACATCTCTAAATTCTCACGCCAATGCATCTCATTTTGGTAAAACAGATACATTATTGACAGTTACATCTTGTTGTTTTTTATTTAATCAATAATCAGACAAACAAGCGATATGTTCTTTATTTTGAGATAACTTACAGTCTCAATGCAAAAGAAATGTCGAAACAGAAGCCGACACAAAAGTGATACTTCAAAAAAGAAATAGAGACAATAGAAAAAGATTTTTTTTCATACAAAAAATTAGAGCAAATAAAATGCTTACATCATTAGATACGAAATAGACATGAGAAATGTAACACATACATCTCCTAAGCTAGTTGACTCAAAGAAATATTATCTATTTATTTCACATTCCTTGCATTATGCAACAACCATAAGTCCAAAATATCAATTGCAGCCATAGCTTCTATCATAGGAACTGCTCTTGGAACCAAACAAGGATCATGTCTTCATACAACTTGCATTTCTTGAGGATTTCCATGAATATCTACTGTTTGTTGTTTTTTGAGAATACTAGATGTTGGCTTGAGGGCAACACGAAAGACAATGTCTTCTCACGTAGAAATTCATCATAAAATTCACCCGTATTTGTTGGTCAAAGAATGTACTTTACCGTCAGTTTGTACAAATGATTCATTATATTCACTTCACCTCAACATCGCACATCCAAATCACGCTCCATATTCAAATCACAAAAATCCTCAAATACTCATCATACTTCCAGCAAGTCTGCTTTTTATTTTGTCAAAAACTGGTTCTCAAAGTCACGCTGGCACATGTTTGATTACGCACTCCAAAATTCATCAAATACTGTCTCATTCACGAGCAACAGTTTCAACCAAAGCAATCATATCATCGCACACGTCAGGATCTGCAGCCCTCAGTTTGTTTGTTTCGATAAAATCTAGATCAACCTTCTCACCAACAATATGTCAGACTTGCTTTGTATAGGCAAAAAATTCAACTGACAAAGTTTCACGTAAATATTGTTGAGCGATTGCTCATGCTATCACGCGAGAGACAGTCTCCCTAGCGCTGCTTCTTCATCCTCCTCTATAATCTCTAATTCCGTATTTGAGATGATACGTCAAATCTGCATGATTTGGACGAAAAATATCTTTGATATTTGTATAATCATGAGATCTCGCATCAGTGTTACGAACAAGCACTGTAATAGGGTGTCAGGTAGTTTTTCATTCAAACATTCAAGACAAAACCTCAAATTCATGGTCTTTTTCTTGTCTTGCTGACGTGACGTTGGACTGTCAGGTTTTTCTTCTTTCAAGCTGCAGTTTGACATAGTCTCGATCTATAACAAAACCAGCTGGCATACCATCAATCACGACTCACAATGCAGGACCGTGAGACTCTCCAAACGTTGTCACACAAAACAATCTTCAATGTGTATTCATGATCACAATAATTTACTAAAAATAATATATTTTGTAAGAAACAATACATATATGTGTATAGATTAAGAGCATTTTATCAAGCAAGCATTTTAACAAAAAATATATAAATTTAGTATTGACTTATATAATATAAAACAATACAGTCATAACTTCCAATTAAGCGAACTGAAATAAAATTACTTGGAACAAAATTAATTGAAAGATAATACATTACAGCATAATTCTCAAAACAATACAACCACAAAGGATATAAAGCAAAAACTAAGATAAAACGTAAAATCTACATATATTTTGATGCGATACATATCGCACATATTTTTTATTATCAAAAAATTATTATGAAGTACTGAATAAATACGTTACGTTGAGTTATAGACAAAGAAGAAAGATTAAAACCATTTCAAGAAACACTATTTGAAGTGCTCAAATTGTCAGAAAATATATACAAAAATATAGTATTACCCTTAGAAATAATGCAGACTAACATACTGACGAAATATTTACCAACAAATGAGCAATACTATAATTTTAACGACTTTTACATACCAGATACAGACAGTATCGAACAAACATATGATGAATGTAACTTCAAATTTATGAATAATCTACGTAGTCAGATTTCGACGTGAAATACAAAGCACGAAAATATCACATATGCGAGTAGAAGCTACTTGCTTGATATTTTGAATAAAATAGATCAAAGTATGTTATCACCACTCATACAAACACATGACATAGAAACGATTGTAGAGATAAACATACAATTGATAAACGCAATGTCTACCATCAGAAATCGAATCACAGATGATACAATACAACAACAAACAGAAGCAAAAAATAGATGAATAAACAACATGAGTCTAGAATGAATCAAACAAGACTTGAAAGCATATAAGAAATATTTTGCTGAGTTGAAAGAGAAATGACTATATCTCCCATAAAAAAACTATAAAAACACAAACTAATCAAGCAACATCCTTATATCCTCCCAAAACTTCGGATACGTTTTTGCAACACAGTCAGGATCTTGTATATCCATACAGTTTACTATTGTATTCAATATTCCAAAACTCATAGCAATACGATGATCATCGTATGTTTCTATCTTGATATTTGATCACGATTGAGGTCGTGCATCACAATGCTGTATAATCATACTGTCTGTAGTTGTTTCAACAACAACTCATAGTTTACGAAGCTCTGTTGCCATTGCTTCGATTCTTTCAGATTCTTTGAGATTAAGTGTTTGTAATCATATCAAGGTAGTTGTTCATGGAAGCAAAGGTGCTAGTACCATATACGTCAAACTCACGTCTGGCATAGATTCAAAGTCTACAACGCGATCTTTGGATGCAAGTTGTTTGATATATGACCATCACTCCCCTATCAGCTTGGTTGTAGAACCATTACTTATATACTCCAACCCAAAAGGTAGCAACATATCCAAAAAAAGATAATCACCCTGACAGCTGTCAGATCAAATATTGTTTATGGTCAAACTCCTTGCATGCAAAAGTACCCACAAAGCAATGTACGACAAAGCAGAAGCATCTCATTCTATATGTCCATCAACAGATCTATACACTTGCGATTGAACAACAAAAGAACGATACTCATTGTTTTGAACAGTGACGCCAAACTTTGCCATCTCGTTGATAGTCATTGCAATGTACGGTTTACTCACAAGTTCGCCAATAACATTGATAGTGAGTCAATGAGGTAAACACGGTGCAATTTGCAACAATGCAGTAAAGTATTGAGAAGAAACATCTCATTTGAGAGATATGACTTGGGTATAATCGATTGTGATTCATCTTTTGATAGTTATTGGAGGAAATCAGTCCTGAGACTCTACATCAACACCAAGTTGTTTGATTCAGTCTAGCAAATCTTCCAACGGACGTTGTTGCATTCTCTCTGTTCATGTTAATGTCACACCTCAGGTATGTCTCAGTGAGACAAATCACGTCAAAAACCTCATCGACGTACCAGAATTTCACAAAAATAGAGTAAGTGTTGAATCTAAGTCGTGATGTTGAAGTTTATCTAATCAGCCATGAACCCTTACCGTTCAATTTTTATCATCATCAACAGTATATCACAAATCACGAAGAGCTTGCATCATATAATGAGTATCATCACTATACAACACACCACTCAATGTAGTAATACCTTGACTCAAAGCAGCCAAGATAAGATTTCTATTGGTAAGAGATTTTGATCATGGTAAGAGCATAGAGAAGAGAATATGGTAAAATGATGTAGCTAATAGTGATCACAAAGCATTGTTGATATTATTGTTTTGGCAACTCAGGCAAATCTTGTATAATAGTTTCTATATAAGGATCTAACATTGTTTCTTGTATATACTGCAAAACAGGAGAATAGTCAAACTGAGAAGCAACCAAAGAACTTACTATATACATACATAGACTAATTACCACAGCGCTATGCGTCGCTTTTATATCAATAGTTTTGTCTATAAGTGACTTTTTATACAAACGACCTATTCACCAAACTGCATACGTAAGTCACAAACATTGAAGAAAAAAAATACTCGAATCAACGACTTCATGTGTATTTTCTATAAAAGTCTTACTCTGTTCCAATTGACGTTTACTATAATCGACGATTTGCAACAACGATTTCATTGATCAACGAATTTCTCAGATATTTGTTATAGTTTCTTGAGTACTTTGTTGATAGTCTTTGACATCTACATAAGTCTCTAACCGACCTAGCATTTCTTGAACAGTCTCTGCAGTCCATTGACCAAAATCAAGTACTCATGACGTCGTATCATTGATAGTATGAAGCACATCTTTTGCCTTTTTGACTGTAGCATCCAAAGAGTCAATTTTGAGTTGCAAAAGAGACAATCAATGGTGAGACAAATCTCATACGATTTTGTAAGCAATATTAGAAACTCACTCTAACGCTCACGTAAGATAAAGAGAAATAATAAGTGACTTTTCTTTTGCTTTTCTCAAAAGTGGTCACTTAAAATCTAATAATCACGTTGTTGGATTTTTAAGATGTCTTATCAATGGATTCTTTGAGCCTTTTTCTTTTTTTCGTCCTGCTTTATTAAAGATATCCCTACAAAATCTCTTTTCTTCTTTTGATAAATTGTGGTTCTCTACTATGCTTTGTAATATAGCACGTCGCTGATTGTCAGTCAGTACTAAACCGCACTTTTTTTCCAAATGATCAAGACTACGTTCGTAAGATTTTTCGCTATTAGGTTGATCAGAAAGAAATTGTGTATAATAGATAACAGCATTTTTAATATTAATGTTAGTGTTATTAAGTTCCAACTGTAACATATTATAGTCTGGCTCTTTTTGTTTGTGGGAAGATTGTGGATACAACATAGTATTAGTAATTGAGAATATAATTTTTTATATTATATCTATATATAAAAATAAGTCAAATATTACAGAAAACTACATAATTTCTTCCAAAATCTCAACTGCGTTGAGCGCAGCTCACCTCAACAGCTGATCACCACACACAAACAAATCAACACCATACTCACCAAACACAAGACTTTGTCTTATTCTTCCAACTTGCACAGGATATGTTCATTGTGCAGTACGTGGCAATGGATATATATCTTTCGATGGATCATCAACAACTAAGACATGTGGATTATTGGACCGTATTTCATGGAGAACAGAAGCATCAATAGGTGTAGTAGTTTGAATTGTTATACTCTCTGCGTGGGCTCTCATCGTTGGGACTCTGACTGCAGTACAAGACACAGCAAGATCGGGGTCAGCAAAAATTTTTCTCATTTCCCAAACAACTTTCATTTCTTCTTTGGTGTATCCGTTTTCTTGTACTGCATCAATACGAGGAATCACATTACACGCCAAAGCGTGAGGAAAAACTGTATATTTATCTATTGTCTGAGGATACGCACACAATTGAGCATCAAGCTCTTCTACTCATGCAGCACCTGCGCCGCTCGCGGCTTGATATGTCGACATAATACACGTTTTGATACCAAATTTTTGGTAAATTGGATACAAAACAACTGCAGCAATGGCTGTCGTACAATTTGGATTTGCAATAAGCGAAGCTGATCAGATGGATCATTTATTGACACACGGAACCACAAGTGGAACATGTTCGTCATATCTAAAAAGCGAGGCATTATCGATCACACGACATCACGACGCAATAGCACGTGGAACGAACTCTTTGGATACATCAGACCCAGCAGCAAATAATGCCACATCATAATGGGAAAAATCTATCGACTGACAAGCAATGACAGTTTTTGGTCAGAGATATGTTTGTATTACCTTTCATGCACTACGGTCTGATCACGCAAGATCAAGCGTTTGTAATACAATCTTTTTGGTAGCCAAGACAGAAAGCATTTCTTGTCATACCGCTCACGTAGCTCATACTATAACACAACGCATAGATACCTTTCAAAAAATAAAATTATACAACAAATGTATCGTGTAGTTTTTGAATAAGATGAGGAAATGTATGTTGTGGCACGAGCAATTCCAAACGAACACAGTGACTATGAGGAAAAACCCCAAATCCAATTTCATGTTCATATGCACGAAGTTCATCATTAATATCACGAGCAACATCCCAATCCAAATCTCATATTATATTGATCATCATACAAGATTGTACATCTACAGAGTTTTGTTTTTTGAGAGTAGACAACAACGTCTCTTGGAGAGGGTGTCAGCCAGCTACCACAATATACATCACATCACGCCCATTTCTTATCAACAACATATTGATACCATACTCTGCAAACATAGCAGAAATACGAGCCAAATATCATGCTGATGTCATACGACTACTGTGAATTTTGAGCAACAGACAGTCTTTTGTATATGACAGTAGTTTTGCTTTGGAAGCTGGTGGCGTATCATGTGATACAATCGTACAACGACGAGGATCAAAAATATTGGCAACATCCATACGTAACATTCAACGTCTGAGATATGCGACGGCTTTTGTACAAACAACCTTACCAGACTCCTCTGCTTCCTCATAACTCAAATGAGAAATAGTATGAGCATGTTCAACTATACGTGGATCAGAACTCATCACGCCATCAACGTTTTTTCGAAGTATAATTGTATGTGCATGGAGAGCAGATGCCAAAAAACACGCAGACGTGTCACTTCATCATCTTCAAAGTGTTGTGATTCTTCATTGAGCATCTTTTCCATCAAATCATGTAACAAGAACGATGTCTTGTGCAACATCAGCAACAGTTTGCATAATACTATCAGCACATGCATTGTTAATTGTTGCATCATTATAAACACTATCAGTCAGTATTCATAGATCAGCTCCTGTTGTATCATATACAGACATAGTATGTTGTCTTATGTATGAGGCAAACAACACAAGAGAATATTTTTCTCATGCAGCAATGATCGCATCTTTTACAAAATTTGTTTCACCATACTGTTCCAAAAAACCACAATTTTGAGCAAGACTATCTGTAATATCTTGCAAAGAAGATCAAACAGAAGATGCATTTTGCAATAAACCATCTGCATGCGCCGTATGAAGTGCATGGATACGATCCAAAACTTGAGATCGCGACACATCCCAGGTGCGATTTGCAGCAGCTCCATACAAATCTTCCAACATATCCGTCACTCACTCCAAAGCAGAAATCACAACAACAGGCATACGTCACTCATCTACTGTTTGTTGTATTCTTTGGCGAGCAAGCTCTTTCATCTCAAGAGATCACATGATAGCACCACCAAATTTGTGCACAACAATATCTTTCATACATCCAAAAAAATTAAAAAATCTGACTATTTTTCTGTTATAGTTTCTGAGACTTGGACACCAAAGTGTCTTCACGCTGTTTCTACGTATCACATAACTTCCTCTCCTATAGCAAGATGGGTTATTGAAATCGGACTTCCATCAGGACGAGTCAAACGTATTGTTTCAGCATTTTGCAAAATATGAGTATACTCTACTCATTCTATTGCAAATGTGATCATCATCATTGGTCTTTTTTCTATTTTATTTCTACCAACGGTGACAGCATGTGCATGTCACTCAGGATCAACAACCAAAACTTCATCTCAACTACGTAACTCTCACATGTATTTCGTTTTGTTGTTGGGACACGCAATATACGCATGCACTGCTCACGCATTGACTCTAAATGGTCTTGGGTCACAATACGGAGACGCAACATTCTCGTTATACACCAACAACATTCAGCTACTACTGTTTCAAGCCAACATACCAACTCATGGTTCCAATACACTACACGTATCTATACAACAACGGTCAGCCATTCAGACGTTTTTTTTGGCAACAATTGTTGCTTTTTGCAACTTCATTGTTAGCTGAGTCGCTTCACGAAATACTCATCATGTTTGGATAATTTGTTCAATATCATCAGTCATCAAACAAATACCATCAGCTCATTTTTCCATAGTAGTGAGGGCAAGTTTCGCTTGTTCTGCAGTTGTGACAGTTTGTATCAGATTGGTTGTTTTTGACAAAAGATTCTCAAGGGGAATAATCGTTCGATCTTTATTCATAATTATTGTTGGTATCGTTCATCCAAGTGCAACAACAGTGTCTTCATCTTCTTTTTTGGTGATAGTAATACGACGAACATCTTTATCCAAGACACGACTCCCTCATTCTGGAGCAATAACATCAATCGTAGCCAAATCAGAGATCTTGTCAGCGATAGATTTTTGGTCAGTAACGATAGCATGAGCTCACGCCTCTATAGCTTTTGTGATTGCAGCTTTGTTGTATGTCGAAGCAAAAAACCAAAAACGTTTTTGTGTGTTGTGCATTAGTAGTTGTAATGTAATAAATATTATTTCAACAATGTCATAGCTTCTTGTACTGTTGCATCATCATGAACAATTGCAGTTACAGCTTTCAAAAATTGGGCAGGGTCTTGCTTCCCAAAAATATTACGTCCCATACTCAATCACATACACCCAGACGCCATAGCTCAATGAATCATGTGTAACGTTTCTTCATCAGACAAAGAACTTCATCCAGAGATAACAACCGGAATTGGACATCAAGCAACAACAGTTTTCATAGATTCAATATCTCATGTATATGGAACTTTGACAATATCAGCTCACATTTCTGCTGCAAAACGTGCACTATGTGCAACATCTTTGACTCATTTTTCTTCTACCAACGGTCCACGAGCGTATACCATAGCCAATACTGGCATTCCTCGCATATATGCATCATTACATACACGACCAAAATCACGTATCATTTCATATTCAAATTCATTGCCAAGATTGATATGATACGATACTGCATCACATCACATACGAACTGCATCCTCTACAGAATGAACACATTGTTTTCTATGTCTAGCTTCTGTTACTCAACTTATTCACGCCAATTGCAAAATATTTCACATACGACCAGATCAGACAACATGAGTATATCCATGACGTAGTATTCACGTATGTCACAAAACAGCATCCGCTCATCATTCTAACAATTGTTGACAAATATAAGCAGGAGACTCTAATCATCCAACTGGCCCATCTGTCAATCCATGATCCATAGGGATAATGATCATTTTTTGTGTTTGTTCATTGCACAAACGTTTCATTCTAATAGATTTTCATTGATTCATACTAATATATATAATATAATAAAAAAAGATTTAATCTGACGCTTTTTGGAAGAGATCCTCCAATTCCTTGGTATCAAAATCTGATCACAGATTTCGCATTTCAAAACCATATTTTGCTTGATGAACGACCATTTGCTGACCTGTACATACATGTATGTCAGGATATTTTTGTGTTATGTACTTTGTCAATGGTGTATACGAAGCATTGATATCATATACAAGGTCAAATACAGCTATTATATTATCATAACAAGCATCAATCACGTCAAAGCTCATAGAGCTTTGGGGCAACGACGGTTTAAAACCAAACGGAAGCGAACTTATAACAATACTTGGAGATGTAAGATATTTTTTCAAGATAAGAGGATTTTTTGTAACATTATACTCAATACTTTCAAAAACAACATCTTCTTCAATAAAATGACGCATATGTTTTATAATAAGATCAGCCTCATCAGTCGTTCTATTTGCAATACAGATATGTTTCATTCACAGTTTGAGGCAAGCAACCACAGCTGCTTTGGCAGCTCCTCATGCTCCCAAAATCACTGCATGCTCTGGAACGTCCTGTTTTTTGGAAGCAAATGTATGTTGTATTGGACGAACAATTCACATAATATCAGTATTGTAGCCAATCATATCCTGTGTTCTTGCGACGACAGTATTGACTGCCAATGCACGATACGCCTCATCATCACATAACGCATGAGACAACATATATTCATACACATCAAGTTTATATGGCATTGTAATATTTCCGCCCAAAAACATACTATCTTGTTTCCGCATATCCATTACTTCTTGTATACTTCCATCAAACTGGTCCATATCTCGCAACATATACCCAAAATCAAGGTTCTGTTTAACGGCATTGTACGTATGCATAAAAGGACTCAAACTTCATGATACTTGTCATCATCACACCAAAAAACAATACTGACCCGCATCACGTATCAGATCACACATACGTGTTGTTATCTCATGAGAGACAGCAAAGCGATCTGCGGCTTTTTGAATATTTTGTAATGTCAACGACTTCATACGTTGCAAAAATACTTCTCTAGTTGCCATAGGTTTATAACAAAATAAATTATATGTTTCTTAATGATTTGTATACATCATGTACAGACATTTGTCAGGGAGCAGACGATGCATCCAAACTTGCAAATGTTAACAATGACCCACGAAGAGGAACAACAACTCTGGTTTCTTGTCACAATGCACCCATCGCAATCAATACGTACTCCATGTCAGGGTATGTTTTTTGTATATATACTTGCAGTTCGTATATAATTTCTTTGTCTGATTCTTTGGTTGCCATACATGCTATTTTAGCTATATTTCATCAATACTCAACCATCTTATCTACTGTGGATTGTAAATCAAGCAATGACGGCATATCTGCAAAGTCATGAAAAGACATAACACGTTGCGCCTCAATACGACTCAGTCATTCCACATGGTGTTGAGACAACAGCGACAATTCAATATCAACATACTGAGCACCAGCCAAAGAAGCTGCTTGAGCTCGTGCCAACGATTGTTCTATCGTTCCAACAAATCATCATCATTCTAAACTATTTCTATTGGTAACAATACACTGTCTCGGACACGTCTCAATTGCATCGTAGACAAGTTGCATATCTGTGGTACTTTTGAGAGCATCACTTCTCAATTCTATATATTTGATACGAATATCATCACGAATGCGATCATAGATATCTGCAATATAGACAGGTTCAAAATGCATAATAGGTATACAAATAGTTCACTGACGTGCGTATGTTGCGCATTCTTCTACAACAGTGTCCATTTCTCATGTATTGATAACGACAAAGTCAGCATATGTTTTGTATAATGCTATTCTGCGATTATAGATTGTAGTATACTCATTTTCTACTGATGTATCTGTCAATGCATTTCTCTTTGTTTGTTCGGTAGACTGGTCTTTTTGCACACGAGACAACAAGATATCCAAAGGAGCATCAAGCAAAATTATGCAATGATTTTGAGACAACAAAAGACGACGATTACGTTCAAATTCCATCGTTCCTCACCCCAATGCGACAACCTTATTTCATGGCAAAGACAGCAATTCACGACAACATAGATATTCCATATCTCTAAACACATCCCAACCGACATTTTGAATATAGTCAAACAACACCTGTCAGACTTTTTTTTGGATATAGTGATCTAGATCATAAAAATCATATCATAATTTATGTGCTAGCGCTTGAGATACACTAGATTTTCAAACAGCTCTCATTCCATTAATAAGTATATTTTTGGACATTGTACAAAAAAAATTTAAAACTGACCAACATGACGAACTTCTTGAACATAAGGTGCAAGTTGTTGATATAATGTAGAAATATCTTTGTTCGTAGCTTCTTGCATAGATCACTCTAACCAAAATATATAACTATATGGATCAGCAGCAGAAGCGACAGCAACAATATTCGTCAAATTAATATGATTTTGTACAAACACTCACAAACAAGCATGAAGAGATCACGGCGTATGTGACATATGCACCAACATTGCAATATGTGATTGCTCTGGAGATCAAAATATGTGAGGAAGTATCGTATCAGGATGTGCAACTATAACATATCTTGTGGTGTTTGTAGCATGGTTTTGTATGTTTTGTTTGAGAATATGCAAATTATGAAGTGTCGCAGCTTGCATGGGAGCAATAGCAGCACATCAAGGATCTTGAAGCGAAGCAACATACCCAGCAGCTGCAGCTGTATCAGATCGAGCTATTTGCTTGATATTGTATCTTGCACAATAATTACGACACTGAGCCAAAACCTCCGCTTGAGAATATACTGTATGAATGAGTTTTTCATCTGTATGGGTTGCCAACAATGCATGTGACGTTTGTTCTATAATTTGCCCACGAATCATATATGGATACTGAACAAAAAAATTAACAGTATCTTGTATTGATCAAACGTGAGAGTTTTCTATAGGAAGCAACGCAAAAGTTGTTTCATTGATTGCTTCTCGAACATCTTGATAACTTGATTTTCACATCACATGCACACGTGTATCCAAAGTACACAAATCATCAGCAACATATGATGAAAAACTTCACTGCTGTCCTTGATATAACAACGTCAATGCACCTTCTCACAAAAATAATCATTGTTTGATACGTGTATAATACGCAACGGGTATTGGATGTTGTCATTGTGTATATTCTGCATCCAAAGCACCGAACAAATCATGAACATCTTTTCGAGTACGTATTGTGTGTGATGTAAGATATGTTGAGAGAGAATTCCTCAAATTTATACAAAAATCTTGGGAGACAAATGTTTGTATGATAGACATATTCTTGTCTATATATTCAGCAAATGCTTCAAATGTACGTCAGTGTTCTTTCAAAAATCCTGATGTATCAAGATATTGTCATATCACATACACCAATCATTGAGAGCTAGCAACAATACGGTCATGTTGAGAAGCTGTATAATCAGTAGTATACGGCAATCATTCTACTTCAGAAAACATATCCATAAGACGCAAACACCATCACCACATATCGCTCGATCAAACAAAATACGTTATAATTGTTTGTAAATGAGATCTTTGATGTGTTTGTAATCTAGCAAACGCGATTGGTCACCACATTGGATGCAAACATATAACTGCAGTAGCAGATACGTTTGGACATGTGTGAGAAGACACCATATCAGCAATCGAAGATTGAAAAGAAGGAATAAAAACCACAAGACGATACGTATCGTCTGAAAGTCATGCACAAATATCCAACAATTGAGATCACCTTTGAACATATCAATTCAAAGAAGTACAATCGACGATTATGTCACAAGCACCTACGTGCTTTTTTACTCATTCTCGGTATGCACTATCAGAGTCATATGTTGACCACTCACACACATGCACCTCACAATTAGGAGCATGGACATGTAACAGTTGCACCACCAATCAACCGAAAGACCCAGCTCATAGCACAAGTACCCTAGGAGCAAGAGGCAACGAAGATTGAGATGGATGATCGATTAGATCAAGAATCATACGTTAAATAAAAAATAAAACAAAAAAACAAAAACTAAAGAGACGACAAATGGGTTTGTATGTCACAAGACATTCTATGAATTTCTTCCCAAACTCACACGATTATTTCTGGATCGACACCGTGTCAGATTGCTTTTTTTTGTATAGTTTGTTGAATCTCTTGCCATCTGTTTTGCTGAACAATAGGCATACGAAGTTTTTTTTTGATTGCATAAATATCTTGCACAACCAAAACTCTTTGGGATAATAGTTGCATCAAAACATCAATACTACCAAGATCTATTCATATAAGATATGTAATTTGTACCAAAGCATCTTGCACCAACAACTGAAGTGTTTCATCTTCAATAGTAACATCTCATACCTGAGAGGGAATTTTCTTTTTTTGACCGGACAAAGCGCAAACACAAATATCAAAAATCTGCGAATCTATAACATCAATACGTTGTCTCAAAGGATCTAAATCTTGTTTTTTAACATCTTGTACAAAAGAACGTGCTACCATGGTAAATATTTTTTATAAAAAAAACCTTCCTTCTTGGGGTACAAGAAGAAAGGTATGACAGTATTTTTCGTTTATCGCTAAATACTTCCTTTCTCCGCACCTACAAAGAAAAAGTAATAAAAATATGAAGCTGATTGCCATACTGTCTGCATTAAGTGAACTTTCGAAGAGTAAAGTGGCAGTAGTGTACGTATTTTTGTTTGTTAATGCAAGGTAATTGTGACTATTTTTGTATAAAACGAATTCCACAATTGCGATACTCTTCAAATTTTGTAGCAAAAGCTTCTTTGATACGACCTGGATCTATGGCAACAATATCTTGCAACACAGTTTCTTTTTTTTCTTGAAGAATTGCTTGTACATACTCGTGTCTGAGATTAAGCTTATGTTGCGACAGTCATGGACAGACTAAAAATTCATCCATATTTTGATAAATATCACTCATCTTAGTATATGAAACAAAAGAAGATTGAGACTGATATATTTCACTATCAGGATAGAAATCATGTAATAGTTCAAGCATCAAAGTGGCTTCTAGTATATATGTGTCACTTCATGCAATAGTATAATTCTTGATCATCGCATCAACAATCATCGACATCTGCTTCGTCCACAGTGTCAGATTATTTTTTGTATCAACATCTTGTATAGCTAAAGCTCTTGAAACAAACTCTTCTATATGATCGTTTGTTAACAATGCATCTTTTAGACATAATGTATATTTTTTGGCATGCGACATATCAAAGTGGGACATATCTATACAGGTATGTACAAATTCATGTGCGAAAGTTGTTTGTATAAGTTCATGTGAAGATTTTTGTACAAAATCTGTAGAAAAAGCTATATACGAATCAAGATATATTCGTGCTTGGTGAGGCGTTTTGATATTCATATATTGTACGTCTACCGAGGGAAGAGACACAGAACTGTCTCCATACATCAAGTAGGTCATACGAGGCCTATCAGTTATTTGTATAGATCACATCGAATCTATAGCCTGTAAACAAAACTCTGGACCCATTCAAATACCAAAATCCTGCAAAACAGAAAAAACACTATCTCTGGTAGATGGCATAGTCTGCGTATCACTAAGTGGTTTTCATACCAAAGTTTTTAGTATCGCATCAGTTGTTTTTTGAGAACATCAGTATTTTTGTTGTGTTTGCTCAATCAGTGGGAGCAACAATGTATTTTTCGTATCAGAGATTTGTTGCGCATGGGCAGAAGATACACAACTTCCCAAAAATAAACACTGTCAAAGGAGTGAGATTCCAATACGTTTTATCATACATACAAACCAACTAAATAATATGTATATATGAAAATACTTACAAATGGCAACTAGATTCGTTCTCATATGTAAGACGATAAAAAACTAGTAGCTGTAAGAATTCAGTAGAAATGGCAGTAAAAAGAACCCAGAAGAAATGCAAAAAGCAGATTGGCAAGCAATTTTGGACAACTTTAAAACACATGTTGAACAACAAAAATCATAGCAAACAAAAAAAAATGTACTAGATCTAAAAAGTGAGACATATAATCACTATTTTTCTACCATTTTTCGAGAAACAAGTTGTTGTTTGATATCAAGGCGATCAACACACACTCTAACACTATCTCATATGTGATAGACATCTTTTCGAGATCAGACGTTGATTGGAGTCAGAATATTTTTTTTGTGACAGAGTCATTCTACTCATGCAACAATAACAAAAATTCAATAGTTATATTTGAGCTTAACGAATCAGGTATATGTTGTATCCAAACGCAATGAAGAGTAATCAGAAACATGCATATTTTCAGACTTATTAGCTTGTTGTGAAAGTTCAATTGCTTGTTGTGTGGCAGAAGCGCGAGCATTGTAGGACTCTTGGTATCGTATTTTGATAGACTCTTGGACAAGATGTTTTGCTATAGCATAGGTAGCGCGACAATGTTGTATAATCTCAGCAACATCAAGTAGTCAAGATCCATCAACCGACGAGGGAGTGACAAGTGGAAGTGTTTTCATACTAAATGGATCTTGTGTTTGTCAGTGGATCATCATTTTGATATATGCGCAAAATCTTGGCAATGATAACAAATCATTGACCGAAACTTTATTTTTGTATTGGTCAGCAAGGCAACGAGCATCATCATGTCATACTGCAAAACTCACTATCGTACCAACATTACCAAAAATAGCTTGTCTAATATCATCAGACAGTTGCGAAATATACTGGTGAGCTAATATCAACGATAGTTTGTACTTTCTTGCTTCGGACAAAATAGTTGCAAATGAATCTGTAGCAAAATTTTGAAATTCATCAATGTACACATAAAAATCTTTCCTCTGACTTATATGTATGTCAGCACGACTCATCGCGTCAATTTGTAATTTGGTCACCAAGAGAGATCATATCATAGCAGCATTATCTTCTCAAATCTTTCATTTGCTGAGATTGATAAGCAAAATCTTGGAGCTATCCATAATCTGTCTGAGATTGATTCCTCACCTTGCTTGACCAAAAATATGCCTTACTAATCACGAAGACAAGAACTGACCAATTTTATTGACAATTGGACCTATAGCTTCTTGACGTTGTTTGTCGTTTCGCTTACCATACTCTTGTGTCCAAAACTTGAGTAATAAAGGGTCATCAACATATCATAGACAATGTTTTCTAAAATCATCATCAGTCAGTATTCTCAAGATATGCAACAACGTCGCATCTGGACATTCTATCAAAGTCAACAACACATTTCTCAAAATGTACTCAAGCCTTGGTCATCGTGAATGAGCAAATAGTTTATGAAAAGCAGAAACAACTCACGAAGCGATCAGATTTTTTTGTTGGTCTGTCACAAAAGACAACATATTAAATCCAATAGGAAAATCCGTATCTCCAACATCAAACAACACAACATCATCCAAACGGTGTTTGGGGATATACTGCAAACATGTTTCCACCAAATCGCCATGTGGATCTATCAAACAGACACCATGTCCAGCCACAATATCATTAACAACCAAATTTGACAAAAATGTAGACTTTCATGTTCATGTTTTTCCCAAAATATACATATGTCTCAACTTATCTTCTTGCTGTATACCAAATATAGTCTCATTGTTCCTATAATCAGTTTTTCACAAAAGAGTTGTAAGTGACTTTGATCAGTGTCACTCTAATGTATTCATAAACATACTTGGAGGTGGAAGTGTCTTGTACCTCGCATATTTCAAACCTACAACATCATAGTCTTTTGGAAGATGAAACATATGAACACAGAGATCGATAGGAACAATCACATCATGATATCATTTTTTAACTTTGGACGTACCAAAAAAAGCACGCATATACTGACAACAAGCGTCAGCTATATTTTTTTTGGTTTGAGAATGTATTTTTGGTGGTGTAATATAATACATAGATAATTCACAGTTTTCTTGTGTCGGAATATCATCTTGGGTATATGCCAAGAATCAAGCAAGACGTTTGTACCAAGGTGTTGTTATTTTTTTGTATCTACACCGAATCTCAAATTGCTGTCATCAGACATATCCATCAACGGTAGCAAACAAAGCGAACAAATCCTTGAGAGGGTCAGTAATATTTTCTCATTTACCAAGTTGTATATCACAAAGCTTTTTCGTTTGTGCATAGCTAGCGTCTGGTACAACAGAACAAATTCTTGCTTTTTTGGGAAATGTCATAGTATCAGTACGTTGCAACCACGACGTAGCAAAAAGCGAATAGAACATATTTTCAAAATACTCAACATACGAAATATGCACTGCAACATACATCGTTGTTGTTCAAGACAAACCAACAATACCAACATATACTGGCTTATCAAATCAAAGACAAGACTTTAGCAATGTTTTCCGCTCAGAAATTCCATATTCGTTCTCAACAAAAGGCAACAACATAAAAAAAGTATACTGACTAGATTGGTCGTATAATCATACAGATTGAGCAAGAACATTTGATATTGAAGTAAGCAAACGAATGAGAGTATCTTAGTAAAACCACAACGTATCTGAATACATCATATAGCTCAACCTGTGAAAAAACTACGAAAAAAGCATGAAAAAAAGTAAGATAAAAAACATATTGACTTTAAATTATAAATATTTATAAAAAAATGGTTAGTGTTAGTAATTTTTTTATAAAATAAAGAAATATATGGAAAATAAAAAAAGAAATATCGTAATGCCCAAAGATTATAATGATTACGAACTACTTTCAGCAAACGGCTGAAGTTTAGCAATTGCAAAAGTAAAAGAAGATCTAATTCATGTTGTTATTCCCTATTTTGATGAAGAAATGACAATCTCCCAATACATGGCTTATCGCAAAGAAGATAAAAATATGTACTATGATAATGCAAGATACAAAGTTGTATCGGACCGCTTTTATATCGCTGGTGGTACTAATACTGCTGGACAAAAAAGTTTAAGTCTATTTGATTGACATATATTTAAATGGGGTGAGGTTGGTCAAAAACACCTTGAAGAATACAAAGGGTATCTCACAGATGCAGGAGTATCTGACACCTTAGTTTCTGCACTTGGAAAAGATTGGAATACTGTTGAAAAAGAGTTAATTATTGGAGAATTGGAGAAATATTTTGGCGATGAAGTAGCTAAATTGTTATTATTAAATCTTGAATAATAAAATGATGTAGCCTGTTTTTAGAGTATAATAATAGGTTGTGAATGACTTTCAGTTTTCCACCAAATCTTAGTTTAATGAGAAGGAGAACCGTACACTGCAATTTGGGGAAATTAAGTAATATAATTTATAATAAAACTCTCTAAGGGTGTAATTTTTACAAAAAAAAATTTATATGAACGTATTACAAGGAACTTTTGGGACAATAAAAGATAAAATAAAAAACATACATAGTGAATTACCATCCTTTAAACGTGTTTTGTATACATCAACACTTATTTTAGCGTTGAATTTTTGATTTACTTGACTAAGTGAAGCACAAACAAACTGACAACCTCTGAATCCAGAGCAACAAGAAAAACTTGAACATTTTGAACTCTTAAAAAAAGAAAAGCAAATTTTTAGTGAAATGAAAGACAAACTAGATTCATTACACTCGGCCAATCCAAGTAAAGATTCCAAAAGATCTTTAAAAGCTACACAAGAGAGAATAGATAACATAGAGAAAGAAATGGGTACATTAGAAGTATATTTTATAACAGAAAGAATAACATATCAACAGTCTGAGAAAAATAATGAAGAAAAAACTGAGCAAAAAGACAAGAAACAAAGCGAAAATAAAAATGAAATTTTTTCACAAGAGCAAAATACATCTGAAAATATAACAGAAAATATAACAGAAATAGATCATAAAACAGATATCTTTGAACCTACAATATCTAATGAGTCAGTGAAGAATAATCCTGAATTTGATGAACAAATTATTAGAAAATTTTTGTCAGATTTAAATCTTTCTTACAATGGTAAACAGATTAAGGCAAAATATATCAAAATAAATGCTAGAATTGATAGTACATGAGACGAAACATTGTATATTGTAAGCGTAAACTATGAAAAAAATGAGTAACATATCAAAACGTCGGTGCTATAACAAACAACCCTCAAGAACTTATAACAGAACTAAAAAAATCTCTCTTAGACTGATGATTTATTATATGAAATTCTCAAGCATCAGCCCCGTTATTTGACAACACAAATAAAGAAAACATAACTAAAAAAGATTTCGCGGAAAATATACAAGTTGTTGTACCGGATACAGTTGATGTTATGAAAGGAAAACTGAATCATATCATTACAGCAGATATGTTTCTCAAGCATAAAACCCAGCTCATAGACTTTGTAAGGAACAAAGATATTGATTGATACTTTATTATAGATAACAGCTACGGTCAACTTACACGATCTGACATAACAAGTCTTTACGATATTAATATGGATCCTCAAAATAAAGATCCTAACGACAGAATTTTAAGAATACTATTTCTCGAAGAATTTGTAGCACTAAATATCGATGAATTAGAAAAACACTTTCAACAACAGAATCGTTGAAAATGAACAAAAATGACCACAACATTACGAGGAAAGCAGATTTCTAAATGGGTACAGCCATGATATTGATATCACGAACGTATCCAAAAAATACTACAACTTCAACGTAAGGGAGTGACACTTGAAAATATACCTCGAGCAACATTCGACGATGCTATTATGTATTACTTTGTTTTAGAAAACTTTAGTAAAGACCTAATTATGAAAGGAGCGGTTACTCCCAAAAAAATACTTGTACCTACAACAGAAAGTTTGAGAGCAATAAAAAGAAGTCAAAATATTTCTCCTGTGTGAGACAACAACATCGTTGAAGGATCTGTTATCTGAGAAAGAGATCTTGTGTATGAAAATCAATCAGAATATGATTTTGATGCATATTACAAAGAAAGGCAAGAAAGGCGTGGAAAAAGTTGATGTTATTGTATAAATGACACGTACAAACATACACTAAACCTAAAACATTTATGACTAAAGTTTAATGAACCTAGCAGAAAAATTACAAACAAAGAAGTTGACATAGGGACTATCTTTGATAATGAAAAAGTAGCTTTTGATATGTCTACATTTACATTAACATCAACAGCGAAGCAAGAACTAGACAAACTATGACATATAATGAAAAACAATCCAAGACTTGAAGTAAAAGTTATTTGACATACTCAACATATTTGAGATTTTGATAAGAACATAGAGCTTTCTAAGCAAAGAGCCTTGGCTATCAAAACGTATATGACTGAGAACCTGTGATTTGACACAAAAAGAATACATATATCTCGAGAATGATCAACTGACCCAATTGATTGAACAGTCCCTACCGCTTCAGCAAATAGAAGAGTTGAATTTCTTTTTGGTAATAGTGATTGATCGATTGAAAACGAAGCAAGTAGCAGTGATATAGAAATAAATAAAACTAATGAAACTCAAAGTGAAATAATTCAAAATAAGACAAAAACTGAGACAAACCATACAAACAATTGAGCACAGACATTTGTTCCTAATGATCGCATGAATTCACCCGAGATCAATAGTGACCTTTGAAGGTTGATATCAACATCAATTGATGAATACAATAAAATTCAAGTGTATTATGAGGCACATATGACGGAATTAAGAAATAGAGCAAATTGATTAAGCAAAATAACAGGATGACCTGCAAGACTTGCATATATGAAAAAGCATAGTATTTGAACTATTCAAAATTGAATAACATATGGAGTATGGAAAGAATACAAATGAAAAAGTATTTTTTTTGCGAGTTGATCATTTCCATGAGCATATGTCATGGCTGATTTGAGGGCACTTTGAGTACAAGCAGTACTTGTCGATTTTGCGCTCATACAAGCAAGTCAAAATCTTGATAAAAAAATAATGCAGTATGCTAATGATAATCCTACAGTAGATCTGAGTCGAATCCATTCTCCGACATTACCTGAAATCTTTGAGGGTACAGTAAACCATGAATATAGACATCTAGTTCCTCTTCGTCAAAAAACAGAATATAGCAAACTACCTATACCATTAAACTATACAGAAATAGACGCTTTTGAACAAAACCTTAATGGTCCTAATCGACAGTATGACATAATCAATATCCCTTTGCAATGGGCAGCAAGACAGCTCGCATGGGAAGCTATGTGAAATAAAGGTGATTGTGAGTTCTGAGGATGACTTGACAAAACATATTCATATCGACATCATCAAGCAAAAGAAGCATTTGAAAAAGTATATGATAAAGTAAGCATTGAATGATCCATCACAGATTTATCACAAGCAAGCTATGTTCACAATTGATTAATGCAAACTATACTCCAATCATGAGAAGCAAAATTTGAAGAATTTAGACAACAACTTTACCTACAAAATTATAGTAGATTTAAGAAATGGAAAGCTAGCAACTAACATAAGAATAGTATCTTTCAAAATAACTTGTTCTTCATCAGAAATGATGAAGGACATTTTTTATTTACAAAAAAGCAATAAATTTGACAGAAAAGAAAATCATAGATATACTTACAATAGGAAGAAGATTTATATTTGAAATTAGTTTATGACACACATCACATATGAATGAATATGTTCGTTTGTTGCTCCGTTACAAAAGATTGACTCATGATTGTATGAGGAGACAACGTCAATTATCGAGCAGTACAAAGACACCGATGTACAAGACACTATGTACGAACGCATGCAACAAAACATACAAAATTTGTATAATTCGATCATAGCATCTGACAAAAAACACAAACAAGATACACTACAAAAAAACCTTGCACACCTCAAAAAACTACAAAAAGAACAAGATCAAGACATAGAGCTTGACCTCTCTAGCTTATAACTTTTTATATTTTACAAAAAACACTATGAGCAATAACGTAGACAACTTCACAATACAAGCAGTAGAAAATGCAGAACTTACAGAAGAACAAAACAAACTCGTTACAGACGTAAATGACATCATAAACAAACCATGATTTAATCTAGATAAACTAACGATTCAAGAGTTTAGGACTATTCTCCAAAACATGTGAAACAACATACAAATCACACAACAAACTACCTGACAAGATTGACAGTCCGTATCACAAACCATGTCTGCGACAGATTTTTTTAATAATGCTGCCAATAGAGCAACTATGTGATCTAGCAGAGATAGTCTCGATTACGAATGAGCAAGAACTCGTATCCAAGCCGTCAAAGATATGAAAGAAAAATGACTCATCAAGAAAGTAGAAAAATGACGAGAAGTAACACAAGTGTCTTGAGAAAAAATAATCATTCCAAATATGACAGACCAAGAAAACGACAAAATGTTTCCTGTAGAATACATTAGTGAATGGATGGTTACCCATAACTTAGAACTGTCATTTATTAAAGAGAACATAACAACATTATGACAATACTCAGTAGATCTCAATCGTTTTGTAAAGGGGAGTAGCTTTACTATAGACAGACTCAACAAAGACAATTATACAAAAATGCTACAAAATACTCACAAAATGGTATTTTCATTATTTATGATGAAAAAGGAAAAAATTGATGGAAAGTATGTACAATGACGAGAAGAGGCTCTAAATAAACTAGATGGAATGAGACTAGAGCTAAAAAAACTAGAAAAATCAAATGAATTACAAGAAAATTGAACACAAAATCTCTTGCTACTCGATAATATTAGAGATGCCTATGATTTATACCTACACAAAAGAAATCACGATGGTTTTGCCACAGAAGAAGATGCAAGCAAGACTGCAGATACAATTCGTAAAGAACAAACTGACAAAGATAGAGTGAAAAAAAGATAGGTAGAAAAAAATAAAGCAGACAAGACTACTTAGCAACACTATCTTGATACTCTATGCCATGATCCTTGTGATCATCGCAATTTCCCCAGAAAATATCTAACAAATCAGCACGTATTTTACGTGCTTTTTTTTGTTGTTTGGGGTCAGTTGATGTATAAAGAGCAAGAAAATCACGCAAAGCAGAACGTTTCCCATTTGTATATCATGCAGCAAATGTATGATTAATAATACGCAAAAAATTGATTGCAAACACCTCAGCGTCAGTATTTTTTTGATCTGACTGTGCAATATTTTCTCATGTTTGGAATGTAGACATATCAGAGAAAAACTCATCCCAATCGCTATACGAAAGATTATAATCTACATCAAACTTTTTGTAAAAATATGTATTGAGTGATTTTACTATTTTTTGGCTATGGTGTATGTCAATACGACTATAACTCCCATCAGTTTGTCTATATGGATATCATGTGTGATTGATACTGTGCATTGCAACATTGGTATGTCGTGATTCGTTAGCAGTCACCAACGCAACAAAAGCATCAAACGTCACATGTTTATTCCCCTCTGGCAACATATCGCACAAAAAATCAAAAAAACGTCTCGTATTTGCAGTATCAAGCAACACATCACCATTGTGATTAGTCAATGCAAGATAATTTTCTGGAAGATTATGTTGCATAATATACTTTCATGTATTGAAAAGTGCTCAATACTGTTTCGTAAACCACTGCTCTCGCAAGAACATGCGTTGCGTATCAATGTCTTGATCCTGTAGTCCAATCGGAACAGCCGAGGCATACACACTATCTGGTCAGGGTAGAGTTTTTTGTATATCGCTGAGATTGTGATACAGATGATATGCCAAACTATCAGTTCGTGTCATATTCGTAGTATCCACACTAGTGTGATGTAGTATCTTTGTATCTAACTTCTTTGTATCTAACTTCTTTGTATCTAACTTTGTTGTATCTAATACATTTTCAGTGTATTCACTTGCATGTGCAACTCACACAAAACCACAACTTATCAATAGACAAAAAATCATCTGCCTGACAGGAGATGAACGTTTGGACGAGGCATTTTGCGTTGGTGAAGCATTTTGCGTCGATGAGTGCAAGAGAGTATCTTTTTGTCAATATCAAATTGGTCTCATACTCAAAATATACACATTTGTTGATCGGTTGCTAGAGCAAGTTATATTGCAAAAAAGATTTATTTACACAAAAAGATACGACTTTATAAAGTCGTATCTTTTTATGTGATTTTATTACTTAAGATTATCTATTTATCTCAGCATTTAATAAGTTTATTTTCTCTTCAGTAGAAATAGTATCGTCTCATACTTTAATATCAAGGAGAGCTCTCCCATCTTCAATATACTTATCTACTTCTGCCTGTCTATTAATCTCAGCATTCAAATCATCAGTAGAGACTCAGGTTGTTGGTTCTTTTTTTATTTGTTCTTTTTTTATTGGTTCTTTTGTTCATTGTTCTAATTCTTTCATCTTCTCCATTAATTCTATTTTTTGTTTCATTAGATCTACTTCTTCCTGCAATTTTTCATTGTTACTTGAAGGAGAACAAGAAAACATAGCAAACATACTCGTACATAGACTTGCAATTAAAAATTTATTTCTCAATTGTTGTGCTACTTTATTAAAGTGTCATAGTGTGTCTGTATTTCTTCAATTCATAACAAATAGTATAGAGTAAAAATTATTTATCTGTTTTCAAACTTTCATCTGTTGCATATTCTGGTTTAGTTTCAATATAACCTTCTTGAGGGACTTCATTGACTGAGTGATTATCTGTTACTCAAGCTCGACGTAACGAATCTTCTAAACTTTCAACTCATCATAGACTTCTTGATGGTAATGTTCAATAGTGAAGGTTTCAGTTATCAAAATCTTCATTCCTACGTTTATTAATTTCTTCCAGTTGATCCAAGAGTTCATGAAATTCTTCTGAAGACTTTTTACTATCTTCTCTAAGAGATTTAAAGGTTACTTCAGATTCTTTATTTTCACTATTTGAAGAACAAGCAACGGAAAATAATAATGTTGCAAATAAAGACAACGTTAATGCAGAATTTTTCATTTTACTAACAAATGTATTTTCAGGAGTTCATGTTGGAGATGTTTTCATAATTATTTATATATAGCTAAAAAAACTAATCACAAGTATTTTATACAAAAGTCAATTACAATAGCAATCAAAAAAAACACTCATGTACACGAGAATATTTTTAGCGAGATACACTATCAACAGAGATAGAATTATTTGCAGCATCAACAGAATCAATACGTATTTCTAATCTCTTTTTGTTGCAATCATCACAATTGTTTTCAATCTGAGGCTGATCAAGAAAGACATCGTTAATTTCTTCTGCACTTTTAAAAACTAGCAAAGCTACTATTCATAATCAGACTATTCATGCTCATATATATTTTATGTTTTCTGATATATATTTTATATTTTCTGATATATATTTTATTTTCATTCCAAATTTTTGTTATAAAAAAGAGATCACATACGTATGTATGTGACTATCTAAATCATTTTTATTTAAATATATGAATTTATTATTTTGCTGGCACTTCTTCTATTGAAATTATTTTCATGGTTCAATTATCTATCAGCTCTTGAAGAGACCTAGCATCTAAACCCATTGTTTCTCAAGATTTACTCGTTACGACACTATCTTTTTTTCATATTTTTCTCATTTCATCAATAACACTGGAAACATACTCATCAGTAAGACTATCTGGTAAACGACTGTCAATTGTAGTTGCTTGTCATTGACTATAATGCGTTACTCAATGACCTTGACTTGAAGTAATAGTCTCAGCATTTGTATCATCACTAACATTTTCTACAGTAGATTCTGTTGTTTCATTTACTTGTTGACCACTTAATCTATTATTCTCTTTTTCTAAGAGCTCAATATATTTTTGTTTATAATCTACTTTTTCGCTAGTGTCAGAACATGCAGTATTCATAGCGAATGTAGTTAATAAAGAAAGAATTAAAGCTCCCTGCTTCATATTACTAACAAAACCATTTGGAGTTTTATCTAAATTTGGATTTTTTCTCATAATTTAAGCTAAATATTAAAAAATACTACACCGTTATTAATGGGGCATGTAATAAATATTACATTTATAAAAATCAATGTCAATACATTATACATATTTAAAAAAATCATGTCGTCATAGCAGAAAAACATTCTACTCAAATAGAAGTCCCAAAGGTTTTGAATCACTCTCAGAAAGGTTTCTTGATTGCAAACCCAAGTGTTTGAGCCCTACCACGAATATAGTCAAAAGCATGTGAGTTGGTATCATGTTGTGATTCAAAAGCCAAAAATGCTTCCATCTTTTTGTCAAAGTGTTCAGTCTCTAATCCAAGAACGACATCAGGCTGGAAAAAATCCCAAATCATATATTGCAACAACATTCTAGGCTTTCGTGGAGCAAGTCAGTCTATATTCTTTTTTTGTAATCATGCATAAAATAACGCATTTTTTACCAAAAGTGGTACTGCTTCGTGGTCAGGATGTCTGTCATGAACATACGGAACCAAGACAATTTCTGGTCTAAATTTTCTGATTTGTTGTGCAATTTGCAATCTGCATGTTTCACAATCACGAATTGCTGTATCTTCTCGTCACATATTGAGTCTTGTCTCAACACCCAAAATCCTAGCAGCATCTTGTGCTTCCTGCTGTCTCAACGTAGGATTTCATCTTGTCGACATTTGCGATGGACAACAATCTATAATGACGTTTTTTTTGCCATCAAGGTAGGATTTGTACAACGCTCCTCCACATCAAACTTCTACGTCATCTGGATGCGGTCAAATCGCCAAAATATGTGTTGATGCCTTATCAGTCATGAAAGACAATACAAATAAAAATTATGATAACCGGTGTGTATATTCTGGATTTTTTCAACAAACTATGTCCATATACGCGTGCTTGATCATTGATACAAAAGAATCTGACTGACCGGATGTGAACACATATTCTGTACCATCTTGGTCTGTGATAGATCATATCGCTGTAACTTCTGCCGCTGTTCATACAAAAAAGGCTTCATCATATCAACCAAGATCACTAGAAACTAGCAAAGATTGTTGGACGTGTATGCTGTATGATTTTGCTAACATCGTACAAATAGCATCTCTCGTCAATCCTGGCAAAATATGTCAGGTTTGTGGAGTTGCAACGTGATATCAGTCAGCAACTTTTTTGACAAAAAATATATTTGCTCATGGTCATTCTGCAACATGTCAGGTTGTATCCAATAACAATGCTTCATCATATCATTGTGAAACAACATCTTGTGACGCCAAGACGCTATTGACGTAGTGTCCAGAGATTTTGGCATCAATAACGGTTGTGTCAGGATGAATCCTTCTAAAACGTGAAATTTTGACACGAATTGCATCTTCAGAAAGGTATTTTCATCGTTTTCGTGCGCTTATAGCAACTTCTGGTATGGGGTCTTTTATTTTGATTCCCATAGCTCAGGGTTTGAAATAGATTAATGGACGTATATATCATGCAATTTCTCAACATTTTTGTACAAGTTGTTTGCATGCATCTACAAGTTGTTGGTGCGTGTAAGGCACTTCATATCACACAACTCAAGCAGAATACAACAACCTCGTAATATGATCATCTAACCTAAATATTTTTGGTCATTGAGACGTGTTATAAAATCTCATTCACTCAAAAACACCTGTTCCATAATGCAAACTATGATTAATATGGTGATCTTGTACATCTTCTCGAGGAGAAAATACTCAATTTTTCCAAATAACTGGCGTTTGTAATCAAGACATTGAATGAAAAAAATAGAATGAAAAGAGTAAGAAATGATAGTATATTATTCGAGTATAGTCAATTTTTGTCTTAGAGACAAGAGATAGTTTGTGTAAATTATCTATCAAGCATGATATGTGCTCGCATCATCAATGCAATATTTTGTTGTGTAGCAAGCAATGAAGATTGAGCATCGTAATGAGAATTTTGTCGTCTAATCTCCGTTGTTAGTACAACATCTCAAGTGGCTTGTGGGTGTTGCTTTAGTTCAATAGCGTGACGAGTATTACTTGTAAGTGCTGTCGAGACATCCTTTTGTCTCAAAAACCTATCATTGACAAAAATGCTTCCACTTGCCAACTCCCCAACATCATACCTCGAAGAAACATTCGCGTATCGATCATCATGTCTTTGTTCATCCATCCCCAAAACTTCTACAAGATATTGTTTTGTATCTGTACGTCACGAGGCATTGTAGTCTTGTAACAAGGCGTTGTGCAACAAAATATACAGAGAGGCTGTTGTTTGATTATCACCAATATGAATGTGTGTTTGAAGCGACGTAGGAGCTCACCTTCTAAAGATTTCTTGATACTGACTTGGTGTTTTTTCTGGATGATTATCACGATGAGCAATGGTAGTTCTAATTTTTTCACCAACTGCATCATGATGCTCACACACAGGATTTCATTCACTATCGATTGGATATAGACTATTATCAAGTGTTGGTTTTGTATGTACTGTAGCAGCGTGTTCTTCAGCTGATTGACCCAACAAACGATACATCAACTCCAAATCTAATTGATACTGATTCCAGTTCGCCAAAAAGTATGGATTACAGCTCACTTCAAGTTGGAATGCTGCAAATTCATATTGTGTTTGCCGATGAGACAATTTATTTTGAAGAAATAACTTATCTAATCTAGTTTTTATAGATTGTGAGGTTTGTCTATCAACTCACCTACCAGACGCTTTATCTACCAAAATAAACTCACATTCTGTACCGAATGTGAGCGTCTCTTGTAATGATTCACTATATTTTTCGAAAAAAGATGTAAGCTGACTCCTATCTAGTAACAAAGAGGAAATCTTGGACGTATCTAATGACATTTTATGAACATATATAAAAAATGTAAAATATTTTAGAAACTAAAATACACATAAACTTAAACAAAAGGCATTATTGATGTTTGGGAGAATACGCCAAGTCGTTAGCAAGTAGACTAAAAAATATAATCATGTAAAATATTGTACAAAGGCTCTATACTTTCAATAGAAACCCATTCGTTATCTCAATGTATATTTTCACATGTAGGTCTATGTAAAATAACAACCGAACCTTTTGCAGCAAAAAACCTACCATCACTTGCTCAGTGTTCTCTTCATTGAACAACAGCATCTCACAGATGAGAAGTTGCAATAGCATGATAGCGCTGAACATACTTATTCATTGGATCTGAATATAACAATGGTCAATACAAAGGAACAGTTACTACAGTGTTATATTTTTTTGCAATTCATTCGATTTTTGATAACAACTCTTCATAACTCCACTCTTCTGTATGTCTGATATTTAATGTCATTGAACATAAATCTGGAACAGTATTTGATGCTATTCCACCTTGAATTATAGTTAACTCACATGTAGATCACCAATAAGAGGGACTAATAAGTTTTGTATTATCAACAATAGTAGATTTTATTTCTTCGAAACACTTGTATGCAGTCTCAATAGCGTTTGAACCTAACCAAGGACGAGAACTATGACATGCAATTCATTTTGTTTGTAAATGTATATTTAAAATTCATTTCTCTGCAGTAACAAAACGATAAAGATCTCAACTATCAGGTATAAAAACCACATCTCATCATCGACCTTGCTCGGTTAACTTCCCAGCTCCATCAAATCCTCCTACTTCCTCATCTGAAGTAATAAGCAATAAAATCTTTTTTTTACAGACATCATTTGATAAAGCATTTTTCATTATTTCAACCAATATTGATACTCATGCTTTCATATCTCAAGAGCCGCGAGCATAAAGCTTATCTCACTCGATACGCGGATCAAATTGTCAATCTTGCGTAGGTGGTACAACATCAATATGTCCATTTAATACAATATCAGCTCGTTTTCATTCTTTTTCAATATCATAGTTAGCAACAATAAGTGAAGGCTTATCATTGAAATATACAATTTCTCAGGCTCATTCCAAATAGGCTTGAATTTTGTCTAGTACACTGCGACATGCAAGCAAATCACTACTAATTGACGGAATTGCGATCAAATCAAGAGCTAAAGGAATTATTGTAGAAGACATTATGATATTTTTAAAAAATAAATTATTTAATATTCACTTTTAAAGTTACATGTTAACATATCAATATGGAAACGTGTCTTTATTATTCTCCTTAGCCCACAATGCATCTCAGTAGCTTAAATGCCAGGATTCTCAAGGATAAGCAAAAAATTCGCAACTAGTCATTGCATCATACAAAATTCTACGAGTTTTTTGAGCCTCAGAAAACTGATCTAAACTTATATTTTTATACTTTATGTCCTGGGTTGCCAAAAAAAGATGTGATAACTGACTATTAATAACGTCTAGACTCATATGTTCTAATGAGTCAAAGTACAGACATGGATGTTCCATATCATCAAAAGTAAGAATATCACTAAGTTGTAATGTCTTTGCATCTAGCAACATACAATCTACTGCTCATCATGTTGAATGAGGCGGATATATATTATTTCACTCAATATCTTTTGTAGGCGAAACGACGGTAGAAGTTAATTCAAAAAGCTCCTTATGTGATAGTGTTGGATGTTTCTCTTTATAAATTCCATACCATTCATCAAATAATGACTTTTGTTGAGATAGGGGACGAATAGCATCAAAAAGTCATAAAACATAATCTTTAGGAATACTATCAACTGCCTTATATAACTTTGCAACAACGGTTTCTCTTAATACATCACATCAAGCATTTAATGTTGTGTGCAATGAATGTACTCATCATTTATATAAAGATACTATTCTTGGATGTTCAATTTTAACAACCTTTTCGGTAAAAAGTGGATTCTTATCATCTACCTTTAGGGATTGTCGTCAACCTAAATAATCAAGGTTCTTAGATGGTACAATATTAAACTCTTTTAACTTAGGAATCATTTTCTACTTATGTATAAATTTATGATCATTGTTGCATAGCTTTAGAATAAAAGTTTTGCAACATAGTTTTTCACGCATCTGGTTTATCAAAGTTTTTATAGGTAGTATACGCTTCATTAAATTTTCATTCGTCACCAAAAAGATTAGAGATTAATCTTTCCTTTCTCATCAGCATAATTGGAATCAAATCTCAAGCTATCATTTCTGGGTGGTATTGAGTTGACCAAACTATGTTTCAATCTTGTGCATACGCCAAAGCTTGTACGATAGTATCAGCATGAGATGTAGCTATTATTTGAGCACCGGGTGCTTTTTCTGTTATATCTTTATCCACACAAAAGGAATGACTCATTGTAACATACGGATGAGGAGCTAAACCTTCAAACAATTGGTGAGAAGAAGCTTCTATCTGTTGCATTCCAAAATTATACAGTCCGACCGGAACTACAATATTAGGGTTACCTGACAATGCTCGTGCAATCATTTGATGTCCTCAACATATTCAAAAAACAGGAATTTTATGTTCAATAGCATGCTGGATAACGCTTATAACTTCTGGCATATGAGCATGCACCTCTCTGTCTTTAACATCATGCTGAGATCATCCAATAATAAGCATACGGGATTCGTTAAGGTTTTGTATATCTGGCATTCTTACTCATTGAGCATACTGATATGTCTTCATTGTACCAGATTTCACATCAAGTTGCCTTTCAATAAAATCAGTATCACATCATAAACAATCTTTTAGAGATTCAACTGCGCAAGTTTTTCCATAATCTTCTCGTAAAGATGCCGGTTGTTGTCAGATAAATGTAATATGAGATCAATCTATTGTTTTACTCATTAATAATGATTTAGTATAATTATATAAAATTTTTTAAGCATATATTTGTGAATGTATAGTATATTTAGCGATTGCAACATCATCTATCTCATATCACAATCATGGAGTCTGCGGTACGTCTATCATTCAATCAACAATCTTATATGGATTTTTGACAAAATCTTCATTATAAAAAAGTAGAGTTTCTGACATATCGGCAGGATAGATAAAATTTGGAAGAGAAGCCAAAGCGATATTAAAAGCACGACCAATTCACGTCTCTAACATACCTCAACACCATACACCAATACCGTGTTTCTGACAATAATCATGAATCTTTATAGACTCTAAAGGTCATCACACTCTTCATGGTTTTATATTAATTATTTTTGCAGCTCAAATCGCGAGTGACTTTCTAGTATCAGAACAAGATAAAATACTTTCATCCAAACAAATAGGAGTTTTCATATCTTTTTGAAGAAAAGAGTGATCAACTATATCATCGTATCATAAAGGCTGCTCCAACATCAATAGGTCAAAACGATCTAAGGACAAAAGAGTCTCTTTGTCTTCTAGTGTATAATCTGAATTTCCGTCAAGCATCAGAGATATAGACGGGAATTTGCTGCGGATGGCCTCCGCAACTGAAACATCTCGTCAGCGTTTAATTTTTACTTTTATACGTTTATATCACTCATCTATACGTTGTTGTACTTCATCTATGGTTTCTTGTATTGAAGACTTAATTCACAAAGATTCTCAAGCCTCGATTTCTGTGCGAGTTCATCAAAACAAGCTTGTCAACGACGTATTTTTTTGTTGAGCTAATATATGCCAAAAAGCACATTCTACAGCTGTTTTTGCAAAATTATGTCATTTTACAAACTGATAAGATGCTACAAACTCTTCAGGTGAA
Organism: uncultured Candidatus Peribacteria bacterium; assembly: GCA_964526045.1. Taxonomy (GTDB): domain Bacteria; phylum Patescibacteriota; class Gracilibacteria; order Absconditabacterales; family Absconditicoccaceae; genus CAZGIF01. Next base: position 63,523 of record CAZGIF010000002.1, on the reverse strand, counting down.
GAAAAAGACTTTCAAAGTATGGCAGGTAAAATAAATTTTTCAAGAACTAAATATTCTGCTGCAGTAAAATCCGGTAAATATAAAGGAAAATGAAAAGAAGCACATTCTCAATATCCAACAACACCGTTGCTATATAGTTTCACAAGTATAGCATTACGATTAGTTATTGTTCCAAAACTAACTGTAAATGGATGTTTGATTGGCAAATCAAAAACGATAAGCTCAGCACGATCTATTTTAATCATAGGATATATGGATAATTAATAAAAAGCATAACGAGACTGTACTAACAGATCATCAAATGATTCATACCTCATAGAAGGGACAAGCAAGTGATCTAAGTATTTTTTCTTGTATGTTTCTAGTGCCTTTTCCTCGCCTAGAAGTCTATTTTTTAATCAGGTATGCGCAATTACAAAAAGATTATCTGACAAATTACGAAGAGTAGTATCCTTGTATCACATTTTTCTTGCAACTTCGTCATAAGAGAGCCATTCTTTGTATTCTTTTTGTTTAGCAAAGGCTTCCAAATCTTTATAATTAGAAACTAATCACAGAATTAAACTTGGTGAGAACATTTCATCTCATGGTAAAGGAGAATCAATGCAACGAATTTCTGTATAGAACTTCACTCATTTTGACTGCAAAAAGGCAAAAACATTTTTATTTTCTATCGCTTTTATTGTTTCTTCACGCTGTAGTTCAAGATTCTTTGGAGGATTCATTTGAATTTTTGTATGAGCAAATGCCAAACGTTGCATAGGATTTACTAGTAACATTGGATCACCCCCATTTTGACAAATATAATCATACAAAGTGGGAGTAACTCAATCCACAACAACAACCTCTATAGAAGATCTTTTATCTTTAGAGATTCAAATCATAGGACGGTTGCGAAAAACACTATCTAAAATATCCTCCATACTGTGTGGTTCTTGTCTCCACATTCAAAGCAAGTGTTTATCAATATGATTATCTGGGATAAAAGATTCTTGATCTACTAATCTTTGAGATTGATAAGGCGTCTTTACTCCACCAGAAAAAGATGCATTAGTAGTCATTGCAATCACAAGTGGCATTACACGATGGAGAGAAGAGATAGTTTCATATTCTTTTCCAGCTGGCAAATCAACACTTACCTGAAGAGAAGTTGTTGGAAGATATATCTTGTGATTCCATTTTCTTATATTATTAATGTAATCATACACTGGTCATTTTGGTGTTCTTAGAGACATATAAGAATTTTCAGATGCAATAACAGTAGGATGTTTCCCAATCGAATGAAGATAAATATGTTCTTCTGTATCAACTATAGATTCATTATATATTTTTAATGATTTTAATATCAGATCAACTGCCTGAGAATGATTTTCTTTTACTGAGAATATCGTATCACAAACACAAGAAGCATATTCTATACAAGACCCAAGTGTATCATTACTTAGATCTCAGTAAGGACTAATATCTACTCACACGATAGCAGTTTGATCAAAATTTTTAACCAAAGTAGAAGTGGGAATTTGCTTTTGAAGTATACTCCAGAATTTTTGAACTATATCGTAAGAAATAGGATCTCAATTCTTATATACCAAAAACATTTCATGTTCTATTCAAAGTTGAATCATACTTTAGGAATATGTAGCAAATAAAACATCCATAAATACATTATAATACATACAGATATGGACATAAATAACAATCTCTTCTTAGGTAATCAAAGTGAATAATTCTATACAGTATCTTGGGAAGGCGCATCCAATTTACTCGCACACTTCATCAAGAAATCTCGATACTTTCATTCTGCAGTTTTTTTATCACAATTCAATCCATATTGAATCATTCAAACCTGCATTTCTATATCGTCTCGTGCATCATGCAAAGGATGTTTTTCATTTTGTTCTGTACTTACAAGATATTTTGCCTTCAATTCATCAAAGTTATTTACATTCTTTCAAATATCAGACAAAACAACCTCAGTTGAGTCTGCAGGATAATATCATGGCTTACTAGATCAGTTACTAGTTCGATGCAATGGACTATATCAACTTCAATTTACGTAATTAGGAATATACCATCACTTTATTTCTCATTTAGCAATGTGGTTTGCTATACGTTTTTGAACAACATTAAACGCCCTTTCTCATTCTGATCAAATTTTTATAGTATGTAAATATGTATTTTGATCTTGAGAGAGGTCTAAAGGATAAATATCTCAAAATATTATTGGATGAGCTGCAGCATATTGTATTGCACGATTAAGAGCTTCTGCGTCTGACAAATCCGAAGAGTTATGTTCATGAGCTCTTGACATAAGCTCTTGTATTTGCTTTGTAAACAACTTATCACTCTCTAGACAATCCTTATCCTGTAAACAATACTCATAATCTTCTTTTATATAATCACAAAGAGAAACAAACCAAGACTCTTTCAAAAAACTAAAATAATCCTTATCTAAGATATCCATAGTTATGTCTACATCTTGAGACAGAAAATCTTTGACAAAGGTATTTGTAACTTTTGTTACTCATTGTGCGTTAACATCTGTTTGTTTAGATGACAAGCCATTAACGATTGTACTTAAATTATACGCATGAAATGGTTTCACATCGGCAAGTATTCAATACTTTTTAAATATATTTGCTATTATTACTGACATTCAGTGATATCCAGCTACTCTAGGAATAACATCTGCTTCACTTCCTCAGTATCAAACTTTAATAACTACTTTTGGCGTATTGGAGTCATACACAGTTAAAGATCTTACAATACAATCAAACAAAGTTTTAAGTTCATCTTTTCACCATCCATTAGCATCTCAAGTTTTTAAAAACAAATGGTGAGTCAGAAATATTTCATACAAACAAAGGACTGATTGTTGAAGCGTCTCTGTGACACGATTCTGAAGTGATTCTTTTGTGAGATCCTTTGAATCCAAAGTACTAACAAATAAATCACGATATTGTGTAACTACCGAATCAAAATATGATTTTTCCATAAATTGAGCAAAATCATTTCGAGACAAAGGACTCTCTCTTTCAGCAACAATAGATGGAATACTTTTATACACTGTATCAAATAAATTTGACGAAACCACCTTCATATTGTCTTCAATATCTAATTTCTTTCTATTACAATCAACGTAATTTTTAGAAATGGACAACACAAGTTCATTCCAAAACTGATCGGTAAGAATATTATTATTATACTCAAGTGTCGACATAAATCATTTTTCAAGACAGATATTGAAAAAAAATCAATCTATCGCGTCTCATAAGTATCTATTTCTCTCTAGGACAAGACGCTTAACATTGGGGTGTTCATCTCTATATGACAAAACAGATTGATAATCTCATCATATTTCTCTCATACAATCTTGTAACTGCATATCAAATGCAACTAGCTTTTCAATTTGTAAAGAAGACAATTTTTGTTCTTCATATGACAAAGAGGCATAAATATTTTTTCTAGACTCATTAGTGTCATTCATCTGTAGTATTTGTAAACCATCAGACTTTTTGTACGCATATTGGTTTGATAATTCATTAATAGTTTGTCTCAATGTATACAAATAATCAACTTGACCTTCAGATTCCTTCGAGGCATCAAAGGTTATAGTTTTTAAACGACTGCGTATATGATATACTTTTTCAGAGAATGATTCTTTTAGTTCGTTGCATATAGTGCGATGCATATCCTCTTTATAATATCTATGTAATATAACTCTATTTTGAAGATGCTTTTCGCACTGAATTTTAAAATTCTTTATTGATTTTTGTTGTTCTTTTTCATTTCATTCATTTTCAAGTATTTTTTTTATTGGTTCTTGATATTGTAGTTGTCGTAAGTTTTTTCAAACACTACAAGAAAACTTCACTGTCTTCAACTCTTTTGCATTTTGATCTTTAAATTTATCCAAATGCAAAGTCAAGTCTTGGTTTTTTCATTCAGAAATACATTTTTGAAGTTTGTATAGTACCTCATAGTTTTGTACATCAAAAGAGAGATTTTGTATCGCATCATTGGCGACTCATTCAACAAGCGCAACAACATATCTAGTAAAATCTTGAATATACTCTGGACGTAAAAAAGTGTCTGGAATTTCTGTAAGGTCTTCTTGTTGTATTTTTGCCAACAAAGAAGAAAAAACAAAAGGTTGTTTCCTACTTTCTAGTGTTTTATCAAGATCAAAGCTTTCAACACTTTTTTGCCATTGTTCAAGGGTTGGAAACGAATCTCAGTCTAACATTGATAAAACATGCTCTGCCAAAGACGACTTTATATGTTGATACTCGGCATCAAAATACCTAGAAAAATCATGGTGTTCTTTTCACATTGAGCGCAATCAGCTTCATCAAAACAGTCAAGGCGTTTTTTTTATTAAACATGACATAATATCCTCATATGTAAACTCATCAGATAGAGAAGATAATCAAAGAAATAAGGTATTTTTTTTGTACAGTTCAGAATCTATAACAGTTCAAGACTTATCTGTAAATATAGTTTCACCACTCTCCGTTTTTGTTTCTTTAAGCCCTACAAATACCTTGAATAGATCGTGTGTTTCTTGGGTAAAATGAGTATGTATATATTGACGCAAATAATCTTCCATATAAAAATGCATTCTATTTGTTTTATATTCATCTTGTTTTTTACAATACTGCCCAAACAAAGTTTCAGTATCTCATTTAGCTCATGGAATCTGATCTAGAGACAAAGATGACTCTAGTATCTCTATCCAGGATTCATTCATTTCTATATTTTCTAATAGTTTATTTTGTTCGGCAGTTTCTTCTAGATATTTTTGAAAAGCATCCAACAAACTGTATGGACTTTTACCCAAAGAATCTGTTAATCTTTTGATTGCCTTTTCATTATATCAAGAACTTATTGAAGATTTCAGTATCTTCATGTCAAAAAAAGAATATTTTTCTTTTAAAGAAGCAAGATACTCACGCAATGTTCAAAAAGGAACTTTTGGTTGTACATCCTGTTGTACATCTTGTGGATTAGTATTGGTTTTTTCTCATACTTGAGGTATGTAAGAAGAAGCAGCAGAAGCAGACATAAATTTAAAAAAAACTATAAAAAAAAACCTTTTCAATCGTTTTGGATGAGAAGGTTTATAAGATATTGTATGCTATATATTTTTTAGCAATATCAAATACGCCTTCTCTGTAGAAGAATCACTAGCGTAATGACGTTGATAAAAAATGTTTGCATCTTTGTATAAGTTGAACTAAATTACTAAAGTAGTAGATATATATTTTCAAAGCTATTGCAAGAGATTTTGACATATTCGTATAAAAACATACTCATACATTTGTCCTAGAACTTATAAGTCTAAGCATTCAATATAGTCAGTTTTTATTTTTTTTCATGCTTAATATATAACATTCAAAAATCTGTATTTGCCCTATGTAGTATATAGCTCTTATCAAAATAAAGCAAATTTTATACGGTAGATTTTAGGTATCTAAAATTTGAGTAACATGAACCATAGCAATATAAAAACTTGCTTATTCTAAAGTATACTTACAAGGATTTTTTAACTTTTGTATATAATCAAGTACAATTCTCTGTGCAGTAATCTTCATTGGATCAACAAATTGAATTGAGGTCGAAGGAATATCAAAAAGCATCTCATTAATTAGAGGCAGTTCTGTACATCACTCCAATATAACACAGTCCAAAGTCTCTACATAATACTCTATTATCTTCTTGTATTCTTTATATAAAATATGCTCTGACCTCTTTCACATTTTGTATAGATAAATGACATTATGAATAATATCTCTTTCTTTTTGAGTTGGTAGTATAATTCTTTTCGAAGAATAAACATTGGAAGTATACATTCAGGATGTTCATAACAAGAAAATAGAATTTGAGAGACTTTCAACATATTCAAGTGTCAACAATGGCAAGTGGTAAACATAATCATTGGTAGTTAATATTTGGTTTTCATACAAAAGAGGCAATAAGGCATGAAAAGTATTACAAACGAATACAAATGAACAATATCAAAAAGATCTACATCATTGCAACAAAGAATCACAATAATCTAATAAAAATTCTTTATTCCCATTTCCACTCAAAAAACTGTTTCTATCAGGCATCTTTGTTGCATCTATAAGAATATTTTGCATACGGTTTTGATCATTCGTATCTCATAAAAACAAATTCTCATAAAATTCAATGAGACTATTAAATTTGATTCATGCTGATTTTCACATTCATCAAATTATAGTAACTCAGGCAGTAGCATGTTCAAGAAAAGTCATCTTTTAGACCAAAGTGTCAGTTAAAAATCTTTGTACATTGAGTCACATTATTTTTTCAATAAGTCTGTTACTAAATCAATAGTCTCAAAGCATCTCGGGTAAGGAAGCAAGACAGTCTACAGTCTCAAGTCAAGGTAACATTCAATTTCTTACCATACCATCATAATCTGATCATAAAGCAACGCAGTCTTCTCACATGAGGTTGACTGCAAATTTAATTGAGTCTAAAAAAAGACTTGTATCATGCTTTCATAAAAACCCTCAGTGAGGAGATAGTCCAAAAATTCAACCATTTTTTGATAAAGCCACAAGTTGATCATCAGAACAATTTCTTGGAATATTATTGATAGATTGCATCTGTCAATGAGAATACATGACAGGCTTTTTCGTGTGATTAATCACATCAAAAAAACCCTGAGTACTGATATGAGCAAGATCTACAATACAATTATTGCTTTGTATTTTATCAATTGCACAAAATCACTGTTTCGTCAATCACTTATCTGATCAAACTCATCAACACAAATTATTATCCGTATTCCACGTCAGAGCAAACGAACGAATTCACATCTCATACATCGTATCAATATAGATACAATCAACATCTGATTCATCAATAAAATAACATCATTCACTATGAAGAAAAACATTTATTTTACCTTCTTGTATATCTTTTGATGTAAATATTTGATTCAGATTACCATCTGATTTATCTATCACATATGTATAGTATTTTATATGATCTGATAGAATTGATCTTGTTTCTTCAGTTGGTTTTAACATATCTTCAGGCATCAAACATATAGCTCATCATACAAGAAACACTCCTCATTTTCTTAACCTAAAATAATCTACTTGATTATAAGAACCCAATCAAAGATAATTTCGTCAATCATCAATAGTTCAAAGAGCAAAAAAATCTTTGTGTGTTAGATAAAGAGCATTATCAGATCGGTCTTGGTGAAGGTCAGCAACAAACATCGGAGTATATAAAGTAAAAACTATTTATTCTTAACTTTTTTAGGAATTCTATTGTTTTTCTGTATTTCTGGACTAAGTTTTTTATCAAAAAAAGCTCTCGTTTTTTCGTAAGTCCGCTCTCACTGCTCAGTACCATAGACCTGAGACAACTCAGCACCACTGGCAAGTATATCGTACTGAGTTTCAAACCATCTAGCCTCTCACATCTTTCCCGACAAATATTTGGGATCAAAAGCATCGACAATGTCTTTTCTCAGCTTTTCAAATGTATTTCTAATAGCAGAACGCTGCTTTTTGGTAAGAAACTGTGCAAATTTTCATCAACTCTCCAACAAATCAAACTGGTTTGTTGTGTTATAGAGGTTTTTGATAAGTGCTATTTTGGCAGGACCTGTAGATAAGAGATTGTTGTACGCCACGGGTACTATCACAAAGTTCATATCTTGAGGAAGATCCTTAAAATCAGGAGATTCTTTCAAATAAGCATACATCTCTGCCATATTTGATTCATGTCTTTCCTTTACATATGTATGCATCGATACTCCTCACTCGTGAAAAACGTAATTTTTGCCAGAAATACGATACTGCAAGATCGTATCAAACAGATACACTCGGTCAAGAGATGCTTTAGGTCAATGTACGGACTCTTTTTTTTCTAATCTTTCATTGCCCGAATAGTTCGATTGAGATACCAATTCAGAGATTCATTTCATAAAGTCAAAATATCTATTAGTAAGCTCTGCAAGAGGAATTTTTTTATCAACTCATTGTTGAGAAACATAAACAATACTATCTCATAGTATTTCTTTTCACTGCCACTCTTCTCAATCCTGTATATATTTGGGAAAGAGAGTGAGAAGAGATTGTGGACTTTGTTTTAGGTGTGCTTGTACCACAGTATCCATCACAGACGACAAAAAAACACGGTGTTTAGAATATAACTCTGAAGACATAATGACTCTATCACCATAGACCTCTTTCATTGCATTGTAGTGAAAATTGATAGGAGAAGAAGAATCTGACCTCAAATCATCTATCTTTTCGTTTCAGGTTTTTTGGGGGTTTTGTATAAAATCTCAGTAGGGCATATACAATCACGACTCCTCTGCAATATCATACTTCTTTCATCACACCATGATCTGATGAGGTCTATACGTCGTATTAGACATTTTAATAAATTCGTATAGCATAGCTGTTTTCTGAGCTCAATACTGAGTTCACGCAACTTTTCATCTTACATGGTTGTCCATATTTGCCAAAAAGCTATTACCAGGATGCAAAGATCTAGTCGACAAAGCTTGCGCTAATTCATTTGGAGTTATATTGCTTTCCACAATTATACCAAAACCCGATCACTTTTCAGGAGTAAAACGATGTTGTATGGCGTTAGATATATGCATAATAATATAATTTCAAGTATAAAAAAAACCTTTTCAATCATTCTACTATTGAAAAGGTTATAAGAAGTGTGTGCATTTTTTTTAGCAACATCAAATATACCTTCTTAGTAGAAGAACAAATAATATAGTAGTGTTACAGCAAGATAGTTTCATATATAGTGAATCTATGTAAATTGATTAGTATTTTTATAAAAGTTTTGAAATAGATTACAAGGGATTGTAGATGTTTTTTATGTCTATCCAAAAGGAAACTTAGAGTTGTAATTTAAGAATCAACTAACTACAGCTTTTTCAGCAAATCTCACAACAATAATAACTTAGACAAAAGCACTGATTGTTGCATTGGCGTCAAACTTTCAAAAAAGTCTACTTGCGCAAGCAACTCCGTACGTTGTTGTACTAACTCATCAAAAAAAGACTGTGAATTGGTTTTTTGCACGAGAGAATCTTGAGATAAATTACGCTGAATATTTAACAAAATATCAGCTCTTTCCCCACGTGTCATCATATAGAGATCAGACAAACTATATTGTGTAACAAAAAATCCACCTGTATCAGAAAACAATACAGCCAATATACCTTCAAATTGCTTTTTTTTGTGAGCTATTTTGCTAACAATACGATCAATATCTTTGGAAACGATCTTGAGATTTTGTTCGCTTTGATACACAGTTTCTAGTTGTTGTTTTGCAATATTCACCTCTTGCCTCAGGTCCATCATACTCTCAAAAAGAGAATAATTTACATCTCTTTGTTTTGTCATTTTTTCCATATTCTTTTGCAAAAAATCTATATCTGACATAGCAATTTTGTCTCACATAGGAGATCACAGTACTGACAACATCAAATCGTTCTCTCGAGTTTTGTACGCATATGCATCACTAACATCATCAAATAACATAAAAACAGAATCTAAACGAATATCTACATTACGTATCTGTCTACGAAGCGAGTCAGATATATCTTTTTTATCTACAAACAAACTTATAGAAATCATATGATTATTGTCTCATACATGAGCCTGTGTTTTTGGAGCATTACTAAAAAATCATGATCAAATAATTACTGTTGTACACAAAAAAGTTTTTAGATATTTCATAGAAAATATAACACGAGAAACAAAATTACTAGCCTTACAATACAAATAAAATACAAAATAAATAGAAAATGTCAATAAATTATTTTATTTAAATAGAAAAAGCTTTCGCACAAGTGCGAAAGCTTTTAAATTAGTAATAAATTTTATTTTTTTATTCAAAGATAGCTGTATTTGTTTTAGATTGTCATACTGTAGCTCGATAAGTAGCACCTCTTTCATCTTCAATTCTTATTCTAGTTACAGACGCAAATATTTTGTGACCATCTCGACCTCAATTATTAAGAGAATCAGTAGAAAGACCTACAAATACCTGATAGTCACGTGAACCGAAAGCTGTTATATCTCAATATTGATCTATATTTGGAATAGATACTGTTTGCTGTCAATTCATATCAAATCTCTCAGTCCAAATCTCCATTCCACGTTCATCTATAAGGGTCAAAACTCAACTATTGTCACCAAATGCATATCAATCGCTAAACAAAGTAATTTCTAACTCGGACACACGTGATTTATTTGACAAAAGAGAGCTTACACGGAGATTTCACAAATCAAACACTGACATACCATTTTCAGGTGAAGGAAGAGGCAATACATCATTTTTATAAACAGGAGATCACTCATATGGCTTTAGTTGTATTGCTGGCTTGTAAATAGCTCTTGTAGAGAATGTTTCATATACTTCTTCTTGAACTTCATCTACTCTTGAACCTAAAGTAAAGACTTTCGTAGTTTTATCTCGATCAATTCACAATTCTCATTTCATTGAAGAAGAGACAATTCAATCAGATAAACTAGCCATTAAACAAATATACTTTGTCTTTCATTTTGGGATTATTACATTTTCCCACATAGAAACTAGCATTTTTTTACCTTGTACTGAAACAGATCAGATAGAAGGATTACTACATTCTAATTTATTGTCACCAAAAACTATTCTCATAGTAGATATTTTTGATGTATCAATGTTTTTATTTCTTGCTATATCAAACACTAGATCAGATAGAAGAACATCACTATCTCATTTATTAACCAACTGTCACATAAACATTGCTGAGCTTCGTTGTCATCATTCTACAACAGATCCATCATTTTGTGTTCAAATTTGGTAACTATCAGTTCTTTTGACTACTAATTTTCAGTTTTGAACAGGAGTAGGTTGGCTTTGTCCAACAACTTGTGTTCTGTTATACAACAACGGTACTCATCGTATATCTCAATAAGTATTGTCATTTTCTTGATCTTCATAAAGACTAGAGTAGACTAATGTTTCAATTTTTTTACCCACTGCACTATCGTTGAATTCTCATTCTAGATAATACATCTGTACAGTATCTTTTGGTAAAAATTTCTCTAAAGTCACAAGACATATATTGTATTGATCAATTGTACATTCACCAACGGTAGAATTTCAATCAACAGTCTTAAGTCTTATCTTTGATATATCTTGTGGAGTTATTGTTCATTTAACAGTAAACCCAATATTCAAAAAAGTTATATTTTTATCACTTTCTACATTAAAGCTTCATAAAATAGCACTTTTTGATACATCTACTGAAATATATTTTTGATTTAGTATGTATCCTTTATTGAAAAATACTGTCGCATACTCAAATTCATCACCTTGATCACTATCTTCACCTCAATCTTGATCATCAATACCATAAAGGGAAATAGCAAATTCTTGCTGAATCAACTCAACCAAAAATTTTTTGGTAATTGATGCATTCGGTTTATTTTTGATGGTTTCAAGTTTCGCATCTAAGTTTTCTATAACTTGCATTCTTTGATTTACATCTGGAGTTTGTGTTGTTATTCTGTTAACGAGTTTCGTAATTTTTGGCATAATTTTTGTTTCAAGTGTACCATACTTTCAACTACAAGTTTGATATTTTGTATATCCATATGTAGTTCTATAATTTTCACAGTATTTTTCCAATGTTGGAAAGGTTGTATTAATGTCTAACATAGATTCTATGTCTGACCAAAAGTCTGCACTTGCTATACTTGACGTCATAAGCATCAGTATACTTGCACATGCGAATAAAATTTTTTTCATAATGTTATTATAAAGTGTAAAAGAATTGAAGTATGACTGGGAACTAGTATTTTGTCTGTCTTCATATAGTACTACGAACCTCGTCAGACAAAACTGACAAAAAAGTCAGTTTTTTTTTATTTTTTTTGTATAAGTTAGTATACAAGCACAATTAAGCAAAAACTATATACTTAAATGTATGTATAGTATTGTTTTTTAATAGCAAATGTCAATATTATTTATTATAAATTAAACCAAAAAGTGTTTTTTTAATCTATCAGTTCGGTGTGTACGAGGCAATGGCAATCAAAACCTTTGCAAAAACTCCAACTCCATAGGGATAATACGAAATGCATTTCACTGATCATCAAGCAATACCTTTTTGAGAACATCTTCATTGATAGTTAGCTTATCTGACACTTTAGACTCGAATTTTCACATATCAGCCACATTGACAGTTTGCACTCATGCTGGTATATCAACTTTGATAGGTTCATCACGTCGCAAGTATCACTTTGCAAGTACTTCTTCTTTGGTAATAGTTGGTTCAACCATATACGCCATCGTATCGTTGAAATAAAATGGATTCATTGATCATGGAAAAAACTCTCATAGCTGTCAGTCTTTTTCCATTTGTGTAAATATTTTATCTACTTCATCATATCGCTCATCTTTGGTATATTGTTTATTGAAAATACAGTAAGACTTATTAGTCAATCGTGTACATCACAGACAATACGAACAGTTTTGTAACATATAACTATAAAACACAAAAGAAGATTCTACTATATGAGCAGAACAATACACATGTTCTCCAAATGCTTGTCCCAAAACTCAATAGAGGTTTTGTGTACGGTCAGCAGCACAATCAACGCTATCATAACACATGGAAGAACCGTCTCCTCCATCGCTATACAACACATTTCTTGAACTAGACATATGTGCGACTTCATACCCATTCTCAATATCTTGAGATTTATAAATTCATTGTCATGTCACATTTTCGGAAGCTATAACTCACGTATATCAAGCCATAGCATCATAGTAAGATTCGAACAATGACGTTTGTCAGAGTAATTCTTTTTTTTTGGATAGATATGTCTCTTTGTCATATTGGACATTTTGGATACAATAAGACTGATTGGTCAAATCTTGACACATAAGACATTCTTGACATCATGTCATACCAGCACAAAACCAGATATCAGAGCTATTATAAATGTACTTTGAATAAAATATATTTCTACTTTGTCTTACTGTTTTACTGAAATAGATATTTTCTGACTGTTGTGTAATATTTACACTATTAAAGACATTTGTTACATTAGTCTCAGCTTTGTAACTATAACATATATTTTCTGCTCAGTCTCACGCAACGATAGTCAGATAAATGTTTTTGGCACCATTTCGAATATCATCTCCCCAGTCAGCATTATGGTTATTTGTTCCATATACATTGAGAGTAGGAAATGGTGTTTCATAAAACAAATCACGCCATTGATCAAAAAACGACATATCTGCAACAGGTCATTGTCATTCTTCTCATTGCTGATAGTATTTTGCAAAGTACTCATTTCTTGGGATCAAGTTCATACGTCTGTTTGAAGTTTGTGGATATCTAGACATACCAGCATCGGTTTTATAAAACCCTAATGGTCTTCGACTAGCTATATCTATCAAAAAGTCTTTCCAAGATGTATTTTTTCTTTTTTGTTGGATTTTTTCCATTCGAGGTATAAGTTTTTTCATGATGAAGAATCAAAAGATATAAAATGGAATAGCAATACTATATCCTGATTTATGAAAAATACTATTCGGTATTTATCCAACATTTGCAATTAAATATATTTTTAAGTATTATTTTAAAGCAAATATAAAAAAATATTTATGTCGAAAATAAAACTACATAATGTCAGAAAACAAAAATGTCGTAAAATTATTAGAAAATATATGACTCAATACCACCGATGCTGAAGTGTATCTTGCAAGCATTCACCTAGGAGCATCAACAATCAAACAACTCACAACACACACCCAACAAAACCGTATCACAGTTCACGATAGTGTGTGAAGATTAGTACAAAAGTGAATTATACTTGAGACATATTCTTGACGCAAAAGACTGATTTTCCCACAAACAATAGACAAACTACAGCTACTTGTAGAACACAAACAAGCTGAGTTAGTACAATATGAAAATGACGTACGTTCAACTATTTGAGTCTTACAGTGACTACACAGTCAGTCGCAATTTTTGCCACGCATTAGACTAAGCAAATGACACACATGAATTTCAAGTCTTTTGTATGAAATCAAACAAGATAAACCTGACACGGTCATGACGATTTCTGATAGTCATCATTTTGATGAACTTTTGAATGTAAAATTCTTAGATACGTTTTCATCACTCAAAAAATCATGTTCACTGCAAATTATTAGTCCAAGTTGATTTGAACACTTTATTTTTTCTGCCAAAGCAAAAAATATAAACATCAAGTATCGTACAATACAAAATGAAGCTTGGAGTGGAGGTATGACATTATGGTGATCTAAATCTTGAAAAAAAGTTGCCTTACACGCATACGAATGAGTCTATATCACAACAACTATTATCGATAATCCACCAATCTACACCATGATGAAACATTGTTATCAGTGACTTTGGAACACTGCACACGATATATAAAAAATAAATATCTGACTGCTATTTCGTTATTTCTACGCTATCTTGAAATTATCCTTCATACGTTCTAGCCAGTGTTTTCTCGGTAACGGCAAACCATGCTTTACCAAAAAATCATACTCCATTTGTATGATACGATAATAGTTATCTTGTTCGTCTTGGATGACTACTTTGAGGATATCAGCATTAATTATCCAGTTTCACTCATTATCAAATCATTCGTATTGATCAAGTTCTGATGTTTTGACAACAGTCATTCATGCAGGAATATCAACTTTGATGGGTTCATCACGCCAGAGATATCACTTTGCAGTCACTTCTTCTTTTGTGAAACTTGAATCAATCAAATATGCAGCCGTATCGTTGAAATAGAATGGATTCATCGATCATGGAAAAAACTTTCATAGCTGTCAGTCTTTTTCCATTTGTGTAAATATCTTATCTACTTCATCGTATCGCTCGTCTTTGGTGTATTGTTTGTTGAAAATACAGTATGATTTATTTTTGAGTCAGATACATCAGAGACAAAATGAGCAGTTCTCAAGGTAGTATCAATAGTAACAATTTGTAATTCATGCTCATCAAGAAACACAATATACATGTGAAGACGACTCTCAAATATAATGAGTAGCGTAAAGATGCTCATCTGTTTGATTTCATACATCAAATGAGTCATAAAAATGACTTCAACCATATTTTCATCATCAAATATAGAGGTTTCTAGCGTGATTTACTTGTACAGTTAGATATCAGTTTTCTATATAAGAAGATGAAACCATACCGCTACCAGTAACATTTTCACACAATATATTCTTGGGAGAAATCAGACAAATTTTATGATACCAATTATCAAATATATTTTTTTGACGAAGAAGTTTTTCTTTTTTTTGTAAATATTCTTCTTTGCTGTATTGTTTATTTTCTATACAATAAGATGCATTTTGCAAATTAGTACAAAAAAGACACTCAGAACATCAAAGCAAATTAGCACTAAACCAAATATTATTAGAATTATGAATATTAAGTGCATAAAATACCATGTATGATTCTGTGACTATTTTGCTCTGATAAATATATTGACAATTGCCAACGACTCACATCGAGCTTACTATATTAGAAATATTTGTATGACTATTGGTAGAATACAGTATGTTTTCAGCATTTTGTCATATAGCAAAAGAAAGATAGCAGTTCTTTGCTCAATAACACTCTGCATAAGAACTATTTTCATTTTCAAACCGCTGTTGTACTCTAATTTTTGGATTTTTTCTAAAAAGATCTGTAAAATTATTAAAGAATTCTCATGTCCGTTGTCATTCATCAAAACTAGCGTTTAGATACTCTTTTTGAGAAAGGGTATTTCCTGCTCTCTCTTGAACTGGAAATCTTGAAATACCACCTCCCTGTACCTTATGAAAACTCATTGGCATCCAACTCGCTATTTCCATTAAAAAATCTCTCCATTCAGTTTTTTTGCGTTTTTCTTGAATCTTGAGTTGTCGTTGCTTGAGTTTTTCTGTTGACATGAATGCTTGCATTTTGATGATAAAAAAGAATACTTTATTATATATTTATATTCTACATATTATCAATGTCTGCTGCTATAAACATGCCAAAAATTTTGTGAAAAACTACAGATACTAAAGACCTTATTATTCAAATTTCCCAGAAACAATGGTCAGAAATATACAAAAAGTTTTTTTGAGAACAAGATCCGCTCTTGCGTGCTAAAAAAGAAGCAAATGATTCAGAAGAAATTTTTGATTCGGTTGATGCTTTGTTTGATGATCTACAAAGATAATGAGATATCGCATTAAAAGGTCAGCATCTTTCAAAAGAGATTTCAAGAAAATCAAACATAATCACAAAATTGTAGAGGAACTGAAATATATAATAATGCTTTTGTCTGAGTGAAAAAAACTTCCAGAAAAGTATAGAGACCATGGTCTCAAATGACCGTATATATGAATGAGAGACTGTCATATAACACCAGACTGTATACTCATTTATGAGATACAAAGAGATGAACTAGTTTTGACACTGATAAGATTATGATCACATAGTCACCTATTCTAATCTAGCTCTCAAACTTTAGTTTTAAAATTATCCTTCATACGCTCTAGCCAGTGCTTTCTCGGCAATGGCAAACCATGCTTTACCAAAAAATCATACTCCATTTGTATGATACGATAATAGTTATCTTGTTCGTCTTGGATGACTACTTTGAGGATATCAGCATTAATTATCCAGTTTCACTCATTATCAAATCACTCGTATTGATCAAGATCAGCGGTCGACACAAGTGTAGCCTCTACAGGAATATCAACTTTGATGGGTTCGTCACGTCGCAAATATCACTTTGCAGTTACCTCTTCTTTGGTAAAGCTTGGGTCAATCAAATACGCAGCCGTATCGTTGAAATAGAATGGATTCATTGATCATGGAAAAAACTCTCATAGCTGTCAGTCTTTTTCCATTTGTATAAATATCTTGTCTACTGCGTCATATCGGTCTTCTTTGGTATATTGTTTATTGAAAATACAGTATGATTTGTTTTTGAGTCAGATACATCAGAGACAGAAAGAGCAATCTATCACAAATCGACAATAAAAAATATGAGAAACAACTCAACCAGAATTCATACTGCAATAAATATGTTCACCCGGTGACACACCATGACATCCATAGATATGTGAGCTATTGTTACCAGAAAAAGCATTGTCATACGAATACTCCAACGTATACTCTTTTTGTGATCACACCATACAATTATTGCGACCATGAGAAACATTGAGCACATACTGACTCGAACGTACATCTGAACTATTGATAATATATGTTCATTCTACGTTTGTACTTCACCGATTTGCACCCTGATACGAATGTAAATTCTCATATAATCACTCAAAAGAATTTTTATCTGACAGTATTTTTTGGGCATATTGGTGTCGAGTTTCTTTGTCGTATTGTTTGTTACTGATACAATATTGTTTGTTTTGCAAACCTCAGCAACCTATACAATGAGAACATCACATCATATTGACACAAAAATACAGCGAAAAGCAATTTGTTATATACTTTGAGTAGAAAATATTACTTGAAGCAGAAACTGACATACTCATATATACATTATCACACGTATTGAGAATTGACACTCAATTATACACGTTCTTGACTCATCAACACACATTGAAACTATAGAATATATTTTCCACATCAAAGCAGACCAAACTAGAAAGGTACGCATTTTTAGCATTAAAAGCGACATCTGCATATGCAACGTTTTCACTTCATCGTCATTGTCGCATCTGTGGTAATTCTATGTTTTTTCGTAATGTTTTTAGTATTGAAAAAAATCATGAATGTACATCATACGATACTTCATTTTTCATATTTTCGTGTTCCATCTTTTCTACAAAGTCGTCTGCTGTGACTGTGTTTCAAACCCTTTCTGTCAATGGATACCTACGAATTCATTCGCTTCCTTTATAAAATAACAAAGACTGCCATGGTACAATCTCCATCAAAAAATCTCTCCAGGAAGTAGTTTTCCTTTTTTCCTGAATTTTGAGTTGTCGTTGTTTGAGTCTATGCGGCATACAATTGTATAGCCAAAAAAACAAAATAATACAACCCAATCTTTGATCTAGTTCTTTTTATGCAACTTTAATCTCATTCTTTCTTGATGTCTCACATCAGGGTGTTTGTTTGGAAGAGAAATATTGTGTTTTTTATAAAAAGCGAGTTCTTGTGGAGTTATTCTATATGGTTTATTACTCACAACACATCTAAATATGTTATTAACAACATCATCAAGAACTAGTGCGATATCAGTTGGCAAACTAGAAATATCTATTGTATTTTCAATATTTGGTTGTGGTGGTTCGTATTTACTTCGCTTATATCATAAGTGACTGATTTCTTGCTGTGTGGCTGGAAAGTACTCTTGTGCAACGGTTTCGTTATATCCAAACGGACTCAGTGATAGGTCAAAAAACTCTCACCACTCTAGGGTTTCCATCATATGTCAGATTATTTTTGCTACTTCTATTTCGTATGTTTCTTTGGTGTATTGTTTGTTGAAAATGCAGTATTGAGCATTACGTAGTCAGGCACATCAGAAAATATCTGAGCATCCAATAGACAGGAAAGAGTAGAAACAATTTGAACACTTTCATCGCAAACACGATGAAAATAAGTTTTTTCGACAGTTAGGTCATATTGCTATACTCTCATAAATCAAAGAACTATTGTCTCAAAAAATATCAAAATCCATACAGTCTTTTGAGTCATATACGTAGTAACAATAAGTACAATTTTCTAGATTTTGACAATCAAGAATATGGTGAGATCAAGAATTTTTATATGCATGTATGTCTTTGATGGTAGGATTGTAAAATCAAGTACTTATGTCTGATAGTATTTTATAATATTCTTCTTTTGAGTATGCGACATTCCGAATATGGTACTGTTTACCAACTAAATCACTACATTGATAGCAATGTGAACAATCTACGCAACTAGTAGAAAAAAAACATTCATAACAATTGTCACACATTATGCACTGATATAAATATTGTGAATTCATACAAGAGAGACAATCTATTGAATTTTTAACTTGTATAGAATTTTGGAGATAGAGACTATCTTCAATATAGTCACAATTAAAAGACAAATAGCACCTTACTCATGCAAAAACTCAATTTACATAATCGGACCCTTCATTTTGTACTCATAAGAGAGATAGGTGAGGAACATCTTTCATAAGAATATCAAATTGTTCCATAAACTTTTTGGAATAATCAAAGTTACGTCAATAATCTAGCCCACTTCGAGCATCACTTCGTCGTACTTTTGGGTCATACACTTTGTATCATTTGTCTGGAGAATACATAGAAATTATATCTTTTTTGCTTGCGTCACATTGTCTGCGATATAACTTTCTTTCGTTACGAAATGAGAGCCTTCTTCTTTGACGACACGATGGACACAACGTAGGATCTGGTATTGTGAATACTTTTACTCATATTTTTGGAGCTACTTTATTATAAAAATCTCTATCATCTTTTGTGACAGAAAATAGCGATAAACAATGAGAACATGAGATAGTATCTGACATATTTATTTGACTATTGAAGATAAAATATAAGACTATAATTAGGACTAGCAAACAAATAGCAATAAATTAAAAACTATAGTGTGATGAAAAAATCACAACACAAAAAAACAAACTATACAAAAACGATGTCAGTTTTACCTTTTTGTTATAAAATGGAAATTCTCGAAAAAATATTTGAAACACTAGGGTATTCCAAATATGAAGCAGAACTGTGGATAACATTATACAAACTATGAACAAAACCCGCCTCAACTATCGCATCTGCGATTTGAAAGGAAAGAACTGGTGTTTATAAGTCTCTCCGTCAGCTTGCCGCGTCTGACATCATCAAACAGACAAAAAAGAAATGAACTACACATTTTCGAGTGCAAGATATTTGATCTCTGTATGCAGCATTGGACAAAAAAAAGTATGCAATAGAAGCACTACAGTCTACACAAGATACCCTCAAACAGGAACTATTACGTATTGATACAAATCGCTATCCTCATTTTCCACAAATATCACTATACGACTGACACGATTGAGTGAAATCTTTGTGTAATAATCTATATGAAACTGTTATTGATAACAACTATCTGGTAATTAAATTTTTTGCAACAAATACATTTGAAGCACAATCAACTTCACAAAAAAAAATATCTGACTATTACCAAGGTATTTTTGATAAATTATATAAACATAAGGTGAAAGTTGATACCTACCTTTGAAATTGAATGTTAATTATGGAACAGATTAACAACACAAGCAATATATCAATCATAGAATGACTGCCAGCTGGACAAAGATGTATAAACATTATGGTTGTATGAACGTGTATTTATATTATAATCTTTAAACATACACCAATTGGCATCAAAATAGAATCTTCAGAACTTGCCAATACACTACATTTTTTGTTGGATAAAGTACAAATAACATAAATTATTTACCCAAATACTTCCTGACTATAAGCCTCTTGACTGTAAACTTTAAATGGGACATCCTGTAGATATACAGATAATATTTCTTTTCACGTTGCATCGCATGTACGAAGATGTAATTCACGAGGTGGACGAAGTTTCATACGATCTGCATGACGTTGGTCCGGGTGACGACGTGGAAGTGGAATACTATGTTTTTGGTAAAACGCAAGTTCTGCTTTTTGGATCATAAATGGTCTTCACGTGATTTCACATACAAGGATTTTTTTGCAAATACTTTCGTCAACTGTCGATATATCAGCAGGAATCTGGTCTCCTGTGAGAGTTTGCACTCACACTGGTATCACGGGGTCATAGTTTGTATCTTGTCGTTTGTATCATCTTGCAAGTGCCTCATCACGAGTCAGTGGAAAATACTCTTGTGCTACGGTTTCGTTGTATCCAAACGGACTGAGTGATGGATCAAAAAACTCTCACCACTCTCATGTCTTCATCATGTGTCAGATTATTTTTGCTACTTCTATTTCGTACGTTTCTTTGGTGTATTGTTTATTGAAAATACAATATTGGGCGTTTTTCATAAAAGCACAGCCAAACATATCTTTGCAATTGAACAAAACATATGAATAATATATATTGGAACAATTTGCAGTAATGATGCTTGAATAATATATACTTTTGCATTGTAAGCCAATACTAGAACATTCTATTGACCACTCTGTCGTTCATCAAAACGATGATATATCATAACTGTTGTTACAATCAGTAACAAAATCGCAATATCTAAGGTTTTGAGAATATCAGATATTATGAGATAGTACACACTCTTTGGTTCAGTAGAGGTTGTTTCATATCGAATTACTAGCATTCACTTTGTAACAAGCCCTATGCAAGAAATTATGTGGGACTTTTATTTTTCTTTTTTCTGCTTTTTTTAGGTATTCTTCTTTTGAGTACTGTATGTTGTCTATGCAATATTGCTTGTTTGTAAGATTAGTACATCAGATACAGTCTGAACATCCAGTACATAAAGCACAATTATAAAGAAAATGAGAAGAATCACACTCCAGACATCAAAACAAGTTTGATGATTCTGTACAATTTACAGAAGCATAAACTGTATTTGAGTAATATATATTATCAGAATCCACAACATCTTGGGAATATCTAATGAGCGATCAATACATTGAGTCTTCAGCAAAATCTGTATCAAACACTAGATAGCAATTTTTTGAATTACCACATCAATTCACATATGTACAATTTTCATTCATTTTTACCATCAATGACATATGAGGAACTTGTTCAAGAAGTTCATTAAAACTTGATGAGAAGCGCTCCTTTTTGCTTATAGTATATTCCTTTTGAGTTCAAAGTTCTGACCATCGATATGACTCTTTAAAGACTGAATATGTCTTATCACTACTATAGTTACTAATTATCATTTCCCCCGTGGCATCACATTTTCTCTTATACAATTTTCTTTCATTTCTAAACAACAATCTCCTACGTTGGCGTTCTTCTTGACACAACGTTGGCGTTGGAATCTCAAACTTCTTCCCATCAAACGTTGGAGAAATTTTTTTATAAAAATCGAGATCTGACTGAAATATTGCAAACTGAACTCACGAAACACGACATGTTTTTCGTTCAACGATTGGATCGTTTGTTTGCTGTGAGATAAACTTATAAACATCGGGAGATGTGTAATACATACT
The DNA here is from genome assembly GCA_964526045.1 of uncultured Candidatus Peribacteria bacterium. GTDB lineage: Bacteria > Patescibacteriota > Gracilibacteria > Absconditabacterales > Absconditicoccaceae > CAZGIF01. Next base: position 41,284 of record CAZGIF010000002.1, on the reverse strand, counting down.
TTTTGGTCAAAGTAAAGACGTATGTATTATATAGCACACTATCTTGTAAAATACAATTAAAAATGTATATATACTGTGAAAACAACTGTCACACTTTATTACTTTTTCATAGTTATGAAAAGCCATATTCATGATTTCTTTGATTCCATTGGTTTAACTCCCCTACATGCAGATGTTTTTTTACTGTTGTATACATACTGATCAAAACCTGCGTCTACTGTTGCCAAAATTTTACACAAAGAAAGAACTCATATTTACAAAATACTACAATGATTAGTCAGAAAATACCTTGTCTCAGAAACACAAAAAAAATGAATAAAACAATTTTATATTGCAGACAAAAACGTCTTACATCATCTCCTTGCATCACGCAAAAAAGAAATGGAAGAACTGGAAGTCATGATTCCTTTGGCAGAAAATCAACTACAATCGTTGGTTAGCAACACAGATATTACTGTCCCCAAAATACAAATTTTCCAATGAAAAGAATGAATTCAGACTGCGTTTAGTGATTTATATACATATGTTATCAGCAATAAATATCTCGTCATCAAACTATTCGCGTCCAATACACTCGAATCACAATGAATAAGTAACACAACGCTCAAAGATGTCAGTCAAGATTTTTTTTCTCGTTTACAAAAAAAAGGAATTCAGATACAATCATATATATGAAACTGAATTTCCCTATTGGAACATATTGTGATTACGAATCAAATTGAAGAACTAGAACAGCTTCCAGCTGCTAATTCTTCAATCAATGTTTTTGTCGTATGAAATATTTTGTACTTTTTTGTATACAAATGAAACCCTTATGCATTGAGAATAGAAAATGAGGACATAGCATCACTTATGCATTTTTTACTTAATCATACATCTACTTTATAGTACTATTTTTTATTAGAGAATTCTTTTTCTATAGTAGCTTCTGTTATTGCAGCTATTCTTTTCATAAACGGACAATCAACTTTAGCTTTCGTACGTTCTAGTTCTGAATATTTACTCAATTGCAGTTTATAAAAATCTTCAATGATTTTTACACCTTCATATCAAGGTATTCAATTATGAATACATGCACGAGCTCAAGAGATCGCTGAAGCAATATCTGTCTGTCATATTGACTGTGTATAAATATATTGTAGTAAAATAGCCTTTTCTTCCATAGGCATATTTCAAAGATCGTTCATATCTCTATCCAACGAAGTACGAATAATTTCTTTAAATTGTTCTGAACTTTCTTTCCCAAAGTGATTGATATAATTGATAAGTATTTTAATATCTTCTGCATTATATTGATCAATAAGTTTCGGATATTCCCCTGCAATAAAATCTGCTACAGATTTGTAAGAATCAACAAACTTACGATTAGAGTTGAAACTATTGTCTAATGAACGCATGTTTTTAGTTTATGTAAAATGTACAAATATTGTAAACAAATAACAAATAATGTCAATAATATTTATAATAAATATCTGACTGCTATTTTGTTGTTTGTACCCTATATTGAAGTTATCTTTCATACGTTCTAACTAGTGTCTGTTTTTCTCCCAAGAATGAAGTGATTGGCTGAGAAATGCGATACTGGTCAATAATAAGAAAAAACATAATACAAAGATTATACTACATTACCCAATCTTAAAGTTATCCTTCATACGTTCTAACCAGTGCTTTCTTGGAAGAGGCAATCAATGTTTTACCAAAAATTTGTATTCCATAGGTACGATACGATAGTAGTTTTCTTGTTCGTCTTGAATTACTACTTTGAGAATGTCAGCATTGATTGTTCGGTTTCATTCAGTATCAAATGACTCATATTGATCAAGATCAGTGCTTTTGACAACCGTTGCATCAGATGGAATATCAACTTTGATTGGTTCGTCACGTCGCAAATATCATTTAGCAGTTACTTCTTCTTTTGTAAAGCTCGGATTAATCAAATATGCAGCAGTATCGTTGAAATAGAATGGATTCATGGTTCATGAAAAAAACTCTCATAGCTGTCAGTCTTTTTCCATTTGGCTAAATATTTTATCAACTTCGTCATATCGATCTTCTTTTGTATATTGCTTGTTGAGTATACAATATGATTTATTTTTGAGTCAGATGCATCAGAGGCAAAATGAACAGTTCTCAAGGTAATATGAATAATATATTTCATGAGAGTTTTCTATCAAGCAAGAGCAATAATTATGTGATCCATTTGATCAAGATCATTGCATAGCATAGAAATCATCTGCGTGAGAACCACATCAAATACAATCATACATCTTATTCATATTTCAACCACTAATAGAAACGAGGTTTTTCCCATTCTTTACTCTCTGTAAAAAATATCAATTCTCGATATTTTCACAGTTAGTTAAGAATTTTCACGTAACGTTTTCAGAATTTGTATTTTCTACATCTCATACCTTCATCAAAAAATCATGGAATTTGTCTTTATTTTTTAATAGTTCTTTCTTTTTAGCAAGAAATTCTTCTCTTGTGTATTGTTTATTTTTTATACAATATGATTTATTTTCCAAATCTTTACATAAAATACAATCTTGACATCATACCAAACTTGAAGAGAACCAAATATTATTTGAATTTATTATTTTTTGAGAATAAAAAATAGATGAAGACGATTCAATTACTCTTGATCAATATATATTTTGACTATTCTTACTTACTCGAGAAGAAAAATGTATATCAGAACAATTATCAACTATTTGTAAAGATCACATAATATTGTCACAATTATCAACAACTGCATAACTAAGATAACAGAGAGAAGAATTGATTATTTCATCTGCATAATCTGATTCCGTAGTAGTTCATTGTTGGATAGTAGCTGATAATGGACTTTTTTGAAAGAGGCTAGCAAAATTATCTTTAAAAGATCATGTGTATTCTTGTCAATATTGTTCCATCTCATCTCTTACTTTTTGAAATTCTTTATTATTCATTAGATTTTGAGTTCTCATTGATGAGGGATACCTAGATACATTTCAATTATTTTTATGCATCGTAAGAGGTAATCGACTTCATACTTCCATCAAGAAATTATTCCAATCTGTCTTTTCTCTTCTTTCTTGAATTTTCTTTTGTCGTTTGCTTAGTTGATTACTCATAAATTAATATAATATATAAAAATACTTTTTAGTGGCACTATGTCATTATAGTTCTATATTCGCAAAGTATCAAAATCTTTGTTATTACTCTCATCTTTGAATATAGACATGTTTATACTTTGGGATATTTATTTTTACTATGTAAAATTACAAGACATAACCTTTCTTGGATTTTTTCTGCTGACATAATAATAAATGAAAAAAGAACCATCTGACTGCTATTTTTGTATAATTTAGCCTATCTTAAAACTATCTTTCATACGTTCTAACCAATGTTTACGTGGCAATGGCAATCCGTGTTTTACCAAAAACTTATATTCCATTGGGATGATACGATAATAGTTGTCTTGTTCGTCTTGAATCACAACTTTGAGAATATCAGCATTGATTGTTCGGTTTCATTCACTATCAAATCATTCATACTGATCAAGATCGGCGGTCGACACAAGTGTAGACCCTACAGGAATATCAACTTTGATTGGTTCGTCACGTCGAAGATATCATTTGGCAGTGACTTCTTCTTTTGTGAAACTTGGGTCAATCAAATACGCAGCCGTATCGTTGAAATAGAATGGATTCATCGACCCTGGAAAAAACTCTCATAGCTGTCAGTCTTTTTCCATTTTTGTAAACATCTTATCTACTTCGTCATATCGTTCATCTTTGGTGTATTGTTTGTTGAAAATACAGTAAGACTTGTTTTTGAGTCAGATGCATCAAAGACAAAATGAGCAGTTATTGAGGTAATTACTATAATAAATACTTGTACATGTTCCTATGTTTGTTGAGTAATAAATATGTTCACAGTTAGTTCATCACAAGATAAATCCATAACAGTCATAACAATTGAGTCAAATACTAAAACAATCATAAAGACGATCTGAGTGATTTGTTCCATCAACAATACAAACATTATGTCCATTACTACACGCATTCGCAAAATACCCATTATAGATATTGCTGCAATTCACCAATCATATTCCTTCAGAGTCAGTTGATTGTATGTTAACATATTGAGATTTTGCCTTTTTTTGTCGAATAAAATATTGCTTTTTTTGTTCTAATATTTCCTTTTTCTTTTTCATAAACTCATCAGGTGAATATTCAATATTTTCTATACAATAGGACTTATTTGTGAGTCAAGAACAAAGAATAAGATTACTACTTCCTATACAATCCTTGGAGAATCGTATTCAGTGACTTGCATGTATGTTTTGTGAAAAATATACATTAGATGATTCTGTTATATAAACACTTGAAGCAACATTATCAGAGTTATTATACACCTGAAAGCTATCAAGAATATTATTTACGTTAGTATTTACGGTATTTGAATACATAACATTTTCCGCATCATTTCAAACGGAAAAAGAAAGATATGAGTTCTTGGCACCGTAGCATATATCACTAAAATCAGCATTCTCGTTAATATAATCATGCAACACATTTGCATTAGGTATTTTATGAGAAAGTTCTTGGTATTGAGTTAATAATGAAGAGCTTCAGATATCACAGAATGGCATATTTTCTCTTTTTCATGAAAAATCTCATATAGAAGTAATCTTTTGTGTCCTTGTCGTTTCTGGATACCTCGATGTAAATCATTGATTCTTATAGAGCATCACCGGTTGCCAACTGGCAATTTCCATCAAAAAATCCCTCCATTCAGTTTTCTTACGTTTTTCTTGAATTTTGAGTTGTCGTTGTTTGAGCTTTTCTGTTGGTACTAGGTCTGCTGACATGAAATGTATTGAAAATAATAAAAACTTGAAACAAACTATCTGACTGCTATTTCTGTACAATTTACGCTATCTTGAAATTATCCTTCATACGTTCTAGTCGATGTTTGCGAGGTAATGGCAAACCATGTTTCACCAAAAATTTATACTCCATTGGGATGATACGATAGTAATTTTCTTGTTCGTCTTGAATCACAACTTTGAGAATATCAGCGTTGATTGTTCGATTTCCCTCACTATCAAATCACTCGTATTGATCAAGATCGGCGGTCGACACAAGTGTAGACCCTACAGGAATATCAACTTTGATTGGTTCGTCACGTCGAAGATATCATTTGGCAGTGACTTCTTCTTTTGTGAAACTTGGGTCAATCAAATACGCAGCCGTATCGTTGAAATAGAATGGATTCATCGACCCTGGAAAAAACTCTCATAGCTGTCAGTCTTTTTCCATTTTTGTAAACATCTTATCTACTTCGTCATATCGTTCATCTTTGGTGTATTGTTTGTTGAAAATACAGTAAGACTTGTTTTTGAGTCAGATGCATCAAAGGCAAAATGAGCAGGTATTCATATGATAACAATAGAAGATCATAGAAGAATAACCACATCAAACAGTACAATAATAATGATCTCATCCACCAGCATTAACTCATCAATAAAAGTGTGAACATTCAAAAGCTCAGCCATTTAAAAAATCATACATATGCTTATTTCATGATGAAGATCACATAGCAAAAAGGTTTCTTCATCAGTTTGTATTGATCACATGATATCAGTTTTCTACATCTGATGATCATACAATCCCTATTCAATCTACATTCTCTGAGTTTATATTTTTAGATAGTATCATATTCTTGCTCTTTCCTTTTTGTTTAAGATACTCGTGTTTTTGTTTAAAATATTCTGCTTTTTCTAATTTTTGATTTTTAATGCAGTAGCTCATATTTTGTAAATCACTACAGTCTATACATTCTGTACAGCCGTACAGGTTTGCACTTCACCAAATATCAGCGCTATTATGTATATTGTTGCTGTAAAAAACTTTACGAGATGAACTTATATTGCTACTCATAAATACTTCTTGTGAATTATTTACGTTAAATGCGTCTACAATATTTTCGCCTGTTCTGATCATATACGAGTACAATACGTTGTCAGAATTAACAGTTACGGTACAAGATAAATATACATTGTTTGAAAAGTGTACTTGATCTGCATACAGTGCAGTTGGATTTTCGTTATAATGAATAACGTTGGGTAATGGATTTTTTAAGAACAATTCATTCAGATTATCAAAAAAATCTCATGATTCTTTGATATCTCAATCAAATAGGTCTCAATCAATATCAATTATTTTCTTTATAGATCAGTGTCTATCTGTTGGTGGAAATATGCTAATCATTCATTGGTTTTTATGAAATGTAAGAGGTCTCCAACTCGCAATCTCCATCAGAAAATCCCTCCATTCAGTTTTCTTACGTTTTTCTTGAATTTTGAGTTGTCGTTGTTTGAGTTTTTTTGTTTGTACTAAGTCTGCTGACATGAAATGTATTGAAAAAGTAAATGTATTACTGCTTGTATATGTGCTATCATACATAACATTTACTTTTTGGCAATAGTAAGTATAATAGTATGTTGTACACAAATAAACAACATTTGTTGTAGTATTTTATTGTTATTATTTGATTTTTACTAACAAAAGAAATAATATGTTCATATTATATTAACATTTACTACTATAAGCATATGCAATTACACACAATACAAATACTATTGGATAGATTTGAACTTACTCCAACCGAAAAAAAAATTTATCTGACATGATTAGAGTTATGACCTGCAACGGTCATCCAACTGGCTCATGCATGTGACAGCAAAAGAGTGACCGTTCATCATGCAATCAAATCTATGATAGCGTCAGGTATTTTTTTGCAAACATATTATGGTAAAAAGAGTCTTTATTATCCAAACAATTATAATTGACTTCGTCTTTTGTTAGAAGAAAAAAAATTCGCATTGAGACAACTAGAACAAGAACTCGAGAGCACAAAATCAGTATTCGATGCTATTACAACATCCCGTAGTAATCCTACCAATACAAGATTATACCAGTGAGTAGAATGACTTACAACGACGTTAGTAGAAATAGCGAGAGATAAGCAACCAGTCCATGTGATGTATGACGCAGATTCGCTTACCAAGCTTATTGATGAAAAACTTTTTCACCGATCATATCACCAAAGAAGTAAAGATAAAATACCGACACGCATCATTGTTCCAGAGTGATTTAGGGATTATTGGCATTTGGAGCGAAAGGAGGATTATATTATTTCTATTAAAACTATAAGTAAAAAGATAATGCTTGCCTGAGGGATCGAAATTTGGTGATCAAAAGTCGCATTACACTGTTATAGTAAGTGATTTGTCACAACGACAATTATAGACAACCCCCAAATTGCAAATATTATGCTTGTGATGTATGAAAGTATGCGATCACAGTCGAGAGATTATCATGAGAAATTTTTGTTGGTTTAAATATGACCCCATCGTCATTGCACCATACAACGCATCATATCAGCAATCGACGCATGATCAATAATCGTCGTTGTTAAAAATCTTTTTTGATAACAATGATGAGCAACTTTGTTTCATCGAATTGCAATCCCACCTTTTAAGTCAGCTTGTAGTGGCAAAAACTTTATGAGAACATCTTTGTGTTCTATACTTTGTGTAAAATGAAAATACTCAAATCAGGTTGGAAACATCATACGAACACTAACATTATATTTTTGTCTCATCAACAAGGACTTGTCCAAAAAGTCATTGTCTATCAAGTCATAAAAATGTTGACCATCACTCACCAAAGCGACATCTTCACGATCTGCAATCATTTCATGAACCATACGTTGCACTCATTCTTGTCATTTATAATATCTCACACGAGGAAAGTGTTCTGATTGTTGTTGTATTCAACGCAGAAGCGAAGTTGTGTGATCGACGTTTTTCTTCAAGGTTTCTAGTGCTAGTTGCTTTTGAGAAACAAGATCATGCAAAATTTCTATATCATTGGCATATACGACGCGTTTTTTGCCACTGTATGACTCCAAAAACAATCCTTTATCAATCAAACGACGAACGATTTCGTGAACCGTGACACGTCACATGTCGGCTCTTTTTGCAAGGTTTGCAATACTTGTTGCTCACATCTCCAACCCTAACAAAAAAATTGAAATATCTGACTCACCAAGTCCGAGCTGTTTGCAAGTTGTATGTATCATTCTTTGGTGTTGGTCTAGCATAGAAAAAAATGTAATATAAATATTTACACAATAACATATAGAAAATATAGTATTTATCAAACAAAAAATATTTTTCATTATTTTTGTAAAAGTAATATTTAATTGAATAGGTATGTGAAATACCATATAATACATATGTCAATGTATAGAAACATTATTTACTTTCTCACAAAGCCTATGCCAAATAGACTCAAACAACGATCTCAAAAAATCGAAAACAAACGTAAAGCTACTTCCCGGAGAGATTTTTTGTTAGAAATTGCGAGTTGGATGCCGATGAATCTATCAAGAAAAGACAATATTATTACGCCTTATTATCAAATCCCATCAAGAATATGATCTATTATTCATCCTCTCGAATTTGAAAAATATAGAGCAAATATGCCATATATTTTACGAAAATGATCAATTTTTGATACAATGACTTCTTGATTATGATCTCTCAGTATTGCAGGAAATAAAATATTATGAACAAATGAAAATACTGAATATACATATATAACTATGTGATCAAAAAATATATATTTGAGTTTGGTAAGTGTTGAATCTGAAAATATTGTCTATTCTTATAGTTGTTTTAGTTCGAAAGAGGTTTATGGCAGTATTCTTATTGAAAATTCATCACTAATTTACCAGTCGAGATGTATCAATAACTCTTTTAAAATATTTTTTTGTAGCAACATTCAAGACAGTAATAACATACGATTTAGTAGTAATTTAACTTGATGTAGTTTTTGCTTTAATTGTTTTGGACTGAAAAATAAATCATATTGTATTGATAATAGATTTGTCGGTAAAGATATTTATGAAAAAAAACTAAACTCATTAAAAAGTAATATAATTGATAAATATAAAGAAAACCTGATGAGAGAATGAATGAATATTGGTGAAAATATAACATGATCTTTTAATAAAAATTGTTTTGATGTAGAAAATGGCTTGATGAATTTCAATCTTTCTTGTTCTAGAAATGTTGTTTTTGCAAATGCAACTACTAGTATGCAAAATGTTTTGGACAGCGCCTCTCTTGGGTGACCAAATACGCATGATATATATGCATGTATGGGAGTCTGATATTGATGCTCATATGTATATTGTAGTGTAGAATGTTCCCCATATTGTCAAAGCATCTTTTATTCATACTTACTAGATTCTTGCTCATTTTGCCTTTGATGTATCTGACTGAAAAACAAATCGTACTGTATTTTCAACAAACAATACACCAAAGACGAGCGATATGACGAAGTTGATAAAATATTTACACACATGGAAAAAGACTGACAGCTTTGAGAGTTCTTCCATTGATCAATGAATCCATTCTATTTCAACGATACGGCTGCGTATTTGATTGACCCAAGTTTCACCAAAGAAGAAGTCACAGCAAAATGATATTTGTGGCGTGACGAACCCATCAAAGTTGATATTCCAGATTGGATGGAAACCGTTCAAGTAGATGAATTATGACAGTTTGAATGATTTGATAGTGATTGAATATGGACTATCGATCCAGATATTCTCAAAAAAATAATCATTGACACGGATGGCAATAGCTACCGTATTATCAAAATGGAATATGACTTTTTGGTCAAGCACGGATTGCCATTGCCACGCAAGCACTGGTTGGAACGCATGAAGGATAATTTCAAAATAGGGTAGAAAATACAAAAATAGCAGTCAGATATTTACTTTTTGATACACTTATATGTCAGCAGATCTAGTACCAACAGAAAAGCTTAAACAACGACAACTCAAGATTCAAGAAAAGAGAAAAACAACATCTCGAAGAGACTTTTTGATGCAAATTACTAGTTGGTACCCACTTGTTCTCCATCGTATAAAAAATCACATATCTATTTATCCTGACACAAAGAGATCTTGTCCAATTATTTCTCATGAACAATTCCTTGCGTGAGATCCAATTATTCACGATGATCTTAACAAATGAAACTTTTTTGATGATTTCTCTACTTTATTTACATCTTTGCCGTTTTCATCATTATATAATTATGTGTGAGCAGAAAATTCATGATTTGCATTTTCTGTTCTTTGATCTACTAATTGCTACTTATCATTTACTGTTATTACAGATTGTGAAAATATTTTATATAGTTTTGCAATAAAAGAATGATGTAAGGATGTTTTGAATTCTTTACAAGTTTCTAACTCATCTCAAAATATATATTCTTCAAAGTGTGTTATTAGAAGTCATAATGTTTTCTTCTCTCAGTTTGTAGAGAACTCATCGAATATTTGGTTTTCTTCAAATCTAATATGATGTTCAGATTGTATCTTTTGTGATTGACTAATGAATATGTCATATTGTATAAATAATCAACAACTTTCGATTGAGGAATATTCAAAAAGAAAAAAAGAGATACTGTATAAAAAAGATGCATTCTATACTTCTTATAAGGTATCCAATACTACATGAACAAATTATTGATCAAGTGACTTTGAGAATTGTAACTTTGTTCTCAATTCTAAAAATGTAGTCAATGGTAACTATAGTTTTAATCTTATTAACGCAAAAAATACATTTGTTGTATGATCACCTAATATGAATACAGATATTTATGATGCATTTGAGGCATGATCATTGGGGAATAATGACTTGTACTGAGTACTAAATACATGAGTTCGCTCTGATCACGTCTATAACTGTGAATGAATCGTTACTTGTCATAAAGTTTTTTATAGTAGGTTTCTCGAAAACTGTTCGTTCTGCCTCTGATGTATCTGACTGAAAAACAAATCGTACTGTATTTTCAACAAACAATACACCAAAGAAGACCGATATGACGAAGTTGATAAAATATTTAGCCAAATGGAAAAAGACTGACAGCTTTGAGAGTTCTTTCCATGATCGATGAATCCATTCTATTTCAACGATACGGCTGCGTATCTCATTGATCCAAGTTTTACAAAAGAAGAAGTCACTGCAAAAGGATATCTGCGACGTGAAGAACCTATCAAAGTTGATATTCCAGATTGGATGGAAACTGTTCAAGTAGATGAATTGTGACAATTTGAATGATTTGATAGTGAATGAGTATGGACAATAAATCCAGATATTCTCAAAAAAATAATCATCGACACAGATGGTAATATTTATCGTATTATCAAAATGGAATATGACTTCTTGGTCAAGCATGGTTTGCCATTGCCACGCAAACATCGATTAGAACGTATGAAGGATAATTTCAAAATAGCGTAAATTATACAGAAATAGCAGTCAGATATTTATTTTTTGATATACTTATATGTCAGTAGAAAAGCTAAAGCAACGACAATCAAAAATTCAAGAAAAGAGAAAAACTACTTCTCGAAGAGATTTTTTGATGCAAATTGCTAGTCGAAGACCGTTATCTTTTTATAAGAGTAATAGTTTTATCTCAAGATATCCCAATAATGAGAGAAAACCTCATATTATTTCACACAGTCTATTTGATGAAACAAGAGATAGTCTAGTATGAGTACATATTGCTCAATGAAACTGATTTTCTGAGATATTTAGCAATTTGATGAGTAAGGTAGAACTTACACCTACGCAGCAAATGTGAAATAACGAGAATGCAGACTATGCTGACATGATTCTTGGAGGAAAAAATATATATCTTAGTACGATATCAGTATATGGTTGTGAAGATATACTCTATAGTTTTGCCACAAGAGAAAATACAAAGCATGTGATATCTTCAAATATGGTTTTTGAAAATAGCGAAATTATATTCAATTCAAAATGAATCATACGTTCATCTTTTATTTTTTATAGTACATTTATAATAGATTCATCACAAATGTGGTTCTGTACAAATTGTATATGATGTCATGATTGTATCGAATCTGATAATTTAGAAAATAAGGCATACTGCATCAAAAACAAACAGTATTCAAGAGAAGAATATAATACTTTCAAAAATAAAATACTCTCAAAAAAAGAAACATTTGTTCAAAAGTTTGCACAAATACCATCACAATGAAAAAATGTATGAAGTAAAAACACGACATGATCCTTCGTTATACATTCTGAAAATGTCTCAGATTGATATTTTTCTTATAATATAAACAATAGTCGCAACATTATGTATATGTGATGAGCAGGTTGAAATGAAGATATGTATGATGTATTTGTAGGCTGAGCAATACAATGAGATAATATGTATGGTGTACAATGATCTGGAAATAGCCAACATATTTACTCATCAATGATAATTAACGATTCTTCTCATATCTATTATTCTATGTATTTGTTAGCTTGTTCTCATTGTCTCTGATGTATCTGACTCAAAAATGCATCCTATTGTATTTTCAATAAACAGTATACAAAAGATGAACGGTACAACGAAGTAGAGAAGATATTTGCACAGATGGAAAAAGACTGACAGCTATGAGAGTTTTTCCCCTGATCAATGAATCCATTCTATTTCAACGATACAGCTGCGTATTTGATTGATTCAAGTTTCACAAAAGAAGAAGTGATTGCAAAGTGATATCTCTGGCGTGATGAACCCATCAAAGTTGATATTCCTGTAGGGTCTACACGTGTGTCGACCGCCGATCTTGATCAATACGAATGATTTGATAGTGATTGAATATGGACTATCGATCCAGATATTCTCAAAAAAATAATAATAGACGCAGACGGCAATAGTTACCGTATCATCAAAATGGAATATGACTTCTTGGTAAAACATTGACTACCACTTCCAAGAAAGCACTGGTTGGAGAGATTGCAAAAACACTTTGTTCTTTAATATTTTGTTCTCTATAAAACAAAAACAAAAAAGACACTTGTCAGTTTTTACTTATATGATTCGTAGTAAGGTATGAATGACGATACGATACTAGTCCGTGTCAGATTTTATATTTTACATATTATATAGATAAAAAATGAAACATATATTAGAAAAAACATATCAAAAGGCACATCAAAAAGTAACTGAGTTTAAAAAAAATAGTGTAGCTCTTGCTGGTGCTTGATCTTTGGTAGTAGTTATGATGCTGTCTTGATGTGGAGATGCGAAGACTAGTGGCGATACTACATTAGATATGCAAGATCATCAGCAACCGGTAGAGGAGGTGATCCAAGGTACAAGTAAAAAAGAAGGTGCCACATCAAGAGAATCACAAGAGATTGATCAACCCTCTGATATTGAGAAACACTTTGAAGAATTATATAAAACTCACTCTTCTTTGGCAAAACTATGAATTCCTGATACAGCATATATTGCACAAAAACGTACAGACTTTTTGCAAGACTTTGGAGCGGAATTTGTAGAAAAACACTTTGTCTGATATATCACATCTCAATATCTTTATAGTAAATGATATTTGCTTTTTGCAGGATTTTGAAAAAAAGTAGTCGTTCGTCTGACAACAAAAAAAACAATACCTGAGGTAAAATTACCCCAAGAACTTTTGAAGACAGCTCCTTTTTTGGAAAACCCCAAAGACTTATGCATCAACTATTATTCATTTGAAGCAAAGGATTTTGGTATAAATTGATATGTTGACCCATGGATCAAAAACACCGTATTCATAAACGAAAATTCAAAAATGAATAATGGTACATTGCTCAACGAGGCAACACATGTTGCATTTAATAATGTTTTTATAAGAGAATTATTACGCGGAACTATATACAAAACATTTAACAATCCCGATTGAACTGAGCTCAATATTAGAGCATTACAAATTGCAGAATTACTTAGTGATTGAGGATCTTGATTTGATATGGATTGGACAGAAAAAAGTATCGCAGCTACAAACGAAGGCTTAGAAATGAATAAAATTTGAATGCCAAGCAGTATGTGAAATTATATTTTGATAATGAATCAAATATCAAAACTTCAGCCACTAATTCCTCCTTTTTATAAAAAAAACCAATCACTTAAAATAACAAGAGAAACAGTATATATCACGACACCTGAAATTTGGGATAACTTTTTAAGCAAATTTGAATGAGAATCTAAAGATTACACACTACAAATGATAGAAACTCAGTTTGAACAAAGAATACAAAAACTTGCTTATGATATAAATACGTGAAGCATACAAAAAGATATAGGAATAAAACAAATACAAACACAAATAAACGCATTAGTAAAAATCAAATCAGCAATACTAGCTCCTGACCTACATTATATGACCGTCACTATGATCAATGGAGAAAACGGAACTCTATCAGATCTTATGTTCTCAAATATAGAGTATTATGCATGACTTATGGTAGAAAAACACAAAAACGATCCAGAATATAAACACAAGCTATAAAGAAGATTTCCTTGCAGATACAAGACAAAAAGTTACATAGTTATATATACATAACTTTATTTTTTGATCTTGATCACCATGGAACAAACCTACAAAAATCACGCGAGATTAGATCCCCTCTTTCACTTTGTTTTGACACCAATACGGTTGGTCGTATCGCTTATTCTTTTGGTTCATATTGCAAGACCATTACCATTTATCATAATCATTATTGCTGCAGTAGGCGTTATCATTAGTTGATTTTTGTGAATATTCCTCATCAGATCATATGCACTCAAAAACCAAGATAGAATTATCAAACTTGAAGAATCAATTCGTTATACAAGACTCACATCAAAAAATTTACCTGACCTAACGACCAAACAAATTGTAGCATTGCGTTTTGCATCCGATCAAGAACTTGTAGAACTAGTAGATAAAACGATGAAAAACAACACATCTCCACAAGAGATCAAGAAACAAATTATACAATGGAAAGCAGATACACATAGAATCTAAACAAGAAACATAATTTTCTCTAGACTTTTGTTGTAGAAATCCTACAAGTATTAGGTAAGGTCGGTTAGTTCAGTTGGCTAGAACGCCACATTGACATTGTGGAGGTCACTGGTTCAAGTCCAGTACCGACCATTCTTTTGCAAAAAAGATTACCTAAAAACTTAAATAATGTATTTTATTATATAACACATACACGTTTTATGAAAGGAACTATTAGTGCAGTGAGAGGTATTGTTGTTGATTTGCACTTTGCTGACAAAGTACCAAATATCTACGATGCGGTCAAGGTTTCTCAAAAAAACAGCTTGGACGAAGAAGTTGTAATTGAAGTATTACAACTTCTAGAAGACTGATTTGTAAGATGAATCGCTCTTCAATCTACAGACTGATTACAAAGAGGAATTGAAGTAATAGGAACATGAAGTCCAATCAAAGTACCTGTAGGACCAGAGGTATTATGACATATGTTCAATGTTTTGGGAGTGCCTATTGATGGAACAGATCCTAAAACTTTCAAATCTACTGGTATGGATGTTATCCACAAGCCAGCACCTGATTTTACGAGTCTTTCTCAAAAAGCAGAAATGCTTGAAACTTGAATCAAGGTTATTGATTTGATGGCACCTGTACTCAAATGATGAAAAGTATGATTATTTTGATGAGCATGAGTTGGAAAAACAGTAACAAATTCGGAACTTATCAACAATATTGCAAAACAACATAATGGAGTATCTATTTTTTGTTGAGTAGGAGAAAGAACGAGAGAATGAAATGATCTTCGACATGAAATGCAAGAATCATGAGTTATGGACAAAACAGCAATGGTCTTCGGTCAAATGAACGAACCTCCTGGATGTAGAGCAAGAGTTGCACTAAGTTGACTAACAATGGCAGAATATTTTAGAGACAAAGAACATAGAGATGTACTTGTCTTTATTGACAATATATTTAGGTTTTCTCAAGCTGGATCAGAAATCTCTGCATTGCTATGAAGAATACCATCTGCAGTATGATACCAACCGACACTTGCAACAGAAATGGGAGCATTACAAGAAAGAATTGCATCGACAGATAAATGATCTATTACATCTTTTCAAGCTGTATATGTTCCTGCTGATGATTTGACGGATCCTGCTCCTGCAACAACATTTGCACATTTAGATTGAACTGTTGTACTAGCAAGACCTATTGCAGAAAAATGAATTTATCCTGCTGTAGATCCATTAGATAGTACATCTACTATACTTGATGCATCAGTTGTCTGAGTAGAACATTACACTACTGCAAAAAAAGTACAAGAAACACTACAAAAATACAAAGAATTAGTAGATATTATTGCTATTCTTTGAATGGAAGAATTATCTGAGGAAGATAAACTTACAGTAAATAGAGCAAGAAAAATCGAAAGATTCTTTTCTCAACCGTTTCACGTTGCAGAACAATTTACATGAACTCCTTGAGTATATGTATCTATTGGAGATACTATCTCTTGAGTCAATGCGATTTTGGACGGAGAAGTTGATTATATCAGTGAAGGATATTTTATGTACAAAGGTACATTGGACGACATCAGAGCTGCGTATGACAAAGAAAACACAAAACAAGCTGCATAATTCACTAAACTAGAAAAAAATATCAGTCTCAAATATAGTGAGCAGAAAATTACACACAGTACTTTGTACTATGTGTAATTTTTTTTGATAGAAGTAAATTTTATAAAAAAGATAGCAAAAGAGTAGAAGTAATAATTTTTATTACTTGAAATAGAATCGAAAGTTTTATATTATGATTACTACTTTATACTATAAAAACAACCATGAAAAAACTTCTTACCCTCTGTATCATTATGATGAGTGTAATTCTTTTGTCTACACACGATGAAGTTAAGGCTTATGACAAAAACGATTTCGCAATATTTTGTAAAGAATTGACAGTTATAAAGAACCATTGTAAGTTTCAAGAAGGATATATAGAACTCGCAGAGAGAGTACCAACTTTCATAGAATCAATAGAAGAAGATAAACAAGAGCAAATGCGTCAAAAGTTGTCAGAAATTATTGTTCAAAAACTGCAAAATTGATCATTCTCACAACAAAAAAAGAATATGTATCTACATATTGCGTTTGTTAGCGAGATAGAAACTTCAACACTTACAAAACTTATGCAAAAAAGTACTTGAGAAAATACTGATTGATCAAACAAGAATAACACAAATGAATTCTCTCAAGAAAAGGAAGCATTAGACGACTTCATACGTAATCAGATGACAGAACAAGGACTTCCTGCAATAGCAACAATAGTTTTTAAAAATGATAATATTCTATATGAATCATACTTTGGTAAAGCTAACAGAGAAGAAAACATAGATCTTGCTAAAGATCATTTATTTTTAATTGGCTCTATCTCAAAAACAATTACAGCAACTGCGCTTCTCCGTTTATATGACCAAGGAAAATTTGATTTAGATGATGAAATAAACAAGTATCTTCCATTTGAAGTAAACGTTCCAAATCAGACTACTCCGATCACTTTTCGTATGCTATTGACGCATACTGCATCTCTTTCAGACTGAGAGGCTCTATATGGCAATTACACATATGGTGGAGATACTGATATCACATTAGCTTCATTTATAGAAAGTTATTTTAGTGAAAATGGTTCTCGTTATTATGAAGATGAAAACTTTCTAGATGCTGAACCTGGGACAACTTTTGAATATTCAAATGCTGGTACTGCACTTATTGGTGTTTTAGTTGAAGAGATTTCAGGAATAAGCTTTACTGACTATACACAACAGCATATTTTCACACCGTTGAATATGAAAACTACAAGTTGGACATTAGAGAATATAACACAAACAATCAGTCAACCATACGAAAAAGAAGGTGATGAATTTGTGGCTGTTGATCACTATACATTTCCAGACTATCCTAATGGATGATTACGTACAACACCAAGAGAATTATCAATATTTATTAGCACTTTAACAAACAAATGATCATTCAACAATTATGTCTTATTGGAAGAATCAACAGTTGATCAAATGCTACAACTACAAGTTCCTTTAATTGATGAAACAGTAGGTTTACATATGTTTTTGACACAAGAAGAACTGGGATTATGGGGACATAATGGTTGAGAACAGTGAGTAAGTACAGAGATGGTCTTTGATCCGATAAGTAAAGTTGGTATAATTATATTTACCAACACAAGTGACGCAGATCTTGAAGGTATGTATATCAAAGGGTTCGAACTAGGTAAAAAAATGAATCAATAATAAAAAAATAAGAAAATACACCATACTACATACTATAATAGAATATATATAGCAAAAAAGTCTCTCACAATGTGAGAGACTTTTTTATAGTACTTTTTTTGTTACTTTCTAAAGAACTGTAACTCTGATCATATTTCATTGACAAGAGGTGGAAGATTTAATCGAAGTGCTGGGTTGTGTTCTATCAAAACTGCAGCTCCATCATAAATCTCTTTTCTTCTTTCTTCATTGATGCTTATACTCGAATCACTTTGACGGAACCGGTCATTCAAGTTCGATCTCTTACTTTCGAATATTGCTTCAATATCTTGTCAAATTAACAATCATTTGATTGTGAGTCATCAATCTACACACCGTTCTTGATCAAGTTGTGTATTTGGCTTCTCACGTTCAGCTGATGTAAATGATCATTGAGTCATTACTATTCAATTTATAACTTGTCTAGAACAATCTTCTTTAACAAATGATACATTCCCTTTGACTACAAACATTGTTGAATATGCAACATCACCAATAATTGTCAGGTCTCATTTTGCTATAACAGTAATTGGTCTTGTAAATCAAACTCTTTCTGTATAGATAGTAGTTCAATTTTCTACGATATAAATATCTTTTCCTCTTACTTTTTTAGCTTCTTGACCATCTATAGTGACTGTTGTTGTAATATCTGATCTATCATATTTTGTTATCAAATCATCAATAGTATTAACCAAAGTAGCAGTAGGTTTATATCAATTTTCTGATATTGATTGTACCTTATCTAGTTGAATACTATCAATAATTCTTTGTCATGGGAGCGTATAAAAGTCTTCTAGATTTGTATCTGCAAAGCTTGTACTTGCTCATTTTTGCATAAGATATGGTTTCGTTAGAGCAAAATTAGCCTGACATACTCTACGTGTGATTGCTTGTTGTTTGTTTTCATCTCACTCAGTATCACAATACTCATATCTCATTTCATCCAAACTTACTTTGTATTCTCCAAACTCATCCCAGTCAGAATCAATTTTCATATAATCTTTACCATCTGCATATTGAACTGTTTGTCCAAATTGCGGGTGATCTCTGAAGTAATCAAACAGTGTGTCACTTGATGATCGTCTATCAATAGTACAATCAATCCAATCAGTTTGAGTGATATAATCACCATTGTCTTCTCTTCATTTGTTATAGATTCTGAAACGACATTCTACTGTTCAATCAACAATCTTTCATTCATCATCTGCATCACCACAACTATTAACGACTTCATATTCATCGTATCACACATTCCATCGTAATGGTAGTATTTCTCATGGTTGTAGCGACATTGGCACATCAGAGTAGAAACATTGTGGAGATTCAACAACAGGCGTTTCATCTTCATCTTCAATATCACAGTATTGGCAATACATTCATGCATAATCTTCATCACTTTCTTCACATGATTCATCAAGACATCATTCAGAATCTATTCTTGTACGATCTGCATCATCTGTTCCAAGGTCACATTTTTCTCAAGCATCTATACGTCCATTACCACATACTCAGATATTTTCATCTCTCACTCTCAAGCTCGCTTGACAAGCAGATGGCGCTGGGTTGTTATTAACGATACATGTAGGTTTGTATGTTCAAGCTTCATCATATTCACATGTCGCACGAAGACTTCTTACTCAATCTTTTGTTATACGATCACCATTATCACAATCAATTGTGATTTGTGTAGATGCAGATGCATCATCTGACGCTTCACATGTGTATGAGATTTTAGCAGTTTCATCACGATCTGTATCTATATTGATCACTGTATCTTTCGGAGTCAAAGACTCACAAACACCAACTGTATTGTCATCAATAATAACGATAGTTGCATCATCAGATTTTGTTTTTGGTACTCAGTTGACAGTATATGTTATTGTTGCTGTATTTTTTGCTTCAGCATCATAATCAGCAGTTACTTTTCACACCATACGTATTTCAAACACAGCTCATGGTTGTATTGATTGTATTGTTCGTCCGTTTGTTGGCAATGATGTTCCTGACATACCAAGTGTCGTAGATCCTGTTATCACATTTCGTGAAACAAAGTTAATAAGATTTGATGGTCGAGCATCAGTTAGTTTAACATCATTCACAGGAACTGTACTTGTATTTCTAACTTGAACAACAAAGACAGCTTCATCTCAAGCACGAACAGATCCAACCGTTTGTGTTGTTTTAGTGATTTGAAGATCTCATAATGTTCATATAGGAACAGCTGCAGTATCAGTTTCTGTAAATGTACTTCACAAATACGTGTATGATACGTTTCATGTATTTATCGCTGTAACGGTTGTGTTTGTGGCGACTTTTCAACTCAATGTAACCGTTGCAGATTGTCCGGCATTAAGCGTTCCAATCGCTCGTCCATTTGCAAGAGATCAGTTGTAGACTCAATTATCTCACAAATACGTTATAAATGTCGATGGTCGTAGGTCTGTAATCTTAACATTTTGGATAGGAAGTTGAGAGTTATTTGTCACTGTTACATCAAACAAAACACTATCCCCACTTGCGTATTGTGATTTTGGTGAGCGAAGCGATTTATCAAACGAGACATTACGTTGACATGTTTTACATCAAATCTCTATCTCAGCATCATCACATTTTTGTTTCTCTGTTCATTGTACACATGCACGATTTATCACAAGTTTTGAACTAGGAGAAGTTACTTTTCATTCAAATCTTATAATCGCTTCATTGCTTCATGGCACTTCCAAGAATTCTAGCACAATCTTGTATGGATTTGAACTTATATCATATGTTCCTATACCAGAAGGAGTTATACTGACGCTTTCAAGTTCGATTTCATCTGGTCGATAATCTTGTACAACGATATTATTGACCGGATTTTCTAAATCATTTTCTATACGTACTTCAAACCAGACACTATCTCATACTGTAAACCCACTACCTGGTATCGCTGTTTTAGTTATAGAGATATTTTCCAATGAAGGCACAGTTCATGTTACTGTTCATGTCAAACATACTCATTCAGAACATAATGTTGCAACATTTTCATATTCTTGTGTAAAGTAATGACAATCACGACAAACTTGTCATGCATACATTGTCCCATCACTCAACATTCATCATCAAGCTAGTTGTTCACATTGCTCTCATCTTTCTAGGAGATAATTTCCACATTGAGGTCATGGCTCAAAAACAACAGCAGTTCATGATGCGAATGCCCTTTGTTGACCAATACCATATTCAAGAGTTGCACGATTCGTAAATGAACCAAATGGTCTTGTATTTATGATTCCTGTCAACGTATACGTACGAATATCTCATGGATTGAGTGTAAAGTTAGAATCAACCGTTGGGATTGTTGTTCGATTTATTCGACTCAATGGAATCAAACTATCTATAATCATATCTGTCAATTGTATTCCACTTACAGTGATAGCTCACTCATTACGAACATCAATATCAAATCTGACATAACTTCACGACACATCTAGTCATACGCTAGGATTTATTGCGGTCAACCGTTCTGGATGTGCAGTTTTCGTTACACGGATATCTATATCTGGAGTCATACATCATCTAACAGATGCCATATTATCAAAAGCAAACAGATCTCATGCAGCGGTTATATTTCATGTGTTAGTAAAACAGAATTCTGTGAGAGGTTGGAAGTTCAAAGATCATTGTACAAACAACGATCAATTCGTCTGTCCAGTCAGATAAAAACTATTTGTTGTTAGCTGTCTTGTAGTCGCATTGTACGAACATGTGATTTGTGGATGTGTTGTAGACGAGCAAGACGCATTAGTGAATGTAAATCCAGTAGGAAGTGTATCAACAATAACAACATCATTCGAATCTCACGATCATGCCAATCAACTATTTGCAAAGTCTAATCTCCATCTCAAAACGTCTCACTGTATTCACGTTCAATTTTGTACTAAGACTTTTTGGAGAGATACTCATGGTGCTGTTCACATTTCTATCGTATCTGTATCTGTATTGAGTACGGTTTCAAGTTCTGGTACAAGTGGAGTTATTCTTGCAGTATTTGTAAGAATAGTTCCATCAGGTATATCTTGTACTAATCTCACATCAAACAACAATGTTCCCGATCCTCATATAGCTATATTAGGTTGTACTTGTCGTCTCAATGTTATACCAGTACTACTTGGTGTAATAACAGGTTCTGCTATGCTAACCGACGTACCATTTTGGTTTAATCCACGTGTACTATTCGGTACATATGCAAATGCAGATGGCAGATAATCAGTTATGGTTATAGGTCACGTAGCTGTCAAAGTTCATACATTTTGGTATGCTAAGTTATATGTAACAACATCTCATGTTTGGATAATTATTCAACTATGTGTTTTGGTCAAACGCATATCTGGTGCTCATCACATAACATGACTAACAGAACTTTGGTTAGATAATAGATTAAAGTCATTACAATCCATAACATAATATGTGTATATTGTGTGTGTCGCTGGTGTTCTAAATACATAACAACTATCTTGTCAGATAAATCACGTATTAGAGAATGTATGTCCAGCTGGATATGATCATGATAGTACTCCATTTATAACAAAACTTCCTCATTGTGATGGAGCTAATCATGTTGCAAATCAAAGATCTCATCACGTCCATGTCAAATCATTAACATTATATGTCGAAACAGGTTGTCATGCAGATGAAGTAGACACAAATCTAAATTCACGAGGCAGAATATCTCTTATACTTCGTCCTGTTACAGTCGCTGTTCACGAGTTACCATATGCAATATTGTATGAAATAGTATCTCATGACATCATTGGACTTTGTCATGTTAGTATAGTTTTTTGTATTCGCAAATCAGGTCTTCACATAACACATAGTTGTTCTGATCCATCGGTATTGTTAGTCAGTGTTGATTCTGTATATGAACTTCACGACATCAACGCAATACTACCAGTATTAGTAAAACAAGTATTTTGCAAGTAATTGCTGTTTAGTTTGAAGTGAAAGTTTATCTCACCGTCATTTATGCTACCAGAACCCAAAGGCTGTCAGGTAATTGTTATTGTTCTTGTTCATGTAGCAACAGTTCACGTCAAACCAGTTGGTAAAGTCATTGAAACAAAAGACAATTGCGATGGATATACGTCAGTTATTGTCCATCCAGATACCATTTGTGTTCCACTATTCCCATATGCCAACGCATAATATATATTATCTCAAGATATAGATGGCATAACCGGTGGTATCTCAATAAGCATAAGACCAGAAAGATCAAAAACACTTCATGTAACTGATTTTTGTACAAATAGATCTGGTATTCATGCAATTGAATTTGTACTAACGGCAATATCTCACATCAAATCAGCAGACATACCAGATGCATATGCTCCTGTGTATTGTCTACTTGAAGTTATTACAAATCATGTATTGATTATAGGAGTTCATACTCATGCATTTTGAGTTAACGTTCCATAGAGGTCGTATGTTTTTATTTCTCAAGCAGCAAGTGTAAATGGAGCATCTACAGCAAAAGCAGTATTTGACAAGAAGTCTCTCATATGTTGTGGATAAAAAGATTCTTCAATCACGTTAGTAACGTTTTTTTGTCGAACTTGGCGTGAAGTAGATCCATTGATACTCAATTCAGTCAGATCAAAATTTGTTCATTGGAAGAGATCATCTTCATAAAGAACTACATTTTGAGCTGCAACTCATCCTCTATTTTGTACAGTCAAACGATAGCGTATTTGATCACCAATAGCTTGTGGTTCAGTAGAAACCAATTCTTTGGTCACATAAAGATCCGCTATAGGCAAAACAAGAGATGTAGCCCTAATAGGAGGTTCATCGTACGGCAAACTACTAAATGTAACTTCTACTGTATTTTGTAATTGTCCAAACGCATATTGTGTTGGTGACACACGTCATGTCATATTGATAACTTCTACACCATCAACAAAGTCAGTTCAATTTAGTATCCAATATACTCATTGACTATCAAGATTTGCTGGACGATCTGATGAAACGAATGATATTCATGCTGGCAAAATATCTCTCACCAAAGTGAATCCTACTTGTGCATCTCACGATACAATTATTTGAAACGGAATCAATGCTCATGAAGATGCATATTGTACTGCAGGCAATTTAGATACAGCATAATCAATATATTGTGATATCTCTCAAGTTGCGATTGCAATATTATTTGTCGGAGTTGCATTCAATGGTATTGTCTCTCTATCTCATTGCCCAAGCGGCATAGTTACAGTTGCTTGATTAGAGAAAACTGTACCAGTTGGATATGGTTGTGCTGTTGTTGATGTTAGATAAAAAATCTGTTGATTTGCATCGTTTGCCAACAACGTCAATCATGTTCGCATAATATTACGTCTATCTGTAGATATCTGTTTGCCAGCAAAAAAACCTGATCATAGTGTATCTCATGAATATATCAATTGAGATGACAATGCATCAGTCAGTGTAACTCATGTTACATCTAGATTTCATTGATTTCAAACAGTCAATTCAAAGACTGCTGCATATCATGAAGCTCATTGTACATTATTTACCAAACGTTTTTGTACATATATATCAGCAAGGTCAGCAAATGTTGTTGTTTCTGTATCACATACTTCTAAGCTTTGTGCTTCTGGAGAGGGTCTGACACATACTCTATTAACAAAAGAGTTTCAGACCATACTGGACGTATCATTCACTATTCACGTCAAGAAAAGACGAAGTGTAGATTGTGCAGGTATTGTAGGTACCATAGCACTTCCACTCCACAAAACTGCATTATTAAACGTCACTGGTATCAGCGGAGCCTGTCCATTTCCAACTCATCCAGAAAACCTATAGCTTATCTGAGATCATACAATCATCTCAGGAGGGAAACTATCAAGAATCCAAACATTTGTTGCAGCTGTTGATCAGCTATTTGTGATTATGATTTCATAACCAACTGGATCATTAATACGTTGTGGATCCAATGAGATTTGTCTTTTCTCAACTCATAATCTTACATCAGCACAGATTGCATCTTGTGCAGTAACTGTTTGAATTTTACCGTATAATGGACTGCTTGCATCAACTGCTCCAAATTGTACTTCAACACTATTGTCAATACAATTAAATACAGGTGCTATAATAGTTCATTGAATCGTAGCAATTCAAGATTCTCATGGCAACAATGTTGTCAATTCTCATGTTGTCCATGCAACTCTTTGTACAACACTGTTATAGTTTCAAGGATACGTTGTTCCATTTATGATAGCTTCTGCTTGCACAAAAGAAATCTCATCTCATGGTCGCAAATCTGTTATATCAAATTCTATTTCGACATTTCATGTATTTCTAAATGCAACTTCAAATGACACAGTATCCCCCAAGCTAGCTCATGTTTGCAAAGCAGTTTTTGTCACAGACATTCACATTCACGGTTCAATTCTTCCAGTTGCTACAGCAGTTTGACTAAACTGACTTGATGGTCAGTAGACAATTATTCATGTATTTGCATATCACGATCATACACGATCAGGCAAGATTCAGTTTCTTACAACTCACGTAAAGTTTATTGTCAATCATGAAACTGGAACAGTGACGTTATTTCGAATATATTCATTTGTATTTTGTACACTACTCGGTGCTCAAAGTGATACTTGTGGACTTTCGAAAAGATCAGACGGTCGAATATCACGAAATTGTACAATAGCAGGCAATGTTCCATTATTTGCAACAAATACACGTCGTGTTACGATATCTCAAGGAATATATGGATTTGGTCTTGTTTGTTGTTTAGACAACACAAGTTTTGGTTGTCATATAACTCATGTTGCAACAACAGTTGCAAGCGTTATTCCTGTTTCTGATGTTTTTATGATAGCTTCATTTTGGAATTCATCTCCAAAATCCCATCACGCATCATTCAATGTTCAAGTTATATAAAACGACAAGGACTGTTGTCATGGAATAGTCACATTTGAACGTTCTCGTGTCAAAACATTTGATGCAGGTATTGTTGGAGTATTTGGTGTCGTAGCAGCTGTTACTCTAAAAAATGGATCAAATGTATCTATGATATAAAATCCTCATGTATAAGCAGCAAATCCTGTATTTGTAATAGTAATAACAAATCATACTTGATCATCACCATTTTCTGGATTATTACTTATTCTTCTTTTTGCAAACTCAAGTCTTGCTCTTGCAGAAACAGTTACATCATCACACGTTTGTCCTCTAAAGCTTCTTGGTCAGTTATTATCTTGCAACCAGATGTCATCAAAATAGATACATGCTTCATTATCAAAACTTGCAAAGTTATCTCTATTGACTCTTCACAATAGATTTGGAACAACTCCAAAACTATTTACGGGTAAAAATTTCGACGGACCATAAAATCGCTTTATAGATTGTCATTGTTGTCCTCATGCCAATGGACTAACTGGCACAAAGTTTGTTCATACTTGTGTTCAAATAGCTTGCAATCAGTTTGCAAAGAACCATCACGGTGTATTATTTGGAACCGTCACAATAGCTGCTCATCAAGCAGGGTTATATGTCACTTGGTCAGGCAATATATCTTCTAACATAAAGAACATTCATGTATTTCCAACATTCTCAAATCTAAGAGAATACATAATATTGTCTCACGAAAGAACTCACACTGTTCATGCTGCAGTATTGACAGTCTTGACCATAGACGCTGCCATATATTCTGATATTGGGAACAAACGAGTTGTTGTTTGTCTTCTTTGTGTAGGAGTAGATCATACTATCACGACTCAAGATTGAGTAAGTGGATCAAAGATATCAGCGGTATTTGTTTGCATTGTTCAGACATCTACTCACGTTGCAGCCAACCGAACTCATGTTATAATTACATCAATACTACTATTTGCAGGAACAGCCACAAGGTCTCGGGTAGGAGCTAGTGTATCTCAATCAAAATTAGTAACATTTGTTGCATTATAACTACCCAAACGCATTGCTTGCATGGTTGGAAATGTTGCATTTTGTACAAACTCAGGGAAAAGATCTGACAGTTGAATTCATGTTGCAACTCTTGTTCATGTATTTGTTATAGTCAAACGGAATCACATCGTATCTCCCGGCAAAGCTGGTCAATCTAATGTACCATTACGAGGATCAACACGAGTTGGATAAGGAGCAATATTTGTTTTTTGAATAGACAATTGAGCCATTCACAAAATATTTCATGTCGCAGTATCATTTGGAGTGATGACTATTGTACATACAGGTGACGTTTGTCATGGTGTACATGTTGTAGGAGTAACAAGACGAGATGTATTCACAAATGACTGTGGTACGTCAGTATTGACGGCAGCAGTCAGATAAATCGTTTGTGTTCAATCCATAGCAACTTGTATATCTGACCATCTCAGCGTAGCTGGGTCAAAACTTGTTGTCGTATCTGTAGAGATAAAGTTCAAAACACTAGGTAATACATCTTGAATCACAACTCACGTTGCTTGAGTATTTCATGTATTTGTTATATCTAGACGAAATGACACTTGTTGTCGGTTTCCATATCGATTTCCATATGGATCTTGTGGATTGATAGGATTTGCATTCATACCTAAGTATGTTTTTTGGATTGCAAGTTCAGTTCTTGGATAGATAGTAAACTCTGCAGTATCATCTGCATCTACTATTCTTGTTCATGGGTTGTTTGTAGGATCACTAATCACTCATTGGTTTGAGAATGTTCCTATATATTGTCCTTTGTTTCATAGAACAGTTCACGTCACAACAAAACTAACGCTATTTCAAGACACAATAGTGATATTATTGAGAGGCACTCAACCAAGTCAGATAATATTATTTCATCATACTTGTGGTATAATATCGTCAAAACGTATTCACGTAGCAGTTCTTGTTCATGTATTGCGTATTGTGATAGCAAAATATACCTCATCTCATGGATAATATGGTCCATCGTTTATATCATTTGTTCATGGAACAATATCTTTGGTGATAGACAAACGAGCAGCTCATAATATTGATCATGTTGCTGTGTCAGTATACGTTTGAGATCACTCAATCACACGAACAGTGTTTGTATAAGACACTGGCGTATCTTGTGTTACAATTCATCTCACATTATAAGTTCTAGACCCAAATGCTGGTATCACTTGTATTCACAAGTTGAGCAAATAGTAAGGATTAGCTATTCATGTAGGAGTGAATCATTGATCAGCAAAATCTTGTATATCGACAACTGCCTCAAGATTTCCATCATTTGTTACTTCAATAGTAAATCGCACTGCATCTCATGATCCATATGCAGGACATGTTTGTCCACTACATATATCACCATTTGTATACACAACTCATGATAGTGTTTTTTGTACAGAAACATCAGTATATCATGCTATGATAAATGGCGCAACTTGTGTATTGTTTGCTATAGCATTGTGTAATTCTTGTATAGGACTTGTAACATTTCATGTATTATAAAAGACATCTCAAGAGTTCATCACACTTGCAAGTGTTCCAGACAATGTAATATTGACAGTACATCATACAGGCAAACGATCCACTCCAAAACGAGCAGTCGGTGTTGAACTCGTTTGTGTTACATTGACCGCACTTGGACAAACAACTTGTGTTGTCGCTGCATCAAAATCAAAGTAAGTAGCATCATATGTATCTTCAATAGTAAGTCAAGTAGCAAGTGCAGTTCCACTATTTGTTACAGAAACTTGATAAACAATACTATCTCACAGTTGTATATTTGTTGAAGAATCAAGGTATTTCGTCAAAGCAAGATCAGGCCTTCATAATATATTTTCTACCAATTCAAAATTATTGTTTGTTAAAGTCGCTTCTCTACTTCACAAAAACGGATCAAAATCATCCATTCCAACGCTTCACAGAATCCTAATGAGTGCTGCTGAAGAATTAGGATCGAGCGAACCAGTCAAATTTACAGTAAATGTATTCGCTGTTCATGGTTGAAAAAGAATACCAGCCCATAGTATAGTAGTTTCTGTTCATCATCATGGAATTATAGTTGGTACTACGCCATTGATAGGTTGAGCAAATCATCAAGCCAAAGAAGCAGGAATAGTAATAGAAATAGATCATGTTGCAGCAACGTTTCAACTATTTCAAGCATCAAATGTCAGAACAAGAGTATCATCACTATCATATATAGGACTAGTTATAGTTGGATTAGCAACAAAAAGATCTGGCTGACCAGCAATCGCGATAGTTGCAGTATCTACGTCTTGAATCAAAACAAGTCATGTTTGGATAGCTCAGGTTGTAATACGTCATGCATTAGACAAGTCTCATGGAAAACGAGATTGAATATCTCCACTCACTGTTGTAGCTATACGATATCTTGCAGTTGTTCATGGTGCCAATGTCGGTAATGTACAAGGCAAAGCAGTACAACCTGCAGGATTAGAAGAAAGTACTGTTAAGTTTGTTAGGTTTGGGTCAAGAAAATCTGCCAATTGGATGTTAGATGCGTTTCGCGCTCCGCTTACACTAACTGCCAATTCTCGCTCTACAATATCTCATGCTACTTGTGGTTGATACGGACCGTATGTTCATACAAGAGATTTATCAACTGATACTTCTACTCTAGGATAGACAATAATATCATGTTCAAAATCTCGCAATAATCTATCAGTTGCAGCATCACGTACTTCAAAATTTATATTTTGTGTTATATTAGAAAATAACGAAGCAACAACTCTTCCTGTATAATTGAACATTTGACAATTATTTGGAGGCGTATTCGTTATGTTTGTTCCTATCACAACTCACGTTGATGCATAGATACCACTGTTTGCAATAACTGCACTAGGTTCAGTATCTATGGCAGATGGCAATACAGAAAATACAGATGAACTCTCAAAATCATGGATCATCTCAAAATCTAGAGAGTCTCATACAGGACTCGTATTACACCGTTGTATGGTATATGCTATAGTATCTCATTGAAGAGCCGAATCTTGACTCGTTGTAATTGCCAGCTGCGTCGATCAGCTGCTAAAATTTCGAGATCACCCATATCAATACGTTGTAAGTAACATTACAAACATACCAAGTATTCGAATCGTGTAGCGCGCGAAAACACGTTTATTCATCTATACGTATCAAGATTATAAAACAGCGTAAATAATAGAAAGTACACTTACAACTAAGTGTAGAAATTTTTTCAATATTGCATACTTTTTGCACATTTATCTGATCGCTATTACACCATTTTTGTATATATGTGATATAAAAAGTTCTTTTCAAAAAAAAGAAAAAACCTGACTGCTGTCAGATTTTATTTTATTATAAAGTAGTAATAGATTTTTATTGTAAGTGAGAAGTTTCGAGTTTTTGAATTCTTTGTTGTAAAGTAGGGTGACTAGCCAGAAGTCACAATCGAGACTTACCTCCAAATATTTTAAACATTGCGAATTCATCTTGCCTTGTATCTGCTCTTGTACGAGCAGTCTTCACACCTGCTGTGTTTTCAAGCTTGTGCAACGCAGCTATCATGTATTCTTTTCAGACAAATCTAGCACTTCAAGCATCAGCCTTATATTCTCTATGTCTAGAAAATGCCATCAATACAAACATTCACAAAAACCCAAAGACCGTATATAGTATCTGAGATATAGCAAAATATCCTAAGGTTCATAGTCATCATCATTTGTCATCATCATCTGATCTCATTGCATTATCTATAAGACTAGCAACAATTCTTGCCAATACGTTTACAAACGTATTAATAACTCATTGCATAAGGGTCATTGTCACCATATCTCCATTGATAATATGTGCCATCTCATGAGCAACCACTCATGTGATTTCCTCTTCTGTCATACTATCAAGTAGTCCTTGTGAGACAGCAACCAGACTATTGTTTTTGCTTGGTCAGGTAGCAAAAGCATTGATCTCCGGACGATTATATACTCATATCTCTGGCATCGTTATATTGTGTTTGTTTGCGATTGACTGCACAACATCAACAACTACTCATAGTTTAGACTGATACGAAGATGTCGTATCAATCATCTTGAGAGAATAAACTTTTTTTGCAGTTCGTTTGCTCATCCATAGACTAATAAACGCACCACCAAATCATATTACCGAAGAAAAAATTATCAGACTCGTTGTACTTTGACCCTGTATTTGTACGCCAAAATACTGTTGTACGACAAACAAGACGATGTTTATAACCAATACTACAGCAATATTGGTCAATACAAACCAAAATATTCTCTTTAATCGAACCATCTAGTAGAAACAACAAATAAAAACACTATATAATAGAACTAAATACAATTTTTACAAGACAATGTTTTTTTTTATTCAAAAAACACAAAAATACAGACAATTTCTTTACAAAAAAAGAATAAAACCTACTTTTGTAAACAAAAAAAACAATAATTATAAAATATTACACCTACCCCACATACAAAAACACTCTACTGGACCAAAGCGACTCTCCTTCCTCTAACAAAAAATCGTTTCGTCAGTATAAGCTTAACAGTCACATCAGAAGAGCGCTCATCACCTGATACACGTGACCACCCATTTTATACTCTATTCATACTATTATGAAATACTCTAATGCTGTTGAACTAGATCCTTACAAATTCTCTAACGCTGTTGAACTAGACCCTTACAAATTCTCTAATGCTG
>CAZGIF010000002.1:0-9320 GCA_964526045.1 uncultured Candidatus Peribacteria bacterium | reverse complement strand
CCTTACAAATTCTCTAACGCTGTTGAACTAGACCCTTACAAATTCTCTAATGCTGTTGAAATGCCAGAAATAGACTTTAACTAGTCAAAAAAATTAGAAATAAAAAAAAGAGAAGCCTGCCAGCTTCTCTTTTTTTTGTAACCACCTTTTTACTCTACATACACATACGATCTACTTTTAGTTTTGTGACAAGAAAAGTAAAAATAGAGCAATAAAAAGTAATTTGTAAATAACAAAAACAATAAAAGCTAAATATCATAGATAGTATACATACAAAGCTACAGCATAAGTATAAGCAGTTCTAATATGAAATAGAAAATAAGCGAGCGCATCATTACAATCAACTTGTAACCACTAGAAAAAAAGCATCAAAGTAAGAACAGGGAATCTTACAAAAAACAAAAAAAGAAGCCCGCCAGCTTCTTTTTTTTGTAACCACCTTTTTACTCTACATACACATACGATCTACTTTTAGTTTTGTGACAACATTATTGTGTTTTGTTGTAGATTTTTTTACTTTATGGCTATTGTTCTACAAAAATAGTTGATGAAATCACGAAGTAAAAAGATACTATACATAGTATCAGGTCATACTATTTCACTTTATTACCAATAAAAAACACTATGAAAAAAAGAGACAGCCTCAAACAAGTAATATTGTATTTCATAAGTCTATGTAAACAACAAAAGTTTACTAGTAGTATACTTTTTGTATCAAAACTACTACTCGTTTGAGCGTCTATAACTTCACCTTGGTATTACAAAGAACTAATAGATATCTTATCCAACCAAACAATCGCAAAAGAACAAATAGTAACACAAGCTCTGAATATTTTCATAGTAATATGTTTTATAGAACTAGCAGCACGGGTATTATGACGTTTTATAGATTTTAGTCTGATACGTATTCAGATCAAAAATATGCGTCGTATAGCACTACAGTCTTTTGAAACACTACATCATCATTCGTCTAACTTTTTTACATCATCAATGGGGTGAGCACTTTTGGCAAAAACCCACAAACTAATTTTTTGATTCGAAAGCTTTACAACGATATTCTTCTTCTTTTTGTTAGACCCATTCCTGTTTGTTCTATCTATTGTCGTGATTATGCGACAGCAAGTATGGTATTTATGAGCATTTTATGCCATACGATCGTTGATATACTGATGACTACAATACTATTTGTACCAAAAAAAGGTCAAATATGACAGATTAGCAACACAAGCACGAACCAAAAGCAATTGACTACTTGGAGACACAATCACAAACTTTCAAACTATAGCAAGTTTCTGAACATATCAACAAGAGTTTTCTAACTTTGAACAACAGATAGAAGAAACAACCCAAAAAGCACAAAAAGCTAAAATACTAAATAGTATCATTAGATGAGCAACTATGATTCTCTCGGTAAGCTTTTATGTATCAACTGTGTATATATCGATACTGTTACGAGAAAAAGACATCATAACAATCGGAATAATTATATTATTGCAAATATACACATTGCGTCTTATTTGAAATCTCAATAGTGTAGGAAATATTGTAGATATGATATTCCAAACACTAAGTCAGTCAGAAGAAATGGTAGATATCATACAACAACCATACGATATACAAGACAAAAAAGATGCACAAAAGCTAATAGTCAAAAAGTGAGAGATAGAATTCAAAAACATCTCGTTTCAATATCCATGATGACAGCAAGTCTTCAAAGACTTCTCACTCACAATACCAGCATGACAAAAAGTCGCATTCGTCTGACATAGTGGGTCAGGAAAGTCAACCCTGGTCAGACTCTTATATCGTTTTTTTGATATACAATCAGGACATATTTTTATAGACCAAAAAGATATATCTGACGTATTTCAAGATTCGCTTAGACAGCACATATCACTTGTACCTCAAGAACCAATACTCTTTCACAGAACTATTTGACAAAATATTGGATATGTAAACGCAGCAAATACAACACAAGAACAAATTGTACAAGCAGCCAAAAAAGCACATTGTTATGATTTTATTATGCAGTTAGAGAAAGGGTTCGACACACTTGTATGAGAAAGAGGAGCAAAGCTCTCTTGATGACAAAAGCAAAGAATTGCAATAGCTAGAGCCATACTTGCAAATAGACCAATTGTTGTCTTTGATGAAGCTACTGCAGCATTGGATAGTCAATCAGAAAAGCTGATCCAAGAAGCGATCAATAATGCAATCACTGGTAAAACATGTCTCATCATCGCTCATAGACTTTCTACGATCAAAGACGTTGATAAAATAGTAGTTTTGGATGCATGAAAGATAGTAGAAATCTGAACACACCAAGAACTTCTCAACAACAAAAATTCTGTCTATACAAAAATGCGAGAACATCAGTCCTCACATTCATAGTCTATCAAATTTTCCTAAACCTTATACAGATTGTTCTAATGTATAGTCATAGACTTCAAAACCCATTTTTTCATAAAATCCTTTTGCTGGATCATTTCATTTGAGACAGTGTAATTTGAGTCTCGTTGCTCACTGCTCTTTTGCTCGGTCTTTATACTGAGTAAATAGCTTTTTTCATAGTCAATGAGCTCTGTACTCTTCTTTGATGTATAAATTGAGTAAATATGACATCTTTCCTCATCCAATATTTCTAGATGGATAATCCATTACGATTCCATAAATATAACCAGCTAGTACTCACGACTCATCATCTATTGCAACGTAATGCTGACTATCAGGATTATCTTCAAATTTTTTATCGATTCTTTCCAAGAAAATATCAGAATAAGTATGTTCAACACTAGATGTTGGATCAAAAGCATCACGTTCATATTGTACAAACTCTCTAATTATATCAATTAGCTGATCTTTATCTCATAGTTCTAATGGTCTAATAGTAATCATATAGAGTAATTGGATATAAAATTATTTAGTTATTCATATAAATTTTTCAAATGCTTCTTTGGCTAACGAAAATTGAAGAAGTTGCTCATCATCCATTTTCAACTTAAGATCTAACGAAGTAGGATTTACTCATTTGAAAGGGAAAGATATTTCTCAATCTACAAAAGGACTATTAGTTTGTACATAATCTATAAAATAAGCTTCAAATCAAGGTATAGCAAACAATTCATTCATAACGGTAAGATATGCAGCTACATCATCTTTAAATAAAAGGCTATTCGGGTTCATTTGCATTCATTTTCGAGCGTCACAACGTTCACCCTCACTCATAGAACCAAAACTACTAGAATAGCCTTGAATAGTCATATTTTTGTATGATTCTAGAGATTTATATGTCTCAGACCACTTATCTTGTAATTCAGCAGATGGAAAAGTAGATTGAGCAAATATTGATCCTCAAAACATAGTTAAAGCTGTAAACAAAAATGCAACAGCTCAAGATCTAAGTTTACTAGACTTATGTGTTTCAACAACTTCTAAAGTCTCATTAGAGACAGAAGAAGCTGATTGATTTAAACGAAAAGTAGAACTTAACATAGCAACAACATGTCAAAAAATAAATGTGTATCTAGCTACAGCATACTAAAGCGAAAGATGAATACAACAAATAAAATTGCACAAAATAAATAGTTCGAAAGTATATAACATTTTTTTTAAATAAAAAAAAATCACCTGATAGGTGTTTTCAAAATCTGAATATGGGTCGGGCGGGATTCGAACCCGCGACCAGCGGCTTAAAAGGCCGTTGCTCTACCGACTGAGCTACCGACCCAAAAAAGGAAGCGCTAATGATTAAATCATACCACGCATCTTTTTGTATATTTTTGAACTTATTGGAATTCTAAATACAATACCATCTCACAAAGAAACTTTCTTCTTAATAAGATTTACTTTAAATTTTCTTTTTCCTTGTCTCATAGAGTGAGATCTAGTACGACCAATTGCAGTACCTTTACCTGTAAAAAAACATTTATTTGCCATAACAGTAGAGAGAATATTTAAAATAATTTATTATTTAGCAGCAGGAGTCTCTTCAATAGAATCAACAGCAGAGACTTCATCTTCTTCAATTTCTTCTTCTGAAGTAGCAGAAACAGTAGCTATAGTTTGTTTAGGATCATCTAAAATTTCAACTCATTTTGGAACAACGATATCAGCAACGTGAAGTACATCGTGAGTAGTCTTAATAAGAGTAAGATCAACAACAATCTCCTTAGGAAGATCTTTTGGCAGAGCCACAATTTCTAATGTGTATTTAACTCTTTGAATATTTCATAACTTGTCTTTCTCAACTGGAGAGATACCTTCAAATACCAAATCAACAGTAGTATGAACCTTTTCACCTTTCTTGATTCAAACAAAATCGACATGTAGAACGTAGTTCGTTACAGGATCAACCTGTATATCATGAATAAGGACCATCTCTTTTATAGATGAATCGTCAGAGATAAGATCAATAGGTTTAGATTTTCACGCCTCATGATGTATTTTAAGAAAAGCATTTTTATCTAAAGTAACATGAATATTTTTATCCAAATGTTTACCGTAAATAACAGCAGGAACCTTCATTTCTTTTCTAAGGCTCTTAACTTTTTTACCAATGAGAGAACGATTTTCAACTGTTAATTTCATTAAACTTTATGACAGACAATTAAAAAAACTAACAATAAACTTAAGCAGCAGAAACAATAGGTGATAGAACAACTTGTTTAGTTTCAGTCAACAAGTTCATTCCTCTTCTTTCAGAACTAATTAAACTTTTCATTCTAGCAGCTTTTCCTACTTTATCTCTAATATAATACAACTTAGATTTCTTAACTTTGTATTCATCAAGAAGGATAATTTTTTCAAAATTAGGATATGCAAATGGGTAGATTTTTTCTACAACAATTCAAGATGAAACTCATCTAAGAGTAAAAGTACCGTCTGGATGACCAGATTTTCGAGTTTTCAAAACCAGTCATTTAAACTTCCAGATTCTCTTATTATCAGCAGATCCTATTTGTTCGTGAACTTCAATCAGTTGTCCAACTTTAACAGCAAGAATATGCATATTAAACTTACTATAAACTTTTTTTAGTCTATCAAAATTCATTTGTTCAAAGATTCAAAACAGGTAAAATTAACTACTTCTCTTTCAAGCCATAACTTTAGCTTTCCATTTTCTTTGTTGTTCAATGTTATTTCTTGTTTCCATAATAACAACTTTTACTACTCTTCTAAGAGCCATCCTTAATTTCTTTCTAGCATTAGTAGCCAATTTTCACATAAGTATGTAGGTATAATAAATGTAAATAACAGCGAGTTAAGCAGTAAGTGAAGCTTTTCTATCAATAACAGTATTAATCTGTTCTTGAGATATACCATATTTTTTTATTCTTGCATCACATCTTTTTTTAGCATTAAGAATTCGTTTAGTTGGTCATTCAGTCTTTTCTCTTTTCATAAGACGAATTGATTGTTCAATCACTTTTTTATACTTCCCATCTGATTTTATTCTCTTTATATTTGGATTAAAGAAAATATGTTTAACCTTTCATCTTCATACTCACATCAAGAAAAATAACAATATAAAATAACTAAATAACCACTAATGAACGTATTTTGACATATAAGCAAATGCTTTATTTGCTTCAGCCATCTTTTGAGCTTCTTCTCTCTTTTTAACAGCATATCATTGTCATGAATAGGCTGCCAAAACTTCTTCAGCTAGTTTTTTAAACATAGGTCTTCATTTTTTTGTTCTTGCAGCATCCAATATCCACTTACAAGCAAAGAAAAATTTTCTTTGTTGTTTAACTTCAACAGGAACCTGATATACTGAACCTCATACTCTTGCTGATTTTACCATAATAGTAGGGGAAGCATTTTCAATAGCAGTACGAAGAACAATTTTTGGATTCATATGTCAATTATCTCTAATTTCTTTCATAGTATCAGAAAATACTCTTCTTGCGACAGATTTCTTACCATCCTTCATAACATAATTGATAAACTTTTCAACTTGTTCATCTTCCCGAGGCAATATAATTTTTTTAACCTTTTTAAACTTATTAGCCATACAAAAACACACAAAGTAAAATTACAAGATATTAATAATCAAAACTATGACTTTTTAGCACCATATTTAGATCTAGATTGTTTTCTTCATTCTACAGCATTCGCGTCAAACTTACCTCTAACAATATGATATTTAACTCATGGTAGATCTTTTACTCTTCACCCTCTTACCAAAACAACACTATGCTCTTGCAATGTATGTTTCTCTCAAGGAATATAAGCTTGTACTTCAATACCATTTGACAATCTAACTTTTGCAAATTTTCTTTGAGCAGAATTAGGTTTTTTTGGACCCATTACACTCACCTTCAAACATACTCACCTTTTAAAAGGAGCAGGATTATAACTTTTTTTATTATGACGTAATTTATTCGTCGTAAGCAAAAGTGCAGGAGCAGTTGACTTCTTTTTCTTATTTTTTCTTCAGTTTTTAATAAGTTGATTAATTGTAGGCATACAAAGAAAATTATTACTATAAAAAAACTTTTGCACTTAGCAACAACGTCTTGTATAGACAAAATGTTTCAAATTGCAAGATAATTTGCAATTTTAGTTATAAAACAATTGATACAAGTATTGTTTATATTAATTGTTCCGACTTACGTTTCAGGTGTTTCCACCGAATTGCTATACAGACACTATTAAACAGTATAGCAAAAAGCAAATGTATTTCAAATGAAAAATTGAATGAAGTTAACAATATTCTTCAAATAATTCAAATACTCAAAAAGAATAACAGATATATCCCTATATCATAGGAAGATATATTAGGTAAGATATTATTTTTA
Organism: uncultured Candidatus Peribacteria bacterium; assembly: GCA_964526045.1. GTDB lineage: Bacteria > Patescibacteriota > Gracilibacteria > Absconditabacterales > Absconditicoccaceae > CAZGIF01. The sequence continues at coordinate 2,517 of CAZGIF010000002.1, read as the reverse complement.
TATGCTACAAATATGATTCATGCACTAAAAAATAATTCAAGAATAACTTGTGTGAGTATTCCTCAAGGTAGATTATAATAAAGAATAGAAAAAAATCAAATAAATGATCAGAAAATCATACCAAATACATTTACAGAGAAGAGAAGGTTCTGCTTTTTAAAAGCTAATAAGGAAAACGTAATAGCTTGTTTGATAAAACTAAAGAAAAGTACAATTCATAAAAAAAACAGTGCGATATCAGAGCCAATGACTTGAGATGGAGACAACCATAAAGACATATCATTCCATACGGAAAGAGGAGTCAGGTAAGATTCTTTTCATAAAATAAAGATTATCTGCTGTGAAAAAAACAAGAAATTAGTTGCAATTAATAATCAAAACCAACAAAGAATGTCTGTATATACTCAAAAAATACGTTTTTTTATTTCTAATGAATACGAACTTACTTTATGAAGCAGACTATTTCAAATTGCTGGTGGAACGACTAAAAGTATTGCAAATATTTGTAACGCCAAAGACCGTATTCAAACATATGTATAACCATCTTTTGTTGGATATAAAAACGACAATAATAATACTACGAGTAATGTTGGTGCAGAACTTAAAAAGAAACCTACTCAATATTTTCGATTTTCTTGTAAAGTTTTTCGAGTAAATCACAAAAAAGAAACAAAACGAAGTGTAATATACTTGCGAGAGACAAAAAATGTATAAAAAAACTGTACAATACTACTTAAACAAACTGTCAAAAATATTGCTAAAAATCAAACTAAGGGAACTGAATCACCAAACTCATTCAATGGAAAAATAAAATATACAACAAAAAACAAAGCCAAAAGTTGAGAGATTCTAGCAAAAATGAGTGAAAAACTTACATGTTCCATTTTTCGATAAACTTGAAGAGGTAATTGAATTATACCAGCAGACATAAATACTGCCGAAAAAAACATTCCCAATGGCAACCCCCAAAACAAATAAGGATTTTCACGATAGGAAGGAATAAAATATGCAATAATTAATGCAAAAGTATATACCACAAAAATCAAAAAAAGTCTACTCCAGACTACCTTCGAGTAAAGAATACTAATTTGATCCTTGCTTTTTTCTGAACGTGCGTATACTTTTTCTCATAATTCTTTGAGTCATAAAGAATATAACCCAAGATCTGCAAGTGAAGAAATAAAAGCAAAGTAAGAAATGATTGTTCAGTAGTCTCAATATCTAAGAGTTCATAAATATGGAGTTATTAATATTATAACAATAAATCAGGCAAGCGCACTAACAATTCTTCAAAAGATTTGTCGAAATGCATCTTTCATGACTAACTTATAAGTCATATGCTCAATGAAAATAAAAAAGATACTATACTCATATATATATCACAAGAAAATACAAAGAAAAATATATACAAAAAAAATGTACTAGGAAGTACATTTTAATATATAAGTTTCAGATATATAGTCGTTGTGCAAAAGAAGAGACAAAGTTATGATATTAATGTTTCAATTGTTTTTTTTTGGAATATTAGAATAGTGGTCTATCCCCACCTTCCGGTAGGGATACCTTGTTACGACTTAACCCCAGTCATCGTTTCCCTCTTAACCTCACATTGTGAGTCTTCAGAGAGCCCCGACTCCCATGGTTTGACGGGCGGTGAGTGCAAGGAACAGGGACATATTCACGGTGGTATAGCTGACCCACCATTACTAGCAATTCCGACTTCATGTAGTCGAATTCCAGACTACAATCCGAACTAAGGATAGGTTTAAAGTTTTGCTCCATCTCACGATATTGCTCCTCATTGTCCTACCCATTGTATGACCTATGAAGCCCTAGACATAAGGGGCATGAAGATCTGACATCATCCTCTCCTTCCTCCTGGTTACCCAGGCAGTCTCCCATGACATTATAACATGGGACGAGGGTTGCGCCCGTTACCAGAATTAACTGGACACCTTGCGGCACGAGCTGACGACGACCATGCACCACCTGTATACCCTTCTTAGCAAGCTAAGATAACATGCTTTCACATGTGACAAAGTATATGTCAAGTCTAGGTAAGATTCTCGGCTTATTATCCAATTACTCTAGATCATCCACTGCTTGTGTGTTCCCCCGCCTATCCCTTTGAGTTTCATTCTTGCGAATATACTACCCAGGCGGTTCGCTTAACCCGTTAGGTTACGACACGCATCTTACGACACACATCTAGCGAACATAATTTACGGCTTGGACTACCGGGGTATCTAATCCCGTTTGCTACCCAAGCTTTCGTCTCTGACCGTCAGTACATTTATAGTTAGCTGCTTTCGCTTTTGGCGTTCCTTCCAATATCAACGCATTTCACCGCTCCACTGGAAATTCCACTAACCCCTAAATGACTCTAGACATACAGTATCTACTCCCTTTCTCTGATTAAGTCAGAGTATTTGAAAGTAGACTTATATATCCGGCTACAGACGCTTTACGCCCAGTAAATCCGGATAACGCTTGAGACCTACGTATTACCGCGGCTGC
>CAZGIF010000001.1:0-441040 GCA_964526045.1 uncultured Candidatus Peribacteria bacterium | reverse complement strand
TATCACCTTTTTTCTTCAACTTTTGTTTTTAGAATTTCCTATATAGTAAAATTAGGATCACGGGTGGTTCTTCATTCGAGATCTGTGGAGTAGATGTAAAGGGGGAAGACTGAATTAATGTTATATTTACTTACAAGTTTATGAGCACCAATGTTCTTTGATACTAGACATCCAGGTTGCTCCTCAGTAGCAACTTGTTTAGGCATAATTAATCCAATGTTTTCTCAAATAAGGAAATGTTGCATAATATCCCAACGTCATCGGTCAACCATATCAGGATGATAGTATATATATTGATTATCAAATGGTCTATAAGCAATTGATTGTATATTATTTCAATCATAGTTATGCTTTTTTCTTACGTCTGATAATTTTCGTCCTCTTGAATCTCAAGGTAAATATTTTCATGACTTTTTGTTTGGTCGAAATTTCTGTCTAATGATTTCATCTGAATTTGTTTCTTCAAAAAAGTAGTTCATTTTATTCTTTAGTTCTTTTTTGGATTGAGAAATCACGAGTCTATCTTTGGCAGTAACAATACCAGTGACGTTTACAGAAAACAACTCATCAATTCTTATCCCTTTCTCATATTTTTCTTGAGATTCAAAATCTTTCGGTACGAAAAAATAATGTGGTGCAACGTTTTTGAGTGTTGTTCGTGGTATATCATCGAGATTGTTTGTATCTAGTCGTTTGTATTTGCTATCACGTTTTCCGTAGAGATCGTAGTGATAGACGGTGGCGAGTCAAACCCTCCCCGACCCTCCCTTATCAGGGAGGGAGCCATCAGTGGGCATCCTCCCTTGAGAAGGGGAGGTGTCGAGGGACGAGACGGAGGGATTTACACCTGCAGATGTTTTATTTTTGACAAAGAAGGTGATAGCAACACCTTGTTGGATATCAAAGACATTGTCATCACGACCACCGTTTGGGTCAGTTTCCTTTTTTTTGGTATTACCATGCAGGTCGATGGTGTATATCTTGTCAAAGGTCGTGAGTAAGTGTCGTCTCATCCCACGAAATGTCGGATTATCGAGAAATCAGTGAGGACAAATATATGCGACGATTCATTCATTGTTTTTTGAGACGAAATGCTCTGCATAACGGATAAATTTGACATAGTCATCTCACAATCGATGTTTACGTTCACCAAAATGCTCGCCATCTATGTATTTGTATTCTTCTATGAGATTCATGATTCGTTCTCATTTGTTGGAAGAAATACCGCTATACGGAGGATTTCCCATAACGATCATGATAGGTTGTTCTTTTTTGACTTGAGAGGCTCTTTGTGATTCGTCAGACAAGGCTTTACTAAAGAGATTAGAGATATGGTCGTGTGGTTCTTCGAGCGAGTTAGTAAGGTAGATATTGAGACGTTGGTCTAATCACTCGTGCATATTCTCACGATTAGCGATATCATGGGGATTGATTCAGAGCGTTTCTTGTATTGTTAATCAAATTTTGAGGTGAGCCATAGTATAACTCGCCATCAAAATCTCAAATCCTCGTATACGAGGAAGTAAATCTTTTTGGATATAAGACTTTCGTATTCAAGGGTTATTTTTGAAGTACTTTTGATGAATATATGAAATAGTCTCATGCAAAAACGTCCCTGTTCATGTCGCAGGATCTAGAAGTTGCACACGATGTACTTCACGTTTTTCTTTTTTGCGTTTATCAGCTCTACGTCAATCATACTCGTTAGTAGTAAATTCTGTAGTAATTTTGCTTGTATCTGCCAATCAATCAGCAAGCCCAAATTCATTTCTCAAGATACTATCTACACCACGGATGATAAATGTAACAACCGGTTCTGGTGTGTAATATACACCACGTTGTTTACGCATACGTGGATCATACTCCCCTAGAAACGTCTCATAAAAGTGTATAATTGGATCTGTCATTGCAGTTTTTTTTCAATGATGTTCAAGAATCAATGCAACATCACAATGCAAAAAAATATCTACCAGACTATCAATAATGTGATTGATACGATCATCAAATTCATCATCCATCGACATTTGTCTAAACAATCGACGTACAAAAGGCGTACTTTTGGGAATCAATTTTTCTGCTTCCTGCCTAGAAAATGTCGGTAATGTAGGATCGTAGAGACGAGCAGCAAACAAACCATATGCGATTGTTTGAGCGTACATATCAGCAAATTGAGCTTCAGTCAAATCATGAATCAACATACGTCTAAATGTCTCGTATTGATTTAATAAGACAGTTTTTTCTCTTTCTTCTCACAGCAAAAGCGACTCCATAGCATACTTTATCAATTGTGCTTTTTGTGCCATAGCACGAGCAAGTTTTTCTGGAGAAGTTATAGTCTGTCACTCATATCACAAGAAATCGTGAAGTAAGCGTCATAGTTTGAGAATACGATCATCAAACATGTCAGATGTTTTTCGTGCTATAGCATCTCTTGATGCAGATCAAAGAGAGACGGATTCTACTAATTTACCATGGCTATAAAAATTGAATGTCAGATTATTGGTATAAATGAAATTGTCAAATGCAGCAAGATAACGTCAAAGTTGATCTTTATTTTTTTTCTCATCCAAATCAATGTACAAGTCTTTAGCTTCTATTCGTCAAACCTTAATCGTACTATCTTTTTTTTTCATAATCGTAAAGTCAGGCATACCTACTCACGTAATACGTTGAGATTCATTGAGTGCTGTAATGGTAGAATTAATAGACTCCAACAGTGTTTTGAGTGCAGGCCTAAAACTATGCTCAGTACTTTGATGTGTATCAAATTCTGATTGTATTGATCAAATATACTCTTTTATGATTTGAGAATAATCTACCATAGTATCTGCAGATGATAAAGATTATAATACACTATAACAAAAAGAAATTCTATTCGCAAGGCATATGCTAACCTCTATAAAAACCACATACCTGACAGCAATCAGCGTAAATCTTATTGATCATTATCTTTTTTTGTAAACGAACCATCACCTTGTAGTGTTTTTTTCTCTTCAGTTTTGAGTTTTCTTTCAATTTTCTTAATATCTTCTTCTGGTGGTAATTCTTCTGGAACAATTCCACGAGATATAAGTGTATCTCTAACAGATTTATTGTTTGTACTGTGTTCTTCTGAGATTTGATTTTCTGAGTTCATGCTATTTTGTTTTGCATTAAATATTGTTATTTCTGTCGCAAAGTCTTTTGCTTTGAGCAAAATAGTAGGCATAAAGTCAGCAAGAGGTTTGTTTTTAATACTCCAAGTATCTTTCATTTGTTGTGTAGTTTTGTTGAAGAGTGCGTGATCTCACTTACTTCTTATACGTCCAAAATTTTCATTTCATCCAGTTTGGAGAAATATAACTTGAGAGAGTTCTTTTTCAGTTTCTGTAAGTTTTTGTCTTGCTTGTACTCTCTCATATTCTAATATTTTTTGTTCAATTAATTCTGCCTTTCTTGTTTGCATAGCAAAATATGTCTGAGCAAAAGCTATCTCTTTTTTTCTTGGATCTCCATTTTGAGCTATCAAATAACATGCATAACGAGTAAGCATTATATCATCTATCTCTTTATGGGCTCCTGAACCAAGAGACACCTTTTTCCCAACGTCGGCAAAATGGTCTAATATCTCTTGATTAGAGGCTTTGCATGAATGCTTCGCTTTTACTATAACATTCTTAAAATTATCTCGTTTATCATATCAAAGGAGGTGTTGAACATCTCTTGCTAACCAAAATGAGATACCGTCATCGGTTTGATGAGAAGAACTTTCAAAAGTTGCTGTAAGTTTGTGAATAAGTTGAGTTTCCATTCTAAACAGAACAAATAGTAAAATATACAGTATATCATATACAAATATCACAAAAAACACATTCGAAAAAAAATTTTTCGTAACTTTAACAGTATAGATACATTTTCGTACTTGCAAAACCACACCTAACCTCTATAAAAACCACATACCTGACAGCAATCAGCGTAGATTTTTTATTTTTGTATTTTACAGTACAATGAACTACAAACCAACGTTTAAATTAATCACATTTTATAGCTTTGTGGATATCAAAGATCCCAAAGAAGAAGTAGCAAAACACCTAGCGTTTACCCACGATATTGGGATGAAAGGGAGAATTTATATTTCTGAGGAAGGTATTTCTGCAACTGCGACATGCAATATGTGACAATACGAAGCATATACACAACGATTGAGTCAAAATCCATACTTTAATCATATAAACGATATCGAAAAAAAACGATCTGACGTCGATGGACATAAGTTCGAAAAAATGAAAGTAAAATATCGTCCCGAGATAGTTGCACTTGGTGCCAACGTTACACAACATGACGTAGAAAAATCACTCCAAACTATAGATATTGACGAACTCAAAAATATTATTGATCAAGAAGAAACTGACGATTACGCGATTTTGGATATGAGAAATACATACGAATATAAACTGTGACATTTCAAATGAGCATTGCCAGCTGGGACCAATAATTTTAGGGAAGTGCAGGATTTGTTGAGTAAATACAAAGATATGTTTGCCCGCAAAAAAAAAGTCATCATGTATTGTACAGGGTGAATTAGATGTGATAAGCTTTCTGTCTTGGTCAAAAAAGAATGAATAGATAATTTTTATGCACTTGATGGATGAGTTGTTAATTATACAAATCAACATAACGACTGAAATCGACTTGGTAATTTATATACATTTGATGGTGTAATATCCCAAAAAATTGGTGACGAAGAGACACATACTACGATTTGAGAATGTATTTTTACAGGACTCAAAACTGATAACTTTGAAAACTGTCGCTACTCTGCATGCAATGCTCGTCTATTGGCTCGCAAGAGACAGTTCAAAAGATTTGCAGGATTTTGTTCGCAAGAATGTTGCGAAAAAGCACAAACATCATTACTTATCAAAGATGAAAAACGAGATAGTATCAATTATAAACAACTTCGTGAGGACATCAAAAACTGAAAAAAAACACAAGAACATTGACAAGAATTAGTTAGAAAACATATACAATCGATGCTTTGTAATGATCCATTTCCTCACAAAACTACACAAAAAGAAGATATTATTGACAAAGATTATCTTGAAAAATTCTTACAATCCGAACAAAAAACTATATAAACTGACACTGTGTCAGTTTTTTTTATTATTTTCAGTATTTTTTAGAATGAACATTTTGATCATAGCAGCACATCCAAACCCAAATGGATTCACGCACAAAATTGCAGAGACATACAAAACAACATCAGAAAAATTAGGACATACAGTCAAGATATTAGATCTATACAATCAACAATATACGCAAGACTATCTTCGCATGAACGAAACAAATAGACCACTAGACGAACCAAAAAGAGATGAAATGCACAAACAGATAACACGAGCAAATGAGATGGTGTTTATTTTCCCAATTCGATGGTTTGACTGTCCTGCAATTTTAAAAAACCGATTTGATCAAAATTTTTCTCATGGATTTGCATTCAAATACAGAAGCTGAAAACTCACTCCAGCAAAACTATTGAAAGGAAAAACTGCAAGAGTTTTTGCTACTGCATGAGCACCAAATCGAGTATTTTGGACGATTGGTGCAATCACACTCAAACTATCATTTCGATTATTTAGACTGGATTATGTATGAATTTCACTCAAAAATTTTACTGTCTTTGGAAACATGAACAAACTCAGACTACCTAAACAAAGAGCACATATGCTCAAAGAAACAGAAGCAATTGCAAACAGAAATAAAAAAAAATAAAAACACTGATCACAAGATACACTTGCAAAATGACATAAAAATGCTACATTCAATACTATGAGAAAACATCCAAAGTGTATTGATTACAAGGATTATATTGTACGTGATAGTGAATACGTACAAACTTCGCTTCTCCAAACACGTGATATTATGCGTCAATTTGGGAAAAGTTATTTTCTTGCGACAAAATTTCTTCCTAAGCGCAAAAAGCTCGCTGTATATAATCTCTACAAACTCGTAAGAATACCTGACCTTGTAGTTGATACTCCACATATCGATAGTATTCAAGCAAAAAAAGACCTACAAGAACTCTACAGCCATCGACTATATGTGTATAACGAAAAATCATATTCTGATAGAATTTTTGGTCAGGCAGTGCATTCTTTTTATCAATTTGATATCAAGAGTACGTATGTAGATGCTTTTTTTGGTGCAATGTGGATGGATACTGATCTTACGAGATATCAAAGTTACAGACAATTATGTGATTATATGTATTGATCTGCAGAGGTTGTCGGACTTATGATGTGTGACATATTGGGAATGAAAGACAAAAAAGCTATACCATATGCACAGAAACTCTGACGTGCAATGCAATTGACAAACTTTTTAAGAGATATTGCAGAAGATTATGTTGAACTAGATCGCATATATATGCCTCAAAAAGAACTTGAGCAATTTGGTTTATCTCATGATAATATTATTCAATTTTGTAATGGAGAACCGATAAACAATGATTTTATTGCATTTATGCAATACTACATACAACGTTGTGATGATATGTATCAAGAAAGTTTTGATTGACTAAAATATTTGTCAAGATTTGGTCGCCAATGAATATATATTGCAGGTAGATTATACCAATGAATATTACGCAAAATAGAACGCCAAAGTTATGACGTGTTTTCTCGCTCAGCAAGAACAACTTCGACAGAAAAATTTACTATTGCAGCACGTTATATGCTAGATCGTAGTCGAAACAAGAAGACCTCCACAAAAAAAGTGTAGGTATTTATTTGATTATTGTTATATGAATTTACAGGAATTTCAGCAATTTTTTGCTGATATATTTGATAAACACTTAGATACAAAAATAGGCAGTATAAAACAGATAATACAAAGCCCACAATTACATCATTGGCTAGACCAAACAAAAATAATCTGTATGAGTTGATGAAAACGCATAAGACCATATCTTGTATATACTGCATATACAGGATATTCTTCACAAAAGCACGAAGAAGTAATGCTTCTTAGTATGGTAACAGAACTTATACATTCACTTGCAATTATATTTGATGATGTTATTGATCTTGCTCATCAAAGACATAATGTGCAAACATTACACGAATTTCTCAAACCTCAAACCACAAATGTACACGAGGCACATATGCAAGCGATTTTGATTAGCAACTATTTTTATAGCCGAGCGACAGAACTTTTGTACCAAAATGATTATTTCGATTTTATTACTCTAAAAAGAGCTGCAAAGCATATTCATGCAAGTTTAGATGCAGTTATGACATGACAAATTCAAGATGTTATATTACAAAAAAAGACAGTTGTTGACGAAACCTTATGTCTCAAAAAGTCGTTTCTCAAAACAGCATCTTATACGTGCGTAAGGCCATTACTATTTTGAGCAAGTTTGGCAATAGATGGCACAAAAGAACTAGAAACTTTAGAACGTTTAGGAGAAGATTTGGGTATTGCCTATCAATGTATGGATGATTTGTGAGATGTAACAGGAATACACAAAGATAAACAATTTATGGCTGACATCGTTGAATGACAGCAAACACTTTTGAGTACATACATGTTTTGTCACGCATCTGACACACATAGACAAGCATATGAGTCTTATTTTGGCAAAAATATAACAGAAGAACAAAAACAAATAATAAAACAATTATTGTTTGACGCATGAGCTATAAAACATGCGCGTGCTGTTACTACAAAATATATAGCATCTGCAAGAGAATCGTTACAACAACTCACAATGTTTGACCAACAAAAACAATACATTGCTGACATTATTGATCTTGTTGAACATAAAGCCAGTCAGTAATATTTTTTTTAATTATTTATATTTCATTTTTATGAAAAGGATTTTTTTGATATTATTTTTTTTGGTATCATGTGTACAGGTTGCACATGGGAATATAGACTGATTCACGATACCATGAAGATGTTTGGTTTCTGGTCTGTGAGATGTTTGATGCTTATCTGATGATAGCAACATACTATATAAAAACTGAACAATTCTCACACAAGGTACACGTATAGGCGAGTTTAAATTCTTGGAATGAACATCTGATATTCTATGGACTACAAGTAAATCTCCATGAGAATGAGATATCTATCTAAATGCAACTCTCATATGACAATGAAAGTTTCTTTCTTATAAAAAACATGCAGGAAAAATTTTTATTGAAGCAGAACAAAATTGATGAAGAGTACTTTTTATCAATTGAGTACAACATGCTTGATGACTAACAAAACTTGGATTTATACAAAATGGCTATTACGCTACTTTTTATAATACACAAACAAGGAAAACAACCATAGTAAAAAATGGTGTTAGTGAAATACGTGATGGTGATGTAAAAGTATCTATGTCATATGATGGTAGTTTGTATTTATATATATGACGTATTGGTTGAATCGTTCCTAGTGAACGATGAATAGATGAAACAAATATACCATATATACAAAATCTTGAGTATCATGTAATTAATAGTATAACGTTTCACCCTACGACAAATAAATTTATAGTTAGATATGAAAAAGATATAGATATCCACCCACGAAGAGAACAACACACATATTACGATGGTATGACATACATTTGAGATATTGCTACTTGGTTTACAAAAGATTGAGACTTCTTAATGTTGTGAGGAAGTACTCTTTCTTTAAATAATGTAATTATAAAAGATAATATCTCAAAAATAAATATTAATATTAGTACTTTTGATACTACAGCTTTTTGGTATATATGAGAAGATTTAAAATATTATTACTATCAAAACTGACAAGATATACTATTATCTATAGAAGGCTGACGACAATGATCTAGTTATGCATTTACAACAAGACAATGAAAAATAGCACATATTGATAAAAACTCCTACTATTTTGAGAATCAACTATTGTGACGTTTCGATAGTATAGATAAAATAAGATTTTCTGATCAAAATATATTCAGCGCATTTGATACAAACGCATCAAAAAGATTTGTTATAGTCGACAACAAAAAAATTGAATTACAATGACGAGTACAAGATGGAGCTATATATGAAGACAAAGTATTTATTCTAGAAACAGAATGAAGAGGATGAGATGCATGAGAAAGAAAAGTGCTAATTGATGAAAACTATAACCTCATTAAAGATTATACGGAAAAGAGATTCGATCCCAGATACAGCTCCTTTATTGAAAGTTTTTATTTAGTTAGAAACGAAGTATCATTAACATTAGCTTATGGTGTACGAACACCATCATGACAAGTTCATTCTACAGATATATTTACAAACAATCAACAACTCAAAAACAAACTAACAAGCATGTGAACAACAACATTTGTTTATAATCCTCAGCCATTTCCTCAAGTATGATCAAACGATACTACTGACTCGAGTGGAAGTACGAATAGTGATTCTGGATCTGCTTGAAATACAAATACTGATACGAATTGATGAAGTAGTGTGCAAGATGACAACTGATCTTCTAACAACGAACCATCATGATCAACCTCAAATTCAAACTGAAGTAATACTAATACAGCACCAAATAGTATTCCACAACGAAAAAAAGATTTAGAAAGGTATGTATGATTTACAGAACAAGAAATAGAAGAAAAAAATAATACTGATTTAAAAGTTCGGCGATGATTAGCATATAATGATACTCACTGAGAAAGATTATTGTGACGAGCAAAGAAAATGCACGATCGTTATCCATCTTTAACCAAACAAGAACTTGCTACTTTAGTAATAGAAAAAAGTGAAAAACTTTACGGAATAGATGATATCAATGCATGATGAGTTAAGAATAGTCTATTTCACTTCTTTTTTTGAATTAAACAGGTTTTGTTTAGGTCAGATATGGATTAAAGAAGATATTTTATCGTTTTACACATCACTATGTCACAAAAAGAATTCCATTATGATGAGAATCGAAACCTTATCGATTGACCCAAACCGCCAATTACGACCGACTGCAATGGTGTTGAACTCAAGCATTGAGATACAATAGTTGCAATCAAGTGACTTGCTGTCAAATGATGAACTGATATCAAAAAATGAGATATATACAAAAATATTGTCTGTACAGATGATCCAACACATGTCAGAGCAACATGTAAAAAAAACTGAAAAATATTTCTTAAAACAGAATTTTTTAAGAAAGTATGATAAGGTAATTATAAAAGAAAAAGAAAAAGTAAAAGATAGAAAAATTTATACTATTTAGTTCCACGGAACATTCTCGACCTCGCCTAGATAGCGAGGTTTTTGCATTCGCAAAAAGAGATCTCAATACAGTAATACTCTTGCAAAGTATTCACGAATATACACTTTTGGTGCAATACTTGTTGGGACATCACGAGCTGTGAATCAACTACACACCAAACCAATAGACTCACACAGAGCGAGTGATCTTTGCACATGAAATGTCTGAGAAATAACCAACATATGATCTACACCAAAAATCTGTTTGGCACGAAATACAGAGTCTAATGTCCTTAATCAAGCAAAATCTAGAACAATACGATCTTCAGGAATTCCCCTTTGTATTAGTTCTTGTTGAATTTGTTGTGGCTCGTTATACTCGATAATACTATTATCTCATGATACTAAGATATATTGTATTTTTCATGCAGCAAACAATGCAATAACTGCATCCATACGATACTTCCAAAATAAGTTTAACCTCCCATCCAAAGCATACTTACTTGTTCATAATACAAGTCAAACTTGATAGCTGGGGACAGTATTTATATCATCAAAAATTTGCTGTTGATATGCGTAATTGATACGAAAGGGATATGTCATCCAAATACAACCTAATCAAAAAACTGCAACCCCAAAGCTCACAAGAAAAATATGAAGGATTGATTTTTTAAGCAAGAAAAGAAGATATCCTGACAGCAATCATATCCCCAACAAAAATGGAAATAATTGTCCAAAAAATCAGGCATATGTCGTCCAAAAAACAATCATTGCTCGCATTGCGAATGTATGCGTCACATCGTGTCAGATAGATTTTTTTGTTTTTTTGTAATATCGACGTTCTCGCTGATCAATTTCTCGCATTCCTATACATCCCGTCACCAATCGTCAAAGAAAATTTACCCATGGAACGTTATAATACCAATGTTGTCATTCAAATATCCAAAATCACAAAGAAACTGCTCAGGGATCAAGCACCATATCACAAAGCACCAGCAACACAGCTCATACTACATATCTTTGCCAATGTGAGAGTGTATATTGCTTACATATAGCATGAAGTCATAGAACTAATGGTGATCGTGCAAACAAAACAGTCCATGGAACAGTATCCAACACAAGAAAACCCAATAAATCACTATACACAAAACATCAATATGGAACACATGTTTTGATAGCAATAAACTCAATAACAAAACCAGTAACTCAAAGCATCAGCAAAATGTATGCTCACTTTATTCCATATTTGAGTATATACGGAATAAAACTACTTGCAGCAATCAAAAGTATCATGGTTGGATTGAGTCGTTCAAATCCAACAGGAATTCAAACTGCATCAATAAAAAATCATCATATTCATCAAATACTTGCTAATATGATCAAAGGAATTATATTTTTTTTGGAAAAAAAGTGTGAAGACATGTGTATTATACTATCCAAAACGTTTTTTGATTCTTTCTGCCACCAATTGCGCAGAGATCATTACCATTGGCATACCAATTCAAGGATTCGTATTATGACCAACGTAAAAAAGATTTTTTACTTTTTTGCTGATGTTATTTGGCCTAAAAACTGCCGTTTGCATCAGAGAATGAGATAGTCACAAAGCCGTACCATTTCGAGCATTATAACGTTCTGCAAAATCTTTGACGTGAAACAAACGTTTATACAAGATATCCTTTTGTTCTATTGAAACCTTTGTATAATCTTGCACAAGGCGAAGCACTTTTTTGGTATATTCTTCTTCTTGTTGTGGTGTAATTGTTATACCATTTGGAGTAGGGACAAGAACAAAGATATTTTCTTTGCCATCGGGAGCAACGGATGGATCTGTTTTTGATGGATTACAAATATAAATTGATGGATCGTCTGGTAATTGTTTATTTTTTCCAAAAATCTCATCAAAGTTTTTTTCCCAATCTTTACTAAACAATAAATTATGATGAGACAACTCTGGTAATGGTTTATCTATTCACAAATAGAGAATAAATCCAGATGGTGCAAACATCTTTTTCTCTCGATAGCTAGTAGGATATGTTTGTCGTTGCAAGTCTAACAAAGTGGTCTCAGCTCGTGCTTGGTCTGCATTACATACAACAATGTCAGCCTCTTTTTTTTGTCATGCACTATCACCGTTTCATCACAGAGTAAAAGATTGTATCTGACCATTTTCAACATGTAGTTTGTCTACGGGAGTATGTGTGTGATAACGAACGCCATACTGTTTTCAGAGTTTTACAAGTGCTTGGACAAGTGCATAAATTCATCATTGTGGATAAAAGACTCACATATTGAAATCTACATGTGACATGATGTTGTATAATGCAGGTGCATCGTAGGGAGATGTTCACAAAAAAACCAATGGATATTGTAATATTTTTTGGATTTTTTCGCTAGAAAAATAACGACGGACGTACTTCCACATACTCGTAAATACTTGTAATTTCATTCACTCTTTTGCAACCTTTCGAGAAAAGAAATCTAACAAAGAATCATAATTTTTGCGACAAAAATCCATACCTATATGATATTGATATTCAGATTTATCTATATAATCAAAAAACGTATCTTTTGATCAAGGTTCGAGTTTTTCAAAGGCTTCTCGATCACGATGCTTATCTCAATGAATATCAACAATCTCTCAATCATCAAAAAAAATTCTATAACTTGGATCTAGTTTTACAAGATCTAAATGATCTTCAACTTTTTCACCAATGCTTTCAAAAAATGAAGCAAACACATCTGGCATCAGATACCAACTTGGTCACATATCAAAACGAAATCACTCAGCTTCAAAAACACTTGCTCTTCATCCAAGGCATTCATTTTTTTCATAGACATCAACGTCTCGTCCTTGCTTTGCAAGCAATATAGCACTAGCAAGTCAACCAAATCATGATCAAATAATTGCGCATGTTTTTTTTGTCATATGTTTTATTTCTAGACTAAAATTCTACAAAAATATAGAGAAAACACAAACAATAGCTAGGACAAGTTCTTATTATCACATTACTTTTTGTATAAAAATAAGCCAAAACAAAACAAAACCCAAAGTACTATTTATCCAAGGAAACCAAGTATAATAACGAAAAAAAGATGGACGGTACACGCTCCATACGGCAAACATTCCATAAAATAGTCACAAAACGATCAAAAACCGATGTCGTGCAAATCATGCAACAAGTCATGCAATCACAAACAATATTCCACAATATCGTCAGGTATACTCTTTTCACAAAAATACAGCAGTTGTAGTCAATCATGCTTGTTTATCTGGTGTGATATCTGGTATTGCAGAATACGCATGCATTGCCATACACCAGATCCATCATGCAACAAAAAACCTCCAATCAAATGCAGTTTGATAATGCAAAAAGAAACTAATTGCTCACGGCAAAATATACAAAATATTAAATGTTCCATCCAAAAAAGGCTTCGCCTTTGCTCTTATTGGTGGCAAAGAATAAAACAAACTTGTAAACAAAAAAAGAATATAACTGACTGCTAGCAAGATTTTTTGTTGTCGTTGATCATCTGGCAATGCTATCACATACCAAAAGAACAATACTAGATATGGAAGATTCCACGCAAGAATTGACACAACAACACTCATTTTTTGTGATCATAGCAACTTATGTTCATATGTTCATTTTTTGTCATTGAGAGCATCAGTATCTCCATCAGCCAAATCGTTTGCTCCATAAATCAAAAGATTTGCTGGAAAAAGAAAATATGCAAGTGATAGAAGCGAAAACCAATTTTCATATGCCAGCATCACAACATCCATAACATTTTCTACCATCGCAGGACGAACAATTCATGCAATTCGTCATATCCAAAATGTTCCTGCAACATACAATGCAAAACGTACACGAGCTATCTTAAACAAGGGTGGAAACATATCAAATTTAGTAATAAATTGGTACTATTCAAAGTAGAAACTTATGCAGCTTGCTGTAGTGATTCTCTTCAAATACGTACATGATTTCACTGATCTGCTTGCTCTCAATCTACCAAGTAGCGTTTTTGTATATCAATCATACAGTTATTTCATGACTCAAGTGTTGTTGCATCTTCTGATGAGATTTCAGATATCAGTGGAACGGGAACATTATTATTCGAATGTGGATTTGTTGGACAAAAAACAAAATTTTTTCAAGAGACACGAAGTGTTAAAAAGCCATGTTTTTCACCACTTCATCATGATTTCATATCTCACCCATGCAAAACTGTCTGATATCATTGTTGTTGCAAAAATCTATGAAAAACTGTAGAAAATTCTACACATGCATGACTTCATGAAGCTATAAGACTACTGACACTTGTCACGACATTACTTTGTATCAATGCATTTCTTCTATTGATATCTGCATTGGTTGGATATGTTTTGTGAAACATATAATGAAACGCAAACAACAATGGATACATTTTTTTGTTTGTATCTTTAGCAAGAGTTTGTATATCAATTCATGCAGATTGCATCAATTGTCACAGTTCTGAACCAATTCATTGTTTTTCTCGACCTTGTATCATTGGTCATATTTTTGCTGTAATACCTCAAACTATTTCTGCCGTATCATCTTTCAAAAAATGTTCATACTGGACTGTTTTTTTGTTGTTTCATTCATTAGTTGCATCATTATTTTTTTCGTTATTTCATTGACTTGTTCTCACTGACATTGAGACTGGATACATACCATTCGATAATTTTCATCTTACTGCGTATCATCATAATGTACTATGTGCTTCTTTTTTTATCTTCTCATCCAACTCCAATCTTTGCTTCTCAACTGGACTTAGCTGACGTTCATTATACTCTCACATACGATTTCTAGAAGAATTTGACATTGTCAAGGTGTACAAGATAAAGGTCAGGCAATTTTTTGCTTTTTTTTATCTTTTGTTGTAGTATTGAGTGTACAAAAAACTTGAAGTTTTGCAAACCTGTTTTCTTTATTTTTTTCCATACAGTTCTTTACAAAATTGTGTTGTTTAAAAAGAAAGAATATACTATAAAAAATTAATAATAATAATAATGAGTAATTGTTTTTATGATGTTAAAAGTCACGAGGTACTATACTACCTGTTGTTTCAATATTTTTTTCACATGATAGTTTGTGAGTTTGTTAAAAACTCATTTTTTTGTTCAAAAAATATGTCTCGTATTTTTGTGAAAAAGATTTAAAAAATATTCAGTAGAGAATCACTACTTTGAGAACAAACACTAGGTAGTTTCTATCTTTGTTTTTCACAAATAATACTTTGTGAAAATGTGAAAATCTTTATTCTCATAATCTATGGTATTTTATATTATAAATGCTACATTTTGAATACATTTATATATCAAAAAATACATGATTATTACTATTGATGGTTTCGCAGGTACATGAAAATGAACAACCGCATTGTGAGTTGCACATGCTTTGTGATATACGTACCTAGATACGTGAGCAATGTATAGGGCCCTGACGTATTATTTTCTTTCACATAACAAAAAATATACTGACCCAGACACTGTTGTAGATGTTCTTTGACGTATTTATTTGTATTTTGAACGTCATGATGACGGTACCGATCACATTCGAGTTATCGATAATAAAAATACAGACAACAAAAATACAAATAATAAACTCTCTAAACGAGACTATACAGACAATATAAGAAGTTTGGAAGTAGGACAACATGTCTCTCACGTTGCAAATACGCCATTAATAAGACCACGAATGGTGCAACAACAGCAAGACATTTGAAAACATGGTAATATTGTTGTTGATGGAAGAGATTGAGGAACTGTCTTGTTTCCCGATGCAGACCTCAAAATCTATATCACATGTGATTTGGATATCAGAGCTGGTAGAAGACACCAACAACAAGTCGCAGCAGGCAAAGACTATACATTCGATCAAGTCAAACAAGAACTTGCATCGAGAGATGCAATAGATCGTCAACATACAGATTTATTATTACAAAAATACCCTGGCCAGGTCAAGGTATTGGATACATCTCATATCAGTATGGAGGAGCAGATTAGTCAGGTTGTTGAGTGGGTTGGTTAGGTGTAGTTGTTTCATTTTCTTTCATAAATTCAACTCAGTATGTAAATTCAATAAGTCTTTTTATTTCTTCCTTCTCTTTATCAAAATCTTCATCAGGACCTGTAAATAAATCTTTAAATTCATTGTTCTTGAACATAGTATTTACTATTTCATTTAATTTTTTATTTTCATCGATTTCATTTCTATAGAATCATATGTTATTCAATTCTTGTTGATATTGAAACATGTCAGTTTCAGCTAGATCTTTTTTATTAGTTTTTTGTGCTTCTAATCACCGATATGAACTAATATTTTTCCTAATTGTATCAAGAATGTTAGATATTCCCTCTTTTCTATGTTTAAAAATTTCATATTCTTTTTTTATTTCATCTGCAAGTGTAATTTTCTTTTCTTTGGATATTTCATTTTTCTCATGTAAAAGAGCTATTTCATTAAATAACGTTTCTTTTCAGTAAAAAGCTTCAAATGTATTTATATCCATTTCATTAACCTCAAGATTTTTAATAAGTATGTCTTTATAGTCTTTTTGAGGAATACCATTATTTATAGTTAATTGATTGTTTAGAAATTTATTTATTTTTTCAAGTAATTCTGGATCTATTTTATTTTTTGTTTGTGGGGCTTTTGCTACCCCAATTTTCGTATGCGTATTTTTTACTTGAGGTATACGAACATCTGCTCCAGTTGCATTAAAATAACTATCATCAAGTGCATTTTTTCTCACTATATTATCAATCTTCTGTTCAAGTCTTCTAATATCTATAGAAATACTTTCTAAAGAATCAATAATATTTATTTTCATATCTAAATCTTTTGTATCACTGTATTCTTCAGATAGTTTTCATACTTTATCAATATAATCGTTAATAGTTTCTTTTAGCTTTTCATCAGATGTTTTTAATGAATTCAATATATTATATAAACTATTCCTTTCATCTTTAAATTCACTATCTATTTGATCTTTTGTCGATTCTTTGATTGTTTCAATATACTTTCACAATTTATTAGAAGGTACTGATGATGGAAGAATTTTTTCACTATTTTTTCCTTCTTTTATTTTAGTATATATGTAGTTGATTGTCATGGGAGAAAGTCATGCTCTATATAATTGCTCTGCACTTTTATTATTAGCTAACTTTGGATAGGCTTCAAAATTATCTGCTGGCAAGAAGGTATCCAGTTTTAATGTTGCTTGTGCAAAATTATTATATTTATTTTTTTTAGTATCAATAAATAGAGATAGTAAGAGAGAAGTTTTTACTGCATTAAGAGCATTGTTTTTTGCATATTGTTCTATTTCTTCAAATGTTCTTATTAAATCATGCCTGTTGTTTTTTCCATTTTCTATAATGACCTCGAGTACTTTTTCTAGTTTTTCTTTTGCTTTTTCTGGTTCTGCCATAGCAGATTCATAATTTTCTATAACTTCTAATAGATTTTTTCTCAAGTATGAGAGTGCATCTTTATTCTTTCAAATCAACGACAAAATATCAGTTGCTAACTCATTAGATAATTTTGGAAGTATGTGTTCGAGGTTGTTTATATGTTTATTTGATGAATCTTCATTTCAATTAAGAGACGTTAAGAGTGTTATAACTGAGTACTTATTTCATTCTTTTTCTAACCGTTCTCTAGTGTCTTCTTTAGTTAAGTCTCATAAGAATTTTAAAACTATTTCTTCATCTTTGAAAGACAATACTCATTTATTCATTCATAAAAAATCTTTAGTTCTATTTAACGTTGTATTTAACTTGTTTTGTTGTAAATAAGTTGAACTAGATTCTTGATCAGAATTATTTTCTCCTGCAGTTAAAATATTTAAATTATAGTTTTTTTCTTTTCATTCTTTGAGTACATTTCATATTTCAGTTCTTTTTCTTTCAGATTCATTTATATTTTTTTGTATATTTTCAATACTTGATAATTCTTGCTTGTTGTGTATGTTGTTTTTTCAAATTACTTTTGCTGACATAATATTTGTGAAGAAATAATAAAACTATTTTCTTACCGTACAAAAAGTAGAGCCTTTCTATATCAAATTAGTAACAATTCTGATGATGGCGTATGAAAAAACTGCCAAAAAGAGTCATGCTCCCAACCCAGTCAGTAGATTTTTGGCAGGATCAAAGTTTTGTCCTCAACTCATTGCAAATTTGACTCATGAATATAACACTGCAACAAAAGCAATTACAGCCAACGCAAATCGCAAATGTTCATTGATAAAGTCTATAAACATATACAATTCTGACTCTTCTCCATCAACTCTTGCTCATCATGCTGGTGGTGCTTTATAATCATCTTCTCCATTATTTGGTGGCAAATGTACGTTATATCAATACGCAACTCATCCAATAAAATAAAGAACTCAAGCAATAACTGCAAACATAGTTTTGACAAAAAATAAATACTGACACGGTTGTGGTTTTGTTAGAACAAACCAAGTAAATCTCAAAGTGTTGAGGAAACAACTGCTGACTGTACGAGTTGGATAATTGCAACAGCAGATAATACGACAATGATTCAAATTACGATATTGAGTACAAATCATCATACTTTTTGGAATCCTCATCATATCACTTCCACAATCAAATACACTGCATTAAAAATAATAAACGGAACTGCTAAGATAATAACGAGCCTCAAAAAGAGCTTTATTCAGCGTACCAAGAGTGATTGGTTTGTTGTAACGTTACAGTCAATACCATTTTCTGCAGTACATGCTACTCATTTACTATCATAGAAAATTGAATTTCATACTGCTTCTTTTGTATCTCAGATATTAACAACCTGTTCATACGCTTGTGATTGGTCAAAAGCTTGTTCCATCAAGTCGTTGTATCAAAACGTTTGAGGCGTCAAAAATATTCAAAAAAGAGCTGTACAGACAAAACATCACATAATACAAAAAATTTGCCTGACATGCAATGAAGTCAGTAGTATTTTTTGTGTAATCTTTGTATATGCGTGTTGCAAGAATGCAATCATAGTACTACAAAAAAGTAAAAGAAATTTTCTTATAGACCGTCCAATAGTGCATCAGCTTCTTCAAGTTCTTGTTGTCTGTGGACTGATTCTTCAGATCTGATTGAATCAACTTTTTTGGCATATCACATATTTTGTCGTTTGAGAAGGTATTTTTTTTTGATTTCTAGTTTTTTTTCTTCATACTTTTGCTCAATTGCTTGTAACTTTTGTTTTTCTCTTACCAAGATATCTCTCAGTTTTTCTATTTGCTCATCATTCATCATAGGAAGCATTGTAAACCAACTTTGCTTTTCTTCTGGTTTTTCCATTGATTTTGATCTCAATACGAGCTCAATAATATCTGGCATTTGTGTCAAAAATGCATCTGGAATCGTAAATGTTGCTGCAAGTTGATGCAAGTCTTGTGGTAAATATTGTTGTATAAGTTGTGTCGTATCCATTACAAAAATCATAAGATAAATAAGAAGGTGATTAGGGTCTGAAGACTATCAACCAGATTCTGCAAAAATAAAGTTAACTGATTCTTGTGTTACCATTCACATTTCCAAAAGTCTTTCTGCGTATCATCTCATTGAAATCATACCAAGAGACGATGATGTTTCTATCGTATTGTTGATTTGTGGTATTTCTCTTTTTTTGATATTATTTCTCACCGCAGTATTATTGACCAAGAATTCATATACTCAAACTCTTCATCCTCATACTTTGTGCACCAACATCTGCGATTGAATTCACGCTAGTGCGGTTGCGAGTCTGTCACAGACACTTTCTTGTATCTCTGGTGGGAAAAAAGAAATATACCTATTTACTGTTGCAGCTGCAGATGCAGTATGGAGTGTACTAAACACAAAGTGTCATGTTTCTGCCATATTAAGTGCAGCTTCTGCTGTTTCTCTATCACGTATTTCTCACACAAATATGATATCTGGATCCTCACGCATAGCTGCTCTTAACGCATTTTTGAAGTCATTTGTATCAATTCATATATTTCTTTGGGAGATTGAACACTGTTTGGGTTCAAAGATAAACTCTATCGGATCTTCCATTGTAATAATATGTTCTTGTCTTTGTTGATTCATGAGTTCAATCATTGCAACCAATGATGTTGACTTTCAAGATCATGTTGGTCATGTTACAAGATAGAGTCCTTTTTTACGAACCAAAATATTATCTCTGATTGCTTGTGCAGTATCTTCAAACATAATGTCATCAAGTTTCATTGCTTTTCCATTAATTTTTCTCATCACAATTGCTAGTTGTCCTAGTCTCATATAACTATTTACCCTGTATGGAATTCATTCTTTTGAGATATATGCATAATCCTCATCTTTCATTTTCAAAAAAGCTTCAAATCTTGAAACATCTCATTGATATGAATCTATGAGACATTGTCTCATTGTTGCATAGTTAAGTTTCCCATAATTTGTTTGTTTTACAAGGTCTCCATGTTCTCTAAAACATATATACTCTCATCATGAGAGCAACAGATCAGAAATACCATCGGTTGCATTTATATAACTCAATATATCATCAAGTCTTATTATAACGGCATCATCTCCTCATCATGTATTTGGAGGAGTGACTTGTTGGGTTTGTTGTGTCGCAGGTTGTGGTGCTGGAGCGACACTGGCTGATGGTGTCGCTTGCACTTGTTGCGCAACAGGCTGTTGTGAAGCTTGCTGTGCACCTGCTTGTTGTCCTGTTTCTTCAAACAAATCTTCCATAATATACCATAAACGATAAAAAACTATTTGCTTTTTTGATTATAGGTATCATTGTTTTGTTTCCCAAAAAAATTACTCTGTCTTGTTTTTATGTATTGCTATTTTTTATATGCGTGATATAATACTCAAAATAGAAATTTCTTAGAGATAAAAAATAGCCTTTGTTGTTTTATATTTTTTTATTGTTGAGTTCTTTTGGAGATTAGGTATTATTTGTATTAATAAATACATCAGTATGAGTTTTATTGTTTTCTCACACATTCATGTCACTTGCAAACAAATATCGTCCTCAGCGTTTTGATGATATAGTAGAACAAAGTCATATTATGCCTATTTTCAAAGCTCATGTTGCTAACAATCTTACGCAAACAAACTATTTGTTGTATGGACCGAGATGAACATGAAAAACGAGTTCTGCAAGGTTGCTTGCAAGGTGAATGAATTGTCTCAATCCCCAAGATGGAAATCCATGCAATGAGTGTGTCAATTGTCTGCAAATTATTAATGGAACAACAATGGATATTGTTGAAATAGATGCCGCTTCTCATACATGAGTTGATAATATCAGAGAAGAAATACTCGATAGAGCTATGTATGCTCCATCTGTTCTCAAAAAAAAAGTCTATATTATTGATGAAGTCCACATGCTTAGTAAATGAGCTTTCAATGCTCTTCTCAAGATTATGGAAGAACCACAAGACTATGTCTGTTTTATACTTGCAACGACAGAAATACACAAAATCCCAGATACAATCATGTCCCGTTGTCAGGTATTTAATTTTTGACGCGTTGCGTTACAACCAATGATCCAAAGACTTGCGTATATTGCGCAGCAAGAAAATATACATACAGAAGAAGCCTGACTGGCTTTGATTGCTAAGTTGTCGGCAGGTGGTATGCGTGATGCTATTAAGTATTTGGATCAGGTTCGTGTTTTATGAGACGTTACAGAAAAACATGTAAGTGAATTTTTGTGAGTTGTTAGTGATGCCCGTATTCAAGAATTTGTAGAACTTTTGGCATGATATGTCCAAAAAAAAATACAATATGAAACTGTCGCTTCTTTTTTGGGTGCATTGCAAACTAGTGGTATTGATATGTATCAGTGTGCAAAGGATATTTTGATTTGGATTCATGAACATTTTATGGATCAGCCAGATGTATATGCACGCATTGCTGATAATATAAAAGACATAATGAAAGATATGAAGCGATATCCAGAACCTGTTATGGCATACAAAACTGTATTATTGCAAGAGTTAAAATAATACTAAATATTCTATATAATTCTATATAATTCTATATAATTCCTTACTTCTAAACTTTTAAAAAAAAAACCCAAAAGCAATTTGCTTTTGGGTTTTTGACTATATATTTTTTGGTTCTTTTTTATAGTAATTCAAATTTAAAGTAATTCAAAGACGATAAGTTGACTTGAAGATTGTACGCTTTGATTCAAAAGAGATCCTATTGCTTCTTGAAATGATTGTGTATTTCACGTTTGAATAAGGTAACGTAACTGTGCATATTGAGATAGCACAAACAACTCATCTGATGTTAACTCTCTGTTCATTTCGTCTGCCAAAGTTGGACTTAGTCCCTGTTGTTGCAATAACGTATAATACCTATAGATTTTTTCTGAATCAACGGTTCTTCAAAAGACTCAACTAATATCTTGTATTGCATCAATAGATGAAATGAGCCTTTGTTCAAATATTTGTGCACTGAGTTGCATAAATGATCCAAAATATTCTGGGAAGAATCTTGCTAATGACATATATGCTCTAAGTAATGACATATCTTGTTCAAGCGGAGCCAATGTGAGTGCTACTTGGTCAGATGGGTTACTGCTTCTTCTAGCAGAAAGTGCTTCTTGTAACTGTTGATCTGTTAAATCAAATGCATATGTAGCTAGCAGACTATTAGAATACATTAAGCGACCATATCACGCTTGTACCATTTTCGCCAATATCGTCATGGTACCATCGTTTTTTATTTGTCAATTTGCAGAATCTATTTTAGCAAACATTCTGTCTTTGAGTGTGTTGTTTCATCATCACATCACAACTGTGAGTATATTTGGATCTATAACAATGTATTTTATATTCTTCTCTTCAAGTCTGAGACGAGACTTACAAAGATTATTATCAGATGTCCATTCCCATAATTGACTAAGCAATGAGTCAGAAATGATGTTATGTTGGTTGTCTAAAAAGTACTGTAAGTATGTTCATGCTATCAAAACACCTTCATCGTCTTTTCTATTTTTAACAGCGTCTATAAAGGCATTATAATGACCAAATTGTAAGTCAAAAACATCATCTGCAGTATATGGTATTTGTAATGATGTCTTTGGTATGATACCTCATTGTGATACTTGGTAGGTATTTATATTAGCACTTGATCATTTATATCGTACAAAGTTAAACTCTCATCATTGAGACGATATCCTTACAAAATTTAGTACAAACTGTATACCAATAAATGTTCATAGAAGTCACAACACTGCTCAACGAATATATGTTTCATATGTATCTATATTTTGTTTACGAAACATGATACATGCAAATAAAGATGTATTTGCTGCAATTGTCCAAGCTATAAGCCCAACTCAATACCACAAGATTGCACTTCCAATAGCTCGTCGTATAATCCATCACAACAAGGCAATAATATGAATAGAAAACGTAAATACATAAGGATGATAGATATAATACGTTCACTTTTTGACACGTAAAAAGAACAAAAGATAGACTGTACCAACGATTACTAGTATTAATAGTATAAAGAATACATATCAAACATCGGTATAATAACTACTTAGATTTTGTAGTGAGTTAATAACCGTCACATTAAGAGGTACTATGTATCTATATGGTATTGCAATACTTTCTCTTGTGAAACAAACATCAGAAGAGTTTGTTGTACATATTTTACTTGGATCGTTTTTAAAGTACGACTTTTGTGTGACTTCAACAACACTATCTTTATAAAAGCTTTGGAGAGCTTGTACTCAGTATGCTGTACTAAATTGAGGATAAGCTGTTTTGTTTGTACCTTTTCCTAATATACAACTTAATAAAAGATGACCTTCTGACTGCTTTGGTAGTGTTGCTAATAAAGAACGTAGTTGAGGTATATTAAATTGTTGTATTGTATCTTTGTTTTGACATAGTGTTTTAGCATCTGTATTTCGACCATAACATCAAGGTTCTCCTACTAGTACATCAGCAAACGAATATCCAATCGTGTCAAGCATATATCCTAGTCGTGTTTGTCATGCTTGAAGTGATGGTGTCAATGGTGCACTAAACTCCCTTTGACCAAATCAAATATATCTTTGAAAATCTTCGTTAAGTCATCATCCTACTGTTTTTTGTAGTCAACTAAACAGTTCTTCTTCGGACAGGTCTCCATATGTTGCACGACATTGCTTTGGTGATAGTGCAACCGTTTGTGCGTCTTCGATGTTTCTCTCAGGTGAACAGTATATTGACAAATGTGGAGCAACCTCTGCTAGTTCTTCAGGAGTTACATATGTAGATTTTGGAGTAAATCACCCTAATGATAGATTTCATGCCAATAATGGTCTATCTTCCTCTGGGTCAGATATGTTTTTTTTGTTGCTACTGTTTTTTGCATTATGAGGTACAACTGACATTAATATTCACTTTGCAAATCATGATGGAGACAATGTTTGTGTACGTATTTGCGTATAGAGGACTTGTGGTGTTTTTAGGATTATTAAACACAAAAGAACTGTGATTCCTCGAATCGCTATATAACGAAGCGAAAGAAGTTTTTCTCTCCATCTTTTGTCTACAAAGAAATATGCAACTCATATTATAGCAATAATTAATCCTATACCGATAAAAAAAGATGCTTGACCATGTGGTATAAAAAATGCTACTGTTAAAATATTGAGATATCAGAGTACTCACAAAGAAGCTATTCAGAGTCCAATTGCCACAATTGCATTCATCCAAAATGCAACAAGCAAAAATCAAAACAACAGAACATCTTGTAGTGCTGTTACTTTTCACATAGTTGCTAGAGCAAAAAAGAATCCTGACAATAATACGTATTTTTTAGATCATTCTGTTTTGTTTTGAACTTGTGTCAAGAAAATTATTCAAGATAAAATAGCTAAGAGAGTAAGTGCCATTACTCACAAGTCGCTTTTATTATCTATAAAAACCAGAAATGCTCACATTCCACTCGAAAGCCAAAGCAAAATAGTTGTCCATGATGTATATGTAAGAACTGTTTTTTTGAGGGTTTCTGTATCTTTTTCTTGTAATGAAAGGTTTTTATTTGTTGAAGAAACTGTTAGAAGTGAACCAATTTCTGATCCAACAGCAATAGCAAATAACAATACCATAATTCCGCTCAAAAAGTTTAGAGCAACTCCAAACGTACTCGGTGCTATTCGAAATCGTCATTTGATTGGTTCTATCAAACTAAACCAAAACGATATATACGATAACCATAACATAGGAGATGTTCAACAGACATCTACAGTTGCTCAGAAATTTTCGGCAAATACTTTGGGACAGTACATATATAGATGATTTGCATCCCATGCTGTAGAATATGGCACAAATGAAAGAGAAAATCAAAAATAATAGTACATAATTGAGAGTAACAACAAGATAGCACCAAATATATACCACCCATTAGAAAGTACATAGTTTGCTGAAAAAAGATCTAAACAGGATTGTTTGATACGTTGTGCATATACCATGAGTTGTTTTTTTTGATATCGAATACATACTCATAACCCCACAAAAAACACCCAACTAAACAAAGGAAAATATATTCATCCAATAATCAAAAAGTGATTATAAAACAAAAATGCAGCTAAACCTATTCCAAAAGAAAAAAACATTTCTTGAAAACGATGTTCAGAAAAACGAATAAACTTTTGTTCAATTACTGTTCATACACCTAATAATCATACCAAAAAATAGACACTGACTCCAAAAAGTATTGCAGTATTGATGATGGTCATAAACGCTCAACTAGGTCAGATGATTCCTCATTTTAATCATTGGTGAAAGAATGAGAATACAAGTAACCCGGCAAAAACCGTTACTATAGTCATCCATAATGATTTTTTGGGTTGAAAAAGAAGATATGCTACTGGTATACAAGCAGAAACTATAGCGACAATCAAGATCTGTCGATGTTTCCACGATGAAAAGATAGTAGCATAATATTGATGATTTGCAAAGTATACATCAACAATACTAGCTCAGACTAGTAAAAAGATTATAAAGAAAATAGCCCATCACACAGTTTTTTTCATTTCTAGTATAGTAATATAAAATATGTATTTATTATGTAAGATTTTGTATTGCATCTATATCCTGTTGCATTCTTTGTTTGTGTGTCGTTACAATAACTGTATCTCCAGGTCATGCAATAGCTTTTGCAAAATGTAATGCCACCTTGATACCAAAAAACTGGTAAAAATTGATTCATTCTTGGAGAACATAATTATCAGGGTATGCATATTCCATATATGGAGTAGATACAATCAATATGTTGTTGTGTTTTTGCAAACGAGAATATATTTTTTGAACATCATAAGGAAACTCTTTCACTCCATCTGGTAGTGTATACAAAAAAATTACTGACCCATGTCATGTACGGCTAGAATATTCATCCAAAATATGTGAGATTCCATCATGAGACATCATTGTTGTAAATACAAAGTCTATACCATTTTTTTGTATAGTGGTAACATTTTCTATCAAATCCATAGGAATAGATGGAAGAAGCTGTATGAGGGTTTCGTTTTGTACTCACATTAATAAGCATACGCTCATTGCTGCAAGACAGGCATATATGTTTTGAGAAGAAACAAAGGGAGAAGAAATTATTTGTGTTTGTCCCAAATAGCTATATGCTAAATCACCAGAAGCAGTAGCTTGTCACTGAACAGCTGCAGATCCCATAATTCCATAGTTGAGAACTTTGTCAAAAGACATTATTTCTTGTCGCTGTACTCACCGTTTATCGTCTTTAGGAAATATGGCAAGTTTATTTGTTTTTGTATTGGCAAGCACACGATCAAAAACGGACTTATATTGTTGTATTTCTTTTTCTAGTGTATGTGCGTCATCATAGCTATCAAATCAACTTATTGTTGTGAGAACAGCTATATCAATCTCCAAAGAATCAACAATCATATTTGTTACATCTTCTCTATCCAAACATAGTATCACAATTTGACATCAAGCTGCTTTTGCATCAGCCAATAGCGATTGCATCTGCACAGGTGATGTAATTGGTTTTTCTAAGGCTGTCCTTTGTCTTCCCATACTTACAAAATCTTTTGTGACAAGAAGTGTTGTTCCTACGAGATGTTCAAAAAAATAATGCAATAGCAGTCAGGTAGTTGTTTTTCTTGTTGTTCCTGTTATTGCGACAACAAAACATTCTTTGGATGGATTTCCATAAAAGGTTTTGGCAATAAAGCTCTGTACAGTACGTCATATATCGACAAAGACACTCATTGAAAAAATGAAAGAAATAAGAAATGTATATACTTTTTGAAACGTACGTGACGTATAGTGTATTTCGTCATATGTCCATACTACGAATTACCATCCAAGATGCAACAATAAAGGGTGTCTGTGCTATAATGATGTATACTATCTATATATTAAAAAGAAAGTCTATATAAACGACATATATCCTTCTTCATTAATTGTAATTTATACTTGTATTTGTATATAGTATCTACATAAGAAAAAAGAAAAATAACTTGCATTGTGTGTATAAAAACATATATAAGATTTATTCCAATGGTATATGGGAAATGATTTTTTGTGTGACTTTTATCTAGAAGTGAGAGCTTTCTATCAAAGTAGTGCAATTTATTTTACTCTATATGTGTTATATAAGTGGGGAATCGTCTAATGGTAGGACAGCGGACTTTGACTCCGTCAGTCTAGGTTCGAATCCTAGTTCCCCAACATTTCTTAGTATGGTTGGATTTATGTAGTATGGTTATTGCGAGGTGGAGAAATGGTATCTCGCTGGGCTCATAACCCGGAGACAGGTGGTTCGATTCCATCCCTCGCAAAAATATTCTTATGTTAATTATTATAAATTATGTGCCACATATTGTTATTGTCATTAAGATTCTGTCATCAGGAGTAGCTTAATGGTAGAGTACCTGACTCTGAATCAGGTGGTTGTAGGTTCGAGTCCTACCTCCTGAGAAAAAATATAAAATATAAATGTATCACTACCCAAAAGCCGAGATGATGGAATTGGTAGACATGCCTGGCTTAGAACCAGGTGCCGTGAGGCGTGCAGGTTCAAGTCCTGTTCTCGGTAATTAATTATTCAAAACTATTACATATTCTTATTGATCCGAGATAGCTCAGTTGGTAGAGCAAGTGACTGTTAATCACTGGGTCGTGGGTTCAAGTCCCACTCTCGGAGTACTTAATACATTGTTTTGTTTTTTGTATATCTAATTCTCTTGCATTTTATATGTAAAAATATACTATGCAAAATAGCTTTATACTCATATCTGTTATCTTGTAATGCCTTTAACAAAAACCGCAAAAAAAGAACTTAGAAAAAGTAAGAAAAAAGCAGCTGTAAATTTTGTTTTCAAAAACAATATGAAAATTGCTATAAACGTTTTTCTAAAAAAAATACAAAAATGAGTTGCTGTTGATCAAAAAGATCTTCAAGATGTGCAAAAGAAAATTGATAAAGCATACAAAAAAAACATTATACACAGAAATAATGCTGCTAGAAAAAAATCTCTTATTATGAGAAGATTTAACGCAATTGAAAAGTAGTATTTCATATAGAGTACTCTATATGTCTTATGCCAGCTTAGCTCAACTGGTAGAGCAATCGCCTTGTAAGCGATAGGTCATGGGTTCAAATCCCATAGCTGGCTATCTGATTTGTATTTTTGTTTGGATACGTTTGTTTTGTTGTCTTATTTTGTTTGGTCTCATCGTCTAACGGTTAGGACATCGGACTTTCAATCCGACAATCGGGGTTCGATTCCCCGTGGGACCGAATTTGTTAATGGAGCAGTAGTTCAGTTGGCTAGAACGCCCGCCTGTCACGCGGGAGGTCGCGGGTTCAAGTCCCGTCTGTTCCGCCATTTTTTTGGAGGGTGATTAGCTCAGTTGGCTAGAGCATCTGCCTTACAAGCAGGGGGTCAGTGGTTCGAGTCCACTATCACCCACCATTATATTACGCGAAACAAATCCTTTGATAAAAATAGAATTAACCTTAGCATTCTTTGCTGGGTTTTTTTTGTATAAAAAAACAAAAATAAAAGATAAAACAATTCTTTGGAACTTCACAAAATGCTGTTGAAAATCAGGTCTGGGTAGCACTAATCTATTATTTACTCTTGTTAATAATTAAGAGCAAAACCAAGGTAAAGACTAGTTTATTAACACTTACAAGAAAATTTTCTATCTTGTTTTTTGAGAGAATCCATTGGCTGTTAGTAATTGGTGATTCAATAGAAAATGCGAAAGCAGTGGCCAATTATCCTCCGCCACAAAAAAACTTATTTTCGTCTGCATAAAATTTTCTCGGACAGTACTGGAAAAATTTATATTAATATGAAATCTTAAAAAGAGCCGTTTTTGTAGCTCTACTTTTTGTACGGTAAGAAAAAGTTTGGTAATACAGGTATGAATTGAGTATAATTCCCATTTCATATTCTAAGCAAAATATTATGATTGAGAAGATCGATTACGTCATGTTTTCATTACCAATTAATGAAGTACAAATCATAAGAAAGTATGAGGAGAACAGAAAAGAGCTTGTTGTCGAGATGAAAGGGAAGGTTATTAAACACTTGCTGTCCAAAATCTATCATACTTCGAGACTTCGTATCAGTCGCAAACGATAGATGACATTTTATTTTTTGCTAAAACATATATAATGAGATGAAGAACAATTAATATCTTTATACCAGATAGCAATCCAAGAAGCGTAAAGATTTGTGATATTAAAGATTCTATTGTTAAAGCCATTTTTATTCCTCGTAGTAGATTAGAGAAAGTATCTAATAGGTCAGATTTAACTAGTCCAGGGATATATTTTCTATTTGGAAAAGAAAATGAGATTGGAAAACCTATAGTATATATAGGTGAAGCAGAAAATCTACTAGTACGTATTAAACAACATAATGCAAAAAAGGACTTCCGAAATACGGCTATTTGTTTTGTATCTGAAAAAAACAACATCAATAAAGCTCATATAAAATATCTAGAAAATTACTGTTGCAACCAAGCAATAGAAATAAATAAATGCAAACTTGAAAATAGTACAACACCAACACAGTCTTCTTTAACAGAACAAGATATCGATTTTGTTCTAAATTTTTTTGATGATTTAAAAATATTAATTACAACTCTCTGATATCCAATTTTTGAAGAAACCAAAAAAGAGGAAAAAAACATATTAATCTGTAAAGGAAAAGATGCTTATGCAGAAGGGAAATATTGAGAAGATGGTTTAGTAGTCTTTGCATGAGCTCATGCAAATCTCAATGAATCAAAATCTTCAAAGAAATGGGGTCAATGGATGTTAAATATTAGAAATATGCTAATTAAGAGTAATATTATGGAAGTTAAAAACAATATTTATCTTTTCAAAGAAGATTATTCGTTTTCTTCTCCAAGTGCAGCAGCATCCGTAATTCTTGGAAGAAACGCAAATTGATGGACAGAATGGAAAGATAAAAATGGCAAGTCTATTGATGAAATATACAGGCAAAAATAAAACAACATCTAACAGCTGATGATTCAAATAGCTCCCGTTGGTCGTACTTCTGATCGCCTATGGACGTTGTACAAAATTTTATCATACTTACTTTTTAACTACCTCTTTCTATAACTATATGTTTTTGATTGGTTCAAAATATGTTCGATAGTACCCACTATTATAAATTTCAACTTTGAGTTGATGTTTTTTTTATGTAAAAAAATATTAGCTATTATGACAAAAGACTAGACTTGCTAGTAAGAATACAATTATTACTATAATATGTATTTTAATAAATTATCTCATATCTATGAATTCATACTATCCTTTGCTGATTGTATATTGGGGGTCATATTTGGTTTTTCCTTTTGTTGGAGGGTTGTTGTATCTGTGGTGTAAAACATCAAAAAAACTCTCAAAACGTTCTTACCTTGTCAGTAAGATATTTTTGTTGCTTTGAATTGTTGTAAGTGGTGTCTTTTGTTGGGCAAGGTTTATAGAACCAAATATGCTTGTGACGCATACTACAACGATAGATGCTTGATTTTGATACAAAATTGCACTTATTTCTGACATGCATATGTGAGTATTCAATAACGAACGTTTAATGGATCGTGTAGTCAAAAAAGTTAATCAGAGCGATATAGATGCTGTATTCATTGCAGGTGATTTGACATATGAACCTCACAAAAAAGATTTTTGACGTTTATTTGCTCGAGTATGAGAACTAAAAAAACCAGTCTTTGTCGTGCTTTGAAATCATGATGTTGAGCGTCCTTGACCAAATATAAGAAAAAAATTGACTGACACCCTTGTTAGTTTTGGAGCACAGATCATTGACAACAAAATAGTCATGCTAGAATGAACAAATCAAGAAGAAATTATACTAGTCTGACTAGGAAGTTTTTTGTGAAAAGAAAGCAATGTTTCTCTTCTTGAACAATACAAACAATCAGATAATGTTGTTGTATTGACACATAATCCAGATACTACCCTCTTATATACCTCACCAATTGCTGATATTACTCTTGCTTGACATACGCATTGATGACAGATTAGAATTCCTTGGCTTTACAAATATGCAATACCAACAATCTGAAACTTTGATAGAAATTTGACACAAGAACCACTGACGCAACTGTTTGTTACTGCATGATTAGGGACGGTATGGTTGCCTATGAGATTGTTTAATCCTCCTGTGATAGATATACTTACTCTCAAATAAAAATACTTACATTCATAGATGTCTGATCTCTTTTTTTGCTTGTCTATCTGTATCTTTTTCTTTAAGAATTTGTTTCTTTTCTACTTTTCTTCTGATTTTTCATAGTCCGATAGTAGCTTTGACGCGTCATTTCTCATCTATATACAGTTGCAAAAGTAACAAGTGTAATCATGTTTTTGTTGTTGATGCAACAAGTTTTGCTATCTGTTCTTTATGCAAGAGCAGATACCTGTAGCGAGTAGTTGTATAGTCTCAGGCAATAGCGGGTGTTGTTTTTGGGTACAAGGCAACATTCATATTTGTTATGACGACACGACCATCAATAACTCTAACAAGTGCTTCATTGATTGAGACAAATTTTGATTTGATTGATTTCACTTCATGTCACAATAAAACAATTCACGCTTCCCAAAATTGCTGAATATCATAATCGAAATATGCTCTTTTGTTTTTCAGAAGGAGTTTCATTGTCTTTGAATAAGAAATATATATACACGATAGTAGTGTTGTAATAGACACTTGCAAGGACAAGTCTCTTTATTCTACATTATATTATGCATATTTATTATCAAGGTATTCCTGGGTCGTATTCTTCTATGGTTGCAGACGCAATACAGTGATCAATACTATCTCAAACATATGAAACACATTGATCTTCTCATTTTGGATACATATGGCAAAAAATACAAGAATGACATATTTGAGTCTTACCAGTAGAGAATTCATACGCAGGGTCAATTCATGAGAATATATACAATTTTTTGAGGTTCGATGCTCATGTCATCTGAGTCTATGATTTGGGAGTGAGTCATTGTCTTGCTGCAACTCATCAAGATCTATCAAAAATCACAACAGCATTTTCCCACCCACAAGCACTAGCCCAATGCTATTCATTTTTGACTAATCACGATATTAAGCAACAAAAGTATGCAGATACTGCTTGAGCAGCACAGTTTGTTTCTGAACAAAAGAATATTTCATACGCTGCAATTTGTTCAACTAAGGCAGCATCGTTATATAACCTCACAATAATTCAAGAAAATATCCAAGATCAACAAAATAATACAACAAAATTCTTTGTAGTTGTGAAAGATCCTACTTCACGAGAATATACCAAAAAGTCCTGACATATGAGTTGTGTTTTTCGTACAAAAGACGTGCCAGCTGTTTTGTATAAATGCCTATGAGCATTTGCAACAAACAATATTAACCTGACCAAAATTGAAAGTATGCCTAGTCTTGACGACCCATTTGTTTCAGCGTTTTTTCTTAGTTTTCTTGGTTCACATCAAGACAAAAATATACAGCAAGCTTTAGATGAATTATCATATTTTGCTTATGATATAAAGATCCTATGAGAATATTAAATATGTGTAATAAAATTTGTCAACAACCATTAAAAAAGACTTGCTATGAAATTATGCAATATATCTAAACTCATATATACTTATAGCAGGTTTTTATATTTGCTATTGGTATGTCAACAAAAGATATTGATTTGGGAGATTTATTTGATACATGATCAACGCTAAAGCCCGCGTCTCCAGTTTTTTGATCTTGATCTGCAGCATCGTTTGGAGCTTCTCAGTCAGGTTGATCTTCGTTTGGTTCATCAGCTCAGTCAGGAAAACAGGATGATTCAATACAAAAGAATACACCTATACAACCACAAAATACGATGTGATGACAACAACATCCTCAATTTCAAGTACAAAAAGAATCACAACAGACGACAGTATCGTTTGCTCCAGCTTCGCAACCACCTACTCCTGTCTCATCAGGGTTTTCTCCTGTTACTCCACAGTCACAAGTTTCTCAAAGTAACACTGTTCAAAATACACCAGCACCTAGTTTTGCAACTCCATCTTCTGTAACTCCAGTTCCTTCAACTCCTCAGGCGTTTTCACCAGTAGCTGAGCATGAACAAAAACCAGTAGTGGTGCAAAATGGACCTTCAGATGTTGTCCAAACTCCTCAATTTACACAAGCTCCTCAGATTAATCAAGTATCAATCACTAACACGAATACGCCAGTACAAACAAATACTTCTATTCCAACCACTTCAGTCTCTACTGATTCCCCACACGTAAATACTCCGCAATCGAATATAATACAAGCTCCCTCTACAATGCCAAACCTTGATCAACATCAATCAATTATTGCACCAACACAGGATGCAATAATCTCTTGACCAACTCCGCAACAAGTAGCAACACAACAACGTATTCAACAAGAAAGTGTTACGAACATGGAATCGTTGATACAAAACCAAGAAAGAAAGCCATCAGTAAAACCAGTTCCAGTTAAAACTTCAAAAGTTGCACTCAAAAACTTACTGTTTGGATGTATTTTCTTTTTATTGGTCATAATGGGATTTGGTGCTTTTATTTTGTACTTTTTTGCACAAAATCCAGATAGAACACAAGGTTTGATTGATATTGAAACGTCAAAATCGCTTCTAAAAGTTTTTGCTACTGTATTCTTTGGGTTTCTTTTCTTTACAGGATTTTGATTTGTTGTTCTCAATATTCATAGATTAGTTACACTCAAAAATGTCCGTAAAGTTTGATATTGAGTTGGTGTCTTTTTTGGATTTATATTGCTTTTTTGATCATTAATATGATGAAAATTTGCACTAGAGGAGATACTAAATATGTCGTGAAACCAACACTATGTCTCCAATGATTTGTTATTAGTCGGAGTTCCAATGAAAGATTGATTTTATCAATTAGATACAACTCCCTGACTCAAACTTATTGCTCCAATGTCGTTATTTTTTCAGTTGAATGCAAATATTATAGAAAAAACACTTATAAATACCATCTGACAAGATACGCTTGATAGTGTCACACTTGATTGTGATAATGGACAAGTCTTAGAATTACCTGCCTGAAGTTTAGTTTTTGAGGAATCTTGTTTGTTTTTAGAGAAAAAGGCATACAATATTGGAATTACGCTTAATCATACTGATAAGCAAACATGAGCACCAAAAGCAAAAACTATTCAAATCCCATTAGAATTTGATTCTGAAATTAAGTTATCAACTTCACAATGACCTATTTCTCTCAATGACAATAAATCAGAAATCCTTGTAGGAAAGGCTCCACAAAGAGTTTTTGTTGATGCAAGTGATGTCTTCACAGATCTTCAGTTGGGGCAATATGATATTTCCCGAGATATTGATGCAAATGATACCTATGACATTGCAAATGATGCAGAGTTTTCCTCAATTTACAAAAACCCACAAATTCAGACAGTGTATTATACTATTCCATGAGTTGGAGCATATGTCTATCCGCTTACATTTAGGGTAGAACAAAGCGA
This sequence comes from uncultured Candidatus Peribacteria bacterium, assembly GCA_964526045.1. Taxonomy (GTDB): domain Bacteria; phylum Patescibacteriota; class Gracilibacteria; order Absconditabacterales; family Absconditicoccaceae; genus CAZGIF01. The sequence goes on along the minus strand of CAZGIF010000001.1, from coordinate 405,759 downwards.
TGTGCCAATTTGTGATATAACATTTGAGAATATTAAAGATGCTACATATAATATTATTACCGTTTGTTCTACAGAAAATTGACCAATCAGCAAATATAACTTTACTATAATAGATGAAGATGATGAAAATACAGAAGTAGACTCCATTACAAGTAAAAAACCACAAATCAAGTATGACTTCCCAAGTAATTGAAACTTTCACGTTGAAATGTCTTTTGTTACAGCAGAATGAAAAAAATGATTTGCAGAATCAGAAACCATTGATATTTGAAATCTAGATTTTACAGTCAATCACGATATTTTATTCAAATGATCTGAAGATAAAAAACGACAAGAGTTTACAGAATTTACACCTCATACATATGATAAACAAAAAAGAGAAATTACGCTACAAAAAATTCCTATGTTGTTACATCTCAAAGTAAATGGAATTACTCCAGTCTTGCAAGGTACTGAAGTAAAAGTATTTCTCAATTGATCTCCTATTTTCTCCAAAAAAGAAGATGAATTTGAATTTACTATTACAGATACTACTGATCAAGTAATTGACCTTGTAATTACAAACATAAATGCAGAAGCAGAAACAACTATTTCTATACCCGTCCTTGTCAACCAAGCCAAGATTATACCAAACTTTCAAGCTATACCTGATACTTCGGGAGAGTCTCCTTTTGAAGTAACGTTTGATGCATCTGCAACTGAGGTTACGGATCCTGATGATAAACTCATTTATTTTTGATGGGATTTTGGAGACGGTGAGGTACAAAAAAATTCATCAACAAGTATTATTTCACATGTTTATAGATATAATGACGATTTGGATAGTTGAATGTATTACCCTAAAGTAACAGTCACAACCAAAAAATGACTCTCAACTGAAATAGCATTAGAAAACCCTATCATAGTAGAAAAACCAGTACAAAAATCTCGTATTAGTATAGACTCCCATCCTAGTCAGGCAGCAAAGGTTTGAGAAACTGTTACATTCTCTTTGCGTACAGATGGTATTATCGAAAATGTCTTTTGGGATTTTGATGATGGATCTGTTGTCGAGTTGCCTTGAAGATGAGCAACGGAAACAAGACACCAGTTTACGAAACCATGAAAATACAAAGTAAAGGCAGATATTACATATGATAACAAAACAACTGCTTTGCCTACAATTACTATTTTGGTAGATTAACATTGTGTTTGTAGTTACGTATTACATAATATCTTCCACTTCTTCTAGTTGTTTTGTATAAGTATACATTCACAATACAAAACAAAGTTTGAGAATAATGAAGATTATTATCTCTATCAAAAGCACCAAAATCCTTATCAATGGTGATAACAAAATAAACATCAACAAAATGGCAGAGAACTGAAAGACAGGTTTGTTAAATCTTTGTGCAATTTCATCTATTAGATAGTCGCATAGTCATTTGTTGATAGTTGAGTTGTCATTCATTATTTGACTCAAAAAACGTTGTGAGTACATATCAACCGTACCTAGCAGTCAGATGAATTCTTTATTATCTGCTCAAGTTTCTGTCAATGTTTCTATCGTTTCTCATGTATATATTTGGTTTTTTGCTCCAATAAATTCTTGTAAAGAGAGAGATCAAAGCTCTTGAATATTTTTTTGTATAGTTGTAATTTGATCTATCCCCAATGCAAAGGGTGAAGAAATATATGTCAAAACATCGTCCGAATAAGAATATAATTCGTCACATGTGAGTGTAAATTCTTTGAAAACACCCAAACTTAATATACTATAGCTTATTGTCATGAGTGCTGTAAACATATATGCTCCACTGTGAATTAATGATCGAAGACGTATGCTTTTTCTTTCAAACATTTCATTGCCAATGCTATATACAAAATACCACAAGGCTAGATGGAACAATAAAACAGCTATAATTTGAAAAACAATATCAAATCAGACAATAAATGACCAAATTGCTGCTGCTCACACAAAAATTGCTCCATATTGATATGTTTTGAGTATATGTTTCAGTTCAATAAACAAAAAATAACTTAAACAAAACAGTCATAAAACTCATGGAATTGCTGCAAGAATATCATGGCTCACGAATGACATAAATGCAGTCCAAATATATACTCCCACATATAAGATAATCACTAGTGTTCTTCTAATAATCATAGGAAAATAAAGAAATAAAGATTATCAAAGCATATCATGAAGTATACTGTTTTTTGCCTGTTCTATTGTATGGATAAGAGGCTGATGTTTTTTTGGTTTTTTATATGCTTTGTGTTGTAGTATAGTTTTTTCTAAGTGCTGTGCAAATGTCTTTTTTTGTTGAGAAAAAACCCAAGCATTGTGGTGTAATTTATACCATTGGGCGTTTTTTTGTTGGTCGTGTGTTATTGCTAATGGGACAATACACAATAACAATCTATGTAAAGTCGCTTCTGCTAGTGTTGTTGTTCATGCGCGAAGTATTCCAATGTCTGATCGATAATAGAGGGCTGCCATCTGTTGTTGTGTCGCGTATGACAGTACTAACACATTATCATAAGCTTCAAATAATCAAATATCTTGTGTGTTTATAAATCAAACAATAATACAAAAAATAATATCTGACTGCATGTTTTTGTTTTTTTGTAGAATGTCAGAGAGTGTTGTATGAATCGTATGGGATCATTGAGATCATCATGAGACAAAAATTACAGTCTTTTGTCCTGAGAGTATTTGATCAACAACATCATTTTTGTTTGTAGTATGTCAGATCTCTTGTAGTACTTCCATTGCCTTTTCTTCATTGATAGCAATAGTGTCTGATAGTATTTGTCATACAGTCTGAGCTCATGGAAAAACAGAATCAAATCAAGTATATGTCTTCGTTGAAAACGTGTTAGCAATACGATTAACTAAACCAGGAGATGTGTCTGATTCATGAACATACAGAGCAATACCTACCAAACGAGCAGCTAAAACAACAGGAAGTGCAACATGTCATCATTTACAAAAAACAATATCAATACGGTATGTAGTGAGATAATATAAACTAGTAAAAAATCATGACACAAAAAAAAGACTATCAAGTATATTTTTTCGAATTGAGATTATTTTTGTTTCCCTACGAAATTTTCCTGAATAGGTATGAACAAAGTCTAATGTAATATTGTTCGTTTGTATTGCTTGAAATACAGTATGCTCCAATTCTCATTTGGTGCCAAATCGATAGACTTTTTCAGTATTATTGAAAAACAATGGATTTGTGTCTAAAGCAAAAATGAGACTTTGAATTGGGTAGACGTGCCCCCCGGTTCAACCTCAGGCAAAAGCTATGCGTTTTTTTCTATGTTTCATACAAAATATCTATCACTAAAGTTATAGATACTGTACACAAGCAACAAAATTTGTAAAGTCTAAGTTTGGGACTTATAATTACTTACTAATAAAATATATTGACAAATGTTATCAATTGTTTATATACATACTTTGTGTGTGACAATTGGAGAACACATGTATATTTACAATTTATATTAAACAATGAATAAGCATATATGATTTTTAGTATCAGCAACTTTGCTTTTTTGATGATGCAACGAAAAGAAAGTACAGGAAACTAAACAAGAAACAGTTGTTTCTCAATCCATACAAAATATAGAAGATAACTTTGATAAAAAGTACCTTGAACAAGATTTATTGTCAATTGATTATGAGGATATTACTAATAAAAACCTAGATGAGACTAATCGTTTAGTAGTGTCTCTTAATAATCTACGTTTCAATAGCAATCAACCTTGGGATTTATATTTAGTTTATAATTTTATAATACCTAGTAGAAAACTAGAAGATGAATTTGTAAGCTTCTTGAGGGAAAATTGACAAATCTGAGAAAATTGATCACCAACTGTATCAGCAGCAAATGTCATAAGTTTTTTTATCAAAAAATGAATAATAATTCATTATGATAGAAGTACAAACAAATTAATTGCAACGCATATAACAAATTCTTGAAAGGCTTCTGTTAATGATATAGATATAAATAATTTAGCAACACTGAAAAATAGTTTTAATAATAATTGAGATTCTTTAGATGTAATAGTTAACTACTCTCAAAATGAATGAGGAGTTTCTTGATTATTACAAGAAAAAACAATTTTAATATGAGACAAAAATAAATATGATCGCTTTGTTCTACTCAATGAACTAACGTGAGTAAGATTTGATAAGTTTAAAGAATTAATCAACGAAAATAATAAGAATATTCTAAAATGAAAATATTGACATTATTTTTTTAAAAATATCAATTCTCTTTCTCCTAAGATAAATAATCTTGCAACAAGTCGAAGTGATACAGAGATGAGTGAATATCGGTGAGATCTTGTTTGCATAGAAGATAATCCATCTTGAATACTAAAACACATGCTTATATACTGAGTACAAATCCAAGGGGTGGAAGCCTCATTCTCTTTTTCTAATAGAAAAAATGAGTGATTTAAGCTTGCAATAGAAGAAGTAAAGAAAGAGGTGCCAACATATAGCCTAAGTAAGTGAGACTTTTCTGAAAGGTTCTTAAACAAAGAAGTATTATCAGGAATAGCGTATAAAGATTCTAATTTACGAGAATACTATACTAAAGCATTAAAAGCAGAAGCAGAAAGACAATATAAGGCAGGAATAATAGATACTTATAAATGGAATAACTTAGCTAATTGAGTCTATCTTGAAATTATTAAAAGTCCTGAAGTATTGAGTGCAATTCGTAATAGAGCTAGAACACAAAGGTTAAATCTAGAAAATTATCTTATGGAATGTACAAGATAGGTATTATTCCTATTGTAGTTTCGTCAAATCCCATACTCTTTTTTCTGGGTCACTTTTTGCTTCAACTGCTTTTTCTGGGTTTGCGAAGAGATAGGCTGTATCGTATAGATTAGAGAAGTATTGGTATTTTTTGAGCATAACACGGTTTTCTTTTGCTAACATTTTGAAGTATAAATTGTGATTCTTATACATCAATGTACATTCTGCAAAATCTTCGAACATATTTGTCATACCATACATACTACAGAAGTCTTGCATTTTAGCAGATTTTTTTCTTACTGATTCTCACATTCGAGATAGGTCATAATATCCAATTGAAGGGTCGTCGATTTTAAATGCATCTTGTCAAAATTCCTTGAATGTTGTGTCATATTTTCTTGCTTTTCACTCTAATACTCCAAGATCTACTATATGTCAAACTTCATGAACCAATGTATGTGCATATTCTAATGGTCATTTTATCAGTTCTATATTGAACATAACCTCTTCGTGATTTGCACATCATCTTCTTTCAGAAAAACAACTTCCCTTTTTACCAGATGTGTCTACTTTTGCACGCAAAGTAATTTGTTTTAATGCAGTGCGTATTGTTGTCTCTGGATATGCGAGATGTTGGTTCATCATAGACAAAAAGTATGCAGTAATTGCAGTATATTGGTATTTCGCCTCCTCTGACCGATCTCCATCAAAAATAAGTTTTTCACAATATTCACTATATGACTCACACACTTTGTCAGTTGCTTTTTTTCGTTTTGCATTTCAAAGATCGTCTCATGCACCATGAAACTGTATCTCTTCTTTTGCATTCATATTTGCTACTATTTCTGGTAGCTTTTGTAGTATGTCGTCTCCTTCTTGCAACAAGATCCCATATTCTGTATGCGTATGTAATTTGTCTGGTGTTACTTCGTTGTTCGTTATATCTTCTTGTTGTGTTACAAGAGAATCATAGATTGATGTCGTACTTAGAGGTGTTCATACTTTCAAAATACCCAATGACAAACATAGAAAAAATGTCAGGAAGACAAGGGATGTTTTGAGACCAAAAAGCATTCGTTGATACTGTTTATGATCTTGAAGCAAAATAAGTTGTTCCATATCGACTCAATATAATAAAATATGCTATTATTATAGTAACGACAATAACTTTTGTCAAAAAAGTGAACTTATATATTATTATTACCACCCAACATAATAAAATATATTATATTAATATCTATTGACATTTGATGTATAAATTATTATATAATACATACTGATTTGCTTACGTATATATTTTCCGACTATTGGAATATTGTCAGCAAGCGGTTTTTTTTTTATAATAAAACAGAAATAATGAACAGTATAGTACAATACGTAAAAAATAAAATGCAAGAACATAGTTTCTCAACTAATTCCATTTTGTCTTATTCAGTGATTATTTGAGCACTTTTGTTGCAATCATGTAAAGATGGTGCAATAGAAAATACAAGAACTGCTCTTGAATCTTGTCTTGAATGAAAAATAAGAGCAGAAAATAACGTGTATATTGATAAAAGTACTAATACACTATATTTACTAGTTCCTTGAAAAGAAAAAAATGAATGTGTCGATTGTAATTCTAAAATTCTAAATTTTAGAAAGTGAACCATTGAGACGAGAAAGTCTCCAGTCTTTTTTACTACAGCTACTGATTGAGAAAAAATAACAATAGAATGAAACAGAGTTGATGATTTTTATGTTAGTCCCTCTACACTTCAAATACGTTGATCACATGTAATACAGCAGTGTGCGAGTGCATATGCATTTAAACTACCAGAATGAAACTCATGATCGTGAAACTTTTCTTATTCTTTTAATGCAAGGAATTTTGATTGATTTGAAGATGTGGATGTTACAACATGACAAGTCGCAAATATGTCTGTAAGATACTAATATTTATCAATACCATGCAATATCATTAATAATAGTTTTTTCTAGTGGTCATGAAATATATGCAACAAAACATATATCATATTTCCAATCAGCAGCAAGTAGTGCCATCAAAAAATGATACCCCCCTACGTATATTTTTTTGTTTGAAGTACGAGATTTGGCAACGAGTTTTCTGACTCATCATGTTATGTTTTCCCCCATGCATTCGTGGGTAGGATATGATGTATGGAGTGTTTTGACGATGCTATGTGATAATGATTTATTCGCACTCAAAACAAAAATATTTTTGTGAGAAGAAAGTAACGTATGTGAATGTGTATGTTTTCTAGGATCTCCCATATAGATGTTTTGTGTATCTTGATTGTGTGTTGATTTGTTCGCTCCATTTGTAGAAAGAAACGTTACGGTATTCTTTTCAAAAAATCATAGAAATTCACTCCAATCAGTAAATTTTGTTTGATGAGAGAGTGTAAATGAAATATGTGTATGATGTAATAATTTTGTGTCTATTGTTATATTTTGGTCCATAAGTGCAGATGTTTTTTGTAGCTTTTGTAACAAGAATGCAAGATGTGGTTCTTTTGAAAGAGGCTTAAAGAGATGTCTCAAATGATCTCGACTCTTCTGAGTTTTATAAAAAGCACTATGGTTGTTCAAATCTGCAATATCGTACGTACTTTTTTTGAGAATACGAGCATATGCCATCGCCTCAAGACAAAAAACCCCAACAAAGATTTGAAATTGATTATAAAATGCTTGTACATTCACAGCCTGTATTGCATATGAACTTGCAGTTGTTGCCATTGTGTTGTATGTATAGAGTACACTTTCTAGCGTATCAAGCAAATAATATGGATCGAAAACAAAGTGTAAATATTTGTTACAACTAATATACCATCGTTCCGTATCCAAAAAAAGTATATGATGAGAGGCAAATGTTTCACGTTTTTGATCATCTTCACACATAGCGTACAATCAACTATGACTCGCTAAAATCAAACGCTTTGGTTGTATTTGGCGATCTGTTGTCAAAAAAGAAACTATCTGACTGCTATGTTTGTTTGGAGTTGCTAATACGCTATATCCTTGTTCAAGCTGAGAAAAGTATTGATATGTAAACAAAATTTCCTCAAATGAATGAGAATATTTTTGACAAAAAATACCTAATTTTTGTTCGTCGATTGTTTGTTCTTCCTTGAGAAATCCAACATCATTATACCCCAATTCAGCGAGTGTGTTTTTGAAAATACTAAGTTTTGATGGATGTGAAAATGCCAAAATGTACGATCACGAATCAAGAATCAATTCCTGTAACAATGAACGATGTGACACGTGTCAGATATCTTTTTTTGTTGGTTGTCATATACTTGGTGCCAAAATAGTCTCCAAAATAGTATGAAGTGTTTCATTTTCATTTGTTTGGTCAGGAGTTGGGCGATGTGTTACTTTTTGTTCAGAACTGAGGGGTTTTTGCATCAAAGGAAAAATGCGTTTTTTGATGCTATCTTGTGTGGTTGTGTTGTTTGCCGTATTTTGTGGTAGTAATACGTGTTCATCGTGACATGATTGTACGAGTGGGTCTATATACGAGGTATACTTTTGGTGCAAAGAAAGTTGTTGTGTACGACACCAAGCAAATAGAATCATTGCTAAAGTTGCGTCGTATAAGGCATCATGTGTTTTTTGAGGTGTTGAATTTGTCTCCGAGTCATAGATGTGAGACATGATTTTATCATATAGTGCGACAAAAGCTGTATCGCTCATTTTTTGTTGAATGAGTGTTTCTAATGCATAACTTGGTGCATAATGCATAAAACATTGTGCAAATAGTTGTGTGTCTATACTATTTTGATAGGGAAATGATCATAACTTTTTCAAAAACGCTTCGTCAAATCATATATTATGTCCTATCAATAGTACATCTTCTCCAAAAAAGTCGGCAATTTCTGTGGCAACGTTTTGTAAACTTGGAGCGTTCACAATATCTTGTTTTGTGATTCCTGTTAAGAGTTGTACAACATCTTTGAGATCATGAATGTCTTGATTGATTTTTATAAACGAGCAAAACGTACGAACATGTTCGAAATGTTCATCAAATAAGACAATACCAACTTGAATTGGTTCATCTTTGTATAGGTCTAATCAAGTTGTTTCAAAATCAATACTACAATAACGCATACAACTATCATGTTTATGTCCTTGCAAAAAGCAAGTAAAATACTAGATTTATTTGTATGATAGAACAACTAAGGCAGATAATGCGTCATAATAGCTTTTTGAGAGTTTTGTATTCTCGTGCAAAAGGACTTGTAGCACGAGCGTTTTCTCCTAACCGATCAAAAAAAATGGTTATTATTGGTATAACATGAACAGATGGTAAAACGTCTACAAGTTATTTTACTGCACAACTATTGCAAAAATCATGATACACAGTGTGACTTGCATGTGGTCAAGAATATCGAATCTGAGACAAAAAAGAAAAAAATCTGACCAAGAGAACGACACCTTCCCCATTTTTTGTTTGGAATTTTTTGTGACGCTGTTATCGTGCGTGATGTACGCATGTAGTATTGGAAACATCGTCTCATGCTTTGATACAACGAAGAGTATTTGGTGTATTCTATGATATATGTGCAATTACAAATTTGACCCAAGAACATGGTGATTACCATCCTACCATGAAAGAATATGCTCAAGCTAAGGCACAACTTTTCAAAAAGCTTCAACACACATCGGCATGGTTCTGACAAAAACTATGTATACACAAACCCTCAAAGCCAGTTGCTATAATACCTTCGGGTATTCCATATCAAGATATTTTTACAAAAAATTCTCCAGATACAATTATAAACTTTGATCTTTGAAAAGATAAAACGATAGATATTCAGAAACAACCTTCAAACCACTCTCTTCAAACTCACACACGCTACCATGCACATATCTTGTCTCAAGACCAATCCAGCAGTCAGATAGAATTTTTTGTTTCAAAAAAAGAATCATATACGTGGAATATTCCTCTGCCATGATCTTACAATGTTTCAAATATGATTATTGCTTGAATTATATGTCATTCGTGTTCTATTTCTCGAAGTTCTTTGGCTTGATATATTACCAAAGTTGCACCTGTAGCTTGAAGAATGCAACATGTTGCTATTGCAAAAGATATCAATGTGTTTGTTGATTTTGCTGTGACGCCATGAGCTCTTTCTAGTGTGTTATTGTTTGCGCGTACAGTGACAAAAAACAAGGTTTGGCTTGTGTTTTGATGTACATGATGACAGCATGATCATATCAAAAGACCACTCATGTGAACTGTTGCTGTTCAATGAGCAGACCATGTCGTTATTACAGAAGATGAGAGTTATGGTGAATCAATCAATGATATCTATCAAGATATCGTTCGTGACATACCTGCTGAGTCTATGCAAAACATATATTTTGAACCAAAAAGAAAAGATGCAATTTGGTATGCGTTAGAACAAGCGACGTCTTGAGATGTTGTTCTTGTTACGTGAATGGGAGATTTAGAAAGCAGAAACGATGGAACCAAAGAAATAGCTCGATCTGATATTGATGTTATTAAACAATACTCTACAAATTAGGTGTTATTATTTGCAAAATACTTTGTACAGTTTGTTCTACTGAACCAGTATTTGTAACAATATGTGTAGGTATTCACATAGATTTCACTGTTGGAACAAGATGTTCTTTGTATAATGCAGAAAGTGTATCAAATTCGTCTAAGGTAAATTTGTCGTTACTTTTGTTTTTTCGAACTTCTCATTTGTTGGCAAGTAGCTTGTCTCTTTCTTGTTTTCTTTGACGAGCAGTTTCTGTATCGATATCAAGATATATCATAACTCATGATTGTTGCAATGCTTCAATACCAAATTTATAAATTTCTTGTCTGATGGTCATTGGCATGTCTCTTTGGAAAATAAGTCCTGTTGTGACAGAATGTCTATCAGTGACAAATGTTGTTTCTGTATCTTTGTGGATAAGATGAAATCTATTAGCAAAAGCCGCATACAAGAGTCCAGTCACTTCTCGATGAGCATACACTTCTTTTTCTGCAACAATAGACCTGATGAGCTGTCAGAATAACTCTTTTTCTTCAGGAAAATGATAGTACTTTGCATCCAACCCTATCGTATCTAGGTGAGAGGCAAGAGCTTGTGCTATCGTACTTTTACCAGCTCAATGGATTCATTCAATTACTATATATTTGTACATAATTCCACAAAAAAAAGATTAAGAAGCTGACGGAGGTGTCGGTTGTGTTTGCTTTAATGTACGTCCCCATGGTAATGATGTGTTTGTATACCATGCTCGTGCAAAATAGCATCAAGTAATGAGAATAATTATACCAAGTGCTAATCGACTATGTATAACTTTTGCTATAAGTATAGTTATAAGTCAAATACTCAAAGCAAGAATTCATGTGATAACAAATGTTAAACTTTTTGTAAATTTGGATGCAAATGGTATAAAAGAAACAATAGTATGTAATAGTGATATCATAAGTTGCAGTCATATTCGCAACAAAATACAACCTCATATTCTAAACATCCACAAGCTTGTCGTGTGTTCTTTGCTCATAATGGCTATCGCTCATTCTGGATTTGTAAAAAAAGCACGATACAATGAACTATCTTTGTTGTATATATATGGAGCAATCATACTTCCATCAATAGTTCCAAAGACTGTAATTGCTTTTTCTGCTGGTAATACTTTATATGAGATACGAATATCTCACACTAATGGATTCTCAAAACTACCAGATCATAAATAAATATATGATCATTGATAAAAACGTGCTGCTTGTCAGGACATATTTTTTGTTAATTCTGTATTTCATGTTGATAGTGCAAGATTTTCTAGAGCTGGAATATCTAATATGTTGAGATTGAGTGCATAGTTTCAAATACGTGTATCGGATGCTAAGAATTTCTCTGATGTTATGTACAGTTCTGGATTTGTGTGTCCTGATGCTTGGAAAAATTCTGTACTATTCATGGGTGAAGATGTTCGATCCTTAGTATATTCGTATGTTGTAGTTGCTTGTTGTGTTCAACTTGCTGTTGATGATTTTGCTGTTTCTTTTCGAGCAAATGTTTCGACAGTTCTTTGTATTATGAGATATTTTCATGGATGAAGGTATAAATTATCAGTCAGCATATCACTAGTTTGTAAAATACCACGAGCTGCTACAAACTGACCTTGATGTTGTGAGTCTATTTCACTAATCTGCAATGGTAGTGCTTGTTGTGCTATCATAGAAACATCTTGTTTTCATTCGTTCCAAAACAATAAGATAATTGCACCAAAAAAAAGTATAATTCAAAAAAATATGTTTTTTATTCATCCTAGTAATGAACTTCATACTTTTGTAAACGTCGACCCCATCATATTCATAAAAATAAAATATATGTTGTATAATATATTTTTTTATACATACTATGCAAGAAATAATGACAACACATTCTGAAGTATTTCAGTGAGATCCCATAAGAATTGATACCTGGTTACGCCAAACATTTGGACAGAGTAGAAATTTTTTTCATCATCTAATAAGAAGGTGAGCTATATTTTGTAATAATACCGTTGTTAAAAAGTCTTACATGCTCCAGAGGTGAGATATTGTATATATTGAAGATCTCCGTAGACATACATGACCATGACTTTTGGAAGAGTGTGCATACATTCCACTTTCTATTGTGTATGAAACCACAGATTATTGTATAATAGATAAGCCAAAGTGAGTTGTTTCCCATCCAAGTAGTATACGAGACACAACAACACCATCTGTTGTTGCTTTTTTATATCATCATTTCAAAAAAACACTTCCAACGGTCTCTCACTTTATTAGAGCATGATTAGTGCATAGATTAGATAAATGAACAGATTGATTTATGATTATTGCCAAAACTGAAAAGGCACTTGCGTATTTTAAATGACTTTTTCAACAAAAATCATTAGCGGATACTATCGAGCTCAAAGAACAAGTTCCTCTTGTCAAAAGATATACAGCTATTGTTGATGTTACCAAAAAGTGACATACTTTTTTGCACGATATTGTAGATAAAATACCATATTACATAATAAAAACCGTTGTTCCTCTTGTTCCACATAGTATTCCAAAGCTTGGAATATCAAAGATCATAGCTGCACAACAGCACTGAACACACGCACATTGTACTATAGAAATATTAACGTGAAGAACACATCAAATCAGGTTCCATTTAGCAAGTGAAGGATTGCCAATACAGTGAGACTATTTGTATGGTTTAGAAAAATATAAAAAAAAGAAGACTGACTTACAATTGAGTGCATCTTACTTGTCTTTTGTAGACTACGATGGAAAGTCACAAGTATTCTCAAAGTAACGCACTATTGTCAACAAAGAGTATATAAAAAAGTTTGCATTGAATGGCTTTTTGGGTATAATCAACTGGTACAAAAGGAATGTACAGATATGCTGGGTCAGTAGCTCAGTCGGTAGAGCACTCGCCTCTTAAGCGATTGGCCGTGGGTTCAAACCCCACCTGACCCAAATCTAAAGCCTCTATTAATGTCTTGTTAATTAAAATGTCTTATTTGTTAAATAAGGTTTAATAAAAAAAGTCACAATATTTGACAAAATAAAAAATGCATATATAATATGTGTATTGCCTTAGCAATTTTTACATTTTTGTTTGAACATACATGTTTCGTCTATTTACTCAAAAAAAATCTGGTTTTACATTGGTAGAAATGCTAATAGTTATTGTTATTATTTGACTTTTGGCTGCATCTTTGATTCCAAAAATCATATGATTTCAAGCAAAAGCGAGAGATACTGCTAGACAGTGAGACATCAAAAATGTTGCAACTGCTCTTAGTATGTATTATATGGATAATGGTGAATATCCAGCCTGAAGTGGGTGATTGATTAATATCTCTTGAGATCTTCAATCATATGTCAAAGGAACTGTTCCAACTGATCCTCAATGAGCAAGATCATTTTCTTGAATCACTGAGAATCTTATTACCAACTGAGAATACTGATATACAAGACTTAGAAAATGAGGAATCAATAATGGAGGATTTGCTTTGATGGCAGGTACAGAATGACAAGGGTGAGTCTCAAACCGAGTATCTGCAGAAAATATAATTAATTCAAGTGATATCAATGACCTCAGTCTTAGGTTTTGTAAAAAAATTGATGAGGCTGGGTCTACTGCACTGGGTTCAGGAGGAGTATGAACATGTACTGCAGTATCAAATGCTGATGTCTTTAGACATCTTTATTTAGATAGTTAATCTGCTTATTTACATATAAATAATAAAACATATAAAAAACCTTACTTGATCATTTCTTTTAAAACGAGAAAGTGGTCAGTAGGTTTTTTTTGTTATCTAAAATTTGACAGATTCGAATAGTAACAATATACTTACCATAAGATTTTGTTTTATTCGTACTAAATTACGATATGTCCAAATTATTTTCCTATAAAAAGATGCTTACATGTGTCGCAATATGAGCACTGTGTCTCCAATCATATTCTCATGCATTTGTGGTTACAACAAATATACAAAACGCAATACAGTATATGAAACAAACTATATACACTACTTCTTGAGGTCAGCAATGAACAACGCAAGTGGCTGTAAATACTTGAGCTGCAGGGTGAGTTATTTATATGCAAACTGCTGCATGGACTCCTCTTGTATGTGATAGTACAGGAAATTGATGTAAAAGTATAAGCTCATTGGTGACTGGTAATATGACTAACGGAACTATACCAATGGCAACAAATACAACCTCTCTTGCAAATAGTTTACTTCGCCAAGTTGGACCAAAAGTTATTGTTGATTGAACATTGAGTACCGTATGAAATCTTGAAGTGAAAAACGGAAAAGTATCTGCATTGTCATATTGTGATGCAACAGAAACAAATTGTCGATCAGGAAATGATTTGTATACCAAAGCACAAATAGACAATCTTTTGGCATTCAGTTATTATTCTACCTGAAACACATATAGTAAAAATTATATTGATGCAAACTTAGTACAAACCTGAACATTGCTAAATAACTATCATACAAGAACATATATTGATGGTACGTTTTATCCAAGGACATATATTGATTGAAACTTAGTTACAAGCTGATTTTTGACAACAAATTATTACACTCGTGGGTATATTGATGCAAATACATATACACAAACCCACATACAAGGTAACTACCTCACATCTGGACAGATTATGAATGGGTTTTCAAGTGTAATGTCATTTTTGACGTGAAACTATTACGATCGTACAACTATTGATTGATTCTTACAAAACAATATTACATGATCAATTGCGTCAGGCTATATTCCTGTCTCGACAGCTCAAAATACACTCACAAATAGTAAATTATTTGAACAGTGAGGAAAACTATGATATAATACAACAAATATGCAAGCTGACTTTCATCATGTATGAACAATGATTGCTGGAAGTCTTAATAATGCAATACGTACAGCAACCAACAGTGTGATTATTTGATGACAAAGTAATATTATTTCATGAACATTGGCAAATAGTGTCATTGTAGGATGAGAACAAAATATAGTAACTGCACCAAATGCTTTTGCTTGAGGATATCAAACACAAGCAGTACATACCTGAAGTTTCGTTCGAAGTGATAGTGCATGATGAGCTCCACTTACTTCTTCACAATCAAATCAACTATCAATGCGTGCTAGGTGATGAATACGTTTTGATGCAGGAACAAATGCGGTTCGTATTGATGCAGATCTATGAATGCAATTGCTCGCTGTACCGACAGATCCAATTTTATGTCAGCCATGATCAATTGTATATGTTTCGGATTGAACAAATTGATGATTTAGAGGGTGTAGAGAAATTGCATGAACACCAACACGAGTAGATTTACACTAAAGTTTTATACACCAGTATTGTATATGATTTCCATCAATACCAATCTTTCAAAGTTTACACGTACTTGCATTAGTCTCTCTATTCTTTCAATAGTGTCAGTATTTCCTTTGATGCAAACAAATGCATTAGATATTCCTATAGTAGATACTTTTCTTTTATCGGTTTTTCCTCAAGCAGCAACACAATATTATGAAACTCATTTTAATGCATGAGGAAATGATTTTGGGTGATTGCTTTTTTGGAAATGAGCAAGACAATTAACAACCCCAGAAACATTTACGCTCGATTGTACAAATGTCGGTACATGTGAGACGTTGACATGTGCAAAACAGATTGAATGATTTTACTATAATCCAGCGAGGTGAGAGAGAATACGACCTTTGGATGCAACAAGTTATACAGCATGATGAGCAGACTATGCTGGTATGACACATTTTGGATGATTTTATACTGATTGTTATAGTTCCAAAAGTGATATAGAATCGCAATCTATTTATGGGTATATACGTCATACGTGGGCATGAGAGACATACCACTTGTATGCATGACTACGTTTTGATGTATTGACTAATTCATTGGTTGCTAATACAAGTTATTATGAAAAAACATTGCAATATAATCCTCAAAAATGACAAAATTATATGTTTGCACCAAAAGCTGTTGAATGAATCATTTTTGACTCATATTGAGGAATTGCATCTGTATGAGACTTACTTTCATGTAAATTTCCATACGAGAATGTGTATGTCCCTCATGGACAAACTGTGTCAGCATTTTTTCATAATGCAAACCCTCTTGTATCGCCAGTTTTAGACAGTAGTCAAAAAACTTGTTACAATGGGAAGTTTTTGTGATGAACCTGATATAATCGAAGCAAACCTCTCAATTGTACACTACCTTGAGATGCTACAGTCGTCATACATTGACAAGGTACGACATGATATCAATATCTAGCGACATGATATAACGTCACATTACAGTGAAGATATAGATATTGTCGAGATGGGTATTTACATGGAGATGCAAGTTATAAATATGGATCGTATACAAAACTTCCTCCCAAAAGTTGTGTGATAGAAGAAACGGCAACTGTTATACCTCATGCAACAACGTGAAACTTATTTCAGTATTTGACTGTCGAATTTGACAAACCAAATTACTGTCCAAACAATAGTATTGGGTATTATTGTGACAATGGAAATTTTGCGTACATAACATGATCGCTCTCAGTCCCAAATCTTTCAGGATCTATCAAGAACTGTACAATACAATGACAAGGTATATATGATTATACAATGATAGGTTGTAAGTTTTCAGAGTGATCTTTGACATGACATGCTATCAAAACCTGAACATATTTGTCTACCGCAACCTTGTCTGGGTTTACTGTTGCAGGGTGTACACAAAAGTCGTGTTTTGTCCAATGACCATGAAATAATATTTCTTGATCTGTTGTTACTTGATGAATATTAAGTGGGTTTGGTATACAAAGCTGTACATCTACTTGATGTTTTTTGTCAGGAAATGTCGTTCGTTTATCATCAGGATGAATTGCAACAACATGATACCGTGTAGCATATGAAGTACATGATAATACATTTCGTTATGCAGTCCAGTGTACAAAGTTAGACTGTAGACAAAATCTTTGTTTGTATGATAGTTGTACTGTAACAGCATACACACAACCATGACAATATAAATACGATACATGTGATGTTTTGGAACCACAAGCATGCGGACTTCCGCGAGGATGATCTCTCTTACATTCTGGATCTGTCGTGGCATACAAACGTTCTACGGCTGTAGATACATTGTCTGTATGTACATCAGAAATAAGAACATGTATGGACAGTATTTTGAGTGGCTCTTTCTTGTACCCTGATTGTCAAGTTTCCGCTCTAGACTTGACACCCGATTATCTTATTTTTGAGCAAATTGCATGAGCAGAACCAGGTGATACATATATGTCCACCCAAAAAGAGATATCCTGACTGAGTGTATGATATACTTGAACAATTAACATAAGTGGTTGAATTTTGTTTGTCAATGGTGTTGAAGAATGAGACTCTGCTTTTATTGTAAATGGTGATGTTATTCAAGTGCAACTTGTGGCTCATGAGTGATTTGGTCAGTCTGTATATGCAACGATCCACGCATGAGATATGGATACGATTTTCTCTATCAAAACAAAACAAAACTATACCAAACAACGAGATGTAATAGAAAATATTGTTTTCACCGAAAAACATAAGCAACTTGTTCGAAAACAATTCATGACTCTTCTATGAAAATATGAAGCACAAGATTACAATATGTGTAGTGTTTCAAAAAGTATAGAAACTGTTATTTGAAGGAACTTATTCAAAGTACGTACAACTATTCTTGCAAACTCAGATCCACAAATAAAACGTGAAAATAAATTTAAAGAAGATATTTTGGAACATTTGTATACTCTTATCAAAAATTATAAAAAGACTGTAGAATATACTGTATATTACAATTCTGCTGGAAAACGTAGCTCAATGAAACAAGTATGATGTGAGTAATATGTTTTTATATAATATCATACAAAAGTGCAACTGACAAGCATGATCTATACAATAAACAAAAAAGCTAGACTGACTGTATGTGTCAGTTTTCTTTTTTTTGTAAATTTTTTTTTTGTGTGTATGGTAATATAAAGTGTTTTTACTATTCGATACCTTATGTCAGATACATCATGAGCTACGCAAACCCAAGACCCTCAACAAGAATCAAACAAAAATATTGCATTTGATGATTTATTTGCATTTGTTCAAAAATGACAAACAGAAGATATACAAGTAGAACAACCCCAACAAAACACACCTCTAGAACCTTTTGTTTCTCAACAAGTTGATGAAAGTAAGGGTCGAGATATCCAATGGTGAGACCACCAACAACAAGAGCCTCAGCTAGAGCAAAAAGAGGTAGTTCAAGAGGTAGTTCAGCAACAGGAAACCTTCACCAACGATCAAATACAACCCCAACAAAATACAGATATAACATCTGATTGAGGAGCAGAGATTTGATGATGAGATACGGTACAGGCTATTATGGAATCGTCATGACCATTGACAATAGATGCAATGTTGTGATCGCTTGAACAAAAAGTACAAACTCCATGATCACCTCAAATGTTGGAGGATATCTCATCGCCACAAAGTATACCATCTTCTGTGGTTTCGGAACAGACTTCTTCTGTGATTGGTATGGAAAAAGGAAAAAGAATAGCTCTGGCTGTTGTTGCTGTTGTGCTTTCAATTGTGTGACTTGTGTTTTTTGTCTATACGGTTGATCCTTTGTTGTTTCAAAAAATCACATCAGGTGCGGAAACAACAACTAATGAACAAACGACAACAATTCAAACACCATTGGCAGACAGTATTCAGTCTCAGCAAGACAAAGAATCTGGTACTATTGATAGTTCATTTCAAGATCAAGATGCTCAACCTTCTGATACAGAAGAAACGAATATTCCAACAACAAATGTTATCCAATCAAATGAAGATGCAGAAAAGTCTTTTGCAGGTTTAGATTGAGTCTTTTCATCTGATGAAGAAAAATTGATAGCATATTTGGATACTATTGATGCATTAGAGGCAAAAACGAAAATTGTACTAGATGCCGCAACGGAAGCACAAGATAATAAACAACAAGCAATAGCAAAAGCAATTCTCAAAAATGTTCTCAAAATAAGAAAAGATATAGATACGATGGAGGATATTGATTTTGATGTCTTACAAACAGGTATTGATGAACTAGAAAATCTGTTTGCAGATAAACTTGCATCTCAAGAATAAATCATCAAATAAGAAATAATATGAGATCTTGCAAGCAAAAGACTTTTTTGTATAATAGTATCATATTTTTATTCATTTATGTATTATATATGGAAACATTTAAAACTATTTTTTGGACAAGTATTTTTTGGTTGTTCGTTTTTGCAGGAGCGTTTGGATATGTAAGATTTTTGGATATGGAACTTGCACAAATGCTTTTTCCTCAAGACGAAACAACTGTTGTAGATCAAACGATAGAAGAAGGACAAACTATGCAAGACTTACAAAAAAATGTTGAAGAGATTATAAAATCTTTGGAAAATATGCAAGAAGATATTGATGATAGTAAAGATTCTTTGGAAGTTCTTAAGGCTGAAGCTGTACTAAATGCACAAAACGATACATCTACACAAACAACAACTACAAAAGAAGACGAAGAAAAAACAACTATTACTACAGACTCGGCTATTGATGACAAAAAAGATGATACTACAACAGTAGATTCAACAGACTCAAACTAGTTACAGTATATTTTTAGTCAGATTTTGCTTTTTTGTATATCATGATGTATCAAAAATATTTTCATTTTCTCAAAAAATATGTCAGCTTTGCAAGTATTTCGACGGATTCTTCGTATACCCAAAAAATGTACGATACCGCAGAATGGCTAGCAGAACAATGTACATGATTTGGTATGCAGGTTGATGTGGTAGAATGATACGGCAATCCTATTGTATTAGCATCATATCAGGTCAACAAAAACTTGCCGACATGTCTGATATATGGGCATTATGATGTACAACCTGCCAAAAAAGATGACTGACGAGATCACGATCCTTTTGATGTGCAAGAAAAAGATTGAAAGTTGATAGCAAGAGGTATTGTTGACAATAAATGACAACTTGCGATACATCTTCATACTATCTCACAACTCATCAATAGAAACAAACTATGATACAATATCAAGTTTTTGATAGAATGAAATGAGGAAACAGGATCGCCTCTCTTATCTAAGTTTATGCATGACTACAAAGACAATATCTCTGCAGATTTTTGTCTGATTTCTGATGGAGAAATCGTTGGAGAAAGTCCAGCAATCGATGCGTGATTTAGAGGATGAGCAAACATGACTATCAAACTTACAACAGGGAAGACAGATTTACACTCATGAATCTATGGGTGAGTTGCTCCCAATGCGAGTCTAGAACTTACAAGGTTACTTTCTCAATTATACAATCAAAGCGGTCAGATTACCGTTCCTTATTTTTATTATGATGTTGATGTTGTAAGTTCAGATATCATAAAACAGCACAAAAATATATGATTTGATGCTGAGGCATTTAAAAGCCAGACCTGATACAAAAAACTCTTTGGAGCATATGATTATTACACACAAACTTGACTACAACCGAGCATAGAAATCACTGGTATGACATCTGGATATACAAGCGAATGATATAGAAATGCGATTCCAAGTACAGCTACTGCCAAACTCAACATCAGAACTGTTGCTAACCAAAATCCAGACCATATCATCAAAAACATAGCACATTGGTTACAAAAAAAAGTTCCTGACTATGTGTCTATTGTGATCGATGCAAGTGATCCATACCCAGCTATGAAGACAGATCTTAGCAATGCGTACTTACAAAAAGCAGTTGCTATTTTAGAAACCGTCTATGACAAAAAAGTAATCTACCACTTTAGTGGTTGAGGATTGCCCATCGTCAAGCTTTTTGCTGATATGTGAATACCACAAGTTCTTGTGCCACTTGCCAATGATGATTGCAATATGCATGGAGTATGAGAAAACTACCGTATTGATCTTATACAAAAAGGACTTCTCTTTGCAGAGAAGTTCTTGGGGAAAGATGGGTAGGGTGTAATAGCGTATTTTTTGTAAGATATGTTATTGAGTCGGAGGATATGTAAATTCATAGACTTTTTTGGGTTCTGAATTTTTAGATAAGATTCAATATAATTTTTGTATGGTATTTCATACTTTGACATATACAGTATATTCTGTCGAAGGTATAGAATCACGTGTAGCAAAAAAATCAACATATACTTCATACTTTCATGAAATCGGTGGTTTATTAGGATTTGATCGTGTAATATTTTCTACAGGATTAATTCTATCGAGATTAGTTGTATCGCTTCCTTTCATTGCATTTTTATCTACGTCTAGTTTTCATCAAGAAGCAGATTCTTTATGACGATAATAAATTTTTTCACCAGTAGGATCTACTACATGCAAATCCATGTCTGTAGCGTTATGTCGTCACAAAGAAGCTTGAATTTCTCCCATTTTTCATCAAGAAATCGCAACTTGTTCTTGCATTCTTTCATATTCATGATCTGAATCACAAGTTTTAGTCAACAAAATCAGGCAAAGAAAAGACGATACGACAGCTGCATAACCCAAAGTATTTCTTTTTTTTTCTAGTTTCTTCAGGAAGTGGTAGCTTTTCTTTCGGTCAATTATTAGCATTATATGGAGAAAACATGAGTAATTTTTAAAATAAAGTTATTCGACGTAATTAATAATATAGTATAAAATAATTAAATAAAAACAAGAGAAAATTAATAAGTCAACCATATTTCATATAATAAAAAATCAACTTTGTTATAAGTTGATTTTTTTATGTAATCTCATTTAGGTAGTAGGTATCGAAAAATAATCAATCATTTCACCATCTGTACATCACCAAGACTTCGCAAAAGAAAGAGGTAGAATATCTCAGGCAGTCAGAATTCAATTTTTTATAATAAGTTCAACTCATAGTATTAGAGATAATTCTTGTCTGAGTTTGGTGTCAGATATGGCTTCTTTGAATAATTTCTCTTTTGTAGGTCATCATGCAAGCATATAAGGGGAGAAAAGAACTGCAAACATTTCTGCAAACCTTTCTTCTCATGCTACTTTCCCATATTCTGTTATGGTAAAAGATGATTTGATATTGAGCCATTTTTTGGTTAGCGCTACTGGCACATCAAAAAAGAATGCATGTCATGTTTCATGAGCGATAGTAGTTTCGTGCTCAATAGTACTATTACAATCTATAATTATAGCTCTATTTGGTTCATGTGTAGTAATAAGATTTGAGACTCATCAGTCTATTTGTATTCTTTCTGTATAACGTGCGGTAGTGAGTCATCAAACCCTTTCTCACAAATGATTTGTAAATACCAAAAATCTTTTTTTCCAATTTGGATGACTTTGCAAAGATGGAGGTAAGTGTTTTATTGACTTTTTTACAATCTCTGATATTTTGAGAACTTCTTGTCAAAAAATACTTTCAGCTTTCATTTTAGCTTGAGAATTACTTATCTGTTCCGTAATTGCATCTCATATATTTGTATGATTTGTAATGTTTTTTGAAATCACTCAGACATCAAGCATAGTACTGAAAGGATCTTGATTTCTCAAATAATCAAGTATGTGAGATATACTATCATTGGTACTCATTCAAGAGTTCAAAGATAAACTTTGTTGAGATACAGGAGCTATAGGATTGTTGCCAACTGATTGCTCCAAAGAATCCGATGTGTCAGTTGCTCGCCGTAGAGATCATGCAACACCACCTACCAAGAGTCAAGCAAGTCAAAGTCTACGAAGAAGAGAATACTTATATGTTCTGGGAGCATATGGCGTTTGATACATCCCTCACATTCATATATTTTGATGATGTGAGGCTAGATTTTTCCCACATTTGAATTCTCATCTAGCATCTTATCGTAAAATAGTTTCCTAAATGTAGCAGATTGTTGAAAAAACGGCATTGCAAATGTCATAAGCACAGTTGAATTAATATCCTTTGGTTTTTTGTTTTGTAGATATGTTTGATATACATACTGTGCAGAATTTCCACCAAATGGTCTAACTCAGACTTCTAGATTTATAGTACCTCGTTCGTCATCTTTTGTTATTGTTTCAAAAACATCCAAGCAGGTTCTCAATCAACCTGTAATATCATTTGTAAACTTTTGTACTATTTTTGTAACTCTTACATCTTCAGAAGAAGAGAATTTAGGGTCTTGCAAACTCGTCTCAATCATTCTTTGTAGTTCGTTATCATCCAAGTCTAATTCTTGTTTGTCCATTTCCATAAGTCTTTCTCTTCCTCTTTCATCTATCAGTAAATAAGGAAATATAGTTTTTACTAATGTATCTGCCATATCGTTTTGTTCTTGCCCATATCTTCTAAGGTTATTTAGCGTTCTTCATAATACTGTCCTTGCTCTAAATCAATGAAGCATAGGACTTCCTCCGTGAAGCAAAACGAGAAATATTACCAATGCACCCAAAAGTTCAGCAAATCACTTTTTACCTTGCTGTTCAAGCACAAACTTAGACATAGATACAATATCAGTATATGATTCGATTTGCTTTAGTTGGTCGATAATAACTTGTGCTGTAGCAGTCAATGCAGGAATGTCTTGATTTATTACATCCTGATTTACGAGTTCTAGTTCTATATTTCATCAAATAGCCTCGTTTTTGATAGCGGTTTGTACTTTTGTTCACTCAGTATTGAACGCTACTACAGCATTAGTGATGTTTTTTGTATTTTTAGCAAGACTTTCTTCGATGTTTGCTATATATTCAGTTTTTCTCAAATTTGTACTTGGAAGTGCTGCTTCTGCTCCGTGATATTTTTTTCCAAATGTTGTTGTATGCTCTGCCATATCATTCCAATGTATGGTATCTCCTTCGAAGACAACTGAAGTATTCTCTGGATCTAGGCTCTGGATTTTTTGTTGTAATGCACTTCTTGCAGTAGAGAATCGATCTACTGACTCAAATCACGCAGCTATTGCAGCTTCTGAGGCCAATGCTAGTCATTGAGATTTAGCACTTGTCATTTGATTATAGTCATTTATTTCGTCTTGGGTTTTATCTTGTTTGTTTTTTAAGTATTCATACATTTTTTTAAATCCCTCTTCTCACAAGATAAGGTATTGTTGTGCACATCGTTTAGGTCATCTTCATGGCGCTCAATAATCTCCTGCGTCTTCCTTTTTCCCAATTGTATCCAAATTTGCAAGTATTTGGTTGTCCATAGCAATGATTTTTTGGGTAATCTCAGCAAACTTCACTTTATATTCATTTTGAACATGCATAACTTTTGAGGCTTGATATTCACTATACGCTTCACCTTTTGTAAGAACTCATATACTACTAGCATCTCAAAAAAACAGAACCAGTGTAGCCACAAATCATAAGACGGTTTTATAGTGTACAAAATGTCTAAATATCCCTTTATGATTTTTTAGAAACTTTTTCACCATTGTATCCTTGATTCTTTGCTCATACACATATTTGTCTAGTGCCCAAAAAGCAGTGGATCACACTAATCATCACGCTATTATAGTAAAGATAGCATTGTCATCTGTTACTTCGTAGGGTTTAAATTTTAGTGCAAGTTGCGCAATACCTACTCAAGCAGCAGTTCATACCACTGTTAGAGAAAGATATTTATATACATCAGTAAATATATTCGCTGTTTGGGATAAGAATTTTGCAACATTTGGACTTCACCGCATATCTTCAGGTGAATACTTTGGATTTTGTAGTTCAGATAGTGCCTTTCTAAAATCAAAAAGTGGGCTATCTTTTCATTTGATTTGTGCCAAGAGTTCAGGAATTATTTTACTAATTCAACTATTGAGAGTGGCAACAGCTGCAGCTATCTTAGGATCATTTTCTATAGCATTCAAGAACTTATTCTGTCGAGCTTCAATTTTTATTTCTTGATCTTTTTTTGCATCATTTCTTTTGTTTATTAAGTCTTTATGTTTCGTTTGGTTGTATGATCAATCTAGTGCAGCAAGAGATCCCTCTAAAGTAGCAAGAGCTTGCTGTACTTCATCTATTTCTTCCAAAAGAACTCTTCTAGATTCCAAAGGAGTATTTTTCATTGCTTCAGCTGAAGTAGCATAAGCCTGTTTTACTGTTTCTTTTTGTTTATCAAAAACCATCTTCTCTTGAGTAAGGTCTTTAATTTCTTGTCCAATTTCGTTTGCACGATTGTAATACTCTCTTAGTTCTATTTCTTCTTCACGAGATAATCCTGTTACACTTTTTTGTTCTAAATCATTGATGTTTTTTATCAACATATTATTTTCATCTGTTAGTGTTGTCCTTCTTTCAGCACTAGCTTGTTCTTTTTCTGCTATAAGATCGAGATTTTTTTGTAAGTCTTTTGTTTGATCATCAGGTATTGCTTTATTTTGAGCTATTTCTTGTTTTCTATCAATCATTTTTTGATACAGTTTCTTAACTTCTTCAGGTTTGTTTTGTAGAAATTGAGCTCATTCTACGTTACTTTTTCGTTTTGATAAATCTTGACTTACAGAATTATACACGTCTTCGAATACTAACTTCCTCTGCTTATAAGATTCTTTGGAAGTTTGTAAAAGTTGTATTTGGGTCTTTGTATCCGCTATGCTAGCTTCTAGTTCTCTTATTGTAGTATTTTGACGGATTTTTTCTTTGTCTATTTCGTCTGTAACTGTTTCAATGAATTTTGAAACATCTCCAGATAAAGTATTTTTTTTGAGATCTAGTAATGTAGCTTGAACATTAGAAATTTGGTTTGTAAGTTTTTTTATTTCACCTTTAGCAAGACCAATATTTTCGTTTATTTTTCTAGTTTCTGGACCAAGAGGAAGGCTATCTCTTGTTTCTTCCATCGATGTGATATCGATTCTTGAAAGACTAGCTTGCAATCATGCCAATTCTTGTTCTTTTTCAAGTATATTTGTATCTAAGTTTTCTTCTCGTTCTTTCAAAAGCACAGTAGCTTCTTGTTTTATATCTCTATTATTTAGTTCAGTCATCTCTTTGGTATGCACGTTGATTGTGTTTTGTACTGGTTGGATTTCTTCTTCTAAAATTGCAATATCTTTATCAATATGTTCTATAGAACTAGAAAAATCTCCAATTCTATTTTCCAAAATTTTGACAAAAAGTTCTTTGTTAGGCAATGATTCATAGTCTTTCTCAAGCATAGCGAGTCTTTGTTCTTTTTTTGTCAAATCAGCAATCTTATTGTCAAGAAGACTTTTATTTTTTTGAATTTCAGCATGTTTGTTACGATTCTCTTCTAGTGATGTATAACTACTCATCTCTGCCGCAGAAAGCCTATTGTTTTCTACAAAAATTTTATCTGGTTCTAATTCTTTTATTACAACACTCATCGCTTCTGACGCTTCTTTACGTTCTTGATTGGATAATCAGGATTCTATTTTTTTAATCTGCTCAAAAATAGATTGTTTTTTTGAAGCAAAAGTAAATCAAACTTTTTCTGCGACTTTGGATCACATTGTATTCATGTTTTTTGTTAGTAGAGGAATATCCAATGCTACTTGTTTCGCTAAAAATTTTCACACATTCGTTGCTAGTGAAGCCTGTCATGACTCAAAAAGTCCTGAGTATTTTCTTTTAAATCACTCAGTGACATTGTCACATGTGGATGTATCAATATCAAAAGTTATATGTTTCCAATTCTTTTGTCTTTTTTTGTTCAAAAGCTGTTTAAACTCATCAGTGTAATCAGTAACATTTATCGATTTAAATGTGATTTTCTCAACATCTTTTCACAAGAAATCAGCAATGGCAATAACGTCTTCTATAGTAGCACCTTGAAGTCAGCTTTCAAACGTTAATGATTTCTCACCACTATTATAGATATTTTTTACCCTTCGATCTTTCAATAAATAATTCTGATTCAAATCTAACGTATTATTATTGCTCTGAGTATTTACCATTTTGTAGTTATAATATATAAATTATTTTTCTATGAGAATTTGCATAGAATTATCTAAAGATAAGCAATTCTTTATCTTGAATCTTTTATTGTATTGTTGTTTTCTTTAAACTTTTCTGCAAAAGAGTCGAGTACATAGTCTATCGTATCTTGATAGTTTGGTATATTGTCTTGTGCGAATTCGATCAGTTCCTCTTCAGTCGCTTCCTCTTCAAGCATTGTCGTGAATGTGTCTCTCGACTCATCATCTAACGAAAGCGCAATTCTTGTAAACATGTATTGATACAATGCTTCGGCAACTTCTGCTTTTCTATCTTCTGTTATAAGTTCATCTGGAAGACCAATTGAGTCAAAAAGTCCTTGAATGTATGTGTCTGGAGTATGCATTATTATCTAGCAAAAAAGTATAAAAAATTACAATCTATCTATATTTTCATCAACTCATTTTTTTCTAACGAGCATTGTAGACAATGCTTGCATAAAATAGTTTAATGGCTTTCACTCTTGACTACTAAACAAGGAAGCCAGTCAGTTTCATATTTTTTTGAGTCATGTTTTGACAAGATTGTTTGATGTTGGTCAAACTACTGGTGTGTTAGGATTAGTTGGGCTGTTAGGATTTATTGGGTTAACTGGATTGGTAGGATTAACTACTGGTGCTAGATTTGTTGCATGTAGTGGTAAGAGTTTTTGAGGATCGAGCATTTGTGATTCAAAAGCAGTGTTTTTTACTAAATCTGGATTAGATAATATGTTAAACACATCAAACTTTTGGAGATTTGTTAAACTTGACGGATTGTTTTTAAACTGAGCAAATAGCTCATATATTTCGTCTGTGCTAGGGTTATATGTTCATCATGCTGCATTGTGCAACAACGTAGTTGTATTAGACAAGTTATCATTGATATCTGTCCATGTAAGGTCCTCAATAGGAGGAACTTGCAAGCTACTTCCATAGTTTTGCATAATGGTAGGATCATTGAGCAATTGTTGCATTATGATGTTGGTTTTGGATTGCAGTCATGCGTCTTGTAAGACTTCTGCCAACGATGCATTGACGTTTGCTGGGTCACTAATTGCACGCCAAAAGTTTGAATACTCTTGTTGGCTCAAAATAGCAGCTCACGGTCATCCATTTGGACTTCATAACATTGAATTACTAAAGCTTTCGCTTCCTATAGTTACTTTTGCTGTATTTCGATCGATTGCGTTGGACGCAGCTACACCAGATCCATTATTGAGGACACTTCAATCTATATTTGATCATGTATTTTGAATAACAGTAGAACCTGACCCAGATCATGTGTAGACAACATTTTGTTGTACTTGCACATCTTGTACGCCAAAGATACTATGTCGATCAAAGTCTGATCTATACACCAAATTCATCAATGTGTGTTTTGTTTGTGTATTGATTGACGACAAATCTAATGTTCCATTATCAAGCTGTATAAGCAACGACTTGTATGTTGCTATATCTCAGTGGTTAATGATTCACTTTTGTGCCATAGTGTTGAACCATGAGTCTCACGGTACATCAAATATTCACTGTACGTCAGCCAAAGCACTTGGATTTGCTAATTGTGCATCTCGTATATTTTGAACAATACGATTTGTTGCTTGTTGATTGCCTCACGTTACATGATCGTTGACCACATCTCGGAGGTAAGAATTTGCATTTGATGGATCATTGAGAGCGGAGACAAACGCATCATACTGAGATGTCGTCATTGCTCCACCATCCAAAGCAGAATGCAATGCTGGATTTGTCAAAATCGTATCTGTAATGGTTGTAGTTTGTCATCATCCATTTTCTATTCATCATGTTCATCCAGATCATCAATCTACTCATCATTGTGCTCATCATTGAGCTCATCAGTTTTGTGCATTATCGGTTGCACCTTCTGTTCATCATGCACCAGCTATACCTATTGCAGAGAACAATCATTGTAAAGCTTGTTGTACAAGCAATGATGTAGCTCATGCCAAGAATCACATTCATGTTGCTTTTGCAAATGCAGCGAGATTATGTCATTTGTTCCATCATTCATTATCTTCTATCCTTGCAGCAATATCAGCTCTTTCTTGTTGCATATTCATTGTTGTTGGTCACATTGTTTCGTCATCGTATCTATCAGTTACGTTTGAACTATCTGCAAAACCACGTAATGTTCACATACTCAAAAGTGTTGCCGCTGCTCATCATTGTCTTGCTAGTTTGTGTTGTTCTGTATTGTATCTTCGTATTCATGCTTTGATAGATTGCATGAGTTTGTTAAACGTTGCTTCATCTTTTATTACTCACATATTTCTGTACTCATTGTCATGTCTAAACCTAGCAAATGAGTATGCATGAGCAAGTTGTTGTCTCAATTGAGTTACTTCTTGTGGTGTAAGATCAGATCATTTTTCTGTCAGACGAGCAATTGCAGATTGCATATGCGTAGCATTATGTTCTTGTGCGACAGCAAGTTGTTTTCATAGATTTGTTGCACTGTTTTGTACTCAAGATATCCATGTCGTATATTCTTGTTTGGACATCTTACCAAGTTTTTTCCTCAGAAGTTGTATTTCTTTATTATATAATCATTTTGCTTCAAAAGCAGCAAGTATTCATAGTATAATTGGACTAAAAAGCATTTTACCGGCAACGGCTCACGTCGCGAGACTTCATCACACAAGCGAAGCTATTCACGATCAGACTGTTCATCACACTAAACCAGGTATACCTAGCATAGCCATAGAAGCTAGCGCTCAACCAAATCATACGATTCTCAATGCTGGGTTGTGTTCCAAATGTTCTGCAAACTTACGAGTTCGAGCTTTTTGTACACCATATTTTTCTGTATCTCTTGCTCCATGATCAGCACTTCTGATTTGCAATCATTGCAAAAGATGCAATTCACCGATTTCAACTTTGGTATTGACCATATTGACCATTGTTTCTTGATAATCAAGCAACTTCATATAGACGTCCGTGTTGTGCGTAGCTGTGACATCTTTGCGAGCGACGATAGTCTTGAGTATTTGTGGAGATTGTCAGTTGTTGTTTTTTTTGAATTCATCGTCAAGTTTTTTGGCAAGAGCCAAGAAGTTTGCCATTGCTTGCTGTGTGGCTGGGTTGTTTCTTTGAGGATCATTTTTGAGCAACGTTTTGATCTTTGTCATATGACCAAGCAAAGGTTGCAAGAATTGATACCTTTCTTGCGTCTTGAGATGTATTGCATCACTTACTCATACGATATTTCCATCAACATTGTGTGATCTCAAAATATCATTGATTGCTTGATCGAGTTCTTGTTTGGATCCATTGCTAGCATAATGCTGAGCAAAACGTTGTTCCAAATCATTTCTAGCAGAACTATATGTAGAACCTGCTGTTACATTTGTACGAACAGCGACTCCATTGTCTAACAAACCAAGTTCGTATTCCGCTTTTGCTCTCTCTGCCATAGCAGATCTTTCATCAAGCATATGTCCTTCGTTGAGAAGTTGACGTCTAGCCTCTTCTTTGAGTCTTCTACTATGATTAGTAAGAGGGTTAAGCCGTCTATTGAGTGTAGCACCAATTCATTGACGTTTTTTGATACGTTGTACTCTTTTATCAACTGCTTTTTGGAATCATGGATTCGTATGAGCAAAATCTGCTGTATTTACAAACGTCACGTCTAGTTTGAATGTACTTATATTTGTATTGTCTATCTTGTCCAAATCATGCAAAGATCAGCTGTCAGTATTTATTTTTGCCTGATTGACGTTGAGGTCATATCTTGGGACATTTTTTCTTCTCTCTTCGTTTTTGACGATATGATCTCTGATATTTGCTATCTGAGAGAGCAATTGTGCTTTGCGTGTAGGATCATTCATTTGCGTATGCAAATTGTTTTTGATAACATCAGCAGTATTTGTATCGAGATTTTCTGAAACATAGCTATTGAGTTGTGTTATATCTTTGATGTCTTTGTTGTCAATAACTGATTTTTTGAACGCAGTAACAAAATCATCTGTATTTAGTACAAAGGTATCTTTGAGTGGAGAAGTGGCTGGATCTATAACAGTTGTGACTCCTGAAGTAGTATCCAAAAACGAATACGCTGGAGGATATTGCGTCGTATCTGCTACTGGATCATAATCTCACATGATCATTTTGTATGCAAAGTCTTTGACTTCTGGAGTTCGGTGTTTTGCATCTTTGACATCAAAAAGAGGATGTGCTCATATTGTTGTATCTTTGTTGTCCAATATAAATTTCCAAAAAGCATCTTTTCTTGTGCTTCCTGATTGTTGATAATAAACGTCTTTGAGTTTTTCTTCGTGAGATTTGATAGTATTTCATGATGCATCATCTACATCTGGTGTTGCATCGACTTTGTCTTTGTATCGTTTGGTTCTAATATTTTTTCGAACTTGATCATTCTTTCATACAAATACATTTACAAGACTTTTAAAAGCTGTCTGACACGCTAGTGCGTCAGTTGTAAATGATGCTGGATCTGTTACAGGTTTTTTGAAGGATTCGACAGCTCACGTTGAGTCTGCTGACCATCATCCTGATGTTATACCATCATTGATACTTTGTTTCATCAACTCTTCGTCAGACAAGTATTTTTGTAATGTGTCTTTGAATTCTGATTCATCAAAGCTATCCGTTCCAGCTTTTTCCAAAACTGATTGCAAAAACGCCTCATGCATATTTCGGTCACTAAGTGCTCATGTACGTGCTCCAATTTTGTATACTGCGCTTTTGTTGACGGGGAATGTAAGTTGTGCTTTTTCTCGTTCTGCTTGTGCAAGTCATGGTGTATTTAAATCTGCGTATGAAACGTCTTTGCTTGTTCATGCCAACAGATCAGAAAAAAGATCTTTATCTTGTTGGGGCAAAGCTGTAAAACGAGAGTCTAATTGCGTTGCAAAATCAATTGCTTTTTGCTTTTTGAGAGATTCGTGGTTTTTTTTGTGGACTTCATTGAGTCTTTGTTGGATTTGAGTTTCCATACCAGACATTTTATCTTTCATCCATCATGTTCTGATCTCTTTCCAAATGTCTTTCTTGTTGGATACAAAGTGGTTTACAAGTTTAGTGAAACTTAGTTGAGCATCTGTTCTGTCACTATCAAAAGTTCCTGATGTAGGCACTGAAGTTGCTTTGATACCTCATTTGTGTCGTCAGTAGACTTCAGCATTTACTTCAAATGCAGCTGTCATCTCATCTTCTCCAAGTGTTTTTTCAAAAATCTTCTCAAAGTCCTTTTCGTCTCCAACAAAACCATCAAAAAGTTTCGGGTCATTTTTGATTTTATCTTGTCGTAGATCATACATTGATGCCTCATCTATATTAGTCTTTGCTCATATTTGACCTGGATTCCCAGGAGAAACGGCTACTTGTATATTTCACATTTTTCGATCACTTTTGTTATTGTATGTATTCAAAAATCCATACGTTTTGTCATCTGCTTTTCATCAAAGCAATTTGTGAAAAAGCTCTTTGTCTTTTGTAGACAAAGATCAATACGATCCATTGATTTTTTGTGCTTGTGCGTCAAGTATTTTTTTGTGCATCGCTTCTTGTTTGGACTCATACCGTTGTGACATTTTGTTGACAACTTCAGCTTTTTTGCTAGTTAGGAGCGTGTTGATTGGTGTTGCTGGCGTACTTGGCTTTTGTATCACAAATGTGACGTCTTTAGTTTGAGTTATATTGGCATCACTTTCTGCATGTATAGTCAATGTCATATCAATCGGCAAAAGATCTCTGACAGATGTATGAATGTCTTCGTATGAGTTCAGAACCAAAGAGTAATTTCAAGAATCATCTAAAGTATGTTTTCATACAATATGACCATTGATCAAAATGTTGTTTCAATTTTCTTCTACATGGATAGATTTACTTGTAACTGTCTGAACAGCATCTTTAAGAACAATTTTTTCGATATTAAAGTTTGAAGAAAATCATTTTGGATCATTTTTTAGGTCGAGATCAAACTTTGTAGAACTTATATGAGAAATGTTTTTTGTTTGATTGTCAAAGTTCTGTTCTACCGCCGAATTCAAATGATTGATTTTCTGTTCTACATCATCAAATATTTTTTGAAGTGCATTTTGTCTTTCTAAATAAGAAGTTAGTTTATTATCATTTATATGAGCTACATGTTTCTTAAATTCCTTTTGATTTGAAGATAATATATACTCTTGCGTTAAGTCGAGTTCTTTAAATGTTAAACTATATTTGTTGTTTAACTCGTTTGAAGAAGAATTGATTCTATTAAGAGTTGTTTCTACGTCTATTTGATTATTGGCTGTATTATGTGACTCTTGAAGTCACTCAATTTTATCTAATATTTTATCGTAATCCTTTTTTGCAGTATTTACTGAAGCATTTACGTAATTTATTTTATCTTGAAGTCAGTCTTTAATTTCTCATAAAGTTTTGACTGTTTTTGTTTTATTACTTCATTTTCATAATGCCAAAGTTTTATTGAGACTAGATCCAATATTCTCAATAATATTCTTTGCTCTACTATCTAGAATGTCTAGATTTTTTACTTTTTCAAGCGTTTGATCTAAATCATTGGATTTTCCTCATCCTGAACTAGGTCATGCCATAAGTAACTTTGCCATACTATAATCTATATAAGTTAAAAGTAATACCTTTTACTGATTATAGTAGCAAAGATATTATCTGACAAATTTGTACGTATTTTTTGTGTGTATATGTTGACTTATTTCTTTTATTATGTTCTGTGTGTGTTAGTCTTTTTTGGAAAAGAGTGATTTGAATTTTTTGGATAGTCGTACAAATGGCTGTTTGACTTTGCTCCATGCTTTTTGCAAGAAGTTTTTTTTGTCCTGATCTGTCTCATCACGATCAGTCTCGTCTTGTTCTTCTAGATCGTCGTCATGTTTTGTATGTTCGTGACCAGAGTCAGGCGTAGCATGTTGTGGAGTTGTTGTATGTGATGGGTTACTAGCTTTGGATAATTCTGCTTGCAATGCTTCATATTCTGCGATTGCTTTCTCTTCCGCTATTGCTTCTCTTTCTTTGTCATTTCTTCAAATATCAGCTTGAGTTGGTCATACATACTCTGGCTGAGAAGCACCTCAAGCTTCTGGTCTGTCTCATAGAGAGTTTGCATCTTGACCCCGTCAGGCATTTTGTATGGTTTCGTTACTTACTGTTCTATTTTCACTACTTTCTGTTTTTACCTCTGATGTTTGTGCGTC
The DNA here is from genome assembly GCA_964526045.1 of uncultured Candidatus Peribacteria bacterium. Lineage (GTDB taxonomy): Bacteria > Patescibacteriota > Gracilibacteria > Absconditabacterales > Absconditicoccaceae > CAZGIF01. The sequence goes on along the minus strand of CAZGIF010000001.1, from coordinate 371,339 downwards.
TGGTGTCGTCTGTTGGCGAGCTCACGTCTCGATTTCATTTTGTGGTTGCACAATATCTTGAAGAGTTTTTTGCTCTGCTTTATCTTGCTCTATTTGCTCTTGTTCTCCTGTGTGAGCAGGATCGTTGAGAGTTTCAGCCAAATCTTGAGCTTGCTTTTCAGAGAGTTCTGAAGATTTTGGAGTTTCTTTTTGTTCTTTATTTTCACTAGAAACTTCATGTGGTCTTATAGGTTGTGATGTTCAGCTTGAAGCCATTGTGTTGTGTGTTGTAAATTTATGTTTTTTTATCTTTTTAGTGTAATCCAAAGAACTAGTTGTCCTCATTTTGTAGTTATAATTGCTGTCGTATTCTTGAGGTTACCTAAAGGCGTTTCAAAAGATCAAAATACTCATCTTGCTTGTCCGTTTATATAGACAGGAAGACTGCTAAGTGATTGCATTTGATTAGCGAGGGTGTTTGTTCTGCTTTCGTTAGTGGTTTTCTTCATCTCTTGTAATATCGTATTTACATTATTTTGTAATGTTTTTATTTTTAGAGCATTACTGTTTGAGTTGGTATTGGTAGTATTCGTGTTCGTGTTAGGTGTGTTATTGTTTGTATTGTTGTTTGGGTTAGTTCGAGTTCAATTACCTGATCAATTCCCATTACCGTTTGGGTTTGTTCGACTATTAGTTTGATTGCCATTCCCATTGCTATTTGTTTGTGCCACTATTTGTAAAACATCGTTTGTTCCTTGTTCTAAAAGTGCATTTTTACTACCCACATCCAAAAACTGAATGCGTACATTTTTCCAATCAAAGCTTGAAGAATTTTGCAGTTGTTGAAGTTGTATAATATTTCAGTTGTTGTCAAATATAGCAAAATCACCTGGTAGACCAAAATTAGCAGCCAATTGCTTTGCTTTATTAGCTTTAGTATTGAAATTTCAGTTACTACCCATTATATCAATAACTCATACAATTCAAGTTATATGGTTCAATAAAACAGGATCTTTTGCTTCAAGTTCTACAAGAAGCACTTTATCTATTCATCAAACATTAAAAGTTTTTACTTCTTTTACTTTGAGTGCTCAAAGACGAGCATATGCATTTTTATCTAAATCTCAAATCTTGAGAGACATAGGCTGGTATCAAGAGGGCATATTTATTTTAACAGGAATGTTTTTACTATCGCTAGGTACTCATACTAATGATGCTAATTCTCATGGTAGTGATGCTGTAGTGATACTTCAGTTAGCCAGACCATCTAATATATTTATAACTTGTCCTTCAGCTCACGATGGAGGCGTAACCGTTACTGGAGCAGCGTTTCTTCTTTTCAAATAAATAGAAACTAATCATCAATGAGAAACATCAACTTCTACTCAACTATGGATCGTTGGGTTGTATCATCATGCATTTTTAGTAACCTTGTTATTAGGATCTATCTCCAATAAATTATCATTCATAACAAAAAACGAGGGGGTTGCTCTTTGTCTCGCAATTTTCAAATCATTCTCTACTTTTTTTCTATTTTTTACAGCCTCATCATATTCTTCTTGTCTCTTTTTTTTTCAAACTGGATTCCAATCGTTATTGTTTTTTTTAGATAATGATTCACTTTCGTTTTCTTTAGCCTTACGTAAATTCTCCTCTTGAGTTTGTATTGCGATAACAAAACTTTGAAAACGTCTTCTTTGATCAGATAGAAAAATTTTATAGTCAAATCATGGTTCTTTAATTTTATTCTCTATAAATCATTTTTGGGAAATATAACCAATACTATTGAGCATAGTTTCAAATTCTTTATCCATAACTAAGAATCAGGTTGCTTTGTCTCAAAGTGGAGATCCTGTCATTTTTATACTATATTCACTCAGAAGTGGACTTACTCATATTGTGTCTATGGTTCAAGTTTTTATGTCCGGGGGAGTTTGTCATGGAAACTCAGGAACACCGTTTTTTACTCTAAAATAGTATAATTTTGCGAATTCTGCAACTTTCTCTAACTGTCATCCAGGAGCTAAAACTTGTCTAGAAGAATCTCAAGAAACCAGTTGTGCAAGTAACGGTGGGACATATTGATTCAAATTCCCAACTGTATTCTGAGTATTGGTCTGAGCCATGACAGTTTCACTTATCTCAAACTTTCAAGATTCAATATAGTTGACAAACGCTTTAGGTACTCAGAAATACAACAACGTAGCTAAGATAGGTATTAGTAATTTTGTTCTTTTTGAGTGCATAAATGGAGCAAGTATTTTTTCTACTGCAGAATTAATATTTTGTACTCACGAATCAACAAGTAATTTAATTTTTTTAATAGCTTCTTGCATACCAGTCATTTCTTCAAGAGTAACTTCCGATTTTGATAGAATATCTATTTGCTTTTGAGCGAATTCTTCAGTTGGTTCTATATTCTCTGATGTTTTTGATAAAATAGCTAGGCTAAGCTTTTCTGCATCAGGTTGTAGTGGAGAGTTTTTTTCTGCCATTGATTTCGTTAGATCGGTACTTCTTTCTACTGTATGAAATGTATGTACTTGTTGAGAAGGTTGTACAAGTGTTGTTTCTAGATTGGTATCTTGATTATGAGAAACGTGATTATTTGAATTAGTAGCCATGTGAATACACAGTAATATATAAAATGTTGTTTTACTTTTCTTTTCTAATATAGAATTTACATATTTTTTATCAAAAGTCAAATATTTATATACTTTTTTTGTCACTTAGCGTAAAGATGAAGTCTGACGCGATGAGAATTTTGCTAGACGTGAGAGCAGTCAGTATACTTTTTGGTAATGATTTTATTACACGAAAGTACTCATGGCTAGATTTTTGAAGGCAGGTCCAACAAACTCATTTAATACAACCACGAATAGTGCAAATACTATCAATGTCGCATCACAAAAGTGATTGATCGAAAAACTTGCGCAACAGTGAATTGCCAATGCAATGACAAACGATATGTTGCCAGATGCGTATAAAAAAACAATCAAAACAGCAAATCGACAAGCAAAAAATCAAACTGTGATGAACGAAATCAAAATCAGACAGCAAAAATTGGAAACAAAAATACACCAAACTCTACTTCTAGCAGCTCAAAATGGACAAGACATTTCTAAGTATATGAAATTGGATATTACAAACAACAACGTAAGTATTGATCTACCCCAAGTATTCAAAGATTTTAAAGAGCTCGAAACTTCATACAAAAGAATACAAGCATTGATTGAAGCACGTATCAGTGGTAGTAAAAATAGACTAAAAGATAAAGATCTAGCAATCGAAGGTCTGCGTAACCAATACGATGAGATTGATAATGAAAATACGAATACGCAAATGCAAAACAAAACACTAACCAAAGAAAACAAATGATATAAATCTAACTTAGCAGCTAATACAAACTATGAAACTATTTTGAAAACCAGTAAGGTTAGTGGATGGTCGAGAATGACGAGTTCTACTGCAAGGTTTCATAATAGACTCAACAGAGTAAACAAGTTGAATCAACCAGAAAAAATACAAAAGTTCTTGTCTATGTGTTATGTTGCTACTGGAACGTCTTTTTTGTGACAGTGAAGTAAACGAGTATGACTTATGAATAAGTCATGGAAGCAAAGAATTATGAAATGATGAGATCGTATAACGCTCGTCAAAGAACTTCTCGATACAATACAAGCAAAGTTAGTTAGTATTAGAAATGATACCAGTAAGTGATTTGTTGCAAGAGCAAGAGCAGAAATGCTTTTAAAGGAACTTGAAACGCAAGCCAAAGAATTTACTCAAGCGATGAAAGATCGTATTGATAACGTCATGGGTATCCAAACTTAATAACATCAACTTCATACTACAAGCAAAAACATACTAACTTTTATATTTACTACAATCTCATGTATACAAACATAACACAAGCAACAACATATCTACACAAACAACTGACTGCTTTGTACGATAGCGATGCATTCGTGCCAGAATACATTGCTGATGTGATTTTTGACAATATGATAGAATCTCTCATGCAACAAGAAAAGCTCACAGCGGACATAGCACAAGAACTCGATAATTGCAAATGACATGTCGGACATATGGACGAAGTATTACAGCGTACAGTAGATTGATATGATTCACTTTTGCAAACACATACAGCCGGAGTGATGTGAAATATGATTGATACGAGTTCGATTAGATTTGTAGGGTAGTTTTTTATGAAGAAACATCCTCAGCCCTTCGGGCAGCTCCTTCCAGAAGGAGCCTTGCATACTTACGAGAATTGGCTCCTTTTGAAAGGAGCTGTCGAGGCACGAGACTGAGGATTTCTAATAGCTACTAAACTTTGCAACAAATTTCTCTTGCACAAAACCAAACAAATGGTTATGCTTTTTTGAAGACAAAATATATTTTATTAGAAAATAATAGGGCATGCAGTTTACACCCGATTCCAGACTCAAACTATCAGAGTTGGAGGAGTTTTTACAGTGATTAGAGATGCCAGACACGCAACCAGTCAGAGATCATAATCTTTTTTTGACCGCATTTATCCACAAGTCGTATGCGTGTGATTATATAGGTGATTATGCACACAACGAAAGACTAGAATTTCTTGGTGATGGTATTTTGGGTGCTATTGTCAATAAATTCTTGTTTTGCGATTTTGCTCACGAACCAGAATCTACGCTTACTTTGTACAAAATCAAACTTGTCAGAGAAGAAACGCTTGCACAAGTTGCACAAGATATTTGACTAGATGCTGTGATTTTGTTATGAAATTGAGAAGAAAAACAGTGATGAAGAAACAAAAAATCAGTGTTGTCTGACTGTTGTGAAGCGTTTATTGGGTATTTGTATTTGGACCAGTCGATAGATGTTGTTGAGTATTTTGTACGTCACTTTGTGTATACAAAGCTAGAAGATGTCAAAAACAACCGTTACAAAAGTTACAAGTCTTTGCTCCAAGAGCTTGTACAAGAACGCAAAAAGATTCTCCCAGAATATTATACATACGAACACGAGCTTGATGTCAAAAACAACGCAGTTGTCTACAAATCAGAAGTATCGGTTCAGTGACGTATTATTTGAACTTGAACTGCAAAAAATAAAAAGTGAGCTGAAGAAGAAGCTGCTAATGTAGCGTATGATAACCTTAAAAAGTAGTTATGTGGATAGGTGTTTTATTTGATTCGTGTTCTTTTTATTAGCAAACGTTCTTAACAAAAAAAAACTTAACAAAAAAAAACACATACATTTTTCGATGTATGTGTTTTTTTATTACTTTTGTTCTAGGTAATGTTGATGTATATGTATTTGGAACTATGTATTTTGGTGAATATTGAGTAAGAAATAAGGCACCAGTGGGATTCGAACCCACGAACCGAGGTTTTGCAGACCTGTCCAATAGACCGCTCTGACATGGTGCCAACATGCTAGATAGTAATAAATTTGATGCGTTTTACAAACCTTTTTGTGTATTTTGATACAGCTTCGATTTTTATCTGTATTTTTACTATTTTTTTGCTGTTTTTTTGCTGTTTTTTTTTGATTTGTATTATAGTAACTTATGCCAAAATCCTGCTAAGAATAACACAATACATTGCTAGCTTTGTTTTTTGTCAAGAGAATTAAAAATTACGATGTTGAAAAAATGTTAAAAATTTATATCCTTACATATAGTATTTTACATTTTTATAGCATTTTCTTGATGAATCGTCTACCCTCTTCTGTATTTTGACTTGCGTTATTGTCTATAGCTTTTAGTTCTTTGTTTATGCAACCTGTATTTGCAATGATTAATGAAGCTGAGTTAGAAGCATTGTTAGAGAATACTACGTTGGATACAACAACAGAATTTACTGTTATTAATGAATCAACGACATCTAATCCTAGTGATACAAAACCCGTTAGTATTTCTGCTCAAGTTGAAGTTACTGACATGTGATGAATGCAGTGATCTGCTCCAACTGAAGACTTAGATCAAGTTGTAAATCGAATGTACCAACAAGGATTTACAATCCATAGCTCAAAAGAAGCATTTGGATGACAAAAAACCATAACAAGACAGGAAATGGCAAAGTTTATCGTTATGTTATGATTACAACTCAATATGCAACGATGAGCAAATCCTGATTGTGGATTTAAAGATATTTATCAAGCTGATAAGACTCTTATTCCTTATATCATCACTGCATGCAATATGTGATTGATGAAATGATCAAATGGAAGTGCTAGACCAACAGATCCTATGACAAAAGCAGAAGTTATTACCACTGTTATGAGAACAATAAGAAATGATATCACAACAAATGCAGAACCTCGATACAAAAACTACTACAACACTGCAAAAGCATATGGAATAACTGCAGATAGTATGGAAAATATGAACAATACCGCTACAAGAGAAGCAGTTGCTCGCTTTTTGTTTAGAGCAAATAAGTTCAAAAACTAATCCAAAAATGAAGAGATTGCTTAATATATACTACTCTACAAAAAAACCTTTCTGATATGCAGAAAGGTTTTTGTATATCTAAAATCATGTTTGTACTTCTACCATTGAAGCATATTTTCATTTGAGATTGACTAGTTGGTTATGTGTTCATTGTTCAATAATCTTTCCATTGTCTAAATATACAATAGTATCCGCATGTTTTACTGTTTGGAGTCTATGTGCGATAATTACTATTGTACGACCTTTGTATAATTCTTGAAGCGCTTTCGTAATTGCATCCTCAGAAAAGCTATCCAATGACGATGTTGGCTCGTCCAAAAAAACAATAGATGGGTTTTTGAGCATGATTTTTGCAATCGCAATGCGTTGACGTTGCCCTCATGATAGCTTTATTCATTTTTCTCCAATATGTGTTTGTATACCATGAGGTAAGTCATAAATAAAGTGACATTGTGCTTTTGTAATACAACTATGAAGCATTTTTTTGTCAATGTTTCCTAATCAATAGATGAGATTATCTTTGATTGTTCAATCAAATAATAGTGTCTCTTGCATAACAAATCCAATATGTTTGTAATAACTTTCAAGTGCAATGGTATCCAGAATTTGCTCTCAAATACGAATAGTTCATGTATACTCTTGTATGTATCAGGCAATTATTTTTACCAATGTTGTTTTACCAGCACCAGAACTTCCTACGAGTGCAGTTGTCTGACCTCATTTGATCTCTAATGAGAAGTTTTGAAATATGTTGTGGGATGTTCAATACCCAAAAGTAAGGTTATGTATACTAATTGTGCTGTTGTTTGTTGGTATAAATTTATTTCAAATACCAATGGAGTGTAACTGAGGTTTTTGTAAGACTTCTTGCAAAATTTCTATACTTGTATATGCTTCTCCTATATCATAAATAAGCTTTGTAATATCTAATACTCCTCTGGTAAAATAAAAAACAACCATAGTATACAGTACAAAATCACCAACTGAGATGGTTCCTGAGATTGCAGCTTGTGCTCATCGCAAAAAAACAAATATCTTCACAAGATCTGCAAAAAACCTTCACACTTGATTGTACTTTATTGTTGCTGTAATTTGTTTTTGAAATACGTGTTGTATTGGCGATATATAACTTGCAAGAGTATCCAATTCATATCATAGCATATTATGACTAAGAATAGATAGTTTGTTCATACATATCATCACAAGACGTTTACCACGACTTTGTTCTAGTTCATTACGTTGTTTTTTGAATATGACTATTTTCTTTTCTCAAATATATGCAATGTATCCATACAAAATCAAAGAAAATACCAACAATGTTCATAACTGCCATGCTCATGTAGCAAAAACAATTCCAATTTGAAAGAGGATTCTTCAAACAATATCAATACCCTTAACGTAAAAATTAGAAAATAATTCTATCCAAGCTTGAACTCATGTATTGAGCTTTGTAAGGATTTTTCATGTTCATAAAGACTCATACGTTGTATTTTTCATATACAGTAAGCGAGGAAGAATATATTCATACAATAGTTGTCTATACTCTGTTTTTGCAGTATTTAACAATCTTCTATCCCAATAAAAATTAAGATAGAAAATGACAGACATTCCTCCAAATATTCCAACGATATAATACACTTTTTCCATATTTCAGGCATATATAGCATCGACAATCATACTTGTCCGAACAGACATCATAGAAAAGTGTATTGCAAAATACGATGCAGTTACCCCTAAAAACAACAATAAATATCGTTTTTGCGAGATAGGAGTATATAGCTGTTTTATTCTATTCATCTGGTAACAAAAAAATAAAACCTGACAGCGCTTGTATGTTCTGCCACAAAAAAACGCATATTTTATACAAAAAAAGTAGAACTACGACATGAGTTCTACTATATTATTATTTCCATTAATGATAATTAATCGTCAAATCTATGTTTTTCTTGTTCTTTTATTTGATCAAAGAGTCCATCAAGTTGTTTTTCTTTTGGTTGTTCTTCTTGGTGTATATGAATGTTCTTATTTTGCTTCATCGTTTTTGCTTGTTGCATAGTAAGATAAAGTGTGAATATCAATCACAGCAAGATTAGGAGAAGGATAATATAATACGACTGCGTCAATTGTAGTGTTGATGTAAGAGTACTAGAAAGAGATGACCCATCTCCTATTCAAATATAACTTGCCAACAAAACCCAAATAAGACCGAAATTTACTAATGAAGGATTTTCTTTGAATCAAATAAGCAACGTAATAAAATTCCTTCATTGTACACTAATATTCCAAGCAAGTAGTCATAATAATGAAACAAGAATAACAAAGCTTGATTGTCATAATGTTCCATTATTCCACAAGAAGAAGAAACTAGTAGCCCCTCATTCTTGTAAGCTTATAATTTTTGCAACAGGGAAGAAAATAATGAAAAAAGCTAGTACCAAAACATAGACAACAAAGAATCTTTCTTCTTTTTTGAAATGCATAAATCGTCTTATAATTTGTTTGAAGAATGCCTGTGCTTGTAGACGTTTCATTAGAATAAATATCGTAAAGTAAAGAACATCGCATTATAATTCATAATTTGAGCTTTCAATTTGTGGTTCAGTACGAAGCGGTTGTGAAGAGTTTTCAAATAAAGCACCATCGTTTGCTTGATTCACTTCTTCAAGTTCGCTCCTTAGATTTAATATTCTTGTAAAGATTTCAGAGACTCTTTCAAAAATATTTTTTGCAGTGTAATTATCATATCCTTGTACTCCCATATACTTGAAAAGTAACGGAAAAAAGAAAAGAAGTACTATTGTCATAATAACACCAATAATCATGAATCTTATCCAATTTCGAGCTTTTTTTCTACTCTCAGGATCTCATTGAGAAAAAATGAAAAGTAGAATAGAACGAATAAACGCATAAATAGAACCACAAAATATTATGATAACTAGTAATGCTAATATATTCAAAATCATACTTTCAACAGATGTGAATCACACCATTTACATAATTCGAAACTATAAAAATTGACAAAAAAAACTACATATCGTAGTTTTTAGTCATTGAATTTGTCTGGATTTTTTGTTGTTCTTGTCAATGTACGTTGTACAAAAAACTTTTCAAACAAGCTATCTTGTGTTTGTTTATGTAGAATTTTTGCAACTCTGTTTGAAGGTTTTGCACCTTTACTAATTCGTTCTTTGATAGTTTCAACTTCTGCTTCCATAGTATGTTTAATAGGATCAAACCATCCTAAAACAGTTTTATATCCTGATTGAGGTGGTTTTGTGTGTTCTGTAAGAACGATTCTAAAGAAAGCTCTTTTTTTCTTTCATGTTCTAGCAAGTCTTATTACTAACATATGTATATCTATTGGAGAGAATAAAAAAAATTATTTTAATTTAAATACAACTTTGTGCATTGTACGTTTTTTTAGTTGACGACAAAATTTTAGTATCTTTTTTGGAAATGTTTCTTTGTTTACTTTAAGAACGTAATTTGTTTGACCACTTTCTTCACATTGTAATACTGCTTTTTGTCTTCATTTTTTACTTGCCATGGTATAAGTATAAATATAAAATTTCTTTTGTCTATTCTATTTGGAAAAGGTATAATACGCAAATTTTGTTCAAAAAAAACAATTTAGCACTGGGCAGACTTGAACTGCCGACCTCGCCCTTATGAGAGGCGCGCTCTAACCAGCTGAGCTACAGTGCCAAAAAAATCGGTAGGGGCGGGATTCGAACCCGCGGTTCGGTTTCCCGAACGACTCGTTAGCAGTGAGCTCCGTTCGACCACTCTGGCACCCCACCTTTACGTTTGTATCATTGGTCTATATCTTTTCCAAAAAAAAATCAGCGATAAGTACCGCATATACTGCATTGGTTTATACATTTATAATTGAAATGCAAGGCAAAATCATTACCTTGTGTATATATCCATACTTAGGATACGGAATAAAAGAGTTTGTTTTATACATCATAGGTATTACAATATGTCATGAATAGAGTCTTTTTGATCTGCTGCTTCCTATGAATCACAAGATAATCAATCAACGTGAAATGAGTCCCAAGAATGAAAAAATACGGTATCCCAAGCTGACGTTGTTCGTGTAAGGGAGTGACAAAAAAAGGCAAAACAGGTACAGTGACAAATTGCACAAAGTAAAAAAAATAACGATGCAATTGCTGTCTTTTTGGCATATATGTTTAAACATCTTTCAAATGATGCATTGTTGCTATCAATTCATAGTTTGTTTTTTACAAAAGTAAATCCCAATAGTGGATCTAAATCTCTAAAGAATATGGAATACTCTATTTCTCTTGTTGCCTTGTTTGTTCCATTTTTTGAACAAAAGGCAGAAGAATTATGATTAAAAAAGGTTTTTGCTCCATTGTATACGACGAAGAATGGTGCTTTGCACGTATCTGATTACGTAAAATACGTTCAAGCTGTTTTTGTAAAATATAAGTTGTCTTTTTTGGAATCTTCCAAAGAATTTTCTTGATTTATTGTTGCTATTCTGGTTGAGTTTGGTGTAGTTAATCCAGACCAATTGGGAGAAGAAAAAACACAAGAGTTACATACCACGCTCCACAAAGAATTTTCAACACATGCAGCACAGCATACACAACATACCCATGTGCATACTCATACTTATGATGCCACATAGCTATTTTATTTTTTTGTGTATTTTATGGACTATGTTGAAAATACAATTAGCTTTGAACTCATAGAAAAACTTTTTGATTATAAGGTCTTTTTGTGAGATCCACAAGATCTTGTTGATGAAATAAAAACATTCGTTGTGGGATATATGTGACAAGAATGAGCTGAACAGGTACAAAAAGCATATGAATTTGCAAATATGGCACATACATGACAAAAAAGATTATCTGGAGAGGATTACATTATACATCCTATTCTCGCTACAAAAATGTTGTTGACGCTCAGACCTGATATTGAGTCTATACAAGCTTGTTTTTTGCATGATGTTATTGAAGATACTGTGTATACACACAAAGACATTGTCAAAGAATTTTGAGAAGAGGTAGGATCATTGTGTGAATGAGTTTCAAAAGTGTCTCATATTAGATATACTTCCAATGAAAAAAAAGTAGAAACTCTCAAAAAGACTTTTTTGGCAATGGCAAAAGATTTGAGAGTTATTTTTCTTAAATTAGCTGATCGTATACACAATATACAAACTTTGCACTATCATCCTTCTCCTGAAAAAAGAAGAAGAATTGCTATAGAAACTATGAAAGTATATGTTCCACTTGCTAAAAAGCTATGACTTTTTACTTTTGCTTTATATCTTGAGAATGGTTCTTTTAAGATACTTGAACCTCGTTTGTTTCGTGAAGTTATAACATATTTCAAAAAAAGATATCATAATGCACCAAAGTTTATTCAAGAATGAACAGAAACACTTTCTACCTTATTGCGCGAAAATAACATACCATATATCGCTATCAAAGCGAGACTCAAGAGTCCCTATAGAATCTATGAAAAATTATCTAAAAAATACTCTGTTTTGGATTATACCAAAGTACTAGATGTCTTAGCTTTTAGAGTCATTACTGACTCTATATGAAATTGCTATAATATTTTGGGACTTATACATAGTCTTTGGAGACCAATAATTCATAAGATTAAAGATTATATTGCTGTTCCCAAATTCAATAACTATCAAAGTCTTCATACAACCGTTTTGGGTATTTTTGAGTTTCCTATTGAGGTACAAATAAGAACAGAAAAAATGGATGAAGTTGCAGAATACTGAGTTGCTGCTCATTTTGGTTATGTAGAAAATAGTTGATCAACAACGGTATCAGACAAACAAACAAAATGGATCAAAGAATTACAAAAAATTGTTGATAGTTATTCTACTGCACAAAAACGTGAATTGTCACAATGATTTAAAGAGGATCTGAATATTGAGTTTTTGAATAGGAGTGTGTTTGTGTATACACCACAGTGAGATATTATAGAAATGGCACAAGGGAGTACCGTTTTAGATTTTGCATTTAGAGTCCATTCTGATGTGGGTTTGAGATTCAAGAATGCAATGGTAAATGGAGCAATAAAACCCATTAACTTTAAACCAAAAACATGAGATGTTATTTCTATAAACACATTCAAAAATAAACCATCTGCAACAAGATATCGATTAGAATTTTTGAAAACAGCGTGAGCAAGGTCAAAATTACAAAGATATATAAAACAAAAACACAAAGAACAATACGTCTCTGCATGAAAAGATATTCTCAAAGAGAAATTAGAGTACTATTGACTACCTTACTTAGGTACAGAAAAAGATATGCTTAGCAAAGCTCTGTGACATAAAAAGTTAGAACAACGTCTGATTTGACTTGCAGAAGGGCAAGAGTCTGCAACGACTTTACTAAAAGTAGCATATGCAGAAGATATTCATTCGTTTTATACAAAACAAAAGACACATCAAAAGGATCAAATCAAAAAACAATTAAAGAAAAAGGCAACTGACACTTCTCACGCTATTATAGATGTTGATAAAGTTCTTGATTATACGGTTTGTCCAGTTTGTCATCCTCAAGTATGACAAAAAATAATTGCAAGAACTTGAAAAGATGGTATCAAAATACATACAATATCTTGTGATGCTTTACAAACAATTTCTTTTGGTAAGTTGTTGGAGGCTCATTGGGACGGAGAATCTACAAATGTCTATGCAATCAAAATCACGTGTGAAACTCATGATGAATCCTGAAATTTGATTCATGTCATTTCAACGCTTAATGAACTTCATATAGATATTAATGCTGTAACTATAAAGAAAAAAGAAAATAATACTTTTTTGATAAGTATTACTTCTATTTATGCAAACCCAACGAAAGCAAGTAATATAATGTCTTATATACAAGAACATCCTCATGCGCAAATGTTTCTTGTTGAGAAGAGTATAGAGTAAGTCTATGAATTGTTGCGTGTTTTTTTTCTTTCCGTATACTTTGTTCAATTCCTTTATTTTTTGTTTTGTGTTATGTCTCATTTTATCAAAGTGTATCATGGGTATAATGAGTGAAAATTTTCTTTTCAAGAATTTTTGAACGATATTTGAAAAACATTAGAAAATCATACAGTTACCTTTGGTCTTCACTATGGAAGGTGAGAAATTTTTTATTCATTTACTGGGGATAAAAGAACATATCCTCCATTTGAATCTCAGTTTTATACTCATTTTAATGACTTTCAGTTACTACTAGACGTCAAATGACGTACATGGGATTTTGATGAAAAGAAAAGCGTTGTTGTTGAATTACATCTCAAACATTGACGATTTTTTCCTTTTGCAATCAATGAAAAAGATGATAGTGATTTTATTTTCAATTTGTTTAGAGCATTCGAAAACTTTGATGTTATTAAAGACAAAGTTGGTTTCTTCGTACAAATGTGTCCTTTAGAGGCAGAATGAATGCTTTTTTCTCTAAAAACATCCCGAGAGTATATGCTCTTCAAGCGAAAGATGTCTCTACAATCGTACAAATATATGTTCAATAGTAAAATAAGAAAAGATCGAAAGCAAGTATGACATAAGTACTTTAAACAAAAAATACAAAACGATCTTTTCAAAACCAGTATTTTCTTTGTTGTCCAATCACAATCGAAAGAAGAAGCAAAAGCAAAAGCGGAAAGTCTGTTTAACAAATTCTTGGTATTTAAAGACTATCCTCTCAATCAATTTGAAGCAACATATCATATGTCTTTCAAAAATATCTCCTCACTTCAAAAATCAAACCATTGACTCAAAAAAATACTTCTGACGAGCAAAGAAGTCAGTTCTTTTTTTCATTTCCCAAAATCTCCTCAGAGTGAAACGTCTCTATTGACAGTAAAAGCAAGAAAACTTGCATTGCCAGTTTGAGTGCCAACGTATGAGTATGACACAAACGATTCACAAGAAATCTTAGCAAAATGATATCCACGTGAAGCAAATATTATAGGTGTCTCAGATTATAGATCTATACGTGTCCCAATTGGAATATACGATGAAGATAGATTGAGACATATGTATATTGTTTGAAAAACATGAACAGGAAAATCAAAATTTTTGTTGTGATTAATGATAAATGATATTCAACAATGAAAAGGTGTATGAATTATTGATCCTCATGGAGATGCAATTGAAGAACTTATGATGCATATACCAGAGTCCAGAAAAAATGACGTAATAATCTTTGATCCAACTGATGATCAGTTCCCTTTCTGTTTAAATCCTTTGGATATAAAAGAAAATGAATCGAAACAGGTTTTAGCAAAATGATTTATCGATATTTTTAAAAAGTTTTTTGGTGCAAACTGGAATCCAAAATTAGAACATGTATTGAGAATGATTTTTTTGGCACTTATGGACAAAAAAGATGCAACGTTATTTGATATAATAAGAGCCTTGACTGACAAAGATTTTCGTTATGATATGATTGATCAAATCAATGATGATGTTGTAAGAAATTTCTGGACCAATGAGTTTGCATGACGAAGTCAACAATTTAATACAGAGGCTATTATGCCTATTCTCAACAAAGTTGGGCAATTGTTATCTATTGAGATTTTGAAAAATATCTTTGCATCATCTGAAAATAAACTCGACTTTAGATCTGTCATGGATGAAAGTAAGATTTTGCTTATTAAACTACCAAAAGGAAAATTGCAAGAAGAAATTATGTGATTCTTGGGAGCGATGTTTGTAACAAAGTTATTCCAAACAGCAATGGGAAGACAATCTGTTGCAAAATCAGAAAGAACACCGTTTTTCTTATATGTTGATGAGTTTCAAAATTTTGCAACTGAGACGTTTAATGAAATATTGTCTGAAGCTCGTAAATATTGATTATCACTGTCAGTTGCTCATCAGTTTGTAAAGCAAATTCCTCCTTCTATATCAGATGCTTTGTTTGGTAATGTCTGAACTATGGTGACGTTTAGAGTATCCTCAGATGATGCTGAACTTATCAAAAATCATTTTGCACCATTTTTGTCGGGATATGATCTTGCAAATCTCAATATGAGAGAATTTTACTGTAAATTACTCGTCAAATGACAAGTAAAAGATCCCTTCTCGCTCAAAAGTTCATATATGCCAGATGCAATCCTCAAAAAAGACTATATTCAAGAATTATATACTATTTCAAGGAAAAAATATAATAGAACACTTGAGGAGGCTAAGAAAGTAGTAGAAAAAGAGATTAAAGACGTACAAAAAACTATAGAAAGTTTTGCTGAGCCTTTGATTTAGGGAATGGTGTGTACTATAAAATTTGCCTAAAAGATTACTATTCTATATAATAATAGTAATCTTTATATTATTGAGTAAAAATGACATTTTTTAATAGAATAAATCGTATTTTTCAAAAAAAAACAAAATGTAATAATATTAATGTTCCCATAGAAAAAGAACTTTTTGAAGATCTTTTGTATACGTATATTGATGACAAACAAATAGAAGATATACTACAAAGTTTTTCTGACGAGGAGAAAGAGATTAAATGAAATCAATTTTTTATGATTACTCAACGAATTTTAAAGCAGCAAGTTTGAAAATATAGATTTCCTATAGAACCTTTATTGGTACAAGATAGCGAATGGTTAAAACTTACTAATGAGATACAAAAACATCGAAATAAGGTGGATAAAACATTGGTCGAGATAGAAGGTAATAGCTCTAATCTTAAAATTTATGACAAAAAAGGGAATATAATATCAATTAATGAAGTTGAGAATACAAAAGATCTAAAGATACACAGTAGAAATAGAAAAAACAGAGCTAGATTTTTTATTAATGAAAATTGTAAATGAGTCATTTATTTTAGACGATTTTGCTAAGAATGTATTATGATTAAGAAATATATGATTTATAAAAGGGGAATATACCAATTATAGATTCTTTTCTTGAGAGTGAGTACAAGCGACGTATCTGCAATTTGTTATAAGATCACTATGATGAACATCAAACGATTGGAATCATTGGAATAGTAATTTTTTAAGTGAAGTATCGAATAATGATTTTATTATGAGAGATCTCATAGAATGATTTCTTTATTGAAAATGATCTCATCTTAGGAGTGTTAATGGTATTGTACAATTTGCTATGGTTCCTATGAAACTCATAAATAATGTTTTTGTTTCACGTGAAAATCATGATAAATTAATTTGATTAATTTATAAACATATGCAGAATTGATGTAAAAATGAAAATCTTACTTTTATGGATATGAAGAATATGATTCGAATTAATAATAGATGATGACCATTACCAGATGTGCCTCATATTTCAATGTCTGCTTGAGAAATCTGATCTTGAAATGAATTAAGAATTACATACTTTGATTGAAAAGAATCTCAAGCTATAGCTTCGATAAAAGCGCCTACTATAACATTTTTAAGTGGTGATTTTTTATGGTCAAGGTTTGTAGACTGTGTCTGTGATTATGCTTCTGTTTGAGAGTCTCAAAATAAGTGTGAGTCTTTATTTTCGTGAATTGAGACTTTAACTAATACTATTGATACGACATTTAAACCAAAGTCATCGACCAACAAGAGTGGCGCTAATACCCAGTATATGATTGATAATATTTTACTAGAAAACAATATGATTATTATAGCTGGGGACCAAGTTACCTTAAGAAAAAAAACTCGAGAGGATAAAATGCAACTTAGACAAAAATACTTAGAAAAAAGAGCAGAACTCTTGAATACTGTTTATAATAATAAGGACTTTATTGATTCTGGTTCAAAACCTTTGGATGTATCAATGAAAGAACTTTTAGAAAAGTAAATTTAAAAAAAAAACTTATTTTTTCTTTTTCGTCTCCGCGAAAAAGGCTTCCTTTTTTTTCATTCGATCATCTGATTGTCTACAAAGATAATGATGATGATGTTTACGCTCCTTTTTTGGGAGCATTTTTTTGATGACTTCTTCTAGATATATGCCATTTTGACTTCATTTGCATACAATTATCCGTTTGTTTGTACTATCTTCAACTACGTGTTTGACATGAGATGCAGCTTGAGCCGCATTTTTAAAACTAAAGATAAGTGTCTCTCACATACCAATTTTACAAAGTTCGTCATACGTATGTGCGTTACTGTACGGACCAACAAGTAGAATATGATCAGCAACCATATATAATGGTCATGCAACTTTTCTATGTTCGGATTCTGTAAATGTTCATAATTCTCTCATATCTCACATAACAAACAATATTTTGTGATCAGGAAAGAGTTCTTTCTTGAGTGTAAAACTTGTTTCAATTACTTTTCTCATACTAAGAGGCGATGCATTATAACTAGAGTCCAATAATATACTTTGATGAATTCATTCAAATATGGACAGTCTTCCTGCTTGTAATTTATAACGACAATGCAGTCAGATTGTGTCTTTTTTTTGAACTTTTTTGAGATTTTCATACAAACTTTGTTGTGTAACTTTGTAATACATAATATCTGCTATAGCAAGAGAGAGACTAATATATCAAAAGTTTTCCCTTCAAATAAGGTTGGTTTTGACTTCAACATGTTGCGTATTGTTTTTTGCTCTAAAAATAGCAGATACAATATCTTTTTTGTCTTTTTTGAGTTTGTAGTTGTCATAATCTATGTGAGATGCTTCTGCATAGACTGCACTATCCCCATGTGTTGTACTATACAAAAACTTATCTACTGAAATCATAGAATACAATTGTCTTGCATAAATGTCATCATTGTTCAAAAATGCAATTTCACGTGTATTTTCAATCATTTTTGCTTCTTCTTGGGCGATTGCTTGTGGATTTCCAAATTGTTCGCTATGAACACTATCCATTTTTGTAAATATTCACATATGAGGTTTTGCAATATCCAATAGAAATTCCATTTCTTTGGGACGATCAATTCCATATTCTATGATAATACAGTCATAGCGACTTTGTGAAGAGTATAACTGAACAAAACAACGCCACAAAGTGCTCAATGCATACGCAACAGTTGGCTTCCATGTCTCAATACAAAAAATTGAAAGAGACATTCATAATTCACCATTAAAGTTCTTTGGTGAGGTGTATATTCTATATGTTTGAGGTATCGTCTTTTTGAGTGTTTGCGCGAGTATCATTCTACATGATGTTTTTCAAATACTTCCATTTATACCAATAATATATGGAGCATGTTTTTGTATGTACTTTTTTGCCAATGTTGCCAAAATTGTATAATATTTTTGCATAAATCGTTGTTTCATAGAGCATTGAAAACGTATAAATCATATAGTATAGCTCCACAATACTTATTTTTGATACGCTTGCAACAATATTGCTTTTTCTTTTTGCTGTTGTCGCATTTTTGCTCAATTCTCTCCCCATATATAAGGTTCCAAAATACTACGTATTGTTTCGTAACTTCATCTTGTGTAGCGAACTTCATATTGAAGGGCTATATTTTCAACAGGAAGGTATTGGCGTGCAAAATATATATGTGTTTGTCCTTTTTTTTGCAAAGCTTGTGCTTGTGTATACAAAGATCATATATAAGGGAGTGATGAGTTGTACCATAATGTTTGCCAGTCTGTACGTAGTTTTTGTTCCAAAAAACTTGCGTAGTTTTTGCTTATTGTGTCTTGTATGTATATGTTCTTTTTTTGTGTTCATTGTTTTTTGCATGCAATTTCCCAAGGACCGTACATCAAACACACAGATGTACCTTTTGTGATAAGTCTAGCCTCCATCAAAATATCATAAATGTCATTATCTAAGCTAGACAAATACGAATTTGTTTTTGTATATACTACTCAATCTTCCGCTTGTTCATAACAAAATGTGTCCATAAAGACTTCATACAAAAACAATGAAAGACATGCATGCTTATTTGGTAGTCAATATGCACCAACAAATGACTGTTCTTTAGTTTGATATATCATTCCTGAGAGGTACTTTTTTGTTTTATTGTTGATAAGAATGTACATGTCTTTGTTATTGACCACTAAAGTATCTTTTCATGACATGACTATTGAGATTTGTTCTTTTCCTGTATCTGCTCAATGAGGATTTGGAAGAACGGACATTATTTTTAGAGAAATATCTATCGGATTGTGTCCACTTGTGACTATTGATTCTATGTTTCATGTTGTTGGGTGCAAAAGTTCTCACGATGTTGTAGTGCCAACTACATAACAATGCGTGTCAAATATATGCGTACTTTTCATAAGCGAAACACATGTGTCTTTTTTGTTGGGAAATCAAAAGTTTCCTGTCAAAGTAAGTGTCTTGTTTTTGTCTAGTGTTGGTCAATAGCGTACATATTTTTTCTTTCATTCCCAAGACAAAAAAAATCAATCTGACAAAGATATGGTATCTGCTCCGCTATATAACGTTATTGTTATTGTTTCATTGTTTGTGTCAGATCAGGGTGGGTCAAAGACGATATCGTCAATGCGTATCTCTGGAGCCATATAACCAGATGGCTCTATGTCTCATTCTGGTTCTATTTGATCAACTGTATAACATAACGTATCAAAAACATGATCTCAAAGTACAAGTTCTACACACGTATCTTTATTGTTTGGAAATCAGAATGTTTGGACAAACGTTTTTGTTTCTCCTGGCTCAAGTATTCCTTGTAGTTTCTTGTTCCTGTTATTAACACGAACACGAACATCTCCAAAATCTATTTTACCTCCTTTAATATACTCAAGAGTTATTGTTTCGTTGTTTGTATCAGATCACGGTGGATCAAAAACAATATGTTGTATGCGTATGTCTACAGTGTCTATATCGATTGAATCATCCTTTTCTTCGTCATCATCATTATTTGGATGTGGATCGTAAAAATAACTATCAATAGGTATGTACGTTTCTCATTCTTTGTAGAGTAAGAAAACAGTTGTTGCCTTTGTGTTAGGAAAAGAGAAGTTTTTTTGTATTGTAAGTGCTTTTCATGGTTCTAATATTCATTGTATTGTTTTTGTTGTTTTGTTATCATTTATACGAAGGCGATATCAATCTAAGCTTATATTGTTATCTCAAGAGGTTAGCTGTAGTGTTATTGATTCAGAATTTCATCACTGTATTTCAGGATTGTATATAAGATTTTGTATCTTGATATGTTCAGAAATGTTTGTTACTTCTCAACTAAATATATTGTCATCTTGTATGTCCTCTCCTGTAGTAGTAGAACCACTACCATTGTCAACAAATCACTCATCTTGTTCTGGGTCATAACATAATATATCAAAGATACTATCTCTCCAAGCCAAAGATATACAATTAGGTCTAGAGTTTACAAAACCGTAATCTCATGTGATGGTTATACTATCTCAGATATTTACATACCCAGTCAAAAAAGTATATGTTTTTGGATACAGCTGATCATACAACAATGTCCATCACGACAAAAATACACCAGTATTTCAAGTCATAATGTGCAAAGTAATATTCTCATTATTCCTATCCGATCATGGAGGATCATATACTATTTTTTTTATAGAAATAGACAATCATGACAAGAAATAGACACTGTTATGTCATGTCAAAGTATTTACTCAACTTCAGTTGCTATCTGTGTTTCATGTTCAATTTCCTCATCAAGTAGTAGTTCCAGATCCTGTGTCAACACTTGATCATCCTCATGCGTCACATACATTATTTTCTGTACATACTTCACGGTCAACATAGACAACGACCTCTTGATTTTGTGTGATAGTGTGAATGACTTCTGTACGTGGTTGTATATCTATATAGTTGCTTGCGAGACCAGGAGTACTTATGCTCATATGTGAATCGTTCCTTCAACATCACTGTCCATCATCAAAATACATTGACTGTCAGGTTCAATTTTTTTGTTGTAGATATATACTATCAACAAGTCAGTCTTCATTCCATATCTCTATTGATCAGACAAAAATTTCTAACTGACTGTGAACGATGTTTTGTCTGTCGTTGTATGTATTTTTTGTAATCATATATCTTTGTCAGGATAGTATATTTACTTGCACACTGCCAAACTGTATTCATCACCCAGATAGAGTCAAATATCAAGAATATGAAGTATGTGCCAAAATCTCTATATAATCTAAGCTATACACGTCTGCAGTATGAATTTCTTGTATTTGTACTTTTTGTGAGCAATTTTGGGGCAAAGTTGGAGGTATACGAGGATAGATACTATTTCATAGTATATCAAAAACAACTCATGGATTTCATACCTTATTTCAACTTATAATGTTGTATGTTTGAGTGTTTGCAGTTGCTGTCAATTCTTGTCAACTTCATTGCCAAGACAATGATCTTTCTTGTCCATCAAGTTGTTGGATTGTTTGTTGTGTAATGTATACCGTATCGAGTATGTGTCATGTGTCTATATACTCATCAAAAAGTGTCATTGCAATTCTTTGGTTGTCTTGTATTTTTTGGTAGAGAGCAGTATTTTGTGTTGTAACACTTCATGAAATATATCATATAGATCCATGTTGTAAGACAATGACACCATATGCTGGAATTGTGACATGTTGAGAAAGTTGAGAACCTCATCAATATAGGTGTATATTTCAGTCAAACTGCGTACCGTTTGTATTTGTTATTTCGATCCATTCATATGATCAGTCAAAGAAGATCTCACTTATACGAAGTCACCCTCTATCAGCATAGGATGGTCGATCTATTGTAGTACTTTGTCAAAGAAGCACACTTGCACATGGATGTGCTCTTATATGAAAGTACGTATTAAATATTTGATCTTGCTGTGTTTCTTGTATAGCTCCACTCGAGGTTTTATATAAAGATGCTTTCGAATGTTGTGGTATATGTCACTCAAATGTGTCTATATCTGTCAATATTCCTCAACTGAGAGTTGAAAGAACAATCCTAAATCAGCTAGTATCGTCAATTTGCAAACTAGCTCATGTAAGTAAAGGACAGAGTGTTTGCAGTATGTTTTCTCAAACATCTGCAACAATAAAGCTACTATGTGATGGTATTGCTATATTTGAGAGGGTAACTGGTACTGCTTTCGCTCAAGACAAAACGATATTTCCCAAAAAATCACCAGTAGATACATTTGTAATTTCTATTCGTTCATCATCACCATCCATATATACTTCAGAAATTCTCAAATCAATGTTGTCTGCTCCAAATCACATGACACTATTTGTTCACAAAAACAAATACACTAAACAAATCATTCATCAGATACAGACTATCTTTTTGTACAAGTCACTTACAAGGCTACACATAGTTCTCTCTCAATATATAAAAATAAAGATCGAGATATTCTATATATGTAATATATTTTTGTACAAACAAGGGCGTTTTTTGTATTTTCACAGTTTTTTCGCAACTTTTGTTTTGTATATACAAAAAATCTACAGCTTCCTGTAGATCTTGTATTGTAGTATTTATTTTGACGATAAGTTTTGTTAGTAATATACCTAGAGTGGGACTTGAACCCACACGCCCAATGGACACCAGATTTTGAGTCTAGCATGTCTACCAATTCCATCATCTAGGCATTTACTGCTACATATATACGAAACGAATCAAAAAATGCAATGCATTTTGTTATATTTTTTATTTTCTATATTATTTGTAGATAAATTTGCTATAGTATCTTATAATAACAACTATTTTTCATTTTATGTCTCTATTTTTTCGTATGAAATGTTATCTCAAGTGTTACTACGGTTACAAAAATCGAGGAGATGAACTGCTTTTTTTTGGGGTGGTATCCTATATTGTAGAACATTACTCTCCTACAAAGCTGTATATTGAAGTGTGAGATAAGGTTTTTTTTAGACAATGGCTTGACCAAAACAAACAGTATCTTCCGAATAACGTCCCTGAAATCACAATTGTTGCTATCAATGAAACGAATAACTATGATCTCCGTCAGGCTATGTATTTTTTTGGTTGATGAGAACTTATCACTGATGAGATATTATATCAAGACAGCACAAGCAAAAAGGCTGCTGATTCAGCCAAAAAAGAGACTCCGTCTGACACGGATTCGTCACATATAGACACGGACGTTTCTTTGTCTTTTGAGCATTTGCAACAGACGCAAGATGTTGCACCAACTACCCCTCCATTTTTGGATAAGCTACTTAAAAAATCAAGTGATTGATTGTTACAATTCGCTTCTCGTTTTTTTGCTCGTGCATGACGAAATTATCTTATTCGTTATTTTGCTGATATTTCTTCTTGAAATTTTGTCTTGTTATGAGGTTTTTCTCTTCCACAAAAAATAACGACACGTTATTTGTATACATATATGCTTCCAAAAGCTCAAAAAATAGTCTGTAGAGATCCTGATTCGTATGCTCTCGTTACCAAGTATAGCCCCAAAAATGCTGTTTTGTTCCAAGATTTTGCTGTTTCTACGTTACATGATTTTGTTGCTCAATCGAAAGAAACGTCGATACAAATACTATTAGAAGATACAATGACGGTATCTCTTGCTTCTGATCAATATATTCTCATAAATTGTCACAAAAAGGTATGGAATGATGTTGTTCGTCAACAAATTCAAACATTTGTACAAACATACCCACAAGCTATTCCGATTTTTTTTCCTGGTGATATAGAACATGATCACCCCATGTATCAAGAGTTGAAAAAGTCTATTCCTAGTCTTTTGTTGTATGATTGGACATGTCAAACATTGTCTACTACGTTACATCTATTTTGGTATGCACATGCAAGTATTTGAGCGAGATTACATTTTTTGTTGCCACTACAAGAAATGGGTAAATTTTTTATACCACTTGTGTATGCAGAAAAAATCAAAAAACTTATACGTATAGCTCGTTCACATACGTATATTTCTTACGATGACGTTGTTGTTCTGTCTGCAAAAGATGCAAATCGGACATCACGTATTCGTATGTCGACATGATGTTCTTATGTATATATTTGTGCAACCACTCACGATACTATTAACCCTCAACTATTGTCTCAGGTTCAAAATGAAGTGGCGTGTGAAATGCTTGTTTGAGAACAAGAATCATTCCAAGAATATATTGTTGCAACTATCGTTGAACATTTCTTGCAATTTGCAGTATGATCTGCTGTTCTTGTGTGAGATATTTTGGCTCGTCCAAGTTCGATCTTAGTACAAAAATGATATAGTATACAACATCAACCTTCTTTAGCATCTAGTACGTAGTATATGCAAGATATTTCCGTTGTTATTCCTTCCAATAGAACTGCAAATGATATACTTCCACTTTTGTTATCACTTCAAAAACAAACTGTTTTGCCACAACGTGTTATTATTGTCTACGATACGTATCTGGATATATCATCTCTTTCTGCTTATAAAAAAGCTTTGTCAGTAAGTCTTTCTCAAGAGTTTTACGACTGTCTATTGGTTGTCAACAATGTCGACTTCTCAGATTTTTTTCCTCAACAATGAGCTAGTTATGTTAGAAATAGATGAATAACTCATGTTGAGACATCATTTGTTGCTTGTATAGATGACGACAATATATGTCCTTCTACATTTTTTGAAGATTTTTTGGTGTGTTATGATCAGAACAGTATAGCAAAAATACTTGTTCCTACTGAGTTGTACCGTGATACATCAAACATAAGATCTCAATGATATGATCGGTTTAATGTATTTTTGGCAAGACCACGTAAGGTTTCTCTTATTTCTCACAACACTACTTCTCTCATTCCTATCTCTTTTGCTTCTTCAAACTGTCTTTTTGGTGAAACGAAAGTGTTTCGTGACATTCCATTTGATAACGGTTTGCCCTTTGTCTATGAAGATTTTTATATGACAAAACGTGTTTCTATAAGCAATATCTATGGTGTATATGTATGTCCATCTGTGTCCATTTCTCATATGATGAGACAAAAAACCAAAATACAGGATGTATATGTCCATACGCCATTTCATGCTTTTCAAAAGTGAAGAAATCGTGTTATTTTTGTAAAAAATACATGTAAACCTCGAGAAATACTGGTATTTTACCTTTGTGGGTTGCCGTGACAAACACTCTATCTTCTTTGTGTAATTTTCTTTTCACTTCCTTTCAAAGAGTCTTTAGATATTACTGCTTCGTTGCTACGTTGAACACTAGATTGAATACGTTCATAATTTTTTTCATGCTTTTTTCCTATATTTTTCACCTTTTACTGTCTAAGAATAGATTTTATTCTTAGTTGAGTGCTAGATGTATTACATATGTAGTTTTACTGTACTTGTTTTATTTCTTACATTGTACGATGATCTGTGGCTTGTTTTATATCTGTCTGTAATATTGTGTACCATCCACTGTATAGCTATATATGTCATCTCTCGTAGGCAATCATTGAGTATAACCAGAAGTAGACAAGGTAGACAAAGAATAGACAGACACATGTCACGTATTGATTACAAGAGGTATGTTGTGGCTTTTGGTGTTCATGTGTTGTTGTATTTTATTGCTTGTGTCTCTGTTTTTTGGAAACAATATACGTATGTTTGATGAGACTTTTTTTCGTGATCTGTGTACTGAGAGTCTCGTTATGTTTTTGTAAACAATATGTATCGCGTTTTAGAAAATGATAAAGCACAAAGATATGTGATTCAAGATCACGAGGGTATTTCTTATTTTCTCTATTCCAAGGCGTATGTGCCATTGGGCTCATATGTGTATATTGCTGATACATATATTGCACCTCGAATACATACCTCATCTGATCGTGAGACATTTTTGCCACTTCAAAGACTTCAATCTACAACAGCAACTCAAGATGACTCAGACGTTGCATCTTGATTATATCAATTCAATTTTTCCAAGTGGATGCTTATGAAAGGCATTCGTGGATCTTTCTACGACCCAGATATGACCATAATTCGCAATCATACTAACACTGAGTCAGATATATCTTTTTTGTCCAAGATGCAGTCGGCGTTGTTTGCCCTAAAATTACATATAAGAACTCTTGTTGTAGACATGTATTGACAAACAGATATAGCTTGACTGTACAATGGCTTACTTGTCTGAGATATTTGACTGCTGTCGGAAACATCTCGTTCGCTTTTTGTTGACGCAAATTTGATTCATATTGTTGCTGTGAGTGGCTGAAATATTGTTATGTTGGTAGTATTTTGCAATGCAGTCTTGTTTTGGATTCCAAAAAAAATCAGAATATGTGTATTGGCTTGTCTTGTTATATGTTACGGTTTGATTTGCGGTGGTTGAAGTAGTGTTTTGCGTGCTATGATTATGTGATGTTTATGACTTATTGCGATGCTATTTGGTAGACAAGTGTCTATATATCGTTTGTTGTGATATACTCGATGTGCAATGTTGCTGTATAATCCATATGTTTTGTTATATGATATATGATTTTTGTTGAGCTTTGCTGCAATTGTTGGTATTGTTGCGTTTCAGTATTTCTTTTGATACAAGTCTGTCACTACCACCACTAACAAAAGTACTCCTGCCTTTTGGCTCAAATATGGTATTGTTTTTTATGAGTCGTATGTACTTCCTACGCTATGAGCTTCTGTATGAGTATTGCCTTTGTTGTTGTTTTTTATTGGTACCACAAATATATGATGACTATTGGCAAATATGTTTGTTTTGCCAGTATTGCCACTCATTACAATCTATGGTCGATGTAGTATTATCTTGTCTACATATGTCCAAACGGATACTATAGTATATCTCTGATCTGGATTTATTGAATATATTATGTTTTTTGCTCAGACCTGAGCTCGCTATGGTATCTATCTTACGGTTGTTAGCTTTTATGTCAAAGCAGGTGTATTGTCAACTGGCGTTCTAATGATACTTCTTTTTCTCTATCATCAAAATAATGCTACAATATCTATCTCAAAAGACAAAGAACTCACATTATAGACATAGTGTACTTTTTATAGACACAGTATGTGTATGTGTCTATTCAAATAAACAAAAATATCCATCTGACCTATGTGTACGTGTTTTTTTATTTTGTGTGTCACAAAACATTCTTTCGTTCGTATTACCCTTTAGAGGCGTGATGTCAGTTCCTATAAAAATGCGTTGTAATAAGGTGTTTTGCTATGTTGTCTGTATCTGCATGCAGGACAGGGTATACCAATAGACAAGTTAAAAACACTTGCAATCATAAAATGGAACTCTATATATAACGACTGTTACTGTGTGGAGACACAGACATTTGTTTGTATAGCGACATTTCATGTCCTGCAATCTTTTTTTACATTACTTTATAATGGCTATGAACCTTAAAAAACTATTTGCTAGTTTTTCTGCTGTTGCTATAATTGGTTCAACTTTGTTTCCAGCATTTGCTGCTGCTCAAAGTGTTCCTGCTGACTATTTAGCTTCATTTAATTATGCTGCTAAAGAAGGACTTACAACAACAACAACATTTGATCAATTTAATTTTTATTGATCAATGGAAAGAGAACATATGGCTGCATTTGCAGACAGATGGTCTAATAACAACCTTGACCTTTCTGAAGTACACTCAAGTTCTGCTTGTAACTTCACTGATCTTGGTACTGCTGATCAAACTTTGGTAGACGAAATCGTAAGTGCTTGTCAAAAATGATTGATGTGAATCAATTCTGCTGACAACATGCCAATGTCAATGTTCAATCCTAATGATGCTGTTACTAGATGACAAGCTATGACTGTATTGTCTAGAATGTTGGATGGTGATGAGTTCAATGGAGGTACTCCATACCGAGCTAAGCATGAAGCAAACCTGTTTGCTAAAAATATAATCAATACTACTCATCCTACAGCTAATGCTGATGCTGTATCTCTAAGAGGATACTTCATGCTTATGCTTATGAGAGCAGATGATTATGTTACTGCTAACCCAGGTGGAACTGAAGGTGAAGATGACTGTGAAGGTCTAGACCCAGTTGAAGATGAAGCATTGCGAAATCTTCTAGAATGTGGAGATGTAGATCCTACTGATCCTACTGATCCTGAAACTGATCCTACTGATCCTGAAAGTCCTGACTATGTTCCTGTATGTTCTTGAACACAAGGATCATTGGAAGTTACTTTATCTCCAAACACACAAACGCCAGGAATCGGTGAAAATGTACTTGGTAACTCTACATGAGTACCAGTTGCTAAATTCGACCTTACTGCTGCTGACGGTGATGTTTTGGTAAGAAAAATGGATCTTGTGAGATATCTTGGAGGTGCTGAAACACTTACAAGTATAGCTCTAAGACTTGATAGTACAAAAGAAAGAATTGCTGATCCAAAAAATGATAAAACTGATGGAGAAGTTAGTGTTACTATCAAAGGAGGTCTTCTAATCAAAAAAGGAATGACTGAAACTGTTGAAGTTATTGTAAATGTTGCTCCTGCTTACTTTGATGCTGCTCAAACAGAAGATCAAGCTGCTGGTGATACATTTAGATTTGGAATTGATACTGTAACTGCTGACTGTGCTGATGTTGTTATTTCTGATGAACTATCAAACATCCACGTAGTTGCTACAAAAGATGCTCCAGAACTACAAATAATGGAAGACAAAACTGTAAAAGATGTAAAAGTTGGACAACAATCTGTTGAAATCGCTACATTTACTATAGAAAATAAAGATAAAGAAGATAAAGACTTGTACTTGAGTACATTCACTTTAGAAAACAAAGGATCTGCTAATCTAGATACTGATGCTTCTAATTTTGAATTGTATATCGAAGATGTATTAGTTGCTACTGATCCTATCGCAAATGATGATCGTATTACGTTCTTGTTGGATGATTCATACAAAATGATAGACAACAAAAAACTTGATATGATGGTTAAAGCTGATATCATTGGAGGAGTAGATGATAGTATCTATCTTGCTGTTGAAGATGAACTTGACGTAACTGCTTATCGTAATGAAGGTGGAAATAATTATCGTACATATGCTGGTGTAACTCTTGAAGCTGCTGCTGCTGGTGAAGCTAATCCTGCAACTGACGCTAAAAACTACATCATCATTGAAGCTGGTGAACTTACTATCGTTGAAATCGACGATAATGTAGAAATCAGATCTGACAAAGATGAAGAAACACTTGGTACATTCAAAATGATCGTAAACGATGAAGTAGAAAATCTAAAAATAGAAAACGTATACTTCACTATTGAAAATCTTGTACCATTCAGATTAAATACTGATGGTAGTACATCAAGTACTGCTAGAACTACAAAAATATCTGACCTTTTGACAAATGTGACTCTTGAGAACACAACAAATGGTTCAGAATTTGATATGAGAGTTGTAACTACACAAGAAAATTCTGCTACTAAAGTAACATTTAAATATGATTCTTCTGAAGAATTCTTGAATCCAGGAGAAAATGTATTTAGATTGTATACTGACATAGATAATCTTACAGATGGTGAATATGCTGACTTCGTAGATTCTAAATACAAAATTAGTTTCTCTGATATTGGTAAAAATCTTACTACTGCTGGATTTATCGTAAAAGAAGATGAAGATGACAAACTAGTTACTGATATTACTCCTTCTACAATCGAATTGATTGCTGAAGCTGTATGAAGTACTGTTGATCTTCACGTAATTGATATAGAATCTACATACGAAACAGTAATTTGAGCTAAAAATGTTGAAGCTATCAACTTTGAAATCAAAGCTGGAAATGACTATGAAGTATCTGTTGATGAAATTGAAATGTGTGCATACGAAGGTGGTGCTGCATTAAATGTTAGAGCATCTGATAGTGCTACAGAAACACAATACATTTCGGTTATTCCTAGAGGATATGACCTAGTAGAGTGATTCCTAATTGGTAATGCTATTGATGACCCAACTCCAACTAATGCTAACTATGCTTCTACTGACGTAGTAAGTGCTGGTATTACATATACACGAAGATTGGATAACAAACAAGGTTCTTATACAAGTCCTGTTGGTTGAACAACTGTCGCTACTGTAATCGATGCTCTTGTTGCTCAAATCAGAGCTGCATTTAATGGAAATACAAACATTGTTGTAACTGCTCAAAAAACAGTTGCTGGACCTGCTAGTATTATCCAATTGGCTAATGGAAACCAAGCACTATGACTTGTTGTTGAAAACAAAGGTGGTGTGTTTACTGACTCATCTGTAATCGTTGATGATACTTCTGCTGGAGATAAACTTCTTGCTAGACGTTTGATCAATAATAACTTCAGTAGAGATCTTGAACTTAACTTGGTACCTAACGCTGTATACCAATTTACAGTAAACGAAACAACTCCATGAGTAAGAACTGAAACTGTAACATATACGTCTCCAGCTCCTACTGTAGCTAATTTCGTAGCAGAAATTAATCTTGCTATAAATGGTACGTTTGGTGCTGATGTATTGGTATCTGACAAATCGACATCTACTAATCAAATTATCAGATTAGAATCTAATACTATTCAATTTAGCGTTGGAGGTATAACTGTTGATAATGACAATGTTGTACTTACAAAAGCTGTAAATATTGATGATATTATTAACAATGCTACATTGCATTACGTAACTGGAAGTGGAAAAACACTTGTACTACGTGCTGGTAATTCTGATATTACAAACAACAAAATATTGTTTGATAATCTAAAAGGAAAACCTGGAATGTTGATACCTGCTGCTAAAGACCATGACTTTGTTATGACAGTAGATGTTATTGATGATACTGCTAACGCAGGTAAAAGAATTAACTTCGCTGCTTGTAAAATGGAAGCTGAAGACGATGAAGGAGATGATATAATCAATCCTATCACTGATAATTCTGCTCTAGTAGAACCTACTAATCCGTTGTACTACAACCTATTGGGAGAATCTACTGTATCATCTAGAATTCTTGTAATTAATGAAGTTGGATCTCTAGATATTTCTAAAGATACAAACACTGTTGCTACTTTGAGAGAACAAAATCTTCTTGGAGGTGCTGGTCTTAGTTCAAATTACGTAGCGTCATTTGATCTTAGAGCTGAAAGAGAAAGAATCAAACTTGAAAAACTAAGATTGACTTTCTACTACAGTTTCCAAGGAACATGTAATACATTAACTGACAAAGCATACTCATCTACTCTTCTTACTGAACAATGATTTGGATGTGTACCTGATGCAACTCCGTTGCTAGGTGGTCAAACAGAAATTCCTGATGCTCAAGTAATTGCTAGTAACTTTGTACTAAGTACAAAAATGTCTAAATGAGTTTCATTTGTACATTTCTATGACGAAGCTGGTAATGAAATAGCTAAAGAATCTCTTCCAAACAACAAATCATCTGTAGAAGTTGACTTCAATGGATATGTTGTAGAAGGATCTGAAACTATCTATGCTAAATACCAAACACAATCTATGTGATTCAATAATGACGGATCTCCTGTATACAATCATGTAATGGGTGCTCAAGTTGTTGAAGCTAATAGTGCTGATACTGGTAAACCAATCGTAGGTACTAAATTGACTGTTGAAAACAACACTGCTGGAGCGCAAGTTGCTGCAATGACTGATTTCTCAGAAGAAGTTACTATCTATCCAGTATTGGTTAGTAATGTTGACTTTGTACAAACTGCTACTGTAGGTGGTCAAAGTGTAAACGTTGATAGTTTCTTGGCTAATAATCAAGATCAAAGAGTTGCTATTCTTGCTGTTACTGCTGACCGCGCTGCTGGAGGTATTAACAAGCGAACAAACACTTCTAACGAAGCTAGATTGTTTATAGAAACTCTAAGATTCAATGTACAATGAGATATTTCTGTTGCTGATTTCGACTATACTTGAGGTCCTGATACGTCTGACGTATATATCGAAAGAATAGGTGGAACAACTTCAAACAGAGCATATGCTGACTGTACTGCTGCTCAACCATGACTTTGTACTGTTGACCTAAGTTCATTTGCTCAAGCTTCAGATCGTACTATAGATGTTAAGAGTACTAATACTACTGCATACTATGCGATCAGAATCAAGAACAATAATGTTGCTGGTAACTACACATCTAAGATTGTATTAGACTTGTCTAATGTCAACTCTGATATATCAATCAGAACTGATCAAAGAGTTAACGCTCCTGTATCTGATCTAAGATTGAGTATTGATCGTGAAGAATCAATGATTCTACGTGCTCAAAACAACTAGTTTGTTCTTGTTCACATAACGATACAAAAAAACCTCTCCCCTTGTGGGAAGGTTTTTTTGTTTATTCAAAAAAAATATATATTTGAGGTGTATCTTTCTAACTACTGCTTGAAAAAAACTATTTTCTGTGTACTATATAGATGCTTTATATTACAACTATATAATCTATGAATAAAATAACTCTCCTATCAATATGCATGCTAACCGTAGCAACACTTCCTACATTTGCTTATACTGCATCGTCTATGCTACCTAGTACATCCACTACAATAGCAACTACCTCATCTTCTATCGATTTTGAGCAATATTGTGCACTAGTATGATGAGATACTGCTTCTATGTGTGAGGTGAATACACAGTATCTAGAACTCGCAAACAGAGTGTCTGCACTTATTATGGCAAAAAACTCTACGCAACAACAAGCATTGCGTACAAGGCTGTCAGCAATTGTTTTGCAAAAAATACAAGATGCTACGGCATCATTGCAAAAAAAACATTTATATCTACATATAGCATATGCATCAAGTATTATGCCAGAAAATTTGCATATGCAAGACCAATGAGATACACAAGAAACTCCTGACTGAGAATCTACAGATACAGCTACAGGGTCAACTCAAAATAACACAACAGGAACAATCGATACAACCCCGGATCTAAGAGAGCCATCAGCGGTTATCCCACAACAACGACTACAAGAAGACGCCGCATTGTCTGTCTGAATGACACCAGAACAAGCTCCCTTTGTAGCAAGATTATGATTGACTGCTCGTTTGCAAGATATGTATGTTCATACAGTCGCAATCGATCATGATTATACAGCAGATATCAATAACGCATGATCTTATCTGGGGCAAGCTATCAGAGAAGTTCTTGTGTATAATGACAAGTGAGTATTGGTATGAGAAGCTAATATAGCAGCAACAAGTACATCTACAACGATTGATTTTGCTAGACCGGTGTTGATCCCTACATGAACATCATATTTGTATTTTAAAGCACTTCCTCATCAACAAAGAGAAAATGCTCTGTCATTTAGTAACTTGTGGTTTACAATTCGCGTAACAAAAGCAACAACAGATACAAATAAAGAAGTCCAACCAAGTACGACATTAATCAAAAGTGTAAAATTCTCTGTACAACAAACACAACCTCAAACAGTGTCTTTTGTGAATACTGCGCTTGTGTGAAATCAAACAGTTTCTGTTGATACAGCACTCAATAACAATATGAATCACAAATTGGCTATACTTGCAGTACCAGTATATGGTAACAAAGATATGTTACTTATGATGAGGTCATTGATGCCAACAATAACTATAGGATGATGAGCGACATTAACAGATGTTCGTATTTCTAGAATAGGGTATCCGTCGTCTTTTAGTCAAAATGATATGATAAACATTTCAAATCAAGATCCAGTATCATATGATCTTTGATGAAATCCACAATATTTGACAGCACGTCCATGAACAACAATGTATTTCTTAGTTGAAGGGTTTTTGGCTAATGTTGATAAATGAAGTTCAGCTCGTATTTCCCTCAACCAGTGACAAGTAACATTTAGTGCATGAGAGACGTTTCAAGAAGCAATACAAACACGACCAATCAATCCTGCTCCATTTAGCATAGAGCGTTTTTTGACCTATTAAGTCTTATTATATAGCAAACTCAAACCATATTGTTCAATTAATTGTTGTTCAGTATATGTTTAGTGCAGTATCTTTACTCTCCTGTTTTTTCCTATGAAATATGTTATAACCTATTCTATGCTTTTTCTGTGTTTTTTTGTTGTATGATGCACAACAAATACAACACAAGACTCACCAACAACATCTTGATCGGTACTTTCTTGACAAGTTGAGGAAATATCTTCGGCAAAATATGATGAATTTTATAACGAAAGTACTCGTTTCCTTAATCTTGCTGAGCAAGACTTAACTTCTGTACCGGATCTTTGTGATGAAAATAATTTTTCTTACGCGAAAGACGTTGTTTTTATTGATCTTGCACGTAATAACATCAAAAAAGCTTCATTTGAGTGATTATGTTTGGTTGGATTACAATGAATGGATTTTTCTGCAAATCAAATAGAATCTATCACAAACCTCATTGTTCCTATGTGGATAAAAAAATTGTCTTTGTTTGAAAATAAACTAACAACTTTGGAATGAATTGAAAGATATACACAACTAGAATACTTGGATGTTTCGTATAATACTCTCAACACAATAGCTAACATAGAAGAATTACAACTATTGACTTCATTAGAGTTGCAACATAATCAACTGAAAAGTATTGATGCAGTAGCAAAACTACCACTAGACAAGCTCAAAATTGAATTTAACGAAATAACCGATGTTTCTGTATTGCAAGATATTACCACTCTCAAAGAAGTAACATTGGGGTATAATCCGTTGCCAGAGGATGTAATACAAACATATGTAGACCTCACAAAACAAAATAATAGACAACTTTCTTGAGGAACGTCGATTGACGTGACATGAGAATGAGATACTGAATAAAGTCAGTGTCTTTTTTTAATATTTTATCAAATGATATGTTTTTGTCGTGCATCTGATATGTTCGCTCTTTAGTTCTAACTGTCATGTTATATGTTTTACTTGTGTGATATGGATATGCTGGTCTTGTTGGATTTCAAGTAACTGTATCATCAGGTACAGTATTTGTGCCTCACACAGTCCAAGTCAAAGCTTTGGATACAAATTATGCAGTATTACCAACATATACATGAACAATTCGTTTTGAACTAACACCAATGTCTGGTGAACGAGCATATCTTCCTGCATGATGAACATTTACATTTGATACTATACACAGTTGAAGCGTTACGCTGCAAGATGTGCAATGATTGAGAATAGATAGACAGTGATCATATACGCTTCGTGTGATTGACCAACAAACACAGATTGTTGGGACGACGAGTTTTGATCTTACTGACGGTACAATACTGACAAGCCCAACAAGTGGTATGGTTTATGATATCGCAACTTGACTTATGATCCAAGGGACAACACCACTACCGAATGCAACCGTCGCATACTATCTCAATGATAGACATGTGAGTACGTGAACCGCTGATCCATTTGGTCGTTTTGGGTATACTGTACAATCTTGATTTGTACATGGAGCAAATACAATACACGTGAAGTTGTTTGCACCACAGTGATTTTGGCTCGCAACCTCAAACAAAAAAACATTTCTGACTGATCTCAAAGAACCATTTATCAAGAAAGTTTCTGTTACAAAAGATGTCGATGCATACAAAGTCGATGTTACTACCGATGAATTAACACAATGCAAACGAGACACAGAAGATCGTACCTATACTACTATGAGATATGCAATTTGAAATCAAACACAAGCAACCGCTCATACCGATACTATTCGTCCTTGATTATGACAAAATACCATGTATGTTCGTTGTATTGATAGCTTATGACGTGTCAATACTACAAGCACGTCAGTGTCTTTTTTGTTAGATTTAGCAGCTCCTACACTTACAACGCCATTACAATATAGTTCACTGTCTTGATGAGAAGTTGCTTTTCGTTGGGATCACAGTGCCGATGTAGCTAGAATAGAGAAATTTCGTATACATTTGTCGAGAAATCAAGAGTTTAGTAATATTATCCATGTTACAAATACTGGTACAGGGAAAGCTTTTTCGTATACGCTTACGCAAACCGGGGTCTATTATCGAAAAGTTACTGTATACGATGTAAAAGGAGATGCTCGTGATAGTCTAACCTGACAGTTTTATATAAATGATTATCTTGGTTCTGTTGTTCCAGATGCATTAGATGTTGCTTTACTTTGAGAAACTACAACATTTACGGATCATGCTATACCAATGTCTCTTACCTACATGAAGCAATGAAGCGTAGATACTAGCTACAATTGAAGCGTTCGTTTATTGGTGCAAGATGCTACAAATACATATATTTCTCCGTGAAGTTCATATGTCTTCTGATCGTGATCTATTGTTTCCATACAAAAATGAGTCTGATATATATGGGATATACTCCGTTTTTTGCGTGTCTGAACATATACAGTTACACTTCATGATGTCGATCATCCAAGCTTGAAAAAACAATTTTCATTTACTATCAAAAAACCCAATACTTTGTTGTTTGATCACATGTATGGTGTTACTCCTGGTAGCGTTGTTCAATCTCCGGTTGTTACTTTTTATGACATACAAGATAACACAGAATTGTCTCGAGATGAATCAAAGGCATCTGTTTTTGTTAATAACCAAAAAGAACAAAGTCCAGTATTTGTTGATCAAGCAGATGCAATTTATGTTACAATGCAAGCTCCATCGGCTGGACAAAAGACAGCATCAGTGCTTTTGTATATGTGAACAACACCATATGCATTTGTTGTAAGTACACATACATTACAAGACCTACAAAGTAGTATTTTTTATGATACTACCTATCAAGTCTCATGACCTATCAGACAAAAAATAGTTGATCTTGTTTCTTGATTGATGACTTCGTACAAACAAAAGTGACTCTCACTGTCTAGAATACAATCTATAGTACTTCAAAGCATATCAAAAAGACGTTTTGTATATCAGTATATAAAGGATACAACATCTCACCGTGCATTCAAAAATCAATCTGCATTTTTTTTGTCAGTCTTTGAAGTTTTAGAATCTGCAATAAAAGACTACGACGCAACTGGTATTGTATACAAAAATGAGAAAAATAAATTTACATGTGAAATATGGCCAGGACGAAATGTCCAACAAAATACAACACATGTAGTTGTGTTAGATGATGATAATGATGTTATTCTAAGTATTACTCCGAGGCAAAATATTAGTAGAAAGATTTCCGCATATGTTGATGACCAAGAAAAAGATATGAAAAAAATAATCTGACTGCCTTGATGAGCTGATTGATATAGATTGGACTCGCTTGCTAGATTTTCAAGAACATTTGGGCTCTATCAAAGTATTTTGCTATCTCGTGTGTATAAAGATGATGGTCAGCAATATGCTCACCATATATTCTACCTCAAAAATGATGATATCGTCTATGAAGTTTCATATGATTCTCGTAGTTATGACTTATACAAAACACAAATAGAGGCATTTAAGTCTTCGTTCCGTATGACTAACTAGACAAACTAAAACATATTTTTATTCTTTTCTTTCTGTATACATATGAAAGCGAATCGTATTTTGATAAAGTTGTCATGAGAGGCACTCTCAGATGGTACTAGCATGTTTGCGTATGACAAAATAGCTACCTTAGCTAAGCATTTATTTACCGTAGCACAAAGTGGTAAGCAATTGGCCGTTGTGTGTGGTGCGTGAAATATTCGAAGATATAGAGACACAAAAGATGCAGGAATTGATAGAGTAAAGTCTGACCATCTTGGGATGATGTGAACTGTGATGAATGCTGTTATGCTCAACGAAAAGTATATACAAGCTTGATGAAAGTGAATAGTTGCATGTGCAAAATGAATGCATATTTCTCCTTTAACAACTCACTATAATGCACTTACAGCCAGACACAAAATGATACAATGAACAGTCGTGTTTTGTGCAGGAGGAACCTGAAATCCTTATTCTACAACAGACTTGGGTGCTGTATTGAGGGCCTTAGAATTACAATGTGAAATTCTTATCAAAGTAACAAAAGTAGATGGTGTGTATGACAAAGATCCTCATCTTTATTCAGATGCAAAAAGGTTTGATGCACTTACTCTTGCGCAAGCAGACGAACTTAATCTCCATATTATGGATCATAGTGCGATTGGTATGGCAAGAGAAAACAAATTAGCAATCTTTGTTTGTCATATTGATCAACTAGCTGCTTTGGCAAATGGAACTGCAAAAGGTACGATGGTCACGCCAGAATAATCATTTTATACAGCTACGCACATTATGAATATTCACTATATTGATCAGTCAGGTTTCATTTTTTCTTATAAAGGAAAAACGTTTGCAATTGATCCTTGGTTACAAAGTCCTGATCATCCGCATACGCTTCAATCAATACCACAGTGTGATTATATTTTTTGGACACATGACCATTTTGATCATGGAAAACAAGACATTATAGATATTGCCAAAAGAGATAATGCTGTATGTATTACGACACCCCAAAAAGTAGACTTTTTGAAAGAACAATGAGTACAACAAGTTATGGGTGCAAATATTTGAGGATTGTTTTCTGTCGATAACGATCTTTCTGTCTATCTGACTCCAGCATTGCATTCGTGTGATATAGATATTCCAGTATGATTTATTATACAAATCTTTGACAAAACGATCTATCATATGTGAGATACCTGATATTTTTCTGACTGTTCTTTTTTGTGAAAATTGTTTGCAATAGATGTGTTGTGTGTACCTATTGGTAGTATGTATACAATGTGACCACGTGAAGCTGTTTTTGCATCCTTGGATATCAAGCCCCAACATATTATACCCATGCATTACAATACCTTTGATGCAATCAATCAAGACCCAGATTCCTTTGTAGATCAGTACCACACTGCATGATGAAAGGCAACCGTTCATGTTATGCAACCACAGCAAGATATTATACTTATTTAATTACTCCGTCTTATGACATCATCTCAACAAAAGTTACAAAAATATATGTCTGAACAATGAATATGTTCTCGTAGACAAGCAGAAAAATACATTCTTGCTTGAGTAGTTTTTGTCAATGAAGAACCTGCGCATATCTGACAACTTATAGATCCTATGATTGATGTTGTTCGCTATGATACCACAGTTACGCAACGTGAATTTCATTATTATTTGTATCACAAACCAACAGGAATAGAGACAATCAACGCACAACCTTGATGTGAAGAGATTTTAGATAGAGTGGATGTGCCTGCATGAGTATTGCCCATTTGAAGATTAGATAAAGATACAAGTGGTCTTATGTTGTTGACTGATGACACACGTATACAAAAGGATTTTATGGATCCACAACGTCATATAGAAAAAGAATATCATCTGACATGTGATCGCGTTATTGATCCAAAAATTGTACAAGAATTGGAAAGGTGAGTTATGATCCAGTGATATATTACCAAACCAGCTATATGTACTATTTTGTGACCAAAACGTCTTTCTCTTACCATCACCGAAGGTAAAAATAGACAAGTCAGAAGAATGCTAAGAGTTGTATGATATACAGTGCTTGTCTTGCAAAGAGTGAGAATCCATACGTATAGATTATGAAGCCTTGCTTCTTGAGCAATAAGAAAAATCTGACATATACAAATATAAAAAACAACAAACAAATATATAAAAAAAACATTCCACGAAGTGGAATGTTTTTTTTGCACAGTTAATAATGCATTATGTATTATGCTGCAAGAAGACTATCAATTTTGTCTTGATAAGCTGATTTTTCTTGTAGTCAAATCATTTGATCTACCAATGATCAGTTATGAAAAACAAAGACAGCAGGGATACTTGCAATACCATATTCTCAAGCAATACCTGGAAGGTCGTCCGTATTTACTTTGACAACATGCACATTATTGTCAGTATTGTCATCTTGAAGATCGTGAAGAATTGGTGAAAGCATTTTACAAGGACCACACCATTCTGCATAAAAATCTACAAGGACAACTCATTCTTGTTTGATAGCTTTATTGAAAGCTTCTTCACTTCATATTTCTATTACATCAGCCATTATTGGGATTATCAAATAATAAAAAGTAGGTACGTAGTTACTATACAAGAATAGTCTATAATTTCAATCATATTGCTCATAGTCATAAAGCACACTATAACCTAGATAGTGTCAGTGTTTTTTGTTATTTTATCAAAAAGTACTGTATCAACAAGTACGCTATGTATAGATAAAAAATGTGATTTGAGAATACTTAGTGCGGTAAGCATACGATCTTGTGATACGTCATATACTGCCAATATTGAATTGGGATGTATAAGTTCTTGTATATCTTCCAAGCGAGACTGTAATTCAAAAAGAGGTATATAGTGTGCCGATGGTATATGAATATCTGTATTGTCAGACCTATCACGTATGTCTATTATTGTCAATGATTGTCATTCTTGTTGTGTGTTGTAATAGTACGTATCTGTCCATGTATCACAAATATGAACAGACTGTATCATCGTATCATACCCAATCATTGAGAGAATATGCAATGCATTGCGAGCTTGTGTGTCATTTTGCGCTAGTAGGCGTCGTTTTGTTGTATGTGTGCATACTGCTCTACAAATAGACAAAAAATTGTTCCCATAAGGAATATGCAGTGCACCACGCAATATGTATTTTTTTTGTTGTCAAAATGTTCTGACATCGAGTATGTCTTGTGTTGTGTGTGTGTCTAGATGTGACAAAAAAGGAATGTCTGACACGTATGATGTCTTTGATTGTCTATTGATTGTATGGGTGTATGCTTGGTAGGCAAAAGCCATATGTGTCTGTTTTTTTCATCTTTGTATATACTGTTCTTGTGGGAGATGTCACAGTGTGTCTTTGTGAAAACGTTGGTCCGCAATAGTACAGTATGTCATATCTTGGATTTTTTTCCTCGAAAAGAGCATAACGCTATTGTCTGCTTGCATTATCTGCTGTATTATCGAGTAACGATGTTGAAAATAATCATTTCTTGCTGTCTGATCTGCTGTATATGAAAGAGGATACGTATCAAACAAAAATTCTTTTCATGTCACTATTGCAAACGTATGTCATGATTGTTCTTGAATTGTATAGTACATACTATCGTCTGTAGTAGCTCATGTATGTCCAACAATTCTTGCATCTCCCAAAGAAATTACAGCATCTTGTGTTATGTGCGTATATGGTGACTGTTGTTGTATTGTTGGTGAGACATAGACAGGAGCCGTCGTTGTTTCTGCAAGTCTATGATGTCAAAGTACGAAATCTGATGCCATGTCAGTGAGACAAATTGCACTGATTGTACACTGGTGTTGGTGAGAAAAATCAATATATTGTTCAATATCTTTGTCTGGATCGATAATACACATCATATTTTCACTCCAAACTGCATATGAATACGTTTGTTGTGTATTGTTGACAAATTGATGTATATGAATAGTTGATTTCTTGTTATGAAATTCACGAACTGTAAGGGCGACACGTGACTGATTCCATGGCATATAAGACATCCATTGAGAAACGAATGCTTCTTTTTGTGATGCTAACAAAAAAAGTAAACTTATCAAAGCAACACAAATCAAAAACCAATTACTCACCAAGAGAGACAACAATAGACACAAAAGAATTGTGATACCTGACACGATAAAGAATTGTTGTATTGATGAGCGTTTTTTGTTGCTATCGTATGATCATATCGTGTGTTTTCGTTGCTCAAATCATCATAGTACTTGTACTACTCCTTCAAATCAAGATGCATTGAGTAATCATACTGCTTGTTTGCTTCTTGCGTCAGAGTGAGAGTAGACAAAGATATGTTTGTATTGTTTCAGTTCTTCCAGTTTTTTGGGAATGTCTTGTAAAGACATATGTGAGGATCAAGGAATATGTCAAAGTTCAAATTCTGCAAATGATCTACAATCTAAAAGACAGTCTGTTTCTAGATCTCGACTTTTTTGTCTATGTGCCAATCAACTTACACTTATGACGTTCATATGCTCTGCTTTCTAATGAGATAAATACATATGCATATATACACAACTCAATCAAAAAATCAATTGACAGTCTTGGGCTTATGAGTAGTGTTGCAAGTATAAGACCTTTATTTGTCTGTTGTAGAATGATATCAGATTTGGATCCTTTTCGACTTGTGTTATTTTTTTCTATAGTAACAGCATTGACAACCTGATTGGGAGCATTGCCATTCGCCTTTGCTCCACATATGTCAAAAAAACGATTTTCAGCTGCAAATGCATTGGCAGCGTGATTGATGTTGGCAGCGAGTTTCTGACTTGTTTATGAATGAGTTTCATTTTGAGATTGGGAAGTTATAGGCTGAATGTTACTTGGGTTGGTAGCAATATTGACTGCCAAGAGGTTGTTGTGAAATAATAGTGAAAATGTACACATCTGATGATTTCATGGGAAAAGTGCAGTTAAGATGCTTTTGATAGTTTGAGTAATGACGGTACATTCTTTTAGTGAGTGAATTGCTATTGGTGTATGATTTTGACCGTCTGTAGAACTATGATTGCTTATATCTATAGCCTTGGCGTTGCATAATATTCCAGAATGATTAGCTATTAGTGTCATACTTGTTCCACGTGGTGTTTCATGGCGAAAGGCATGATTGCGAAGTATATTTACGAGTTTGCCTCAGCCATTGATGGCGCTTCCTGCGTTCTTGTTTGTCCAACATTTTCAGCCACTTTTGCCATATGGTTTAGGATTTGCTGCCGGTGCGATGATTCGAATGTCTGTATCTGAGTTGTTGCCAGATGCATTCAAACACTCTTCAAAAGAAAATGTTGCAACTGTTACGACTATTGCTATAGCAGCAATGGTTTTGTTTCAATCCTTACTAGGGTAATATTTATTTTGACATTATGACATGGAGTTTAAACAAGCGCTGTTATATTGTGTCCAAAAGATTCCATATTGACGCGTAGCATATTATGGACAGATAGCAATATGAGTAAGTGACATTGTAGGCAAAAATATTGGTCCAAGAATCATATGACGACAAATGTCTGCTCTCAAACCAGAAACCTGACAAGCTTTGTGTCCGTGGTGGAGAGTGGTCGCAAAAACCGGTCAGATTAGTTCTTTAAAGTTATGACCGAGATGAGCTGAACAAATTCGTTTATTGGAAGCAGAATGAATTCCTCTTCTTGAAAATAAAGTGCCAATGGATATATTTTGCATAGATACTAATTTATTTTTGACATAACCTCATGTGGTATAGAATTGAGTATGATTGACAGTCGATTGATAAAGCTATAATACAAAAAGATGTTGATTGACAACTTGCAGAGCAAAAACCAGACGATACATGGCTATTTTCTTCAGACGATAGTGATATTTGAGGAGAATTACGAATGACATCAGCCTGATTTGATCGTTATGTCGACTCATGATTATATGCACGGCATCATGCATGTATGGCAGATGATCTTGTCGTTCTCAATATAGAGGAAA
The DNA here is from genome assembly GCA_964526045.1 of uncultured Candidatus Peribacteria bacterium. GTDB lineage: Bacteria > Patescibacteriota > Gracilibacteria > Absconditabacterales > Absconditicoccaceae > CAZGIF01. The sequence continues at coordinate 327,699 of CAZGIF010000001.1, read as the reverse complement.
TAGACAGTGAAGATATTCTGTTAGAAAATGACTTGTATATCTACATCGTATAATTTTATTTTACTTATCCAAAAATCCAATGCATCGTACACATACTTGTTGAGAACTCAACGCTCACGCTATTTGAAGAAACATAATACTTTCATGACGAGTAGCTAAAAAAAGAAATCTAGGCTGACTGATTTTCATAGATATGAGAGATCGTTATGGTATTACTCAGGTTACGATTGATCCTTCTGATGTGTCTGTAGAACTTGCAACCATAGCAGAATCACTCAAGAATGAGTTTGTTATCAAAGTACATTGATCTGTTGTTGCAAGACCTGATAATATGGTCAACAAAGATATGAAAACATGAGACATTGAAATACATGCCACGAGTGTAGAAATTTTGTCGAAATCAAAAGAACTTCCATTCAATATGTGAGAAGACCCAAAAACAAGTGAAGAAAATAGATTTATGTATAGATATCTCGATATTAGAAGAAAACCAGTTTTGGATAATATTATGTTTCGTGCGCAGATGAATCATTTTACTCGTAATCGATTTACAAAAGAGTGATTTTTGGAAGTACAAACACCTATATTTACTGTATCTTCACCAGAATGAGCGAGAGATTATTTGATTCCAAGTCGTGTTAATCAAGGACAGTTTTATGCATTGCCACAAGCTCCACAACAATACAAACAGCTTCTTATGGTTGGATGAGTTGATAAATATTTTCAAATTGCACCATGTTTTCGTGATGAAGATCCTCGTGCAGATCGTCATAGTTGTGAATTCTATCAAATAGATTGTGAGATGAGTTTTGTCGAAAAAGAAGATGTCTACACAGTCGCAGAATGATATATTCGTGATATGACTTCACAGATGGTTCCTCATAAAACAATTCAAATAGACTTTGTTAGATTGAGTTATGCTGATGCTATGGATACTTATGGTTCAGATAAGCCTGATTTGAGATTTGATTGTAAAATGATTGATGTCAAAGATATCTTTGGATCTAGTGAATTGGATTTTTTGCGTACTGCTGTGTCTGTCAAAGCAATAAAACTATGATCCCATCCAACTCGTAAAGAACTCGACGCTCTTACCAAATTTGTACAAAACATTGGTCTTGGTTGATTGGCATATATTCAAATCAAAGAGGATACAATATCTGGTTCAATTGCAAACAAAATGTCACAGCAAGAAAAAGACTTAATCGTAGAATCTATGTGAGGGGCAGTCTGAGATACTATTTTTTTGTTGGTGTGAGATCAAAAGACTGTTGTGTCTGTATGAGCAAAATTTAGAAATCACCTAAGAGATACGTTTGACCTGGTAGATAAGGATGCATTAGGATTTGTATGGATAGAAGATTTTCCATTTTTTGAAGAAGATGAAACGAAACCATCTGGGTTAGAGTTTGCACACAATCCATTTTCAAATATCAAATGAGGTCATGAGACTGTTGATACTCTTCCTCCACTTGAGCGAGAAACAACACAATATGATTTGACATGCAACTGATATGAAATTTTATCTGGATCAATTCGTAATCATAATCCAGACGTTTTGCTCAAAGCATTTGAAGCTGCTGGGTACGAACTCCAAGATATCAAAAAAAGATTTTGAACAATGTATGAAGCTTTGCAATATTGATGTCCTCCTCATGGTTGATTTGCCTTTGGGTTTGATCGTTTGATGATGATTTTGAGAGATGAACCAAATATCCGTGAATGTTATGCATTCCCAAAATCTGGTCGTGCACAAGATCTGATGATGTGAGCACCAAGTAACGTCGATCCAAAAGAATTAGATATTTTGGGGTTGGAAATGAAGAAGAAAGAGGAGTAAGAATTATTTACTTGTTGATTTTACTGTGTATATGCTATATACATAGTAAAATTTTAACTATTATAAATAAAAATGGAATATTACAATAAATCAGAGAAACTACATGTTCAAAAAAATTGAGTAATAGCAGTGAAGGCTTATTTTGATCCACGCTATCAAAATCCGAATGTTATGAATATAAGAAATTTTTTAGTGGCAAATCTTACAGAACATAAAGAAGATAATACAGATATATATGATAAATCACAAAAAATTGTTTGATTATTGAAAAGAAGCCTAGACTGAAAAAAAATACAAGAGTGATCTTTAGATCATTTTGAATGAACTCCTCTTTGGGATAAAAAAGATATTTTGAAAAGAATTTTTTATCCAGCTAAGCATTTAGAATCCTTAGACTCTAGTTATAATAGTGATAATTATTTGTGAGTAATTGAACGAAATGACCTACTCAAGTCACATCAACATGCTATAACGGTTGTTTTTAACGATGATTCTCATAAACAATATAACCCATGAGAAATGGCAGAAGAAGCTACAGTTGCTATAGAATATGCAGAATACTTAAAAAAAATAAAGGCATATAAAGCTTCAGGTGTAATGAAAAAAATATCTACTTTTTTTTGAGATATTCTAAAGAGCAAAGAATAATTTTATACTGATCTAACTTTATTGATATATTACAATAAATATGCCTAGATTTTGGTCAGATATCCTGGGTGGTATTTTTGATTTCTATATACTAGATGATTTTAAGATACTAAATCAATCAAAAGAAACGAAAATACATGATTCTATAGAAAAGAGAGGAAAATACCGGTATGCTACAGATCCGATACAAAAGTGAGAAAAGCTTTTCCAAGAAGAACTCTTAGAGGAAAAATACATATTGTCATACCAAGATAATTTTTTTGGTTTGGTATGAAAATCTGATAGATCAAACGTAAAATGCTATGAGAGTAAATTCATTGTATCTACAAAGATTATTGAGAGGTGAGAAAGGTTGAGATTACAGCAATATATTAAAGAAGGCTCATATGTTTTTTGAAAAGTAAAAGGTGGTTTTTTGTACTGACTTGTCCAGATTGTCGTGATATTATTACTTATGGTTATTGTTTTTGCTGTAATGTGGTTTATCTATTGAGGAGATTAGATTAGATTTTTGGTGACAACATCTAGTAACCTCTCCCAAACAAAATCAGCGACATATTGTTGCATCCCTACGCGATCGAGTCAATCCTTGACTATTTTTCATTGATCCATGATAGAAGTTTTATTGTCTATAGATGAAACGATACTATAATATGCAAATGGAATCTCAACAGACATTGCAGGATATGCACTCGCATATCAGGTCGTAGCAATTCATATTGTTCAGCCAAACATCGTACAGACTCACTGTGCCATCATCGTCGCAATCTGCTGATCAACACAGTTGGTACGCAAAGCTAATGCATTATCAACTCACAACAAAGCAACTTTTTGCTCGCGAGTATACGCAGTGATTCATCACAAAAAGAAGTCTGACGCTCATGACTGTTGCGTAGCAAGTGTTTGCAAAAATCCCCCAGTCAGAGACTCTGCTACGCATAATGTGAGGTTTTTGCTTACAAAAAGATCGTGAATTGTTTTCATAGTATTATTTGTACGAAAGAGAGTATATGTTTGCAATAATTTTTTGTTTATCTCTATATAGACCTTTTTGTATAAACGTGATAGTGAATGTTATCGTCAATTATGTCAGATTTTATTTTTTTTATTTTCTCGTGTCTGGTATTATGTTTCTATATAATTTGATTAGTTTTTTGTAATAGTATCTATCCTAATGAGACTTCCCTTGTTTACTCCTGGTCTATTTTGCAGACTTGTCCCATCAGTGAGTACATACAAATATCCATCTAATCACAGACCGATGCTTCTGACTCTGACATTTCATACACTAATTCTATATTGGTTGATAATATTTCAGCTGTCATCAGTATCTAGTCGAAAAACTTCACCTGCAGGACGAGATGCATAAGCAGCAAATGAGTTGTCTTCTCTCAGTAGCATTGCTGCCAAAAATATATCTCATTGCAAGTCAGGATATTGTTTTCCTGAATAAACAACAACTGAGGATGGAGCAACTGTTGGTGTCCATACTGCAAGTGGATCAACAAATTCTGGACGAGATTGTTCTTCAGAGATTGGTGTTCATGTCGCGTTATACTCTGTTGCATAAGAAACTTCTGGTCGTCAATAATTACCTCCTGGTACAATCTGATTTAACTCATCTCATCATTTACTCCCGTGTTCGCTCGCTATCAAACGATTTCTTGTTGTATCGTAGGCAAGTCATTGGATATTGCGATGTCCATAGCTAAATATTTCTTGTTGTACATCAGGACGACCAACAAAAGGGTTATTTTCTGGAATACTTCCATCATCGTTTATTCTGATTATTTTTCCCAAATGAGATGAAAGGTATTGCGCTTGTTTGCGAATAAGTTCATCATTGTATCTAATTGGTGGATTTCCTCAGTCACCTACAGAAAATACTAATGTGTTATCTGGTAATCGTGCAAACCTCGAACCAAAATGACTTGATCCGTTCTTTGTTTGCGCTGATTCAAAAATAATTTCTGTGCTCTCTATTCCTGTTTCATTGAGTCTTGCTCTCACCACACGAAGTCTGTTTGCCTCTTCGGTTCCATGAGCATAAGAAAGATATATGTAGTTGTTTTGGACAAAGTTTGGATGAATTGTGATATCTAGGAGTCATCATTGCCCTCTGGTATACACCTCTGGCAATCAATTAACTTCTGTTATATTACCATCTTGTATGAGTTGTAATGCTCCAAATCTCTCTGTTACAAGAATATCTCCATCTAGAAGAAATGCAAAAGCCCAAGGAGCATCCAAATTATCTACAATAGTGCTTGTTGTAACTTCTCTCATATCAAAGTTTCTATAATCCGAGACAGATATTGGTCAGATATTCAGTCAGTTTTCTGATATGCTCAATAGTTCTTCTTCATTATCTCATGTGTTAAGTATTTGCATATCACCTTTTTGCACCTCTTCTTTTTGTATCTCTAGAATCTCTGTTTGCGTTTGATCGATTTGTATACTTGTGTCTCTGTGTAAAAGAAACGTTCCCCCACCAATCGAAATAAGACATATTATAAAAACTACAATGAAAATCTGCTTTTTAGTAGACATATTTTGTAATGTATGATAAATAAAATTTGGACTTAATACTTGTATAATACATTATATATATTACAGTTATGTTACAAGTCTGGCTTGCAAAAAGATAAGAAAGCTATAGCAAGATACAAAAAATTTATTTTTATTAGGTATTCATAACTTATGAAAGCTACACTTATTAAACAAATTGATTCTGATTATGTTGATACAACTGTCAAAATCCAATGATGAGTTCAAACTATTGGAGCCTCATTAAAAATTATATTTTTATTACTTTTTTGTTCAATCCTGTTTGTATGATGTAATAGAAACACTCAACCAGCAGTACAGATAGATCAGGCAGATACTAATCCATGAACACAAAGTAATACGCTTGAAAATCAAAATTATGTACCCGAAACCTACGTAAAAAATAGTTTTTTTGATACGTTAGATCCTGAGTCAAAAGAATACTTTACTTGAACGAGGGGTGACTATACTATACTCTGGACATTCTATGAACCATGAATGACAGATACTTCTTTTCTCCCATTAGTTGAATCAACTTGATGACAAGATGTTTATAGAAAGAAGGATGGTCAGAACTGATCTATAATTGTAGCAGTAGGTTCGCAAAATCTTTCAGGATTATTAGAAATGTTGCTAAAAGAAAATCCAAATTGTATTTGGTGATGAATGTGATGATGATTTATTCCTGATCAAGAATATCAAGAGTTGATTGATGTATATCGAAATTCGTATGAAGCGTCACAAAAAAAATGAGAAATGTTTGTTGATAATGGTTTAGTTGATGTGTTTTTGTGTAAGAATATGGGAACTATTGTTGAAGATAATTGACGATATGTATTTGTATCATTATCTTGAAAGCCAAATGATATTTCGCAATTGCAACGAATTGAAAAACTATAAATTCTGTAATCGAATATAACTTATATTCGACATTATTTTTATAATAGTAGGTTTTTAACTAATCTAGATTGCAATAATTTTTTGTTTGTATTTTGACAGTGTTTTTGGTATAACTTGAATAACGCCTGATACGTAGTTTGTGTCAGATTTTTATTCTTTTTTTATAGTTTTTATGAAAGCTACACTTATCAAAATAATAGATGCATCCTTTGTTGATACAACTATCAAGATTCAATGACGAGTACAAACTATTAGAGCATCGTGAAAAATCGTCTTTTTGGAACTTCGTGACGGAAGTGGATATATGCAATGTGTTATAGAGTCAAAACATGTCGAGAATTTTGATGATATTAGTGTTTTGTGATTAGAATCGTCACTTATATTGCAATGAGAGGTTTCTAAACATCCCAAAAAGGATGAATACGAATTACAGGTTAGAGAAGTTGAAATTGTACAATCTGCAAAAGATTATCCTCTTGGGACAAAATCTGATCACTGACCAGAATTCTTGTTTGACAATCGTCATTTGTATTTGCGTAGCAAGACACAACGTTCTATCCAACGTGTCCGTGATACAATCATCCACGCGACGTATGATTGGATGAGGTCTAGTGACTTTACCAAAATTGATTCACCGATTTTTACCCCCAACGCCTGCGAAGGTACTACTGAGCTATATGCGGTCAAACACATCAATGATGAAGTTGTCTATCTCAGTCAATCTGGGCAACTCTATCTCGAAGCAGCAATAGCAAGTGTAGGAAAGTGTTATGATTTTGGTCCGGTTTTTCGTGCTGAACATTGTAAGACTCGTCGTCATATGAATGAATTTTGGATGATGGATGCAGAAATTCCATTCATACAACAAGAAGAGAATATGCAAGCACAAGAACAATTGGTCCGATATATCTTGCAAGATGTCTTGAAAAAAAATAGAGCTGACTTGGTTGCGTGTGGTGCACCGATTGACGCACTCGAAAAAATCACGTTTCCATTTCGTCGTATCACGCACGCAGAGCGATGTAAAGAACTTGAGGAAATGGGGTTTGAAATTCCAGAAGATGGTGATATCGGATCAGACCTTGAGATGCAATACTGCCAAAAACAAGAACAACCTGTTTTTGTAACTAATTTTCCTATAGAACAAAAGTGATTTTATTTCAAAGAAGATCCAAACCTTCCATGAACTGTACTCGGAGCAGATTTGCTTGCACCAGGGGACTGTGGAGAAGTTATTGGTGGATGAACGCGTATCGACGACTACGATCTTTTGCTTCAGAGGATGCAAGAGCATAAATTACCAATCGAAGAATTTCAACGATATCTTGATTTACGCAAATATGGATCTGTGCCTCATGCATGATTTGGGTATGGACTAGATAGACTTGTGAGATGGCTTTGTGGTGTGCATCATATTCGTGAAACCATTCCATTTCCAAGATATAACAATAGGTTGAGACCGTAGGGATCATAATAATTGTAGGGGCGATCATTGATCGCCCGTATTCAGGTTTGTGTGATATAATGGGCATGATTATAACGGGCGAATGACATAACGGGCGAATATTATTCGCCCCTACGGTTTATGATCTATAATGTATGTATGACATTGCCTGTTCGCAAAAAGAATCGTAAAGAATGATATGACTATTCTGCATGATGATGATATTTTCTGACACTTTGCACAGAGAATCGTTTTCATTTCTTTGGTGAGATTGTAGATGATGAGATGGTGTTGTCTGATGCAGGGAAAATTGCACACGATTCATGGATAAATATTTCAGGGTTTTATGATTCGCATGTAGATATTCATGATTTTGTGATTATGCAAAACCACATCCATGGTATTGTTGTCATAGATGGCAATAGTGTCTCAATTTCAACGATTATCAAATCGTATAAATGATATTGTAGTAAATCGATTCGTCAATTCCTCGCAGAATTTGCACGACAAAAATCGTTTCATGACCGCATCATACGTGATCAAAAAGAGTATGAAAATATTAGTCATTATATTAAAAAAAATCCTGAATCCCGAAAACAAGATAAACGATATTCGTAGGGGCGAACATAGATCGACCGTGTATTATGAGTTATGTGGTCTGCACCATTTCTGGAAAAAGATTCCTTTTTCTATATATGATAAAGAAACCGTACGGAGTTTGAGGTCAAAAAGTTATTATTATTTGAAATAAATATCTTAACCAATGAAAAAAATTTATTACTGGCTAATTGAAATAGCAAAAGGACTTATAAATATAGTAATTATATTGTTTTCTGATCCTCATAATATTGAAAATAATTGGAATAATATTAAATGAAGAGATAAGAAAGTATTAATACGATTTACTATTATTTTCTTCACTATATTAGCTATACTCCTTACAAGATTTGATGTCAGATTAGTTCGCATTTAATTATCGTAAAGTAGAGATGAAAATCTCTGCGATCGCTCCGGACTTTGAATTTAGAAGTCAGCCTGGAACTTTAGGTGATATATTTCCAAGTCCTAATAATGCCAATATAGATCCAAAAAACACCAATTCTGGTCATAATAATCAAACGATTGCAAATAGGACGGCCCGAGATGCCATCCCTACAGATCTAGAAAATCCAAATACCGTCTCTACAATCAAAAAACCAACATGACCATGATATTGATCGTTATGATATATTATAAATGTATTGAAATGAGGAATAACCAGAGAATGTAAAAAACAATGATTACCATTTGCCCGACAATCCAGATATCACGACCATATCGTCCGTACTCAACAATCTTACGAAAATATTAAATATTATATCCAGACTAATCCAGACAAACGATCAGAAGATATACATTATACTGATACCTAACCACCAACCTTGTCAGATTTATTTTTTTACAAAAGATTGTATGCAATTTATTCCAATCAAGACGAGACCCCTCCATCCACCTAAAGATGACTTGTTTTGAGTCCTTTTACAACCCTTAACCGATATATTATGATAAAAATCAAAATGATATCTGCTATGGATGCAAAGCGCTGAATTTGAATTAAGTGAAAGTTGCCCTGGTCTTATCCTGAAGATATTGAAAGGTTTAGAGAAATGATTGCATGAGAGATCGTTGTCATGTGAAAGTGAACGTATGATTCTTTAAAAAAATATTATCCCAACAGTAACTGACATCCCAAAGCGTCAAATAATATTGTTTTATCAAAAACTTTGGATATTTCATGAGTGGAAATATACCGCGATCCACAAGATATTATAGAGAACTATAAAGAATCACTACTGATGATTATTTGATGATGAGAAACATATGAAGCTTTTTTGCCATATGCTGATGAGCTTTATTTGACTCAGATCAATGAAGCCTTTATTTGTGATGTTTTTTTCCCAGAATATGAGCGTCTGTTTAAGAAAGTAGAAGAAGAATCCTGAATAGATCCAAATCTTAGATTTGAAAGATGGGTGAGGAAAGATAGTAAAGTAGTATCAGGTTAAATATTTTATTGAATACCAATAGAAAAAAAATATCGTAAACATTATATTTTACTTTTTTTGTATCAAACCTATGAAACGACTACAATCTACTCGAGCTAAATTATCAGTTGTTGATATTATTTTATTGTCTATAAGGATTCTCCTTGGTGCTATGTTGATTTCTTATGGGTTTTGAAAGCTTTTGTGATGAGTAGCAGTACGAGAGAGACTTGGAAGTAATATGGCTATATTATGATTTACTGAATGATTTGCTGTTTGGTGATTCTTAGCAATGTTTGCAGAGTTTTTTGGATGAATATTGTTGATATTATGACTCTTTACGAGAGTGAGTTCATTTTTGGTCTCATTTACATTTGTTATTATTCTTCTTGTTCAATGACAAAGAGTCTGACAAGACCCAACAACTACTATCGCGTTGAGTAAATTTGTAGAAATCGCATTTTATTTATATGCAAGTATTTTCTTTACAGTACGTTGAGCATCAAAAATGAGTTTAGATAATCGTTTTGGTTTGTGTCCCATTGATAAATATTGTTCTGTATGAAGCAAGTAAGTATTCTGTATGACAAGAAATGTTGGATGTGTCGTCACTTCCAAAAATTTATTGAATTGAGAAAATCCGCTGTTATATCTTGGGTTGATATTTCACAAGATGATCATAGATTAGAAAAATATCGTAATAATGGATTTATTCCAAACGACGGTATCATCATAGAAATTGATTGAAGAGTATATCAATGAGCAGTTGCTATAACAAAAATTGATCAAATTATCAATACAAATTCGTCGTTGATTCAAATAATCATTCGTTTTATGCGTTTTCAATGGCTCATAAAACTCGTGTATCCAGTGTTACTCTATATCAGAAAAAAGACTTCTACTGATTAATGAAAATATTGACTGACTTCAATGTAAGTAATTCTTATGAGTGAATATCTATTTCCGTTTCATGATTTCCTAGATCAAATGCAAAGTTTTATCACAAGAGACGTATAGATGATCTAGAATTTGCGGGTAGGGAAGATTGGTTTTTTTGTGAGATTTATAGGAAAAGAATTATGTAGTATAACTTATTAAAAAACTAATATTCATTTTTCTTTAAAATTTACATTAAATATCTGATAGTTTATTCTTGCTTAGTATCTACAATTTGATACTCATTCAAGATCTTAAACATTGAGTATAACACCTAGAAACTAACTCTTTATTCCCAAACTTCCACGAGCGTCAGAAAATTATTTTATATTTTAGTTTAGTCTTTGATATACAGTAAATATGAAAAACAAACCAGAACCTCATAAATCGTCTCGGTTTGTAAAGATATTCTAAATATCAACTAGTCTAGCTCCTACTTTAATACTATTTGGCTATACTCCCTTTGTATTTAACCGAAAAAAATGATTTTTTTAAAAATTTATATATAATGATATGAAGAAATAGTCTTTATTTTCTTTTAACAGTTTGTAGAAATGGAAAAACCTTTATGAAAAGAAGAAACGGATCTATTGAATCATTATAAAATTGATGTAGTAGCTCAACATTATATAAATAACAAAGTAAATTGTTCTTCTGAATTGTCAAGAATATTGCAAGAATATACTGATTGAAACTTTACGATACCTATAGACAAAAAAATTACAGGTACTAATAAGGTAAAAGTATCAATTCCTCTAATTGCTGAGTTTAATGAAATATATTCAAAAGCAAAAGACAATATCCCAATTCCCTTACGTCATATTATCATACCTGATGACCTTAAACAAAAATATATAAACGAGGTAAATGACCCTATAATGAAAGAAATACACAAGAAAATAGTATCAAACATAAGATATATTGATTATGATACATTTTATAATTCATTATTGTCTGTAGTTGAAAGTTTTAACAAAGAAATCAAGAACGAATATATGGTTGTTTTTGATGCACCATGTTCATTAAATGAATTATGAAAAAAAACAAAAAAGTCAGGAGAACGATGCTATTCTTTGATTAAAGATGCATTAATTAAAAAACCGACTAAAATTATGTCTAATGAAAATATCGAAAAAGTAATTGATAATATAATAGAAAAAAATATTTGGGATTTGGCTATATTTGATGATGCAATTTATTCATGAGCACAAATGGAGTCGTGTGTCTATAAAATTCTTAGACAACTAAAAGCAAGAAATATCTATACTGTCCCTACTTTTTGGATAAATGTTCCATTCATGACTAATCAATGAGAAAATATGGTAAGTACAATAAAGAAATTTTGATCCTATAAGGTTAAGTTTCAAAAAACCTGTAAAAACATTAAGACTGTTTGACAGTTACTAACAGAAGAAGAGCAAAATGCAAGATGTGATTTTGAAACCAAAAGACTAGTAGATATGCAACTAATGCAAGATTTAAATGAAAAAGAAAAAAATGAAGTAGTAAAGTTGAGAATGTTAAATTGAACGTTACTTTACTTTCAGCACAAAATACCTGATTTCCTTTCTTTAGATAGAGAAGTTTGAAGCCTAATGAGAGATATTAATGGAATAGACGTGTATACACCATATAGAAACCTTTTTTATTCTTTGAATGACCAATAAAGAAAACTGTATGGTGTATTATACTATTGTTAAAATCTACATCAAAGTATAAAAAATAACTTGAAACATAATAAAATAAAAGATTTGATGTAAAATGTTTACTTTTAATAAAAGTAGTTAGATGAAAACTCATAAAAACACTTCTTTAAAACATAAAAGGATATTACAAAAAATTGAATCATCTCCCTGGGCTCAAATAATACAAGTTATTCTTATTTTAGTGACACCATTTTGCATAAATTGACTTAATATCGACACAACATTGGAGTCAATGAAACTCCCTAATCCCAAAAAACGTAGTCGTTTTGGATCCTGAGTTTTTCGGTGACAACGGTATCTATTTATTATGACATGGTTGTTGGTGATCAGTTGATCTTTACTTCTACTATGGATAGCATATACAGAACTTTTCGTCAAATAAGATTTATTTGTATATAGATCTATGTAATCTCCATTAGTAGTTTTCATAACTTAATTTACAAAAATATGAATGAAAAAATAGAGAAAGCAATTAGGCTTCTTGCAAAAAATTTATGAAGTGAGAAGGACTTATGAAAGCCTGTTTTACTTCATTCTTTGAGAGTTTGATTTAATTTACTCAATAATTGATACTGAGAAGATGTTGTACTTGCTGGTTTTTTGCATGATATCATTGAAGACTCGGATGTTTGAGAAAAGGCAATCGAAGAAGAATTTTGAAAAAATGTGTTAGATCTAATTCGTGCCAATTCCAAAAATTATTCTCTTCCAAAATGAGAGAAAAGAGATATAGATTTATTTAACCGTTGTGTTGCTTTTTGAAAAAAGGCTATGATAATAAAGTGATATGATATATTGGATAATTATACCTATTTTTCAAAAACGAATGAATACAAAAATATTGATAGAATAGAATATTTACTAAATTTGTTTTTAGAAAAGATATGAACCAATGCTGATGAAATTATTTTTCAAGAATTAAGAGTAATAAAAGAAACCTTGTTAACTAAAAACTCTTAATAGTTTGCATGTATTATCTATGTTATTCCCAAACTTCCACGAGCGTCAGAAACTTATTTTATCTTTCCCCACAACATGCCCAATAATCTTTTACTAGAAAAATATACTGTCAGTAATGTCGTTAATGACAAAAAGACGTGCTCACAACTTGTACAATGTTATCAAACGTGCGCAGACCAAATCAAAGATATGTATGTTCAGGGTGATTCATTTATCGAGAGTTTAGGTAACTTTGATGCTACATTACAAGCATTAGAACATCCTGAGAATAATATTTTTTATGTTATGAAAAATGTTGAATGAGAATTGCTATGAGCATTGTGGATACTTGATCAAGGGGTGAACGAAATGCAATTTTTGGACAATAAACAATATCGTGTCTTGTATTCAAAGTTTTTGGGAATATCTGAGGGTAGTCAAAATCAAGGAATCTGAACTATAATTAAACAAAAAGTTATTGATCTATTTCAAGAAGAAGTAAAAGAGTATCCGTATTTTTTCTATTCAAGGGTAAAGGAAACTAACACTAATTCACAAAAAATGAATAAGAAGCTTGCTATGGAAGAATGGAAAGAAGAAGATACATGATATATTCAATATTATACAACTATTAAAAAATAATCTGACACTTATGACGTGCGTGCTTTTTGTGAAGTATTACCTTTTCTTCAAGATACGGCGTATCTTTTATCTGTAAATAGATCTATGCAATCTCCATACTGTATAATGACCGTTGGATTATCTCATACCGGCAAAACAACGTTGGCAAATCTCTTGATCAAGAAACTTCCATCTATGGATTTGCAACATATAGAAACTGATACTATTAGAGCGATGTGTAGTGAGTATTTACCAGATATCTATAGATAGATTATAGAACCAGATTGTGAGTTTTTGTTTTTTAACACTTAGTATTTATGAAAAGTATATATGTCTTTTTGTTTATAGTATGTCTGTTTTCTTTGTTTGTGTGATGTAATAGACAAGTATGAGATATATGAAACCAAGCTAATGTTGATATATTTATTTCTTCAGGGTTGTCTATTATATATGAGAAAATACATGTGTCATGAGTTGTTAGCTCTATTGTTTACGATGGGGAAGAATTGCTTTTTTTGAGTGGAGAAATAGTCCCTGTACAACGCTATGATTACATTCACCAGAAAGAAAAAAATAATCCAATGAATCAAACAGCAGTGCTAGTGTTTGATCTAGATGACTATGAATTGGTGGTTAAATACTATGATGGATTTTGACCGCAGCCAGAAAAAATTATTAAAGACTATGTTTCAAATCAGTGACAAATTATTTATCCCGATATTGATCAAATACTACAAATTAATCAGATAGTAAGTACGTTAGATTAATTACAATTTTTTGGTTAAAAAAATATTTCACAATTAAAATATCTTCATATAAAAATATCGTATTTGTACTATAATTTAGCCATTAGTGACGATACAGCTTTTTTTTCTCCTTGCAAGTATTGCTGGACATGAGAAGTTACTTCAATGAGTAGCGAGAATATAGCTCTTATGCTGATACAAGCTAGAGTACAGTGTGATCCTCTCTATAAACAACCGCAAACGGTTACACCAGGATTAATTAGATTGATAATTTTCAACTTTACGATAAAATACTTATAAAATATATTTTCTTTATATACATTTCTCACTTTAAATTATGATAAAACCAGATCCTACGTATAAAGAAGTTGCTACTGTCAAAAAGAATACAAACTTTTGATGAATGATAAAGTATATAGTATCTACAATCTTTCTTGTATTTTTTCTTGTATACTTCCTAAAATGAGCAACCCAAAATGATATGTATTTATCTACATCAGACTATACCATATGACAAGATTTGCAAAAAAAACTTCAAGTATATGACAAAGAAAAAATTGGTAGTACTGATTACTATGCATTATACGATAGAATCTTTAGTCAATTTAACCAGTCAAAAAATATCCGTAACAAAAAACTTTTGTTTCTTGGTGTCTACGGTAGAGAAACTCTCAATCAGTTTGAGAAGAATAATATTGATTTTAATACACTTCTTATAAAAAGTAATTACGCTATTATTGCTAATTATTGATCTAGTATAATTTATGATTCAGGAAAACTTGATCTTGAATGATTGACTATTAGTGCACGATATTTTTTACAAAACCAATTTTGAACATACAATACTTCCGGCTTTATGTATAGTGACAACACTTATCGAAGAAGTAATTATGGAATGTTTCATAAAGATAAATACTCTGTTTATATGGATAATAACTTTCATTATCTACGTTCAATGTGAGAAAAAATACCATTATTTGGAGTTGATGCTTGAACCTTTGAAGAAATAAGTCGATCGTTTTATAAAGACAAACAATTTGTGTATTATCTAACTGATTGCGGCTGATGAAGTGGTAAAGAGTTGTGTCTAGATGTTTTAAGTGATCAACCAGAAAACTTTACTCTCTCATGATTGCAAGACGCTGTAGTTTGAAATGTGTATCCAAATCAAGAAGACGTATGATGTGTCTCAAATTTTTCTTGAAGTCTCTCTTGAAATTCTTCTTGATTTCTTTCTTGATTTGAAGAACTGATAGATACAAATCACTATGATTCGAGAGGATATTACAAGGATACTACTTGATGATTGTATTATGATGGATCATATGTGTCGATAAATAGTTTATGAGATACTGAAGACAAGATGTGTATAAAAATCCTTCCACCTCAACTAAAAAACTTTCAAGTCGTATGATGAATATCGTGGTTTGATGCGTATGACGAGCAATGATTTTTTTATAAGTGAGAAAAAATCTGAAAAGACGGCTTGTATGAACATATGAAAAGTAAAATGCTAATGTTCTCTAAATAATTATAGATATTTTTGGTCTACTTTATTTTCCTAAAAAATACCTTTATGCAAAAACATCGTATTTATACTATAAGCTTGCAAAAGGTAAAGTAATGGACAAAATCTTGAGAAGATAAGAATGTCAATTAGTATGTTTTCATAGTCAGATTTATTTTTTGTAACCGTTATGACCAAACAATTATCTCCTCAACAAACAAAAGAGCTGATCGCATGACTGAAACAACGTTTTGAAGAGAATATGTCTCGTCATCAGAGTGTTGAGCGATCTGATGTGCAATCTAAGTTAGAAAAACATTCTTCTAAGATGTGGTCTCTGTACCAGATGGAAGAAACTGGAGGCGAACCTGATGTTGTTGAGTACGATGATACAACTTGAGAGTATATGTTTTATGATTGTTGCAAAGAAACTCCAAAATGACGTAGAAGTCTGTGTTATGACCGTGAAGCTTTAGAATCCAGAAAGAAATTCCCACCCAAAGATAACGTTATAGATGTTGCTACACGTATGGGTATAGAGCTTTTGACGCAAGACCAATATATATGTTTACAAAGCTTTGGCGAGTTTGATACAAAGACATCAAGTCGAATTAAAACTCCTGATGATGTTAGAGAGTTAGGCGGATCATTGTTTGCTGATTTTCGTTATGGACAGATGTTTGTTTATCATAATGGAGCAGAATCGTATTATGCTTCTAGATGATTTCGTGGTGTATTGAGAGTATAAAATATATCAACTTTTATTTTTTTATGTATTTCAAAGTATGAAATTTACTTACAACTTTAGCAAAAAAGACTGGTTGGCGTTTCAAAAATACCATCTTGATACTTCAGAGGATATACAGAGAACCAGAAAGACTTTTTATTGGTGTTGATGAATATTTATTGTAGGTGCTGCGGTTGCTACAGTAATGTCTTCTTCTATTGGGTTTAATTTTCCAATGTTTATAGTAGGTATTGTTCTGTTGTATTATGCATATAATTTCAAAAAAACAAATTTAAAGAATGCCGACAAAATTCTCTGACCCGATATAAAACGTATGGAGTGAAAGCATGAACTTGAACTTACTGATCAATATTGCTGCATCACTGAAGAGTATAAAGAACAAAAATTTCAACGAGAATGAATTTTAGATATAGTTCTCACGGAAGAGTATTCTTTTCTGTATACAGCTAAGCTTTCTGCATTTATTATACCACTGTATCAATTATGAGATCAGAAAAGCGAGGTTGTCCAATTTCTTGGTGAGATACAATCTAAGAAAAAACCTGTTTAGTTTTTTTTATGATAATCGAAATCTTATGTTTTTTAGAATATGTGTGAGTGTATGTATAGGTGTGGGTATTGTGTTGTGAATAGTTTTTTTCGTGCCTCAAACCAAAGACAATACAGTCTCTGTCCCGTCTATTTCTATTGATAATACTTCTGAAACTCCTCAAAAAATAATAGCTGACTGACTTGTGAGAGTAATGAGAACAGACAATTATCAAAATTGAAATCTGTATCCGACTGAGCTTGAAACGTATAACTGATTACACGTATATAAAGGTCGTATTGATAATATTTCATGATCCTGAGTTGTAATTGATGATATATTCTTTTCAACTACAAGATCCAAAAATATAAATTTCTCTGCTTTGATGTCTTTGAAGTTATCATATGGTACGCAAGAAACATCATTTTGTGAATATCCTCAGCAGGTTGATTGATTTTCTAACGATTCGTGAAAACTTCTGTTTCCTTCTGTACAATACACACTTGAAAAAGATCAGAGTTTATACTTTTGTGTTACAGTACATTGAACAAAGGACTTCGTTTATAATTATCACCCCAAAGAAGTACTAGATATATGACGTGTTGCTCTTGATTGGGACCCTTCATCTACTATCTATTTTGATGGAGTAGATTCTGGAACATGACGTGTGGAGATTGATGAAGACATCTACAATAATATGTCATTTAGAAATGTCTGAAATGTGTGATATAGTGGTGAGCCTTTGCCATACGAAGAAAGACGTATTTCTTATGCAAAAGGTAAGGATTATTGAATCTATTTATGATCGTTTGATATAACGTCAGAACATGAAAACCCTGTGAGAGTTGATCAGTTTGATTATGTTATAACAATGTGATCGGTAGAAGATAATGATATTTATCCTGTTGATGCTGATATAAAACTTGTTGTTGATGATTATGCATACATATATCCACCAATCAAGATTACTCGTTCATGGGAGAACAATGCTACGCATTTTACGAGATTTACTCTTGATCCACAGGAGACCAAACGTATAGATTTTTATATTGTTCCAAAGTGATACTCAGGTGTATGGATCAATAGAAAAATAAGGATTTCTCCGAGAAATGCTAAGTGACGAGATCTTGTAGAAAAGAAAAGTGTCGCTTGATTGACGTATTGATGAGGTGTTCTTATGAATATATCCTTGTGACAAACGATAATTATTGAATAGATTTTCATATTAGTGTGTCAATTTCTACCTTGATTGTACAAAAAAAACAGCCGATCATGTAATAATGTTGCTATGTATAAGAGATTATATATATGTAATTTTATTAGTATTTCTTTTATTATAATTTTTTCTTATGTCTACAATAAAACTATCAATGAAATTTCTTTGTCTTACTTTCCTTGCTTTCTTTGTAAGTATATGTTCGATAGTATCAGCGTATTCTTTAACTCAAACGGACCAAAAAGTAGCGAACAAAGTTCTAACTATAGTACAAGATCGTATTGAATCGTGACGTTGGTCAGAACAAAAAATTATTCCACTTTTCAAAAAAGTAATAGCAAAAGAATCAACAAAACCTAGAGTGTCAGCAATCTTGTCGTTCGTGGTTGATACAATGGAGAATGATATATTTGCAGAAATAAGAACTACTCTTCCAAATGCATCTACTTCAGAACAATTTACTCTCTGTAAAATAGATGATTTTTCTTATGAAAAAAGTACATGAGTCTATGATTGTGGTGTTATATATATGTTAGATAATCCAGATACGTGAGACTATAAAGCAAGTCTCTACGATGAAAACAATCGTTTACTTATTAAGTCGTTTCCACTTCTTCATTACTGTGGAGGTGATATGTGTCCTACAACTTTTGTAATAAACAAAGAAAGATCGATACTAAGTCGAACTGAAAATGCATGAGATATATGTCACTCTGATTTTTCTTACTATGTGTACAATACGTTGCTATCGGCATATGATCTTTCTGTACATTACTCAAAAAGAGCAAGAACAATGACAGAGCCAAATCTTATTGTTAAAAAATGAAAAGAAGAACTTACAATCAATTTTGTCGAAATTGGAGAAGAAAAACAGTCTTTTGCTTGAGTAATTTCTACCAAAACTGATGGAAATATAACAACGAATTCTCCTGTCTATACTATCAAGGAACTTATAATCTCCCCGCTATGATGTGGTCTTAGTATAGAAGAACAGTCAGAAATGGACGAGAATGTGTATGCTGTTTCACTGGTGAATAATAATTCTATTCCGTCTCTTCATCTTTTACAAAAAATAACTTTATCTGACCCCTATGCAGATATGATTGTTGATTTCGAAACTCTGACTGTAACTGCACGTATGAAATAGTATAATTTTTATTTTTTTTTAAGATATATGAAAAGATTTATTCTCTGGGTGTGTGCACTTAGTATTCCACTTATTATGATTGCTTGGTTTGTGGTGACATTTTTGTTTTATGTAGTTACTCTCGTAACAGAACCCGCTTCTGTTCAAGAACTTGAAGCCATAAAACGTATTATAAACTATGTTTTGGGATTTTTGTGACTGTTGAGTTTTCCTGTAACGATATTGTGAATTATTGGTTTGATTTATACGTCCAAAAAGAATAGAGAGAAGAGGAAAAAGAAACATGATTGAGTAGAAAAGAAAAAGATAGTTGTAACTGATGCTGAATAATCTATACTTCATTGTTTATAGAATAAAGAATATCTCAAAATAATTTTATATTTTTGTTATTTCATTTATGAAAGTCTGAATTGTCTGATTGCCAAATGTGTGAAAATCTACGTTGTTTAATGCACTAACAAATTCATACGCTGCGGATGCAGCAAATTTTCCATTTTGTACTATCGAACCAAATATTGGTATTGTTGATGTCAAAGACAAAAGAATTGATGAGTTGTCTCGTATGTCTCAAACCAAAAAAACTGTTTATGCGGCTATCAAATTTGTTGATATTGCTGGATTGGTAAAATGAGCAAGTACTGGTGAATGAATGGGTAATAAATTTTTGTCACATATTAGGGAAGTTGATGCTATTGTTCAAGTATTGAGGCATTTTGAGGATAATGATATTGGGCATGTAGATGGAAACGTCGATGCTCTAAGAGATGCAGAGACAATAAATACTGAGCTTATTTTCTCAGATTTAGAACAAGTTGACAAAAAATTATCCTGACTGACAGTCAAAGTAAAACAAAAAGATAAAGTTGCACTTCAAGAATTCGAAGTATTAACTAGGTGCAAGTCGTGTTTAGAGTCTGGTACTTTATTGCATGATTTATCAAAAGAGCTAACTGATGAACAAAAAAAGTTTGTTTCTGGGTATAATTTTTTGACATATAAACCATTTGTATATGCAATCAATGTTAGTCAAGAAGAATTGCAACAAGCAGATGTCATTCAAAAAATGTATGAACAAAAACTCAATAAACCAGTTGCAATTGTTTGTGCAAAACTTGAACATGAAATGATCTGACTAGAAACTCAAGAAAAAGAGGAGTTTTTGCAAGATGCGTTAGAAGGAACAAACTTCGTAGAAATTCCCACGTTGGATACTCTCATTCAAAAAGCGTTTGATGCTGTAGGGCTTATGTATTATTTTACAACAGGGGAAAAGGAAACAAGAGCACGAACGGTCAAAAAAAACAGTACAGCTCCACAAGCAGCAGCAGCTATTCATACTGATTTTGAAAGATGATTTATCAAAGCAGAAATCGTTGCATATGAAGATCTTATTGTTGCATGATCTCGGTCAAAGGCAAGGGAACAATGAAAATTGTGATTGCAATGAAAAGAATATATTGTCCAAGATGGTGACGTTATTGTTTTCAAGTTTAATGTGTAATTATAAAAAAAACGTATAAAGTTTTGCTCAAAACTCTTGTTTATAAATAACTAATACAATTATGTTACATTTCTAGTTTTCTCTTGACAATGCAGTGTGGTTTTCTATACTGATGCTAAGCTTTGTGAATTGTGAGATCGTTTGAAAAGCATATCAAATAAAAAAATACATTTTAGTTTTATTATGGTGATTGTATGAACTTTAACATCAAAATGGATGACTCTAAAATTGTTGTGGATATTGAAAAAACTCATCTAAAAGATGTGTTGCAATACTGTAAACCAAAAGAACAATTAGTTTTATTGAGAAAGTTTGGAATTCTTACTGGTAAAGAAACTCCGCTTCAAAGAATTTGAAAAGATTATAACCTCACAAGAGAAAGAGTAAGGCAGATAGAGTCTCAAGCTTTGATGAGATTTAGAAGACTTATCGTTGGAAATAAGAAGTACACAACAGTTTTGGATGAAGCTAAAAAAATCCTATTATCTGTTGGTGGTTTGTTACAAGAAGATGAATTGGTTGCTAAACTTATTAATAAAAAAATGTTTGAGTTTTCTCCACAAGAGTTGAAACTTATTCTTGTTTCCGATTTTGATGTTAATTACCTCAAAAGAAATAGACGTATTGATAAATGTTTTTATGTCGACAATCTCTTTGAAGACTTACTTACAAGTATTGTTATTTATATGAACAATGTCTTCAAGAAAAGTGATGATAGTATAGATATCTATGAATTTATAGAGATGCTGAAAGATCAATTTGTTAGAAAATATGATGAAGTTGAATCTCTCAAAAACGATATGTTTTATGTGAACTTCTTCAAGGTTGTAAGAGGAATCAAAACGTTTGATTGAAGAATTGGAGATGAAAAAGATGCAACTGTTAATCCAAAAACTATCAGACTGAAAATTTTGTACACTATGAGAAAAATAGCGAAACCTATACACTATCAAGAACTACCTGATAAAATCTTAGAACGATTCCCTCAAAAAAGTGTGAAATTGAATACTGTTCACAACGAATTGGTTAAGAACAATGATATCTTTGTTAATCTCGGTTTAGGTATTTATGGTTTGGTTGAGCGATGATATAAATGATGAACTGTTCAAACTATTATCGTAAGAATATTCAAAGCTACAAATAGACAAATGACTGTCAAAGAGATTTCAAAAGAGTTATTAAAAGAAAAAATGGTTAGTCCAAATACTATTCTTCTTAATCTACAAAAGTATAAAAATATTTTTGAAAGAGTAGATAAATGAATATATAAACTAAAAGAAAATCTTAACGATATGACAGAAGATGAAATCAAAGACTATGCAGAAAAGAGTAAATAGTCTATACTACTCTCAAAAAACTATCTGAACGCTCTCATGTGTCAGATAGTTTTTTTTTGCCTTGTGTTTGTCTGATAGATTTTTATTATGTATTGTGTGCTGGGGTGGTGAAACTGGTAGACATGCACGCTTGAGGGGCGTGTGGGAGCAATCCTGTGGGGGTTCAAGTCCCCTCTCCAGCAATCTTTTTGTTCTAAGTCAATTCGTTTTTTTTACAAACCGTCGTTATTGATGTGTTTTTTTTTATACTAATAAAATAGTATACATTTTGTTACAATTTCACTTTTTTTATTTTGAAGCATACCTATGGTATTTACGAAAAATATAGACCACAAAAGAATCGCAAAAAATTATATGCTTCATCAAAAAGCTGATCTTCTCAAATCTACAGGTAATGAGGCAGTTTGTTTTATTATACCATACAATAATACAGTTGAATTTAATACTCATGAGACATTAAGTGCTATTTTGTATGCAGATATGTTAGCAAAACAGTATAGACAAAATCAAAAGAAAGTATATATTCTACCAGCGATTCTTTTAGATTATGTACAAATGTTTCTTGATAATACCGCAAATTCCTCTCAAGCGATGAAAAAAGATATTTATAATCACTATAAGCTTTTTTATAAGCAGTGTAAACAAATATGAGTTCAGTTTTCTTTGCCACGATATAGTTTTCTAGAAACAGATATGTTAGTTGAGACTGTCCAAAGTATTCAATATCTTTACAAAAAAAACTATGTGTATGACACATATGATGTTAGGTATCGAAGTATGCAAACGCAGACTGTTTTATCAGAAAATGATATATATTCACAAGAAGAAATAGAAGATACGTATCTTATAAAACTTTTCGTCGAATCAAAAAAACATGTTATAACTGCTTATATTCAAGATGTTATCTATTTGTTTTGAATATCGGGTATTGCAGTCCATCCATTGGATAAAAGGTATAAAAAGATGGTATGAAAAAACGTTATTATTCCGATCATCAATAAGCCTGTCCCTGTAATAGCTGATGATACTGTTGATATGACAACGTATGAGTGAGCAGTTGCACTTATACCAGCACACTATAAAAAACATATGATCTTGGCAGAAAAACATGGATTGTTAGTTGATAAATTTTCTATTAACCAACGTGGTATGTTTACATGACATGCAGAACAATTTGCAGGTAAAAATGCATTTACATTCAAAGAGAATATTATCCGTTACCTTCAAGATATCTCAAATCTTGCATCTATCTTACAAGAAAAAAAAACTATATATTATAGTAAAGCAAGTGATGAACGTATATATTTTTTTGCGAGTAAACAAGTATTTTTTGGTCTACCACAGGCAATGCCTTTTTCTGATAGTGAAATAATTGTTTTGTGACCAGACGCATCGGTTTTCAAAAAAGAATTGTTGGTGCCAGCAAGTAGATGTATTGTCAAACAAATCGATTGAGTACCTATGATGCCTTGCTTATTTTCTTGAGTAACATCTCAAGAGCAATGACTTTCTTTTTTTTCTCTAGAAGACATAGCAACTAGTTCTAAAGGGAATACTTCTTGTATTCTAACATGTATGGTAATGTTGAGTATACTTGATGGGGTTTGTGCAGATAGATTTTCTTTGTTAGTTTGGGTAGATAGTATGTTGCAACAAAGGTGAAAAGAATATGTTTGGCAAAAGTACATGATGTATCTACAAAAAGACTATCCGGATCTTGTCTCCAATGATTATAAAAAAATTCTTTCATTACGAGAAGCTTTATCTCTTTCAACAGATGTAGAAAAAAAATATACTGACTTGGTAGAGCGTATGGAGCAGTCTTTTGCTATACAACATGAGGATTGAGAATGGTATAGATTTGTATGGTCTGACATAGGTGCACCACAATGATATACATATCCTTCAATGTGAATTGATACTACGTTTCAGGCTAGTGTCCAAACAACAAAACTCATACAAACACATATGCCCAAAGATACATCGTTTATTATTGTGTATACTGCTCATACAACTCATTTTGTTAAACAATTTTTTCAATATCATTGGGCACTGTTCCAGCAGTCTCACTATACTTTTGTGCAACTTCCCATACAAGATACCTATTATCTACCATCTCAAGTACGTAAAGATTCGACAATAGATACATATAGATTATTGGCTCATGATGCTTCAATTGCGACGCCAATTCACACAATTGATATGTATCAATTTTTCTTAAGAAAATTATGGAATGCTAGTAGATATGTTTTCTTTAAAACAGACATACAACAAAAAAAACCACTTAAGGATATGATAGCACTGATTAATCCAGAACAGCTTGATGATATTGATGTTCGATTGTATACAAAAGCACAAAAGGTTTTTGATGATGCGTTATATCATGCAAAAAAACTAGATACTCTTTCTAGTAAACAAGATCTTATTTCATTTGTTTGGTATGATGTGTGTGAAAACTATCTTGAACTTGCAAAAGACGATTGGAATGAACAAAGACAAATTTTGTGGATGCAAGTTTTTTGTTTGTGTTTGCGATTATTATATCCTTATATGCCAATTGTAAGTTACACGTTATGGAAACAGTTGGCAGTCTCTGAAAGTATTTATACAAAATATACTACTGATATTTTTTCTCTTACGTGCAAAAAAAACCATAAGTTTTCTTTGATGATGGATTTGTGTATGACATGGAAGATGCGATATACAAAACATCAACCACGTTGAAAAAAAGTTTACCTAGCTGTACAAGCAAATAGAGATTTTCTAAGTTTTGTCCAATCTCATGAATCTACCATTCATCATCTTTGCAAAAATGCATCCGTTACATATGTAGCAGAAGATCAAGATATTACTTCTCATATAGATATACTAGAAAAAGAACTTGTTGTTAATATTACAGTATGATTTAGTATTGAAAAAGAACTTGTAAAAACATCAGAGACAATCGATATTGCATGATTAGAGTCAGATTTGGAACACAAGCAACAACTCTTACAAAAGGTCAGGTCTATTCTTTCTTTATTGTGAGATCATGAAGTAGCTATGAAAGAAGCTTATACAACCGAGATGAAAAAACTTAAAGCAGAAATAGAAACTATAGAATTTGATATTAGAAGGTATAAATACAGGTCATAATTTGAGATTTTTACAACAAAACTGCAGTTTATTTTTTTGCTATAGTGTATTTTGAGAAGCTTATGAATATATAAGTAAGCAACAACAGACATAACAGAAGAAGTACATAGACATTAATATAGGTATAATCAAAGACAATATGTTTTTTTTCGTATGCTTTCACGCTATTACTGATTGCATCAAAGATATCTAAGAAGTCTTTTGGTTCATAGACTCTATAAAACGTTCATCATGTATCGTCACTTAATTCTTGTAAGAGGGGAATGTTTATTTTTGCTACAACTTTTTCTCCAAAGTATCATTCTCCAAGTGTGAGGTTGTCTTCTCCAATCCCAAGAGTAAATATAGGAATTCAAAGCCTTTTGGCTGTATCGCTTGCGAATGAAGGTGGTGCTCATACGTTTGAATCTCCATCCGTAAGCAAAAGAAGTATCCCAGTTTCGTCTTTTTCTGTATTTTGTTCAATATTTTGTATTCACAACAATAAAGCGTCTCCTATTGCAGTTCCTTTAAAGTCGTCAGTTGGCGAAAAGTCAGCCAATGTTGTTTGTTCTAGTTTTTGTATAGCAGCTCATGCATTGTTTGTAAAAGGTATATATATCAAAGGTTTTCAAGAAAAGGTAATTAGTGAAATATTATATCAAGGTAATGAGTTTATCAAGGTAATGATTGATGCTTTTGCAGCGTGAAATCTACTTGGCTGTATGTCAGTTCATGCCATTGACAACGAGACATCTACAATAATTTGTATTGTATAGTTTTTTGATGTTTCAATATGTTTTCAACTTTCTCGTCATATATTCAATGGGAGCAAAAGACATAAAAAAATACTACTGACACGGAGTACGGTCAGAGAGAGTTTTTTTGTTTTATATATACGTGTCACTGGTACGACGTAGCTTGGTCTTAATGGGAACAAATAGAGCAATACTACTATACATCCTAATATTCAACTCATCCGTACGTAATGTATATCTCGAATCATTTTGCAAGAAAAGATAAATAGTTATTGAGAACTTTTCGTAGAAAATACTTTTTCAATCCCATACACAATTCATACTCATAGCAAGAAAATAACCAAACATATAAAAAATTCATTCAGACTGCTAGGGAGTGTTTTTGCATAAGCAAGAGGAAGTATTTCTCCATGTCTGTTAGTATATGTTTCTGTTACTATTTTCCAAGGTCGCAATGTATGTAATGATCATACAATAAATCAAGCTAGAATCAAAATGACACTGGTATAGTATTTTTTTAGTAACCACTGCAAAAATTTTGCAAAGCTAAGTAATCATATGCACGCTCAGGCAATAAATACAACTAATGTCTGTCGTCACTGTCATGTACTTAGAAATTCGACAACACTTGCTAATATATAATGATAGTGGTTGAACATTAAGAGAATATATGATCAACTTACTCATGGAAGAATCATTGCACATATTCATATCATTCATGCAAAAAACGTACTCAAAATACTTGGTTCAAGAGAGACTTGAGACAGTCATGTAAGAATAATTCATAAAAATATTCATACTGCGTAGGTACTTCGCGCATGCATATTCCAAGTTTTATTCTTTCTTGCTAGTACCAATGAAGATATTACTAAGAGTCACAAAAAAAAAGATCGAACGTATGAAGGATATGTTGCAAGTCACCAATGAATAGCTTTTGCCAAGCTTGCTATTGCAATAAATATTCATCAAAATAATGAAAGGAGAAATCATCAATTAACTCTCTGTCGAGCTTGAGTCATGTTTCCTTGTAGAAGAAGTTGCAATGTCTTTTTGTCAAAAGAGGCTATACTTCATACTAATTTGCTATATATACCACTTATAAATGCTATTGTTCATCAAGACACTCACGGAATAACGTCACATGTTCACATTGCACATCATATCAAAAAGTAATGTATATATTGTACATATCATCCAGCATTCTTATTTGTTTCTATATTATTCTTAGTAGGTAGATCTTTTGTTGTATAAAATTTGCTATTTGTTGCGTTTTGCATTATACTATATTAGTAAGATAAAAGCTTATATATAGAGAGGATTATTTTGTAATAGAATTGATGTTTCTATTGCGTTTTTATTTTCAAATCTAGTATTTTCTTCTAATGGTAAATTGTGTATTGTAAAGTAGAGTCTAATAAAACCTTCTGTTCTTGCAAGAATAGAAAGTAAAAATAAATATGACTTTCTCTTGCAATTGTACATAAGAAGAATATATATGATCTTGTGTTATGATAGAAAACGCCTTAAAAGCGCTTTTTTTTGTACGCCAGAGTAGCTCAGTGGTAGAGCAGAGGCTTGAAAAGCCTTGTGTCGGTGGTTCAATCCCGCCTTCTGGCAAATTAATGTACTAAAAATTATATACCAATTTATGTAATTTGTTGGAAAAACACTTGCATTGATGCGTATAATTGTTAGTATAACTACAACAGTTGTAAAGATTGACTGTTTTAAAACAGTATACTGCTATGAACATTGTTTTTTGTAATTGTTTATTTCGATTACAGAATGTAAAAATCAAATCATATGGCGGTAAAGATTTTTTTTTCCAAAAAATTATGGGCATGTAGCTCAGTTGGTTAGAGCGCACCTCTGATAAGGGTGAGGTCGGTGGTTCGAGTCCACCTATGCCCACCATCGGGGATTAGCTCAGATGGCTAGAGTGCTCGCTTTGGGAGCGAGAGGTCGCGAGTTCGAGTCCCGCATCCCCGAAATTCCCTTGTATTGAAGAGTTAGAAAACAAGTTTGTATTTGCATAAATTTGTTTTGTAACTTCTTAGTTGTATTATTCTTTTTATACTATAAATTAGTGTCCTATGACTGTAAAAGAACATGTGAATGTTGGTACTATTGGTCATGTCGATCATGGTAAAACTACTTTAACTGCTGCTATCACGTCTTATTCTGCTGTGAAAATGTGATGAAAAGCTATGTCATATGCAGATATTGATAATGCTCCAGAAGAAAAGGCAAGATGAATTACTATTAATACAAGACACGTTGAATATGAAACTGCCACTAGACATTACGCACATATAGATTGTCCATGACATGCTGATTATGTAAAAAACATGATTGTTGGTGCTGCTCAAATGGATGGTGCTATTCTTGTAGTTGCTGGTACTGATGGTCCCATGCCTCAAACAAGAGAACATGTATTATTGGCTAAACAAGTAAATGTTCCTAAGATCGTTGTCTTCCTTAATAAATGTGACATGGTTGATGATGTTGAAATGTTGGAACTTGTTGAAGAAGAAATTAGAGATATTCTTGCTGCAAATGGTTATGATTCTGAAGCTCCTATTATTAGAGGATCTGCTTTGCAAGCTGTTGAAAACCTTACTGATGCTGAAAAAACACAACCAATTCAAAACCTTCTAGATGCGCTCGATACTTATATTCCTGTTCCTCCTAGAGATACTGAAAAGGATTTCTTGATGCCAGTTGAAGATGTATTTTCTATAAAAGGAAGAGGTACTGTTGTTACATGAAGAATTGAAACGTGAACAGTTAAGCTAAATACTGAAATTGAAATAGTTTGATTAGGAAAAGTACCAAAGATTACTATAGTTACATGAGTTGAGATGTTCCATAAATCATTTGATAAAGCTGATGCTTGAATGAATGTTGGTTTGTTGCTAAGATGAGTTGATAAAACTTGAGTAGAAAGAGGACAAGTTCTTGCAAAACCATGATTTGCAAAACCTCACAAAAAATTTGAAGCTGAAGTTTATGTTTTGAAAAAAGAAGAATGAGGTAGACATACTCCATTTATGTCTTGATATAGACCACAATTCTTTTTGAGAACTACTGATGTAACTGGTTCTATTGAATTGCATGCTGGAAGTGAAATGATTATGCCTGGTGATAATGCAAAAATCAATGTTGAACTTATCTATCCAGTTGCAATGTCTGAATGATTAAGGTTTGCTATTCGTGAAGGATGAAGAACTGTGTGAGCTTGAGTTATTACAAAAATTATTGAATAATATATACTGTAATGAGAATGGCGATTCTGGCTTCTTTTTGAGTCCGAATTGCCTTTTCTTGAAATACTTCTTGAAGTACTTTATGTTCTCTTAATGAATAATTATGTCTGCTAAAAAAGATAAACAAAAACCAAGATTGAGAATTAAACTCAAGAGTTACGATGTTAAAATGCTTGAATCTTCTTTAGGTAAGGTTACTGGTCTTTTGATGAAATCTGGTGCTGAAATCATAGGTCCTGTTCCTCTTCCTAAAAAGAGAAAGATGTATACTGTTATAAAGTCTCCATTTGTTTACAAAGATTGAAGAGAACAATTTGAAAGATGGACTTATACTAGACTTATTGATATAGTGAAGACATGACCAAAAACTGTTGAGTATCTTCAAAATCTGACTATTCCAGTTTGAGTCTCTGTAGATGTAAAGGTATTCTAAATTGTAAATCATTGTATCGACTATGTCGCTCTACATTTTATTCCCATTATATTTGTTGTTAACTATGATCAAGGGTATTAATTGATGATTTATTGCAAAGAAAAAAGAGATGACAAGAGTACTTGTTGATGGGAAAATGATCCCTGTTACCATTTTGCAATTTCAAAACCAAGTTGTTTTACAATACAAAACACAAGATAAAGACTGATATGTTACTTCAGTTGTGGCTGCAGGTAAAAAAGAAAAAACTCTTCCATCATGAAAGAAAAAAATCTCTTATGCATGTGTAAAAGAATTTACTGCAGATACATCTCGACAAGAAACACAAGAAGTTGGTGTTCCAATGTCTATTGATGAATCTTTTGAATGAAAATTAGTAACTTTGATTGCTATGTCAAAAGGTAAAGGTTTTCAATGAGTTATGAAAAGACATAATGCAAAATGATGACCAGAAACTCATGGTTCTAAGTTTCATAGACAAATATGATCACTTTGAAATAGAAAACCAAGGAGAGTAATGAAAAATCATCCTCATGCTGGACATATGTGAGATGAACGTGTCTTATGTAAGCATATCAAAATAGTTTCTGTAATTTCTGATGCAGAAGAGACACTTGTTCTTGTTAAAGGTTCTGTTCCTGGGTCGTATAATACTCATGTTCAAGTGTGATTAGAAGGATAATTTAAAATACTATTATAACTTTACGTTTTGTACAAAATTTGTAATGACTTACAGCATAGATGTATATAACCAATCTGGAAAAAAAACATGAACTCATCAATTGCATGAATGAATTTTTTCTGACGACAATATCAATGAATCTTTGATGCATGAATATTATCGTTATCAACTTCACAACTCTCGTATTGTAAGAGCGCATACGAAAAATAGATGAGAAGTGTCATGATCTGGAAAGAAAATTTACAGTCAAAAATGACATTGAACAGGTAGAGCTTGAGAAAAAAGATCTCCTTTGAGAAAAAAATGAGGTATTGTTTTCTGACCGAGAAAAGAAAGAAATTTTACACTAAAGATGCCAAAAAAAGCTAGAAGAAAGGCTATGTGTGGTCTTTTAACAGCCAAAGTCAAGGATAATGAAATTGTAGGATTAGAGTCTTTATTGTTTGCTAATATTAAAACAAAAGACGCTGCAGTTATGTTTAATAATATATGACTTAATTGAACCATATTATTAGTTTTGGACAAAAAAGATGAAAATATTATTAAGTCAGTTAGAAATATTGCTCATGTTAAATATACCTATGCATCACATATAAATCCAACAGATTTGTTGACGCATAGAAATATTATTTGTACTATTGATGCTCTCTCTGCAATTACAGACCATCTATCTTCTTAAATTTTACATTTACCAGTAGCTACTATGTCATATAAAGATATACTTAGAAAAAGGGCTAAAAAAAACCAATCAGTTTCTGCTTTGCAAACTTTTTCTCCTGAACATATTATTGTTTCTCCTCTTATTACTGAAAAAACTTTTTCTGTAGAGTCTGAACAAGACAATGATAAAGAAAAAGTTAATAAGTATTACTTCAAAGTTCATTCTAAAGCGAACAAAAATGATGTAAAGCAATCAATTTCATTCTTGTATAAAGTTGATGTTGAAAAGGTAAATATTGTTATTGTTCCTATGAAATGAAGAGCAAATAGAAAACTGGTAAGACGTTCTTATAAAAAAGCAGCCATAACTCTCAAAAAATGACAAAAAATAGACTTAGTCGGATAATTTTTTATAATTGTGCTTGTAGCTAATGTGAGTAAAAAAGTATAATCCATATACACCCTCTAGACGTTTTATTGTATGATATACGTTTGAAGAGATTACAAAAACTAAACCTGAAAAATCACTAACAAAGTGATTGCCAGCAAAATCTTGAAGAAATAGTCAAGGTAGAATCACCTCTAGATTTAGAGGAGGTAGACATAAAAGGCTCTATAGAACTGTTGATTGGAGAGGATATAATAAACTAAATATTCCTTGAAAAGTTCATTCTGTCGAATATGATCCGTTTAGAACTTCTAGAATTGCACTTATTCATTATGCTGATTGAGAAAAGAGATATGTTCTTGCTCGAAAATGATGTGCAGTTTGAACTGAAATTATGAATGGTGATCAAGCTCCTATTTCATCTTGAAATAGAAAACAGTTGAAAAATATTCCGGAATGAGTAACAATATATAATCTTGAGTTTACACCATTTACTAAATGAAAGATCATTAAATCTGCTGGTGCATTTGGTACAATCTCTGGAACAGATGAAAGTTGATTAGTTTTCATTAAACTACCATCATGAGAAATTAGAAAATTTAATGAAAAATGTCGAGCAACAATTTGACAAGTTTGAAATGATGAACATAAGAACATAGTTGTTTGAAAAGCTTGAAGACAAAGACGAAAGTGAAAGAAACCTCATATTCTTTGAAAGAGTATGAATGCTGTTGATCATCCACATGGTTGATGAGAATGACATTCTCCGTTAGGTCTTAAGTATCCAAAAGCACAAAATTGAAGAATAGTTGCGCCTTGAGTTAGAACTAGAGACAAGAAAAAATGGTCTGACAAATTCATAGTTACTAGAAGAAAGAAATAGTTTTTTTACCATCATTATGTATGTTATAGTATGTCTAGGTCGCTAAAAAAATGATTCTATGTAAACGAAAAACTTCTTAAAAAAATACAAAGAATGATCGATTCATGAGAAAAAAAGATTATTAAAGTACGAGACAGAGCAAGTCAAGTTATTCCTGATATGATCTGATTCACTCTTGCTGTACACAATTGAAAACAATTTGTAACTGTATATATTACAGAAGAAATGTTGTGACATAGACTTTGAGAGTTTGCATTTACAAGAACATTTAGATGACATCCTTTCTAAATTTATTGGTAAAGAAATTTATTTTACTTTTAACGGTATAGGTATGAATGATATTGATAGAGGAATGACTGCTACATTGAAATATGCTATTACGTCTGACACTAAGATGAATCTTGTTGCTAAAATCATAAGATGAAAAGATGCTTCAGCCGCTTTGGATATGTTACAATTTATGCCAAAAAAAGCCGCTAAAATTCTTTTGAAGGTGGTTAAATCAGCTGTACATAATGCTAAGCAAAAGTTTGGTCATGATGTAACATGATTATATGTGTCTAAAATTGATGTTTGAAGATGACCTGCTCTTAAAAGAATGAGATTTGTCTGAAGAGCTAGAATGCATGCGTATCAAAAATATAGATCATTTGTAAGAGTTATGTTAGAAAAAAAATAGTATTTTAATTTGTTGTCTCCATTCTTATGTGACAAAAAGCACATCCAATAGGGCTAAGAGTTTGAATAATTAAATCTCGATGATCAGAACGATTTGCCAAATCGAAAAAACAAAGTCAACAGTTTTTTGTTGAAGATATAGAAATAAGAAGACTTATAGATTCTCACTTTCATAGATCTTGAATTTCAAAAATTGTAATAAGAAAAACTGAGAAAGAGTGAGAAATAATAATTTTCACGGCTAAGGTTGGTCTCATTATGTGAAAAAATGGAGAAAAGATAAAAAGCTTTGAAGAACTTCTTTCTAAAAAGTTTTGAAAATCATTTAAAGTTAATGTTAAAAATATAAAGTCTCCAGAATTGTCTGCAAGAGTTATGGCAGAATTTGTTGCCGTACAAATTGAATCAAGAATGCCATTTAGAAAAGTTGCTAAATCAACCGTTCAAAAAATTATGGAAAAGTGAGCAGTATGAGTTAAAGTTCAAGTTAAATGAAGATTATGAGGTGTTGATATTGCTAGAATGGAAAAATTTTCAGAATGAAGAGTTCCTCTTCAAACACTTAGAGCTGATATTGACTATTATTACTGTACAGCTAATACTAAATATGGTGTTATTTGAGTTAAAGTTTGGATAGCTAAATGAGAAGTATATGGAAAAAAATCTAAGGTAACTAAAAAAACTATAGAATTATAATAATTATATTTTACTGTGTTATAGTCCCACATGTTGTTACAACCTAAAAAGCGAAAATTTAGAAAGCAAATGGTAAGTCCCATTCGTTGAAAAGCAAAATCTTGACGATATGTTGCTTTTGGTGATTTTTGACTTAAAGCTATGCAGAGCTGATATGTGTCTAATAGACAACTTGAAGCTGCTAGAAAGGTAATAATTAGAAGAATCAAGAAAATTGGTAAGATGTGGATCAGAGTTTTCCCTCACACGCCTATTACTAAATCTTGATTGGAAATGCCTATGGGTAAATGAAAATGAGAAGTAGATAAATACTGTGCTAGAGTAAAAAGATGAAAAATCCTATTTGAAGTTGGATGAGTAAACAGAGAACTTGCAGAAGAAAGTCTCATGAGTGCAACATATAAACTTCCTATTAAATGTAGATTTGTTGTAAAATGAGAATTAAGATAGTTATTTTACATGATATAAATATTTCATATTATGAGCCTAAATAAAGATAATCGATTAAGTCTTCAAAAAAAAAGTATCAAAGATCTTGTTGCTTTGAGAAAAGACTTGAGAAAGGAGTTGTATTCCCTTAAAGTAAAGAATAAGATGAGATGATTACAACAGACTCATCTAATCCCACAGGCAAGAAAAAAGATAGCTCAAGTTAATACTCTTTTATCTTATAAAATAAAGGAAGAATATGGTAGTACTATGAGATAAGAATTTAAAAGAGTTTGTTTGAAAAGTAGTTAGTGATAAAATGGATAAAACAAGAGTTGTATCAATAACTGTAGTTAGAGTACATCCGTTGTATAAAAAAAGATACACTGTATATAAAAAATGTTATGCTCATGATGAAACAAACCAATCTAAGTTGTGAGATATAATTAAAATTAGACAACGAAAACCCATGAGTAAAAATAAAAGATGGATGCTAATGAATGTTGTTCAAAAAGTTGCTTAATAATGTTTTAAAATTTTTTCTGTTTACATGTTGCAAACCGAATCTACAGTAGTTGTTATTGATAATACGTGAGCAAAACGCGCATTAATTATTTGAATACCTAAAGGAACAAAAAAGAAGTCAGCTTGACTCTGAGAAATGGTTGTGGTTGTTGTAAAAAGTGCTTCTTCTACTTGAACAGTTAAAAAAGGTCAAGTTATGCGTGCTATGATTGTAAGAACTAGAAAGGAAGTCAGAAGAAATGATTGAACGTATATTAGATTTTGAGATAATGCAGTTGTTCTGTTGGATATCAACGATAAATGAGAACTTAAACCAAAATGAAAAAGGATATTCTGACCTATTGCTAGAGAAATTAGAGATTTATGATTTAAGGAACTTAGTAATATTGCAGAAGAAGTTATATAATTAATAATTTTACTCTTTTAAATCTCCAATCAGGGATGAAAAAAATTAAGACATGAGATCAAGTTATAGTAATTTCTTGAAAACATAAGTGAAAAGTCGCTAAGGTTTTCAATACAAAAGATATTACATCAAGAAAATGACATATTAACTCTTTTGTATATTTAGAAGGTGTTAATGTTGCTAAAAAAGCAGTTAAATGACAATGATTCAAAGATATTGTTCTTCCTATACATATCTCTAATATTGCATACTGGAGTGAACAAGATAAAAAATCTTCTAAAATTTGATTTTCGATTAAAGACTGAAAAAAAAGAAGGTTTCTTAAAAAACTTGACCGTGAGTTAGACTCTTAACTATTACGTTTTATTTATTTTGCTCCATTGTAATGAAGCTTAAAGACACTACGAGAAAAATCATATCAGACACTCAAACAAAATTATGAATTACTAATGTGATGAAAACTCCTCGTCTTGAAAAAGTAATTGTTGCTATTTGAATCTGATCTCTTGCTACAAGAAAATGAATGAAAGACTTTTCTGAGATAACTGGAAATCTTCATGCAATTACTTGACAAAAACCTGTGCAAATTCTTTCTAAGAAGTCTATCTCTAATTTCAAGTTAAGAGAAAATATGCCTTCTATGCTAAAAGTAACTCTCAGAAAACAAAAAGCATATGATTTTCTTTTCAAAACAGCTAAAATGGTTATGACTAGAGTGAGAGATTTTAATTGATTTTCTGAAAAATCTTTTGATCAGCAAGGTTCTTATACTATTGGAATGAAAACATATAGTATTTTTCCTGAATTACATCCTGATAATATATCTACTGATATCTGATTACAAATAACTATTCAAACTACGTCTTCTTCTAAAAAAGACACAAGAGTACTGTTGGAATCTATTGGATTCATGTTCAAATAATAATTTTACATATATATACCATGTAGTAATGGCTAAAAAATCACTTGTAGTAAAACAACAAAGACTAGCTAAAAAATTTTTTGAGGCTAAAGAATGATGAAAAGCAATGAAACACCCTACAAAATATTATAATAGGTGTAAATTGTGTTGAAGAGTAAGATCTTATATGAGAGAGTATTGAGCTTGTAGATGTTGTTTTAGAAAATACGCTAGATTATGACAAATTATGTGAGTTAAGAAATCTAGCCGATAAATTATATTTTTTACCTTATCTTAGTGTATCTTATGTACGTTAATGCACCAATACATGATCTTCTTATTAGAATTAAGAATGCATACATGGCAAGAAGACTGCTTGTAGAATGAGTAGTCTGTTCAAAAATGAAAGAAAGTGTTTTAAAATTATTGAAACAATATTCTTTCATTACTAATTATGAACAGTATGAAGTAGATAATAAGAAGTTTCTTAAAGTTCACCTCAAAGAAGTTCATGATAAAATTCAAGATGTTCCCGTTATAAAGTTCTATTCTAAACCTTCAAGAAGATGGTACATTTGATACAAAGAAATAAAATCTGTTGCAGGTTGACAATGAATCGGTATCATATCAACAAGTAAAGGTTTGTTAGCAACACATATTGCTAAAAAAGAAAAGGTTTGATGAGAACTTATTGCTGAAATTTATTAAATATACGTGGTTTTACCTTATTTATTTGTGAAATGTCTAAGATTTGAAAATCTTCAATTTCTATACCAGATGGTGTTACTATAACGGTTTCTTGACAAAGTGTTACTGTTGTTTGACCTAAATGACAATTGTCTTATACTGTTTTGGACTGTATTACTATTCAAAAAGATGATACATCTATATCCTTTTCTATATGAAATGATGAAGATAAAAAATTTTGGGGTCTGACGAGAACGTTAGTTGCTAATATGGTAGAGTGAGTTGTTTCTTGATATGAAAAAAAACTCCTTATTCTTGGTGTATGATTTGCTGCTAAAGTAGAAGGTACTAATCTTATACTAAATGTATGATTTTCTCATCCTGTATCTTACGCAATTGCCTCTTGAATTACATTAACCGTTGATAAAGATCCAAAATGAAATCCTACTTTGTTAGTTTCATGAATAGATAAACAACTTGTTTGACAGACTGCTGCTCAAATTAGAGATATAAAAAGACCAGAACCTTATAAATGAAAAGGTATAAGATATGCTAACGAAATAGTTAAAATGAAAGCATGAAAAACTTCTAAGAAATAATTTTTTTATACATCATGTTATTAACATGTCTCTTCTAAAGAAAAACAACTCATATTTGCAAAGGAAAGTAAAAACTAATATGAGAGCAAAAAAAGCATTATCTCTTGATTCTTCTAAATTTAGATGTATTGTTTCTAGGTCAAATAAATACATTTATTGATCTATAATTGATAGTTCTTGAAAAGTACTTGTGATGTTATCAGACAAAAAAATAGCGGCTACAGGTACTAAAGTTGAGAAAGCGAAAACTCTTTGATTGGAAATCGCAAAAAGAGCTAAAGAATCTGGTGTGGATTCTGTTGTATTTGATAGAAACTGATTCTTATATCACTGAAGAGTTGCTTCTGTATGTGATGGATTAAGAGAATGAGGTATCATAGTTTAAGCTTTGTATTATTTATTTTTTTACTGTTCCCCGTATGTCTCGTGGTAAACCAAAGAAAGAATTTGAAGAAAAACTACTTGAAATAAGAAGAGTTACTAAAGTTACTACATGATGAAGAAGACTTTCATTCAGAGCCACTATTCTTATTGGTAACAAATTTTGAAAAATTTGAATTGGTGTTTGAAAATGATCTGATGTTTCTATAGCAATCAAAAAAGCTATTCATGAAGCATATAAACATATTAAAGAGTTGAAAATCACTACTTGAGGATCTATCTTGTATCCAATTACAGTTAAAAATAAAGCATCTGTTATTAAAATTATTCCTGCGGCTGAATGAACTTGATTAAAAGCTTGATCTTCTGTTAGATTGGTTTTGGAGTTAGCTTGATACAAAAATATACTTTCTAAAATTATTGGTTCTAACAATAAGTTAAACAATGCTTTAACTACTATCAAAGCCTTAGAATCATTTAAATTAAAAGCATCTCATACAAAAAACATTATGGATACTAAAGCTGCTCAATTGGAAAGTGAAGCAAATGAAGAACATTCCTCTCTTGATCAATCTCGTCCTGTTCGTAAAAAAACACCTTCTAGGTCAATTAAACCTAAATCTGAAGATTCTACGACTAAAGCAGCAGCTTAGTTTATTATAACGGATACCTTACAGTGTGTACAATTATTCTATTAGATTTTGTATACTTTATCTTATTACTATTGTCTTATGTTGTTACATGATTTAAAAAAATCTAAAGCTCTCAAAAGGAAAGCTTTGAGAAGATGAAGATGAAATGCTTCTTGAAGATGAAACTACTGTACAAAAGGTTGTAAAGGACAAAAAGCTAGATCATGATTTTCTCTTCATCCTTGATTTGAATGAGGACAAACACCTCTTTTCCAAAGATTGCCTAAAAATAAATGATTTAAAAGGTATTTTAAACTAAGGAAAGATGTTGCACCTATTAGCTTATCTACATTAGAAACTGACGATCGCATAAAGGCATCCTCATTGCTAGAAAAAGCAGACCTAGTAACACTATGATACGCTAAATCTTCTCAAACTATTAAGATATTGTGATCTTGAGATACAACAAAATCTTTAAGTTTCTGAGAATGAATTCTTTTCTCTTCATCAGCAAAATCAAAAGTTGAAACATCTGGTTGAAAAGTAATAGCATAACTAGCAACATAAGGTTACCCACCTTATGTTCTTTTTTAGAATTAGATTATTCATATGAAAAAAGTACTTTCTACTATTAGTAAATTACGAACAAACAAGAGTTTAAGAAAAAAAATTCTCCGAACTATTTTTTTCCTTACTGTTTATAGACTACTAGTTACTATACCTGTTCCTTTTTCTAATGTTGATATGTTGATGGATCAAATGTGATCAATGTTAGCAACATGATCATCTGGTTCAACTTGATCTCAAGATGGTCTCAGTTTCTTGGTTATGTTATTATGAGGTTCATTAGAGACCTTCTCTATCATTGCTGTATGACTCTCTCCGTTCATCAATGCATCTATTATTATGCAGTTAATGACTATTGTTATACCAAAATTAGAAGAACTACAAGAACTATGAGAACAAGGTACGAAACAAATACAACAATATACTAGATATTTGACATTTCCTCTTGCTCTTTTGCAATCAATTGGAATGGTTTACTTTATTAACTCTATACTTGGTTGAGTAATTGATACAACCAACTTTACACTAGTATTATGATCTGCTTTTGTTTTGGCTATATGATCTATGATTGTATTGTTAATCGGTGATTATATTACTGAAAAGTGAATTAGTAATGGTACATCCTTGCTTATATTTGCTTCGATTGTAGCTTGAATGACTCAGCAAGTATATAGAAGTATCCTTTCTGCTGATTCTTGAATAAGTACGTGATGAGTGATAGTATTTATGTTTGTTATCATTTGAGTTCTCGTAGTTGCCTCTATTTTCTTGCTTAAGTCTATTAAAAATATTCCTATAGTTTATGCTAGAAAGTGAAAGGTTGAACAGACTTCAACGCTTCCTATCCCACTTAATCCAGTAGGAATGATCCCAATTATATTTGCTATTGCATTTACAACTTTTCCTTATTTGATAGCACAACTTATCATAAGAATGGGTACTTCAAATTCTGTCGTAATGGAAATCGCTAGATGGTTAGATGCGAATCTTAATATTTATAGTACGGACCAACCTTCTCTTATTGCAATTAGTATCTACTTTATTTTGATCGTTGTCTTTACGTTCTTTTACACGTTGATACAGTTCAATCCTGACAAGATTGCTGATAATATTCAAAAAAGAGGATGATTTATTCCTTGAATTAGACCTTGAGAAGAAACTGCATCTTATATTCACAAAACATTAATGCACTTATGCTTACGAGGATGAATGTGATTAGCTTTTCTGTGAATTTATAGTTATTTGTTGTATTATATCCCATTTATAAGTGATATTGCACAAGACTTATGATGAATCCCTGTTGTTGTAACATGATCGTGAGTAATTATTATCGTTTGAGTTGTTCAAGATTTGATCAATAAATCTGAAACAGAAATACTTATGACAAAATATGAAGAACTGTAGTTTAAATATAATTTATAAAAAAAAGATGCATTCGCATCTTTTTTTTATTTAAGTAATTCATTTTTGATGAAGATATCAACGAACAAACATGTGTAATTGCTCAATATTATTTCTTTGTATATCTTCTAGTACTCGATCAAATGCTGATTGAAGTATATCTCAAACAACTGGTCATTGCTGTAGATTATAGTTTTCTAAGAGAATTTTTCCATCTATGCATAAGTTCTTTTTTTCAAATTGTCCTTCTTCATCACGTAGCGTGTCTAACATACTACGCAAATATGTTACTTCTCATATACTATTCTTTTGAATGGGATTAAATTGTCATATTCTATCTGCCAATACAACATCAAAGAGATTTTGCATCATTGCGTATCACACATCAGAATACATCTTTCTTAATTTCTTTTTTTGATTTTCAATGTTTGCACTCAAAATTTCTTCTGGTTTATGGTGATTGTTTATATACCAACATATCTCTTCAATTGCTTTGCTACCAAATCACAAAGCCTTCAGTTCCGGCTTTGCAATGACTGCACTTGATTGTCTATGATTAAGTTCACCGAGTCTGTTTATTTCTTTTTTATCTAAATCCAGAGAATATAAGTAGTATTGGTCGACTTTTCCAACATCATGATACATCATAGCTATCCTTGCATACGGATTGCTTGTGATCTGCTCTACTGCATGTACGCAGAGCAAAGTGTGATTATAGACATCAAAAGGATGGTATCTGACTGGTTGGTCGATTCATTTTGTTGCATGAATGCTTGGAAATAGTGTTTTGAGTATGTTTAGCTCATCACATAAAGCCAAAAATCAAAATGGACTTCCTCCTTCTAATATTTTCATAAGTTCTATATGTATTCTTTCTTTTGGTAGCGTACGAATACGAAAAAAGTTTTTTTTGAGTGCGCTCCATGTTTCTTTTTCAAAATCTATACTATAAGTTGCAGTATTAAGTGTATTAACGAACCTTATGGCTCTAATTACTCTCAATGCATCTTCATGTAATCTTTTGTCCGCAAGTCAAACACAACGCAGTTTTCAATATCGTATATCTTGTATTCATTTGTATGGATCAACAATACAATGTGTATGTGTACGTAATCAAAATGTTTGTTTCCATTCTGCAAGATCAATTTGTCATTCTGGCCAAATTGTTGTTATCAAATCTGTATCTTGAATAATAATAATATCCGCTATCGCATACCATCATTGCTTCTTGATTGAAGCTTCAAATGCTTCTATATCTAGCACTAGATCTCATGCAAGAAGACTTTGATCGTCGTATATAGATTTTGCTTGGTTTTTTGTTGTTTTTTCTAAACGAATATATGTGTAATAGAGTGCATTTATAGTAAAGTCTCTTCTTTGTGCATCAAGGAGCAGTGATGATGATCGAGTGATAGTATCTGGACGGCGACTATCAGAATATCAAGACTCTGTACGAAAAGGCGTAACTTCATATTGTTTCTCCTTGCTCTGAGGTATGAATGTCATTGTTCAATATTTTTCTGTAATGAATGCATGAATACCATCTTTTTTTGCTTTACTCCATATGTTTTCTGGGGTTCATGCACAGCAAATATCTATATCATTTGGCTCCATATTGCGTTGCAAAAGTATGTCTCTGATACTTCATCCAACACAAAAAAGCGAGATATCTGATAGTATATTTTGCATATACTCTATCTCTTTTTGTAAAATACTAATTCAAGTAAATGAAATCATTCGAGCACGAAACATAAAACATATATTTTGTTATTGGGCGTTTTTTGACTTTTTTGCTGTATTGAATATACTTAGTAGTACTCAAAAATGCAATGTTTTTTATTTTGTGTTGTTCAATGGCAGATCGTGCTCTTTCTTCTCTTTCTACTCTGTGTATGGGACTTATTTGAATTGTCTTTTTGGTTCTTTTGCCCTTATTTTTTTGACAAGTTACTTTTTGACAGGAACTTTCTATGATTAATATGGCAGGTGGTCAATGTTGATCGCTCAAAAACTACTTTTGAGAAAGTGATGATGTTTTCTATTCTGATCCTTTTGCTTCCTTTGCTGACCTTTACCCTGTTGATGACATAAAAGTTGCAGCTCAACATTTGTTATATTATTGTTGTGAAAAAAACTTGATTGCTGATACTGGTGAACAGTCATTATGCCCAGCGAAAGATAGTTGATGACAATTGCCTGCAGATCTTTTGTATGCAGAGAGTGCGTATATATTTGACCACCTTGTTGATATTGGTATGAGAAGACTGAGTTGAAGCCCTGCTGAACAGTATCCAGATGCTTGATTAGATCCAAAAGCACAAGAACGAAGAGAGCTAGTAGTAGATTATGCTACCAAACCTGCGTGAGCAGTTGCAGGATCAATTATTGAAGCATATAAAGAGTATCGAAATATACAGCAACCAATGCCGAGTGTCTATTGAACATATGATCTTGAACGATATACCCAACAATGGGAAACTTTTGGACTTAAGAATAAATTTTTCGCTACATGTTATCTAGCAAAAGAACTTGCTTGAGTATTTCTCAATGATTATAATATTCCATACCAGCCACCAAAAAATACATATAACGCATGTTTATGACTATCAAATAAAGTTATTCAGCAAGAATTTGCATATACAAAACAAGTCTTGATTCAACAATCTGCAAACTTATTGCAGACAAACTTTGCTACATATAGCGATTCTTATTTTGTCCGTGACAGGATGCAAACATTGTTTAACAAACTTTCAATACTGCAAACTGACTTTTTGTCTGTGTCTCAAAAAGTAAATGAGTGAACACAAACCTGTAGTTCATAAGAATTTTGTAAGAATTACTTGCAAATTAGATGTATTATAGTATAAGAATATATGTTCTTATTTATTATATACACTGTACTATGCCAAGAAAGAGTAACTTTCGTGAATATTTTCAAAAACTTATCGCATTTTATCGTCAGCATAAATATATTCCTTCGTGCAAGGAAGCTATGGATGTTTTGTGAGTTAATTCTATGTCAGTTACGTATAGATTTTATCAGCAACTGATAGAACAAAGATACTTTCGTCAGGAACAGAGTAAGTTTATACCAACTGATATGTTTACATGACTCCCTACATTTGAATCAGTACGCGCTTGAATGCCAACTGAGTCTCATGATGATAATGAAATTGAAAAGATTGCTCCTGACTCATTTCTCGTTCGTCGTCCAGAATCAACGTTTTTTTTGAAAGTTGTGTGAGATAGTATGATTGATGCTTGAATCATGGAACAT
The DNA here is from genome assembly GCA_964526045.1 of uncultured Candidatus Peribacteria bacterium. Taxonomy (GTDB): domain Bacteria; phylum Patescibacteriota; class Gracilibacteria; order Absconditabacterales; family Absconditicoccaceae; genus CAZGIF01. Next base: position 284,000 of record CAZGIF010000001.1, on the reverse strand, counting down.
GATTATGTTGTTGTTGATACTTCTGTTACTGCAAAAAACAATGATATCGTTGTTGCTTCTTTGGATAATGAATATACACTCAAGTATCTTATCAAAAAACCTTGAGATCGTTTGTACTTTCAAGCTGCAAATTCTAATTACCAAGATATTCATCCCAAATGAGATGTACATATAGTTGGCGTAGTAACATGAAGTTTTAGGTCATACGTCTAAATGTGTCAGATTTTTTTATTATTGCATATATCGTATTCTAAAATGCTTGCAAGATGAGTAGATAATCATTAGAGTGTTACTATTCATTTGCTTATTCTTTCTTGATGGTTTTGTATCATATTTGAGCTGTTGCCAAAGTGTTGCTAGGTATATTGATATTGCGAATGGTATACGTCTATATTGATCCTACATTAGATCCAGCAATGTGATTATGATTTTGATTTTTGTGAATATTCATAACTGCTTGGTGAAGTAGTTTTTACTTATTTTTTGCTATTCAATCATTAATATCTTCAAAAGATACGATTCGTCTTGCAAAAGAAAGTTATAAATTATCGTTATTATTTGGTATATTCATTTTGATCAATATTTCTTTGTTGTTCTTGGAACAACGAACCAAGTTATTGTGAGCCGTGTTATTTCTTCTATTTGTTGGTTTACAAGTGTTTTTGGCAGTAGCTCCTCATGCGCAAGATTATAAAAAAGAGTTTTAAATAAAGATTTTTGATTTTTCACATTTATTTTCATTATTATTATGACAGAAACTATAGCTATACTTGATAGTGCATCTGATCACGCTATAGATCCTATGACACAAAAAATTATTGAACAGTTAGAAACTGTCTATGATCCAGAAGTTCCCTTGATAGATATTTATACATTGGGACTTATTTATAAAATAGAAGTTCAAGAAGATACAAATACTATTGTCCTTACAATGACATTTACAACACCAGCATGCCCTATGGGTGATGCTATCAAAGAGATGACTGAGAATGCTATTTTGGATGTATATCCTGAGTATGATGTGCTGTTGCATATAGTCTTTGATCCAATGTGGAGTCCTGATATGATCAAGGATGAAGATCTCAAAAGAATGTTTATGTAAGGTTTATTTGATTCAAAAGTTTTTTCATGTCATGACAATCTCTAGTAACAAAACAACTTATAAAGTATAACCGTCAAAAATCTATTAATCTCTTAGAAAAAATTACAAAAAACATGTTTAAAATGTTTCGCGATGAACAGACAACAACCACACAACTCATCAAGAAATTTACAAGTCTCAAAAAAAAACTTGATCAATGCTGAGATACTGCTTTGTATAGTGAGTATCATCGTGCTACAAAACAATATGTTGATAGTTTGTCATCAACTATTGAAGCTTGATGTCATATTGAAGAGATGAGACAACCACATATGACCCGTCTCAATCGCTTACAAAAAATAAAAAACGCAAGTAGTTATAAAAAAGAAAAGCACACAAAGTCATTTGGTTTTTCAGATTAGTGCTTTTTTATTTGTTATAGATAAAATGACTATAGTTTCTATTATAGCATGAGTTGTTTTTTTGTGTATCTTTGGTGGTCTTGTGTGGGCATGGATGGGATTTGCTCCATGGATGCCAACCCGTAGTCATGATCTTAAACTTATTGGCGAATTGACAGATCTTCAAACAGGTATGACGTTTTTGGAGTTTGGCTGTGGAACTGCTCATGTCAGTAGATATATTGCAACAAAATTTCCTAACGCACATATTGTTGGTATTGAATACGCTTTGCCGTTATTTGTTTATAGCCGATGTAAACAAGGGCTTTTTTGACCCAAAAATCTTTCAATAGTTTATGGTAATGGCTTTGACTATCATTTAGCTGATGTAGATGTGTTGTATGCTTTTGGGTTACCAACAACAATCAATACAAAACTCAAAAAAAAAATTCTGACCGAAATGCAGTCAGGTTCCAAATTTTTGTCATATGTTTTTGCATTGGAAGATTGGGAGTGAGGTGTAGTTACCTCTCATAAGTCTCAACATAATCCATGATCAATTCATATTTTTGTGAAAGAGTAGTAATATATTTATACTGTCACTTTATTATAAAAAGACCTCATTCACGTTCAATCTAGTTTTTTCCATTCCTCCGAAGACGTTAATTGTGCACTAATGGTAGTTGTTCATAAGTTCTTTTGATTTGTTTGTTTTGTTTCCTCATTTTTCGACATTTTGTCTTGCAAGGAATGTATAATGTTTTGTAGTATTGCTTGTCATATTTGCATATATCCCATTGAATGTTTATGCGAGACGCGACTTGCTAATATTGGCAACTCATCAGTTGAATTTTCGATAATTTTTTTGAAGATTCAAAGAAATGGAGCATCATCATCAGTATTTTCTCATGCAGGTATAAGAAAGATATATCATCAATCTTTCTCAATTTTTCTGATATCATTCTCTAAGTTTTTTATACTGAGTTTAGCCGCTTTAGCAGGTCTAAATTCATAGTCAGGAAACTCTCTTTTGTTCATTGCAAGATTGTGACTTGCAGTATAAAAGATACAATTTTTGAGTATTTCTTCAGTCAAAAGACTAAATAAAGGTAAGTAGTCGCTAAATACTCAGCTTTCATGATTTGCTATGATGATTCATTTTCATTTTTCTTTCAGTGCATTGATGGCATTGTTCGTTTTTTCGCTACTATTGATGGTAGTATTTGTCTTATCAAGATAGCCTTGTGCTGTTGCTTCCAAGTTTTCGTCTCTTCAAGACAATACACTATGGAGAAATCCTCCTATAAATGAAATGATAGCTGATCTTACTTTTGGGTGTTTTCGTAGTGTTGAAAGACTATAATTCTTTTGTACTTCACTCATGTATATTTTTTATTTAATAAATAGCATAGTATTTAATTGTTGCAGTAATGTTATCATTTTGTTGTTTCCAATTCCATTATCTGGAAAACAAAGCAAAAAGCTAGTTTCATGAATACGATTATCTATATACTGGTACATATCTGGGCTATTGTTTTTATGATACTCTTTCAATAAGGAGCTAATAAATGTTATTCACCAATAATTCAAAGGAGTTTGATAATAGTTCTTTTTTTCTTTTGCTAGGTTTTGCGCAGTGCTACTACAACCCAATTTATTACATAAATCTTCCATCAATCCCCATGCTTTCTCTGTTGATAGTGATGTCTCATTTTTTTTATAGTAAGTTCACACCATGGTCGCAATTTCATCTGTAATAGATTCTACTTGATTTACCAGCATTTCTACATTGGTCATATATTCTTGAAGATCTGTTTGCATTGCGTACTGTTGCATTGCATTAAATTCATGTCCTCCGTCTAGCATTATTGTTTTATTTGGCAGGAAACTAAGTGCTTCTCGTCATTTTCAAAATGATTTCTTAAATTGTATATCATATTGACGAAAGATTTCAAGAAAATCGGCTGTAGCTTTTCCAGTTTCAAATTTACTTTGTATATGTCCAACCCATAGCTCATTTCTGAAAGAACGAGAAAAAGCTGTTCTTGTATATTTTGCCATATCTGCTAGCGCTCAGTTTAATCCTTGCTTATTTAACAAAGATTTTAGTTTCATAAACTGATAGACATGATATGGAGGTAAACTGATATCTCATTGTATTAGGTTTTCAGGCTCTAGTTGATGCGCCATATCGTGGAACATCAAGTGCATGATTACATGAGTATATTTATATAATTTGTGTATGTTTTGAAGTTTTTCACCTTCTATCCCTGCTTTATTTCTCTTTGCAGCACGCCTAAAATCTTCAAAATTATCATACCTTTTGTTTCAATCTAATGTTTTTACTAATACCTTTTGAAATTCTTTGATCTTAATACTATTAAAGAGATTATTCTCTTTTAATCATGTTATGATCCCTGTTATATGCTGTACAAAATAATCTGAGTTAGGTAAAGACACTGCTACATTGTCGAAGTAGGCTCATCACATGTAGATATCATTATCTGATCAGAAAAGACATCTGACTGCTTGTTTAGTAGGTGGTAGTGACGGGTGTGTATATCATTTTTGGTATATTTTAGATAAATCTAAATCTTGTCATGATTCTGACTTTGTCTTATCTTTAGGAACTTCATACTTATAAACTGTGCTACTTCTTTCATCAAATTTTATTGCAGTCATAAGTGGAATTTTAAATAGTGCTTTTACTTGTGATCATATAGCTTGTGGATTTTCAACTGTGCTAACTTTCTTATAAAACTTTTCGTTTATTTTAGACATTTTGTGTAAATAATTAAATTATTAAATGTTTATATGTTGATTACTTTATATAAGAAATATCTATACATTGTAATAAAACTATGAATTGTGTATTAAGATATATCTTATGTTTGCAAAACTCCCCATAGTAAAATCAAAGATTCTTTAAGTCTTATTATTTCAAGTCCATTTTGCATATATAAAAATATTTATTCAATATTTGGGAATATTATGTGTAATTTTTAGTTAATAGCAATAGATATTGGTCTCAATTCCATTCAGCATGTTAAAACTAGTAAGAGCTATTTTTGTTCTTCGTTCTGATAATCTATATAAATAATACAGATACCTCTTTTATCTTTTATTGCATCGGTTTGAAAACTTTCTTGCAGTATTACAGTATTTTGATCGTCTTTGTATATGCCTGCAAAAAATATACAACATTGTAAAAGGCTATTTTATTTCTTTTGTATCCATGAACGTCCAAAAATGTTTGGAGTATGTATGTGAATGATCAAGCGATGAAGTATATTTTCGTGTGATTTTTGATACGTATCACCAAAAAATATCTGCCTATGTTTTCTCTTTATGCAAAGATAATGCTTCTACAGTAGAAATTGTAAGCAATATACGACTTATTGTTGCTACAAAAATAGGGTCTCTCAAAAGACCAATCCAAGAAGTGTTTGAGTGTTGGTTGTTTCGTATAGCAAAGTCTCGTACCCTAGATTATCTGTGACAAAGTTCTCATATGAGATATCTGGATACTGAAAGTTTACAAGATATAGCAGTGTCTACTGAATCTAGACCAGATCAACTCGCATCTATAGAATATGAATATACTTATCTTTTGAAACTTATGCAATCTCTCCCAGAATCTCAAGCAGCATGTATGAGACTAAAGTACATTAGCTGATTGTCAAATAAACAAATAGCATCTTTTATGTGATTGCAAGAAAAAACGGTTTCCTGACACATTTCACGTTGACGCAAAACTATGTCCGAACAATATCTGTCAGTATAATTTTTTATTTTTTTTGTTTTTTTTATGACAAAGATACAAGATTCTCGTGACTATATAGACAATGATAATCTCTTGCATGAAGCATGAGCATGATATAAACTTCATGAAGATATTACCGAACAAATATATAATAAAGCCTATAGGGCATTTTTACAACAAAAAAATGGCCAATCAAATACACTTTCTAAAATAGACAGTGAGTGTTATCAGAAAAAGAAAAGAGTCTCTTTATTGAGTAGATGGGATACATACAACAAGTCTTTTGCAATCGCTTTTCTATGAATTGTTTGTATACTGCTATTTGGTTTATTTTTTTCACATACCACAAAGCGCGAATGAGATATGCCTTTGCATACATCTGTACAGTGATTTGTTGAGCAAGCACAAGCTGCTCAGGAGCTGCCTGATGCTTCTCAAGATGATATTATTCATATACAGCGTCGTATAACTTTGTATAATATATTAGGTCCAGTTCTTAAGGAAAAGAGAACAGATCAGCCAGATACAATGACTATACAAGAAGATACACGAAGAGATTCTATAATATACGACTCAACAGCTGAGATAGAACATGCATCAATATTAACCAAAGAAACTGTTAATGGTACAGTATTATCTATAAAAATGCAAACTTCTGTTGCAAATGTTGAATATTCTAGTTTAGATGAGGAATATGACTGAAACTTTTATGGTGATAATATTGATGAAGTTGCTATGAGTCAGCAACGACAAAATTCTACATCTGAGATTATGTCACTTGCTATAAGTTGGTATGAATGACTTCTCGGTACAGATGGTTTTACAAAAAAAGACGCTCAAAGAGAATTTTTTTCTTACCTCAAAGAATATGAGAATGTCGCTTATTTGTGACATAGTGAGATTGACTGAAATAAAGTACATGTAGTACGTACATCATTCCCTACTCATTTTGAAAACCAAGGTATACATAAGTTTTCTCCTTATATAGATTTTTATTTTACCAAGTATTATGAACCACTATGATATGATATGCTATTTGTTACCGACAAGGATGATGTTCCATTTCGCTCTGAAAGGGTGGATATTACGTATACACATAAAAGTAGCTCATCTGACATTTTTGATGTAGAGAATCCAGATAGTATTGTTGCTCAGTTGATTGATAGATATAATATTAAAGTAATGAATATATCTGACCCTACTTTGGTATTGTTTGAACGCTTACTTTGATCAGATATTGGTTGAGTTAATCTCAGTAATGATTTATATATCTCATGATGAAAAATAGATTTGACTGCCTATTGATCTTACCATGTACCTATGTGACAGCTTGCTTTTGATAGATCTTTGCGTCTTACTACCACGGATAGCCCATTATTGGTTAAATGAGTTATTGCGTGATATGAAGACCGAGAAAATCAAGATGGTATGTATGTCGATTACACCTTCAATACAACCATCCCAGCGTGAACTGAACGTACTATTAGCTACGAAGACTTACGTGCTCGAGAAAGTACAGACTTTGATGAAAATCAATGACGTGTTATGATTAGTGATTTGGAAGAGTTCTTTATAGTTTTTATAAAGCAACCGTGAAAAGAAGAAGCAACTGATATTACTGTTGAATTACTTGAATAGGTGAACAAAAAAAATCCTGACACGATTGATGTCAGGATTATATTTTTAGTATAGTTTTCTATAATTTGTAATGACTACTAAAATTGATTCATCTACCTCATTCATTACATATATTCTTTTTAAAAAAATGAATCATTTAATTCTGAAGCTGATGTTATTGCATAAGTTTGGTATCAGTGATCTGACTTTCTAGTAATGTATTTCGTATCTCAAGTATCAAACTGTAATCATTGTAATTGTTTTTCTGCATTTTTTTGAGATTCTCATTCTGACGATGCATATCATATCCCATATGCTATATTGTTATGAGTATCAAAAAAATTTGCTAGCTGTTCAGCTTTTGAGTTTTGTATATTGAATCAAGACATACTCAAATCTCCGTTTAGGAAAAACTTTTTTGCTTGATTTCAAGGTAATACATGTTCATAAAAGTCAATTTTTTCTATATTTGGCATTAAATTTTTAATTTGATTAGGAAGTTTTGCACCATCAAAGTTATTTCATTCGATGAATAACTTTTTTATAGTAGTTGATTTTCAATAAATAGGTAAATGAGAAAAAGAATTGTCTTCAATGGTAATACTGCTTATATTTGGAAATCAACTTAAGTTTATGTGTCAGCTTTTATCAGATAAGTTGTTATTTCACAAATTCAATGTCTGTAAATTCTCACTAGTAAAATTATCAGGTATTGTAGATATTTTATTGCCATTTAGGGAGAGATGACTTATACTTTTGTTCTCTATGATTCAATCAAGTTCTGTTATGTTATTATTGTCAAAGTTTACTCTCTCAAGAGAATGTAATCATTTTAAAGCAGATAGATTATTGATCATATTATTGCCCATATTTAAGCTTTCCAATTCTCTAAATTGATCAAATCAAGATAAATAAGAAAAATTATTGTTTCATAAGCTTAAATGTGAAATATGATTGCTATTACTTTCAATATTTGGTAGAGACGTTAAGTTGTTGTTTGATGCATCTATTGTAGATAAGTTTTTGATTTCAAAAAGAGATTTTGGCAAATGTTCTAAGTCGTTTCCACTAATATTTAATCTAAACTTTCCTTCAATTTTTTCTAGTTCAGGAATTAATGTTTGTAACTGTTCAGGAGTAAGGTCATATCACTCTAAATTAACACTAGGAATAGGAAAGTGTTCATTATATTCAGGGTTTTTTATATTTTCTATTGCTCTATAAATATTAGGATTCTGTTCTTTTGCTTTTTCCATTGTTGTGTTATCTTCAGCCAATGATGTTTGAATATCACTTTCTAATTTTCTAGTTTGATTTTCATCCATTTTGATAATAGTAGCCTTCATATAATTAAACCCAATATCTATTGTGCTTTGACCTTGTTTAATCTGAAAAATTTTATGTCCATCTATTGTTTGTGTTGTGATAGCAACACGTCCTTTAGAAATATCGAAGTCAGAGGCTCCATCTCAATCAGCATCTAAATTAATATTATATTTTTGTGCTAGATCTTTTAAAGAATCATTATTAAATAATTGAAATTGATTTCTTCATTCTTCATTTTGTCTTCGTAGTGATTCAAAAACATCATTACGATCTGTAATAGATATAATTATAGCTTCATGGATTACTTTTTGTCTTAATGTATCTTGTTGTTCTCTGGGCATGCTATCTCTTTTTTCATTTATCATTTTACTTCTTTCTTTCTCACTTTTTCCTTGTGCTTCCTTATCTAATCATAAGTGTTTTAGCATTAGATCCTTGCCAAATCAATGTATTAGATCTCTGTCATTTTCTCTTTGTTCTTCTTTTTCTTTTCATTGTTTAAAAAGATTTTGATCTACAAAGATACTTTCTCAGGTTAAACTATTTTTCATTGTGATTCATCAGTTACTGTTTTTTTCTAGTATAATGTTGTCTTTACCTAATGTATTTGAATTATTATTCCACTTTAAATCGTCATGATGTATGTCTCTTTCTGAATGAGGTAGAGACTTCATAATCAGTCAAACTACGAATTCTTTAATTAAATACTGTTCATATGTTGTAACTTCTCATATATTTGCTACTGCTTCTATTAGTTGCTGACATTGATCGGGACTTTTTATTATGTCTGGAGATGATTTATTTGTATTCCAATGTTTGTGCATTATTTCTTGTTCTTTTTCTGTAACAGCTAGATGTTCAGGAGACATTGGAATTGTCCAGGGTCATAATTCACATCTTATTAGACTTAATTGATGGCTTTTCATTGATAGAATAAAGTCTGGCTTTTGTCAGGTATTTTCCAAAATCTTATTTATTGTTGGATTACTAGTATCAAATGAGTTAATTTTATCTATATCCTTATCTACTGAAGTATTAAGGTTTTCGAAAATTTCAAGATTTTTATAACATTCTTGAATTTGTTTCACTCTTTGTTCTTGTTCAACTTCAGTGTGTGGCATAAGGGATAGATTATATCATTTTGATAAATGATGGCATGCAATAAAATCTTTATACTCAGATTTATCTACTCAGTTTTCCAAGATATTTTGTATCTTATTATCAACAAACTCTGACATAGCCTGAAGTAAAGGAAGGTTTTCTTGTAACTGATCTGCATTTTTTTTTGCTTCTTCAGGATTATCAACATCTTTAAGAAATTCTTCCACATACGGCTCTAGATCTTTACTTCATGTTGTTTCTTGTGTTTCTACATGTTGAGAAAAGTCTATATTTCACATAACTTATTTTTCTGAAATAAAAGCTTGCTTTTATGCATCAATACTAAGTAATAAATTATCTAATTCTTGCTTTTCCAATATTCTATCTTCTTCCTCTTTTTTATTGAGATGTTGTAGATATACGAATGTTGAACTAATTTTATCTTGTAGTTTTTTATCAAAAATTGTGTGTATTTGGTTTTTTAGTACTATCACGATTTGTTGTAGCTCTAGTTCGGTCGAAATTTGAATTAGAGGAATATATTGATCTACAATAGGTCGATACGGCGCTAATTTCCTAAAAACTTGTAATACAATATCCTTATTGTTCATAACTTTATGAGTGTTCTTAAAAAAAGACATTATACAAAATTATAATTCTACCATAAAAAAATGGTATATTTTGGTCTTTTCTACTAGTAAACAAATAGACTATATTGTTTTATGTGGTATATTATGTGTCATAATTTGTTATGTTTTCGGGTTATCTATGAAAAATCAATTTTTCAAACTAGTGATTTTGTTTGAATGCATATTCATTGACTTTTCAATAATCTTATAGGTACATTTTCTTTTTTCTATTCTGAAAAAATCTATACGATCCACAAAAATTTACCAATCCTAACTCTCAATTCCAATAAAAATATACAAAAAAATTCTGACACGGTTGATGTCAGAATCATATTTTTAGTATGTGTTTATTTTGCAAATTGTAATGGGGTAACTGACGGGGATCGAACCCGCGACCACTAGAACCACAACCTAGTGCTCTACCGACTGAGCTACAGCTACCATGTATGAACAAAAGCCAAGAATTGTCTGTACAATTCACCCTATAGATAACAATTTAACAAAAAAATGCAAGCTGTTTGTTTTTTTTTGCCTATTTTTTTTACAAATAAAAATTTTTGCATATACTTGTGAGTAAAGTATGACTTTTATCTCTTTATATCAAATTTATCGTATGTATATTCGTTTGTTGTCTCTAGTGGTTTTGGTGTGTTTAAGTATTCTTCCAACTTTCACTAATGCCTTGTGATGGAGTTTTTATTGATCTCGTGCTGTGACTAGTCCACAATCAGATCAGCAAATTGTTCGTTTTACCAATGGTGGTAAGTGATATCTTGCCTCAGAAAGTAATCAAAAGATTACTATATATGAGTTTGTTGGTTCAGATCGGCAACCTATTGCTTGATGAACATTTGATGGAGAATTTATGGATATGGAAGTATATCAAAGATATCCTATTCTTGCGTTTCAAGACATAACTACTAATAAATGACGTTTTATGAGGTATGATTGATCTTCATGGATAGATATGAATTTGGATACTTTAGGTCCAATTTCTGATGTTCGTGTTGATGCAAAAGGGAAAGTATGAAGTGAGGTATATTACGTTGTCTACAAAGAACAATGATGAACATATGATCAGCAACTCTCTGCCCAAATACATGACGGAACGACCTGGAACTTTGAATGACCACGTTGACTTTCTAACAATACGGTAGGTTCTATGGACATGCAAGTAAAATCCAAAGATATGCATGTGTTGTTTGCTGATGATGCAAACCAACAAAAAGCATGATTGCTTACCAATACAGCCACAGTGCGAGAGTACTTTCAATCTTCAGAATCTTTATGATCTGGTATTTCTGCATGAGATGCAATTGATTTGACAATCGACGCATCTCCAGCGTGAGTATATATAGCGTATATAGATCCAACACAAAGTAATTGAATCGTTGTTAAAAGTCCTTCCAAAAAGTGACGATATGATCTTGCTACTCCAGCTAATTTCAACAATAGATCATTTGTCTCTCTCGATATGGTATATGATGATGCGTCATCGACTCTCTACTTGGTAGCAGAAGACGACATGTGAGTCTTGTGGGTTGCTAGTTCTTATATATGAAAATGAGTATGATCTCGAAGCTGGCTCAATGATCCAAACTACCTTTTTGTATGAAAAAATCCGTCTATCAAATATCAAGACGGTATCATTTATGTAAGTTTTTCTGATACAGATAGGCAATGATCAACATCAGTTGTTCAGTCCGTACTCAAAGAAGATGCTACGCCTGACGCTATCACGTTTGACGCCCAATTTGATGTTCCTCTCAATGATATGAGAGTTTCCAATACGATTACTGTCGCATGATTTGATGTTGCATCAGTTGTGTATGCAAACAATGGATGAGAGGTGAGTGTGAATGGGAATCCATTCCAACTTGAAGATAGAATCCAAGCATGAGATACCTTACAAGTCAGACAAATCAGTAGTTCTTCCTTTTCTAAACAAACCGATGTGCAGGTGTTTTTTGGTAAGTCAACGCCTTTACTAGAATTACTCGCTCCTACAAAAAAGGTGTCGTATGTTGCTATCTCCGAAACAAATCAATTCTTGGCTGCAAAAGTATCAGGTAAGCCAATTTTTAGTGTAACAACAAGACCTGCTGTTATCCCTACAATTGATATCCCAGCAGATGGTAGTACTGTATCGACAAACCTTGTCTCTATTGCATGATTGGCATACAGTGGGGATATGGTAATGATCTATATTGATGGTGTTTTTTATGGTTCGTGACTTGTTGGACCGACGACAGATTATATGTATGTTCCTCGTGTTGATCAAGCAATGACTAATTGAACATATGTTGCAGAAGCGGTAGCATATGAACCATGATGAATTCGTATACCATGAACAGGAACTAGTACATTTGCTGTTGATTTGACGTATGTTCCAATAGTGACTGTTTCACCACAAATCACAACATGAGTTATTACTGTTGTGACGTGAACAGTGACCGTAACTGGATGACTCACAAACACAACTCTCACTGTGACAGTTGATTGACAAACTACAACATTCAACTCACCAGTATGAGATTGGTCTCGAACATTGCCAACTCCATTGTCAGCTGATTGAAAGTATGATGTTGTAGCATCATCTGCAACTAAATCAGAAATATGATATGATATAACAACAGATGAATTAATTATTGATACTACAAAATATGCTATAGATATAACGTCTCCAGCAAACTGAACGAGTGTTACTGTTCCTCAAGTTACAGTGTTTTGAAACTATACATGATTACAAAACATTAGACTCCAATCCCAAGCTGCATGATATAGCGGTCAGATTTTTTCTTGAGTTGTACCATTGGTTCTGTGAGCTAATACAATAACTGCTATTGGTTATTCTCCATCATCATGACAATACACAGATAGTATTGTTGTAACCTATACATTACCAGCACAACCTATCGCGTGAATTTGTGGAAGCGTAAATAATTCAACAGTTTCAACTATGCCACAGCAAGGTTTATGTGCCTCTTGATTGTCTACTGCTGTCAGTGAATGAGAAAGTGTATATATCCGACAATGTTTCTGACAAAATTGATGAGCAACGTCTTCGTGTTCTGCTAACAAAACTTCTTGATCAAACTGATGAGGATGATGAGGTGGTGGATGATGAGGTGGTGGATGAGGTTGATCATGAACTTGAACTCCTCCTGACGATTGTCCAGACTGAGACAAATCATGAAGTAAGTTTGATAGATCTTGCGGTACGAAAACCGATGAAGATCCTACAGAAGATGAAGACGTATGAAGTGAAGATAAAAAAGAAGATGTTCGACATGGAGCAGGTTCTCCTCGTTGTGTCGGAGTCCCACGTGTCACAAACTCAAATAAACAACAAGAGCTTATTGATGCGTATACATATGCATACTGTATAGGAAGTACTACTATAGATGATATTAATGATGCTCAACTTGACTGATTTATCAAAAGAAAAGACTTTGCAAAAATGATTAGTGAGTTCGCAAAAGAAAGATTTGATATTGTTGCAGATCCTTCTAGAAAATGTGAATATACAGATATGTGAGACCAAAACCAAGAAAGACAAGACTATGCCCGTTTGTCATGTGAACTATGAGTTATGTGACTCAAAAAAGACTGACGTCCTGACACAACATTTCGTCCGGAAGAGTATATGACGAGAGCAATGGTGACTACGACTTTATCTAGAATCGTGTTTAGATGAAGATATAACTGACAAGAATGAAAACGATATGAAGCTCATATGCAAGCACTTGCTCAAGCAAAAATCATACAAAATGTTTACTCTCCTACACCAGATACGTTTGAGAAAAAATGAAATGTTATTTTGATGATGTATAGATCTGATAAACTTGTGCATAAACGATCAGATTTAGAATTTATTACCGATACTGTCAAAAAGTAAAAGGTGTTAATATTGTAACCAATATTATACAATTTTTGACAAAAAAATAAAATACCTTACTGTTGTTCGTAGTTCTTATTTATTTTCCCAAACTAGATATGTTTAGACGTGTACGTCTGTATGTGCTCTTGCTAATTGTCTTTCTAACTCCCTTGTATATGCAAGCTGCGGGGTGGAGTTTTTTGTGATCACGCTGAGTGAGCTCAAGTCCATTAGCAGGACAACAGCAAGTGTTGTTTTCTTCAACAGGAACATGATATTTGGCAACGCAAAGCTCGTCTCAGGTGGAAGTATTTATTTTTTCATGATGAGACCGACAACCGTTGATGTGATCTGCAATGACATGATCAATGTTTACATGAGGTGTGTTTGATATGACGTTGATCAACGACTATCCTACAATAGCATTTGCAAGCCCAACACAAAATCTTCGCGTATTACAATTTGATGGTAGTGTTCGACAAGACAGAAATATAACAACTGCATGAGCTGTAAGTGATGTTGCTATAGATATAGATCTTTCTAATAATATATATGTCCTCTACAAAGAGCAATGAACGTTGGATGATTGAGAAATATCTGCACAAATCTTCAATTGAACAACTCGATCCCAAGTTGGACTTCCTTGATTCTCAAATACACGTACAGTATGACTTGCATTTGATATGTACCAAAATACGCCGTTTACTTCATATGGAGAGATGAATAACGGTGATGAATTGGCTGTATTGCAATACAATGGAGCTTTGTGGCAATATCATCAAAGTACTGCTGTTTCTCAATGATTGTCTGTTGGTGATGTTGTCGATGTTGATATGAAAGTTTTGTGACCAAATCAAATATATGTTGCATACATAGATGCTGGATTTTGATCTTCTCTTGTTGTCAAAAGAAAAAACTGACTCATATGGGAGTTGGTGTGACAACCAGCAGACTTTGATAACAAAACCTTTGAATCTGTAAGTATGGATGTTGCTGCAGATGGAACAATATACATAGCAGCAGAAGATGAAAACAATATGATTCGAATTGCGATGTTGATTCCATGATGAAACCGATCATGGATCAATAGTCCAAGTTATATTTATCAATGATTATATCCTTTTATTACTCAAGCTGATGGTAGAGTCTACGTGACATTTTCTGATGTAGTTCAACTATGAGCAACTTCTGTCATACAATCAGTCCAAAACGTTGACGCTCTTCCAGATTCATTTCTGTTTGCATCGCAATCTGATCTCCCTCTCACGTGGGAAGTAGATTCAAATACTGTAACGATACAATGAATCAATGTAACTGTTCCAGTAACTATTACTGGGTGATTATTTAGTATAAATTGATGAGCTTTTCAAGCGTGACCTGCTAGTGTAGACGCTTGAGATACGTTGACTATTAGACAAATATCAAGTTCTCAATTTGGTACAAATACAACTGCAACAATAAGTGTATGATCGTACACAACAAATTTTGTTGTACAAACAAGGCAAGCAATTGTTCCCTCAATCACAAGTCCTGCTTTTTGAAGTGTTTTGACGTACTCACTTGTCTCTGTATGATGAACATGATATGCGTGAGATACATATATGCTATACCTCAATGGTATGTTGTATGGAACAGGTATAATTGTTCCGTCGACGGATTATGTATATAGCCCATTACTAAGCCAAGCATTATCTTCGTGATTGTATAATGCAGAAGTGATTGCTTATGATTTTCAATGAAACCGTATTCCTGGTACAGGATATAGCTCGTTTCGTATAGATAGTACATATGGACCAAAAATAACTGTTTCTCCACAATTTAGTACATGAACTATAACAACTGTCACAGGAACCGTTGATCTAACGTGAACGACGATGATACTTACAGTAGATGGTCAGACGACATCTTTTGTTGCAGGATCTTGAGTTCGACAACGGACATTGCCTACACCGCTGACGACAAATGGTATGTATGATGTGCAAGCCCAATGAGTCTATACGACCTGAGCAATGACATACACGTGATTTGATATAACAACGTGAGAGCTGATTATTGATGATTTCACATGATATGCGATCTCAATCACAACTCCAAACAACTGATTTGTATCGACAACAAATACAATACTGGTACAAGGTCTACATACATGATTACAAAATATTACCCTGACCAATTCGACGGCAACACAAAATCTGTCTGCTTTTTCTGGACAAGTGATGTTGGTTGCAGGGTCAAATACGATTATCGCAAGATGAGTTACTCCTTATGGTATAGTGTATACTAGAAGTATTATTATACAATATACTCCTCCTGCGACTGCTGTATTTGGTGTGTGTGGTTCTGCAAATGCTACCTCGACTAGTAGTATGCCAAGTTCTAGTTTGTGTGCCTGAGGAAGTTCTACTGCAGTTGCTGAATCTACGACACAATATTCACGACAATGTATTTGATCAAATGGATGATCAACAGCTTCATGTGCTGCTAATAAGACTTCTAGCTGAGGTTGATGAGGTGGCTGATGAGGATGAGGCGGTGGTTGATGATGAGGTTGATGATGAGGGGGGTGATGATCATCTTGATGATGAATTACTCCTGACAACTGTCCTGCTTGAGATACATCGTGAAGTAGTTTTGATGGAAAATGTACATCGTGATGATGAACGTCTGGTTGATGAGGGAGTACAGGTTGATGAGAGAGTACAGAGTGAGGTACTTCATGAGGAGGATCAAATGGATGAGGATCAAACGGATGAGCATGAGCTCCACAATGTGAAAAGGTATGAAATGTATCAAACTCTCCTTTTAATCAAGAACTCAATGATGCGTATCAATATGCATTTTGTATTTGAAGTACAACAATTGATGATATTACAAAAGCTGATTTAACTAGACGCATCAAAAGAAGAGATTTTGCCAAAATGATTAGTGTTTTTGCTCAAGATAGGTTTGCTACAGAGCCAGATCTATCAAGATCATGTGTGTTTACTGATATGTGACAAGAAAATACGGAAAGACAATATTATGCGCGTTTGGCATGCCAGCTCGGTATTATGTGACTCAAAAGTGACGGAACTCCTGATACGAGTTTTCGCCCAGACAAATACGTCAATAGAGCAATGGTTGCAACGACTATTTCCAGAATTATTTTTTGAAATACTTATAACTGACAGCCTTGAGAGTGGTTTGATGCTCATTTGCGTGCATTACAGTTGTTGTGAGTCATCAATAGCATCACAACTCCTACACCAAGAACTACAGAAAAAAGATGAAACGTTGTGCTTATGTTATATAGAGCAGACAAAATCGTGAATGAATGGTCTGATCTTGAGTATATAGTTGATGTTACGGAATAAGTTTTTCTTTATAGGAAATATATTAAGCTTTTATGTTTAAAAAAAGATCTCATAATTCTATGAGACCTTATTTCTCTTAATTTTAAGAGAAATAATATTATTGTTTAAGAGTCTTGTAAATTTTTGCTTCTATGTAGATTTCCCTTATATTTTCAATCTTTTCTATTTTAGTATTGATCTCCGCAAGTAATTCTTTCTTTATTTCAATAAGTTTTTTATTAAAAAGTAAGGCATCAATATTATTATCCAATTCTCCAGATTCTATACTATCTATTACTTCTTGAAGGTCTTTTTTATTCTCACTCTGAATATTAAAGTTTAGCAATTCTTCTGTACTCAAGTCTTTCAATTCTTTCGCAATTTCCTCTGCTAATGCTTGAATAGATGCTTCTTGTTGTTGTTTTTCTTTAAGTAATGGACGTAGTTTATCGTCTTCTACATTTATAGCAAAATCAAGGTCTTCCTCTGTTGAATTACTAAACGCAATTATTCTATCTTTTCTATCTTCTCTGTTTTTCATGTTAGTTTTGTAGTAATATAAAGGTATATATAATCTATATTGACATATATGATATATTTTACTTAAATAAATACAAGTCTAGTATATGATAATCTTATTAGAAAATATATTTTGAGCGACGTAGAGAAGTAAACACTGATGATGAATGAAAACAGTTACACAATAAAAAAGAGTTTTGAAGATGTTATTTGTAGCATATATTTTAGATATAAATTCGTTGAAAATTTACTGCGTATATATATTATGAATAAAGTATTTATTTCTTCATATTTTTCTTATGAATAAAATTCTTTATGTATTTATGTTTACTTTGTTTTTTGTTGTATGATGTACTATAAATACTAAGTGAAATTCTTCTGATTCTTCTCAAACTGAACAAGAAGCTGTTATAGAAACCCAATCTGAGACGAATTCTGAAACTACTACCGAGATTGATCCTGAAAATAACGAACAACCTGCTGTATGAGATCAAGAAAATCCAGCTGCAAAAGTTTTGGATGTAACTCTGATGATTGTTTCTAAGCCAATAATGTCACAGCCATTTAATGTGAGTATAATACAAAAAGAAGTGATTACTCTCAATGATACAGCATGGGTAGGAATCGTGCCAGTTTGAACTCCACGTAACGAGAGTGATGCAGATGCTGTTGATCTTTCTTATCAATATATAACCTCTAATCAAGACTACGAATTGTATGCTCCACAAGATGCTTGAATATACGAAATGAGAATATATGGTGCAGATGATTGAGACGAAAGAGAGGAATTATTTAGTAGACCATTTATCGTGTACAATGCTGATTGATCAATGCCAGATGTTGACAAAGAAATTTTGGATCAAGTAAAAGATCAAAAGATTATATGATTTGGTGAGAAAAAATAATATTTTTGTTTGAGATTGTCTATTATGTTATGATTTTTGCTTCCAGTTATTTCATGAATAGAGCAGTCTGTTAATTTAGCTACACAAAAATCATTGAGAAATAGAAATTCTGTATCAAGCCTTATGTTTATACAGTCTTTTTTTTTTCAATCTTTTCTTGAATATTCTGGTTTTTTTTGTGATTTGAATGAATGTGATCGTTATCTATTTTACTTGTACCCTTGGTTTATATTTGTCTAATAAATATACTATCTCGTGTAATTACACTTTATGCGTCCAAATATATAGATATCTCGGTTTTACATCCATTGTATTGACTGATACCATTAGCTACATATTGAATTGAGATTCTATTTTGAGATGGGTTGTTTACGTTTATGCATAGTTTAGCATTGCTGAGTATTGTTTTTTGAACTTTACTCTTATGATATGTACATATTAAAACAGTATGATTCTCATCTCGTCTATTATATTCAATAGCCTTAGGTATATTTTTAGCTATATGATTATGAATCTCCTCTTTTTTGTTGTGATATAGTGTTAGAGATTGACTGTCACCTCGATGAGTATTTTTTGTAATCCAATCTACAATCTTGGTTTTTTCAGGTATTCTTTATATGTCTACCAAAGAAAAATTGGAAGTCAGTAATTCAGATGTACGTATCCTGTTTTGAATATCTTTTTTCAAGATGATAGGAGAAATAAGCATATTGTATAGTTATGGACTTATACCAGTAAGTACATCTTTGAGTATCAAAAGAAGTGGCATCTTATTTTCATTATTTCTTGGTAAGAGGTATTTTTGAGAACAAAATATCCTTTATAAAGCATGTGCAACAATATGTATTCTATTTTGAATTATAGTATTATTGTTTGCTTAATTATTCTGATTTTTCTTCTCATTTGCTTTCTTCCAAACTATACGGTATTGTTGCAATGGTCTGATATATTGGAAGAGTTAGATAAAAGTAGAAACTTACAATAAGTACTGTTCCTCGCAGAGTTCATATCATGTTTGATAAAAAACTCTGTATGATTTTTTTTTGATCAAGAGCTATTATTGATATTGCAAAAAGATGGATTACTAAAATACCCAAAAGTATATCAATGTTTTGATATCCTATATATACAAATAAGCAAAGAACTATATCGATGATAAATATCGCCACAGTATTCTGTAATGATATGTTTTTTGTTCCACATACATATAAACAAGAAAATCTTACTGCTGGGATCAGAAGAATCATACATAAAACTAAAGATACTAT
The DNA here is from genome assembly GCA_964526045.1 of uncultured Candidatus Peribacteria bacterium. GTDB lineage: Bacteria > Patescibacteriota > Gracilibacteria > Absconditabacterales > Absconditicoccaceae > CAZGIF01. The sequence continues at coordinate 264,178 of CAZGIF010000001.1, read as the reverse complement.
GTCGTATATTTGCATCAAGTAATGAAATTATAAATGAATTTTTATATGTGTATATATTGTTGATCTAAATAGCAAGAATCAATCTTACTACAAAAGAAGAATCAATAAGTATACTGGCATAATTGACAATCATTTTAATTTCTACCTCAAAGAATCTGAATACAGATTTAGGTGTTGAATCTCGTACAACGATATTTATAAGCAGTTAAGAAAATTATGTAAAAATTATACTTTTAACTAATATGGATCCATTATTTATAAAAATTCTCAATAAACACCATGAAGTTAGATATTCCACTTGAAACACAAAAAAAAGGATCCCTTGACTGCGGAATTATTTCTTTATTGATGGTCTTCAAATATTTTGGGATCAAAAAGTCATTTATAGAAGTTCAAAAAGAATTGAAGGTTGATGAAGTAGGCACATATGCTCCTCAGATTGGTACTTTTATGTTAAAAAATGGTTTTTCAGTAGAGCTTATGACCCAACATCCTGGAATCTTTACTATCATTGATAGAGGTAAGAGTCAAAAGGAAATCTTACACCATATGGAAGAATTACTCCAAAAGGAAGAAAAAGATCAGAAAAAAAAAGTTCTCAAATATTTTATAGAATTTTTAAAAAACGGCGGCAATGTTACAGTAAAAATTCCAGGAGTAGTTGATATCAAGAAAAGCATTAAGCAAAGATCACCATTAATAGCTTTACTGACTACACTCTTTCTAACTGAGATAGAACCAGAATTTAATTTCCATTTCAATGTTGTTACTGGAATAGATAAAGATTTTGTTTATCTTAACGATCCTCTACCTGATAATTGAGGGGGTAAGAAAGAATGTAATATAAACGACTTTTTGTTTGGGCTTTATGCATCGTCTTATGGCGACCTTGATAATGGAAGTTTGTTAAAAATCTCAAAAAAATAGGTTTATCATTCAAACTGCCTGGGTCAGATAATAGATGTTTTGAATTGTTCTTACAAATAACGATCTGTCAATCCCTTCTGTCAGGTGAAGTATCTTTATCTTGCAAAACAGCAAAAAAGCGCTAGGCTATATTATATGAAAATAATGTTGCTCTATAGTTGTTTGGTATATGTTTTGGCTTCAACCTGATTGATGCAGGTTTTTGCGATGCAAAATATGGATCATATGACGATGAATACAACGAGTTCAATGACGACTATGATAGAAACAGCGGAGGACTCAAAAAACCACGATTGTTGTCCTATTCTTACTACATCACAAAATGATTGTGCTCAACATTGCTTGTCTCAATATAAAGACTCACTTGCAGTTGCTTACACATATACTAGTTTTTCTATAGAAAAGATACCAGTTAAACAATATGTTTTTGATCATACTTCTTTGCATACAGATGTTGTGTATGTGTTGTCATATCCACATCGTTGACCGCCGTATTTGTTTGCTTGACCATATGATAGCTACGTTTGATCAACTCTTTCATTAACATAAAAAATATACGTCCTCCAAAATACACATTTGCATAATGTGTAAGATTTTTTCGTATATTTTTATTAGTTTGACAAAAAATGACCAAGAAAAATACATCAAAGAAAAATGAACAAAAGAAACATACATTATATGTTTCATGAATGCATTGTCCAAGTTGTGAAGTGCTTTTACAAAAAGAATTGGAATCTCTTGATGATACAGTCGTTACCTCTATATCATATGCAACATGACGTGTAGGTATACAAACAAAACAAACCAAAAAGGCGTTGAAAAGAATAGTCGACGAATGTTGATATACTCTTGTAGATTGACCAGCAGAGTGTGTTCTGCAAACAAAAGAGACCAAAGATCTGCATCGACGAGTTCAAGTAGTTTGAATCTGAGTTGTTGTGTGATTAGTGTTTTATATGTTACAAGATATTAAACTTTTTGGGTCTTTTTCTCAGTCTGCTAGTATTTGAACTGCATTGTTGATGTGAATAGTCGCATCTATGTCTAGTTGTTTGGCGGTAACATGAAGTCTTATAATAGGCTTTTCCCGTGAATCAGCAAAACAAAAAACTCCACTTCGACATACACAAGCGTTGTTTCACCTTTGAAGAGTTGGTACATTTTTTGTATTATGAAGTTTATTATGACTTGTTGGTAGTGTTTTGCAAGTATCTCTAACACTTACAACAATATTGACGATAATAACAGGGCTAGTGATTGTCTATATGTGACTATATATGCTGGATCTTACCTGACCATTAGCTCGTTTATGAATTCGTATTCCATCATCATGGTCACAACGTTTTTTGCATCTTACCAAGCCTAAGTTTGCACCGCTTGTATGAGCTGCTACGTTTTTGTTGCCATGTTGATTTACCCAAAGTATGCAAATAATTGCAATGAATACCTGAGATATGTGGCAAGGTTGATTACTCATGGGGTTATTTGCGCTGTGAACAATGCCAGTATTGTTTTTGGTAGGAATGGGATCTTGATATGTAGAAAAATTTAACAATGTATTATGTAAGCGTATTATTGCTGTTTGTATCTTGTTTTTTGGGATATTTAGCCTTTCTAATGCTCGAAATCTTCTATGATTGCCAACATCTCTCTCATGAGTGTCTTGACAACAAATAGAGATAGTAGATACAACTCAAATAACACCCACAACTGCAGATATTGATAAATCTTATGAAACTATAACAGTGTGACATGACGGTCGACTTGTTCAACCTCACAAAATAGAACTTACTCAATGAAAAAATTATACCCTGACTATTATTCCCGATAGTGATTGAATGTGATGTATGAGTACGCTTGTTATTCCCAAGTTGAGTCGTGATGTGCATCCAGTTGTCAAATGACAGGCGATTACCTATACTATAACAAATGCACAAGCATGAAAATACCCAATAGTATGTTGATCAATGTGAATGTCTCAATGAGATATTTTCGTTCAATAACTCTCTTATATGTGATTCGTGTCAGATAATCTTTTTTATACCTTTTTTTGTACTTATGAAAACTTATACAATACGTTATATTGCTCAACTTTTCTTTTTTCTCTGAATTGGTCTTATTAGCGGTTCTATCGTTCATCTTAGTTGGGATCCACTTTTGTATGGTACTATTGGAATTGTCTGAATCTTACTTTTTGTAGGGTGAACATTATTACAAAAGCATATTGAAAATAAAAGTACAGAATCATATCTAAAAACAATCATTTGGTCGGTTCTGTTTGCTGCGTGAGTTGGTATTGCTAGTGGTGGAATACAACATTTTTTTGAAGTAGGAATAATGTGACCATTATTTATTGGAATATGACTTGCTGTTTCATTCTTTGTTTTCTGAAAAAAGGAATCACTGGTACAATCTGTAAAGAATCAAACGTATGTTGGTATTGTTTCACTTATACTCTGATGAGTTTTTGTTTCTTGATGATATCTTTTGCTTCATTCGTTTTCTTCTCATGACATGAGTATGTGATGAGATCATCATGCAAACTGATGAATGTACCAAACTGAACAAGAGTTTGTTGCTATGATGATTCCTCACCATCAAGAAGCTATAGATACAGCAGAATATATAGCATCGCAGACGACAAACCCAGTGTTACAAGAATTAACAAACAATATTATTCAAGCACAAACAAAAGAAATTGCGTATATGCAAACACTTCTTCCAGTGTGATTTGATGACTTTTCTTATCATACAATGATGACTGATCTCACTAATCTCTCTTCTCAAGAAGCAGATCGTGTTTTTCTAGAAGATATGATTCTTCATCATCAATCCGCTATTAATGATGCTATTGCTAGTTTGTCTATTTCTGATCTTTCTCCAGAAACAAAAGATATGCTTGATGCAATTATCACAACACAAGCACAAGAAATAGTAATAATGCAAAATATACTTGAGAGTCTTGAATAAAATAATATCCTTTTTATACTTCTACGATTCTTATGAAAACAGTACGTCTCAAAATAGATGGTATGCACTGCGCAAGCTGTTCTACTATCATTGAAAATACACTCAAAAAAGAAGATTGAATGCAAAGTGTATCTGTAAATATTGCAACACATACCTGAGAGTTTGTTTTTGATCAAGAAAAAATATCAGAATCTGAAATTCATGCACTTATTTCAAAAACATGATTTAGAGTAGTTGAAAGTATCTCGGAAGACAATACTCAGAGAAACTATCTGTATAGGTTTATAGTCGCAGGAATACTTAGTATTCCTGTTGCCCTTACTATGTTTATAGATGTTTCTTCTATCTCGTTTTTGTCAGGATGGTGGTTTGATCTCATTGTTATGCTTGCCGGTACAATTGTTATTTTTGGTGCGTGATGTAACTTTCATGTCTGATGTATCAAAAAGTTGCTTATTGGGCAAACAAATATGGATACGTTGGTAAGTCTTTCTACAGTTGTAGCCTATATCTATTCAATATACGCTTTAGTACAAACATACCTGTATGATATTCATACGATGTATTTTCATTTTATGGAATGAGCTAGTTTTATTATTACGTTTTTGTTGTTGTGAAAGTATTTGGAAACGAAATCCAAAAGACAAGCATCCCAAGCAATCAAAAAACTCATGGAACTTCAAGCGAAAGATGCTATTGTTATCGTAGATGGCAAAGAGGTTTCAAAACCAGTTGATACAATAAAAGTATGAGATATTGTTCTTGTCAAACCATGACAAAAAATTCCTGTTGATTCAATGATTATAGAGTGAACTGCTAGTATAGATGAGTCAATGTTGAGTGGAGAAAGTATTCCAGTTACCAAAACAATAGACGATGAGGTGTTTTGAGCAACAATTGCGACAGATTGACGTTTGTTGTTACGTGTGCACAAACAAGCAAGTCAGTCATTTTTGTCTCACATTATAGCTTCTGTAGAAAAAGCACAAAACAGTAAACCAGCTATACAAAAGCAGGTAGATAAAATCTCTGCAATTTTTGTTCCAGTTGTTCTTTGTATTGCTTTGCTTGCATTTGTTTTGCACTATATGGGCTGGATGGTATGAGTCTATGAGTTTTTTGGTATCGAATATACAAGTTTGTTACAAAAAGCAATGTTAGTATTTGTGAGTACTGTAGTGATAGCGTGTCCGTGTGCAATGTGATTAGCAACGCCAATGGCAATTACTGTCGCTACGTGAACATGAGCACAACGTTGAATCTTGATTCAATCGTGACAAGCTCTAGAAAAATCACAACACATCGATGCAGTCGTTTTTGATAAAACATGAACGCTCACACAATGAAAACCTCGTATCGTACAGACAAAGCGGTCAGATGAATCTTCTTCGTCTTCTCACATATCAGCAATCGTTGCACTATGTACATCTTCTCATCATCCTCTTTCTGAGGCTGTTGTTTCTCACTTTGCTGATACGAAACCCGCGACGATACAAAATGTACAAGAATATCCATGAAAGTGAGTAACGTGATCAGTATGAAGTGTTGTGTATGGTTATGGAAACAAACAATTATCTCAAAAAATTGAGGCTGACTGATATGATGACTTTGCTCAAGATATCACGAGCCGACAATCGCAATGACAGACTGTTAATCTGGTTATCAAGCAATCAAAAGTTGTCTGAATTATATGATATATGGATACATTAAAATCTGATTCTTTTGATGCTGTTACATCTTTACTAGATTCGAACATACAAGTATATATTTTGAGTTGAGATACAAAAGCTACTGTTGCAAGTATCGCAAAACAACTATGAGTGACAGATTTTTTTGCTGAAGTATTACCACACCAAAAAGCAGAAAAGGTTAGTGAACTACAAAGTGCATGAAAACGTGTTGCATTTGTGTGAGATTGAATAAACGACGCGCCAGCACTTGCACAATCTGATCTGGGTGTCGCAATGTGACAATGATCTGATATAGCAATCGAGTCAGCAGATATTGTTTTGGTACATAGTTCTCCTAGTACTGTACCGCAAGCCTTATCGCTTGCACAAAAAACATATGCTATAATCAAACAAAATCTCTTCTGGGCATTTGCATACAATGCTATACTTATTCCTATTGCTGCTTTATGATTGCTAATGCCATGGTTTGCATGAATTGCAATGAGTTTAAGTAGTATAAGTGTAGTTTTGAATAGTTTGAGACTCAAAAAAACACCATAAGCATTGTTACATGATAGTAACCTTTTGACGTTGCAATTATAGTATTTATTGTTAGGAATGTATAGTAAGAATTCTTCCAATCCAATAAATATTTATTATGTTTTTTTTTAGATGACTGCCCAAAAAATACCTATAATTCGCGTAGCAATGCTGTGAATATTTTTACTCAGCATCACACTTGTATGATGTGGACAAGCTCCAGACCAAGCGACTCTTTCGTGAGATATTGCTACAACATGAGAACAGAAACAACCATTTTACGTCAATGTAGAAAAGATTAGCAATTTTTCTTCACAAAGTGTAGTATGGAAAAATGGAAAAATCCAAAGTACAAATGATGTTATTGTTTCTGCTCAAGTTGCTTGAAGAGTAAGAACTATTTCCAAAAAAGAATGAGACAAAGTCTGAATAAACACGAGCCTTGTTCGTTTGACCGATAGTGCGAGCAATTATGCATTGCAAGTAGAAAGATCAAATTTGAATGTAAAATCTGCTGTTATTCAGTTTGAACAAACGCAAATTGATCTGGATACTCGTATAGAAGATACACAACGTGCTTTGCAACAGGCAAAGGATAACTATGAAATAGCAAAAGCTCAAAGTGAACAAAGTATCAATCAAGCGCTTGAAAATCTCAAAAATACGCAAAAGAATGTTTCATGAAGTTTGGCATCATTGACCTTAGATCAAACAAAAACAAATCTAGATTGATCATTAGATCAGTTACAAGATCAAATACTAGCACACAAAAGAAGTTTATCTGACTATTTTGATGATGTATTATACAAGTCTGATGTTCTTCTTGGAGTCTCGTTGGATGTAGATAGTCAAGATCAAACGATTGCTAGATATGTATGACAAAAAAACTCGATTCTAAGAATAGACACCAAAATTGAACTGACAAAATTATATCAAACATATGAGGATTTTCAAAAAAGAAATGTAAGATGATTGTCGACTCAAGAATATAAACAAGAAATAGCATATTATTTTTCTATGTATGATAGGATTGATTTGTTTGTAGAAGCTATGTTGGATGTTCTTGATGCAACAATTACCCCTAGTCCAGAAGTAACCGCTACTGTTAATGGATATATTACAACATTTAACTGATACCAGTCTCAGTCGACATCATTGTATAATGCTCTTGTCCAGATAGATACACAAGCATCAAATTTACTAAGAACTGTCTCTACGTGAGTAAACTTAACTGATCAAAAGATCGCCATAGCAGAGAAAGACATAGAAACACAAAAAATAAATGCAGAAATTGCATACAAAAATGCACTTATTCAACAAAAAAACAGTCTAAGTCAGTCAGAAAATGTTATCAAAAATACGCAAGCAACATTAGATAGTTTATTAAGATCAAAACAAAATCAATTGGATATAGCTCAAAATCAAATTAAAGTCGCAAGAGTTTGATATAATGAAGCTGCAGATAGTATCAAAAAACTTGTTGTCACGTCTCCTATCAACTGAAAAATAGAAGAGGTGTATGTTGATGAGTGACAAGAAGTGTCTCCATGAACACAGTTAGTAAAAATAGTCTGAACAGCAAAACAAGATATCGTTTTCTCTCTAACTAAAGAAGAGCTTTCTCTTGTAACACAAGGTAAAAAGGTATTTGTTCATATCCAAGATACAATCTATGATGCAAGAATATCTTCAATATGAGCTGTAGCGAATGATAATTTACAATACACTGTCAAAGCATCTCTTGCGAAATCTGTAGACAATTTGTGAGATTACGCTCGTGTTGAAATACCTGTCAAAGTCGCAAGTACGTTGTTGCCAATAGAAACTGTGACATTAATATGAGATGGAAAATGATATGTGTATCTTTTATCTGGATCTCATGATTTTAATAGACAAGATGTTGAAGTGTGACGTTTACGATGAGATACGATAGAAATTACATCTCCATTATCGAGAAGGGCAATTATAATAACATCTCCTCTTCAAAATTTCAGTCCATTTGTTTACGAATTGACTGTTGCTTGAACCGAAACAAAACAGTTAGAAAAAACAACAGAAACAACTAAGAAACTAACTCCTTCCCAAAATGATAAAAAATCTCTTGAAAAAGAGACTGACAAAGATACTGTTAGTGATGTGTTATCACAACCGTGAGAAGCGATGCAATAATTATTGTTGCAATTACGTACTTTTGAATTCTATTATATACAATTATATGTCACAATTAGTTACCTTTAGAAAAGCTATTATTAATCTCTGTGTCTATCGACGAGAGAGGCTTTTTTTGGTGTAACAAAATTTATGTATATAAAATGCATAGCATACACAAAATAAAAAACCTCCTCTCTCAATAGATTGGAGGTTTTTTTTTATAAAGAATTTTGACAGATCCTTTTGTTGTCTGTATAGTGTAGTATAATTGTAAATATAGAAAAATGAACTTTTTAATAATTAATATGAATAAAAAATGAGTAGTACGAAAGTGAGATATAAAACTCCAGAAAATCATAATGCTTTTAGTAATAGAGAGTTGTCAGACAATTTGGATAAGAAAATGGATTCTTTGAGAGTTTTGTATGGTGATTTAATAACTAAAAATTGGTTATATTTTAGTAACTGACCATTCATCGCAGAACAAATATTCTCTGTATTGGATGTATGATTAGAACAAAAAAAAGAATATGTTTCAGTTATGGAAGATCATGTTTATTGAGTTTTGAATATGGATCCAATGAATATACAATTACACACTTTAGAGTTATATCAATGGTTACACTTTTCTTATGTTCAAAAGATTAACTTTTTTGTTGAAAAGTGATTGTGGAAAGTGTTTCCATGTACACAAAAAACAAAAAACAAACACTTTAATGAACTATCTCTAGATGAGGTTTTCTATGCTTCCGAACAATTTGATGAAGCTTTAAAAAGAAAACATGCTGCTAAAAAAGAGGTTTTAAAAGATGATTATTCAAAAAGATTTTATGACAATATATTAGAACAATATAAATGAGAATCTTGAATAATGTCTCTAGTTTTAGCATCTTTGCGTAATCATACACCACTAAAAGACACATCTAACTTGGGAGATGCAAGAGAAAATCAAGCTACAAAGTCTTTTCTCTTGAAAACTAATACGCAAGTTTCTGTAGATAGGCCAGTTGCATTGCCTTTTGGTATTGTGAATACTAGATCTTTGTATAATATACCAAATAGTATTTCTGACCAAAACCTTTTAGCGAATTGAGTTCCAGAAAATTATCTACCGGACTTTAGTTTTTATTTACTATGATCTGATAAAGAAAAAAACCCACTTAAAGATCATTCTTTGCTGATAACTATACAAATAAATAATAAAGCGTTTTTAGAGTTTTGTGAAAACTCAAGGTATGATGTTACCGATGGTTACACGATTCGACATCGATGGATGTTTTTAGTATGGTCTCCAGAGTGAGAAGAATATATGGAAAATGCATGATATACTGCTACTCAATGAGAAGATTTGTGTAAAATGGCAGATGAGTTAGAGAAGTATATTCATTTTATGAAAAGTCAAAGAGAAATAGCACAACAAACATGAAAACCAATACTTGATTCTTTGATGGACAGTGTTGCAAGCATACCAAACCTTGTGTGTAAGGAGTGAACAAATATATCATGAGATCCGACGAAAAAATCAACATGAGTACATAAAGCGCCTATCAAAGGTTTGCCAAGAATGGTAGAAAAATTTCTTCTAAAAGCAAATGGAGATATAAATGCTTTGACAGATATAGCAAGATGAACATTAGAATTTGAAACATTTCCTGATTTAATAAAGTGACTAGAGGTTTTTATAAAAAATTGTAGTAAACATAGCCGTATAAAAAGTTTACATATAATTGATAAGTTTGGTAAAATATTTGAACCAGCATCAATTCCTTCTTGATATAGAGATATTAAAGTCATGATTGTAACTGAAGACTGATGATGTTATGAAGTTCAGTTTAATCTAAAAAAAATACTTCAGTGAAAATGTGAATGAATACCTAAGGCAAAAGAATACTTCGATAATATGAACTTTTCCGAACAAGAAAAAGAATATATAGAAATCATAAAACAAAATGAGGGAAAGGTTTGAAATCAGAAGTATTCCGCAGATTTTTTATATCATATATCAAGATCTGTTCCAGATGTATTTAATGGTTCTATTGATAATTCTAAAATATTTAAAGCAAAACTTTCGATTTTGGAGCGTAAAATACACGAGTATTCATATAAAAGTGTTTTAGATGGATTAGTAATGAAGGATAACAAAAAAGCAGCAGCATAATCCATTTCTCTCTACATGTCAACACAAGACTGACTCATCCGGGTCAGTTTTTTGTTTTTTTGTAGGTAAATCACATACTTGATAAAAAGACTTTATCTTTTCATAAGTGGTGGTATGAAAATAACAAAAAAATTACTGACAGTGATGTGCGTTTGAGTAGTGTGTTTCAATCAGTTCGCTCCAGTGTATGCACAAAATACAACTTGATCGCTACAAGATCCTTCAACAATAGAAGATGTAAAAAAAGAAGACGCTTCAACTGAACAAACTATACAAGCTCCAACAGAGACAACGATTTTTCTGCAAAACCCAGAAACTATATTGGTTGATCCGGTTTCAAGTGAAGATGTGTATTATTCCAAAAATCCATTAGAGTTTGATATAGAACAAGCTCTTGAAACTATGAAGACATTGGATCTTGGTATCAATGAAATTTCCGATAAAATACGTGACCTAGACAAAGAATATTCATCAAATGACACTCAGTACAAAAAAACAAGGGATGAGGTTATGTATGTGATTAATGATATTAGAGATACAAAAGAATCTCTCAAATTAGGAATTCAAAAAATACGTACGTACCAAAGAATTATTTTGCAATGATGACAAAAAATAGAAGAAATTAGATCAGATGTGCAACAAATGAAAGATTATATCGCTCAATTTACAACATATTTGTACAAGTTACATAATGATTTATACGACAAGGATGGTGATATAAATGAAATAAAACTCTATATAGAAGCAGATTGATCTTCATTGATAACTCCATTATCAAATGCATATTTGGTTGAGACGTTCGTCTCCAAGATTGATGAATTGGTCGAAAGATTAAGGAATCATGAAAAACAACAAATACAACGTATTAAAACAAGTAATTCATATAAAATAAACGCAAGGCAAGAAATGGACTCCTACAAAAACAAAATAGAAAACTTGGAACAAAAAAGAAAATATCTTGTAGAATACCTTGAACTATACAAATCCAATAAATCAAAGATTGAGTGAACAATTGCTACATTGTTTGATACAAGAAAAGATGTACATGCAAGTATTGTTGAATCTATTCAACAAATTAAAGAAAAAACATATGTTGCAACCTTTGATATGAAAGAACGTCTGACTGAATTGCAAGCATTGGAGCCATATGCTGAGTATGAAAGAGCTTCTTCATTGTCATGGCCACTTTTGCCTGTCCAAAAGATATGAACATATTACAAAGATAAACAATATGAACAGACATATGGTGTTGAACATTATTGAATAGAAATTCCTGCTCAACAATTGACGCCTTTATATGCTGCTGATGATGGTGTTGTGTATACAATCACTGATGACCAATCATTGTGAGTAAATCGAGTGCTCCTTGTCCACAAAAATAACATCATTACAGTCTACCAATATGTAAATTCATTTTTTATTAAAGAATGAGATATTGTAAGAAGAGGGCAGTTGATTTGATATAGTTGATGAGAACCTTGAACAAGCGGAGCTTGATTTATATCCAAAAGACCAAACCTAACGTTCTCGGTTGTTAGAGATGGGAAATTTGTAGATCCTTTATGAGAACTAGAACTCTCTGTATTCAAGAATAAATCTCTTTTGGCGCAAAAATACCATATAAAATATCTAAAAGATTTGTATCGTAGACCAAGAGATATTCATAAAATTGAATTTATGCCATGAGATACACTCAACGAAAGAAGAGTTGCATTTCTTGAAAAGTACTGAGTTGGTATATATAGACAGCTAGCGTTTTGGTTGGATGCAGCTGCAGATTCAAAAATAGATCCGGATTTGTGAATATGTATTGCGTTTGCAGAGAGTACCTTGGGTAATTATCTGAGTACTCCAAATAATATTGGAAATGTGTGAAATAACGATAGATGAGATAGAGTATCTTTTTGATCAGCATTACAATGAGCGAGTTTGATTTACCAAACTCTTAATAATCAATATCTTGGTCAATATAATACCATTATTGAGCTCAACTGATATGGAAATAAGACAGGAAAGATTTATGCATCATCGCCATATAACCGACAAAATAATGTAGTTAATTGTCTTTCTCAAATCAAATGACGATATGTTCCAGATGATTATTCGTTTAGAATTGCAAAATAGAATAAACTGTGATTAGGAACTACTCTTTCAAAAATAGATCTGACTGCCAATGGTGTCAGGTCTGTTTTTTATGTGACAAAAGTTTGTGTTTGTTACTTTATCTTGCAAATACGTCTCATAACTATACATATATAGCCAGATTGAATTTTTAATTTACTTATAGTATTATGAAAGGATCGTACATCAAACAATTAGCTCGATATGGAGTTTTCTTTGTGATATCGTTGTTTATTATTTTTTTCTTGGGGACCGAAACTGTAGATAACAAGACGCAACGAACTATTAAAGCTGATGCAGTCAAAGATTTTAGACTTGGAATGGATATTGCTTGAGGTATGAGACTAACATATAAATTAGATTTTAGTGAATATGAACAAGTATATACAAATGCTTCAGAACTTGAAACATTCAAAAAAAGCACTGTGGCAATAGTCAAAAAAAATATGTCAAATAGGGTGAATAAACTTGGAGTAAGTGACACAAGGGTAGTTGATAAGACACTTGATTGAGAAAAATATCTTATAGTTGAATTAGGTTGAGTTACGAATGAACAAGCAGCAAAAGATACAATAGGAAAAACTGTTGAACTCCAATTCAAAATGCCTGCACCAGAGGATGTACAACTTATCCAAGAGAGAAAAGATAAAATTTCATCAGTTGTTCAAGACGCAAAACAAAACAATACTCCATTAGAACAACTACAAAAAGACTTGAACTTAGCTGATAGTTATTACCAATCTATTACACAACAATCTTTAGATGATTTGGCGTTGATATACGATGCAAATCGTGATGCAATTGCAAATCTTCAAAAGTGAGATATTGCTATCTATGAAGGGCTGTATGATGTCTGAATGTCTGAAGCAGCTTGATCACCACAAGCACTTAGTGGTACAACGATTGTTAAGCTTATAGATGTAACTTCAAATACATTGCCATCAATCTCTGCTCAAAGAGTTTTGGATATAGCAAATGACAACCAATTAGAAACTACAAGAATATATGAATTTGCTAATTATTGAGTAGAATCTGGGAGCATTGTCTTGTATGATGAAACAACAGCAATTCATAATGCTGGAGAAATGTTTGCAGGACAAGAAGCATATCAATTATCGTTGTATAGTATTGCAAAACAATCCTTGATTGGAGCAGATCCAGCTACACAACAACAAGCTCAAGCTGAAATTGATACAAAAAAACAAAATCTTATTTCTCAATTAGAAAGTGGTGAACTTCCAACTGCTTGAAGTGGTATTGCAAGACTTTTTGTTGAACAACGACAAGATATATCTTCGTTACAAAAAACTATAGCAGGATTTGAGAGTACTGAACCAGGAATACAAACATTTGAAACAGAAACTACATCGTATATTGCTAATATAACACAAAAAAAACTAGCAGATCAGCCATTATATATTATTACAAAAGTAAGCGGTGTAAATGCTACAAGTTTCCCAACATTACAAAATTCTATGAAAACAGAAGTTTTGTATTCATTTGAAGAGGTATTTGTAAGAGATAGACCGATACGAATTTCTGCAATAGATCCACAAACAAAACAAATACTAAATGCTGCATTCTTTAAGTATGCAAATATTGCGACATCTCCAACGTGAGAACCAGTTGTTATAATAAATTTTGATGACACATGAAAAGAGATTTTCTGTCGTATCTCAGAAAAACTTATTGGACAGCCAATTGCAATCTTTATCTGAGAAGATCCATTGCCAATAACAGCTCCTATAATCAATGAAAGAATTTGTGGATGACAAGCTCAAATCTCTTGATGATTTACCCTACAAGACGCAAGAGTACTTGTAGATGATCTTAATGAATGAGCATTTCCTGTTGCTCTTATTCCAGCATGAGAAGAGCGTATGTCTCCTGTATTGGGTATTAATGCATTGACGTGAGCGATGATAGCTTGAGGTGTATGACTTGTTGTTATTATTATATTCTTGTTCTTTATGTATGGTACCAAAAAGGCTATTGTTTGAGGAACAGTTCTGATAGTTTATATTACGTATCTTCTCGCTGTGCTCAAATTGCCATTTATTAATTATGCTTTTTCATTGAGTGGAATTGCTGCTATTATTCTAGCTCTATGAATGTGAGTTGATGCGAATATTCTTATTTTTGAAAGAGTTCGTGAAGAACTAAAATCATGAAAGAAAATTGGTGCAGCTATCAATGCATGAGTAGCGAGATCTCGAGCTCCGATCAAGGATTGAAATATTAGTACTTGACTCATAGCAGCTTTGTTGTTCTTGGTGTGAACAAGTATTTTCAAATGATTTGGAGGTATGATTATTATTACAATGCTATTGGTATTGTTGATCAATGTTCCATTGACTCAACTTATCTTACATCTTGTTTTCTCATCAAAGTCATCGTTTCAAAAAAAATAATGTCTCAAAAAAGCAGCTAGTCTGCTTTTTTTGATTTTTTTGTCTTTAAATACTAAAAGCATGTCCTTGCTCCAGTTTTTGATTAGTCTAGCTTGTGTAGTTTTTTTCTTCATGTGAATAGATTTATATAAGAGAAAAAGAGCAAATATTTTACACTTTTTTGTTTTTGGTTGAGGTGCTATAGGTATTGCTATAGTAACATTTTATCCACGTATACTAAATGCTATTTCGTGATTTGTAGGAGTTGCGACATGATCCGACCTTATCGTGTATATGTCAGTTATTGTTTTGTTTTATTTTTATATTATATTATATAATAAAACAACTACCCAAGATATGAAGATAACTTCTTTGGCGAGAGATAATGCAGTTTTTCATGCAATAGGTGTGCTAAATACCACTACTTCTATTGTTTTTGTGGTGCCTTCTTATAATGAATCTGAAATTGCACTCAAAGTTATACAAAAAATCCTTTCGGCTGGATATGGTGTAGTTTTGGTTGACGATTGAAGTTCAAACAATACTTTTACAGATGCCATCAAAAAGTTTGAGAAAAGTAATTTTGTAGCCATCAAACATCCCCTTAATATGTGACAAGGAGCGGCACTACAAACATGAGCAACATATATACTCTCATATGCTCGCTTTGTTGAGTACGTTGTTCATTTTGACGCAGATTGACAACATAGGTTGCAAGATATTGCTGTTTTTAAAAAAGCATTTAAAAACAACCCAAATCTAGATATTGTCTTATGATCTAGATTTTTGTGAAAGGCTGTTAATATACCAATGTCTAAAAAGATATGATTAAAATTTTGAAGTACGTTATTTACTTGGTTATTTAGTGGTATTAGACTAACAGACCCTCATAATTGATATAGAATGATTAAAACATCAATTCTTCCTCAATTGACTATTACTATGAACCGTATGGCTCATGCTTCAGAATTGGTTGATATAATCTATGCCAAGAAATTGACATATCAAGAAGTTCCGATTACAATTATTTACTCAGCGTATTCTATAGCTAAATGACAAAAGATATCAAATGCTCTAGGAATAGTAAGGAATTTACTTTATAAAAAGTTTTTTTATAGATAAATGCTATTTTACCTTGATTTTGATATTTATTTATCTATATCTGAGATTGCTTTCATATGCGAGCATGATGTAATTGGTGTAGCATAGCAGACTTCAGCTCTGCTTGCACGGGTTCGAGTCCCGTTGCTCGCTATTTTTTTTATAGATGTGGTTTGTATGTCAGATGTTATTCTGGGTTTAAGCATGGCAATTGTCTGAGGATCTTGTATATATTGGTCTGTAGATATAACTATGTTTTTGGGTAGAATACCACGAGCTGAGCAAAAGCTTGGTAGTACAAAAAATCTCTATATTTTGTTTGGTATGTTCTTAGTGTTTCTTGGATTTTTGTTCGTTTTTGGTGTATTTGATGCTGAAGATGTATGAAAGGCTACTGATACTTGATTTAAGGATATATCTAGTATGTAATTTGAAAGAAAAGTTAAATGGGGAGGTGGCAGAGCGGTCAATTGCATCAGACTGTAAATCTGACGCCTTCGGGCTACACAGGTTCGAATCCTGTCCTCCCCAAATCTTAAGTGTGTCTGTTTAATAGCCTGTTACTAACCATGACTGCATGTTATGGGTCCTTAGCTCAGTTGGCTAGAGCACCTGCCTTGCACGCAGGGGGTCAGGGGTTCGAGTCCCCTAGGATCCAATTCTTATTTATAGGCTCTCGTGGTCTAGCGGTTTAGGACGCCACCCTCTCACGGTGGAAATCGCGGGTTCGAATCCCGCCGGGAGCGAATGCGTGGTTATATATGCTCTCATAGCTCAACTGGATAGAGCAACAGCCTTCTAAGCTGTAGGTTCCAGGTTCGAGTCCTGGTGGGGGTATGTTTTCTTTTTAGTTTTGTATTATAATAAATTTGAAGTATCGCTCTAAAAAAAAGACAGATAGTAATCAAGACAGAGTTGTAGTGTATGCTAATGATAAAATTAAAGCATTTACGATAATGGTTATTGATGAAGAGTGAAGTAATTTGTGAGAGTTCTCTAGAGACAGAGCGCTAGAAATGGCGTCTGAGATGTGAAAAGATTTGGTTCAATTGTCTTATAATCGTGATAAAAGAGTTTCTACTGCTAAAATGGTTGATTTGTGAAAACATTTGTATGAAAAAAAGAAAAAGGATAAAGAAAAGAGAAAATCACAAAAAGTCCATGTTACAAAAGAACTTGTTATTGGTTATATGACGTCTGAACACGATTCCTCTCTCAAAGAAAATCAAGCTCGTGGTTTTTTGAAAGAATGAAATGAAGTTAAGTTTCTTATAAAACTAAAGTGAAGGCAATGGTCATATAAAGAAAAAGCTCAAGAAAAATTACTTGCTGTCAAAGATGCACTTTTAGATGTTGGTAAAGTGTTAACTCCTCGCCCAGCTGAAGAAAGAAATTGATACAGTATAATGATAAAACCACTTAAACAATAATTTTATTTACTTAGATTTGTGTTATGGCGAACAAGAAGTTGAAAACTTGTAAATCTGTTTCTAAAAGAGTGAAGGTAACGGCAAATTGATTTTCTCGCAGAAAATCTTGTAAAAATCACCGTATTACTTGAAAATGAAAAACAGTTAGAGATGATCAAGGAGGAATTATGGTTCAATGAGCTAATCGTAAAAAGATTGAAGTTATGATGCCTTATGTATAGTGTTTTTATATCTATTACAGTACCTGAAGTATGGTAAGAGTTACAAATTGATTACAGAGACAAAGAAGACATAAAAAGTTTAGAAAAATGGCAAAAGGTTTTAGATTGTGAAGAAGTACAGTCTACAAACAAATAAGATTGGCACTTGTGAAGCAAGGTCAACGTGCATATGTTTGAAGAAAACTCAAGAAAAGAGACTTTAGAAAACTTTGGATAGAGAGAATCTCTGCTATAGTTAGAGAAAAAGGGTCAAAGTATAGTGTATTTATGCATGCACTTTCTGAAAAAAATATTATGCTAAATAGAAAAGTACTTTCTAATATTGCAGTATTATTTCCAGATGTTTTTGATAAGATATTTGCATTAGTATAAAATCTGACACATTATATATTATAGTATAATGTGTCAATTTTTTGCTTAGTATCTTACGTAGACTTGAGCTAAATTGAGCCGGGGTGGCGGAATTGGTAGACGCGACGGACTTAAAATCCGTTCCTGTTTGTTATGGGGTGCCGGTTCGATTCCGGTCCTCGGCACTTTGTTTGAAAAATAGCTTGAAAATTGCCCTGATATTCTTACATATTACTCTAGTTGGTTTATTTTTTTTTACTGCAACAAAATGTGATTTACAATCTGGAAAACAGAAGAACTCAATACTAATGAAAGAATGATTGCTTTTTATAAAAAAGAGCTTCGATCTTCTCATATAATTGATAAGGCTAAAAAACAAAAACATTATAATACCAAATGGTATAGAAAGAATGTTTCTTATGATTTTCCTTGAAAGAAGAGATATCAAAGAGCCAGAGCTATTGTTTCTTGAGCGTATAGAAAACTGAAAAAGAAATATAATACACTTTCTCAATTGGGTAAGATTATATAGTTTTGATTATTTTTATACATTTAACATACAAAGAATAATATGTACGCAGTAGTAGAACTTCAATGACATCAATATATAGTTACAAAAGATATGGAACTTGTTGTTGATAATGTAAAATGAGATATGTCTGATCTTACTTTTGAAAATGTTTTGTGTATTTTTGATAGAGATGGGTCGGTTATGAATATGGGTGCTCCATTTGTAAAAAATGCAAAAATTATTGCTGAACGTATTTTGGATAAACAATGAACAAAAATTAGAGTTGTTAAGTTTAGAAGAAAGAATAGATATGAGAGGAACTTTTGATTTAGGCCTCATCAGACTGTTTTAAAAATTAAAGACATATTGTTTGATGAATAATGAGGCGCTTGAGGTTATTTGAGAAGTTATTGAGGTCTTACCTGCATGAAAGTATAAGGTAAAGCTTAGTCAGATGGATTTTGTTCTTACGGGCTATAAATCTTGAAAGATGAAAAAAAATAACATTACAATTATGGAAGGTGATTATGTCAAAATAGAAATTAATGAGTATGATAATACTCAATGACGTATTGTCTATAGGTACAAGTCTCGTCCGTATGAGTTAGATGCTCCTCAAGATGTAATTAATAGTGAAGAAGCTCCTAGTGAGTAATTGTATAAGGTAATTAAGGTTTTGTTTCTATGATATGTTATATTTATTTGTTCTACTTTGTTATTATGAAGGTAAAAACATCAATAAAAAAAAGATGTAAATTTTGTAAGATGATGAGAAGAAGGTCTAAGTCTTGAATTTTGAGACTCTATAATTACTGTTCTAATGATAGAAGACATAATCAAAGACAAGGTTAATTTTTTACTCTTTTTTGTATGTGTTTAATGTTAAGATTGCTATGACATGTGATTCCTGATACTAAGTCTATTTGGATATGACTAACATTTGTTTATTGAATTTGAAGAAAAAAATCTAGAACCATTTTAGATGAGCTCTCTATTCCTTTTATGAAAAAAGTGAAAGACATTTCTCCGGAAGATGAAAAAAGTATTTCTATTCGTTTAAAAGAAATGGTTTTGGAGAATGATTTGAAGAGAGAAGTGCAAGGAAATATTAAAAGATTAAAAGAAATTAAGTCATACAGAGGAATGAGACATAACTTGTGACTTCCTGTTAGAGGGCAATCAACTAGAAAAAATGCAAGAACAGCCAAGAAATTACTATGAAGATCTAAAGTAAGACCAGTGCTTAAAAAATAATTTTATATTAATTAACAAAGTTTTTTGATGGCTCCCAAGAAAAAAACTAAAGTCAAGAAAAAAGATATAAAACTTTCATCATGAGTTTTGTATGTTCAAACAACTTCAAATAATACAATTGTCACACTGTGCGATAAATCTTGAAATAAAGTTGCTTGATGATGAACATGAATGCATTGATTTAAATGAGCGAAGCAAAGTACTCCATATGCTGCAGAAGTGTTGGCAAAAGAAGTTCTTGCTGAATGAAAAAAATACTGACTCGAACGTATTAGTATCATTTTCAGATGAGTATGATTGTGAAGAGAAGGTATCTTCAAAGCAGTTAATGAAACTTGAGTAGTTGAGATAGAATCAATTACAGAAAATACTGCTATCAAATTTGGTTGAACTAAATGAAAAAGACCAAAGAGAAATTAATATAAATTTTTACCCAATGTTTGTGTTTTAATGAGATATACAGGTCCAAAGCGTAAGTTATGTAGAAGAGAAAAGAAAAATCTCTTTTGAACCGAGAAATATGTTTTGAAGAAGGGAGAAAAAGCACCAGGTCAACATGGTTGAGCTATGCAAAGAATGTCAGAATATGGAACTCTTCTTAGAAATAAACAAGCTTTCAAGAGAATGTATGCACTTACTGAAAAACAATTCTCTAAAATCATTAATAGTACTTCAAAAAAATATTCTAAAAACAAATGAATAAGTCATGATAAGGCTGTTGTTCAATTTTTAGAAAGAAGATGTGATGTTGTGCTTTTAAGATCTTGATTTGCAAAAACAATTATGCAAGCAAGACAAATGGTTGTACATGGTCATTGGACACTGAATTGACAAAAACATAATGTTCCTTCATATTTCATGAATTGAGGTGATGTATTGTCTCTTAAAAAAGCATTAGTGGATTCTTCATTGTATGAAGATGCTCATAATATCTCAAATGTTCCTGTTCACTTAAAAGTAGATAAAAATAAATATACGGTAGAGGTTCTTCAATTGCCAGATGTAGATATTGAGACTATTGATGCTGACGTGCTTAAAGTTATTGAGTTTTATGCGAGAGCGTAGATATATATTGTTTTTTATTTCTACTATAAGCTTGAATGTTAGACATACAAAAGTATATAGGTTCACCAAAAATCATTGTTGATGAACTTGGTACTAATATAACAAAATTTGAAGTAAGGTTCTTACCTAGAGGGTTTGGGCATACAATTGGAAATGCTATGAGAAGAATTATGCTTTGATACGATATGGGTTGAGCTATAACTGGTATGAAAGTAGCATGATGTACTCATGAATATCAAGTTGTTGATTGAGTAAAGCAATCTATTATTGATATATCTCTCAATTTGAAAATTCTTCGTTTTAAATTTGACGAAAGTGTTGAGTTTTTGCAACGAGTTCCTCAAAAATTTTCTTGAGTTGGTATGTATACTTCTGATGATTTACATTTACCTTCATGAATCGAATTGGTAAGTGAATGAATTAGTTTGTTTGAAATTACAGACCCAAGTATAGAATTTGAATTGGATGTTAGAATTGAAAAATGATATGGTTATTATACTATTGATTTTCTAAAAAATAGAGAACATCAAAATGATGAAGAAGATGTAAATGTTATTATTATTGATAATGACTTTAGGCTCGTAGATTATGTTAAGTACGATGTTGAAGAAGTTATTGATGATTTTGTTTGATGATCAAAAGATAGGCTTACTCTTGAAGTTAAAATGAAATATAAAAATCTTCATCCAAAAGATTTTATAGCATTTTCTTGAGAAGTTCTTGCTTCGTATGCAAAATTGTTTATATTTGATGGTGTTTATGTAGATAGATCTGTATTGGTTGAGTATGAAGAGCTTGAATGAATAGAAGAAAGATTGCCAGAAGAAGAAAATATTAGAACTATGCCTATCGATGCGTTGCCTCTTAGTGAAAGAACGAGAAATGCATTAATAAAAAATGATGTACTATATGTTGAAGACTTGGAAAAGAAAAAGAAATGAGAATTATTGCTTATGAAATGAGTTTGAAGAAAAGCTATTGAAGAAATTAATAATGCACTTTGAAATATTGGTAAAGCTCTTGCTGGTTAAGTTCGAACTATTTTTAAATGTTTATACTGTCACTATGAGACATAGAAAGAAAAAAACTATTGAATTAAAAATTTCTTCTGTTCAAAAGAAATCACTTATTCTTAGAAATATGCTAACAAATTTAGTTAGATATGGTCACGTTACAACGACATCTAAAAAAGCGTTTCTTCTTAAGGCGTATGCAGATTCATTTTTTGCTAGGGTTGTTCGTACTGTCAATATATGAGCTAAAGATGGTCGTAGAGAGGCAATAAGATATATTAAATCTGTTGTTTTTACTGAACCTGAGTGAAAAAAAGTAATTGATGAATTGGTTCCCAAATTTATAGAACAAAAAAATAAAAGCTATATAGCAGATTATAAATTAGGAATGAGAAAAGGTGATAGTGCTGAAGAAGTCATGTTAAAAATTATATAATTTTATTTGTTACTAACGTATTAGTATGGAGTTTACTCAAGAAGACTTGAATAAAACTATGTGGGTAAAGCCTGCATGGATGGAAAAAAACAGACTACGATGGGAAGTAAATGCTAATGTTGCTACTTTATGAAGATTAGCAGTTGAAGTTGCTAATCGTCTAGCATGAAAAAGAAAAGCTCATTACTGTGATTTTCGAGATGCATGAGATTTTGTTGTAGTACAAAACATTGAAAAAATCCAAGTGACATGAAGTAAAATGCTACAAAAACTATACTATAGTTATAGTGGTCACAAAGGACATGTAAAATCAATAAATTTGCAAGATCTTTTGAAAAAGAATCCTGAAAAAGCTTTGCGATTTGCTGTAAGATGAATGTTACCTAAGAATAAATTAAGAGATAGAAGAATGAAAAGATTAAAGATGTTCACTGGATCAAGTGATAAATATGCTCACTTCAATCCTAAAACACTTTCAGTATAAATTTTATTACTATGTATATTTGAATGGCAGAAAAGAAATATTTTTATGCAGTATGAAGAAGAAAATCAACTACAGCAGTAGTTAAATTATTCCCTGCTGGATCTGGTTCTTTTACTATAATCCATAGTGGAAAAGAAGAAGATATGAATAAATTCTTCGGTTGAGCTGTTTATCTGTATGATAATGCAGTTGCTCCTCTAAAAATCCTTTGAGAAACATCAGTTAATCAATACGATGCTGTTATAGTTGTTAAATGAGGATGAGTTATGGGTATTTCTGATGCTATACAATTATGAATTTCTAGAGCACTTATAGAAGAAAGTATGGAAAAAAGATCTCAACTTAAGCCATATTGATTCTTACAAAGAGATCAAAGAATTAAGGAGAGAAAAAAACCTGGTCTTAAGAAAGCTAGAAAAAGACCAAAGCGATCAAAGAGATAATACTTCTACTTATTATACGCAAAAAAACACATTGATTATTCAATGTGTTTTTTTTATGCATTATTTATTAAATCCAGAGACACATAGTAAATAAGTCTATGTACGTATCTCAGATCTTCATTTCTCTTTGGAGTATTCATTCTATAGTAAATCAAAACTTTTTATACATCTTAATTGCAAGGGGGTTGTCTACACGAACGGTTAATGATATCTTTTCTACCGTTTTAATTTCTTTACCGAAAAAATCATTGTTTCCATAAGTTGTGATCAGATTCACTTTCACGAATAAAAATATGTTGCATTATGTGTTTTCAAATAATAAATAAACTGAACTCTTTTTTCATTAACTCAAGAATTTTTCACTAAGACGAGATCATAATCATTGATGATATTTTACTGTTTGATTTTACAAATTTTTATAGCATGTTTTGTTGACATAATTCTTATACAAATAAACCGTAATAGTATGTTTGTATTGCCTGAATGGTCTAAGTTTGCATTGAATACTAGTAACATACTTGATATTCTAGTTATACTAGTATTGTGTCAGTGATTTTCTTTATAATATAATTGATGTATTTACTTTATTGAATTCTAATTTCTTAGAGAATTCTAGAGAAATGGTTCATTCAAATCAAGGCATTTATTTTGCACTAGTATTCTGAATGTTTTTTTATAATTCGTATGTTCATTACTTGAATTCATATCTTCTGTAGATTTTAGAAATCAAATTTGAACTACTAATTGTATAAAAGTTTATTATAATTTCTAGTTAACAAATCTAATTATAATTTTTATATAAACATAAAGACATATGAATAAAAAAATATTTGCAGTTCTTTTACTGTCTTTTGTTAATGGGTTATGATTTTCAATCTTTATACCTATTTTTCCATTTCTTGTTGAACAATACTGACAAGGGGCTTTCTTTTTTTGACTGTTAATGGCAACGTATTCTATGTGACAAGTATTTTGATCTCCTTTATTTGGTAAATTGAGTGATAGTTTCGGTAGAAAACCTTTGTTAATATGGAGTCAAGCATGAACTCTTTTTTCTTTGTGTTTATTTTTGTTTGCGTTATTTTTGCCAGAACATAGTATGTTGTTTTGAATCGCACTTCCATTATGGGTCTTATTACTTTCTAGAATACTGGATGGAATCACTTGATGAAATATTTCAGTTGTGAATGCATATATATCAGATATTACTGCGCCTCACGAGAGAGCAAAAAACTTTGGTCTGACTGGTGCTATGTTTTGATTGGCGATGATTTTATGACCCTGAATTTGAGGACGAGCGGCGTGATTGTGAATGTGATATAAAGCTCCTGTACTTATTGCTATAGTAATTTCTGTTTGTGCGTTGATTTTCTTACAACTTTTTGTTCAAGAAACACGTCAAAAACATAAAGAAAGAAAAAGCCTTCTTTGAGCAAAGCAGTTGCTTTCTGAGCTCCAAATTTTTAAAAAGTTTTTGTTTCTTAAACAACAACCTCTCCTTATCCCTTATTTTGTTTTGTACGCAATTTTTGGAATCGTATTTACTGGCTTTACATCAATATCTGTGTTATATGCAAAAGATATTTTATGATATGATGAGACACAAGTAGGAGCAATGTATTTACTTATTGGTATTTTTCTTATGCTTCACCAATTAGTTACTTTACGTGTAGCGCTCAAGTACTTTAATAATTCTACCGTTTTTTATGCTGGCTTGGGTATTTTATGAGTAAGTTTGTTACAATTCATTTTTGTTCCTAGTGCTGTATTGTATTTTGTGTGTATATTTTTTGTAACACTATGAATTTCTCTATGAATGGCTAGTTTTAAATGATTCATTAGTACAAACACAGACCAGTCGAAACAGTGAGAAATAATGTGACTTGATGAATCTCTCATGGCCCTCATAAGAGCGTCAGTTCCTCTTTTTATTACAAGTATTTATGTTGCTAGTACATATTTTACATTTGTTGGCTTAGGTGCAATCGCAATTATAGGTCTATGTATATATGCAGTTTGGTATAAAATATATAGCAAACAAAATCTTCATTAGTTCTTGAAAATATAAAAAGAATATTCATACTTACTTTTAACAGCGATTATAAAACATCATACCTTTTTGGCAGAGAGGATTTTTTTGAAGCGTGTTTCCTTTTATATTATTTTTGGTTATGATGTCTGCACACAAGACAGCCATTTTTCCTACACAAAAAAACATATGACTACAAGCACGCGCTATTTTGTATGTTAATTCTCTTTCTTCTGACGAGTTAAGTAAGTGTTTTCATGTGCATCAAATCTCTCCTCTTTTGTCATTAGATCAACAAAAAAGAAAACTTACTGATATCTATACACAACAAATTGTTACATTGGAAGAAGATCTACTACTTAATCTTGATTCTAATAGAAAAATTACCGCTAGCCCATCTGCCTCAATTTTCACGACCCACAAAGCTATTTACTTTGCACTTCGCGATATTATTTTGCACTTAGATAATTTGTGAAAGACTCGCATTTCTTCTGATGAAGACTTTCCTCTCTCTTTACGTACACAAAAAATGTTAACTGACACGTTGTATGGTGTTGAGAGCCGATGGAATAATGCACCAATGTTTCATGAATTTTCTATTCTTGATCATAACAAAAAAGTTGCTGAGAGTTTTGCTAGATTGAAGCTTCGAGTTACTCGACTAGGTATGGGTAAAGAATGGGAAACAATACAAACACTACGATGAGCTATATGATGTGACGTTGCTGTGTTATGATTATTGTTGCATGATATCGGCAAATACGACAGAAAACTCAAAGTAAATGACAATGACAATGACAATGGCGAATCTAGCGATATCGTAGCATGTCATACCGATCATGAATCAATCTGAGCAGCATATTTACAATGAGATATGTCTTATTTTCAAGGTGACAAAGTACGTCAAAATATAGCGACTGCTACATCTGATACTTTACAAACATATATAAACTCTCTCTGTACGGACAATCATGATGAAGATGGTTTTTCTGTCAAAGAAGCACAATGATTAGTTGCTGCTATCGCTCAACATCATTTTGCACTTTGAGATTTAAGAAAGAAACTAGGTCAGCATTATACTCCAGATATTGCTACATCTCAAGAAGCAAATACTATTATAGCACAGTATGTACAAAACCGATATAAACAAGAACAATCGAAAGCAGAACGTGAATCGAGCCAGCTATATAATCTTGATATTTATCATACTTTGATTGCCAAACTACTTTTATATGTTGTCGATAATTTATCTAAAATTCAGTTCCGTTTAAATAAGCAGCCATCTTCTGAAGAGTATAGTAAGATTAGAATATACAAAGAACAAATTCTTAAAAACGTCAATAATGGTATGCGATCGGATGATGCGAGTGCTTTTTTACATAATATTTTTTCTTCAAAAGACAAAGAGTTTTTTTTGATTGCTCTGTATGAACTTTATGATAAAAAAACTTGATTTTATCTTGCACAAAGTCTTATCTCTCAAGGATATTTTTCATTAAAAAATGAACATAAGGCGTTTATTTCAGAAGAACATTGGCATTTTTATTGTCAGTCGATTTATGGTATGCGAACTGTTTTACCATTTGCAAAGGTTATTTACGCTAATATTGCTTTATGTTGTGATGTTTCTAGTACATCACAAAACTTCGTGGTAGTATAGTTTAAGTTAATGTGCAAAAAATAATAAATTTCACTTGTAAAAAGAATATATGTTCTTATAAAGAAAAAAGAGTATTTATTTTTCTTGTGGAATATGACAACAACTTCTTGACTTCATTATTTTGTAAACGGTACACGAATTCCTTGTGATATGTCTTGAGTACTTTATACATTACCTTTATATTGATCAGTACAATGTGGTCATGATGGACACGCTCGTTTTTCTGATGAGCCAATTGAGTCTTTACCGTATCCGTGAGAATTATTGTGAAATACATCGAGAGATGGATACTTTTTTATGCAGACACAGTGACGTTCTATGGAACCTGATGTACCAGAATGAAGTCTTGTGTTGATAAAGTCTCGAGATGGATCATATGATGAGTGAGCTCATGTTCTCGTTATTCATAATGACATCCCGAAACTAAAAAAACTTATTCGTCTGACCAATAAATGGTATTTGAAATCAATCAATAAAGACTTTGATCCGATGGAAATTCTGCCAGCTGATGAGATTCAAACGATTTGATATGTAAAAAAGATAGTAAAAGAATTTTAATAAAACATTTTTACTTCTTTTACGTAAAAAATGATAGATAAGCTTTCTTATAAGTGATTTAAAGAAAGTGTTCGTGGTATAATGCTGATAAAAACAGAAAATGAAGATGCAGTTGTCCTTATCTATAGGGAAAAGATGTGAAGAAAGTACTATGTCGTTCCATGAGGAGGTGTAGAACCTGAGGAAGACAAAAAACAAGCTTTAAAAAGGGAGATGATAGAAGAAGTAAATTCTGATGTTTATGTAAAGAAACATATCAGTACAGTTGTATCTAAATTTCATAAAACGACTCACTATTTCTATCTATGTAAGCATACATTATGAGAAATTAAAAAAGGAAGCTGAGATGAATTCTCTATCCGTACAAATTCTGATAATATATATGAGATTAAGCTTTTACGTAGAGATGAAGTTTTGCAAGCAAATATTGTCCCCGAAGCAATAAAGCCTATTTTGTTGGATGTTCTTGATGGCAAGAAGGTAGAGTATCAAATTATTTTTGAATAGTGACAAAAAAGTATGGCTACTCTCTAGATGTATTAGTAACGCTAAAATTTCTCTTTCGTCCAATATGTTCTTATAATTTGTTGCAAACTTATCAAAGAACCTTACATTTACATTAGTTTTATGTACTATCAATAAAAATCAAGAACATTAGTTTGACAGCTCATACGTGATGGTGAAATAACGATACGACATATTTGTCTGGTAGTGTTTTTTTGTGAACAATAACTTCTCCAAATACAAAATCTTTTTGACAGGTTATAATGCATAACCTTCGTACGTTTTTTTCAAAACCATTACGTTTTGCTCATCTAAAACTCTGTACACCCAAATGATGTAGATATGTAACAACAGATGAAGACTGAATTTGGTATATTCATATACCTACTAAGGAGT
This sequence comes from uncultured Candidatus Peribacteria bacterium, assembly GCA_964526045.1. Lineage (GTDB taxonomy): Bacteria > Patescibacteriota > Gracilibacteria > Absconditabacterales > Absconditicoccaceae > CAZGIF01. The sequence continues at coordinate 235,795 of CAZGIF010000001.1, read as the reverse complement.
TTTTTGATTTAGATGTTCAAAGTAAATGGTATTCTTATTCTATTGAGTATACAACTCATTGACAGGTATATACAACTGAGTGAAGTGCTTTTATCCATAACTTCGCTGCAAGCAGCGTATGAATTATTAGTGATATTGATGATACTATTTTGATAAGTAATGCATACTCCAAACGAAAAACTATTCGAACTTTTTTTGCAACTGCATTTTCTGAAAGACAGCTTTTCCCAGGTATTCAATTATTGTTCGAAAGACTTAATAGTTATGAACCATTTAGTCCTATTTTTTATGTTTCAAATAGTGAGCGACAATTATATAATTTTTTGACACAATTGTTTTCACAACATAACATGCCTAGATGACCACTGCTTTTGAGGTCTCGCCAAAGTGTATGGGAACACTTACGCCCATCAGAAAAAGAACAACACAAAATTACACAAATTACAAGAATCATAAAAAGCTATCCACATTTAAAACGAGTACTAATTGGAGATGCCTGACAAAATGATGTTATAACGTATACGAAAATCGCGAAGTTGTTTCCTGATGCAATCCATAGTTTATATATAAGAACAGTATGATCCATTAAGAACCTTGATCGTCTCCAACAATATGTTGCCAAGAATGAAGTGTGACATCTTTTTTCATTTGGTAGAACGACAGAAGATATTTTATCTTTTATGCACAAAAATAAACTTACAGGTATAGTAGTATAATTTAATATGATTTTCTCACTTGCGATAGAAATTTATATTGTGGTACAAAAAATCGAACTAATTCTTGTAAAAATGTGTTTTTTGTGTATAAAAAAGTATATTTACTTCTTATTTATACAATTGCATGAAAAAATATTTGTCTTATTTTTGGTTGTTTTTGACGGTATGTGTTATTGCTATGAATATATATTCAGTTGTATGACCTTTATTCTGAGTTTCTACTGCAGATTTAAGTGATCAGCGATCCACTCTTATTACTCCAGCTTGATATGCATTTAGTATCTGGAGTCTTATTTATATGTGAATAAGTGCGGTAGCTATATACAAAGTATTTCGTACTCCACATTTGTTAAAAAACAATGAATTGTACGCATATGGAGTATCTTGTGTTGCAAATATTCTTTGGTTAGTTTCTCGACACAGTCAATCGCCTACACTAGCGCTTTTGTGTATGCTCGTTTTGTTGGCAAGTTTGGTGTATTTGTGTAATACACTTCGTATTCACAAAGAACAACGTCGAATACAGTCTGTTTTTCTTGTGTATTTATGATGGATCAGTGTTGCAACTTTGATAAATCTCTTAGTTGTTAGTATTTATGTACTCGGTATATTCTCTTCAGAACATCTCATTGTTCCTGTGGTCTGTTTGATCGCTGTTGCTATGTTGTATAGTGCTGTTATCTATCGTCATAAGCTGTTTGAACCTGCGTTGGTTGTTGTGTGGGCATATGTCGCAATAGTTGTTGCGTCTCAAAATCAAACAATAACTATCGTATGTACTGCATTGTCTGTATTACTTTTGTTAAGAGTTGTAAGTATCTATGCTTTACCTTACATCAATTCTCCAAAAAAATAATTTACTGACTCAGTGTATGTGCAGCTAGCATTCATGTCGATCGAGCAACTTGTAGGTTATACCCACCAGTCACACCATCAATATCCAATACTTCTCACCCAAAAAACAATCACGGACAGATAGTAGATTCCATTGTTTTTGGATTGATATGTGTAGTCGCCACTCATCACGCTGTTACAAACTCGTCTCATGGCCTACGACCAATCAATGTCAAAGGTATTCCATTTCCCAAAAGTCCTGCAAGCTGTTGGCGATCTATTCTTGAGATTTGTGAGGCTTGTTGTTCTCAGAAATTTTCCCCAATCATAGCACATAGTTCTTGAACAAAGCTTTTTGGTAAAACACTTCATAAAACAGTTTGAATTTGCTTTTTTGGGTAGTCGTGACAGAGCGATACTAATATTTTATCCCAGTCAGATATGCTTTTTTGACTATCAGGTTTCAAAAAAATAGAGAAAGGCTCTTCTTTTGTTATTGCTTCAAATGCGCAATGCGCAGCCAAAACAAATGCAACTGGACCAGAAAACCCAAAGTGCGTACACAAAAATGGTCAAGATACGCTCTGTTGTTGTGTATCATTTTTTCGAATCAATCATGCGTTAGCAAAGCTCACTCAACTACATCTATGAATCCAGGTTTCTTGTGTCAAAAAGCTCGATAGAGACGGACCAAGTTGAGTAACATTGTGTCATAATTTCTCTGCTCGTGTATATCAGTCTCATGTAGATCCTGTGTGTCTGTATGCATTTCCTCCTACACAAATAACGACTTTGTCAAAACTGTAGGTTTTTTTCTCTTTTTGCTTTTCTTTTTGTTTGTCTGTTACTATAATAAACTCATCTCAAACTTTACTAATATCTATCACTCATTCACCCAAATGACAGTCTATGTGTCTGGCGAAGTTATCAAAAACATCTATAACGTCTTTGCTTTTATTTGATATTGGAAAGACTCTCATGTCTTTTTCTATCTTGAGCTGACATCATTGTTGTTCAAATCGTTTATATGTTTGTTTTGCAGAAAATTGTTTGTATGCATACGAAAATCGATCCGATCCGCGAATATATTTTGGTAAGATATCTTGTTTTTTGTACAATCCTGTTGTGACATTGCATCTTCCTCATCACGTGATTGCAACTTTTGCTCCCAATACTTTGTTTTTTTCGAATAACGTGACATGAGATCACAGTCATGCTTGTACCAATCATGCCATACACATCATTCAAGCAGCTCATCATCACACAATAGCAATACGCATTATGATCCAAAAGGAAATAAAAATGCTACACCATACTGCAACACAAAAAACACAAACATCGCTCATGTTGTTACCAACATAGAAATACCCCAAAAGACAAAGAAATTCATTTTTACCATACCAGCTGCATAGTTGAGCATGTCTTCTACAGGCAATAAGACGATACGAATCAATAGAAACCATCAAGGAGTACGCAAACGAGTAGCAACAGTATGCAATGTTGTCAGATTCTTTTTGCCTATAAATCGTCAAACAATACTATCTCATCGTTTGTATCATATCCAGTAACACAGCGCAAGTCATATTCCGTTTCATATTGTCATATACACTAACGCATCAACAAGTGGGTACAGCGACATACTCAAAATATAAATTGGTCATCATCATACGAGAGGAAACATAGCGCTTGCTATTTTGGCAACAATAAGAATAACTGGTCACCATCGTCATAACGTAGCAACCCGTTCGTACAAACGTTCTTGTCACACAAGATCTAGTAGATATTGTATAACGATCAAACATCCAATAATTATAAGAACTGAACGAAGTATATGTTTTCGATCAATAGTCTGTTTCATAAAATACAAAAAAAATATAAACTGACTCTGTGTGAATGTTATTCTACTTTTGTAAGTTGATCGCGAACATCTTCTCACCATCTCCATTTGAACGATCACAAGAATTTTTCTCTAAATATTTTGTATATAAGAATATTTTCTCCTATAATTGTAACAAAAAACATAATGTATATAACAAGCCAATACTCAGGAAAAGACATCAAAATACCTACAAAAATAGCAGTATTTCAAAATGAATATGCTAGCGTTGCCAAAAGGCTCTTCCGAGTCGTAACACTATATCAAGCACCATACGCCTTTGCTACAAATCGATAATCAGATAGTTTTTTATTGATTGTTTTTGTTGTCTTGTCTTTTGTTATCTTATTTTGTGTTGTATTATTATTTTGTGCTTCCATGTTTTTGTCATACTAAAAGGCTATTTATACTTTATATATAGCAAAATGTGCGTATCTTTGCAAGCAAGAAGCTTATGTACTTTTTCTAGATTTTGCCTTTAAGAGACGAGATTTATGCAGGTATTTCAATAACAAGAAGCTGTGTTTCTTCTCAGTTCTCTAGTTTGATAGCTGATCAAGATTTCTTGGAAACAAGAAATAGAGGAATCTTTGCTGTGTCATAATATCAAATAGCATCTCTTTGGTTGAGTACTATATCTCAAGCGTGAACAGTTCATGATATAACAAAAACGTACACATATGTGTCAGGTACATATTTTTTGTACTGAAGACTTTCTCATGCGGTTATTGTTACACGACTAATAAATGCATCTTGATGAATCATGAGACTGTCGTCACGTCAATCATTTGAAACCACTAGCTGTCGAGTATTTTCCATAAGTTTTGGATCGAACTTTTTTTGATCGTATGCTGGAGTTATTCATTTTTTACGAGTTTCTATCCACAACTGAAAGAACTTTCATGGTTGATCTGGTGATCCGTTATATTCACTATGTTGTACTCACGTACCAGCTGACATAACTTGTACTTCATCGACAGAAATACGTCATGTATTTCACATGCTATCTTTGTGTTCGAGGACTCATTGGGTAGGAATCGTTATTATTTCCATATCTTGATGGGGATGCATACCAAATCACGCTCAACCAACTATGAGATCGTCATTGAGTACTTTGAGTGCACCAAATCACATTTTGTCTGGATTATAGTAGTTTGCAAAACTAAAGCTATGAAAACTATCAAGTCGTCAGTGTTGTGCATGTCATCTGTCGTGTGCTTTGTGGAGTACATACGTGTTGTCTGGCATATTTTTTGTGAGCTTATAAAGGTGGTTTTATTAAAATTTCGTATAATGTGTATCTTCTGCTCGTTTGTCTGGATTGGTTTGTATATAATATTTAATAGTTTCATACGCCTTCTCATCACGGACGATATGGTCATGATATCTTGATTGTCGGGCAAAATGAATATCTGTTTGGATGGAATATTTGGTGACGTTTCATTTAAATACATTGATGATTTGGCCCAATGTAGGTCATTGATAATTTTCATGTTTCACAACCGTAGGGACGCGCTCTTGGCGTGTCCTAACATAATTCGCGTGACGTATCCTATCATTATTATCAAGACGACCCATTTCATTTTCAGGACAACTCATTTCATTTTCAGGACGACCCGCGAGGTCGTCCCTACGGTATCATTCATTCATATTTTGTGCAAATCACCCCATTCATAACAATATATGCACATGATTTGGCATCACCACCCATTCATGGACATCGACGGTTTTTTTTTGGTTTAATTGTTTGATTTCGTGGTTGCACATCTCCCCTATATCGGACAATATAATTTGAGGATGCCCCACGAGGACATCCCTACGAATTTCCCCAAAATAATGTTCCCTATCTTTGGTACAAACCGTCACAAAATACATTCCAGATGACGTATAATCGTATCGTTGGGCGCGAGGTGTTTTACGAGAATGAAACTGTGTCATTTGATAATAAAAAATGGATAAATGACATAATTATTTCTTTATTTGATGATCTTAGCGACCTGCTCGTGGCATGTCCCACGTCATATTTTTGGGTCAAGGCAATTGGTTTTTATCTCTAGGACAGAGTAATCCCGTGTCTCTAAATGTATTCACCTCCATCAAACTAAAACCCTCTCTGCTACCCAACTTCACCCTTCAACTCAGGTATATCATATCCAATCTCTTCACAGACCTTTTGCCAGATGGCAACCATCGCTCGAGTATCTTGACGACAATAGCGAAGGAGGTTATTGCTTATTATAAGTTATATTATTTTCCCATCAAAAGTAAAATAACTAAATTAACCATCTTTTCTTTTTCTTTTGGATCACTGATTGCAATCATCAAAGTAATTGCAGTAAGGGCTTCTGGAGTAATCTTATCTCTAAATTGATACTTAGATTTTTGTAAAAACCAAATAAATGCAAAAGCTCCACTTCTTTTGTTTCCATCATTAAATGGATGGTTTTTGACAATAAAGTAAAGAAGGTGAGATGCTTTTGACTCTAAGCTTGGGTATACATCATTGCCAAAGGCAGTTTGAAAAATATTTCCCAAAATTCCTTCTAGTGTTCAATATTGTTTTTCTTGTCCAAAAATTTCTGTTGCTTGTTTCTCTTTTATAAGTTCTTGCTTAAAAATTTCTAGATCTTGATAAAGTTTACCTGCTTCAATACCTACACTTTTTTGAGTTTGTTTTTTTGTTTGAACATATTGCTTATCGAACGAGTCAAGTGAAAACCAAGTTTGACTAAATGCTTTGACTAATGCTAAAATATCAGTTGACGATAATTTATTGTGAGAGATTTTCTGAATATCTGTCAGTGCTTTCTCAAAAAGTGTATAATTTCTGGTAAGAAGCTTTTTATTGATGGTATACCCTTGGGTAATATGTTTTTTGAGTGTTTTTGTTGCCCACTTCCTAAATTGAGTAGCAACAACAGAATTTACTCTATATCCAACAGAGATAAGAACATCAAGATTATAGTATTCCACTTGATATGTTTTACCATCACTAGCAGTTGTTGCATTTTTTGCAACAACTGAATGTTTATCCAATTCACTATCTTTGAAGATATTTTTGATGTGTCTTGAGATTACTGACTTATCACGATCAAAAAGTGAAGAAATTTGATCAAGACTTGCCCAAATAGTTTCTTTTTTCAAATCACCTTTCAATGCAAGAGCCCCGTTTGATGTTTGATAAATAACTATATTAGAAATCTCTTTATCTTTTTTCATAATGAACTTTACAAATTAAAACTAATTGTTGTTAATTATAGTAAAACAAAGTGGAATCTGTAGTAAAACGAATGAGCTTGCGATGGATGTATTACTAATGATTGAGCGACTTTTACTTCGTAGTGGATTGATCTAATGTTGGAGATTTAAAGTCGATGCGCTATAATGACTTCTTCCCTACCCAACTTCACCCTTCAACTCAGGTATATCATATCCAATTTCTTCACAGACCTTTTGCCAGATGGCAACCATCGCTCGAGTATCTTGACGACAATAGCGAAGTAAATCGTGACGGATTTTTGTGACGGTGTCTGGAGTCAGATCTTTTTTTGCTAATGATTGTAATGCATCAGCAGCAGCTCATCCATTACCAATATCTAATCAATCGTAGCTAATGTCTGTCAAAACAGGTAGGACTTTTTTGATACTACAGCTTCATCCAAAAGCAGGATCGAAGTATAACATGTCTTTGAAAATATCCATCAAATCAAAAGTATTGTTGTTTATATGCTCAAATGCAGCTGCATGTTCTGGATATAAGACTCATGTTTCTGTGTTTCTTGTATTTTCGAATCATTTGTACCAGACGATGTATGTTCATGTCTTAGTTTGAGTTAAGTCAGCGATAAGTTTGTCAATGATACGTTTGTTGCTAGTTTCTTTGTGATTGAGGAGTCATTCGTGATGAGTAACTGTTCCGTCTTTGTCTATTTTGTGCAAAGAATATTGTACAACGACTTGTTGTCGTGGTGACGTTCACTCAAAGAGAGGAATCGGCGTTGTGGTTGTTTCATAGTCATAAAAATACAACGGGTATGTGAGTGACTGTAGTTGCTGTGTGATTGCAGTAGTATCAAGTGTTTTACCAGCATGAAATAACTGGATAAATCTAACAAAAGCACTATCGGCTTTGCCTCAACTCAGCAATTCAATATCGTCGTGATCCAAGTCAGTTATCATTCTTTTTCATTGATCATAGAGTTCAAGGAGTTTTTTTTTGGAACTAGTGATGCGAGGAATTGTCAAAATTGATCATAGCTCAGGTTTTTGTCCAAAATACAACAGCGGATACTCTCAGGCATACGGATAGATACTTTGAAATTGATCTTTATCTAGTTGTATATTTCTTTTGATAGTTTTGATAGTTTGGAGAACTGTTTCTTGTTGCATAATATCTTGACTCACATCATCAATAATGACTATATCTTGTGGAGCTATATCTCATGACTTTTGGTATGTTTTGTCCAAATACGCAATCGAAATCTTGTTACTATACAGTTCTTTCAAGACTTGTTGCACAACTACGTGTTGCAATCATGCATCGGCTTGCAAATCCTCGTATATCTCAGCCTTTTTGGTTTTTTTGCGGATAGACGTCTTGCTTTTGACTTCAACTATGTCGTATGTTCCTTGTTCATTGCGAACCAAAAAATCAGTCATACAAAAGACTCCGTCTGAGAGAAATCACGCTTGATACACGATATCAGGTTTTTGCTCCAATGCTTGCATGGTGAGTTGGTGGTAGCTGTTATGCCGATCAGCAAAATGTATTTTTGATTTATCAATGTTAATGATAGTTTTGTCTTTTCGCAGACGTGCTGCTATATCTTCGACTTCTTTTCCAATCGAGATTGCGTCCATTGCTCCATAACGCTGATCGTTGATGTATTGATAGGTTTCTTTGTTGTGTGCATGCCATCGAGCAAGCATCGGACATTCTACAAATTCACGAAAAAGTGATTTGGTTATATACATGGCTAATATAGTTCAAATAAAAAATCATATTTCTTTATTTTATCTATGTTACCCACGAGTGTACATCATACCAACAATAACAAAAAATCCAATTCATGTCAAAATAGGAGGGAGAATGTCAGATTGAATTCATATGCCAATCATAACGACAGAAATAACCAACAATGTTATCAAAAGGAGAGTTTGGATATGTTTCTTTTTCATGTAAGTATCTATAAAAGATATAAATACCATATGTATACACATGAAACATTTATTTTGCAAGACCGTCTTGTTTTTGTGGAAAGTTTTGTGTCAATGCGTCTGCAATTGCTTGTGGGTTTTTGTATTGCAGAGGATGATCTTGTCATGATAGCGATATGAGTTTTACTACTCATGAATCTATATGTTCTAACATAAATCATATATTTGCATATGGGACAAGAATATCTTCCGTTCCATGCACAATGACAACAGGCGTCTGTATTGTGTCTAATCACACCATACTTTTCTTTAAACTAGCGACATGTCATAATTTTTCGTCATTTGCGACTCGAAGTGGGGGTCAAATCATCCAATACAGTGGTTGGTATTGCACAAGATATGAAACAGGAAAAATAACTTCCTGACCTGGATCAACGGCTCAAGCAACAATGATTGATCATTGTATGAGGTGTGGGTTATGGATTTGGACTGATAGTGCGATAGGTCAACCATACGAATGTCCCAAAACTATACCCAATTGTCATGTAGGTGCGATGAGTTTTTCAAACAAAGCAGCATATGCTTGAGCGTGTTTGTTAATGTCTGGTTCTGATATTCACCATGATGATTTTCAGTAACCGATACGATCAGGAATAATAAATCTATATCCCTTATGCATTGAACTGATTTTTAAAAGCGGTTTTCGATCGTTTATGCTTCAAGGAGCGCCATGTAATAATAAGACTGGTGTGTCTTTTATGTCTCATACATCCACATAATGGATAGTTTTTCAAGAATAAGAAAATGTTCATATTTCCACTCTTTCGAAATTTTGAGAAAAGTTTTTTGTTAGTTGGGCGTCAGACAAGAAATGCTGATCATATGCAAAAAATCACCGTCAGGCTAATACAATAATACTTAAAGATCAGAAAAAAAATGACCATCATATCACGACATTTCCACAGATATAAAGAAGTCATAAAAAGAGTCGTAAAACTGTTCTTATTATTTTTGAAATTATATTCATGCTATCTTTTTTATTAAATTAAGAGCAATATGATATAAAAATATCTTTGAATTACAACTATTGACAAATTTCATTGCAATTGTTCGTGTTTTGTCTAGACTAGCTAGCAAAGACATGTTACGTGTCAGATTATTTTTTTATTGCTTTGTAAACTTTATGACAGCAGATTTAACGGCTATTTTGACAGCTATTAGAAATATCGCTATTATTGCCCATGTAGATCATGGAAAAACTTCTCTTGTTGATCAATTATTGATCCAATCTGGAACAATGAAACACATGGAAGATGCGACACTTATTATGGATAGTAATGATCAAGAAAAAGAAAGATGAATTACGATTTATGCAAAAAACACATCAATTCGTCGAGAATGAACTGTTATCAATATTATTGATACTCCATGACATGCTGACTTTTCTAGTGAAGTAGAAAGAGTATTGAGAATGGTTGATACTGTATTGTTAGTTGTCGATGCATATGAAGGGCCTATGCCACAAACAAAATTTGTACTCAAGAAATCTTTGGAATTAGGGATCCGTCCTTTGGTTGTTATCAACAAGATTGACAAACCAACAGCAAGACCAGACCGAGTTGTTGATCAATTATTTGATTTGTTCTTTGCTCTTGGTGCTACAAATGAACAAGCTGATTTCAAAGTGATATACACAAGTGCTCGTGATTGATTTGCATGTATGGAAACTGATCAAGTTGAAGAAGCTGCAAAAAACCCAACAATGAAACCACTATTCGACTTTATCTTGAAAAATGTTACTCCAGCAGAAGACAAATCAGATATGCTTTTCCGTATGCAAGTTACAAACTTGGCATATGATGATTACGTAGGAAGATTGTGAGTATGAAGAATCCGTGAAGGAACTGTAAAAGTGTGAGACAATGTTGTAGTATTTAACAATGAAGGGCAAAAAAGAAAAGCAAAAATAAGTAAATTATACACAACTCTTGGAGTCCAAAAACAAGAAGTACAACAATGAGTATGTGGAGATATTGTAATTATCGCATGAATTGGTGATATTTATGTATGAGAAACTATAGGAGCTGAATGAATAGAACCATATCCTGCATTACAAATAGATGAACCAACATTACGTATGGATTTTTGTGTAAATGATTCTCCTTTTGCATGAAGAGAATGAAAATATGTAACATCTAGAAATATTATGGAAAGACTAGAAAAAGAAATGGAAACAAATGTATGATTACGTATTGAACCACAAGCATGATGAAATCGTTGTACTGTTTCTTGAAGATGAGAACTTCACTTGTCTGTGTTGATCGAGACGATGAGAAGAGAATGATTTGAGTTGCAAGTATCTGCACCACAAGTTATTATGAAAAAAGATGGAGGAAAAACACAAGAACCTATAGAACAAGTTGTGGTTACTGTAGAAGAATCATTTGCATGAACTGTTATTGAAATGCTAGCTCAAAGAAAATGAATGATGCAAGACATGCAAACAGAAAACGGAATGACAACATTGATTTTTGATGTACCAACAAGAGGATTGCTTGGGTTTAGAGCAGACTTTATTCTCGAAACCAAATGAGAATGAATCCTATATTCTTCTTTTTCTCACTATGATGATTACAAATGAGATATACAAAAAAGAGTTAACTGATCGCTAATTTCTGGATTTGCTTGAAAATCAATGAGATATAGTATCTGGAAGTTGCAAGATAGATGAACGATATTTGTTGAACCTGCTACAGAACTCTATGAATGAATGATTGTATGAGAAAGTGCAAAACCTGGAGATATGTCTGTAAATCTTACAAAAAATAAACAACAATCTAATATGAGAACATCATGAAATGATGAAAATATGCTCTTACAACCAATCAAAAAACTTACACTTGAAGATGCACTTTCATATATCGGACAAGATGAATATGTAGAAGTTACACCTGAAAGTATTAGAATTAGAAAAATCCACCTCAAAGAAACTGATAGAAAATCTGCTGGTAAAAGAGGGTAGATAAATATTATGCCAATAATTATTCATAAAAAACGCTATGCATTTATTTTAAAATGCGTAGCGTTTTTTATCAGCTAATTTATAAATTAAATATATTTCTCTTTGTATTGACTTAGTTGAAATATTATATATAAATTTTACATAATTTATTAAGTAATGTTATTAAATGGAAAATAATCTTGCTCAAACTAATGCATCTAAATCTATCGAAGTTCCACGTTGATTTCTACAACAAATAGTGAAAGAAAAAGAAAATATTTCTGTTGTACTCGCAGATCCCATCTTAGAAGAGAAACAAACAAAAAGTAAAATAGTAAAAAAATTTTTAAGAAACAAAATTACTATTAAGAGAGCTGTATTATGAACATTATTAGTTGTAGTTAATATATGAACTTACAGACTAGATTCTACTATTCCAGATTCGCTTACTAATCTCTTACATGTAATGTCTTGAGGAGCGGTACTGACAGATCTTGGAGTTTTATATATTGTATATGATGAAGTGAAAAAACTTCGTTCTGACTTAGCTTCAAATTTAAGTTTATGATCTACTTCTTGATCTAGGTTAAAACTCTCAGAAATGGAAGATATTTGAGGTACTACAGACCCAATTAGCTCGGAAATTATCAATTTTAGAGAGGATTGATTTGTCTATAAAATAGTAAAAGATGAAAATGGGAAAGATAATTTCATTTATTATGCAAAAGATATTCTTGATTCTTGACTTTGTACAAAAGTATGAAAAGTATGATCTGTGTCTGCTGCAGAAGTAAATAGGAGACTTGAAGCATTAAAGAAATAGTAATTCTCACATCTTCAACTTCTCTACAACACGCGCAAGCGCGATATGATCTGGCTCTGAGTCAGGTCTCTTTTTGTGTAGATCTCACGAAGCATTCAGTGGCATGACATGGATATGTATATGATCAACTTCAAATCCCACTGCTCGCATCGCGGCTTTGCTAGGAGTATCTAAAAAATTGACATAAAGTATATTTATATGTATACTTAAGTAAATCCTTATTGTCTCATTGTATCGATACTTCTAGATGTATTCACAGTCTAAGGAACTAGTTCAACGATATTAATTATTTTATTAACAAATATATACAACATGGCAGATACTATACATGCAAGAACTAATGCTTCTGAATCTAAAAATGCTTCTGAATCTATATCTATACAAAGACGTTTAGATAAAATTCAACAAGATAACTTAGCAGATACGTTATCTGAAACTCAATTAGTATATAATTTGCTGACAGAAGTCTCAACATATGAAGATAGTGAGAAGACAAAAGCTCTTGGTATATTATATAACAGTTTGGAGTCAAAAAAGGATATTACAAAAAAGTGAGACTATGTATATATACCTGCTACATCAGATAAAGATTGATTTCTTCTATCAAAGACTAAACTACATCTTATTACATTGTCTGATGATGTGGATGCCATTGTACAAAGAGAGTGAAATAAAGATTTTCCTAAAAACTGACAAAAGAAAATTTTTGATACAAAAATTATACAAGAAAACTGGAGTAAATTTAAGGATTTGTGCTTTGGACAAAGAATAAGTACTATAGATGATATTGATGGTTTGTCAAATAAATCTTTACATAAAGTTGTTATTAGGTGAGAGAATCATATTGCTACTTTAGGTACTATTGTCGAAAAAATTGCCACATTAACTCAAAGTGATAATAATTATATTTTTTTAGTTTGAAAGTTAGGTGCTATTTCTGGTAAATACAACTCTTGCAAAGTAATAACTAATTCTTCGATTGACGATGCTGCAAAGAATTGACTTTTCAGTGCTATACAGGTTTGGGATAATACAGAAAAAAAAATACATACTACTGTTGATAAAAAGATATTTACAGACCGATTAAAAGATAGAATAAATTCTAAGCAGTCGGTCAATAATATAAAGATAGATAAATCATTAGTACCAAGTATACATAAAGAAGCTAAATCAAAATGAGTCTATGTTTCCTTTTCAAAAGATGAAACTACTTTCTCTCTAAATTATCAAAAAGAATATAAAGATGTTGAAAAAACAGATTGAGCTACGATGTCGGTTTATTAGGTTTTATACACTTACATTTCATTTTGTATATGAAAAACGATTGAGAAAAGTATTGAAGTCTTCATGGTGATATAAATAGAGATAATAATCTTTATAATAGTGATCTCTATAAAGTACTTTATCCTCATATTGAGAGATTAGATAGTATATATCAGTTTGTAACAAATACCACTTCTTGAGTAACGCTTTCTAGGAAGTCTCATAGTCACTTTGTATCTTATATAGCAAACACCATAGCAAAGAAGATGTGATGCGATGATAAAATACAAGAATTTGCTTGTATATCTGGAATGATTCATGATGTGTGACATCCTCCTTTTTGACACCGTGGTGAACAAGCAATAAATGAGGTAGGGAAGAAATATTGATATGTATTTAATCATGATATTTTTGGAGCAGAATTAGTTGATACTGCATTAAAAGAGTGAGATATTGATATAAGTGTTCGTAAAGTTATAGGTGAGTCGTTATTATGAAGAAAAAAAGATGTAGTACTTTCCGATAGTTCATCTATAAACGACTGGTATGATAAAACTCTTCCCATCGATACTATAGTGTTACCTATAGTTTTATGGTCAGATAGAATTGCTATTAATGTTGGAGATTTGATTGATGGTGTTTTTGTATGAAGAATCTTACTAGATGAGCTAACTAATAAATTGCCTACATTTATTGGAATCTTAAAAAAGAATATAGCTAGGTGGCATGAGAAATACATTTCACAACTACCATATACTAAAGAAGAATTTGAAGATATAATCTTTAAGAATACTGATGTTCAGTCCTTTTTTCTTAAGGATCGAAAAAAAGATCTTACTCAGTTTCTAATAGATGATTTTGTTAGTTATTCAAAACAACATGATACAGTTATGTGCTCTCCTAGTGTGCAGGCTGAAATGAAATCTTTTTTGACTCTTTGTAGAGATGATTATTTTAACAGCTCATATTGATATCAAATTGTAACAAAAGAACTCTTGACCCTAGCTATGGACTGAGATATTACATTTGGTGATTGGACATACAATAGTCACTTATCTGAAGAAGATAATTTTCAATTATTAGTATCTGAGTTTACAAAAAAGACAGATGAAGATATTATACATATTTGTAAAAGCAATATTGATGCTTATCCTTGATTGTTTGAACAGCTTCCTTCTAGAGAATCACCATTAAAGATCAATATGTATTCTGACAAGGATATTATCAAGAAAGTACAAGAAAAATATAAGAATCAGTCTTATATTAATGATCATACTCCTTTTTGACATCCTCTTTTGATGCTTGATGCAATAGATTCAACGTGTCCTCAATGAATTAAAGTAAAAAAGCTCCCTGATACAAAAGTCGTAATTCCTATTCCTAAAGTATGAAATAGTATTCAAATGCCAGAGAACTTTCACACTTTAAATTGAGAATATCACCGTCTCGGAGATCCAGTTTCTTCAAAAAACCAAATCGCATCTGGTGTGTGATATACTTGGACAAATGGTCCAACATGACAGATGGTTGTAGGAAGACCATGAGTTGACGCTGTAATAATTAATTTTTGAGGTGATAAAAGCCTACAGAATCAGTTTTTAAAGAAATTTCCTGATATCTATAATGAAAATACTATTACGAAAGAAACATTTACGCAAATTCAGTCTTATTTACAATCCAACGGTATAGAAAGTTATCCATCAACAAAAAAGTATATTCAACAAATGTATATAAATGATAGCTGAGCTATATATGGAAAAAACTCAAAAAAAGAATCTGACTATTTTGCACGTTTCGTTCCAGGGTATTGTGAAGTTTGAACCAGTACTTGAACAAATCAGTATTTCGAAGATTGAGTTGTTGTTGTTAATGATGCTGATAAAAATGCTTATGCTATAAATCCAGACCAGTTTTGTTCACTGTACAAATTAGATAATTGAGATGCTCTCAATCCTTCAATGCTACACGATTTACCAAGAGTACATCTTGATTCGTGTTTTTTAGAAACAAAAAACATACCTTCTTGAGAATGAATAAAACATATTTCCATAATTTGAACTTGAATGTCAGGGATAATGACATTAACTAATATAATTGAGAAATATAAGAATATTTGAAAAAGTAATCCAATGTTAATATCTCTGTATGACTGAACATATGATATATGATGAGCTACCTATAATAGATTTGGTGCCACAGCTGTAGGAATGGCTAATCAAGTTAACGTTCTATGATTAGATACTCCGTGATGAATCGTTACATATTTAAATAAAGATCCGGTTTTTTGGATGAGAGAAGTGCCAACTCTATTATACAGCCCTCAACACTGATTTGATAAAAACCAAATTATTAGTCATAATGATTATTGAAAAATTGTAAAAAAATATATTGAGGATCTTCTCAGAAGCATTGAAAGTAATTGATTGCCAATAAAGGTGCAATTCATAAGAGCGAGAATAGAGAATGCTACCTGAGAATCTTTATTGATAAAGAGTGGTAAAAAACAGGTATCGGTGAATTCTGATGCCGTATTTGTATGTACCGGTAATAATCTTCCAAATCACCTCTCTGATATGCATGGAGAGACATTAGCTTGAGTTTCTTGATATTATTCACTTGATGATCAAGCTTTATCAAAAAACAATCTAAAAAACTTATCCAAGGATGATATAATAGGGATTATATGAACGTGAAATGGTTCTCTTTTTTCTGTCTTATGGGCAATTTGAAATTGATTTGAGGGTAAGTTTTTTTTAATATCAAAAACTTGAAAAGTACCTACGAAAGAAGGTAAAGTTAGTGAATTATTTTATGAAAGATCCTTATTGACATATGATTCTATAATTGAGTTAAGTAAAAGTAATACCTTTTCGAAAGCTACATTATTACAACTCTGGAAAAGCGAGCTTTCAACGGCTTTAGATAAATGATTTGGTTGGAGATCAGTAATAGATTCTTTGATCCCAGAAATAAATTCCATTTGGAATGCTCTTTGTGATCAAGATAGACAGATATTTATTGAAGAATTATGATCGATTCGAAACAATGTTAGGTATAGAATTCCAAATGACCACCGAACAAAAATAAGTGAACTCATTTCTGAATGAAGAGTTGTAATTTCATGAGGATATTCTTGAATCAATGTTATTCGTTCAGCTGAATGAAATATTTTTGATATCATATATGAAACGAAGGAATGAGTTTTGACGCAGTCGGTGAGTATGATTGTAAATAATACGTGACCGTCTAAATCTACACAAAACAAGTTGGTTGCTAGTATGGCTGAAGCTAGAGTTGTAGCTTTAGATGACTGAATTATCTCTTCTACTGAGAATGTTTACAGTATTTGACCGGTAATATCCAATAAAATTAAACCAGAAAATATTACTATACCAGCAATACGTAGTATGGTATGATCAGTAGTAGATGAGTTCTTTGATAAAACACTTTGAGCAAAAAATGAATCTAACCGGCAGTCTTATTGATTTCATTATTCATGATTTGATCATAGACCATATGATTACACACAACAGTCTCCAGAAGAGTTGTGAAAATACTTTGTCAATTCTCGTTACTGAAAAAGTCTTACTCATTGTACTATAGTAAACTATACTCAAGAACAAAAAGAGCTTTTTTTCTCAATCGAATACGCCAAAGAAGTTGTTGATTCTGGCTTAGTTAAAGCTCCAAAAAATAAAACAGTACTTTGGTCTTGATGATGGATTCCCTGACATCCTCTTTGATATTGATTATGAAGAGTTATGGCTGAACATTTCTTAGTTACTGAGAATACGTCCTATGAAGACGGATCGGCATATGAGACTATATGTGATAATTTATATCACACTGTCGCGATGACACAGTGAGCATTACCAGTTCTTAACCCTATGTGGGACGATAGTGAAATTCCTTATTCTCTAAAAAGTGAAATTACTCCTCACTATATATTAGCTTTTGTTCGTAATGCTGAGTGAAATGTTGCTGTTTCTGTTGATGATACTGATTGTGACTCTTTTTTTAGAACCCATGAACTCATAGAATTAATGGAAAATAATAAGGTAACATGAATAACTAAGATTTGTTATGATGAAAAATGAGTTATGGATACAATAAAGTACAATAATAAATCAGACTGGTATCAAGACCAGAGAGATCAGTGGGTTTCATCAATTAAAGCTCGTTATAATTATGCAAAAAAATTTGGTTCTGAGTCTGATATCGCACGCATGCATAATGCATTACAAAAAGAAAAAGAGTTAAGTAAAAATATACTTAATTCTGGTAGAGATCCATGGATATTATCTGATTTTAATTTTGAGAGAGAAAAAAAGAGGGATAAATCCTTATCTTTGATTACATTTTAACTATAAGTTATATTTTCAATTTCTCTGCAACACGCGCAAGCGCGACATGATCTGGCTCTGAGTCAGGTCTTTTTTTGTGTAGATCTCATGATGCGTACAACGGCATTACATGGATATGTGTATGATTAACTTCAAACCCTTCTGCTCGCAAAGCAACTTTGCTAGGAGTATAGACAGATTGTATCTTTTGAGCTATTTTTTGAGCGACTACCATCATATGAGTATACAAATCCGTATCACATTTGTGAAAATCAGAGACGTGTTGTTTGGGTATAACCAAGACATGTCCTTCGTTGATTGGAAAAATGTCTAAGAAAGCTAGTATAGTATCATCTTCATAAATCTTGTGTGCTGGTATATCTCACTGAACTATTTTACAAAAAATACAGTCTGACATATTTTGATAGTTTATTTTATAAATCTTCACAAGTCTATTTCTTCTAATTGTTGCAATTGTCTAACGAATTCTTGATCATGACTAATAATTAACATTGCTCATTCGTATGCGTTAAGCGCTTCTGCTATGATAGGAAGGTGACGAAAATTAATATGGTTTGTTGGCTCATCCATTATCAAAATATGAGGTTTTTGCAAAACGAAACGCGCATAACACAAAAGTCACTTTTGTCCTTCACTCAAAAATCCTATAGATTTTTTGAGAAGATCTCACGTCAATAAAAATCCTGCAGCAACTTTATATACTTCTTGATCAGTGAGTGTGTCTGAAGATGCATGCAGAGCATCTCGAACGATCATACTCATATCTAATGCAGCAAAATCCTGACTATAGTATCATATTCTGACATCGTCTTTTATAGTTGCTTGTGTTGATGTTACAGTTGTATTTTCATCTCCCAAAAGACTTTTGAGTAAAGTAGTTTTTCCAATACCATTTGGTCACGATAAAATATACCTTTCTTTCTTTTTGATAGAGATATCAACGTCAATGTTTCTGATATTTTGATTTTTGTCCATAAGTGAAATACGGTTTATCTCAACAATTGGTCAGATATAATTTTCAAAAGGAATTGTAAATGTTCTGATAGTTTTATCATCTCTTCTTACTTCTACAAGATCATCCTCAGCTTCTTCAACTTGCGACCTCATTTTTTTTGCAAGTTTACGCATTTTTCATCATTTTTGTGCAAACTCTCCTATTTTTTCTTTTGCATTTTTTATTTGTTTGATAGCACGTGCGTTTTGTTTTTCTTCTTTTTCTATTTGAGCGACAATTTGGTCTTGTACGCTATAATAATCTCACCAAAATTGCTCTACATTTTTGGTCATGATATTGAGGTATAATACTCAATCAGTAAACATATTCAAAAAGTCTGCATCATGAGAAATAACAACAACAGTCTTTTCATACATCAACAAAAAACTTATCAGATCTCAAATTCAGTCCGAGTCTAAATTGTTTGTTGGTTCATCAACCAAGAGTATATCAGGTTCTTGCACCAAAGCGTACCCTAGCAAAAGTCTTGCTTGTTGTCACCCAGAGAAATCTTTTAGTTTTTTGTCTAGAGGTGGGACAAAATGTAACTTTGTTAAGGTGTCTGTGATTTTCTTGTCAAATGAATAGTCTTTTTCGTGTAATGTTTCTTCATACCATTCTCTCACAGAAAGTTCCATTTTTTCTCTAGGAATAACTTGTCTCGAGATCGCAATTTTGATTCATTGTCAGATATTTATTTTTCCTGATTGTAAAGAAAGTTCTCACATAATCAGTTTAAATATCGTAGATTTTCATGCTCAATTTTGTCACATAATTGTAACTTTCGTGTTTTCACGAACACTAAAACTTGCGTCATCTATGATGATTTTTTCTCCATCGTTATATCCAAATGTTGCGTGATCAAAACGCAAAATAATGTTGTTCGAACTAGCGTCCATACGTGCAAAAAAATATACTAAAAATTCCACCTATGTGGGTTTATTTAGTAAGTTATACTTTTGTTTATTTCTGAGTCAACTGGAAGTGAACTTTGTTATAGAATATTGTAACAAAAAGAAAAGCTATCATACTGTGTGATAGCTTTGTTTTTTATTCAAGAGTATTTTATCTACTTTTATCCAACGCTTCATTCCATCTCCATCTCAATGAGTTTGTTCATTTCTCATGCGTATTCTAATGGTAGTTGTTTTACAATGTCAGAAAAAAAACCATTTACGATCATTGCCATTGCTTTTTCTTCGTCAATTCCACGAGATGTAAGGTAAAATAACTCTTGTTCATCGATTTTTCAGGCAGTCGCTTCATGTGCTATTGTTGCACTATCATTTCTAATATCAATATCTGGAATTGCTGTACTTATTGAAATATCATCCAACAAGAGTGCGTCACATTCTGTAGAGTTTACTGCATTGCTCGCACTTGGCATGATTTGTACTAATCATCTATATGCTGCCGTTCATCAATCTTTTGCGATTGATTTGGATACAATTTTTGAACTTGTATCTTTTCATATATGAATAACTTTTGCACCAACATCTTGATATTGTCCAGCACCTGCAACAGCAACTCATAAGATATCTGTTTTACTTCTATCTCATTTGAGAATAGAACAAGGATAGAGCATTGTAGTACAACTTCCCATATTTCATCCTATCCATTCCATATACGCATCTTCTTCAATAAGCGATCTTTTTGTATTAAGATTAAATGTATTGATTGATCGATTTTCTACAGATGAATATCTCATATGTGCATTTTTTGCAACAAAAATCTCGACTAATCATGCATGTAAAGATGGTGTATCAAATTTTGGAGCTGAACATCACTCGATGTAGTCAGCTTGTGCATCTTCATCAATAATAATTAGTGTATGTTCAAATTGTCCTCATCAATACGTATTCATACGAAAATATGCTTGTAGTGGTTGTGTTACTTTGACTCAAGCAGGTACGTGAATAAATGTTCATCACGACCACACTGCTCCATGTAATGCAGCAAATTTATGATCAGTAGCAGGTACTAATTTCATAAAATATTTTTTGACCAATTCTTCATGTTTTTGCAAAGCAATTGGCATATCTTCAAAGATTACTCATTGTTTTGCTCGTTGTTCTTTGATTTTGTGATATACAGTATTGCTATCCATTTGTCATCCTGCTCATGCGAGATAATCTCTTTCTGCTTTTGGGATTCATAATTTTTCAAATTTATCTTTGAGATCTGCAGGAACATCATCTCGAGATTTCGCGTATCACTCATATCATTTTGCAGGTTTTGCATATCGTACAAGTTTTTCAAAATCTAATAACTCCAAATTCGGTCATCGTTTTGGCATAGGTGTAGCGAAAAAAATATCGAGACACTTTAATCTATGTTCCAACATCCACTCAGGTTCATTTTGATCTGCAGATATTTTGCGAATTGTGTCTGGTGTTAATTCTTTCAAAAAAAGGTCATATTTTAGATCACTTGATTCGTTAAGCGCTTTTTGTATGTCTGACATTATGAAAATATAATATAAATTATGTTGGGTTGCAATTACTTTATAAACATACATATTTGTACAAGACTTATCAAGACATTCGTTTATTCTTTTTTTGTTTATGTATGCAAAAAGTCGCTAAAAAGCTACATATGTTTTTTTCTGCGTTATGGCGTAAAGAAAGAAATACCATCTTATTTGCATGAATAGTAGTATTGTGAGTTTTTTTGGTGAGAAATGTTTATTTAGGATTGTGACAACAACCTAAACCTCTCGTTGATATTGTCACTGGTTCATGATATGTTGATTATACTCCCCAAGTCCTAGCTGATGCTCTTGTGTCTGGAAAAACTGTAATTGCATTTTTTCATGCAGATTGGTGTCCTAGTTGCAGAATTTTGGACAAAGTCATACTCGCGAATATCCAAAATATCCCAGAAAATGTACAGATCATAAGAGTTGACTATGATTCAACCAAGGTTTTACAAAAAAAATGGTGAGTTCGTGCACAAACATCATTGGTGTTGGTCTGAGAAGACTGAGAAGCTAAAGATTTTCGTGTGTGAGCCTTTTCCCTGAGTGATGTTTTGTCACTTGTTCCTACTTCATAACATTACTTTCATAATGGTTACTCAACAATACACAGTAGAATATACCAATAACAAGCATGCGTATCTCAAAGTTCTGTCAGATTGATCTTTTTTGATTCGTGTGCCTTATCGTCTCAAGCATGATACATTTTTGGTACAAGATTTACTACAGAGATGAAAAATTTTGCAAAAAAAAATACCTGACCGTGTGCAAGTTATGTCAGATAGTCATGTTTCTATTTGGTGAGAGAGTATTGATCGTGCTATGTTATCCCAACAATATCCGCAATATAGCATACAGCAAATACTGCAACAAAAGCTTGCTGAGTATGCACAGCCTCTTGTGTATGCTTTTGCTTCACAATTATGAAAAAAAGTATATGGTTTTTGGGTAAATAATGTACGTCGCAAATGGGGAAGTTGTACACATGATGATAGAATTATGCTTAATCAGTCCCTTATTCATTTTCCCAAAAAATATACGGATTATGTCATCATACATGAATGCTGTCACCTTGTTCATAAAAACCATTCTCAGACTTTTCGAAACCTTGTACAAAAATTATGTCCAGAATATAAAACAATAAAAAAAGAGATGAAAGGATTTCATCTCTAAGTGTTTACTTTAGGTATTTATTAGATTTATACCATGGTATATATATATAATATAAAAATGAGTATAATTAGTTATGTTAACAGCCTCATCATATTCTTATTTTTCTATTTGTCAATAGAATATTTCTAATTATTTTTGTTGCCTATTTTGTATAGAACTTGTCATTTGTCTATTTCTTCTCATGTTTTCTCTACATAGCTATCAATATTCACAAATCAATGATTTTCTAAAAATTTTTTGAATCATTCAATACTATAAATTCTCATTTCCATAAGGTATAACTCTTGTCATTCTCATATATGTATTGTATCTCATCTCAAAGATACTGTGACAGACTTGTCAAACGCAAAATAGTATATCATCAGCATAGATCCAGTGAAGTCTTCATTTACTACTTTCATTCTCAATGTTCATGAATCTTTAGGAATATTTAATAATTCTAAAGGAGCAAGATTTGACTTTAATTTATCCTCTTCATACAAATAAAATTGCTCAAATCTTTTAAATATCTCAAAATCTTTTTTCTTTGATACTTCTGTCCTAACACAAAAATCAATCCATACATAGTCTTCCGGTCATAGAAGATTAAAAAGACTGTCTCATAATTCTGTTTGATTTTTGCTAGCAAAAGTATATCCCATAAAAGCGAAAATTCTACGATCGTATCATTTTGTTCTCATATCTACCTCTTGCCTAAATTTTTTTGTTGTAAGGTCTGCATAAATAAATTCTTTCTTACCAGGAATATCTTTTAAATTCTTGATAGCTAAATCTAACATTCCTTGTGAGTAATCTACTCAAAAATAATCAATTGAGTGTCAATCTTGATGAAGTTTACGAAGTGTTTCTTTTTCTTGACGTCAATCTCCACATCATAGACTAATTATTGCTATTTTTTCTCATTTTGTTATATGTTTTTCTATAAAAGAATAATAGAAATCATCATTCTCGTATGCTCATTTTACAAATTTACTTCTTCTATCAACAGCATCATAATAATACTTTGCTCACTGTTGGATATAAATAAACTTTTGATCAAGAAAACGTTTCTTTAATCATGCAACTAACTCTTCTTCTTGCTCAAAATCAGATATAACTGAATGAATTTTATTATTCATAAAGTGGTTGTTTAGTTATTAAAATATGCTATTTTTAGATCTGATCAATTTGTATCAAACACTTTTCATTGTAAGAAAATGAATGTAGCTCTAAAATGCTCATATCAATCAGAATCGATTTCTAATATATGTATCGATTCATCAAGTTCATTGTTTTTTAGCATATTTTCAAAAAAGTCTCTACTTTCTATTGATCGTACAATTGATTTGGAATCGCCATATACTAGTCAAAATATCTCAGTGTCAAAGTTGTGAAAATATCGTGAGTATAGGTTTTGTTGTAGTAATATTGGAGTATCAAGTTTTTTTTCTTTTCTATATACACTGAAAAGATCATGTGATGTCCATATATCGATTCTTTCATCTCGTTGTAAAATTTTTCTTAGTGGCATATATATTGACTGAGTTTCGAATCCTATTCTTATTTGTTTATGCGTATGCAGTCACTTCAATGTTGTTAAGTTATGTTCTCTATCAGCTAGTTTCAAAAGTAAACATCTAACATCTTGCATTCACCCATACAGTAACTTTTGGATTTTATCAGAAAACGCTTTTTTTGGTTGTCCATAATAGTAGTTTGTATTATCGGTTACTGCATCTACTAAAAATCATACATTAGTACCAAAAATGTTATAAACATCCTCTATAAAAATATAATCATTATCTTCTACGGTATCATGTAATATTGCTGCAATAACTAGTGTTATATCTCCAAAACGTTCTGCCAATAGTAAAGAAACCGCTAAAGGATGTTCAAGATATGGTTGTCAAGAAATTTTTCTAAATTGTCATTTGTGTGCTTTATCTGCAAATTCGCATGCCTTACGTAGCAATTTCTCTTGTTCAAAAAGTATTGGATACGTATTTTTTATCGTAACTAAAAAAGTCTCAATAATTTCTTGTGTTGATAATATATCATCTTTTTGTTCTTTTGATGTGCTATGTGCTATATGGTCATCATCTTTTATTTCCATATCTTACGGCAAAATCAAATAAAGCAATACTTTTTTAATATTTTGATACTTAGATTTAGTAGTCTAAGTTTTAAATGAAAAATTACAACACAGAATTATTTTTTTAGGGTAAAATTAATGACTTTCCTTTTATTGTTGTGTTGCAGGTTTACTGACTACTTCATATAGTTTTCTTAGAATAACTCTTTTAGAAATATTACCATGAAGATGTATGTCTTTTCCCAGTTTTCCTAATTTACTAATTGCGTCGAGTGGTTTTCTTTATTTCTCTCAAATAAAAACATTCATCTAAGACCTTGAATAGATTGTTTAACTAATGAAAAGTTATGTTGATAGAAGTATTCAATAAGTCAATCTGTATCATAAAGATATTGTTCGACAATAGATATCTTTTCACCAGGCAATATGATAATTCTTTTTCAATTTATTTTTAACTCTACTCTTGATGTTAAATAGAAATATGTATGAAATCTTAGTGCTTTTATAGATGGCTCTTTATTTGTTGAGATTATGAGCTCTCATGATTCTTCTGGTATTCAAAGATCTTGTATTGCATTTATATAAAATTTATGTCTCGCTTCTTTCATTAAGGACTCTTTCATCATTTTAGCATGATTGAGATCGTCTTTTGATGTTAATCCACTTCTTAGGCGTACATCTACCCGCACGTATTCTCATTCTTCAGATAAATTATAGAGAGTATCTACAATATTTGTATGTGGAATATTTCATAAAGTATTACTAAAAAACGAAAAGATCCTACTACCTATTTTGTTTCTAGTTAGGTTGTTTAAATGCTTGTTAAAATCTCCTGATCAAAAATCTGCACGTACGAATTTCTTGTCTGATAACTTAATATCTTGCATTGAATTAATTGAAAATTGTAACATCTCATATGAAAGATCGATTCAAACATACGATAAGTCTGATAAGTCACTTCTTTTTTCTAAGAAACTACTCTCTGCTTTACTATTTCAGCATCAAAGACTTACGATCGCTGCATTAGGTTTTTTTTGTAAAAAAGATTCCAAAAATTCAGTATATATTTCTGGTGAAAATGTGGATTTTTTGTATACAGGGTCGTCTATTCTAATTTTATAATAAAGATCTGCTCAATTATTAAAATACAAGAATTTTTGTCATAACTTTCTTTCCATTAGAGATAGGATCTTTTCTCAAATAAGATCTGGATCAGATACAAATGTGTATATTTTATCAAACATAATCGATTGTGTTAGTATATAAACTATCTTGAATAGACATTTTACCTCAAATATTTTGGAAGGCATCACCTTGCTTACATATAAATGTGCAAGAAAAACTACATTTTAATCAATAAGTTATATCAATTATATCAATTTTTTTATCAAATCATTTTTGAGAAACAACATCATGCATCATGTTCTCGTCTGATACTTTTCGAATTATACTTTTAGTATCTAGATAGACCAAATTGAATATGTCGTCATCTAATTCATTAAAACACGTTAAATATAGCTTTTCCTTAAATTCAATCTCATTGTTTATTTTCTCTTTTTTAATAAAGGATCTGTGGAGATCTTTTACTAAATCAGTAGTAGTTTTTTCTCATCGATGTAGTATTTCTTTTAATGGTACATAAATGGCTTGTGTTTCAAAACTCATTCTCACCTGTTTTGCTGGTTTGAGTCATTCAATAGTCTCGAGATTGTGTTCTCTATCTGCTAATTTCAATAATAAACATCTTATATCTTGCATTCAACCATATAATAGCTTTTCTATTTTATCAGAAAATGTTTTCTTTGGTTTAGTATAAAAATAATTCGTATTGTCTGTAACTGCATCTACCAAGAATCATACTTCATTTCCAAATATATTGTATACATCTTCTATAAAAATGTAGTCATTATCTTCTACTGTATCATGAAGTATTGCTGCTAAAACCAATTCAATATCGTTATAGTAGTCTCGGACTTTTGAAGCTACAGCTAACGGATGGGTCAAATATGGCTCTCAAGAAACTTTTCTAAACTGTCATTTGTGTGCTTTATCCGCAAATTCACATGCTTTACGTAGTAATTTTTCGTGTTCAAAAAGTATTGGATACGTATTTTTTATCGTAACTAAAAAAGACTCAATAATTTCTTGTGTTGATAATATATCATCTTTTTGTTCTTTTGATGTGCTATGTGCTATATGGTTATCATCTTTTATTTCCATATCTTACGGCAAAATCAAATAAAGTGTTACTTTTTTAATATTTTGATACTTAGATCTAAGTAGTTTAAGTTTTAAATGAAAAATTACAACACAAAATTATTTTTTTAGTATAAAATTAATGACTTTTTCCTTACTGTTGTGTTATAGGTCTACTGAGTACTTCGTGTAGTTTTCTTAGAATAACTCTTTTGGGAATATTACCATGAACATGTATGTCTTTTTCCATTGTTTCTAGTGCTTTTATTGCTTTTGTACGCCGGGTATCTCATTTTTTATCGACAGCATTAAGCAAAAGTTTCCTCAAAAAAACATAATAATCTGCATCTTTCTTTGTGAGCTCATATCCTTGAATCATCTCTTCTACTCGCCAATCTTTGGGTACGGCAACAAATCAATCGACAACATCTCTTCCTGGACCAATAAGATAAGAATCACGGTACACAAGCGCAGTACTTAGTCAAGCATCTAGGCTCAAAGCAGTATCACATCCATATTGTTTTCTGATATAGTCTGAAATCTCTCGCATTGAAATATTACGAACAAATCCCATATAAATTGTTTTATTATCTTGTGTATTACAAATAAATCATCTTGTTCAAGGATTGCTAAATTTAGCATTCCCCTCCAAAAAATCGCCATAAGAGTATATTGTATTTATCCCTCAATCTAATAAAATTGGAAAATTTCCTATACCATTGTATATCTCACTACGTCTCTCTGCATTTGTATTTTTCATATATCAAGCAATAAACCCAAGGTTATTTTGTACAAATAAAGGACTTCCATCTTTATCAAATCCAAAAATCCCTCTTGTTCACGTATCATTTGGATACACACTAATATCTTGTCAGTTTATTATTCTTTCACTACTTGTTCAGTTGTTTGCACCACATCGACTATATGAACTCTCAGCTGGACAAAAAAAACTAGCATTAAGTCATGCTTCACCTCACAATTTTTTTGTTTGTTCACGAACATTGCTTGCTTTTCATCATTGTGTAGCTCGTACTTTTATATCATATTTCTCCAAATCTATTTTAAATACTGTTTTATCAACTATTTCTATAGCAAAGCAAGAAATACTCGTCAAAAAAATCGCTGTACAAATACCAAAACTTACAAAAAACTTAGTATATTTTTTCATACAAAAATAATGTGCAATAATAAAAAAAAACTCTAAACTAGCACGAGGGCTAGATTAGAGTGTATATATTTATTTTTGTCTGTAAAGAGCATTTATTTTTTAGTCATCATTATTGTATTCTTCGTCATTATCGTTATCATGCTCGTTATCATCGTCTATAGATTTTCATTCTTGCAATTTGTCCAAGACTTCATCTTTAAGAACTTTTTTTCCTTGCCTCATATCTTTGATACTTTCTTGAATTTGATCTTCGAGTTGTTGTCTTGTTTTTTCATCACTCTCTAGCAATATCACAGCCTTTTCTTTTCCTTGTACTTTTTTACCTCATATTGTATAAAATGCTCATGCTCTAGTAATAAGTTCCAATATCATTGCAGCTTCAATAATATCATGAGATTTAGCAATTCATTGATTTCGTAGTACAGGTATTTCTACTTTTTTGAACGGAGCAAATATTTTATTTTTTCTTGTTGTGATTTTTGCTTTATATCCGATTGCTTCTTTGTTTTCTGTAATTGCTTCACCTTTTCTTACTTCTATTCTTTGTGATGAGAAAAATTTGAGTGCTTGTCCTCCTGATGTTGTTTCTGGATTTCAAAACATGATTCATATTTTCATTCTAATTTGATTGATGAAAATACATGTTGTTCATGTTTTTGCCAAAACTGACGTAAGTTTTCTTAGTCATTGTGACATCATTCTTGCTTGCAATCACATGAAACTATCTCCCATGTCTCATTGAACTTCAGCTCTTGGGACAAGTGCTGCAACAGAATCTATTACAATAAGCCTGACAGCTCATGTTTTAGCTAATTCTTCTGCTATTTGTAATGCTTGTTCTCCATCATTTGGTTGTGACAGCAAAAGATTATCGATGTCTACTCATAGTTTTTTGGCATAATGCGGGTCAAGTGCATGTTCTGCATCAATAAATGCTGCTATTTCTCATTTTTTTTGAACTGAAGCAATAGCATGCAATGCAATAGTTGTTTTTCAAGAAGATTCCGGTCCATAAAGTTCAATGACTCTTCATTCTGGATATCATCCTCCAATAATAAGATCAAGAACGTATGAACCACTATGGAATGTATTTACCAACCCAAAATTCTCGTTGTCTCCCATCCTCATAATAGCTCACTTCCCAAATTGTTTTTCAATGCTTTTGAATGCGTCATCAAGCACTTGTTGTTTTGGATTTTTTGTCATAGGTGCATACGTAAGATATAAAATTCGTACAACAGAATAATAACGTTTGATTTGTAGCATTACAAGACGAAGTGAAATTTTTCGCAGATCTGGTCAGATTTATTTTTGCCACTATGTACAGTAGTTTTTGTATTTTCTTTTGCAAAATTTTGTTTTTTCAACCATTTTGATATAATTATGATACAAGATATTTTTATATTGCATGTTGATTGATGAAAAAAATACTCTGACTGCTTTCGTTGTTTTTGTTTGTGGTGTATTCTTGTTTAGGTTCTTTTGTTCCAGTATTTGCCCAAGATACTGCTGAAGCTACTACTTTGCTCGCAAATTCTGAATGTCCTGATGATCCATATTTAACAACAAGTGCATGATCATCAGCTCCAAGTAGGTTAGTTGCTGTGTCAAACAAGGTAGACACAGAGTCTTGTAGTTACTCTTGACCAGAAAGATGTGAAAGTAAATACAAAAAACGAATAGAATACTTTTTCTTCGAAAAGGATTCTTTGGAGAATGCGAACTTACATCTTCTAAAATGAGAATACTTAGAGTGTATTCAACCATCAATGAATGCAGATATGACATGTAAAGAGTCAGAAACAGCATATGGTAAAGACTTGACCAAATGTTGTAGTTGAGACCCATATAAACGTTTGCGAAGGAATGGTGACAGATGATCTAATGAAGAAGAAAATCGTAGACAAATGACACAATGTTGTGAAGCATGAAGTCAGGTCTACACAGTTGATAGACTAAATACAGACAATACTGAAGATGAACCAGACGAACTTTTTACGTCGCTTTGTTGTGCATGAGAGTTATATGATGACTGAAAAAAGTGTTGCGATTGAGAAATATATGATGATTGATGAAAAGAAATGTGTTGTGGTGCTTGAAGTATACCATTCAAATGAGAAGACTGAAAATACTCATGTGTCAAAGAAGATACCTGTACAGCTCTTGCTCAAAAAATTGGGGCTGCATATGAGTGAATGCAGTATGTACAATGTCATCAAACAACAAAACAAGAAATTAAAGATGAGCAAGCATGAGAAATTCAAAACAGAATAAAAGCACTTTCAGAAGATGTCAATAAATATAAATGTAATTTAGTACCATCTCTAAAGTTACAAATAGATGAAGTTATTGCATGAAAAAAAGATTTCTGACCTGAAGTATGTAATTCCTTACAATGATTGTATACCCAGCGTGAATGTCTAAAGGCTGCATCATTTATGAATGAATTTACTCTTGCAAAATGAGACTTGGAGACGTATACCTCCCAACTCACTACTATAAATTCAAATTTAGATGAAACAAATGTCACGGAAGAAGCACTTTCTCTAGCAGAACAATACGAACAAATTGAAAAAATGGCAAAAAAAGCTAGCAAAGCGGTCAAAAAAAATACAGGAGAAGAACCAAAATACAGAGCAGTTAATGATTATTGTTCTGCTGTATGAGTATGAGATATGCCAGACATAGCTCCTTTGGCAGCTTGTGATGAGATTTGGACGAGCAAGCCTTTGCCAACAAGCACCAATATAGAAAGTTACCTTCGTGATCAGTTAGAAATCATTTCAACCAATGTTTCGAGAACAACTGCAGATATTGTGATGTTTGGTGGTGATAGTGAAAACAAAGTTCTCGATGATGCAAAAGAATCATATAAAACATTGAAGTCTCAAGTAGTGAAATTACAAGAAGATTTTGAAAAAGATGGAGCTCCAGTTCTCATGTCTCAAAATGTCTCAATATGTTCTAATTTATGAGATATCGCTCATGCATGAACCTTGGTTCAAGCTGTAGCTGAAGGTGATGATGAAAAATCAGAGAAAGACGGTGCGGTCAATGCTGCAATTGTTACCAAAGCAGAAAATCTGTATGGTCATTTGACTACATTTTGTACGAGTTTAGAAACATACAGAACTGCACAAGAAAACCAAGAACAAGTTGCAGAATGAGAAACAAAAGAACCTCTAGAAGATACACCAGAAAATAGACGTATAATGCGAGATTTACAAATAAAAAGCTGTCAAGATTGTAAAACATATGATAAATATTGAGTATGTTGTGGAGAGTCAGATTGATTAGCAAGTGACAATCTTTGTTACCCAAAAGATATGATATCAACTACTACAAGAGAATTTTGTCATACATGAACCACCGAAGATGGAGAGTGTATCCGTAACGACTATGGTTCTATGTGATTACATTGTACGCCCCAACAACTCATTAGTTGAAAATGTAGTATGGAAACTTACAAGATGTTACAAATTAGACAGTCAAATCAAGATCCTGATCCAGGATCGTTTATCCAAGATATTATTTTGGCGATTACTTCATTTGTATGAGTTGTTGCAACGATTAGTTTGATAGTAATTGGTATGAGATTTGTAGGCGGAGGAGTTGATGAGTCGCAAGCAAGTACAGCTATACAATGAATCAAATACGTAGTTATAGGTATTATGCTGGTTGCTTTGAGTTATACTATTATTAGAGTTATACAATATATTGCCATGTGAAGATAATACTATCCTAAGCAGAACGCTCATAAATCAAAAAAAGACTGACACCGTGTCAGTCTTTTTTTTGAATCAAATATATGATAACGTTTTTTTTGCTTGCTCTCAATGTATGTTTCTATATACAATTTAGTATATCTTTTATTTTGTATTGCTACTATGAAAACATATATCGTTTGACACACAAATCCAGATACTGATGCTATTTGTTCTGCTCTTGTGTGGGAGGCATTTTGCCGTGATCGTTGAGAAGATGCAACTGCAGTTCG
This sequence comes from uncultured Candidatus Peribacteria bacterium, assembly GCA_964526045.1. Classification (GTDB taxonomy): domain Bacteria; phylum Patescibacteriota; class Gracilibacteria; order Absconditabacterales; family Absconditicoccaceae; genus CAZGIF01. Next base: position 203,686 of record CAZGIF010000001.1, on the reverse strand, counting down.
TTTGTGAGAGATGAATAATGAAACCGCATATGTACTTTCACGTATCTCTGAAAAAAAACTACAATTGGTTTCTGAACTGCCAGAGTGATCTTCAATTGTGCTTGTAGATCATAATGATCCTCAACAGTCCATAGCACATAGAGAAAAATATACAATAACACATCTTATTGATCATCATGCTTTTGGTACGTTTTCTACACCATCGCCTTTGTATGTAAGAGTTGAACCTGTTGGTTGTACGTGTACAGTGATGTATCATATCTTCAAAGAACATAATTATACTCCATCTCAAGAGACTGCCTATATGATGATAAGTGCAATCTTGTCCGATACGTTACATTTTAGATCTCCAACAACAACAGATGCTGACAAAAAAGCATGTCTAGAACTACAATCTCTAGCAAATATTAAGGATCTTGGGTCTCATGCTATGGCGATGTTTGATGCAAAGTCAGATTTGTGAGATATGTCAGCACATGATATTGTGCAATTAGATTATAAACAATATACATTTTGAAACAAAGTTGTTGCTATTGGTGTCATGGAGACAACAAACCCTAATTATGCACTACAAAGAAAGCAAGAGTTGTTATCCACTATGCAACAATTGACAAATGAACAATCACTTGATGGATTGTTGTTTTGTATTGTTGATATTATCAACGAAACCAATACTTGTTTTGTTATAGATGAACAGTCACAAGACATAGTACGCAAAGCTTTTGATGTTTCAACTGTAGACAATGTCGCTGATTTGTGAACAAGAATTTCTAGAAAAAAACAACTCGTTCCTGCTATTACTGCTGTGTTTTGATAAATTTTAGTTTTGGTTTTTGCAAATGCTTGCAATATTTTATACAACACTGCTATATTTTCGAAGAAAATATATGCTATGAGCACTCGTTGCTATAGTTTTGGTGACAATGCTTTTTGCTTTAGTGATGGGTTCTTTGGCACTAACAGAAACAAACAAAGTTGTCATTGATTTTTTTCTCATGATGGTTGAGACCGTTGCGTTGTTTTTTGTCTTGTTTTTTGGGTCTCATGTATTGGCCGATGAACGACAGCAAAAAACTATGTATCTTTTGTTATCTAAAAAATACGATACAGCTTATATTCTTTTAGGTAAGTTTATGGCATATTTTGTTTTGGTGGTAGTTATATATCTAAGTTTTTTGTGATGATTTTTGTTGATGTGAGTTGATGTTACAGTCTCGGTTTTGCTTGTTGCTCTTCTTGCAAGTTGTATAAAAGTGCTTATCGTTTTGAGCATGACGTTATTTTTTGTTACTTTTATGAGCCCCTATATTATTATTGTTGTTATGCTTGCTTTGTATTTTTTGAGTCATGCAACGCAATTTTTGTATTGGTATAGTTTGGAGGTTGATATGAATGCATTTATGCAATCAATCACAACATTTGTTTTTTATATTTTCCCTCCGTTTGACTCGTTGAGTCTCAAAGAATACGTATTTTTCTGAAAATTCCCACTAACAACTGCTGAGATTGTAAGTATTTTTGGTATGTCATGAGTATATATTTGTGTATTTCTTTTTTTCTGATGTGCAATTCTGCACCGACAAAGAATCAAGAAAATATAGTAACAGTTGATATTGTCTACATTTTCGTCAGTTTTTATGTTTTTTTGTGCCAATGACTTTGATAGATATCCCATATGATGTGTTCGAATCAGACAAAGAAATTGTGATTGTAATGCCTTTATGATGAATCAAAAAAGACTCTGTGGTTCTTCATCTCAAGGAATATAAACTTTATATGACGGGTCGAAGATATAAACCAGCTTTGAGAGATGATTTAGTTCATGTTGAGAAGAACTGTTATCGATGAGAGATAAAGACTGTGGTAGATCTTCCACCAACTGTTTATTTTAAAGATATGCACACAACTCTTTCTCCTGAGAATATCTTGACCATTATTGTACCAAAAAATATTGAACCTGACACAATTCACGTAGAAATAGAATAATCGGTGTTTTTATCTATTGTTCCTGATAAGTATAACTTTGACAGTCATCAAAAGAATATATACATCTAGTAGTAAATTTCGGTGTTGGATATAATACAAGTCATAATGTGCTTCTTGATCAAATGTAAGAGAATCTCTGCCATGTATTTGAGCATATCATGTTATTCATGGTTTGATACTCAGTAGTCTTTTGTGTCGTGCTTGATATTGTTCAACTTCATGTGGCATATGAGGTCTAGGTCAGATGATAGACATAGTTCATTGGATAACAGAAAATAAATTTGGTAATTCGTCCAATGATGTTTTGCGTAAAAATCTTCCTACTGAGGTTACTCTAGGGTCGTCTTGTATCTTTTGTAGTTCTCACTTTCTGATGTTCTTGTCAGAATTAATAAGTTTTTGTCGTTTGTTTCGAGCAGAAACTCATCCATAATTTTCTCAAACGCAGTCATCAAGATACATACTACGAAACTTAATAAATGTGAATGTTTTTCCTCATTTTCAAACTCTTTTTTGTGTGTAAAAAATAGGTCACGGTGAGTTGAGTTTTATTGCAATAGCAACTGCAATATACACTGGAGTAAAAACAATAATGGCCAATGATGCGAGCACGATGTCAGTTGTTTTTTTGATAACAATTGCCCATTCATCAAGTCTTGATTCTTTGTAACGGAATGCATGTACATTGTTGATAGTAGCGGGTTGATATATAATATCTGTCAAAAAGAAGCTATCAGCAATATGATAACATGGAATATCTTGTCCTCTTAGTGTATCAAAGATATATTCTATATCTGAGGAATTAATTGCTCAAACAAAAAGTACTTTTCCATAGGAAGTTATATTTTGTGGAGGAGTTTGTATATACTCATCAATAGAAATTGCGTCGTATGAAATATTTTTTTTTCGTTTTTTTGTAACTGACTTCATTTTGGATTGATCTGCGTACAATACTAAGATTGATGTTGTTTTTTTTGTTCATCGTTGCATAAGCAATGCATCAACTATAGGAATACATATAAAAGCTAAGCTCGCAGTTCGAACTATAATTAGTCTTGATATTCAATCAACAAAGACTGTTCATCCTCAAAAATATGCAACAAATGTCATTGTTACTAACCAATATAACCAAATTTTTATAAATGTAGAAAATCAGTCTTGTGCATCAACATAAATACGATATCGGTTCTTCAAAAATCAAAAAAATAGAAAAAATCCTGTCGAAATGATCGCATAAATCAACAATTCTCGCTTATTGATTGGAGGAATTCTTATTTGGACTCAAGGAATCAGATCTGTTTGTAAACGGAGTATATACGCTGCATAAAATATAGCAAAGATTATACAAGCGTGAAGAAGCGGTCTAGCTAAACGGGTCCATGTTTTTAGTGTCATTGGGGGGGGAGGTCAACAATAAATATCGCTTATTATCAATTGTATATCAATTGTATATATCTTTGCAAGAAGGTTTCAAATCGAAATGTTTTTGAAAAATAATGCTATCAAGAGTGTCAATATTATTACATACAGATCAAAAATATATCTATATGTTTTTTTTGATAAAAGTACACTGTTACTTTTTAACTTTTGTGAAATTATTCTATTTTCGTTTGCAATCTTTTATAGCATCACTACACAAGTAGTATAAATGAAAGATTTTATATTTTACAGCACGTCCTGATGGATTTGAATAGAGTAATGCTTATTTGAAGAGCTACTGATAGCGTTGAAGTAAAAACTATTGAGTCTAACTGATCATCAGTTGTCAATTTTGTCATAGCAACAAATAGAAAATTTAGAAACAAAGAAGGAAATGATATTGAAGAAGCAGAGTATCACAGATGTGTTGCATATGGAAACAGTGCTGAAGTTCTTTGAAAATATATGCACAAATGAAAAAGGGTTTTTGTCGAATGAAGATTGAGAACAAGAAAACGACAAGATACAGCATGAGCAACCAAATACTCTACTGAGATAATTGTAACACATTTTATCTTTTTGGATGCAAAATGATGAGATGATGAGCTATTTGATTCTCATCAGCACGGTGAAGAAAATTCTTCTCATCACGATGAACATGACAGCGATTACTAAACGGCAAAGTCCCTAAATATTCGTGAATTATTTCACTGACAATTTACCTTTTCTCATCACACTACACATGAACCAAGTAACTGATACAAGACGAAAATGATTTCTTTTTGACGTTTTTGATATAGTTGCTTTTTTGGTATTTGTTATAGGAATTGTTCTTTTTGTTAGATTTTTTGTCTTTAATCCATTCAGTGTTGTTGGTATGAGCATGCATCCAACATTCGAAGAATGAGACTTTATAATCGTTGACAAGATTACCCCAAACTTTTGAGAACTCAAAAGATGAGATGTTATCGTTTTTGTCCCACCAGAAAAAGATGTTCCTTACATAAAGAGAATTATCTGACTGCCTTGAGAGACTGTAAAAGTATGAGATAATACAATCAATATTTGTGCGTCAGATGGTACATGTGCGCCTTTGGATGAAAAATATTTGCCAGCTGACTATATCACAGAACCAAGATGTAATAAAGATACGTTTGAGGTAGAATGAGGGTATTTTGTTATGGGTGATAACAGAGGTCACAGTACAGATTCTCTTTGTTGTTTCTGATTTGGATGTTTCAAGAATGCGAACTTTGTTGTTCCTGACGATCATATCATAGGAAAAGTATTCGTTAGATTATTTCCGTCTTTCCAATCAGCCTTTGATACATATACAACAACAGTTGTTACACAACCTGAATAGAGTATCAAAAAAAGTATCAATCAAAATTAAGCAAACAAACTATGTGTTATCGCCTGTGCGATACGCTTTTCTTTTGTTGCAAAAAAGTCTTGTTAAGAAGTTGTTGATTTTATACTATTACTTCTAATCTAGTTTTATATTTTTGAATCAATCAAAGAACCTATTAAATTGTATTAGTTGTCTTTCAGATTGATCATTTTTAAGATGTTCAAGAATATTTCAATTGAAGTCAGAATCAGAATTTAGCTCAAATTCCGAGAAATAGTCCAAGACTTTTCTTAAATTATTGGGATTATTCTTGAAAAAGCTTGAAGCTTGATCAATTCCGTTCTCTGGGATATAGGGTAGTCCAAATATATAAAAAGCAGGGTGTATTTTTCTCCATTCTATAGCACTTCAGTCTTTCTTAACTGCTTTTACTCAGTTGAATGTTTTTCCTAATTCTTCTATTTTTTCTTTTAAATCAATTTTTTTTATTGAATTCTTTGTTATAGTTGAGTCTTTATTTATAAAACTAACAATTACTTCAAGCAGATCTTGGTTTTTGAGACTGAGATTAATCACCCACATAGTATTACTTGATCAAAGGCGAAATATTCATACGTCATGACCATCATCAATAGAAAGTAATTTGTTTAATAGCTGTTCGTTTTGAGCTGTAAATAAATCTGGAAAGTAACTATATATCATAAAAAGTTTATATAAATCATCACAACTTAATATTCATTTTTCTTTATCTCGATTTTGTTTATAGTTAAATTCTTTTTTCATATAATCAGACAAGAGAAAATCTAATGTCAAATTATTTAATTCATTCTCAGATTCTTGCTCAGATATGTCTTGTTTTCTTGAATTTATTCAATTTATTAGAATATTTTTGAAGCGAGTATCTTCAGGTGACTCTATTGCTTCTTTTAAAACTGTTACTGGATAATTAATAGGAATTGGTTTGATGATTTTAGAAAATTCATTAACCGTATCTTCACTTAGGATCGTTGTCTCTATTTCTTTTAATAGTATCTTATATATGAGTCCTTCCACTAAATCTTCTTCTTTTAACATTTCTAATTCTGAGTTTTTTTTCCTTCGGTCTATATTATTCCTTCGAATTTCTTTTGCCACTAAATGTTTATATATTCTAGTGTCTGTTTTTTCTTCACTAAGCAAATTTCTTTTGCTATCCATAATAAGATCTTTACTGTATTCTTTACTATTTTTCAGAAATTTAAAATTCTAAGAAAGTGTTTTTGGATTATTTCTCTCCAATCAGAATCTTTTCCGCTTAACAATCAGTCAATAATGTCATGTTTTTTATCTAACATTTCAACTTCTTTTGGGTTGTCCTCTTTTGTATTGAATTCCTTTACTAAATCTTTTAAATTTATTTTTGATAATGATGTATCATCAAATATCTTATTTATAAGATTATATAGTTTTGTTTGCTCGTTTTTATCTTCTATTTGAAAGTGTGTATTAAGTTTACCTAAGAATTTATCACGAGAAATGGGAAAGGCCTTTAAATCTAAGAAAAGTTTTTTTGCTTTTTCTAGTATTGTTTTTAAAGAGGCATCTTGTTTATTTAAAGTCTTATCAAAATCTTCTTTTTCTCTCATCTATTTTAGTCAGTAAATAAATTAGCAATTATTAATAGTAACTAAAATATAAGAATTTTCCAAATTAAGCTATAAAAATAGCCCATCACCATTAAATACTTAAATACTTTTCCTTATGCAAACAAACTATGTGTATCGCCTGTGCGATACGTTTTTCTTTTGTTGCAAAAAAGGCTTGTTCAAGGTGTATGAAGTATCTCATTGAAAATGTGGACTGTAGTTTCGGTTTCTATAACATGCGTATGTGTAGCCAATGCAATTGTTTTTTTTGTAAATCCATCGTAAGATGAAACAAAAAATGATTGTTTTTGTAGTACAGTATTGTGTATGTCTTTTTGTATAAGTGTTATTGTAAATCATTCTGGAATGATACGTGCATCTTGATTTTTGCTTTTGAGTGAGTGGTTGATGATGTGGTGAAAGTCTTCTGTTCAAAAATCAGCTGTTATTGTCTCACTAATAAGAAGGTCAAACTTAGGAACTGTAATTGAAACAATATCTCATTGAATAAAGCTTGCTTTTTCTGTATATCAAAAATGAGCAACGACGTCTTTGCACAACTGCATAGTATAAGGGTTTTGTTCTAGAAAATAACAGTGTTTTGCTCACCACAACAAGGAATATATTCCTAAGACACCAGTTCCAGCACCAGCATCCACACTTGTCAGATTTTTTTTTGGATGCTGTTGAATAGCTTGTTTAATTGCCTCCCAAAAATATCTATTTCTTTTCCTATCTTCAACACAAAAGAGAGCATCTGATGTTTGGAGTTTGAATCATTTTTGAGTATAAGACGGATGTCCTTGTTTTTTAGAAACGAATGTCTCTATTTCTTTTTGAAAAGAACTAAAGCTAATCATAATAAACAAACAAATAAACAGAATTATGAAGTCAAAATTTCTTCTCAAAATCAATCTTTTTGGATAGTTTGTGCTAACTCAGCTCATCAAGATTGTTTGATTTTACCTCAAGCAAAAACATGTACTGTATCGACAGGAATATGTTCCAAAATAGTAAAGAGGTGGGTAATAATTATAAGTGAAGTTTCTGCGTTGATTATGTCTTTGAGGAGTCATGCAACCATACGAAATGCATCAACATCTAATCAACTGTCTATTTCGTCTAGTAAAATATATGTCGGCTGTAGTAATTTTATTTGTAATACTTCTAATTTTCTTCTTTCTCCTCAACTAAATCCAACGTTGAGGTCTCTCCACAAAAATTCTTTATCCATGTGAATGTCTTGCATCAATGGCAAAATGATTTTTTTAAACTTGATAAATGTGACAACTTCTTTTACTTTTGCTGCGTATATTGATCTCAAAAACTCAAACACTTTTATTCATTTTATTTCTGGAATAGATTGAAATGCCAAGAAAATTCACTTTTCAGCTCTTTCATTTGGTTCCATTTCTAAGACGTCTTCTCCATCTAGTTCGATACTACCTGATGTAACTTCATATGAAGGGTGTCACATAATCACTTTTGCGAGTGATGATTTTCATGATCCATTTTTACCCAAAATACAGTAGTTTTTTCACATATGAATATCCATTGAGACGTCATGCAAAATAGCTTTATCTTGTACAGAGGCTGAAAGTCAAGTAATACGTAACATATGACAAAACAAAATAATAAAGTGAGTAGTAACTACAAAGAAATCTCTGTAGAAAGTGCTTGTGTAATAGTTTTTTGAAGTTCATTTCTTTCTTTTTCTTGTGTGTCTCCCAAAAATGTAAGAATATAACTTCATATTAATAATGATTGAGCTTGTGTTTCTTCAAGTCACTTACTTTTCATATAAAATAGTTTTTCTCATTCCAAACGCTCTATTTTGGCTGCATGACTTGCACGTACATCATTGTGACGAATATCCAAAACAGGCTTATTTCTGATTCTTGTGTTACTACCAACAATGAGTGTTTGTTGTGTAAGATGACCAGAAGACTTTGGTGTATTTGGTGCAATATACACGGTTCATTCTAATCATAGCGAGGCATTATCTTCAGCAATAGCACCAATAGTAGTTGATGATTCACTGTATCAAACAAGATGATTTGTTGTTATGCGCAAATTTGTTGATGTATTTTTTGTTCCAAGTAAGAGACATTGAATATTGACACATGCATGAGTCCCTATAATATCTACAACAATGTCGATTGTACTTTCTTGTACCAACAACAAATAATTACATGTTGTATCTTGTGTAATTTGTATGTGTTTTTTTCATGTACTGTTCATAAAGACATCAATATAGTCTTTTTTTTTGTCAAAGAGAGTATCTTCATATATATTATGTCAAATAACCATAATTCTGTGTGTATAAAATATACCGTACCAATACTATAGAATATACTTTTGATGCTAGCTTGCAAGCGTATATTCTTTTTTTAATAGAAAATTTATACCATATCACTATATGCAAATTGTTCCACATCAAGACGTGTTTCGTCTCATTTCCAGTTGTGTAAAGCATTTATAATAGCAACAAGTGGCAGAGCTGCTGTTTTTTTTCTCCTCGTCGAGACAAGTACTCACTCATCTTCCAAAAAAGAATATTCAAGTCAACGAATCGATTCTACGGTCATTCAAGGCAAAAGATCATGTAATAAACTCACAACCCCAAGCGCTGTCAGTGACAGATTTCATGTGTAGGAAAAATCTTTTAACTGACTCTCTTCAAGGTCTATATACACTTCAATGCTATCATCACATAACTCGTTATTCTCTACTCGATTGATGTCAGGATTGTCTTTTTTGAGAGGCATAAGTGGGTGTTGTATATAGTCTTCTAGTATATTCATAAAGTGGTAAGTAATCTAAATAGTTGTTTTTATTGTATATCTGCGGTACCAAAGCATGAGACCAAATCACATATTCATCAAAACCAATGAGCTAGGATAGAGTGTTGTAATTATGGTAAAATTATCTAGCGCAATAACACCAAGAAACATTTTGACTCATGAGATCACAAACAAAGAAATGCTATCAGAGTCGGGTTTTGCTCGTCATTTACGAATAGTAGGGAAAAATGCTACGATATCCGCAATAGTAATGATCAAAACAGACCGTAATGGTGTCTCAGTTATATACCAAACTCATATTGCGATTAGCGATATGCTCAAAAAAATATAATCTGTTTTATCAAACTTTTTTTCTCCATAATACAGTGCCAAAAAAAATATAACAAAACAGATAAGGGCTGAACTTCCCATAATCCAAGCTCATATGCCAGCATCGCCCACCACTTGGGCAAAAAATCAAATGGCTGTTAGTATTCACCACACAAGTCGTGTAAATGCATGTGGTTTTACTTTTTTTGCAAAAATATCTTTGAAATAATAGTAATAACTATAGATACTTAAGCAAATTCAGACAAAGGTAGCTATTTCTTTGTATCATATTGGTATTTCAAATAGCATATTCAAAAAATTACTCATTAGTATGATTTAGCAAATACAACTCTTCTTTGTGATGGTTTTCAACTATACACACATGTTCCGATTTCTTGTTGAAGGTCTCCAGCCTCATCAAAAGGTAAACAACGTATTGTTGCTCATATTTCTGTTTGTATTTTTTCTGCTGTTTCTTTTGTTCCATCTCGATGTGCAAGAACAAATCACTTTTCTATTCAGGCTTTTAGATCTTCATATGAGTCGACTTTTATAGTATTTTGTTGTGAAAAAGTTTTATGTTTTGTACACATATCATTTTGTATTTTGTACAAAGCTTTGTCTATATAAGCCAGTAGTTTATCCATTTCCATATGTTTTTTTTCTCATGATCGTCTAATATTCATTTCAACACATCAAGATTCCATCTCTTTTTTACCAACAACAAGTCTGATCGGAACTCCTTGCAGTTCGTATTGTGTAGCTTTTCGACCAAAGCCGTGATGTAAATTGTCATCAAATAAACATTCTATATCAATAGTTTTGTCAAAGTATTTTGAATAAAACGTTAACGATTCTTTTTTGATAAGATCTAGAAGTGGCTGAACATATTCTCTAACAGAGTCCATATCTTCTTGTGTTTTTGCAATAGGTATGATAACAATATGTAATGGAGCGATAGCAGGAGGCAATACAAGTCATTTATCGTCACTATGCGCCATAATCAATCCTCATATCATACGTGTAGATACTCATCGAGATGTCGCCCACACATATTCTTTTGTATTGTTTTCTGTTGTATACATTACATCAAAAGCCTTTGCAAAATTTTGTCACAAAAAGTGTGATGTTCAAGCTTGTAGTGCCTTCCCATCTTGCATCATTGGTTCAAGAGTATATGTAGCTTCAGCTCAAGCAAATCTTTCATGTGCTGGTTTTTCTCACAAAATAGCATACATTCCCAAAAAATTATGCACAAAATCATAATAGACATCAAGCATACGTCTAGATTCTTCTATTGCATCTTGAGCAGTCGCATGTGCAGTGTGTCATTCTTGTCGCAAAAATTCTGCTGTTCTCAAAAAGAGTCTTGTTCTTAGTTCCCATCTTACAACATTTGCTCGTTGATTGATGAGAAGTGGAAGGTCACGATGTGATTGTATCCAATTTTTGTATGTATGCCAAATAATAGTTTCTGATGTTGGACGAACAACAAGTTCTTCTTCTAATTTTGCATCAGGATCAACTTCAACTCATGTATTATCTTCATTTGCTCTCAATCTATAATGAGTTACAACCGCACATTCTTTTGCAAATCATTCAACATGTTGTGCTTCTTTACTCAAGTACGACTTTGGTATAAACAAAGGAAAATATGCATTTTTATGTCCAGTATTTTTGAACATTCTATCTAATATTATCCTCATGTTATCTCGAAGAGCATATCCATATGGTTTTATCACCATACACCCTCTAACAGCAGAGTGTTCAGCTAGTCATGCTTGTGCGACAATATCTAAATACCATGTTGAGTAATCAGTATGTTGAGGTGTGATTGCCATGAGAACAAGAATAATATAAAAGTACTATATTTGTAAAGATTCTTGTCCTCTCTTGCAATATAAAAGTAAAAACAAAAAAAATCTTCCTCATAAGCGAGAAAGATTATATACTGACGTCCTTGTTTGTTGTTTTAGAATGATGCGAGTTCATCGAGAGTTGACTGTTCAGATTGTTGTGCAAGGGTTTGTAAATGCTCATCAACCAATACAACAAAATCTTGTAACTTCTTTTTGATAATACTTCCTTTTTGAGAATCATCATCTTCTTGTCCTCATGGTAACGACAAAAGTGTATGTCCATTGAGCATAACATCAAGTCAGACTTTTTTTCATGGTAAAACAAATTCTAGTACTTGTTCTTGACCATTTTCTGTTCTCGTGATTAGAAAGTGTTCACTTGAATTTCATTTCATATTGTACTCAACTGGCTCATGAGCGATTTGCAGTTCATTCGTTTGTGATAGTTTTTTTGCTTGAGTTGTTTTATCAACGAGATGTTTATATAATCCCACAATAGATGTTAGTTGTGGTTCATTTTCTCTATGTTGTGCTGAAATTGGTGTTGTTTTTTCTGGCTCAAATTGCATTGGTTGTTGTGTTTGTTCTTGATTATTCTCTGTATTTTGTGGAACAAAGGTAGGCTCTTGTACTGTATTTTGTGGTTCAAATGTCGGTGCTTTTGGTTGCAAGTCAAATTGAGGTGTTTCTTCCATATCAAACTGTGGTGTAGGTGTTGTGTCCTGTATTGGATCGAGATCAAAATTTACATCCATTGACGCTTCTTGCGGCATTGGAGGAGTCATAGGAGGATTATTTGGTGTTTGTTGTTGGTATTGTTCTCACATAGATCCTTGATTACTTGGTTCAGATACGGGATCAAGATCAAAGTTTACTTCCAATGGACTATTATCTTGTGCTAAAAATTCTGGAACCGAGTTGTTTTGATATTGTTCTTGTATTGTGTTTTGAGATTGAAATGTAGGGGGAGTCATTTGTGTTTCAAATTGTGGTGGAGTGGGTTCGTCTTGCGTTGGATCAAGATCAAAATTTACCTCTAGAGGTTCTTGTACAGTATTTTGAGGTATCTGCATATTTGGTGGTGGCGTTTGTTGACCATTAGTTTCGTCAGTAGTTGGTCCACCAAAGTTGAAGTTCATTGGAGGCATACCTCACATCGTTGGATTTATCTGAGGTGTTTGCATGTTCTGTGTTTGTTGTCATTGTTGCGTTTGTCAATTTTGGTTTGTGTTTTGGTCGTCCATAATATGGGATCAAAGATAAAAGCATATATATAGTATATACAACAAGTGCTTTTTTTACAAAAAAACGAACGTTCATATGTTAGTATGTTTGACACTTTTTTTGTTTGACATCCAGTATGTTATCATATTCGTGATTATAGTCAGTTTTATTTTATTTTAAAGTTTTGTGTATTTCCATAATGGTTGTATTATTTTTTCTTGTCAAATTAATCAAAATACCACAGCTGATACAAAAATAATGCTTTGTGTTCGCCGTGTTGGCGTTAATCCTACCATATCCAAAAAAGCCATAGAGCTTATGAGTATAATCCAATGAAAGAGGTAAATACTGTACGATCAACGACCAATATATTCCATAATTGTATGGGTTTTTGTACATAAACGATATACTCCAAGACACAAACATCCAAATCATATTAGTCATCGAACATCATTGATTGTTCTTCAAAAACTTCATCATCGATACGAGAGTATTGCGTAAATACCAAGAGCACATACTCCAAAAGCAATAAAAGTGAACCATTGAGAACGTTCAAAGATATCTGAATATTTTTCCCATTTTTGAGCTATAACTATAGCAGATCAAAATTCCCATATATATTGCAAAAAAAATGACTTCCAGACTCTATCAAGTTCTAGGTTCCCTAGTCCAAGATATGGTGAACTATTCAAAAAAATGATTCGTATGATTGATAAAATAAAGCATGCTGGCAAAAAAGCTCTTGGTCGACGAATGGACGTCAGATATAAAAACGGGTAGAGTACATAAAACTGTAACAAAGTTGAGATAAACCAAAAGTGTATACCATAACTCTCTATAATAGTTTCATCAAACATTTTGTATCCTAGCAGATGACCAAAAAAAGCGTACCGAGAATGTATTTCGGTAATTTCTGGTATAAAGAATGCTAAACATGCACTACAAATAACAACAAAAACATATGGTACGTATACTTTCCATACTTGTTTTTTATAGAACTCCCATGCTGTCATAGCGTATTTTTTTGCTTGGAGTGTTAATCAGAACCCTGATAAAAATAAAAACAAATGTACTCCTACACCTCACCCCAACAATATACTTTGTTGTATGTGAGATAAATTTGGAATATACCAAAATATATGAAAAAATATTATACAAAGAATTGCACATCATTTTGCATAATCAAGAAATCATATTCTTTTACTATTGAGTGTTTTCATGTCAAAAAGAGTACAAACGTATATATCTTTATTTTATTATATTTTTACTTTTTATACATATCATATCATTTATTACCGAATGCATCCATAAAATCATTTCATAGATAAATGTGCATTGCCTCTGAATAGGTATCAACTTGTGTCTTTTCTTCAAAAATTCCAGAATTATCAATTATATTTCCTTGTTCATCAATACTTGTTGGAATAGTATTTGCTGTATTTGATTGATTGAGATCTACAGGTCAGATCGCTGTATTAGGATTGTCAATATAACGAACTTCAAAGTCCAAGAACAATGCCAACATGTCTAAAGTATCTTCATAATCTTTGTCTGCTGGGACAGTCACTAGTGTCAGCTCTCTATTTTCATCAGCATTTTCTACTTCTTGTACATCAAATCAGTATCTTTTTAGTTTTCATGCTACTTTACTAGCTATTCCATTTCTATAAACAAAATTTCTAGCGTATGCAGTATCTATTCAATTATAAATATTAATTGAAGCTCATTCGACTAAGTATGATGGATTTTGTAATACCATAAAACCAAAAAATTGTGTATAATCATACATTGCTGGGTTACGTCCACTTGATCACCTTGTCAAAAGTACAGACATTCAACCAAAGTCTGATCTTACTCATGGATAGAGTAAACATCATGGAACTATTGTTTTATAACTCATATCTGCACATTCCATTGTCAAACCAAATGAAAATATCGACGGAGGAGTTTGAGCATATTTAACTAATCAAATCATTTCTTCTGCATCTATATTTGTGTAGACCATTTTTGAATATTGTTCATACAATTGCTGTAAAGATGACGGACTTGTCATCATACCACTTGTACGTAATTTTTCCAATATAGCTTTTATAATCAATTGTTGTCTTCAAGATCTTGAAAAGTCTGACGTAGAATGCCTTGATCTTGCATATTTGAGAGCAGTAGCTCCATCCAAAACTTGTGGTCACGCATCTATTGAAAAAGTAACATAGTGTCATACCGTTGGATCAGGATATTGTGGATCATAAAGAGTGTATGGAATATCAACATCTATACCACCAATACTATTCACTAATGTTTCAAATCAATTAAAATCAACAATTGCATAATATGGTATCTCAACTCATACTATTTCTCAAACTTTACTGGCTAGTTTTTTTGCTGCCACATCATGGTCTCATTGAGCATTACTATATTCATATGCATATACTGCATTTATTCTATTTTGGTAGACTCATTTTTCGTAAATATACAAGTCTCTAGGAATAGAAATCATGGTAGTTGATTTAGTCTGTGGACTAAACGATGCTAAAATAATAGTATCTGCCAAATGTCATCATGCATGAGTATTTCAACCAAATCAGATAAGTAATACATTTATATTTCCTGCAAGATCTTTTTGCATTTCTTTTCAAAAATTTTCACTGACAACAACGGCAGCTTTTTTTCCAACTGAAGTTGCGATTGACTTTGCAGCATAGCCTATATAACGAGCCGATCGTAAGATAAATCCTAGACAAACGAAGAGGACAACCAATCTTATAAGACTTTGTTTTGAGATATGACGAATAATGTCAAAAAATGACGTATAAGATCTTATATATTGTAGATGTTTTTTACGGAATGTTTGTTTCTTTGCCATGAGTCATTAAGTATAAAATTTATACAGAAAGGATATAATTTTTAGTATAGTTCTTTTTCTCTGACTTACAATAAAAAAGTATAAAAAAAAACACAAAACAATGTTTGTGTTTTTTTTTATAAAGTATCAAAATTATTTGTTTATTTGTTTGATCTTTTTTTCTTTTTCCAAGAATTTTTCCAATCTACCTTTAATAACTTTTTTGATAGCTTTATCTTTATTGTAAACAGGATGACAATCATAACAAATTTCTAGTTTGATCGGTCCTTTAATTGTTGTACTAACTTCAAATTTGTTTCCACAAATACATTCTGCTTCAACATGTGAATAATATGTACCGTGTATTCCTTTTTTATCGTTTATAGCAACGATTGTTGCTTCTTTTGCTGCTTCTTTGGTCATATTTTTATTGAAAATATAAATTTGTCTCTCCTAGAAAAGATATGATTTTTGTTTTATATTACAAGTGATTTTTTTATTTTTCTCCAGCATCATAAATAACTCCTTCATTTGAATTCGCATATGAGAATACTTCTTTTTCATCGAAAAATCTTGCAATTTCTTCTTTTGATGCAGTAATATCTTCAGATGCATGCATAACATTTCTCCCTATACTGTTTGCATAGTCTCCTCTAATAGTTCATGGTGCTGCTTTTCTTGCGTTTGTAATTCCTAACATTGTTCTTACAACTTCAACAACTTCAACTCCTTCCCATACTTGCAAGACAACAGGAGACATTGTCATGAATGAAACGATATCTGGAAAAAATGGCTTGTCTGCAATATGAGCATAGTGGGTCTTTAAAATAGCTTCGTCTAACTGTTTCATTTTACATGCTACAAGTTTGAAACCTTTATCTTCTAATCTAGACGTGATTTTTCAAACGATTGCTTTATTTATAGCATCGGGTTTAATAATAACAAATGTGCGTTCCATAGTATAAATATGTGAAATATAAAAAATTATTAATGTGATTGTGCTGTAACTTCACTCACAGCAGCTTCAATACATTTTTTGAGTAATACTTCAATGTCGTCAGTCAATTTCTTTTTTTCAACGATTGTTTCAAAGACTTCAACATGAGATGAATCCATTTTATCATAGAGTATTTGTTCGAAATCTGCTATTTGTTCTACCTCTATTTGGTCAAGAAATCATTTTGTTAGTGCGTAGTTGAGTGCAGATTGTTTAGCAAAATGCACTGGACTATTTACAGGTTGTTTTAGTCAAGCCACCATTCTTGCTCATCTTGCAAGTTTCTTTTTTGTTGCAGAATCCAAATCTGACCCAAATTGAGCAAATGCTTGTAATTCTCTATATGCAGCCAAATCTAGTCTAATTCATCATGATACTTTTTTCATAATTCCAGTTTGAGCAGCTCATCATACACGAGATACAGAAGATCACACATTGATTGCCGGTCTTACTCAAGCATTAAATAAATTTGTTTCCAAAAATATTTGTCCATCTGTAATAGAAATTACATTTGTAGGAACGTATGCACTCATGTCTCACGCTTGTGTTTCTATGATAGGAAGAGCAGTCAAGCTTCACCCTCCGTAGTCTTCATTTAGCCTTGCAGCTCTTTCTAAAAGTCTAGAGTGAAGATAAAATACATCTCAAGGATATGCTTCACGTCCAGGAGGTCTTTTTAGCAAAAGAGACATTTCTCTATATGCAACTGCATGTTTACTCAAATCATCATAGACAATAAGCGCGTCTTTTCCATTATTCATAAATCGTTCTGCCAAAGCACATCATACATATGGTGCCATATATTGCATAACTGCAGGAGCATTAGCAGGAGCATTTACCACAATTGTGTAATCCATAGCTCATTTTTCTCTTAGTGTTTGTACGATTCTTGCTACTTTTGATTCTTTTTGTCAAATTGCAACATACACACAGTACATGTTTTCTCATTTTTGGTTTAGAATTGTATCTATAGCAACAGCAGTTTTACCTGTTTGTCTATCTCAAATAATCAACTCTCTTTGTCATCTACCAATAGGAACCATACTATCTATAGCTTTGATACCAGTTTGTAGCGGTTCATCAACAGATTTTCTTGTAACAACTCTAGGAGCAATAATTTCTACAGGATATGTTGCGCTAACTTTGATTTCTTTTCATCAATCAATAGGGGCACCTATTCCACTAACAACTCTTCCTAAAAAGTCATCTCATACTCAAACAGAAAATACTTTTCCACTAGTTTTGACGATTTGTCATGGTGTGAGTCCTTGTTGACTTCCCAATATAAGTACCCCAACTTGATCTTTAAGAAGGTCAAGTACGAGTCATTTTGTTCCGTTTGCAAAGACAACAATTTCTGAATACATAGCATTGTCTAATCAAATCACCGTTGCAACACCATCTTTTACCTCAAGAATTTCTCATTGTTTTCCAAATGTCTCATGAAGATCTGTTTGAGATATTTGTTGCTCAATCTTTTGCAATATGTCTTGCACCTTTGTCATTATATATCAAGTAATATGAGTAAAAAGTTATTTTATACGGAGAAGCTTGTCTATGTCTTTTTCCAAATTTCTTTCAAAATATCGCCCTTCTCATGCAATACGAACTCAAATATCATTATAAGAATCATCAATTTCTGTTTTAATAGTTCTTTCAGACATTCTTTGTTCAAGTTTTTTTGTCAGTTCTCATCAATGACGTCATGTGCTTTGAATTGTTAGCATGTGCGTATATGTTCAAGCTTGTTGTTTTACAAGTGATATAAGATCTGCAATATCTTTTGCTGACTTTTTTGATGTATGAGCGAGAATCGAAAGCATAGCTACGATATCTCAATCAATATCTTCAATCATGTCAGAAAAATTTTTTTGAAAAACTTTTTTCCCAAAACGAGATATAAGTTTTTTTGCTAAAGAGAGCAAAGACAAAAGCTCATCTGGATGAGATGATTGTTCCAATAGAACAGAAGCTAGTTTTTGGGTACTAATATACATTATGAAGTGTCTTCAAAGCAAAAATATTTTTTGTAGAGTGTGTATGAAAGAATTATTTCACGTCTTTTATAATTTCTGAAACATATGCGTCTTCTAGCGTAACATCCTTTGCAAGTAGTTTCTTGACAACAGCACGAGATGCGCTTTTCACTGCATGTTCAAAATTAGATTCAAGATCTTTATGTAATTTATCAGCTTTCAATTCCGATTCTTGTATAAGAAGCTTCGCTTCAATTTCTGCAGCATGTATGATATCTTCTCTTTTTTGTTTTCAAAGATTACCTGCTTCAGCAAGAAGTTTTGTTTTTTCAGCAACAGCATTGTCTCTAATGGCTTGAGCCTCTTCTTGAGCTTCTTGTAATTTTTGATTATAAGTTTCTTCAGCAAAAGCTAGTTTGTGCATCAGGTCTTTTTTTTCTTCAATAAGTTTTACTACACGATTAGCAACAAACTTTTTGTATAAGAAAAAGAGAATACCAATATTTATTATTTGAGCAACAACAGCTGTCAAGGAAAGATTATCCATACGTATCCATTACGTGTATATAAAAATTTACTTTATCCAAGTATATTAAATGCTATTACAAGTCCATAAATAGCAGCAGATTCTACCAAAGCCAAGAAAAGAATCATAGAAATCATGATTTTTGTTTTCATAGCTGGATTTCTAAAAATTGCATCAATTGCACCTGTTACCAAGTAACCTTCTCAAACTCAAGCACCGAATCATGTGATTCCAATAGCAAGTCCTGCAGCAACAGCTTGTGCACCTGTAATTGCTCCTGTCGTATCTCAAGCAATTTGAAATGCAATAATAAGTCCATAAATAGCAGCAGATTCTACCAATGCAATACCCAAAATAGTAAGGATAGTCAAGAATCCACTTAATTCAGGATTTTTACCCATAGTTTCCAAAGATTTTTTTGCAATAAGACTTTCTCAAATAATAACACCTAGTCACGCAAGACCAATAGCTAAAGCTGCACCAATAAATACATTCATGTCTCTGTATAATATTTAAATAATAAAAAAACGCTTATTTTACGCTAAGCTTACGAAAATGAATATCACTTTCGTAAGCACAGCATACGATTATGCTTGTGCTTCCTCTTCTTCTCAGTCAGCTATTTTGATGAAAATAGCAACAAGAAGTGGGAAAATGAATGCTTGTATACATGCTACCAATAGTCCCTGAATATATAATATAAGCGGTGCAAGTACTGGAAACTGATATCAAAACGAGTCAGTTGTAAATGTATTTATGGCACTTATAAGCAATCACAATAGTACTCATCATGCTAACATATTTCCATATAACCTTGCAGATAAGGAAATAACTTTTGCAATAAGTCATATAATATCCAATAGTCACACAAACATAGATATAAGTATATCAAATATCTTTACTAATCAAGCAACAAGTCGATATGCAACTGTCGACATATTTCATTTTTCTGCAGTCAGGACATTTTTTCAAGTGATTGGAAGATATTCATGAATTAGAGCTCATAAAGACCCCGTACTATTATATTGAACCGCAAGCATAACAAAAACACTTATCACCGCTAGTCAAATATTAAATGTTATATCTACAGTAGGAATTGTTATGTATTGTGTCAAAAATTCTGGATCTACAAACACTATTCTTACTAAATCGAGAAGCAAACTAGATATATTTGCTAGTATAATAATAGAAAATAATGTAATAACATATATTTTTGTTGTTTTTTTTGCTTTCTTTCCCAGAATATCTTCAAAGAAATTATACATATCTTCAATAATAGATCAGAAAACTATACTAGGTCAACTCTTTGGGAAAAGTTGTAGTAATCATCCAATTAGACATATAAAAACGACTTGCAACAAGAGTCAAACAGTTGATGGATTGAGAGAAAGTACTCATAATATTCGTCAAGTTCGAGCTTCAACAAATCATTCACTCACAGCTTGTGGAAATGTGTCAGTCAAAAACGTATATACATTTGCAAAAAATTGTTGCATAGGATGATTATAGTAGTCTAAACAAAAAAATAAACCAAGAGGCAGTGGTAGCAAGTGTATTTCTCTCGAAATACAAGGTGGATGGCTCAGACTATACGAATATAGATCATATCGGCCTCCAGATACTAACTGAGAGAAAAAAAAGCGTTACTACTCACCAACCCCTTAGTCAGATACTACCTGTGATATGATTTTAGTATAACTTTTCAAGAGCAAATCATATAAATTGTATTTTTTTTATGACTTGCTGTATGTTATTTAAGATATTGCTGTAATATTTCTACAGTGTATGGAGTAAAAGGCACGGATAAATGTACTATATTTTTATTTTTTTGTGTCTTGTTTTTTGTATCATTTGTTTTTTGTAAAATCTCCAATAAATCTCATTGCTCTATAAATTTATACTCGCTATGTTCGTCACTAATATGTACATCGGATTTTTTAATCTGAGTCTCAAAGTAAAGAACTGTTGCTCATGGATGGTTTTTGTGGTTATTGTGCAATATTCAAGCATATGTATAGGATTCTATGTTTTTAAGTGTTATTTATAATTCTTCTTGGAGCTCTCTAAATAAAGCACCAAAAATTGTCTCTCAAATATCGACTTTTCCTCACGGCAATTCATAATGATCTTTATATCTTTTACAGATATCTGACCTCAATAAAAACAATATTTGTTTTGTATTATTTATTTGAAATACCGGTATTGCTCTTACTTGTATATTCCCGTGTAGTTCACTTTTACTCATGTCGAGGATGTGTTGTTGTAGTTGCTCTTTATTTTTTGGAATATTGTGAATATATTCTTCATGTGTCATAATTGAAATCTTTTTTGATAAAATCTGTTTTTTCCCTAAAAAGTTTATGATATTGTTTTTATTTCAAAAGTCAATATTTAGAGGGTTGCATTGAGCAAACAAATACATAGCATTTATTGTATGGTGTTCTTACAATTTTTAGATACATGGGCAAAACGTTTTTTGATTATATTGATTCGTATATATCAAAAGACGATTTCTCCAGATCTTTGAATATTATCTCCTATCTTTCGTTGAACTGTTTGTATCCATTCTCCACATTGTAGTGCATATGCTATACAAGTTCTTCAAAGGTATAACTTTTTTAGATCTTGCTATATGATTATGGATAGAATTAGTCGTTGTACGTGATCATCTCATGTTCACTATGACCCAAGTCAGCTTCGTATTATTTTTTTTAGTTCTGCACCAATTTGAGTCCCATTTTTGCAAGCTCTCGTCAAAGATGTTGTATGTGATGTTGTCGGTGTGGTTACGATGCCAGACAGACCTTCAGGGAGGGGTATGAAGATGCAACCAAATATTATTAAGCAAACAGCACGTGATCTGTGAGTTGCTGATCAAAATATTCAAACACCATCTAGGTTACATCCAGAAAAGTCTTCTACTGGCAAAAACTTTTATTCACGACTACAAGAAAAAGAGGCTGACTACTATGTTGTTATTGCCTACGGTAAGATCGTTCCTCAAGCGTTGCTCGATCTGCCCAAAATCATGCCAGTAAATATACATGGTTCATTGTTGCCAGCGTTACGCGGTGCATCACCTATTCAGTCGTATTTCTTGGATCATGAACCACTTCTTGAAACGAAAAATCAAAAAAAAGAAACATGAATCACACTGATTCGTATGGTTCATGAACTAGATGCATGAGATATCCTTGCAACGAAAGCATTTCCTGTTCCTTTTGTGCGAACATCATATGATATTATCAAAGAGATGGAAAAGCAGTGACCTGCATTTCTTATTTCTACACTTGTTGCTTTTCCAAAGTGATATATTGAGCCTGAATCTCAAGATGCTACTTCCGTTACGTTTTGTTGAAAGTTTGAGAAAGAAGATGGAAGTATTGACCCATATGTGGACACACTTTCAGATATCTACCAAAAATATAGAGCATTCGCTTTGCGACCAAAAATCTTTTTCTCTCTTGGTGAAAAAAGAGTCATAGTTGAAGAACTTATTTTAGACCAAGTTATCTACTGACAATATCCAAATGATCCGCTTTTCTCATCTGACCACACGTTGCATCCAAGTGTTATTTCGTTGTATGTCAAACCTTCAGGAAAATCTCGTATGGATTGGCAATCTTTTGTTCATTGATACTTACACAAAAGCTAGTTTTTCTCTATCTTTTTCCTCAATAAACTCTTTCATAATTATATGAAAGAGTTTTTTTTACTTTTTTTGTCACAAAAGGACAAAATAATTCGTAGTACTAGTATATAAAGGAAAAATAACTACTGAATAAAATGTCTTTTTGTTAGTCTTGCCTTTTATGTCTTTTATTTTTTTTAATCTATATCAGAATGATACGAAAAATCGTGAATATTATGACGGAATCTGCATTGTATATGCTAGTTATGTTCGTAGTATGCGCAATTGTTATATTTGGGTAGCGTTGTTTTAGGTAAATGTTTTTTTAAGACTGATTTTTGCTTAATTCTCGCATGAGTATTGCACACGATTGTCATACATTGAGAGATGATTTGACTCATAACATCGGGATATGCACAATATAATCAACAGTATCTAACGTTGTTTGTTCTACTCATTGTACTTCATTTCCAAAAACTACTCCATAGGATACGTTTGTTAACGTAGACATCTCTTGTGTAAAAGATACGAGATTTGTACTACTTTCAGTGATCTCCGCTGCCACCAGCGTCAGGTCATTTTTTTTTGCTCGATCAAGAGCGGGTTGTGTTTCTCGTAGATCCTCCATTTCTATGATTGTAACAGATTTCTCTGCTCCAAGTGAGCTTTTTGCAACCTTGGGTTGTGAAGAAGGACGAGCTGTATATCAACTGATGACAACTCACCACCCTAACGCATCTGCTGTACGAATAATATTTCCTACGTTGTACGCGCTACGTATGTTTTCTAGTATGACAAAATGCATTACTTTTGATGTATAGTAAAAAAGAGTAGTATATACTATTGGTAGAAAAAATCAAAATGATTTATAGTACATCGACAATGAATGGGAACTAATAATAGTCGATGCACTGTGAAGTAAAAGTCGCTTTATATAGACTAAAATATACAACGTTTTGCTCATCTTTTTAGTCTCTATTCCACTTTATTTTACTATAATTTTGATTATTTGCTAAATACCAAAATACGTTTTTTACCTGTACTGATATCTCAGTCTATGACAAGATCATGCAGTGAGTTCATGAGTATTTGTTGTTCGTATGGAAAGTTTTGTCAATGACTAGTTCACACATCATTGGTATAAAAATATTTTTCATCATATCATTTTATAACAAGAACGTGATATCTTGGTCCTCAATTAGTAAAATGTGAATTTCATAACTCTTTGCCTGCGAATGGTGCGACAATTGGATGTCCTTGTGCAAGCTCTCTTTTGATATCTTGAATTGTTGGATTATCTACGATTTTTACATTTCAAATATTATAATACTCTTGGTACATTTTTGCAGTTGCTTCCATATCAGAATCTACATAATCTCAAAAGATTTCTTTTTGAATTTCTACAAGTATTGAAACATCTTGTTTAAATTTTTCTTTTGTGAGAGGAATGTCGTTGAGATAGTGCGCAACGAGAGCAATACTTGCTTCTTCGCAAGCTTCTTTTCGAGGTAAAGACCAAATTCAGTCTGGTGCTTGTGCAAAAAATGGAACATCTAGATTTATTTTCTCAGGAAGAGAAATATCAGAATTTGTATTTCAGGTTTCATTTATTTCTTTAAATGTTTGCGCTTCTTTTTTTAGTGTTGGCAATACGCTACTGTCATCAACGAGAATCTCTGGAAGGTTTGTTCATTCTGTATCAACGATATCTTTTTTTTGGCAATAGTAGATCGTCGTCAGATTTTTTTCTTTATCTATTTCGGGGACTATTTGATTGTTATTTTGTTTTGGAGTTGGTGTGTTATTTTGATCTATTATTGTTTTTTCTGTTTGGATATGTGGAGAAAATAAGTTATCTCAAAGAAAAGGTTCTATCAATAGTCATAAAGTAACAGTAACTAGTGTTATAACCAAGACCATAGTATAATCTTTTGTTGTAGTCATCTAGTTTTGTTTGTATAAAGTTTTAGATTTTTTTATATGCTAATATATTGTTTTTTTGGAGCGATGTCTTGCGGTATTTCAGATGCTTCTCTTTCTGGCTTTGGTATTTTTATTCCTAATATTTTTAGTTTTCTTAGTGTAGATAGTTTTGGAATTGTTGTTCATTTTTTTATTTTTGAGACCATCGTTGGACTTAGACCAGCTTCTAGAGAAAGCTCTCTATCACTCATCAATTCATCGTCTTGAAATACTTGAATAGAATTGATAACTTTTTTGAGGTATTCATTTGTTTTATACGGCATAGTAATAAGTTACAAAATAAACAGTATAATTTGTTTTACGTAAAAAAAATTAAAAATCAATACTTTTGAATAAAAAAATATAAAAAAGTACGTAATTATTTGTTACAGTTTTATGTAGCTATATCAGAGAGATTATACATCTATCATAATGAAAACCATCTGTGATGATCATCATTGTTCTAATAACATTGTTCGTTTTTTGTGGTCAGTGATATGATGTCTGGGTCCTGTGTGATAGATGTTTATATCTGTGTGTTTTTTTGATTCGGTAGTTTTGTGTACTCCAATATGAGTAGCTACTGTTTCAAAACATTGTTCTACTTTTTGTAATCAATGAAACTTTTGTTTATTTTGATTAAAAAAGTTAGTGATGGTTTTCTGGTACAAAAAATAGCTATATTGCAATGGAATAATTGTATCTACTCCTGCATCTTTAAAATATCTACAATCAAATTTGATCACGGTATTTGCAAAATACTCACGTGGCGAAAGGCTAGTGAGCATATAATTTCGTAATGGTACTGTCTTTGTTCGAAATGCAAATTGTGTATGAAAACGTTTTGTATTTGTTTGTTTGTCTGATAATGTATAGTTTTTGATCTCATTCTGTATGAGATTCTGAGTGTGTATAATATCTCATGTGGTTCATAAGCATCATATTTTTCAGATAAGAGATTCTCACAAACAAAACGTATGCAAATATGAACCAAACAGTGGTAGAATATATTTTTTGACTAGCCCAATAGCAGGATTGTCAATATTTTGGAGCAATCTCATTTCATAGATAGGGTGAACGATCACATAGTCAGCTCATTTTTTTATTAACGTTTCTATCAATTTTACATATCTTAGCAAAAGAACATCTGTATCTTTGTCTCCATATGGTCGGTATGCACTATCAAGAAGTACACTATATGTGCAATCGAATCTTTGCAAAAAACGCATCAACACAAGATTCTCTGTTCCTGCACTTATGATTCAAATATGCATTCATCTCCAAAAAAATAAATCTGACTGTTATGTATGTCACAATAGTTAAATTGCGTACGACAACAAGATCAAATACTTATTTTTTATAGTTTTTTTCTTCAGTAATTATTGAAATGAGAGAATTAGTATATTCTTGATTGATTCAAGCATCTCAACTATCGATTCCTCCAATCATATATCAAGTCATCATTTTTTCTTTGATCAAAGATCATCCTATTCATCATGGCAGAAGCACCTCAGATATTGTCATTTCTTTGTTATCGTCAATATCTTTTTGGACATTTTGAACTATTGTTTCTAGTTCTTCAAGAGAAGTGAATGTTTTGTCAGGTCGACCATCAATATTGACGTGTCGTTCTCATTCTTGAATATAAATACCATATCTTTCTCCTAGTCACTTTGTTTCATCAAAAAACTCTTCCAAAGATTCTTTGTCGTTTGTACATTGCCCATGAAGAACTTCTGTTGCGATACGGTACAGTGCGTTGTGCATTGTGTTGTCTGTACGAAGAATATCTTTACTTTCTGGAACAATATATCACATAATTGCATCAAGTGTCTGTATTCCTTGTCATTTTTCTAAGATGTCTTTTGTGAGTTTCGTATCAAAAATCTTTTGCGTATCGAGATAACGAGATTTTTTGCTTGATTGTGCAAGATCGGGATTATCAGGAAGTTCTTTGCTTCCATATGTATCTATCAGTTTTTGATATTCTGTTGCAACTCGTTCGCGGGCTTGTTCTTGTTCTGCCAAGATATTTTCTCTGACTTGTTTTTCTGTTATATTTTGTTGTGTAGCAATGGCTTGAATCATATCGTTACTTGTTTTGTTTGTTGTATCCAATGATATACGAGCAAGCGGGAAATATTTGTACGCTTCTGTCATCAATAGTCACTCAAATGCATCGGCACTACTTTTGAGTCAGGCGAGAGTTTTTTCTTCTCATTCGAGAGTTCATGTAACATCTGAGATGTGTTCTTGGATATATTCAGACCGACTTTTTCACGATTCATGATATCATGCAGCAAAAGATAATAATCTGACTTTATTTTCGAATTGGCTCAATTTGAAGTAGTCGTATTTGTTCATAGCAAACCTATCGAGCACGTCAAAATACACATCTCCACCAATATCGATTATTGTAGCTACTCAACCAATAACTCCACTTACAACTACTCATGCAGGAGGAACAAACATTGCTCACGCAGCTATTGCATACAAGGCCGTCTCCACTCATCCTGTATATGCACGTTGTGTCATGATATCTCATCTCATCTCGTTTGTTCTAGATATGTCTGCAGCAGATTCGAGGTTTCCTCGTGCCTCGTAACCACTTATTCATACTCACAATGCTCATAGTCATCATTTCCCAAGTGCTTTTGCAAGCTTTCAGATAGGAAGGGTTTTGATGGTTGTAAGTTTTGAAACCATACTTGCTATGCGAGGATTTCTCATATAGGGCTTCATTTTGGCAATATTTTTTCAAAGATGACTTGAGAGTTTTGTAGCACGTTCAAGCAAGTTTTTTGCTTTTGCGTTTTTGAGTGCATCTAGATTACTTTTGCTAATAAATGTTGCAAAAGATGTACTATCTGGAAGAACTTTTTGTTGCATGAGTTTTTGTGCGATACTTTTTGCTGTGTGACCGTCTGGTATAACAAGATTTTGTTGTTTCTTGATTGTGTCTATAAGCTCCATAAGTTGTCAGATATCCTTTTTTTTGTAATGTTTGAGACATTCTTGTGCGAGTATTCTTGCCTCTCATGCTGGTATTTTTGCAACATCATCTTGTATTGTCAAAAATGCATTCAAATTGTTTTCCAAAAATGTGAAGTGAGGTTTGGATTTGAGAAATGCAGATTTTCGTGATCTTTCGTTTTTTGCATCAAAAACTTTTGTGAGCATCTCTTTGTTTGTATATGGACTTTCCAAAAATGCAATAATTTTTGCAGTTTGGATATCATCGAGTTTTTCTGCAGCGAAAATTTGCTTGATGAGTGCGGCTTTTTTGTCTGCAGCAGCAAATCATCCTCAGAGTCATAATTGTTTATCTATATGCTTTTTGCTGAGTTTGACTGCACGATCCAACGACATGTTTCATCTCAGAAGCGCCTGCGTCATTTCATGTGGTTTGTACATATATTGTGCCAAAAAGCTTGGCATTGATCATCTGATTGCTTTTGAAGATAATTGTAATGTTTTACTAAGTGTATATTTTCATACGAGTTTTGCCGAGTTTTTGAATCATTTTCGCACAATTCATCTTCCGTGACTTGTTCCCACTAGGTAAATTGGAACTGTTATTCAACCTGCTATCATTCATGCTTGCACTTTGCCAGATGTTGTGCCATCAGTTGCTAAGGCATAAACACTTTCTCAACTTTCCATAAGTTGTGATCATACGTTCATAATAGTAACCATTGTTCATTCTTCTGTATCGACAACATCTATAATATCGTCCTGTACAGTTAGGAGACTTTCTTGAAAATCAAAAAATTTCTTGATGTCGGTTTTGTATGCTTCCAACACTCAGGGTTTTGATCGATCAGCATCCTTGTATTTTGTTGCACATTGGTCGTATCGTTGACGAAGTCATGAGTTTTCTATAAGTGTTTCTTGAGTTTTTTCATCCATACCACATGCAGCCAAATATGGCATATATGTTTGCCATAATCGAGTTGAAGATTGGTCTTCAATCAAGTCCAAAAATCATTCTGCATGACTTTGTACGTCCTCAGTGTCCAGTGTTTTTGCATCACGTTGTTCGATCCAGGTATCCATGATTGTTGTTTCTATTGTTTCCCCATCAACGACAACTTCTTCGACTTGAGCAAAGTCTTTGTATTGTTGTTGGATATCTGTTTTGTTTTGTTGCATTTCTGTAGCTTCTGAAGCTTCGTCATATGAGAGGAGGTTATTTGTCTTGAGATAGTCTAATGTATCGTACAAAGACTTGTCTTTGACGGCACTTCGTTGCTCAGCTGTGAGAATGTCTTTTTTGGTGTGATTGACAAATCCAATTGTACTTACCATATTGCTATATAGTACTTGAAGTAATTCTTTTTCTTGTGCGTTTTCTGGGTTTTGCAGTCGTTCAGTTCGTTTGTCTGCATCAAATGTATCTGGTGAAAACTGTTTTACCAACGAAGGAACTTTGTCAAAAACACCTGCAAATGTCTCACGCATATCTTCTGTAGATCGTAAACGCCATAATTTCTCTCCAAAACTTCCATCAACCATATCATTTGCCAAAGAAAATCACCCTGACAAGATGTCTGTTGAACTAGCAAACATATCGTTGAGCATAGCAATTGACGTTGCACCAAAGTTTGAAAGAGTTTTCTCATTATTTTCTCAATGCGCTGGCATAACATACGATTCATGAAACAACTCTCATGCATATGATTTGACGGCTGTTGAGCTGTCTGCGAATGTTTTTTGTATGAACTCTTCTTTGTTTGCAAGGTTGTCAGAAGCTTGTTCAACGTCTCACGCTGCGTCTCATGTAGATCAAGGCAATCAGTCTTGTTCTGATACAGCAGTCTCATCTTCCTCTTTAGTTTTCTTGTCTATGCCAAAAAGCTCTTTGAACCAATCTGGCAAAAGAGATGTAAGTTGTTCAGATCGGTTTCCTGTTTGTATTGCTTGTTTGATCTTATCTCGTCCTAGGTATCATGCGACTCATATACCTACAACTCATAGTGTTTTGACATATCGTGGCATACCGCTTTCTTTGTCATCGCTTTCACCAAAAATCATTGTTTTTACTTTGTCTATTGCTTTTCAGACAAGTCATTGTTTCTTTTCCTTTTTTTCTTTTTTCTTTTCAGCCTTATCTGTCTTTTCTTCATCATCTTTTTCATCATCGTCATCTCATCGCAACCAATCAAATGGTGCTTTGACCAGTTTTCGACCAAGTGTAAGTGCTCAGACAGTTCATGCAAGTTTGATTGATTGCCCTAGAGTATTCTTTTTTCGTTCTTCAGCACTCAACATACTTTGTCATTCTTTGTACAATGAACTTCACACTCCCGACCAAAATCCTTGTTCTTCCTGTTGTTTTTCTAGGTTGTTTTGTCAATTGTTTTGGGCGTTTTCTGTATTGCCTAGATGTTGTTGTTTTTCTTGTTGTTGTAATGTCCACAGACGTTGTAGTGTTTGTGGATTATATAAGTCAGTATACATGCGACGTCGTTGTTCTTTGAGACTTGCGGTCATGTTACTATCTGGATTTTGTTTCATCCATTGCGTGAGTCAGTTGTCTGGTAATTGTAACAAAAATCATTCTTCTGACCCGAGGAACGTTTGGATATATGCAGTATCTATTTGCTCTACGGTAGTTGCATTCTGTAGTAATTGTAAGGCTTTTGCTCCGATCTGTGGATCAAAAAGAACAGCTATAGCAACATCTTTTTGTAATGCCTCTGGAGCCTTGTCAATGTGTGATGTTTTATTACGTTCTAGATTTTGTGCCAATTGTGTATAATCCACAATTTCATTGCTCTCTATTGTTGCAAGTTCTTCAATCTTTTTGGAATCAAATGCTGTATCTGCTTGCAAAGACTCTTGATGTGTGCGCAGCTCTTTTTCAAATTGCGATGTTTGTACCGTACTCTCAAGATCTTTTTGTTCTTTGATAGTTTCGTTTTGAGCATTTGTGTTTGCCATTGCTTCGTGAAGTTTGACGTCTTCTACGGTTGCACGTACTATGTTTTTTTGCTCTGTTTTTGTATTTGTTTGTTCTTTTTTGGAATATTGTTCAAGAGATTGTGATGACATGAAGCATATTTTACTTATAAAATAATTTACTTGATTGTACCTACAAACTTTTTTTTGTCAAAATTTGTGCATATATAGTCAAAATTTGACCTGACGAGAATTCTGAGTATACTTGACTGTGTCAGATTATTTTTTTATTGAACTAGAGCTTGTTAATGATATTTCGTGAAACTTTTACTCCAGAGCTTGATACTGCCCAACAAGGCATAGAAAGCACAAAAAAAGACACTGAGCAACAAGAGCTCAATGCTAATAAACAAGAAAAAGAGAATGGATTAGCATCTTTGGTAACAAATGTGTCTCTTGCACGAGGCAAAGTAAAAGAACGATTCGAATCAGAAAATACACCTGAATACAAAGAATTTGTCAAACAAAGAGAGAATAAAGTATGAGAATTTGCTGAACAATTGATTTCTAGTACATCTTTATCTCATGATGATTTGCTATCATTACTTGAAGTGACACATGTGACTATACCTGATAGTATATCTGATTTGAAAAGTGATGCAGGACAGGAATTTTTGATAAAAAATAAAGATAACCTTGTTGATAGTCTAGTTATGTTGTTGGATGCTGGAACAAATGAGGAAGATGGTATGGTAGAAATGGCTCTCAATAGTGTTGTTCTTATGACATTGACCTCAGGTGTCTTTACTAAAATACAAGATTATAAGGAAAATTTTTATGATAATGCAAAAGCAGCATATGATAAAGATTATACATTAAGTGAGTGAAAAAAATGATTTGGTATAGAAAATAAATTTGAGGAAAGTAAAGATCAATCTTCATATATAAAAACTTATAATACAAACCGTGATGCTGAACAGAAAGAACGAGAAAAACTAAAAGATATGCCGATCATTCCTTTTGATAAAGTCCGTGCTACATGAATTGCATATAGTAAGTCGTGATGTACTTTATGCTCACAAACAGCAAGGCTTGATATTCAAAAACAAACATGATTGCATATTCAAGACTGAAACGCTGTAGATGCTATGCAAAAAGTTCCTCAACCTCCTAGCGCATACGTCTGATCTATGTATACAAACAGCTATAAAGGATTTAGGAAAACATGAAAGGATTTATGAACATTTAACTTCAACAAAAAAGAATGGTCTGACCAGGTTACAGAATTATCTAATAATTTGTGAGATGGTGAGTCGGTCAATGTTGCTGATGTCTATATGGAAGGATTGTGAGTCAACTGAAAAATGTACGGACATAGATGTTCTGCACACAAAGTCAAAGAACTAGATGGTTCATATGAACGATACATCATAGATCCATATAGAAAAAAGAAAGACTGATCAAGAATGTGAAACTGATTGGTCCCTATGGAAGAATATCTTGCAAATCGCTCCCAAAAAGTACGTAGAATGAATTTTTATAAAACAACCAAGCAAATAGATAAAGCTGCCTAATGTGTCAGTAAAATATTTTTAGTATATTGTGTTTGTTATGGAAGGTGCTTGAGGTTTTGATTATTCTTGATGAAATACTTTGGATGAGACCAATGGTTCGCTTGAGTGTAGTACTGATTTGAAGGCTGTAGACGCAATTTTGGTCAACAAAGAAAATCGTAGTGCATTAGTAGATAAAGTAAATGATGGTAGTGTTTGAGATTTGCTTACATCTCGTGATTTTTGCGATCGTATGGCTGACTTTGCAAATGATTATGTCAATGAACAAAAAAATACTTCAGTAACGTCACAAAACAATTTTCCAATGATGTATCTTTTTTTGGCGACAATCTGAAAAAAAAGTGCTGGAGAACTCAGAGCTCCAGACAAAACCTCATGAGAAAGTCATTTAGTCTCATTGATGGAAAGTATTCCAGAAATTGCACAACTAAAAAACAGTCAAAATAAGAATGATACAGATCCAGCTACTACAGAGCCTGTTGTTGCTGATCCTGTTGCTGATGATATCGAACCAAAAGAAGAAGATCCAGCTCCAATATCTGACCCAGATATAGATCCAAAAGTAGAAGCGACAACAAATACAATTGATGCATTATCTTTGCAAGAAAAACTCGAAATAAGGAATAAATTTGTACTCAGTGCAATCGCTACTACAAAAGTTTTTCCAATTGTTCTTGATTATACGAAGATTCCTGATCGAGAGAAGAGAGACACATCCAAAGATGATGTTGAACGACCTGCTCAGATCGCTTTTGATACAACGACGAGTATAATTTCTTTTTGATCATTGCAGTATAAAATGAGCTGAGTTGGTAAGCAAAGTTTTGCAGAAGTGCCAATAACATTTACGAATATACGTCATGATGGTGTGGATAAATTTGTGATATCGTGAGAAGCGGGTATTGCATGAAAACAAGAAATATCCAAACCAAATAATGATTTAGTAAAAATCTTTTGAGAATTGATCTGAAAAAATAAAACAACTCATTCTATCACTGAAAAGGTTGATAAGGCAGATGTGACTGTTACGTTTACGAAACAATAAGTTGTGTAAGCTATTTTCATTTCATATATTTTTCGCACTTTTTTCGTAGTTATTTAAAAGTGAATATCTATAATAGTTGTATATCCGTGATCTTGATACTAATATCTACTTACAAAACATTCCTATAGATATTTATTTGAAATATATAGAAGATGGTAGCACCCGATGATAATGCATTTATACAAAAACTCGCACAAGAGTATGATTTTTTGATGCAATTTCCGCTTGTGTATTCATGTTTGTCCAAAAACGATTCTCATGAAAGATTGTTTTTCCCTTTGGATGTTCTGTGTTATCTGTGACGAAAACAAACAAAAAAAAGAACTGCAAAATTATATCAACGCCGTCAAAAAAATCATCACTGGACTGCTATAAATCCTGCATGATTTTTGTGAGAAGAAGATTCTATTCTTGATCGTGCGATGTCATGATCGTATGTGATTGCTATCTGATCTGACAAAGAAGTTATTGCTTATATTCCTGAACTCTACTGTTTTTTGTTTGAGATAATTCAAGAATTACAGATGTGAGATACGGATTTTTTTGATGAGCTAGTCCAGAGAAAAAGTACTGATACTCTTATCAAAAAAGTACTTTCTATACCAAAAAAATACCCTTTGGTACAAACACAAAGTCTTGATGCTATTGACTATCTTGTCTCGTGAATATCTATACAGACGTGACCTGTAGTCTTGAGTAATCCGTGATCTGACATTCAACAACTTCCAGTTTGTTATACTCTTTGAACAAAAGACTCATTGGTTGATATCACTATTGTTTCTCAAACAAAAGTACATTGATTATATACAGAATCGTTTCCTTGAGAAGATATTCGCAATATGGTTCTACAAAACATTTTTGAAGAGACGACTGATGATAGACGTATTAGGAAAAAAATGTACAAAACCTATGCACTTTTGCGTTCGCATGACTTTTCTCGTCGTTTTGATACTTCGTATCACAAAATGATTTTTGGACAGTTGCTTTTTGCTATTATTTGATTGTACGAATTGCATAAGGACAATATTCGTATCTTGCTTGATACAATTCAAGAAATAAATTTTTCTCAATTTCGTGTATCTCACAACAGAATGCACGCTCGACACAATATTCAAGAATTGTTTTGATCTGAGTTTTATCGTGATGGAAGAATAGCAATTTTGTTTCAAGATCCAAGTTTTGTTGGTGGTGGATTTATGATATATAGCGACAAAGATCCTATTGTCAGAGAGTATGTTGATTCCTTTATTCAATCATATACAAAACAACACCCTAAAAGTTCTTTGTTATATAGATCAGTTGGATCAGTCCAGTCAACATATCAAGTAATGCAATTTTTGTCTCTTGGCAAAAAATTTGAACTTCATCCTCGCTGACATTACATCCTTTCTTGATATGTATGAAAGGATATTACTTGAGATTACGAAACGTTGCGTGCCAAGCCCTACGATGTGATTCTCGATGAAGTGACCGATAGTATTGTGATTGCTGGTAACGAGGTCACTCGCAAAGAGATGACATCGAAAAGTATGACGATACAAGTACTCAAAATATTGCTACAACACATCAATACTCCTATTTCTCACAAACTTTTGCCAGTATCATCGTACAGCAAAAGTAAAAATGAAATGTATAGCAAAATCGTCTCTCCACTCAAAAAAATAATAAAAAAATATACTGACAAAGATATCGATCTGCAATGTAGATGAAAGTTATATGACTTCCAATTGCAGTTGGGTGAGTCTGACGTGACAATAGCAATTCTTTGATTTGAATCAGAAATGACAGATGTAGACGATATGTAAAATTTGAAACAAAAGTGTTATGTAAAATATCTTGACATCACTTGCCTTTCACACTATAGTCCAATATCTTTATATTCTCACGCATATTCATGCGCATTTATCATGATGTTTCAGATAGAGAAATTGAGCATGAATATATACAGGCGTTAAAATGGAGAAATATAAATCAGAAAGTGCAATACTTGTGAGGAGCTGCAGATAATTATTACAAATCAACCTGAAGTAGAGAAAAATTTTTTGATAAAAATAAGTCGATAATTCTTTGATCTAGTTGAGTCTTTACTGAAGTTTCATGAAAAGGAAAAGATAAGGAAAAATCTTCATATACGAATACATCAGAGTATGAGACCTTTATAGATGAATATCTTTTTGATGCATCAGAAAAAATTCTACTCGTTAGTTTATGATGCTGAAATGGACAACCTGAAAAAAGCTTACTATTATCTATAGTTGAGAAAAAGTTAAAAAACGAATATTTACATATTGATTTTGTGGCAGTTGACTATTCTCTTCGTATGTTAGAACTAGCACAAGAAAATTTGGCAGATATAAATATAAAAAAAACATTTATACGTGCTGATATTATGTCAGAATCTTTTAGAAAATATATCAAAAAATATGTAAAGAATCATTGATATACAGAAGTGTTTTATGCTTTTTTATGACATTCAATAGTTGCTTTTAATCCAACTGTAATAGCAGAAGATTTTTATAATATGATGACTCCTAATGATTGGTTATGGTTTGACATATCAGTAAAACCCGAATTGGAAGCAATTGCTATAAATAGGTATAACTACCTTATACGTGATGAATTTTTTTCTGAAAATCTAATGTATCCTTTACTAGAAGTTTGAATTACATTAGAGCATTGATCTATAAAGTTATATTACTCAAATGAAAAAGAATCTAATGCGATTCGTTTTAGGTTCGTATTTGAGCCAAGAGACTCCATTTATACAGAATATAGCGATCGTATATACCGTTTTATTAAATGAGAACAGATAACATTGTTAGATATCTATATACATGATGCAGAATGAATAAAATGATTTATGAAAAATCATTGATTTTTGCTTTTTAAATCTAGTAAATATTCTTTTGAAAAAGATGTTTTCGAGGAAGCACAATTTCTTTATAAAATTAATACTAATTAGATATTTAGCTTTTTTGTAAAATAATGCGTATTTATCACGATATATCAGATAGAGAAATTGATACAGCATACGTTGATGGATTAAAATGTAGAGAACTAAGCCAAAAATTTTTATATTTAAAAGATTGAGCTTCATGTTATTATAACACTATGGAATGATTTGAAGAATTTTTAGCCAAAAACAGGGAAAGTATTCTTTGATTATCGTGAGTATTCAAATCAGCAGATGATTTTCTTTTGCCGAAAAGTAGTTATACAAACAAATCGCACTATAAAGATTTTATAAGTGCGTATATACATGATTTCTCAGAAAAGACACTCCTTGTTAGTTTAGGATGTGGAAATGCATCTCCTGAGAAGTCTATCTTAGAATGGTTGTCAGAAGAAAAAAAATCGTATGACTCTTGAGGAATAGATTATATTTGAGTTGATTATTCTTGGGATATGCTAGACTTAGCTAGAGAACAACTAAAAGGTATTGATTTAAAAAAGGATTTTATCCGTGCAGATATTACTTCGGATTCCTTCAAGAAATATATAAAAAATACTATACAAGAGAACTGATATACAGAAGTGTATTATGCATTTTTGTGAGCATCCTTTTGAAATTTTAGTCCGACAATTATCGCAGAAGATTTTCGCAATTTAATGACAGATAAAGATTGGCTACGATTTGATGTAAAACAAAAACCGAATGTAAATGACACTGCAATTATGAGATATAATAAACGACTTCATAATGATGAACTTGTTGATTTCATCATGTGACCACTTCAGAGTGTGTGAGTCTCCTTAAATGAGGGAGATATGAAACTTGTATACGGTCTTGAACAAGAGTTAAATGCTTTGCATTTTAGGTTTATTTATGAACCGAGATGAACAATAGAATTTACCCACCGTACTCGTAATTATCGTTTTGTCAAATGAGAAGATATTAGTCTTCTGGATATTTATGTACATGATACTGAGTGATTAACATCTTTTATGAAAAAACATTGATTTTTGTTGTTTGATTCTGTCGAAAATAGCTTCAAAGGAGAAGTAATCAACGACATGCAATTTTTGTATAAACTGCATGGATAAGTTATTTACACTCAGCTGAGTCTAGAATGTCGCGTCGATATGAGATAGTGGATGAAGTGATTATGTTATCAATATATGCTTGTGAGTATCATTGGCTCAATAGTTCTGGGTCTGATCGTTTTTTACGTATTTCTTTTTGATTGTCGTCGTTTTCTACCCATTTGTCACTTGTAAAAAGACAGGCATATGTTTCTCAGTATTTTACACGATTTGTAATATTACTTCTATGTGCAGTAAAATCATCAATATCAAAAAAGTGTACTAGTGATATTTTATATCTAGAGCGTCACTTTCGTTCGATAGTCTTTCACTCTCTATCAATATGTCCAAGTATGATTTCTCAATCGTATCAGGGTCAGTCTTCTTTTTTGTGAGGTGGTCATTTTACAGACAATATGTTCCGAAAATTTGGGTATTTAAAAGAGATAAATTCATTTTCAAAACGTGCAAATGGACGCTCGGGAAAGGATCAAATATAAAGTCATAGTTCCTGTCTAACAATAGTGTAGACATAAAATTTATAAAATTGTTTTTTGACACATCCTAGCTGATCTCCGTCTGGACAAAGAGACTGGTAATATCATGTATTTGTCCAGACTTGACTTTGGTCAGTGTAAATTTTTTTATTTATCATGTCAAAAAGACGGTGTGCAATTGTATAACGGCGTGGTGTTTCTATATCTTCAAGCTCATTGATAAATTTTTGCACAAACTGCAGTGCTATATCAGTATCGTGTTGGGTGATTTCTACAAGAAAACTCTCTCAATTGTCTGTAGGTCACAAAATACTCTTCAAAAACTCATCTTGTCCATAAATGGCGTGGTGAGTGTCAGAAAAATAATAATCTGCGTGCCTATCCACAAATAGATCTAAACCAAAAGAGCCAAAAGGATACAGAATAAAAACACAGGAGAGAAGGAAATATTTCATTGTAGCATATAGTATAAAATGTATAAGTCTTATTTACACTCAGCAGAATTGACAATATCTTCTCGATAAGACGTGGTATACGAAATAATCATATTGTTGAGTTGTTCTTTGGTGTATCAATGCTCTAACCACATAGGATCTGATCGTTTTTTTGTGAATTCTTGTTTATTTTGAGGCTCTGATAGGTAGCCATCACTTGAGAAGAAACAAACATACTTTTCTCAATACAGCATCTTGCTATAATTATATCATTTGTTTTTTTCTATATTTTCAGTATCATCAATAGAAAGAACTGTAACTTCAAACCTATATGATCAGTGATATCAATTTGCATGATCTGCAGCTATACGTCATTCTGTTCGAGATCAAGTTTCTTTGTCATACACTGGCTTATAAACAGACAAAATATTCCAAAAGTTTGGATAAGAAAAAGAGACAAACTCACTATCAAAGCGTGTAAATGGACGATCTGGAAAATTTCAGATATAGTCTCACAATTCGTGTCTAAGAGATGTGTATATAAATGCTCTATATAATACCTTTTTGATACAGCTAAGCTGATCTCATGTAGGACAGAGAGATTTATAATATCAGGTATTTCTAGATGATTGTAGCTGATAGTTCTTACTTTTTTGATTAACTATATCAAATATATTATGTGAAATAGAATAACTAATAGGAGTCTCAAAATGTGAGATTTTTTGTATAACCTTATTATTTAATTCTCTAAAAGCATTCTTGTCTTTTTCAGTAAGTTCAATTTGAAATATTTGTCATTTTTTGAGTTCTCACAAAATACTTTCAAGAAACTCACTTTGATGGTTGATTGTACGATGCACATAAAAATAATAATCTGATTCGCTGTACTCTTGAGAGCTATCGGTTATAATGATATCTAAACCAAAAGAGAAAATAGGAAATAGAAAGAAAACAATATAAATTAGAAGAAATTTCATAAAAAGAATCAAAAATATAAAACGACATATCTTACAAAAAGTCGAGAGAGGAAAATCCTCTCCCTTCTTTAGTTTTTTTTAATGTTAGTACATTGGGATTTCTTTCAATTGTACACGATTCGATTCACGACTACCGTCGGCTAGTATGTAGTAACATGACAAGTGTAAATGTGCTCCATCGGCATTACCTGTTCGACCAAGTGTACCAATATTACTAACACCACCTTGGACTATCTGGTTTTCTACGACATACACATGGTTTAGATGAGCATAAAGTACGATAATTTTTTCATTACCAACCTTTTGAGTAATTTCTACTCTTTTACCATAAGCCCAGTGATAGTCCACTTTTGTAACTCGACCATCAAGACAAGATTTGAGAGGTTCATTTTCGGTATTTACATTTCTTTTTCTCCAATCTTGCGACCAGTAATCTTTGCCACTATGTGTGGAAAGTGGATAATCGTAAACCTTGAGGTCTTCATGAGTACTAGAAGGAAACTCAGTAAATTCCCATCCAGCAAACTCCCAATCCAAATCATTATACCACGTACTTCCATCATGACCAAATGGCCAATAGAGTGTACTGTAGCCAGAGTTGTTTGGAGTATCTTTAGTTCGTCCAATATTGACTCTTGTGACATCAAACACACCTTTAGTCTGACTTTCTGACGCATTGATTGTTGATCTATTTCTTCCAACATATCGATAATCAAAGTGACCTCTATGATTCATTCTGAGGTAGAGTTTACAATAATAAACACCACTACTCATCAATCTCATATCGGTTATACGATGATACTGTGTTTCATAAATATGATCCAAATCAATATTGTAGGTTTTGATCCATAACTCATTACCTATTTCTTGTAGTTTGTCTGGACTCACATATACGACAAATCGAATATACCTTCCCAAAATCGTTTTTTCTGGATAAGGCGTTCGTTGTTGAAAGAAATTGGTGTATGCTTCCGTTTTTTGCAAACTTTGGGTAAAGTTGTGTTCAATACTCGGGAAAGCACGATCCAAAGAATCAATAAGCAAAGAGTCTGTGACTGCTGTGGTTAGTTCGTCTGAATTTCCATGTGAACTGTCATGTACTACATTGCCATTGCTAGGCGAACCGTCGTATTTAACATCAGGACGTTCAACATCAAGATGTTCGCACGATGTAAAACTTCCAATCATTGCACAGATACTCAGTGCAATACATATTGCTCTTACGAGCGTTCTTAGATTTTTCATAAAAAATAAAAATTCGATGTATGATTACTAATTCATATACAAGGAAACCCCTTGTATAGAGTTTGATAACGTAGGACTGTCTACGAAGCTTTTGACTCTGTGCTTGCAGAGCAAAGTTGTTACTACCTTGTAGCAAAAACATTGATTGTTTTGTTAAGGAGCTCGTATCATATGCATATGTGATGCGGTCTTGTCGTGCCTACATCATCTGTAAAGCTACTAAAAGAATTTGAGGTTACAACCTCAAAGGTGCGAAAAATTTCTTCCTTTTTCGTTTTTATATTATATAGTATGTCTTTATTTATTGAAATTTTAGCAAAAATTTTCTCTTGTGTTTTGATATGATTTTTGATATATACTGTTTACTTTATTTTGTTGATCATATATGAAACAATACATAACAACAGTTACCACCACCAATAACTCAGGAGGAACGAGGTAATTTTGTTGTATTGTTTTTTTGCAACATGATGATCCTCTTTCCTAAGAGGATTTTTTTATACTTTCAAAAATATAGTATGCTTGATCTAGAACAGCAAATATTACAGCTTACAAAACGTCTAGTCGCACTGCCAAGTGTCTCTTGAGACAGCAAAATACTACACAAAACTATCAATTGTGTCAGAGACTTTTTTGTATGATATGATTGTGTTACCCAAGAGTATGAGCGAAATTGAGTTCCATCTCTTGTGGTGCAGAACTTTGAGTGAATCCATGCGGATATTATTTTGAGTGGACATATAGATGTTGTTCCTCCGACGACCGAATGACAGTTCGAACCTCGCCTTGTATGATGAAAGCTGTACGGAAGAGGAGCTGGTGATATGAAATGTAGCGTTGCGATTATGATGCATGTCATGCGTGAATTATTACAAAAAAATTATACTGACAAACGTGTATGTTTGATGATTACCGGTGACGAAGAGCCCGGGGGTGACTATTGAACCAAAAAACTTGTTGAAGACATATGATATCGTGGTACGGTTGTGTTTGTACCAGATGCGTGAAGTCTAGATAGTATTGTCTATTCAGAAAAGTGACTTCTGCGTTATGCTATCACAGCTACTGGACAATCAGCTCATGCATCTAGAAATCGACAATGACTCAATGCAATAGAACAAGTATATGATCGATATACACAACTCAAAAAAACTATTGGTGCGGATGTTTTGCAAGAAAACAAACGGTGACAAACTGCAACACTATCAAATATTCAGTGAGGAAATGGTGCAATCAACATGGTGCCAGATATGTGTAATGCAACGATTGATATCCGTTTTACTAATGAACGATCATTGCAAACTCTCCAAAGTGCTATCTCAGAACTTACAGCAAAATATCCAATCTCTCTCCAAAAACTTAGTGAATGAGAGGTACTTCGAACAGATCCACAAAATGTATTGTTACAAGCATATCTCACAAAAGCAAAGAAAAGAATAGGGGAAAATGTAAGTCTCGCAACAGAACACGCATGATGTGATGGAAGATATTTTTCTCCTCACGGAAGCGTTGTTATTTTGCACCAACCTCGTATTGCCAATATTCACTCTCAAGATGAATATAGCGTGGTTGAGGATTACACAATCATCCATGACCTGATGCTGTCATACATTTTGGATGTAGATATGTTGTCTCAAAAAAAATAAACTTTTACATATAAACATTACTATGCATTATATACGTTACCCACAAACAATCTTTTCTTACAAAAAAGCAAACGAAGTGTTTGATCAAGATCAGTTTACACAAAAATTTGTACAATTGGCACAACAACATGCATGAGATATCATTTTGCCTCAGCAAGAAAAACGCCAACAATGGGCAACATCAAAGTTTGACATTGCGCATTGTATCATAACACCTCAACAACAACTTGCCGCAGTTTTTTGCCTTGCTCCGATTGATGTTAACTCTTGATATTTACCAATATGTGATT
This sequence comes from uncultured Candidatus Peribacteria bacterium, assembly GCA_964526045.1. Classification (GTDB taxonomy): domain Bacteria; phylum Patescibacteriota; class Gracilibacteria; order Absconditabacterales; family Absconditicoccaceae; genus CAZGIF01. The sequence goes on along the minus strand of CAZGIF010000001.1, from coordinate 161,543 downwards.
TGTTCAAAAACCTTGTTTTTGGTTATATTGGTTCTTGTATGGTAGATACGTCATTTAGATGACAAAAATTAGGAAAAACGTTGATGTATCACGTTGTGAAATATGCACAAGATCAAAAATTCGACTGACTGCTATTTGATACACTGTGATATCAAAAGTCTGATCGAGATTGACAGCCTGTAAACCCTATGCTTCGTTTGTGAGAAGACAACTGATTTTCTGTTTCTTCATTTTTTGCACCTTATTACCAAAAAGTACAAACTGCTTTGCTTGCATCCAATATGTCTCACGATCGTATTGATCAAGAACTATTGGCGGTCATGAGAGTCTTTGACCCCAAAACTCAGCTTCTCATGACGAGATATCTAGAAGAACATTGAGTTATGAATCAAGCTACACGTTCCTTTCTCAAGCTTGAATCTTTCTAGTCACCGTTTTGTCTATATATTTTTATTGTATTATTGTGCTATGGGGCGAATTTTTCGCACTTTTTGTCTTGTAAAATATAATATCGCCAGTAAATACAGATTGTCTGTGTTTACCTTTTTTTGATTTATGCATGATAACTTTCCATACTAGATTTATAAAAAGTATGCACTATAATTCAGTCTTTCTTCTTTCTCTATTGTTTGTATTTTGCTTTTCGTTTTCCCTTTTCCTCTCTATACAAACTCATACTCAAAAGACTTTCGCCCAAAACCTCCAAGAATACATACCCACACCTCAAGAAGAACTAGTTGTACAAAGAGGACAAGAATTAATAGACCAGTTGGTCCAACAACGTGAGTGATTAACATACAAAAGTGTCAAATATGCACTCAGGTCATTGTGTGACAAACAAGCAGTAGCAACCAAAAAGTATTGGTTGTATGACACATTAGCTTATCACGCATCAAGAGAAGATGGGTTAGAAAATCGTACCCGAGAGCCACACGGGATAGACTGGTTTTTACACGATCCAGAGTTGTTTACGGTGGAGGATGTGACGGAGGAGTATAAAACTAATTTTAAAAATGATTTTGATTCGAATTTTGAATGAGGATATATATACAGTATTTGTTTCAAAATACATAGTATTTGTTTAAGAGTAATTGATACTAAGATATGATTGTCTCAAATATCAAAAATGATTTATGGAGATTCATCTATTTTATATTGAGAGTCTCCTCTATTTTCTAATATAGCAAGAAAAAAATACTTACGAGCTGATCTTCCATACCATGAAAAAGTATATTATTTTCAAGATTTATATCATTTGATTGTCATAAATATGTCATGACCATGAATGGGGTTATATACAAAAGATTGAATTTCACATATTTGAAATATTTTATTTCATATTGATTATTAATTACTGTTTATAAAAAAAATCTTCCTGGAAACTCCAGGAAGATTTCTCTTTGAAAGAAAATCAGTCAAAGTTGACTTAAACTAGTTCTTAATAAATTTTAAGGTATTCTCTTCATCTACTAAGATAAAGTATACTCCTTTACTAAGAAAAGAAATATCTAATATTATGGCATTATCTTCACAGAGAAAATCAATGTGAACTTTCCCATAGACATCGGATAGTCTGATAGACTTTATTTTCTTGTTTGATACTACTGTGATTTTCTCATTAGAAGGATTCGGATACACAGAAATTTCTGTATTTTCACTATCCTTAACTATTGATACTTTCTTATTCAAATTATTGGTAGTTTGACTATTTGAACAATTTAGAGTACCTAACTTAATTTCATTTATTTTACTTTCTAGGTTTTTACCTGGACATGTGCTTGCATCATCTGCATCGTTATGTCCTGATATAGAATTGAAACTAGTAATTACGCTAGAATGCTCATAATCTTTATTAAGTTGGTGTGGGGCAATATTATACTTTTTACATAGCCAAGTTGTCAGTGCTTTTAAGCTACTTAATGATTCTTCTGTAGGTTCTTTTTCCTCAAAGTTTCCTATAAGTGCTATACCAACAGTTGCTTCGTATGTAAATGTTGTATGATAACCTAATGCTTCTTGGGAATCTGATAGATTTTTTCTACCTTCGTAAATTATACCATCAGACCCAATCATATAATTGTATGCTAAGTCTTTCCATTGAAAGTTATCTCCAGTGATTCTAGAATAATGAAATCTCCATTCTCTTTGAACAGATTCAAGAGATGTTTCATTTTCCTTATTTACTGCAGTGTGATGAATTACAATGTGCGTTGGAATAGTTTGATCTAGTCTAGCATCATCACACCTACCATCAGTACACCACGCTTCGCGCGGAATAATACCAGGTTTGACGATATTGTTACAATCATCACCATAGCCAATAAATACCCAATAAAATGGAGATTTGTGAACTACTTTATTTGGTTTTCCCTTGTCGTTGCGTGATGCTAAGATGACGGTGTATTCATATCTGTACTGATACCATCCAGCCAAAGACATTGCTTGCACAAGTTCATACGAATTCGTAGTTACTTCTTGTAAGTCCTTGCTTGGTTTTTGGTTGTTCGGTGCTTTGAAGAACACTTTGGTGCTTACGCTTTCAAGTGCATCTCCTTGCGGTACAAATAATTCTGGATCAACACGTACATCCATAGCAAATCTTAGGTTTGTTTGACTCACGATTGGTTCATCTCCTGCAAATGTTGCTTCATGCCAATCAAAGGCAGGAAGGACATCACATGATAATGGTTGCCCAATCAGCGTTCTCGTTCGTGGTAATAACCCATTCTCATCTCCAATCCTTGCTGTCGCAATTCCTTGCTTCAGTTTGATTCGATAACGAAACTCATATGTCTTAGCGTCATTCATTGTTTTTTGTAAAACAAATCGCTGACTGCTTTGATCGTATGCGAGTGGTAATGTTGTATAATTACCGTTGTCTTTTTTGAATTGAATGGCGACGTCGTACATTGCATCTGTAAAAGTTTCACCAAATGAAGCACTATTGCTTACAAAGTTTGGATCTGCACTTACAGCAAATGTTAGATTCGTAACTCCTTGTACAAACTCGTTTGTCACAGCAGTTGGTGCGTGAGACACAAACGGAGCTTGTGCAAATAACGTTGTTCGTTGCGATTGATATGCTACAGCATCATCAACATATACTGTGTAGTAATATTCATGACTTCCAGCTGTATGCATCACTTTTTCCAAGAAAAATCCATCTCTTTCTGTGTTTTTTTTCATAGAAAGAGGGATCATTTGTTCTTGTCCATTTTCGTCTGTTTTGACAAAAATGATTTCTGCTCGAATACGATTTTCTCTCAACAACAAACTGATGTCACCTTGTGCATTGAGTCGAAATGGAATATCCGTAAACCCTTGCCATATTGTTGATGGAACAAGTGTTGTTTCTACAAACTGCATAGGTGCTACCTCAAGTGTACGATCAATATCTAAAATCGGCGTTCCTTGATATGAAACTGTATAGGTTACATCATACGAACCAGAAGATTGTAATACTTTGCGAAATACAAAATAATTGTCATCAACCTCTACCATTGGTTCTATAACACCCGTAACCGACCCTTTTCTGATATGTACAGAGACATTATCAAAAACTTGATCATTTACGCTACCGTCAGGTTGAACGACATGCAATACTTTTTGTACAACACCATCAATAACTTGGTAGTTATAGTCTAAGTGTACTGCAAAAGTTACATTGCTCAATTGCTGGTATGGCGTATGAATTACAAACTTGTTGTTTTGAGTTGCTTCGTAGTCGTTGGACGGATACATAGCTAGTTGTTCAAATATTCCATTAGGTTTCTGATGAGATAGTTTGAATCGGTATGAGTATTCTCCTACACGCTCAAATGTTTTCAACAGTTCCCATTGCCCACTGATACCACTATGTGATGCTTGTGTGAGCGGAATATTTATTGTTTCTGCTGGTGTTTGTCCATACGCTTTTCTCTTCAACACTAGTTCTACGTGATCGACACTTTTGGCATTGATTGTTTGTGGAACTTGTACTGCAAACTTGGTCGTTGTTACTTCTGGATACATATGTTGTCTATCTGCAAAATATGTCAAATCCTTGATAACAAACTGCTCATCATACGCACGTACTTGAGTCACTCCTAGCAACGAATAGAGTATACCTTGAATATCACCTCGAATGTCCTGCCATGTCAGATCAATTTTTGCCTCAGATGTATATGTTCCTTGTTGATCAAAGGTTGTTACTCCATCATAAGTGTTATTTGACGACAATTGCAATGGAACGCTGTGCTGTTGTTGCGTGAGTATATTGGTATATACCACAGAAACAGTAGCTGGTAATAAAGCTTCTCTACTATTGTCGACAGTTACAAATATTGGATAATTGACTCCAGTTTGTGTTTGTGCTGGCAGTGCTTCACTTGTAATATCTATTGCAACAACATGGACGGGAGTTTCTTGGATGTGAGTGTACGTACCATTTGATCCGTACTTCGTCACCAAAAGATAATCACCTGGCTCAGAACTTACTGGCGCTTGTGCACGACTAAGGTTGATGGTTTCAGATGCTTGTACACCTTGACCATATACCGCCAAATCCGTTACAAAAGAACCATCTGCTCTATGCCAACTCAAAAAAAGAGTATCTGACTGCTGTTGCGTACTGATATTTTGTACATTGATCGTGATATCTGCTGGTTGAGTTTGAATAAGAGTATCTGGTGATACCTCCGAAGTTACAATACGAAATACGTCTTGATTATCTTCAAATATATATCCAACTTCTTGGGCAGTTAATGCACGGTCATATACATAAATATCATCAATACTACCAGTTAAGAAATCAGTTTTTCCTCCAGCATATGAGTTAAAATTACAGCCAATAAAGATTGGTCTACTTGCATCATAGGGTTTATATCCACCAGCCCAATATTTCTCTACAACATAGAGATTGTCTATATACATTGTGATATTTTGGCCATCTATAACAGTAATTATTTGATGCCAGGTATTATCATAAAGAGTTGTTGGTAGAGAAAATGAATTATCGTTGTAGAAGTTGCTTCCCCACCATGAGTGTAAAAAAACAGAGGATAAGTCATTTATATAATACGTTAAACTTAGAAATCCACCTGAATAATCAGCATTACCGTTGCTATATACAGCAGACGACATACTGGTACTATCGAATTTTACCCACATACTATGCGTAAATCCATGATCTTGAGGTACTAAACTATTACTATAGGGTACGTCAAGCCAATCATTTCCATCAAATGCAAGTGCTGCATTTGCTGTACCAAACCTATCAGGAATAAATGTTGCTCCATGGATAGTTGCGTTATGGTTATTGCCAGACATATCCTGAGCATAACCATTTTGAGTTGCACCATTGAAATCCCAGTGTGCTACTGGACCGAATGCGTTTTGTGCGTGTACATTTGTCATCACTGACAAGAAAACACTAACAATCAAAACACAATAAAAAGAGACTTGTCTCATAAAAACTATTGTTTTTGAAAAAAGCGATAGCGAAAAAAACGTGTGCTATCAATCCACGAAACAGTGTTATTTGTTAAAGACCACCATTATTTGTATATCTTGCGACATACCACACGCGTTATACTCACGAAACTGCGAAAAAGCTACGAAAAAACAGTGAAAAATAATATCTGACGCAGATTGGAGTCTGGTTTAATTTTTTTATACTACATGGTTTTACATTTACATTGCCGAGGGAAATTATCGAATTGTGTACTTATATTTGCTAAAAGAAGCTACTTACATATAATCAATACAAAAGCTTCGTATTTTAGCATAACAATATCATGAAAATTCTTCTCTATATTTGATTACTAATACTTTTTGTTTTTTCTGTGCTTATTGCTCTTGTATGATGATATATATGAGTTGTTATTTCTGGTTTTTGGGCAGCCTTCTTTGTCTATTTCTGATTGATTCCTCTTATGTCACGTTTATGATTAGATTGACCATATGTATCAAAAATCATAGTACTCTTTATACTTATGAGTGGTCACGTTGTTTTTTGGTATGTCGTAGGCAATGTTTTTTTACCACTTTCTTTTGTGTGAGAGTTGTTTTCTCTCAATGATCTGGTATGAACATATTTTCTGGATATTACTTATGAATGATATGCTACATATTATTTTCTAGTTTCATGACTACTGTTTTTTCCTATGAAAACTGTAAAAGAATCTGATTGAGAGAAGCACTCTTCCTCTATTGTATTAAATAGAGCAATAAAAAAAATATTCAGTTTTTTGCTTCTTGTTACTATGATTATGTCGACGATTTTTTTGTATCGATCGTCAAGAATAAGCTGAATGATATTTGAGACAACTATTGGATTTCAAAAAGCAGTAACTCTATCAAAATATTTTTATGATAGTATTGACACTCAAAAGATTCAAAAAATACAAGATCCTACAATATCTGAAGAACAGAAAAAGGCGTATTGAACGTCATTAGTATGTCCATTAACAACAAAAGAAATGGAGTCAGATGATAAGACAAAACTACGATGTATATTTTTTGAGTTTTTGTATAAAAATTGATGAACGACAGAGTGACCGTTGACGATCTCACTGAGATATTACAAACCTTATCCTCATAATACTTATGGTCAAGCTTTTTACTACGTCAAAGATTTGAATTATGTGTACGTAATTTCAGATTCAACATATAATATGGTAAGTGGAAGGTCGCCTCGAAAACGTTATACAACATATCCTTTTACGACTAATGAGAAAACTCTATCAGATCTAAAAGATAATTTTATTATCAAAAAGATCTGAAACATTGAAGATTTTGCTATAATTAGTACTCTCCCAAAAGATGTGACCTCCCAAAACGATACGACAACATCTTGAGAACCACAATCATTCTTCCCATTATCAAGAATTGGTACTACGTTATATTGGTTAGGCTCAGAACTTGCGTGAGCAAACTGAAGCTACTGACAAGATTTGATAAACTGAGTAGATATGATAAATTGAGAACGTGCATTTATGGTCAGTTCTCAGTTTCCAATTTTTGTGAGTGATAATATGATATATTATGTCAGTCGACATTGAACTGTTAGGAAACAATATCAAATCACTAACGAAGAAAATATCAAAGTCCTAAATACGAATTGAGAGTTTCTCTTTACGGATTGAGAAAATACGTACAATGATAAGGAAATGTTAGAGGGTGCAAGTGCTAATACTCAGTCGCTCAATTTGCCCATACTCTACAAAGTCGATGAATCTCCTGACCAAAAAAACTATGAGTGGTTTACTGTTTGACAATTGTTAGATGATTCTGATCGTATCTGAAATAACTGGTCAACTAATATTGCTGTATCCAATGATTCTTTGTATTGCGATGGTGAACTTTTGATAGCTTGATTTGTGTCGGAGGATCTTTTTATATGAGTTCGTGATAAATTTTGAACTCCTAATTATGCTTTTTTATGAGTATATTGATCTGATGTGCTTGATTTTGCTAATTGTCGTGTCTTCGAACATGAAACTTTATCTTCTACATCACAAGAAACAATAAAGAGAATATACCCATTTGAAGATTGATTTACTATCTTTGAAGACAATAAGAATATGACTTTTTATAGCTGTAGAAATTATGATCCTTGCAAAAACGTATGATGATTTGTGGATTGATTAAACATTTCACCAGAATCAACTGCATCGAATGAAATCATGGAAGCAAGAACATTAATTAGCAATCTTAGAGAAAGTGACTAGTTCTTTATAAGATACACAGATGTGAAAAAATTGTCTGACGCTGATGGGAGTTTGGTTGAGTATTTTTTAGCATGAAACTTATTATGAATAATCTATGTATATTGTATATTTTTTGAGCAAAAAATAATCTCAAAGATATGAAAGTAAAAATTAGGAGTAACTTCTATTTCTTTATAATACTCCTGAAACCAACTATTCATCAATTTTCATCAAATCATAAATAATTATCTAGAAGTATTTTTTCTTTTTTGTTCAATCAGTGGGATAATAAATCATATGCTCATTGTATGACCTTTATGTCAAGTATAGGCTGAGGGCCATTAAATCAATCTATATTTAGTTCGTATAGAAATACATTTTTCTCTACATCTATTATATAGCTGACTTCATTATAACTCGTGATAAATTTTATAGGTCTTTGTTTATGGTTATATTCAATCCTTCAGAAATGGTTTCGAAATCTATCTACTAGTTTTAGTTCTTTTCAATTATCCTTTGCACATTTCTCAATATATTCAAGGTCTTTTTGTGTTCGTAAAGTATTTTTTCAATTAACATGTTTTAATATGAAAGATGAATCTTTTCAAATGGTATATGATATATTATCAGAGTTTATTTTTATATGATACTCATTTTCTTCGAAAGAAAAATTATTTTTTTTCGTTTCAGATTTTTTCTCATCAATGCAATATAGTGGTAATTTATATCTCTTGGATAGTTGCTTTAAGTGGTCTATTATTTCTTCATTTGATAAAGGATCATTTTGTTCGCAATTTTTAACCGGGTTAAATAGTATTCAAATAGGTTCTGCAACTCATTTTTCTCATCAAATTCGTAGTTTGACTTCATTATATGGAGAGACTGAACGCTTTTTCTGGTTTGTATCCTCTATGAGTTTAAATGGGCTCTGTACTTGTCATAAGGAACCAATAACTTGATCTGGTCTATCTCAATCAATCGGAGTCCCTCAGTCTTGATCTGATACTCAAATTATATGTTTAGGGTTAAATTTAAGTATAATTGCAACATTTGTTGCTGTATAAAATTTACCATCATATTCTCATGTGTTATTCTTTTTTATTTTGATTAATGAACAAGACATAGAGGTCATACGATCAATATCATGAAGATTAGATCGTAGATTATAACTTTTATCTAAGCTGGGAGAGTTAAGTGATGGGTTACATGTAGTATAGGATAATGATCAGATGGGATTTATAATAGAATGTACCAAAAATGTTCCACCTTTTCATTCTATCATTAGCTTTAATTCTTTATCGTCTTTGAAGTCTGGGTTTGCTATATTTTCCCACTCTTTTAGGTATTTGTCATTTTCTATAAATCAACACCATCCTCATTCTAATAAAAATAAGGGTAGAAATCAAAGTTTGTTGCTAATCTTTTCTATTTTCATTAAACATCTGACTTTTGCTTTTAGTGACGATATACTGTATGTTCCTAATATTTCTCAATTTTTCTTTATTAGGTGAGTATCTAAGATTATTTTAAAAATTTCTTCTTTTTCTTTTTTTGTAAGACTCTTTCGTGATATTCTCTGTTCAGCGGTAATGATTGCGTTCTCATCAATATACGTATCTATAGCTTTCAAAATATAATCTTTTCTTGATACAAATTCGTTTGTATACTCTCACCAAAGAGATGCGTTGTTAATAACATTATCTCTTTTAAACTTATAATAGCTCTTTTTTCATTCAAAATATTCTGACTTATCGAGTTCTTCCTTTAACTCAGTCGTTTTTTGTCCTTTTATTTCATTACTTACTATTTTGAAATTCTTTGGTTTGATTGAATTCATTCATATGTAATAGAAAAATAAAGAGTTTTTTAGTGTAATTTAGCTATAATCAGTATGGTTTTCTAATATGAAAAAATATTGACGAACTTTCTGTTTATTACCTAAAATATAAATTTATAGTATCATTATTATAATAAGAAAAATTTATATTACAATTTTCCATCTGCTTTTTGCACGATACTTCATTGTCTATTGTGAAGTAGATCCTCTTGTTTTTATGACCAAACAAAACTAACTTTCAAAATAAGTCAGTTGATTTTTTTATTGGCTCAAAAGAACACTACAAAATAATTAAAAGACTTATTTACAATTGATTTTAGTTTATATTTTTACTAAAGTAGTGTTTTTTTAATCAAAAATATATTATGTCAAATAACACCATAAGAAATACTTTTGCAACACTTATGATTGCTTCTTCAATATTTTTGTTTTGAGAAAAAGCTTTGGCAAAAACGCTTTCTGCTACAGAAAAATCAACTCACAAAATTGAGTTAACGCACAAATTATCAGATAGTATTACAGTTGCTGATGCATTGCCAGAAGATAGATTCATTATGTTAAGTGCATTGAGTGACGTAGTATCACAAATTGATGTAAAACAATACGCAAATCACTTACAGGATATCAAAAATTGGTTACAAAACGTTTGAATAGAAAAAGCATTATACGATGGTGATTCAGATACATTTAACGAACTTTTGCAAAAACATCAAATCACTTGTGAAATTATAGAATGAAAGGTCTGTTTTCCTATGGTTCCTTTGACATGAAGCATACAAGTATGAGATGAAATCAAAAGATTTTCATTAACATTTTTTGTATACTATGATCCAAGTAATAATGATGCGAGTATGTGAACTTCATCTAGATTTCTAGACTGATCTTGACAGGCATGAGTCAATTTTAAAGCAATAGAAGATTATACTCAAGATATTGAGTGATTATCAGTAATTGTTTTAGGTCAAGAGTCTACTCACACGTTTTTTGATCTGTTGTATCCTGGCCTTCCAGCTCAACTCAATGAAGCATTTGTGGAGATATCTAGTTTTGATAAATCTCATCAGTATCTCAAAATGACAATGAGATCAACTATGCTGTATTATTTACTATATCAACAAGATTGAGGTTCTTTGATAGCAACGTATGATGCGATAAATAAAAATGCATATTGAGTACAAATGAATCGAAACTACAAATTACAACTATCTTTGTATATTTACACATTATATCAAGTTTTGACCCAAGACCAAAAAAACATTATTGATGATTTTTTTGCACAAAAGCTGCTAGTGTGAGATTGATTGTCATTTGATACAGATACATGAAATGAATTATTAGATAAACTTTCGTTGACAGAAGAGCAATATGAAATGACACAAACATTATACAAAGAAACTTTATTATATAACCAAGAACTTATGAAAATCAAAATTCTCAAGAAATAACACCAACCAAAACTCAACAAACCATCATACTTTTCTTTTGCTGTCAAGTACTAAAACACATACTTTGTGACTACGCTAGACAAACATATCATATATGCAGACATAATTTGGGTCAGAATGATTTTTTTCATATTATGGATATAATCTCTGATTTTACCCATACGGTGTCTGTATGTCTCACGATTCAATTACACAAAACTCATCTCGTCTCACATCTATCACAAAATGGAAAAAAACAATAGCGGCGTTTATTGTTGCATATTGTTTGTCCTATGTGTTGCAGGTGCTTTTCCCAATCTATGGATGACCATGACAATACGAGTCAACTCTCTCAAGAACTCGTTTGGTTGCTGTGTTTGTCCAAGATGATGTGTATGATGCTGTCAAATCACAAATAGATCGATATACGTCGTCATATCTGCAACAACAAGACAATACCAAAGCAATTATCTTTCCTATTGATACACAAAACCTCAAGTCTCGAGATATACTAAAAGTCATAGAAAATATGTATTTTGCATGAGAAAAAAATACTCCGTCAGACTTGGAGTGAGTTGTGCTTATTGGTGACGTTCCGATGCCAGTTATCAACGATAATTGATTTATTTTCCCGTCTATTTATCCATACGTTGATTTAGAAGAACAAAAATACTTGCGAAACAAAGACACAACATTTTTTGTACCCAATGACAAACCTGATAGTAAGCCTGAACTTCGACACGGAGTTATCAACCTTGGTGATGATATGCAAGATTATGCACGTTATTTCCAAAAACTCAAAACATATGATGCAAATCGTGATGATTTTGTCGCAAAACAGTTTTGGTATGATGATTTTATCTATCTCAAACAAACATTTGCTACAGATTTGTTGCAATATTATATGAATTCTTTTGTCTTTGCGGAAGATAGAAACTATCATAGATTTACCAATACTATGTTGGACTTTTTTACGCAAGAATCAAACGATGATGTACAAAACGTCATGCAAGATGCGATCAACAACGCAGAAGATAGAATCCAATCTGTAAGAGATCAAGAGGCTTTTTACACAAGTCAAGAAAACGAAGGAGGAGATGCGGAAGCTATCGGGTGATTTTGGAAACGATTGCAATGAATCTTGTGAGAAAGAGACGATGCATATCAAGAAGCGCAAGAAATCATAGACGAAGAATGATGAAATATGTGAATCCCACAAGATGGGTCTGCTCAAGCTCCTGCTACGCAGTCGCCAACTGTGTTTCTCAAAAAGGCATTGGATGAAATGTTCAAAAACTATAACGATTTGGTATGAACAAACTATCTTGCTACGATGAAAGATAATATTTTGGCATGAGGAAGACGACAAACATACGACACACACGTCAAAAAAATGATTCATCAAGATTCTCTTTTTGTCAAAAATAGTGCACAAACAAACAACCCATTGTTGATGCAATACAACTTGTTGCTTGAACGTGTCGTCAACCAAAAAGTAGAACAAGAACAATATGCATTGGATATTCCTTTGCCATTGTTTTACAAAACGGTCAAATATGAACAAAAAAGTGACAAAATATGAATCTGTCCTGCATGTTACCCAAAACTACGATGTGAAAAGACAGAAGACGATCTCTACAATGTCTATTATCATGGTAAAAAAGCAGACACAATCACGTGAGCGTGAGACCTAAGCTTGTATAGATGAACATACGTCAATACAACATGAACGCAATCTATGTCAGATTTCCCTTTTGCAACATATAGAAAAAATGAATTCTGACACACGAACAACGCTTTTGATCCATTACTTTCGTCAGTAGGTGCTACGTATGGTGTGTTCTCGACACAAGTCGAAGCAAACAGAGCGTATAATACACAAGAATGAGTCAATGATGTGACATTGTATGAAGACGAAAAACGCACAAATATAACAAATATCCAATGTCAAGATTACTTTACCATCATTGGTATCAAAATATATTGTCAAAAAAGAGAATCAACATACGAATGAGACGAAGAGGAAAATGAGGAAACTCCGGAGGAGTTTGCATTTAGAACTCGATGATGAGCGTCATTGATCAACTTAGATCAAGCAACAAGAAGACTAAAATCGTTTTTGCCACAAAATGCTATTGAGCCTTTGTATGATATCGCCGGATCTGTCCAAACAACAAAACCACAACCTGATGCAAATACTCGAGAAGCATCAGAAACCTATGCATCTGCTATTTTGGAAACCGATCGTTATGGACCAAGAAAGTATAACAAAACATTAGTATTCAAGGACATAAAAAAACTATGAAGAGATCAAAAATGAAGAGCAGTCGCTGCAGAATACGAAAACCAATATCTCAAACCATATATTGATTTATTAAGACCTTATATGAGTTGAGGATGAGTGTTTTATGAACGTGATGGAGATACGATTACGTTTCCATATGTTGTCAAAACGTTTTTGCCATATGGATATGTTGATTATTTCGATGCATATGAAAGCAAAGGTTTGGCGGATAGATCTCTTATAGAAAGAAGAGAAGTTTATGTTGATTGAACAAAAGTTGAAACTCGATGATGAGCGCCAGCGATTTGATTATGTGTTGGTAAGCGAAAACATAAAACGATGTATAGTTACAAAACAATCGATTCGAGAGTACGAAATGATGCTCCTACTGAAGAGCAAGTTGCAGGTATGAATGCAACAACTGAACATAGACCAATTGATAGTATTAGAAATGTAACGTTCAAATGAATAGGGTGAGATACCGTACAAATCGACTTTCCGAATCTCTATGAAGTGCAAGTGTTTGCATATACCTCAACTGGACAAAATAACAACAAAGTAGAATTGTTGCCAGTCGATCGTATAGAACAAAATATCAGGGAATACCTCCGTCAAAGAGTGCAAGATTACAATAAACAACTCCTAGAACAACTACAAGCAAGTGTAGAATATTTTGGTAATCATGCAGACGCATTCAATGACTTGTCAACAGTCAATAAACAAGCAGTACCAAGAGTATGAGAATCATTCCGTTCGTATAAACTTTTAGATCAAGATTTTTTGATACAACAATTACAAGCACAAGTACAAGCATCACATCCAGAAGACCCTGATCCTATCAAAACAATTGCAACGATATTGCACACCCAAAACACACCTCGACAACAAAAACTTGTTGGTCAAACGGTATGAGCAGACCTTAGTTACATCCAATCTTTGGGTGATATAAACCATAAAGTTGCGTATGTTACGCAACAATATCTTCGTGAAGACGCACTTGATGACGCTAATCCTCAATCTGCAACATCATATTCGCTTCCAGCGTACAATGCTGATTGATATGAAGCTGCATATATTGCATCTGATGGACGTGATTATATAACAACAACACAAACACCAGCGTTTATTAAAAAATTGACTGACTGACAAGAGCGTTTTGCAAGAAACGTCACATTACCATCACAATACGACGAAACAGTAGATGATACTGACGCAGACAAAGTCTGTAATATTCCTGATGACGGAGCGTATTTGTTTATTTTACGCAAAAAACAACCATGAGAATTGACTCGGTTTGAAGCTTTTTCTTGTTGGTTGGAAGAAACAATAAATAACCCTCTCGAAATCGAATTTAGCTACAAAAATGCTGAATGACCTGTTATTCCAATTTTTGGAACGTCAATGAAAGAATGGTTCGATGAACTCTCTCAAAAACAAATTTTTGAGCCCGTAGCAGAATTTACCGGTCAGTTTGACTTTTTGCCTGAGTTGAGAAGATATGACGATCGTATATTAATTCGTATTTTGCAAAATAGACTAGAACGCAAACAGGCACAATCTAATCAACTCCAGATTCGTATTAGTGATGCGCAAAAAGATTGAGACACAGATAAACAACAACGTTTGGAAGATCAAAAACAACCTATTGATGAAGAAATAGCTACAATAACAAGAAGAATAGAGGCTATGTGATGATCCGTTCAATCACAAGATGCAATTGATGATGATAGCCTCAAGATTTTGCAAGATGCAGTAGATAATATAACATTTGAAGTACAATGAACATGAGGAGTATGGATGCTTGATGATGTGTTTGGCTCAGAGCCTACGACAAGTCTTCGTATACAAAGTACGCAATGAACATGACGTGTGTCTTTGGCTTTGAGTTCAACATGAGATAATTGTCTTTTGGTAAACCAAACAAATACATGTCAAAACTCATACAAAATAGATGATTTTGTTGTATGAAATGATCTTCGTTTTGTATCCGATTGATTGTCTTTGCAAACCAAAAAAGCAGGTTTCATGGATATAGAACTTGCAATTTGTCTCCAACAAGATGCAAATATGTGTTTGTATACAACAACTCCTATACAAATTACTCCTTGATATGTAAAACGTATTGCAATTCGTACTCCCGTACAAGATTTGGCTCCTACTGTGGATATACCTCTGGTAGTGCAAGCTTTTGATGCATATGATAATAAAATCACACAGTCGTTACAAAACTTTGTTGTGTCTGCAAGTGACGGAACGATAGATGCAAGTCCCATACAAGAATTCTCTGACTTTGAAAATGCTGTTTTTCTATATAAGGCTCCTGAGATTGAGGAAGATAGTCGTGAGGTAACTATTCGTGTTGCTTGAGACTCTTTTTCTCCAGATGCAGTACAATCACAGACAATATTAACAATACACAAACCAAAACTCACTATCTCGACATGAGACATACAATACACATTGCCAGAATCTCTCGATGCAGTCAAAACAACAAATGACGCATGAAAAAGTATCTTTGTAACAGAATGATGATTTCCATCGGTAGTGCTAAAAATAACAACAAGTGCTGGAGTTCCTTTGGATGTTCCTGTAACACTTTCAACTCGTTGAGATTTATTTGAACCCTGAGTTGTCACCGAGCCGACTCCATGAGTACCGCGTTTTGTCGCCACAGATACCCTTTTGGTTTCACAAACATGATCTCGTGTTTATCTAACAAATCGTATGCGTGCATGAGCAGATGAGCTGATAGTTCGCGTTCCTTGACTTGCTGATGTGACAATTCCTGTCGCATTTTTGCCCGCACAATCCAAAAAATATACGCTGACAACAGATCACGACGCAATAGACCATGAACAAACTGTTCCTGTGAATGTGTCTGTTACCGATGTTCGAGGAAACATACCACTATACCCAACAACTACCAGAATATGAACGATAGGCTCTGTTGATGTTGTTTCATCTACTACAGAAAACCAACAAATAACGTCAGAATTTATTGACAGTGATGTGTGAACGTTATGAACAGAAGTATCTGTTCGTTCACGTATGCCAGGATGACAAGCGTTTGTCTATGCATACAATGCAGATCTTCCTTTGGATCAACAACAAGCTGCTGTACTTCCATTGACTATTCAACAATTAAGTATTCCAAAAGAACACCTCAATGTAATGTATTTGAGTCTCTTGGGTACAGATCGATGAAATCTACGAGGATATTTTTCTCAAAATGACAACGTTGTCTCGGATATGATAAACAATTCAGAAAAACTGCTTTCAGTAACAACATCTCTTATTGATCCAGTCAAAATACACAAATTCTCTGCAATTATTTCACAACAATGATTGATAACAAATATAGAATGATCTGCATTTGGTTTGTGAATAGATGCAGGACGTGTCACAATGCAACACCCAACATACCAATGAGGTATCAATGCTTGAAAACTCTCTCAATATGACGTACAAGTCGTTGTAGATGCATCTTTGTTGAGGCCTCAAATGTTCAATAAAAATACACTGTTGTATATTCCATTGCCATGAGATAGTTTTATAACACAAAATGAAAAGGTAGGCAATCGTCTTGTCGTGAATGGAAAAACTATTCTTGATATCTCTAACTGACGTCTTGATGATCGTGTACGTATTCAGTTGTCAGATGAAATTATTTCCAACAAAAACCTTCGAAATGTAACATTTGAAGGCAAAAAGGTATGACAAATTGTTTTGCATAGACAAGACTCTTTGTTGATGGATCAAAATACAGTATCTGATGTGCAATGAACATTGCGTATGACACAAACATTTGGGCAGTGATCTACAAATGCCTGAGTATGAATAGGTTTGTATAATCCAGAGGATGTCTACCAAAAACAATGATTTGAATCAGTAGAAGATGCAATTGATCCTGAGTTGTATGTTTGATTTAGACATGGAATGCAACATATTACTGCATTTGCATGAGGAGATAGCGTATGACAAGCTACACAGCATTTTGGGTCAGAATTTATGATCAATATGTGAGATCCTTTTGTTAGAAGACTTGATATACCAAATGCTCCAATTCCTGTATGAAATTCTTGAGAATTGTTGCGTTTTGATAGATGACTTGGAGATGTGACATATAGTGATCCAGATGAAGATATTCTCAAGACGTTGTATATAGACTTCAACCAAGATTGACTAAATGATATGCTTGTTGTGTATCGTGACTGAAAGGTAAAACGACTAAAAAATTATGCCTGACAAGATCCATTTACGAACTTGTGAGATTTGTTGTATATTGCAGAGGATATCAAAGATGTTTTTGTTGGTGATGTTGATGGAAATGATTTTCCAGATATTATTGTTCATACCCAAGAAGACAAACTAAGAGTTTATACCAATACAAATGCAGTCGTGGATGTTGATGGAACACCTACATGTTTGCAACTGCCTTGAGCGCAGGAAGCGTGACAAGTCGACGAAGTCAAAACTGCTGTGCAGTTGTTTTTTGAGGATATGGATCTAGATTGACAGATTGATATCATTACCAATGATATAGCATGAGATATCAAGATTCACTATGGATGAAAAGCTAGACAATGAGAATGAGCAACATATTTGTCAGATTTGCTTGTTGCATGTGATGAAAACCGAAAACAAAGACAAGACAATGAGATGAAGTTGATAACGACATATGCATATTATGTTAGACCAGATGACAAAGTTGTAGATGATAGTTTGATACGTCGACAATGACTAGATATTATCGATGAAGAAGATGAGATACAAGACTTTAGTAGTTTTCAATGAGATTTTGAAGATACGTTTCCAGATGAGGAATACTCAGCATTGGAGGTTATTAATTTGGAACCTTATTTACTAACAGTTAATCAAATGCCTTGATTATGACCAATTTGGGCATCTTTGGCAAGAAAAACTGCTTTAAAATTGGGTGTAACTACAATAAAATATCCAATCGAGCATGTGGATAAATTACCTAAAATTGTCAAAAAACTCATCAGACCAGAATTGATGTCTAGAAAACCTCCTGTTCCTGATTTGCAAAATATGCCAATGAATGATTTCATGGCAAAATGACAACATGATGCGTTGAGACGAAGAAGAGATCCTCAAACAGATTATATGCCATTATCTGATCAAGATGTGATAGACCTGAGAGATGTAAGATACCATCCGCTGACTCATTTGTCGCCAACACGTGATGTTTTGAGAGCTTACAAAACCTATGTAGATATTAACTGATGAACATTAGTTTTTTGAGATATGGTTCGTGTTACTGTTTCTATAGAATCTGACACAAGTCTTCCAATAACCTATGCAAACTTTCATGCTGGACCACGAGATGCAAAGACAATAGATTATGATAAAGAACAACCTGTTTGATACAATATGTGAACACTAAATACATGAGCAATCATGAATGTATTGCATACAAAGGGTGACTATAACTTCATCATCGACAATATCCAACCCGAAAACGGTCAGGCAGAATTTTCGTATGATTTGAGATATATGTGAGGTTCTCCAATTGCTCATATAGAGATTGAAGATACGAATAACGACACCTATCCAGACATCAAAGTCTATCCATTTGATGGTTGTATGTGAACATATCGAGAGTTTATCAATACAAATAACGTACGACAATGACGTGATAATAGAACCTACAAAAAGGAAGAAATTCGTCCACAAGATGCAAAAGATGACTATATTGAACAATCTCAAACGAACTATGATGACTTTTTGGGAGATGCTATGTCATGAGTACAAGCAAGTATGGACCAACAAACGTTAGATACTATTCCATGAATTGGATGATTGTTTGAAGACTTCAATCTTCAGAGTTTGTTTAATAACAATATGTATTTGTCTCAAACTTTCACAACAGATGAATTGTTAGATAGTGCTTTGGCTACATTTTGAACAAATGCAGACGATGTTGAACAAAAACTTGATGCAGTATTAGATTGACTGTGTCAATGATTTACTATTGGATGAAAGTGAGGAAGTTGTAAATGACCTCCATTCCCTTTTAATATGTCATTTTTGACACCATGAAACTTCCAAATCTTTGGTTGTAAAATACCACCAATTATTCCGTGAGTCATATGAAACGATAATGGATTTCCTGTATTAGCATATCCTGCGACATTACAAAGCCCAGTTGGACCATTGCCATTACCTTTTCCACGAGGGTGAATTCAAAAAATGACACCTGTTGACACATATGGGTATTTTGGTTTTGCTGCTCCGGGGTGAGTATATCCATCTATGATAAGAATCTATGCATCTCCAACATTGACGATGTGAATGTGATTTGCTATGTGTTTTGGTCCACAAAAAGCAATGAACGCTATTCCATCTCCACTCAGAGATATAGCCTGAAATTGTATTGTTTTTGCAATTCCTTTTGATAGCTCGTGTGGTGATGATAACGATAATTCACAAGATGATGATCAAGAAATAGACAAAAACTTATATGAAAATAAAAATCTGACATGTGATCAAGCTCCGATTAGACCATGAGAAGTTATTCAGTGAATCGTTGATAGGTTTGAGGATGTAACGTCGAGTCCAGTCTTTATGCTCTGATGAGAGACAAATGAGGATGTTTTGTACGAATTTAAAAAAGATTTTGGTTTGATCAATGCGTGAGACACTATCAGACCTGCAAACCCACAACCATTACCTCAAAATCCATTATTGGATTGATGAAGATATGGACCGCGAGGTATTGGGCTAGTAGAGTTTGATATGGATCCATTGCCACCAGAACAATTCTATGTTCAAGATGACCTTACAAGTGATAGTGTTGCTCTTGTCCCATGATTTGATGTCAAAACAAAAATCCAATGATGAATGATGGCAGCCAAATGACTTGTACAATGTATAGTCAATGACCGAATGGATAGACAAATCAAATACATCATCAATAATCTAACAACAATGACGATAGGTGTGTATTTCCCAGATCCAGCAAGTTTATTTGCTTGATTTGACACACTCAACATTGAAACATTTGTCCAAACTATGCAAAATAATTCTGATGTCGCTCAAATTCAAGATAGAAAACTAGAGTGAGATGGAACGTTTTTGTGAGATTTGGATGCAAATGTGAGAAATAACCGAATAGAAAAAGTTAACCTTGATAATTTTTCTCACGAAGCCGCAAACCCGTTTGATGCATTGTCTCAGATGTTTGAAAGTGTACCGCTTGTCAATATAACAACACAAGATGTGACGATTCAAATTCCTTTTATCTATGCAGAGGATATTACGAGGTACAGTGCGTATCTCAAGGCTCGGCTCGACAAAAATACACTCACGTTCCAACAGCGGTCAGAGCTTCTTTTTGGTGCTCTCAATATTTGTAATGTAAGTTATGATGCATATGACGAGACCATTGTTCAACAAGAACTTGCAAAAACAACAGATCCGACTGATACGAGTGCTATTTCCGAATGATATACGACGTTGCAAACCAAAGCAATTGATTCTCTGCAACTCAAAGAATACCGTGTGTGAATCTTGGTTGCAACGCAAGATATACAAACCATACTCAAAAAAAATACTACTGACGTGTTGGACGAAACGGACAAACAATCTATGGAAAGTTCACTGTCAGAGATTGATACAGCAATTCAATGAATCGTTGCTATTATTGCAAAAGATCCTCAGTTGCAAAAAGCTATGCAAAAAACTGTTGATGAACTAACAAAAACTATTGAAGACCTCAATACACATGTGCAAACATATCTTCGTTCTGAATGAGAAAATAAAGCAAAAAGACAACAAGTAAGAGGTCAAATAACAAAAGCAGAACAAGACATGTTGGCACGTACTGCTGAGATCAAAAGAATAGAAAATAGTATTGCTGTTTCTCGTGATAACGAGCAGAAAAAAGCACTTCGTGCTCAAAAATCAGAACTTGAAACAACCAACGATCGTGTTGAACAACAAAAAGAACAACTACAAAGACAAGATCAACAAATTGCACAATCAATTTGAGAAGAAGATATTCAAACAGATATCCAAACTTTGCAAGAACTTCTTGATGATACGAACAAAAAAGCAACAATCGCTCCATGATGTTTGGATCTTGTGTTTGGGTGATGATTTGGTGCAGAAATTGATGCCGTTTTTTCCAAAGCGCTAAAGGCTGGTATCAAAGCATGAATTCTTGCAAATATTGATTTGACAGGTTTGAATGCTTTGTTTGATTGACTTATTCAAATGCAAGAAAACTCAGCGCTATTGATACAAAACGTCAGAGCAAATCTCAAGGTATTGCAACAATACAAAGATTTCCCTTTACAATTAGCAGAGTGGATTCATATTTCTGATAGATACTTGTGAGAAGTTGCATCTATTATTCAAGATTTTATGTGAGATATTGCTCGTCGAATGAGAGAAAATGCAACAAGATTTTCGAAGTTTGTTGATGCAATTGTTCTCTTGATATGAATCATAAGAACACGACAAGCAATCATAGATGTGAGTGTCAATCGACAAAAAAAGTGTTCAACATGTACAAATGATAATTATAACTTTTATGGATGTGGATTTGGATTTATTTGTAAGTTCATAAATATACCGATATTGCCTATCCCTCCATTCAAAATACCGAGTATCTACATTGATTTGTCACATATTGACGCGAGTATAGATATTGCATTACCAGAATTCCATTTTGTTCCAACAACAATTACACTTCCAGACTTACCAGATTTACCACAAGTTCCACCTATTTTAGCAAACTTTGATATCAATACGCAAAAGGATATTTTGCTTGCACTTATTGAGCAACTCGCTGGTATTTTGTGAGCAAAGATCTGAGCGAAAATTATTTGAATACTCGAATGAATTATTGAGTGAGCAATTGAGTGAGTTATTGGTTGAAATGTTGATTTAGGAGAAATTTTGTGAGAATTATGAGATTTTCTCAAAAGTATTGACCTGGCTAATGTGCCTATACTCCCTGGACCTCCTCAACTCCCACCATTGCCATCATTTATACCATCTATTGAGCTAAGTCTTCCTGATCTCCCACCTCCACCAAAAATTCCTCAGCTTATCCCACAAGTAGAAGTAATTCTTGATATTGCTGACCTTGTGTGAAAGATATATTGTATAGTCAAATGATGAATCTGACTTGTATGAGAAAAGTGAGTAAAGAGCAAAATTGAACAGTTGACACAAAGAACACGACCAGTACCTTGGTTTGATAATATGGATTTGACGCCAGCATCATATTTCCCATGAGACCGTCTCCAATGATTTGACTTCAAGATTGATTCGTTTGTTCAGTTTAAGTTTAACTTTACAGCGATTTATGATATGGTCGCATTTTTTGCGGACTACGCAAATGAAGTAACAAACGCAGCTATCGTCCAACCTACAAATGAAGCGATAGAGTCATTTAATGAAGCATCTCGTGATGTACAAGATACATTCGATAGTATAGAAGATACGAATCTAAGACTAGATGCGAATCTTCGAGATAGTGTCTTACAACACAAAGATGTTGCATGAGTATACGGCTGATTGCCAAAAGATATACATGCCAAGATAGAACAGTTTTATTATGGAGAGTATCCATACAAATGAGAGATTAGTTATGAAGCATGACTGTCACAACTTTCATTTGCTTTGCAAACGCTTATTGATCGTGATGCAGATCAAGCGAGAGCACAAAAACACAAAGAGATTCTTGCATTTGTACATCAAGATACACAAGTACAAGCTAACTACGATGCATTAGATACTATCACAACAATGGCAACAGACCTTGTTGAACAAAAACGTACCCAAAATCGTGAACTTGCACTACGTGTCAGTTCATATGATTCTTTTTTGGATAGCTTGGATCCTACACAACAAAAACAAGAAATATTAGTAAAAGATAATACTATTTTTGATCTTGTTTTGGATGCGCCGTTGTTTACAGCAACAGAAGAATTACAAGAAACATTAGCAACACAAGAACATCCAATGAAATCATACTTTGACCTTCAATCAACACTTGTGCAATGATTTGCCGATGCATTGGTAGAAAATCAACCGGCAAGTTTTGGAATGGATGACACAGAATATGAAGCAATCTCAGAAGAGATAGCATATGTACAAAAATCTGTCAATCGAATGCAATCAACACTTGCATGAGAACAACCAACGCAAGATATTGTCGAAATTATAGAAACCAAATGAACGTATGATTTGGATCATGAAAATGCTACCAAAAAAGTCTATGCTCCTAGATATTGTGCAGAAGAAGATGAAACAATACTAGAACAATCAAAACTAGACGTTGAACAATATTCTGAACAAAATGCTTCGCCTGACGCTGTTTCTTATGAACCTGCTGCTCCACGTCAGCTTTTGGCACAAAATACGCAGAGTACATCGACGGATTGACAATCACAATCTCAAACAGAAGAGCATTTTATGAAATATATGGATATAAGCCCATATATGGAATGAATATTTGTGCCAAACGATGACAGTATGGTCAAAGTTGTGCAATCAAAACGACATAGTAAAGCAATTGGTGATAATGTAGATCGTTGAAATATCAATGAACCATCATGACCAGCTGTAGATTATGCAACAGAGGATTTGTTGATGCGAGATAAAGATACAGTTTATATCAAATATGCTAATCAAGACACAGCAACAAAAGACTCTTCAATCAATGAATATTTGTGAGATGTTTATATCACTACAATCTTGTCATCATTGCCTGCAGACAATGCAAGTGATGTGTTACGAGACAAAACAAGATGAAGAGACGGGTATGTACAAGTATGAAATGATACTCAAATAAAAATTGCATCACAAGACTTTGAAGTGAAGAATTTTGAGACAGTATGACAAAGTTTTGATGCCATTACATTTGCTCGAAAAAATAGTTTGTACCAACAAGATGATGTTGCATGATATCTTGTGAGATTGACAAATAGAGCGGATGTTTTTGATACACAAAGTAAAGTTTATCCGTTTTATGATACATTCTTCAAAAAAGAAACAAGTCCAATCAAATACATATTAGTCTTACCTCAAGATCTGGAATGAGATACCGAGTGAGATCTCCTATGAGATCCAACAACTCAAAAATGACGTATCGAAATACCATGAGCAATGAATGGTTTGATTGATTCGTACATGACATGAACTATTCTCAAACGTGAATCTTATTTGCAAGAGTCTGATGCAATCACACTATGATTGACGAATATGGACCGCAAACGATATTATGCACAAGTCACATCTCTCAAAAATCAATGAACAGCCGAAGATCCAGAATACGTACAAGGAGCTAGTCGATCAAATCAAATCTTGGCAGGACGTCAACTAATTGCCGATGATGAACCGCCAGTACCAAACGTCTCTTTGTATAGAAGAACAACAGAAGAAACTGTTGATGAAGGACTAGACTTACAATGATATATCAATTCGTACTATGAAATTCACATCAACCGAGAAGATAATGTCTGAATAGAAAAGAACCGAGTTGTTGCTACATGAGATCAAAGACAACGATCGTGAGAACAAGCAGGATCTGGTTTTATTATGCCAATGAGTAGAGTCTTTTCTGATGAACCACTGCAAAGAGAATTTATCATATGAGCTACTGACTACGAATGAAATAGAACTATCGAAACTGTGACTCTTGATCTAGAAGTACCAACCATTGAGATAGTTGATGTACAGAGAATTAACGATTGATTTTGATCCGTTATATCTGAGATAAGCCAAGATATGGATGAATGAAGCGTCCAATACCAAAGAAATCGTAGAGGAGTCCGGGAGGTTATGAAATGAACCGAAGCGACCAAACAGCAGTCAGGCTTCTATCTTTTCCCTTTGGATACCTTGGAAATAATAAATACCTGACAGGATTTTAGTATGAATAATATGATAGATTTGTATGACGATGATGATAGGGTCTTGGGATCTGTACAACCACAAAACTGACGTATAGTTTTACAAGATCCTACCTTGGATATCCGTGTCTCATTTGCAAGGAAAATTCCAATTATCGAGATTCGAGATACTATTGGTCAACAAAAAGTATTTGATATTCAACTTCAATCACAAGAACTTATAGATATTTCACCAAAAAGTTCATCAACGGTGTTGACTCCAATAGATGATGCGCAAGCATGAGTCTTTGATGGTTGAACATGTATCGGATTTGCCAATGATATGTGTGCTGTATTTGTATGACCACAAGGTATGATGTATATCAACGAGCCTTATAACAACACGCTATCGGCAACGTATAGTTTTGATGAAACATCAAATGCAACTGTCTATACTATCCAAAATGCAAGTGAAGCAATAGCAACTGTGAAATTTATACCAAAGAATATGACAGAATAAGTATTTATAAGTAAAATGTGTTTTTTGATGCTGCTTACACAAGCAAATAGATTTAATACTTTAAATTCCTTTGTTCGTGATATTAGTAAATTGTCATCGGTTGCTTATGATGACTATCTTGCTTTTATTTCTTACTACATAACGAATGAGACTCAACAACAATCTCAAGAAGAACTTTTTGTCTTCTATGAGGAATTTTTGAGGCAATGTAAAATTGATCCAATATTTGAACAAAAAGTAAGAAACCGCGAAGTAATGAAAGATATTTATTATACTATATCACATCAATGATCTGTCGATATTAACCACCAGCTTTCAGAATTGGTTTCTAATGCAATTGATGCATGTGGAAAACCCGAAGACAGTGTTGGAAGATTTGGACAAGGATGAATGCAGATTTGGCAACTTATTATGGATCGTAATGCAAGTGTTGTTTATACAACAAAAAAAAAAGATCATGAACCTTTTTGGGTTATGCTATATATGAACAATGAGAAAAGACATGTAGCTACAGGAACAAATAAAAAAGAACTGCCTGCTAGAGATAGTACTCAAAAAGAAGAAAGTGAAAAAAATAGAGAAAGAATAGGAACTACTTGTCAGATCAATTTTCCTAAAGATAATAATCTTTCAGAAAACGAAAAAGAATCATTTATACATGCAATTATAGAAAAATATGCCTATAGTACAGTTCCAGTATTAATTAGATATACTGATGATTGAAAAAAAAAGACAACTAAAGTATGATGCCGAAAACATTCAAACTCAAAGAAAGTAATCATAGATATTACTACTCATGCAATTATGATTTGGGATCAATGATTAGGAATGAATGCACAAACTGTTGCAAGTTCACTTTTATATCCTCAACTGAGTGAAGGAAAAAGTCATCCTCAATGAGATCCAAATACTACTCAACTTGTTGAGTATCCCTTCGTATACGAGAAAACGTGAAAGTCTCAGTGTGACTTAGTTGTCGGAAATACTGTTATAGATTCTCTTTTTTTTCAGTCTGAAACAGGAACTGAACGTAAAGCAATTCGCTTTCCTGCTGGTATAAGTCTTACTGAAAGCAAAGCGTCAATAGCACTTACTCCATTGGTGTATACATGTTTTTCTTCATTATTACAGTCATGTGCTGATGAGCAAAACATTGTTACAAAGCAACAAACTTTTGAGTTTCTTATACAGTCCCTTGCAAAACTTGCACTTAAGCAACCTAATCAAGTGATCAATCATACTATGTTTCAAAATGAAGAGGGAGAAAATCTTATTGTTGCAATTATCAAGCAACTTCGTATTGCAGGTATCAATGTGTTTCCAGATAATCCAAATGTAATTGATAGTCTACCGCAAGAAGTTAAAGATACAACAATTACACTTCCTTGTGTTTGCATCGGAGTATGGAATAGACAAGTTATCCAAAGCATCCCTTGAGTGACGAATCTAGAAAATACTCACTCAATAGAAAATACGTCAGTACCATTTTTTTCATATCCTTTTGATTCTGTTTCTGAAGCATGACAACGTGGTTATCTACATATTGAAGATAATGGTAAAGTAGTAGCTGTCGCTATTGATAGTGCTGTTGATTTACATAACCCAGAAACGCGTACGATTCTCAATACCGCCATCAATCTCAATGTATGATATGAGCAACCATGAGATAAGGTTTGGTATGGGCGTATAGGTAGTGAAAGATTTACGAAGATACAAACATACGAAAACTGAGTAGTTTATAAGAACATAGGAGAGGAAGCTAAAAATGTTCGTGAAGATCAGGAAAATTTTGAAAGTATAGAATATTCTTTGTCTACTAAGAGTCTTGATGAGGTATATGAAAACTCTGATTTTTGAGCTGGTTTTTATATTTCACAACAGCAAATTGATCAAACGACAGATAATATAATACTTACAGCTGAACTGTCTGATGGTATAGAAAAAAGAAAAGAATATCTTCTGACTTTATCACGAGAGAAGACACTATCTGATGATCAGATATACTTTTTGGTATGGAGTGGGATTGATAGTATAGAAAATATTGATGAGCACATCATGCATCAATATTTAGAATCAATAAACGATATATCTACGACAGATACACAAAAACTCGCTCTCATATCTGCCAGTACGATCATTTCTGATCAAGGCAACCTGAATACAGTTATTCCTCATATTATTGCTGTTATAAAACAGGCGAGTGATAAGGTTTGTGATATGATTATACATCTTCCTAGATCTCCGCAGACAATCACTCTTGCACAGATGATGCTTCTTAAAGACGATATCAATAAAGAACAAGAATATTTGAATATGGCGTTTTCTTATCCTCGATTGTTTGCTATAATTGAAACGTGATGATTATGCTCCTTTGAAAAATATGGAATGAGTCTAAGGAAAAGTGATTTTGAGTACTATATAATTATGAAAGAAGACAATCAACTTACCAAAAAAATTTTTTACATAAAAGAAGGTGCTCAAAAGAAAAATTTACTATCAGTATTAAAAAAAGAAAGTAAATATTCTTGCTATATTCATGATCTTAAAACTGATAGGTGACAGAAAATTGAAAATTGCCTGTGAGAAACCTTTGAATTTGTGTATAGACCAGACGTGCTTTGAAATGGATTGTTGGGTATTGGAGTAAATAAAAAATGAGTGAGTCATCGCTCATATATAATATATAATCTTAAGTCTAAAAAATGACAAACTCTTAAAGACGAGAGTTGAAATGAGATATTTCACTATTCGAGTTTGAAGGAAATAACTATGCTATCAGAGTCTTTAGTAGGGTTTGCTGTAAAAAAGTGAGAAGGTATGTACTCGTATATAACATATGATCTTACAACGGGGATTGGAAAACTATTACCTGATTATAGATGAAATAATACTTTTGATAGGATTTGAGATACGAAGACGATGGCAGATTGATATTGGTTTATAGATATAGAAAAGGATTGAATTCTCTCGTATATTTTAAGTAACGATCTGAGAACTGAATTATCTAAGTATATAAAAAACGATCTTTGATATACTGAATTTGTTATAAAAGTTTCGGAAAGAATATGGCATAATTTACGAGGATTTAAGATTTCTCTTCCAGAGAAAGATAAAGAATCATATACATATATTGTATATGATGCATCAAATAATGAATTCCGCTATTTTCAAGATAATTCTTGAAAAACTTTTATGGATATGATTATTAGTCCTTTTTGCATTTGAGAAGAGTTGCTAGTTTTTCAATATTTTGTATTAAATGTTGGAGGTTTACATGTAGTTTATAACGTAAAAGAAAATACTTCATATAAAATAAGTGATGAAAAATATGATGAGCTAGAATTATTATATAAAAGAAAAATCAAGTCTAATAGAATGAAAGATAAAAACAATAGTGAAGATATTCACTCTGACTTCTCTCCTTATCTTCCACTTTTCTTATGCGATCCCGATTCTCAGTTCCTTGATAGTAAGTCTCATGTATTATTAGATAAAGATTCAACAACCCATAGTTTTTCTCTGTCTTCTTTGCTGTATCAAAACCAAGAATCTACACCAACAAAAGATACTGCTAGCAAATCACAAAACCTTGTAGAGAAATTTAAACATTGATTTTTAAAGTTGTTATGATTGTATTGAGATGTATCAACTGCTTCTGCATTGACTACTAATCTATCACTGGAACAGAAGTTGCAAAATTATAGTAATCTGAGTTCAGATTCATCCAAAAATTTTTCTCTTTTTCATAATAGAATTAGAACTACTACCGGAAGTCAATGAGATATTTGGTTGAGGGAGCGGAGTCAAAACTCTCTTGATGCTATCAAAAAGTCAAAAATTACAAACAAGCCTATATGTCGAGAGTTCTTTCTCAATGAATGAGGTAATTTGGTTGCACAGATTACAGATTCTGTGGGTATGAGTCCACAAGCAGTATATGAACATCTTCTTACTATTTGAGATAGTACGAAGAGACAAGAAAAAGATATTCATCAAGAAGATTCACAGATTGGAATGTTCGGCGTATGATTTTTTTCTGCTTTTACCGATACATGCAAACAAGTCCGTATACAAACAACAAAAGATAAAACAACAACGACACTTGTTATGACTCCCAAGCGTATGTCTAAGACATCAGAAAATCTTTGACGAGATGATATTGATATAGTGACTACTATTGCTTATCTAGATCTTGCCGACGGAACGATAATGCAAAGAATAGATACATCATCTGGTCTTTCTGCTAGCGTAGACGCTATTAGTATGTCTGAGACACTCAAAACCTATATCTCAGCAGCTACTGCTAATCCTATTACACTACAGATTGCTGACAAAGTAGAAAAAATAAATACTGCAAAAAAAGTGTATGAAAGACATTGATATACTATGTATAGTGGTCACCAATCTGGATGGAGTCAGAATGGTTTGTATATCTGAGTATCGTCATATTTAATAGAAACTTTCCCATCATGGATGCAAGATATAATCAAAAAAGAAAAACTTATTATTGATATTCCATCAAGATATTCACTTACGAGAGATAGATCGCAACTGTCTTCTCCCCACGATCATAAAAAGATTATTACTGACTCTTTTGGACATCTCGCTAGATATTGTATACAACTAGTATGTGATGGTAAGTATAATATTCCACAGATTCCACAAGATTTCTTCTCGTTTGATTTTAATTATAGAACAAAATTTGCAAATAGTACAGTCGTAGCAAAAGCAAAGCATATTGCACAAAATGTCAATGATTCGAAAGAGATCTCTCAAGAAGATATTGCATATATTAGTAACAAAAAAGTCATACACAGCAAAGAAGTCGAAGATCAAATACACATGATGTATTTTTTATGTTATATCAGATGATTTGTGGAACTAGACTGAAAATGAATAAGTCTGATGGATATGCAGAAGAATAAAAATAATAGTACGTTTCTTCAAAAACGAAAACCATATTTACAAGGCAGATTCGCTTCTTGGCTTGAGTTTGATACAGCAAGAAGTGAGCAATCATTAGAAAATAGTACTGGCAGAAC
The DNA here is from genome assembly GCA_964526045.1 of uncultured Candidatus Peribacteria bacterium. Classification (GTDB taxonomy): domain Bacteria; phylum Patescibacteriota; class Gracilibacteria; order Absconditabacterales; family Absconditicoccaceae; genus CAZGIF01. The sequence continues at coordinate 130,881 of CAZGIF010000001.1, read as the reverse complement.
CGAAACTGTTAATCCCATTGATTTCTTATACAAAGAATGAATTGATAAACCCAGAATACAAAAAGTATTGAATATAATTACAAGCAAAGTTGAACAACTCAATAAAAAACATTCTAATAATCAGATAAAAAATATAGTTTTTTCTGTTCCAGAATCTACCAAACATACTGCTATTGCTTCATATAGCAAATATAACAATACTCTCAATCGGAATATAAAACAATTCCTTCCTTGATGATATTTTGATGATATACGAGATTTGGAAGATCCATTGTTTTCAGAAAAACTTATCAATGTTATTACGCATGAGTATGCTCATCATATTGAATGAGTAGATGATAGCTTGGTTGTTACACACAACAAATGAAATTGACAAACATTTGAATTTTTTCAAAGAAATGCCTTAGCTATTTTATATAATGAGGCCAAAAAAAATTGACGGTAATTGATTTGCAAATGATATGTGTGCTGTATTCGTCTGACCACAAGGAATGAAGCAATAGCAACTGTGAAATTTATACCAAAGAATATGACAAAATAAATAACTATAAGTAAAATTTGTTTTTTTGCTGAAATACGAGTATTGTTATTCTATAAGCAACTTTACTATAATTAATGTTATGAGAACTGATTCATCCCGCCTTCCAGAACAACAGATTATTAATGATTATGCGCAATGATTTGTTAATGATATTAAAGCACTTCTTGAGAAAAATTCTTTTGATACTATCAAAACATGTGATGATATGCTAATGTCGTTTCCGTTTTTCCATGCTTATTTGTTGTATGCAGGTCAATATAGTTTATCTGATCAAGAGAAGAGCTCTATATTATCCACATGGAATAAATTTGTTACTTTAAGTAAAACAAAATGAGATGTTCTCTGATTTTTAGCTAATCAAAAAAACGACTATATAGCATTGATTCTTTCAGGACTAATGTATGTAAAAGAGACACCTGATTTTTCTACACTTCTGTGATTATTAACTCCAGAACAGTACAATCAACTTACTGAGGAGCAAAAGAATACCATTAAAAGTCATCTAACAGAAATATGACTCTCAGATAAATTGGAAGCATATATTGATGCACACCAAACTCTCAAAAATAAAATTGATCAGTTGACCCAAATCCCGAAATCATTTCTTGAAAAACATACTGAGTTCTCTGCTGAAGAGCTAAACTATATTCTATCAAAATATACATGAATGGTATATAAGAGACTTAGATATCAAGTTAAAAAGCGTAAACTAGAAGAAGAAAGTAAAGAGGAAGAAAGTGAAGAAAGTAAAAAAGAAAAAGAGAAAAAAGAAAAAGAGAAAAAAATGATTTCTTTGGCATCCCTACTCTCATTACCGGGATCTGAAGTAATTCCTAAACAAAGAAAAATAAAGATAAGACCATATCTTACTAAAGAAGAGAGAAAAAAGGATGTGCTTTTAGAAAAGTATATTGATGTCTTGGGTCAGTGGTCTGTTGATGCAAAGATGCTCGATGAATATGGTTATGTTCCTACAGGAAATGATAGAGAATTGATTCCTGATGTATGGTCTTCAATTCATGTAGATAATAACCCTGTTTTTCTCAATTGAGATCCTTGATCATGAAAGACAGAACTTGCGAAAGTTATTGCAACTATGACTGCCAATCGTTATCGTTCCAAACTAGAACAAGGTAGTACGTGACCTTCAGTCAGTGATTATTTTTTGATATCTTGTAATATTGATACAACTGTCCAAGAAATGACTATGCAAACTCGTACTGAAGTATGAACTGTTTTGGATCAATTTAATACAACAAACCTAACTAACAAAGTAGAATCATTAGTTTCCAAACTTATTGAGGATAAAAAGAATGTTGATGAAATTAGACAAGCTCTTACAGATTCTTGATTTACTAAAGAAGAAATTTGAGAAACAATAAAATCACTGACTACAACCGCATCAATGCAAATTCGCAGGTCAGTTGCTGGTATTTTGCTTGCAATGCAAGAGGGGAAAGTAATCATTCTCGATGAATTTAATATGCTTCCTATTGCAACACAAGTGTGACTCAATGCGTTACTACAATACAAGGTATGAGAGGAGAAAACACTCTTTGGTCAAACGGTCAAAGTCAAAGCGTGATTTGGGATTATTATGACATGAAATATTTGAGAAGGGTTTGATGTAACCAATAGAACTGCACTAGATTCGTCAGTTATAAATCGTACTACTATGTACGTCAAGAACCCTCCGACCAATGGAGACCTAAAAGTACTTATGTATCAGATTATGCATGCACGTCGTGAATGATCCTCAGAGTTTTCCAGCAAATGATTGCTTCTTACCAAACATAAACATGAAGAAATTATTGATAAGATAGATTGTCTTACAAAGATTTCTGATTGTATCAATACAAAAGATTTCGAATGCGTTAAGGTAAGCGAAGGAACTATCCCTGTGCCTACCTCAGCAGTACGAAAAGCCTTTGGATTACAAAGTTCACTTCGTGATATCAGCGACATTATAACAAAGTATTCCAAATCTCCTTATACAATGGAGTACCATATATATCACAAATATCTTGCAAGCAAACAGCAAAATACACAACAAGATACTGCTAAGCAATACCGATTTCTTCAACTATGTCGTTCTATTTGATTATTTCAAGATAATAAAAATTGGATTTCTTGTACTGATACAAGTAGAATGAAAGAAGTTATAGCCGCTAATATAGCACCATACTTACCCAAAAATATATCCTGACAGCCGTGAGAGTCTATTATACTACCTCGTGATATGATGGCTATCCAATCATATAGTAAGGAATATGAATGAGATCTAAAATATCAAATAGAAACTATCGCTACAGATCCAACAGTTATAGAAATGAAAAAAAATACGGAAATCCAAAAAAAGCAAGATGAAATAAAAGACAAAATTAATGAGTTATTGGTTACTGATATAGAGACGTGACCTTTTGATAACAGGACCGATTTTCTATTATCTGTATGAAGACGTCGATTTCATAATGAATTAATAGCTATTAAAGAAAAAATTATAGATCAGGGTATTCTTTCAAGAGAAGAAATATCTATATGTAATAATCTTGATTCTTATCCAAGAGACTTCCAATATACAAACTATTATGCACTTCTATCTGCATCATATAATAGATTACTTAAAAATCAAGATTTGGATGATTTGCAAGTATTTCAAGATCGCTTGTGAGAAAATATTCATGAAAAAGTACTTAGTCCCTTTCTTTTAGATGATGTAAAAAGCAATATACCATATATATATGGTTCTTTGGTAGATAAGAGAATTAGTGAATTATGAGAAGAGACTATATCGTTTAGTAGCTTTAATCAAGAAATAAAAAAGTATCATAAGTATACAGCAGATGTTAAGTTGTTGATTAAAGATCACCCAGATACTATAATTAGTTTCTTAAAAAATAAACAAAAGAATAATAGAGACGCTGATTTTACAAAAACGTTTGATACTTTAGAAGAGTATATAGCGGAGTGTAGAAGGCAAGAAAAAGCAGATATTATAAAAGATATTATAGACTGAGAACTCAAAGATATTAGTGAAGATCAAAGTAATTTTCTTCAAGACTTTCTCAATGATAAAAAGCGAACAGTAAATATTGCCCATGAGGATATATTTATTAAATCATATTGTCAAAATATCAACAAATCTGACACGTTATTTGAAAACCTACCTTATAAAGATACGGTTAAAGTAAAAAAAGAAGTATTAAACAATCTTAAGTATGTATTTCCCGACGATTTTAAACATTGAGACTATGTTGAGGTTCTTGTCCAAAAGTATCAAGAAAAATATCAGTGAAAAGATATTTCAATTACCTCTTTTATTGATGAGGTAAAAGAAATGAGAAAAAGAGTTCAAATATATCATAAAGAGCCAGATCGTTTTTTTATAGACAATATTAATCTTGTCTACTCTTTATCTCAGCAAACTTCTTATAAGCTTGCTAGTGTACTAAATGCATCAGACTATCATTGAAATCAAAGGAGCACGAAACAGACTGATTCTGAATCAAGATTTTACCATGCTTATGAAGTAGTCTCGGCATTTTCTTCTCCATCTTGGAAAACTTTAGACTTTGATATTAAAGTTAAAATTTTAGATAATTGGAATATTTATCCTAACAGTAAATTAAATAGGCTCTTTCCTAAAGCAAAAGACTTTTTGAGGAGTGATGAACGAAATAAGTTTATACTATGAAAACTAAGAAAAGAAACAGAAGAAATCTTTGATGCTATGACATATGCTAATTATGATTCTTTTTTAGGCGCTAGCTTCGAATCTAGTCTTTCAAAAATAGAGAGTCTTTCAAAAACAGAGAGTCCTTCAGAGTTTGATGTGTACTCCAAAAAAAAAGTAGATACGCTTATAAAATTAATAACTGAAGGAGTCACTAAGGATGTGGATGTAACGCATTGAGAACGTTATTATACTTTACGTGCAACGGAATTAATGACAATTGATAGTGTTGTAAAATCACGATCGTTAAATGATAACGAAAAAGGTGCAATTGAAAAGGTTCTTGATAAACATAGTCGTCAAATATACTTACGAAAACAAGAAGTTCTAAGTTTGTTTAATTTATGGCCGATTTATGTATGATGACTTCCTGAAAAAGCTAAAAAAAGTTGACGATTTTAGTTGCTTATTCTACCTACTTATTTTTTCTACTTCTTATGGTTTCAAATAGTATATCAGATAATATTCCACGCATTGTTCCACCTAAGGTTCCTCTCATTGTTCCGCTTGAATCACTCATTAGTTGAATTTCTTTCAGAATACGAACTGAACTTCGTGATGCTTTTGAAAGTATTGATGAGAACTGATCTTTTCCTCTTGCGTTGCTAGACGATCCAGCCTTTGAAGAACAAATCAAACAGACATTGGGGTCAGAGGAGATTTTTTCTAAATTTCGTATTACAATAAACCCTTCATCCAAAAACTACTTTTATATCCCAAATACTTATACGATCTCGATTCCTTTTCAGAGTTTTAGGCGTCATAGAATGGATCAGGTAAAAAAAATTAGATATGAAAAGAAAAATAAAGACCAATGATTAGCTATTCCACTGACTGCATATCAAGATCATCATATGCTTCACTATATTATTCATCATGAGGCAAATCATCTATATGAGTTTTCTCAAATTCCTGAGGGACAAATGCAACAACATCTCAATTTGTATCCTCGCAAAGATAACCTTATGGTGTGAGAAAAGAGTATTAGTATTAATACAAGGTTAAATGGGTTTTATAACCGGTTGAACGATGTGATAGTAGATAAGCGTACTAGTGCATTGCATCCAGATCACTATCCTGAGCAATATCGCCAAGATATTGTCCAAACAATGAAAATTCCTACTATGTCACTAGTTGAAGATGGTTGAACGTGAGAATATACACTGATAAATTGATCATGGGTTTTTTCTCCTACCAAAGGTACACACCGTTTGATGCAACCATGAGATGTGAACGACCGATCCCAAAAGACGAAATATGCTGATGCTTTTGCTATGTATCGATATCGACGTGATACTTTTCCCGAATGGCAAGTGACTCTTCCAAATGGTCTTGATACTATAATCAACGAGAGTCCATCTGGTTGTATTGTCGAACTAAAAGAACTAATGAAGAAAGAATTTGCTGGTCTTTTGAGAGAATATCCAGAGAAATTTGCAGACAAACAAGATTTTGTTGCAACATACAATACTTATATCTGATCTTTGGCGAAAACATACAATGATTCCATAAAACCTACTCGAACAAAAGCTAACAAAAACAAAAGCCGAAGCAAAATAAGTGATATGATGGATGATATGCTCATGATGGATGCAACGACTCCGGTTTACTCTCTCCCTCAAAGAACATATTTGACCAAAAATATTCTTGAACCTATTATGCACTGATTGATTCTCTTGGATATCGCCAAAGGGATTGCTTTTTTTGATCATGATGCAGAATGATCCGAACAGGTTTCAGAGAATCCCTGATGAAATCCGTATCTCTCAGATTATGCAGATGATGACAATACTACAGATTCTATACCACAAGAAGCATTTGATACTATGATGCAAGATCAGCAGATGCCAAATAATCAATGATCATTTGAAGACTTTTTTCCTTGATCAGATGAACAATCTTCTGAGTGATGAGAAACTCTAGATACATGATGATTTTCATTGCCTAGCATAGAAGACGATACTCCACAAATTGAACCAAAAGTTCCATCTAGACCAATCGAACAAAAACCAGTATATGAATCACCAGATATCCCTGACTTAACACCTGAAGATCGAAGTAATTATCAAACGATTAAAAATCAATATGCACATCTTACAAATTCGTTTATTGAAGCATTTGCATCGCTCCTAAAAGATCAAATTGCCCCCAAATTAACTACAACAACTAGACATAGTAAGAGATGAGATATGCTTGCTGTTGAGCCTACTATTACATGAATACTTGCTGATTGATATCTTAAGACCCCAGTTTTTAGTAAAAAAACGAAGGCTTTAGAAACTACGAATACCTACAAAGACATGGTAATGGTATTGATGGTAGATGTGTCACGAAGTATGAATCAATATAAACAAGGTACATATGGGCAAAATCCAATTTTGAATGGTTTAGTTATGGCTTTGAGAGAAGCAATACAACATACAATCAATGTCCAGAATATAAATGCTGATTGTGAAATACTATTATATACTAGCAAAGTTGATTTTATGTCTTTTGATTCGAATCATCCAGATTTTCATAATGCAGAAATATATCATCAGACAACTAAAGTTAATAAAATGATCAATTCTATGTCATGATGAACAAATGATAGTACTGCACGATCGATGATCGCACATACTATGAAAAATAAATACTTTACAGCTAATCCCGAAGTTTTAGATTGACTTATTTCCTGAAAAACCAAAGGACTATTTTTACAAATATCAGATGGCGACGTTGTAGATTGATCTTGTAAGTGATTAAGAGATATTTTCCGTGGTGTAGATGTCTCTGACGAATCAATATTACTGAGGAGAATTATTATATGAAAGAGTAATGCAAAATTTCCAGAATGAAAGCAAGTTATAGTGGATCCTAATACTATTGATGTTGATGCTATTACCTGATTATTTTCACAAGATCCCTAATATTCAATCTTATCATCTTTCTCTTTCCATGCTACAAAAACATCTAATGCTTCTTGACTATGTATATGTTCAAAAGGGATCGAACGAGCTCAATAATCTGTAAGCTTAAGTTCTTGATAGATAAAATCATCATCAAAATCTATAGCAGCTGCGTCTGTTTTTGTATTTGCATAGACGACTCTCGCTGGTCTTGCTCGGTATATTGCACCCAAACACATTGGACATGGTTCGCAACTAGTATAAATTGTACAACCTTGTAGCTGAAAGTCTCATAGCTTGGTACACGCATCTCTAATTGCTTGTATCTCAGCATGCGCAGTAGGATCATTGAGAGACGTGACACCATTTGCTCATTGTCCAATCACGACTCAGTCTTTGACGATTACACACCCAAACGGTCATCATCTTCCAGATTCTATATTTTTTTGACTCAGCTCTATAGCTTGTTTCATAAAAATTGTATCGCTGTTTTTCATGTTGTTTCGTTAGATAAATAAATAAATACTATCTAATTTGTACCCAAAAAACAAGGACGCAGTTGTATAAAGATGCAACATATGTTTGATGTTTTTTAGTATTGATTGAGATTGTTATTCTATTTTGTATGATATTCGTATTTATGTTTTGTTGTTGTATCTATGAATATTTGTTTGATTTTAGAAAACTCAAAAGCTGTCAAAAAAGAATTACTCACCTGACTGCCTTCGCATCGAGATCTGCAATATAGTTCAGACTATTCTTGACCAGATAGTGAAGTAATTGCATGTGTTATCCGTTCTACAATATCTATAGATCAAGAGTTTATAGATACTTATCAATCATGCAAACATGTACTTAGAGTTGGAGTATGATTAGACAATGTAGATCAAGATCTCTGCCAAAATAACAATATAAAGGTTTATAATACGCCATGAGCAAATGCACAAAGTGTTGCAGATCTGGCAATCCGATGAATGTTGAGTCTATTGAGAAATACTGTTCGTTTGCACAAAGATGTTCATAACTGAGATGTGAAAGAAAGACATACGTACATGTGAAGACAGGCTGCTCAAGAAAAAGTGTGAATTATGTGATTTGGTGCTGTATGAAAAGAAGTGTATCAGAGGTTAGTTTGATTTGGAGCCAAAGACATATGTGTGTATGATCCTTTTTTTGATAGTGTAGATGCTTACCCATATGTACAAAAATACGACTCACTAGAAAAAATGTCTGCTGTATGTACAATTTTGTTTGTTCACGTTCCACTAAACGAAAAAACGAAACATCTCATCGATGCATCGTTTCTTTCTAAGGTTCCCTCACATACTTTGGTTATAAATCTTGCAAGAGGATGAATTATTGACGAAAATGCTTTGTATAGTTTTTTGCAGTCAAATCCACATGCGTGAGCGTATTGCGATGTGTGGGAGTGAGAACCGGAAATTACTCAGTCTATACAAAACTTATTATCATGTGATAATTTCTTGTTTTCTCCTCATGTTGGAGCTATGACACACCAAGCAGAACAAAATATGCATACGTTTAAGCTAGACTAATTAAGATATGCTAGTGTTGTCTCTGTTATCTATACTAATCACGAATGATTTTCTACGAAATCACGTATATTATTTTCTACAATTGTAATAGTTTCTGTTTGTTCACGATAGTCATGATGTAAATCTACATCATAGAGTATTTTTGGATTTGCTGCGATGTTGTAAGCTTCATGTATTTTTTGAGGTATGATTGTTGTGTCTTGCAGTCATGCAACAAAAAACTTTGGTTTTGTACATTGTTGTAAAAGGGGAGTTGCATCGTATAGTATCACATCTTCTACGTAGGCATATGGTAGCTCAAATACTGTCGTTTGAGTTGATGAGGTTACAGATTCTGGATTGTCTCTTTTTGATACTTTATATCATTTTTTGGCTCGTTCTTGTGTGCCTTCTTTGGTTTTTATATTTTTGTATGGTGACATGATTGCTCATCGTGCAGCTATGTTTTTGTTGGTCATTCATGCCATCATTGAGACAAATCATCACATACTATGTCACAAAACGAACGTCTTTTTGTTGCCAAAATGAGTGACTATATCGTGCACAGTTTGAATATATTGTGTGATAGTGTACAAATCAATTAATCAACTGCTATTCCAAGTTCACAAAGGATCAAAACTAAGCGCATGTATTCCGTATGAAGCCAAAAGTTTGGTATGACTCAACATATGTGCATATGCACCAGTATCGAGTCTTCATGGACAAATAATCGCAAGTATGTCTGCTATGCTGTCTCCCGCCTCATAGATTGCAACTTGTTCTTCGCCTATATTGATTTTTCTCATCAAATTTTTTTTGATCAAAACTAAAGAGAATATTATAAATTCTTTTCGATTTCTTCTCACGTGATAAGGTTTTTGATTTTATAGATTCCTGCTTCTTTTTCTTGAGATCACAAGATAAGACAATGAGAGTAGTTCTTTTTTTGTGCAAATTGGAATGCTTTATTGATTTTTTGTGTTTCGAATCATAACAAAACTATCTGTCATGCTTGTCTCAGTTCGTATGCAAGACGTGTATATTCTGACAATAATGACTCATCAAGTATCGGAATATAATAGCGATCAGTCAAAGTTTTTTTTTGTATTGCGTCTATACATCCCCATGATTCCAAAAAGAGCGCAAGGGATTCATCTCAGGGTGCACATCATACTGCAGGCAATTCATCAATCCCAAAAATAGAAGCCAGACCGTTATAACGTCATCCTCCAAACAATGAACGATTGTTGTCTGGATGTGTATCGAAAAATTCGAATACCATACCGTCATAATAGTCAAATCATCTAATAATGCTCGGATCAAAGATAATATGTGTGTATCATAATGCCTCTAGTGATGAGAAAATTGTTTCTAAATCAGCAATACCATCGGTGTCTTGTATGTTAGTGAATAAGGTACGTACGTCTTGAAGTGTTTTTGCGTTCATATATGTTGCGAGAGTTTGTTGTTGTGTTTGATCTAGTCATATATGAGTGAGTATTTTTTGTATTGCTGTAGCATCGAGCTTCGCTCGTTTGTCCATACATCTGACAACAGCAGATTGTTGATCTTGAGCAACTCAAATTGATAGTAAAACATGTTCAATAAGTTTACGGTGATTGATGCGACATAGCCAAGATCCATCAGGAGCTTCAAACGCTTTCATGATTTCCAAGCAAATCATAAGTATTTCTTTGTCTGCATTGATATTGTGTGATCAGAAGATATCTATATTTAACTGCCAAAATTCTCTATTTCTTCATCTTTGTGGTTTTTCATTACGATAAAAGTTTGCTATAGAAAATCGTTTGAGGGGTTTTGGTGATTGGGTATAAATTTGAGAAACCATACGAGTAACCGATGGAGTCATTTCTGGTCTGAGAACAATATTTGTGATGTCTCATGCTTTGTTTGTTGTACGAGTCAATTCTGCTCATCAGACGTCTTCTCATGACTTTGCCTCATAGATAGCTGCATCTTCTACAAGAGGTGCCAAATATTCTTCAAAACCAAAAGAAACACACGTTTTTCTCCATGTATCAAAAATATATTTTCTTACTAGAAACTGTTCTGGAAATCGATCTTGTGTACCTTTGATTGGTTTGTTAGAAAGCGTCTGCGACATCAAAAATAGTGGAATATAAAGGAAAGAGGGTATACCAACTATAGTTATTATATATGTTTGCAAATCAAGACATATTGTATATACTTTGTGGTATATTTTTTGTCCTTATATCAGCTATATCATATGAAAACACTTTGACCAAAATGATTACAAAATACGTTGTTTAAAAAGGTTCTTTTATCTTTGTTTCCCAAAGAATTTACTGCACATGGTATTAGTCCAGCTTGAATGTTTGTGTCTTTTATTTCTGCGAAGCAGTTTTTTTCTCTTGTGAATAGAAAAATCATAGAAAACTATAAGCTTAATCTATTTGACATCGCATTAGATCCATTTGAAGTCAAAATTTGATTTGGAGATAAACCTGCAATCAAAGTAAAAGATGTAGAAAATTATTATGCATATTGTGCAACAGCAAACCTCAATGGTTTCAAAATGTATAATCCTAGTTCTATGGCTAACATAATTGCTATGATGTCCAGTATTTATATAAAACCATACTTTGCTTCAAAAGATGCAATATATTTTTCTCACATACTGATTACAATTTATTTGTTGACTTTTTTGTTTGTCTCAAGGATAAAAGTTTTCCCTTTTCCGCCAGAAGATAGAGAAAAGAACTTTAATTGGTTTGTTGATTTGTTTTTTTCTTTTTATATATACGTGTTCGAAAAGACTCAAAAAAAAGTATCAAAAAAAAAGGTTATTGCCATCAAAAAAGAAGTAATGAAAGAAATGTGATTGTTTTTCTTTTTGTTTCATTTTTATCAACGTTGTAATGAAGTCTTTTCGGTAAGCTTTTTGTCTGAAAAAGAATGCTTTAGTCGACTTTTTTATGATGAGTTACAAAAAACTAGCGAACATCCTGACCTCAAGCAATATATGCTTCGTGTCGGTGAGCTGTCTCGTGAGTCTACTATTGACCCATTAGAAGCAGTTGCGATTGATCTTATTTTGCCAGCTGACTTGTTAATTAGATATATTTTCAATTCGGAAGACGTTATGTTGTCCACAGAATATCTGTGTGGGCGTATTTTTGATAAAGACCAATGTGATGAATATCTCATGTCTTTTTTGGAAGGTGATGCAAAACTTGAAGAATTTATAGAAGTCTTATTGTCTTCAAATGCACTAAAAAATGGTTTCTTTGATGGTATGCACAAGCTTATAGCATATAAATTTAGAAATAAGATTGTTCCTGATGTTCTTGGTCCTCAACCAAATGATCTTGCATCTAGTGTTGGTGGTATGGATGGAAGTGATATGCAATTTGCATCTATGTCTGAACATCTCAAAGAAGAATCAAATATGATAGAAAAGCTTCTCAATTTTTATGTAACACTACTTGGGTGATTTGGTGTTTCTCGTGGTGATACTATGTTTTTAAGATTTTTGAGACCAAAAATCTTGCAAGATTTGCTCCATGGAGAAAATATAATCGGAGAAAAAAAATGATCTTTGCAATACTATTGATGACTGTTGTATTTATATAGTAAAAACGTCTTTTACTACAAATATGCGTATGACAATATAAGAGCATGAAAAGATAAGTTCAATTTGCCATTTAGAGCAGCACTCAAAGAGGTATATTCAAATATGTTTATTATTACATTGTTTGACCAAAACTTTATTGCAACTGTGCTTCAAGATATCAATCCAAGTGATATGAAAGTCTACCTCAAAAATTCTCATATTATCAAAGAATTTGATAGTCATTTTTCACAACGTATACAAAAACTTATCAATACCAAACAAAAAGATTTTTTGGAACATGTATATGCTCCCTTCAATAATCTTTTGCCAGAAAATGTAGGTTTTATGGAGGTTATAAAAAAACATCTGACTTCTTTTGATATTTCAACTATCAAATCACGTCTGTATACAGCAGATTTCCGAATTATGCAAGATATGTATATAGCAATGGAACCATACAAACAACAACTACAGGATATGTATGGATCTATGACAATATTTTGAATATGTGCATGATGCAAGGATACAATATTTGGTTTGCTATTGAGTATGGCACATATCCAAAAAAACGCACCTAAACAACACGCAACACAGTGGTTAGAATTTCTTTTGTCTGTGTATGTTGTTGACATTCTCAATATTGCACCAGAGCTACAAGATATTTTTTTGAAAGTAATTCGTGCACTGTTTGAACAATATACTACTATGTTGCATCAACGAATCCTAATTGATGATAATCCAGTATATTTACAGTTCTTGACTGATAATCTTGCAGTTTTTGGTCTAAATAAAACTATGGATGATATGTCTCATGACGTTGTTTGAGAAGATATTATATGGTGTAAATGATTTCTTAAAAATTGCCATTACTACAATAAAAGATACATACTTCCACAGTAGTTCTCTTCTACAATAAAAAAAATGAGTGTGCAAAATTGTCAAGTTGTTATTTTTGTACAATGTTACTATTCATGATCTGATCCGTATATAGATATAGATACCATTTTTATATTCTTATATATTGCGTATGAATCGTTTTTTATCAACTACACTATATGCTGTTCTTGGAACAGTATTACTTGTAAGTAGCACATGAGTTTCATTTGCACAAACAGACACACAAATTATCGACAAAGAAAAAGAACAACAAGATGTTGTTGAAACTAAGGAACAATCTCTAAAGTTTGAACAATTTTCTTCGTGTAAAGAAATGGATACTCTCTTGTTAGATTACATCAAAAAAATGCCTCAACCTCGTTATTATATGTATGATGATATGGTCGATGTGGAAATGTCAGAAGCGGCTCCGGTTCAATGAGGTATGGACGCAGATTCTAAAGTGTCAAACAATACTGTTACATCCTCATCAACTGATTTTTCTACCACAAATCTCCAAAAAGAAAATGTAGATGAAGCTGATATTATCAAAACTGATGGGACACACATTTACTACTTTAACGCTCAAGAAAAGAAAGTATATATAGTTGCATCTCCACTTGATATCAAAGCAGCAACGCTTGATCTCAAAAAAGTTAATATTTTAAACACAATTGTATTGCCAGAAGACTTTTACAATGTCGATATGTTCTTGCAAGACAACACGCTAGTAATTGTTGCATGAAGATATTCTGAGGTATTTGCTCGTTCTAGTGTACAACCATTATTAGACAGATCTAGTAGATCAACAGTAGCTTTGTATGACGTATCAGATGTTTCTAATCTAAAATTACAAAAATTGACTGACATCGATGGATGATATAGAGAGACAAGGATAGTTGATTGAACATTGTATGTTTTGACTGATTTGTATATAAATCGACGATGATTTTGGCAAAACGACGTATTGGACGAAAAAAGAATTTCCACTGTACGTCCATGAATAGTTGATGCAATTATTGATTGAACTTCTACAAAAACTTCTACTATAAAAACCGATTGTAACTCAATTTCATATATTATGCCAAGTAATGAAACAATAGAAAATATATGAACAAATCCTCAATTTACTGTTATGGTTGCTCTTGATATCAAAAAACCTCAACAACAACCAAAAACAAACGTTTTGTTTGGAAATATAGGTCAAATTCATATGTCAACATCTTCATTGTATGTATGACAAGATATTCGAATGCCTGCAATGAAATCATGTCCAATAAACGCAAGATGTGCAATGCCTACTTTCGATGATTGATCTCAAACTCTTATTCATAAGTTTGCTATTGATTGATTAGATATCAACTACAAAGCTAGTACGTTGGTTCCTGGAAGTACATTGACACAATATTCAATGGATGAAAATGAAAAGTGAGAATTTAGAGTTCTGACAAAGAAAAACCGAACTGATTGAACTAATTTCTTTGTTCTTGATAAAAACCTTGACGTAAAATGAAAGATTTTGTGAATAGAGCCATGAGAACAATTTCAATCATCTAGATATATTTGAGACAAATTATATCTTGTAACATTTGAACAGACGGATCCTTTATTTGTTGTAGACATAGCAGATAGCTCGAATCCACGTTTGGTATGAGCGTTGTTTATGCCTTGATATAGTACGTATTTGCATCCATTACCTTCACAAGAAGTTGGAAAACAATTTCTAATTGGTTTATGATATGATACAAAACCCACACAACGATGATGAGTACAAAACGCCTGACTTAAAATTGATTTATATGAAGTTGATTTTAATAGAGATGAAGATATTACTGTCAAATGTTGAAAACTACAATTCCAATCTGAAGAATATAACAAATGTGTACAACAATATGATCCTAGTAATATCTATGTTGAACAAATAGATTCAAGAGTTTTGTGATCTGTTGGTAGCCGATCTGAAGCTCTTACGAATCCAAGAATGTTCGTTATGTCTAAAAATGGAAACATTACACTTCCAATGGTTTTGGCAGAAGAAATTGAAACATGACAAAGATGTAACGTGTACAAAGATACATCAGGAACAGAAACAACTGAAGATTGTTATCCTATTACAAAAAGACAAACAAACTTTGTTTGACTCAAGACATTTACAATCACTCCATCAGCGTGAATTAGTGAACAATCATCAATTGATTATCTTCCAATACTAACTCCGCTCTACAAAAGTAATAGTGAATATGAAGATATCGAATATCGACAACTATATAATCTAAATATGAGAGTATGATTTGCATGAGATGCTTTGTATACTTTTACAAATGATTTTGTTCACTTTGTACTACCAAACAAAACGAATCAAGAAGCATACATATATTTTGATAAAGCTCTCGCCTGACAAGAAGATGATACGAGATCACTAAAGGATATCAAAAGTGATATTGACGAAGTAGTAACTCTATCTTGTACTGAAGATGCTGAGTGTAAAACACAATCATATTGATATAAGGCATGTGGAGGGTGAACAGACTTTCTGATCTACTGAATAGAAACTAACGCTTCAAAGCTAGATCTTCTTGTATCAGAATATTACAAAAAAGATAAAGCGCTCAAAGAGTGAATGGTGTCAGATTGTTCTGTGACATCTGCTCCACAAGTTGCGTGTGTCAACTCTGTTTGTACTGCAAAATAATCCAA
Organism: uncultured Candidatus Peribacteria bacterium; assembly: GCA_964526045.1. Lineage (GTDB taxonomy): Bacteria > Patescibacteriota > Gracilibacteria > Absconditabacterales > Absconditicoccaceae > CAZGIF01. Next base: position 115,016 of record CAZGIF010000001.1, on the reverse strand, counting down.
ACATACTATAAAAAATCTGACGTACAATTACGTCAGATTTTTTTTGTTTTAGTAAATAGTAAATTTAATTGAAATAAGGTTAAGACACTGTGATGCGTACATAATTTTTATCTCTAAGAAATATGATTATGCTTTACTAATAAGTTCATTTAGTTTGGGTAGTATAGTTTGTTCAATAAATTTTATTTCATCTTCAGTAGCTTGTTTTGAATCAAAAGCCAAATTTCATCATTCATAAAGTTCAACCCCAATGTAACGTAACTGCTTACTAATATTATTCTTTTGCTGTCAGATAAAATTCTTTTGGTTTTCGCTAAAATTATCCTTGCCTTCCATCTTCCCGATTATACTTTTTAGTTTTGGTATAAAAAATCTTTTGATTAGTATGTTTTCTTGTGGTGTCATTGTTTTATTATTGAGCCAATATTCTATTGTATTTATACCTTCTTCCATAGACTTTAACCCATGTCTTACGTTATTTAAATTCACTTCTTCGTTGTTGGTAGTCTCTTCAACTCATTTTATAAATTCTTTTAGTTTGGGTAGTATTGTGTGTTCAATAAACTTTATTTCATCTTCAGTAGCCGGTTTTGAATCAAAAACTAAATCTCATGTGTCTGTAAACATTTCAGTTCCTATATATGACAAACCAGTCCTAATCTTCTTCTTATCCTCTTGAAAAACCATATTATAAGTTTCACTAAAACTATCATTACCTGTTTCTTTTTTGATTATACTTTCTAGTTTTGGTATAAAAAATCTTTCGATTAGCATACTTTCTTGTGTCGTTATAGGTATATTGTTATTGATCCAATGTTCTATTGTATTTATACCATCTTCCATGACATGCAGACCAGATCTTACTTTGTCTGTATTCACGTTTGTGCTTGTGAGTTCTGTGAATACATCAAATAGATCTTGAGCTAATCAAGCGTACTCTTTATTTTCTAACTTCTCTTCCATAGTTTCTTTTGTGATTGTTCAGTTAGTTCAGTTAATTGTTTTGTCAAAATTGTTTGCTATCAATAATCATAAGTATTTATCAAGTGATTCATGATCATAATCCTTGTACTCATTTATAAACTTTAGGTCAAGATGAGCTTCATTATATTTTTTTTGGATGCTAGGACCTCATTTTTTCATAGTATAATATATATAAATTAAATATAGCAATTTTATTGCTTAAATTTGAGTATAAATAAATATTTTATAATGTCAACTTTTTTCAACAAGAATTTTTCCTTACTAATACAAAAAAGACTACATTTGTAGTCTTTTTTATAGTCTAATGCTCTTTTTTTTTAGATTGTTATAAACATATCTTCTTGAGTAAATCTTACTTTATCTTTGTCTTCATAGCTATCACTATGATCTCTATATCAGACAGGACAAACTACCACAGAACGAAGTCAGTGTTTTTCTAACCCTAATATTTCATCATATTTTGCTGGAATAAATCATTCCATTGGACATGTGTCTATTTGTAGTAGCCCTGCAGTTTCCATCAAAAATCACAAAGCAATATACAACTGTTTGTCCATTCGTTCTTTTTTTTCTTCTTCAGAACGATTCTTTAAAGATCATATCATCATATCTTTGTAACCAGCAAGTGATTCTTCACTGATTCATCTTGTTGCAACAATACTGTCAATATATTTTTGAATATGTGTTTCATCAACTGTTGTCAAGCTACATAAGACAAACAAAGCATCACAGTCAGCGACTTGTTTTTGTCATCGAGAATGTTCAACTAATGCGTTTTTTTTATCTTGATCTGTAACAATAACAAACTTTCGTGGTTGAAGTCAAAATGATGATGGACTCAATCTCAATGATTCTTTAAGTGTCTGCATATCTTTTGAAGATATCTTTTTGCTAGGATCGAATTTTTTGGTTGCATACCTTCGTCAAAGTGCCTCTTGGATAGATGTATTATCTGTAAATCACATAAGTATATGATGAGAATATAAAAAATAAGTATATGGACATTTTTTGTAGAAACAAGACTAGTCGTTTATTCTCACAATAAATAAAAATTGACCGAGAATACACATCTTCCAAAAACAAATACAAAAAATACAAAAACTAGCTAAAATTTTGCAAAATGTTTTTTACTCTGTATACTCTTTGCTATATACTATATATTATATCAAATTTATTACTTGCATAGTGTTCATGCATATACTCCGTACAAACTTTCTTCGTTTTTTATCACGTCCATTATCACTTATACTATGGTTGGTTGTCAGTAGTCTTCTTTTTTTGTTTGGGAGAAATTTATATGACTTTGCTCTTATTGCATGAAATGCATGACAAATATATGCATTGGTAGAAAAAATTCTTTTTGGAATGTTTGTTGTTTTGTTTGGTTTGTTTATCTCTCTTACTTGGTATAAATTCTCACTTTTTGGTTCATCGTCTCCATCCAAAACGTCTTCTATGTGATGATTTGGTTGAATTCTTAGTATCTTAGTTACCTGATGTTCCAGTTGTAGTATAACATTAGCTTCATATATATGATTAAGCTCACTGCTGTCCTTTTTGCCTTTTGGAGGTATCGAGGTTAATATCATCTGAGTATGATTGCTTGTGTATTCTTGTATTCGTAGTACAAAAAATCTGTTTGTATGCGATATGAATATTTCACCAAAAATGCAAAACAAAAAATCTTTATTCTGACCTTTTTCTCGTTTTGTTAATACTATTACGTTGTTATATCAAAAGATAATTCTTGCTATGTCTGACGTATTTGTACAAAAGATAATAATTGCATCGTGTATTGCTATATGAATTGTGTCTGTAGTTTTTTTGTCTACACATATCACAGACTCATGTAACCAAACAAGTATACTAGCATCTTTTATGGATATATTTTCTTGAGAACATGCATGTTAGTTAAATATTAGTGGTTTCTTTCATCTCCTTTTTGTTGGCTTCAAAGTCTCATACGTTTTTTGCAACTTCTTGAATCGTAATAATACCTTCTGAGAGTTGTGTAAATTGCGCCTCAAGAAAAGCTAATTCCTCTTTGTGTTCTTTTATAAGATCTTTATTGTTGTGTAAATCGTGAACTAAGTATTGTATTTTTTCTTCTATTTTTTCATGTTTTTTGATAATGTGTTCCAAATAGAATAGATCTGCCAAAAGTTGCTTTTTTATTTCTAATGCTTCGTTATTATTATTTTGTATATATGTTTTGTATCTTTCTTCATATAAATAATCATATTTTCCTCAAAAACGTCATAAATGCTGTACTATACAAGAAATATCAATATCTTTTGTATATTCATCAACATTTCAAGTTATAAGTATTTTTTTAAAAATACTTGGTTCAATACAGGGGAGTTTTGCAATTTCTCAAATCATTGCCGACTGACTTTCAAGAGCTGCTAAATTATAAATAATCTCTTGTTGTGTTGATCCTCCAATTACTATTTCATTAAGTGCTTCGAGTAGGTCTGATCTCATCAGTACAATAGCATTTATTTTATACATATAGAATCTTGCTTTTTCATCATCGCTTTTTCATTCCATGATATCTCGACTATTTGTGAGGTTTTCTCTAGTGTTACGTATAACCTTATGTGTATCTTCTTTTTTGTTATGTGAAACTTTACCCAAGATTATAGCAAGTTTTTGTGAAGTGCCATAGACTTTCTCATGGGGAGAATAGGAACTTACATTTGCTGTTCAATGTCAATCAGAAGTAAAGGTTGTATCAATGCTTTGTGCTGATGCTTGTGCTGCGATCAAGAAACCTGTTGTTAAAAGAACTTTGCTAGTACGGCGCAAAAAAGATCTGGACATATAAATAATAATAGAAGAGAATAAAAACGTATATGGTATGAATATGTGTTTTTCTACTATTTCTAAATGTTTTATTTAGTCTTTACTGGCAAGTCTTTGTTGTTCTAATTCTTCTGATTCCGACGGGTATAGGGCTTTTAGTTGTTTTAATGTCTCAATCAGGTGTATATTTTCTATTACCGCAATTTTCTTGAGAAGTTTTTTTAGGTGTACATAGTGCTGTTTTTCTTCAACTGACATTTTAGTCCCTTCATCTTTTAGATATGTATAATATGAATGCTCATGAAGAGCCATGAGAAGTAGCTCTACATAAATCATGACGTTATCTTTGCTTAGTGTTCTATTCTTGTAAGCAATATGTGCAACGTCAAATCAATGTCTATTGTTTTGTACTATAGTATCTGACGCTATCAGGTTGTCAATATAACAACTAAGATCAACATTTTGATTATATGTAGTATAGTCTCATGTTGTAAGTAGATTTGAAAATAGTGTTGGAGTTAGACAAGGGAGGTTTAGTATTGCTGTTATGTCTTCTTTTGCTGCATAGAGCATTATGCAATCATTTCTTCTTTCTTCTTGTGTTCAATCTGCCACTATTTTCAAAAGTTGAGATGCGTACGGTTCTCTGATTCCTGCATACTGTGTATTGATGAGTCATTTGATTGTATTGGTATCTAGATCACTTCAATATGCAAGTTGTAAATTTTTTTTAATAATACTTGGGTTGGTTGTATATCAACTGGTGTCTGTTTGTTCCAAAAATAGTTCTGAAATTTGTTTTGGGTTTTCATGAAGAACTTTAGATGTATCATTTTGTCATATAGCATTCTGTGTCAAAAGACACAAATATGCAGCACAACCAATGATTCAAATTTTCATACACAACAAATCATATATAAATGTGATGTTTTTATATACAATAAGTTTTTTATGTCAAGTCAATTTTGAAAAATGAATTTTCTATGCTACTTTTTTTTTGAGTGAAGAGACTTGCATCTCAATTGGGACTGTCATTGAGTCGTCAGTTGTCTCAGATAGTTCCAGTAATAATGATTCTAGTTTCGTTAAGGTAATATTGATATACTGATCATATGTATCATTATCTTTTTCATCTGAGCGTAGCAAAAATAGTCATGCTAGTGTTGATGTGAAACCATTTATTCTATGAGAAACTACCTCTTCGATTGTTTCAAGTGTCGATGTATCATCTTGGTTTGGGTTTTCTATGTAATCCATAATCTTCTCTGAAAATATATCTAAGAGTACAACTGTATCTATATTACCCAGAGATATGTTTTCATTTTGAAAAACTGTATCTAACTTTTTTTGTCAAGATTCAATGACAATGAGTGTTTTTTCTCGATCTAGAAGATTTCGATATTCTCATGCATCTTCTATGATTTCTTTTATTTCAAGTGACTGTATAGGAAGAATATTGGTATTATTGTAGAAATTTTGTACTATATTTCTTGCTATATCTTTCATTTGTTCTCCATAGCCTTGTTTTGTATTAGATCAGAGTTCTTCCATTACATAAGCAAATCACTCCAATGGTGTAGATGACATAAGCTATATATGAGAAAATAAATTATTTTCCTCATATTATGACTTGTTTTTGTGAATCCCTATGCAAAGAGTATGGTTAGTATGTCTATTTATTGTTTATTTGTATATGTGTATAGACAGATGTTTTTTATATCCTAATCTCTATAGACAAAAAAATTAATCTGACGGGTAATCGAGTGGTGGACTGTATGAAATTTCTAATTGAGTAGTGATTGCTAAACTTGCTAATCAATGTAGCATAATCCACAATGGACTGAGAATCAAAAAATTGTACATTACTTGATTGTTTGCAACCTCACTGGCAAACAATACCAAAGATGGAATATGAAAAACTTTGCTTCCCAAAAGAACAATTTCTAAACCAAAAATAACACTTCATACCGTGAGTGGGATCAAACTAACCATCACAATGTTTTTTTTGAGTTCATTACGAGGTATGTGAATATGAAGATCAACTTTTGTAAATAATATAAACAAGAGTCATGCATACAATGCCAGACCCAGTGTAAATTGTCATGCCTCAAAAAATGCTTGCCATTTGCTGCTTGTGATTGCCAAAAAAGAAGCATCAGGATTTTCTAGACACCATTGTATCAAAATATTAATTGATGTGGAAAATCATAATGAGATAATACTCAAAATATAGTTACCAATAACGATTTTTACCATTTTTTCATGGCCAATCAAAAATGCAAAAATACATAAGAGAGTTAGTAGTCAAATTATAGCATATTCAAATCAAAATTGCATACTCATAGTCTCAAAATAAATAGAACTTGTAACTTCAATGCAAAATCCTATACATACTAGAGTATAGTCAGATGTTTTCTTTTTAGGATATACTCTTTTGAGCTATGTTTGCAAACAAAAAATGAATTACTTTAATGGAGTTGCTTATTGCAATTGCCATTTTGTGAACATGACTTGCCTCTATCATTGCAATGATGAATGCAGGTATTACCTATGTTGATAGGTCTAGACAAGAAATTCTTGCTATTAATCTGGCGAGAGAATGAGTGGAATGAGTTTATCAAATTAGGAATAGTAATTGGTTGAGATGGTGATGAGATAAAGATTCTTGTTGGCTCAAAAGAGATCCAATGATAGATGAATGAGTTGATTGATGTGGAGACGATGCTCGAATGTCTAATGAAAACTATATTTTGGTAAAAGAAGTGAGTCCGTCGAATCAATATTATTTTGTTTTGAGTGGTGCTCCTGCTGCAGATTTTGATATTGCACAATATGATCCAGGTATTGATGATCAGTATACGTTGTGTTTTGGGACAGGGCAGGGGTGGTATGCATGTCCATGACAGTTGCAACCAAGAACTGAATGAATGTTTTTTAGGCAAATTAAGTGACTTGGTTTATATGAAAAAGATACTTCGACTGTAGGGTGAAATTTGCTTAATTGTACAACTTCTGAGACAAATACATATTGTAATGATTGAACAGCAAAAGAATATCGTTTTTGTTCAAAAGTATGATATATAAAGAATATTAACTGAGATGTAGAGTTGTGTTGAATACTTACGAACTTTGAAGACTAGCTTTTTGGTTTGTTTCTTCTTTTTTTTGTTTGAGATGTTGACCTATATGTGCTAACGCAATATTCGCATCAAGAATATCTTTTCCCAGTTTCGTGAGGGTATATATGCTAATAGGTTGTTTTCCATCGTGATATGTTTTGCTAATACATCAATGATCTAACAAAATCGTTAATGTTGTCAGTAGCATTTTTTCAGATATTCAATCAATGTTTTTTTTGAGTATGCCGTACCTAAGCGGTTTTTTTCGTAATACCAAAAGAACAGAGAGAGATCGCTTATTTCATATAACTTTATTGTAAATTGACAAAGGACAGTTGCTGCGAGGTTCTTGTTCATCCAACTGACAATCAACTCATTGTTGAGCAATATGACAGTCTTTGCATTGTTTCTGTATAGTACGTGGCATAGTATATGTATTTTTGTGAAAATTGTATTACCTACAAAAAAGTAGGTACTTGTGTTTTTATAGACATGCGAATACACTTTGCAATATACTTTTATTTGTTTGCTATGTATTCATGCTACAACTCTCTTATGTATCGATGACTTGTGTATCCACAAAATGACAAAAAAGTTATCTGACTGCTTTGACGTCAAAAATCGTTACTTTCGTTGTGTTTTTCTTGTCTTTGTTTGTATTTTTAGGTTTTTCTTTTGCCAAAACTGATATTGTTTTGTTTGGATTGGAACAATGTCCGCATTGTCAAGACGCCAAGAATTTTTTGGAAGAACAAAAAGTACAAAATACTATTCCTGACTTTACGTATATTGAAATACAAAAAGATCAAGAGTGACGTGATATGTTTAATTCATTAGTAACTCGTTATAAATTAACAAAAACTGTTCCAGTTATGTATATTGCTTGAGATATAGTACAATGATATACTAGCGATGATGTAAGTTGACAAAAAATATTACAATTATTGCAAAAAAGAGAAACAAATAAAGCCGTAATTTCTTTAGAGGATGCTTTAGTTAGCAATGCTTGAGTTAGTGTTTCGTTATCTACACAATGATTATGTGACGACACACAAGATGATGCGTATGCTTGTGAGGATACTGAACAGACCAAAGATTCTTATATGATCACTGTGCCATTATTTTGATCAGTTGATCTAGCAACATTATGATTGTGAGTATGATCTGTTTTGTTATGATTTGTTGATTGATTTAATCCATGTGCGATGTGGGTACTTGTATTGTTTTTAACTGCATTGATACAAGTTGGTGATCGTAAAAAGATGCTACAAATTGTATGAATCTTTTTGTTAGCAGAAGCGATAATGTACTATATGATTATGAATGTATGGATGTATAGTTGGGACTTTATTGGGTATGATGCAATAGTAACACCAATCATATGATGAGTAGCAATAGCTGCATGATTGTATTTTTTGTACGAACGAAAAACATGAGATGGAACTTGTAAGGTAGGATCTCTTGAACAAAAACGCAAAACCAGTCTTAGAATCAAGGAACTTGCCAAAAAACCTATGACCCGAGCAGTATTTTTTGGTGTTCTCTGATTAGCGTTGTCTGTTAATGTTATTGAGTTTGCATGCTCAATATGAATACCTCAAACTTACACAAAACGACTTGATATATATGACTTATCTTATCTTGTGAAGCAAGCGTATTTGAGTGTTTATATATTATTTTATATGATAGATGATCTCATTGTTTTTTGGATAGCGATCTATTCGTTTGAAAAAATATGAATGACTACAAAATATAGTAAGATGTCTCATCTTGTATGATGAATTTTGATGCTTATTTTGGGTATGCTTATGTTATTTGCACCAGGATTATTGTTTTAGTGACGAGCTCTGTAGGGACGCATTATTAATGCGTCCTTACATATTTACAATATGTTTTCTTATATTCGTCACAATATTATGCAAATACACAATATTATGCAAAGAGAGAAGTGTTCATGCGAGCATTTCTTTTTCTTTGTGAAGATGATGTAAATATGCTTTGGTGTACGTACGACAGGTATAACACTGACAATCTCTAGTGAGACGTTCATGTTTATGTTTATTTTCACTGAGTCAGATTCTTTTTTGTTCGTTATGTTGTGAATTGTTTTTATCAATATGTTCTCAAAATATATCATTTGGATCCAAATCATCTCAACAAAAATACACTCAGTGTCTTCACAGTCTTGTTGGCAAGACACAATCAAACATATCGAATCCTTGTTGGATTGCATAACGAATTCCTGCAGGATTTCATATTCACATCAAGTATCTTGGTTTGTTGTGGGGGAGTTTTGGTCAGCAAAATGCAGTAACTCTTTTGATGTCTTCCCATGATTCTCAAACACTTACTCATCATACAGCTATTCCATCGTGAGCATAGTTGGAAAGTGTGTCTATACTTTCTTGTCTCAAATCTTCATACAATCATCATTGTACAATAGGAAAAAGACATCATCTGACGCTATCGTATTTTGATTGGTGATATTCGTATTGTTCTTTGGCTCGTGTATGTGTGAGTCGCATATCTTGTGCAAACTTTTTTTGTGAAATTCATGGTGCTGAACATACATCTAACATCATCATAATGTCTGACCCTATATCACATTGTATATCAACTGTTCATGTTGGCGTAAACATATGCTTTGATCAATCATGAATACTACGAAAATGAACTCATTCACGAGTATTTTTGGCAAGAGACTCTCATGTTTTTGTCTTTTTTCCTCATCCCAAAGAAAATGCTTGAAATCAACCACTATCGGTCAAGATAAGTCAGGGTCGATTTTCAAATGTGTGTATTCATCATGCATCTTTGATAATATCTGACCCTGGACGGAGATATAAATGATATGTATTTGCAAGTATCATTTGTATTGCTGGCACATCTCACAAATAATGCGGATCACGTAGCATATCCAAAATCAATCACTTGATAGTCGCTTTTGTTCATACTGGCATAAAGACTGGTGTCTGGAACTTGATTCCGTTGAGAGTTATTGTTCAAGCTCTTGCGTGTCAGTGTTGTTTCTCTACTTCAAATTGTAATTTTGACATAGTATTTCTTGATATAAAGATAATACTTTATATCATAAAAAAAAAGTATATATGAACAAGACTTTTATATAATAACTAACAAACACATGATATTGATTCGAGGATGGGATAGTTCATATCTCTGAGAATATAAAGATCCTCATTTGGTCTGCACAGCTTGTGATTCAGAATGATATATTAGATTTGAATGTCACTGAACTTATTTTAGTATATTTTGGGTACCAGTATGTAGTTTAGGAAGACGTGTGATTTCTGAATGTGAGAATTGTGGTGCTGTAATCAAAAAGAATCAACCTAGTAGCTACCTTCAATCTGTTGAAAAGCTCTATGAAGAATTTCCAATTCCAATCAAACACTTTTCTTTTTCTTTCTTTGTTTTTATTGTTGTTTTTTTGGCTTCTATTGCTTACATATCTGACCCTGAAAAATATCATAAAGAATTTTGACCTAAGAGGGAAGTTATAGTTTCAGATCAACAAGTAAATACATGATTTTATAATAGACTTTGACTTGGTGCATATACACTTATGTTTGATACTAGACCTGCAATATCCGAACTTAAATATTATGATATTGTTATTTTTGATACCCAAAAGCTATTTTGACTACAAGATAATCCATGTGTATATACGTGATGTACTGTTCCTACAATACAAACAACTATAATTAATTTTGATGAATTTGTACATACATTCCAATTTAATATATCAGATTCGTTTGCATATACTTTTTTTTCGTGATGACAATTTTCTCTGACTCCACAACAACGAGATGTATACCTTGATCAATGAATTGTCAAATGAGTAGGCTATCTTGAGTTTCAAGATACATAAAAAATAATTACTAAAGTTGTACACCTATAGTATTGTGTGATGAAAACCATATATTGTAAGCAATCTCTTTATTTTCTATAATATTTATGACTAATATCCGTCGTACATTTATCAATGTACTTGTGTGAATTTGTATCGGTGCTATTTTGTTATATGCTTTTTTTTCTATTCGCCAAAGGTTTTTGCCCCAAGATGCTGATATACAAGTCTCATCTGATGGTAAAATCGTCTCTCTTATGTTTGAGTCTCGTGATATGTCAGATGGGTGAGATGATTCTATAGATTCAACATTCCGTTATGTTTTACAATTACAAAAAAATTGAGACTGACGGGTAGTCGAGTCTCAAAAAAAGTTATGGAAGTGTATGCCATGAAGATGACGTCAGTGGTATGATACGACAAATTGTAACTAAGATTTAGCTTGTTTTTATATAGAAATCAAACAAGAATTCAAAAGAAGTGAGATATATTACATCCCTCGTGGGTCAATGTTTTTTCTTTTTTTCCTTTCTTCTTCTATTGAATCGTCAAAAACTAATGTCTTCTCCTTGAGTAGAATATCGAAGAGCTCTTGTTTAATTACTACATTTGGTTTTTGTCATTTGCTTATGTTTTCGAGCGATAGTGATCCCTGTAAGATCAACTCTATTGCTTGGTACTCGTGTTCAATTTTTCATTCTTTCTTAAGAAAACTAATTATAGTTTCTAATAATATTTTAGATATTGATTTTTTAATAGTTACTGTTTTGACTGAGTATTTTGTTCCTTCTTGTATTTGATGTCAATCTAATTCTAGATTTGAATGATTCACTACAGCGATTTTTAACTTTTCTTTCATCTTTTTCTTTCTAATTCTAAAAATATAACTTCTTATCACTCTTCGTGTGATAGTAGTGCTTCTGCATCCATAGCTGCTTTACATCCACTTCATGCTGATGTGATTGCTTGTCTATAGTGGTGATCTTGCACGTCTCAACATGCAAACAGTCAGTGAATACTTGTGTGTGTACTTTTTTCTTTAGTTATGATATATCCATTTTCGTCTTTTTCTAGTACTGCATTGGATGCGTCGAGAAATCATGTTGCAGGTGTATGTCCTATTGCATAAAACATTCCTCACGCTTCAAGTTCTGATTCTTCTCACGTTTTGTTGTTTTTTATACGAACATGTGTAAGTATCTTTTCGTTTCACAAGGCTTCTGTTACTTCTGTATTTCGCATGACTTTGATTTGAGGATGATTAAGGACTCTTTCTTGCATTGCTTTGGAAGCTCTCATTTGGTCACGTCTCACACAAAGATAGACAATTGATCAGTATTTGGTCATATAATGTGCTTCTTCTGCTGCAGTATCTCACCCTCATACAATTACAATGGGTTTGTTACGAAACATAGGCAATGCTCAGTCACATACTGCACAAGCTGAGATTCACCTCTGTCGATATGCTTTTTCTCCTTCACATCAAAGGTATTTTGCTGATGCTCAGGTTGCTACAATAACTGTCTTTGCCAAAATTATTGTATTTTTGATATGGACTTTGAATGGTCTTGATGAGAGATCGACTTTGTCAATTGTTCTTGTCTCAATACGAGCTCAAGAATTGATTGCTTGTTGTCTCATTGCTCCCATAAGATCGCTAGCCATTACTGGTTCTGCAAATCATGGCCAATTTTCTATGTGAGTCGTTGTCATGAGTTGTCATCATGCAGGAACTCATGCTGCCATAAATCATTCATAGACTATGGGATTGAGCAAAGCTCTTCATGCATATATTGCTGCTGTGAGTCATGCTGGTCATCACCCAATAATAACAACATTTTCAATTATTTGTTCTGGAATATGATCATGTGCTTGAGTTGTCATACTTTGTTCAAAAGAATATAAAAAGCTTTGTTTGTACTTGTCATTATACCAAAAAATCGCTATCCTACAAGTATACTTTTGATTCTCATTATTTTATATTTTACGTGATACTCTATGGAGATTTTGGATATTATATTTATTATTCTTTGATGAGTTTTGGTGCTATGAGGTCTTGTCTGATGTATTTTGCCAATATTGCCTTGACCAAATCTAGTATATATTTGACTATTGTTATTGCAAGCGACATCATATCGTCCATTTAGTGTGGAGTTTTTGGTATTGTGGTGAGTTGTAAATATTGCTATGATCTGACTAGATTATGTAATACCTTTGCGATGAACCAAAAAAATGTGAGGTTCCTCTTGGTGAAAACGATGATCATTTTTGTGAGTGATTGTGTGATTTTTCTTTGGTATTCCCGGTATTATTTTGTGACCATTTGCTTGAGCATTTTTGGGAGAAATTCTCTATACCAACAATTCAAAAAAAGCATGGAATGCTGCATGGGGGGCCTTTCTGTGACTGATGGTATGAGTTGTGTTCAAAGTAATTGTCGCGGGTATTATGGCGGTATATTTTTTTAAGGCAGTGATATTATTGTTTTAAATCAATACGTACAATACAAATACATACTTGCAAGTCGTATAGATTTTTGTACAATCCTGTCAGATACGTTTTTTATATTATTTCGTATGTCTATATGATGATGTCAAGTGCCTTTTGTTTACTGATGTGATTTATGTGTTCGTCAATGTACATGGATGCTCCAATGTACGATGAGTCTTTTGATACTGTATACGAAGAACAAGCCTATGAAATGGAAGTTTCTGACGGCGTTACAGTAAGTGCTTGAACTGATGAAGATAAAGCAGATGCTTTGCCAGAAGACGTTTGTCTACAAGGGTTTTCTGAAAATCAACAACAAAAATTACAAACAATGATTGATTCTTTGCGAGAAGAACAAGACATGATGAGACAAAATGCTTCGCCTGACACAAATGCGTTTGCCAATGTTGAAATTATGTCTGCTACAGATGAGTTGTTATCTCAATTGCAAGCAACTATGTATTGTCGATGATATGACGAATTTGCATCATTTGATGAAGTTCTTGAAGCAACTCGTGACTATTATGCACTCATAAAGACAATCAAAAAAGATACAACTATGCCAGAAGCTATGTATCCAGAAGCTCAAGCTGCATTGTTATCTCTTCAACAACAACTTGTACGTGATGGAATCACTAATATAGATCTTTTTAAAGATATCGTTAGATATCTGTCTACACAAAATATTGCAATCAATGTTATGCCTCAACAAGATATGCAAGATATTCCAACTATCAATTTTGCTATGCAATATGATATGGATGCAACTGTTGATGTTGCTCAACAACAATGAACTGTATGAGCTGTGATGAAAGGTTCTTTTTCTATGGAACAACAACAAGCATGAGAGCCAATGTTTCTAAAGGCTGATGCTGATGCTGCATTTCAAGTAACGTACAAAGACAAAATGTTGTATGTTTCTGTTCCTCGTTTGGATGTGCAAGTAGATGGAAATGTTACTGATGATATAGAAACAAATAGAGTTCAACAAACAATTCAAGAGTTTAAGAATACACTTGGACAAAAATCAATTGCAATCGCTTTGGAAGATGAACAAAATCAAATGATTAGTTCTATGTTGTCAATGCAATGACAAGGAATTGTTGCACAACTAAAAATGTTCAATATGTTACAAACAACTCCTATGTTAACATTCGTACACAATGAATGAACAAAATATTATGCTATACCTAGTATTGAAATGTGTGAAGTTGTTCGTACAATTGATCCATATAGCTATACTGATTGTGTTCGTTCTATAATGACGATGCGACAACAAACTGACAAAAAATGATTTATTGTATTGGATATGCAAGATGCAACAAATGCTATTTCTTTGTCAGATATGTATATTCAAGATGAACTTACTGAAGATGATATGTGGATGTTTAACACGCCAGTCATAACTCGAACAACAAATGCTATTCAAAAAATCCATATCCCTATGTGACCGCAGTCAGACAATTGATTTTTGTTTGAAAATAATGCATTCTCATTGAACTATCAAGAAGAATGATCTAGCGATATGGTTACTATTCAATGAACAATACAAGACAAGGATATACAAGCACAAGGAACAATTCTTGTTGATGATGTACAAGTTGATCTAACGGCTTTCTTTGATATGAAAGATATGCAGGACGCATCTGTCAAAATGGATATGTCTGTTATGATGGAGGGTGAACAACTAGCTACTGCAACATATACATCTGATACAAATGTTACTATTGGACAATCATCTATGATTCAAGTTCCAAATGATACTATATCATTTGTTGATTTTGATGCATTGATGCAAAAACGTATGCAAATTGTTTTTCCTGAAGATGCTATGCACAATGAAGATTATATGATAATGTCTGATATGTATACTATCGATGCTGCAATTATGTCGTTTTATGCTGATAATGGATACTATCCACAAACGAGTTCAAATGAATTTGTTTCTATCCAAGAACTTGCACCGTATCTACAAGAATATATTGTACCAGAAATATTACAAAATATATCTCAACGTATCATGTACAAAACTGTACAAAAATGATCACAACTAAAATGATCATATGTATTGGTTGCTGATACATTTTTGGAATGAAATATTATGACTGACTGAGAGTTTTCATGATTATGAGACTATACGTATCATAATTTCAATGAATGGACAAAGGCGGTAACAAATGACTATTATTCTCAAACTGCACTTCCTGACTCAAAGAATATATTCTACGCTATGATAAGATAATCGAAGTTGTTACGTTGCTACATAAGAGTAAAAAAAAGCCACACCAATATATTGGTGTGGCTTTTTGTATATGTGTTTTTGAGGTGGAGTTTGATATTTATTGAGATGCGGCTTCTTTGTATTGACTGCTAGATACTTCTTCCCATTCGTCTTCATCGTCTTCTGTGTGAACAAAAAGTGTTAATATTCATTGCATATCTTCCATAAGTTCGTCGTATTTTTCTTGTGTTTTTGCTTCTACACTAAATCTTATTTTGTCTGATGTATTTGATTTTCTAACAGTAATATCAAAGTCTTTGTGAAAGATATTTACTCAATCTATTTCTACTGGATCATAGTTACGGAAGTGATGCTTGATTCAAGCGAGAGCTGCATCTTTGTCGATAACAACATAATCAATAACTGGAGATTTGAAGTATCTAACATATGATCTATACATCGTTTCAAAGTCTTTGAAACTCTCTGCTTCTTTGCAAACATAATATAATGCTAACAAAGGAAGTTCGTATCCTCACTCATTTCCAAACAAATAGTGTCAACTACATTCTCATCCAAATATAGCGTTTTTTTCTCTTACTCTTTTGTTCATAAAGAATCTTCACATTCTGATTCTTTCTGCCATACCATCATAATCATCAATCACATCTTCGATGATTCTAGAAGACATAACATCGTACAGAATAAGTGGGCGTTTTCTTTTTACTTTGGGTTTGGTTCTAATGTAGTCTGCTCAATACATATCTATCATTTTTTGTTCTTCTACGCGTTCTTTTTCTTGTTCAATTTTGGCTTCAATAAGGAGTTGTTTTCCAATAATAGCAGTGATAATATCTCAAGGAATAACTGATCCTGTATTGGTAACAAATCATATTCTATCAACATCTCCATCAAACATGACTCAAAAGTCTCTTCCTTTGCTGACAACATCTTCTGCAAGTTTTTTGTAGTTGTTTGCGTCTTGTGTTTCTGAATCATGATCAGGAAATGTACCATCAGCATATGCGTTGATATGTGCTATAGTATGGTGTCTATTTGCATAGTTTGTAAAATATTCGTATTCACATGTCACTCATGCTCCATGACAATAATCAACAGCGAAATTGAAGACTCTGTTGAGAGAGTCTCGTTTTTTGTGGAGCATTTTGTGTAATTCGTCTTTTTTTTCTACAATACTGTCTGGCATGCATATATATGATTCATCTTCTTCTGGGAGATGAAATGCTATTTGACTATAATATTCGTCTATAAATAGTCTTTTGAGAAGTTCTGGAGCTACGAGGTTTCCATCTTTGTAGATAAATTTCATACCTACGTATTCTGCTGGATTATGAGAGGCAGTAAATGAAACTCACAGATCATATTCTTCATAAATCAATCAATATAGATAACTTGTGCTACAGGCTCACCATTCCAATGTAATTCCATCTGGATGACGATTTTCTGGCTGAAAGTACGCACAGTGAAGAAATTCTACTCATACATCTCTCATTCCCATCCAAAAATATCTAATAAGTTCGTCGTTTGCCTTTCTTGTATCTCATCAAAACAAAAACTTTCCATTGTGTCCGTATTGGTCCAAAAATCGTTTTCACAGACCTCTTCACATAATGTATGCAAATTGCGTATCGATTTGTCTGTCGTATAATCATCTAATGTCATAAGCTTTGAAAACAGGAATATAGCGTTCTATCAACATAGCAATGTAATGATCGAATAAAAACTAGCAAAATAAAGAACCCTCAATTACAACATAATACAAATTTTTTTGTATGTTTCAAATGAAAAATGGGTACTGGTATATGACAATATAAAAAAAAGACACGAACTGTAGTGTCTTTTTTGTAATAAATTGAATTATAAGGTTGTAAATATGTATCTACTAGTATCAAAAAAAAACGAATCTTCTTATGTTTGTTTTTCAACTCTACATCATGCGAGATATTGCTTAAATTCTTGAGGACTGACTTCCATACCATGTTTTTGTACCAAATCTTTAAAGTTGATTGTATGATGCATCTTTGGTGTTCAATCTATAACCTTGCCGTAGGCAAGTTGTGTAGGACAGTCTTGTTCTTTGCCTGGTTTTGGTTGCATGGAGACAGGATCAAAATTTATTTTAAACTGCAAAAAGCTAGCGTATGCGTCTTTGCCTGTAGACATTGTTTTGATTTCTCAACGAGTTCAATTTGGCGTGATAAATGCATCTGAACTTACTCAATCTGTGCTTTCTTGATGTGCCATCACTTGCTCTTTGAATGGTCATTGTAGCGAGTCAAAATTGGTTCATTGATCAATACTGTTTACAGCTTCTTGATTGTCTGCGTTGTCTTTTGCTGCTTCTTGGGCTACACGTTGTTTGATATTCTCTGATGTGAATTGTTCGTATTCGGAGCTGAGTTTGTTACGAAGTTGTTCTTGATTGTGTTTGTATCATTGATCGAGTTTTTCTCAGGGCGAAATCATCGAACGGACCTTACTTTCAAACCCTCACGTGGTAGCAGTCAGGCTTCCAGATTCTGTTTGTAATGTTTCCACATAACTATTCAAAAAACTTGTATCAAGGTGGTTTTGACTTTGTGATACAGATAGACTGTCTTTGGAATCGATAAGGTTTTGATTGTCTGGTCACATCATAAATTTGCTCAATAGCGAGTTTGTTCTCGACACAAAACTTTCTGATGGATTTCATCCATGTTCTGGATTTGCAACAATATATTTTTGAAAAAGATGATCTGACACGCTGTTTGAGTGCGTAGACAAATTGCTTACTATATCTGTAAATCACTGTAATGACTCAAGAAATCATTGATTTTCTTGGATACTATTAAACGAACTTGTATTGTCTGCCATTTTGAGATAACGAAAAAGATCAGGTTGTATATTCGCTTGTATTCCTGTATTTTTCAAATCTTCTCGTTTGATTACTTGTTCCGTTTGTCCATTTGCGGTAGCCAGGTTATTGAGCATACCGATCATTGCTTCACTGGCTTGATTTTTTTTGAGATGGTGCGCGAATTGTGTCTGTATCAATTCTTTTTTGTCCTCAAAGTTTTCTTTCATAAATGATTGGTTCTTGTCTCTGAGTGTCTTGCGAAATGCATCTTCAAAGTTCCCCAATGGATTATCAGTTCCTATGCTGTTTTCACATAGTTCTCACATCGTGCTTGGTGTCAACATACTCAGTGCGTTTGTCTCAAGATCTTTGACCGTTGGGATTGTGATTCCAATGTCTTCTGTATCCATTTTGAAAACATCTGCAGATGTGTTGTTGTTGAGCAAACTTGTGATCTGGATTTCACCTGTATTTGCACCACCAAGAGACGTATTGCGATTGACTTTGAGGTCATATGTTGGTCAATCTGGTCACATACTAAATTTGCATGCGAAGTTTCATTGTGGATCTAGTGTTATGGTGTTTGGGTCAAGTTCCACTTCATTGATGAGTGAATTATCGCTATTGAGCATCATCGACATACTATCAACCACCGTATTCAAAAAACTACGGACTCATTCTGTACGTCAGAGATTGGAAGCCATCTTTGCGACTTTGACTTCTGCGTCTTGTACATTGTTGTCTGTGATTTCGTGAGCGTGTCAGTCGTATTTGTTTTGGAGGTTATGTTTTACACTTTGTAGATTAGTATATTGTTCTATTTGTATGCCTGATAGTGATTTCGTTGCACTAGTAAATGCAGCTTCTTGATTCTCAGCACTCAAAACAAAGAAATTTGGATCAATATAATTTGTTAGCCAGCTTTTGAGTCACGTATTGGCTTCATGATATTGTTGTGCATCGCCGGAGGACATTGGACTATTGGCTCAGAGTAGTCACATATTGGTTCTGATATCATCGCGTGAGCTAGTCATATCATCCAAACTGTGGTATGCTCACATCTCAAGTGCATCGTCGTTGTCCAAACTATTGCGATCAATAGCGTTGTAGTTTGTCTCTGCTTCGCTGATTTGTGCATAGTTGTTGAGTCATGACTGCATGATTGTTGCATTATTGACGTCTCTGAGCTCTGACATAGATGAGATATCTGATGCATTGATTGCGGCTGGGAGTTGCAAATCTTTTTTGATTTTGTCAAAAGAGTTGACAAACGGATCATCAACTCATTTTGCAGACAATTGTGCCTGCGTTCGATAAAAAGACAAAATCCCTGCCTCCATCTCTTGATCAGAACCGTATGACTGACGATAGTTTGCAAATCACGGAGAGGACTTGACTTGCTGCATCATCTGCTCAGTGGATGCAAATCACATAGCAGACGAGATTTGTTCTCATTTGTCAGGGGAGTATGCTTCGAGATCGTGTTTTTCTTGGGCTTTGAGTTCATCATCTTTTGCTTTCTCGAGTTTTGTACGAGCAAATACTGATTCACTTTCATGCTGTTTATCTATTTGCTTACTAACAAGTAACTGTATTTCAGATTTCATTTTTCAAAAAGCTTTGTCATAGTGTTTGTGACGTGGGTTTGTTTCTTTGAGTGCAATTGAAAAAAGATTGAGAAATTTTGGTTGAGATGAGACATTATTTAAAAATGCTTGGAGTGGATTTAGTCATGTTGTTAGGTTTGATGACAACAGTGTATTTAGATCTACTCAATTATTTGATAGTTCTCTAAGTGCGTCTTTTCATAATTGCATGACCTGTTCTGCTTGAGTTGATTCTATTCACGTAGTAATAGAGTTTATACTATTTTCTAGTTGGAGTTGTGCTTCATGTTGTTGACTAGAAAGTAATTGTTCTTGTTGGTTATCAATGCTTTGTCATAAGGTATTGCTACTCATGGTTTAGAAAACAAGAATATAAAGATTATATATACTTATACTCTTTATTTCGTTTTTTTGCAAAAAAATACCTCAACAGTTTAGTTGAGATATTTTACAGAAAATTTAGTTTTCATTATTTATTTAGTTTTTTTCAATTTTTTTTCAGTTAGCATCAACACCAAGCTCTTTTCTTATTTTAGTCAATGCTTCTTTTTTTGCTAATGGATCTGTATTTAAGATAGCTTCATCTGTAATTCATTTTAATATCATACTTTTTGCTCTAACTTTTCGTTCTTTCATCATTCTTTCTCTATTAGCATCAACATCTTCTTGTGTTATGGATCCTTCGTAATCAGCAAAGGGATCTGCATTTTCAACTGTTTCAGTATTTTCTTTTTTACCTCAAGTTGAAGCTACAACAGCTGTTTTTTCTGTTTTTATTTCTTCTGTAGTTGTTTTCGCTTTTGCTTCAGCTACTGCTTGACTAACTTTTGCAGTTAGAGCAGGGTATGTTCAATCTAATGTTTGGTCATTTCATCCTGCATTGATAAAATTTGCCATTGCTTCTTTGAATTTCTCTGCAGCTATTTCCGGATTTGGTCGATTTCCTACACTATGTTTGTATGCTTTTTCTAGTGCGCTTGTTGCTGCTTCAAGCTCTGGATTTTCTTGAGTACCTAGTGTATCTGTTGGAGTTGCGATAGCTGTTGTTTTTGGTTGTGTTGTTTCAGAAAGTGCTTGAATTGGTACATGTTGTTCAGTTTTTGTATCAAATACCCCAGCTTCTACAGCTTTTACTGTTCAATAGGTTATTCATGAAGCAATAAGAATTCCCGCTGCCCACATAGCGAACTTTTTAGCTGCTTTTTCCATTTTTGAATTGTTGTAACTTTTCATTGTCTCAGCATAACTAAGGTCGTTATTTCATCCAAAATCTTTATATGCTTCATATGCATCTTCTAGTGTTTTTTTCAATTCTTCAGTTTTTTGTGGTGCATAGGGAGTTATACGTTGTGTTGGATTTGCAGTTGTAATGCTGTACAATGATAGTGGATTTGTTGAATTTGTTGGCATGATATAGTTATGTAATGATATAAAGGCATGTTTTGGTATATTTGCTTTATTGAACTACTTGATTACTAATATTTGTATATGTTTTTATATAACTATGTCAAGTCTTTTTTGAAACATATAGTTTATACTATAAAATATACTGATATATTTTTGCTTAACCAAGAAAGTATATCACCTGATATATTGACTTATTTTTGTAGCTATTATTGCAGAATAGTCTTTACTCAAAAGAAAAAAACACATTCTTTAAAACTGAGAATATGTTTATTTTCCTTTTGTTAATATTTTGTGAAAAAAAAATAACTATATGTATTGTATAGCTGTTTGTTTTATATTTTTTTTTAGTTTATTGTTTTTTTTACAATATTAAGTTTTTAGTATATAGAAAGTCTTATCTAGATGCAACGTATTATTCTTTGTTTTGATTGTTTTTAATTAAACTCTGTAATTTTGCCTGGTATTCTCTTAGTTTGTTGAGCAGTTTATCTAAATTCCCGTTTGCATCATTGGTTTGATGTAGTGTTTCATCTTCGGGAATAATTCATAATTTTCTGTATGCATCTTTGGCTTGAACATAAATTTTCGGTAAGACTCTTGGTAGTGAAATGGAAAGAGTAGTTCGTCATTTATTTTGTATGGAGTTTGCTCAATCTTTTTTTGTTTCATATATTGTTCATCATAATTTCTGTATAATAATTTCTATATCATGACTGTCAGAATATTTTTTAATAGGTTTATGAAGTGCAATTTGAACATCTTTTTTTGTAAGATGTTTTGCTTCTTCCCATTTCACTCAAATATTATGACTTATTTGGATTACAACATGTCAGGTTGTTGTATCAAATATCGATCAAAAATCAATGTGATGAGATTTTTGATTATTTCATAAAGATGCCGCATACAGTCTGTATATTATTCACAAGAATGTACTTTGAAGTAATTCAAAATCTCAATCTAACCTTTCTTTACAATATGATGAATATGATATATGAACGTTATTTGGTTTATATTCTTTGAGTGTACGAATACTTGATAAATAAATTATTTCTGGTGTGATAAATGTTGGGTGAAAAGAACTATCCATAGAAATAATTTGAGTATTAACAAATCTATTGATCCATCGTGCAATCTTCTTATGAATAGGTCAAATATACCTTTCGGTTTTTTCAAGTGATAAAAATATCTGTCAAATTCAGGTTTGTGTTTGTTCTATTGTACCATGTAGCATGTTTCAACGCCCACTCATGATGTTTGCTCTAAAATCTTCAGCGACTAATAATATTGTACTAATAGATTCTGCTAATTCTTTTAATACAGCAATAGTATAAAAACCTCATGGGTTTTTATCTATATCAATAATAATGGATTCAAGTTTTATTAACTCTGTGTCCAGTTTTTTTATAGACTCATCTAAATTGACTATTGCATTTGATAGTTTTCGTTTTTTATAGAGAAGTTTACTTGCATTAATATGAGTTTGTTTTTTTCATATAATTTCTATTACTTTTAATATTCTGTTTTTTACTTTATCAATGTTCTTTGATAATCTTAGTTGCTGAGATATTAATTCGTTACTTACGTTCTGTGTCTCTCTTATTTGTTTTTCTTGTTGCGGAATAATATTTGTTTCTATTCTAACTAGCTTTCACATTTGTAATTATAATTGTAAGTCAAAAAATATTATAAGAAAAACATAACGTACTTTAACTCTCAACAATATTGAGAAGAATAATGTTTAACCAAGCAGCAAATTGTTCAAGTTTTGTTATGTGTATGGGTTTTAGTTTTTTATTATTTATATCTGGATTTTTATCATACTTGTCTGTATACACAACAGCTGGTTCTGGTAATCATTCATTTGGAGATAATCATATATAGAGACTTCATGCGAGTTGAAGAGTAGTCTGTTTACATACGTGTTGACCATATTTTTCCAAAAATTTGTTATATACTGAGAGACCATCAATAGCTATTGTTGTTCAATCTTTTAGTTTCACTAAATAAACGTCTTTAGCTGTCCCAGCATCAAGATATGATTTTCTAGAACTCTCACTTCAATTACTCATATGTGTTTTTTAATGAATAAAATGCTGCCACAATTTAATCTATAAAATTGTATATCACTTTTTGCAAAAAATGCAAGTAGAAATGTGTTTGTGGTAAAAGAGAAGCTTATTTTGTTCGTTTTTCTACTCTTTCAAAACATTTTCTTGTTATATATTCAGCTACTTTTGCCAACAGTTTCATATGAGGCGCAAGTTTTGGCTCAGGATCTATATTTTCTTTCAATTTTCAAGATACTTCTTCGCCTACTTTTGTACGAGAATCAATCGTTATATGTATAGGTATTCTTTTTTCAAAAGAGTTTTTCCCTCCATCTCAATCACTTCACTTTCTCATCTACACATGATAACAATATAAAACAATGAATTTTCTTCCTTGTAATGCTTTTTTCCAAAACTACAAGTCTAAAACACATTTTTTCGCACTACAAACTTGGATCATATATTGGAACTCTGGTATCTCTTTTATATAAGGTTCTTTCCCATTAAATATTGTGATCAAAAGTAGAATGTCAATAGTAAGTCTTGCATTCTTTTGTTGTTTCTGTAGATACAAAGTATCTATTTATTTGTATACAATTTATATATGTCAAATAATATTACCCCACAAACACAATATCTACCTACTGTAGATGCACCTACAGATACTAGCCGTGCGTCAACTCTGTCAGATTCATTTTTTTTGAAAAAATATTATCAAAAAGCATTGCTGACTGGTGTTTTTGTTTTGAGTTTGGGGTGAGTTGCGAATGCACAGACCTTGGAAGAGAAATATGTTTTTCCAGGTGATATGTATCCATGAGATATTTATTTGAAAGATTCTTTGCTTCATGTACTAAAAATTGCTCCAAGCTCAACACGGTATACATTGAAACAAATGCCAAATGGGGATCTAGTTTCGTATGATTCTTTGGCTTTGTGATCAGAAGAGTTTTATTACAATACAAATAATTTTCAAGTTGAGGATGAGATTTTGTATACATTTACTACAAAGAATATCTATGCATATAATGAGAATTGATATAGTGCTATTGATTCTTTGGAAATGTCTGATAGAAATAGTATAACAGTATTTAATCCAATATCAAAAAGAGTTGTTTTTGTGAATAGGCTCCAGTCTGAACAATGAGTAATATCTACCTCATGAATATATGATTTTGCTACTGACTCTATTATTGCTACTACCGATGAAAAAATATATACGTGAGTTCCTTTTGAACGAGACTGAGATAAAAAAGATATAGCATATTTGAAGTATGAGTGAAATAATACTTATATTGGTTATTATAAACATAGAGTAAATCAGTTTACATCTTCAAATATACCTATTGTTACAAGACAAGCATATTTGCATAGTATATGAGTAGAAGCTAGATCAGATGATTACCAACCACTGATAAAATCCTGCATCATAGATTGAGTAACACGTAATATTTGTTTTTGGTCATTATGATCTTCAAAATTGAGATTGTATTGTATATGAATTACTTTGATTTGACTCATATAGTGAGGTTGTTCGTATCCCAAAAAGTGATTCGTTTCATCTTTTGACTGATGTGTGATATGATAGTAACTGTAATGCGTTTGTTGTTACTTGATTTAAAGCAAATATTGATACTGGTCCAGAATGATTTATATACAAACAATATGACTATGGACATTCAGAATATCTCAATACGTGAAAACAATTACAAGCTACTATAACTGATAATGCTAGTTATATATGAACATATGAGGATGGTCTTTTTTCTCTCAACACTCTCAACTATCAACTAGATTCCAATCTCATACCTCAAGTGATATGCAAATGAGACGTGTTGTCTTTGCCTACACAAGATTGATATGATATTATAATCAACGGTAACCCATTACCAGAACGAGATCTGGAGAATTTACCAGTTGGACAGTATCTTATAAATTACACAAGATGTGAACATACAACGTCTTTTGTTGTAGATGTTGTTCCACAACCAACGATCACTAATATAACTCAAACTGTTGAAGAAAACTGTCAAATACAAGTACAAGCTAGCGTATCAGATACAAGTTGACTCTGAAAGTTTCAACGATTTGACGCAGATGGTAATGTGATTGGTGATGCTGCGGATATCTATAGACTTGCTACGCCATATGGTGAAGAGCTGACTTTTGTATATACAGTTGGATCATGTGAGGTGTCTCAAAGTGTGTTTGTACAAGAATCTCCATCTCCAGTCTTAGACCAAGAAGATATTGTATCAAACCCATTTGTTGATTTTCTCAATCGTATCAATGTTAGCTATCCACAACCGTGTAAAGTACAGACTGCATCGCAGTTTTTGGAATTCATCCAAAACGATACACAAACTATCTACTTAGAGCAAAACTGACAAAAGCTATCGCCAGACGACAAAATTCAGTCAGGTAATCTTTTGGTGTATGTGATTGATGAAAATGGTTGTAAAGCTGCGTATGATTTTGTTATCACAATAGGTCAAGATATGACAGTCGTCTCAAACGTCTTTACCCCAAATGGTGATGGGTTCAATGATACGTTTTTTGTTCCGGATGCATGTTGAAATCAACTGGACTTCACCGCATACAATAGACAGTGATCAAAAGTGTTCGCTACAGATATCAACAACAAAGAGCGAGATTGAGCCAAATTACCAGCTGGTACGTATTATATACAGTGGATTGATGCAAATGGTGATGCACAAAAATGACGAGTTAGTATACTGAGAGATTAATGTAATTATTATCCAAAGACTAGTTGAAAACTGCACTATGAAAAAAAGTATAAAAAAGTCGCTCTAAAATTTGACAAAAAAGATATCCTGACTATAATGATGTTGTTGATGAGCAAGACATATGTCTTCTGTGGTGGGAGTATGTGTCAGCACTCAACAACATAAGATAACAAAAACTAAAGCTATAAAAAATGTATCAAAAAAAGTGTAAAAAAATTTGACAACAATATTTGTTTTGTATATACTTGTATCAGACACAAGCGACATAGCCAAAACAAGCTAGTCAGAAATAAGGTATACAATCGGTCTTTCATATCAAAATATATCTTCTTCCCATGTGATAACATGCACATCGTATGTAATCATATGGGAAGGAGGTTTCCCAATTATTTGTAGAATGTTTGTACGCTATTGGTGTATGTGACGTGTATGATCATGTTGGAGATTCACTATAGACAAACTGTTTGGAAGTAATATATATGCATTATCGGTGTATATATATGAAAAAAAACACGTGTATATAGTATTGTATCAAAAACGGTGATTATGTGTGTTGTATATGCTTTGCAAAAAAAATGTCCTACAAAGCTTTGTATCTATATAAATGCTTGCGTAATAAGATGCTATATTGTTTATCGAGATATAAGAAAAAAATATGTACTGTTGTCGCGACAGTGTAGCCGTTCACCAGATGGCTTCGTATAATATTATATTGTATGTACATTTATGCTTATATCACGTGAGGAATATGTTCTTTTATTGCGGATAAGTTCAAGTTACGTGAACCAGCATGTGATTGATTTATATAGGATCTGTGACGAACTTATAAACTGGTACCTTATAAGTTATACATAGTGGTGTTACGTTGGTACCTCTGCTGTGTGGTTATGGATTTTACAGGGATTCCTCCTTCTTACTTTGATTATATTCTTATAAAAGTATATGTTGCATCAATATGTATTTTTATAGGAAGATGGTCTTTATAATTACAATATATAAACAAACTTTTTTGTAAAAGTCTGCATATATATTTACAAATAATTAATAGAACAAAAATAAAAAAATATTCGTTATAAGGAATATTCTATTATTGTAAATATATAGCGCGTATTATAACAATAATACTTCAAGACAATATACTATCAATATATACTACAAAAAAAATTGTATTTATACGTAATACTGCAATTATTATACCAAAATGTATATACAGATATTACCATATCAAACAAAAGTATTATATAACTAGAAACTATATATTACTGTATACACAAAAATATAATAATAATTTGTATGAAATAGTACTATATATTTATATGTCTATATATTAACGTATGTAGCACAAATAAATTATATAACATATACCATACAATAAGCAATTATTTTTATAGAAAAAGATAAAAAAATTGATAATAAAAAAAAGTACAAACATCATACAAAATATGATACTACTACTTTGATTATAGTAATACTATAATCTATATTATCAAAATCATATCTGCTAACAATATATATTATCTTGTAAGAGAAACTTTATAAGAAAACGTATATAAAAGCACATATATTTTATCTACAAAACATCACAAAATTATATGTTGGTATAACAAAAGATGTTCTATAAAGATATATTACCAAAAAAAATATATATTGTATTATAAAAAACCATTTTCCTAGTGTATAGTATTCTATACAAAAACCATGTTGATCACATGAAAGAAGTCTCTGCAGAGACTTCTGTTTTTTTTATATTGAAAAAATAGAGTAAAACTCTACATTTACTATAGATCTTCAAAAAATAGTTTTGTTTTTGCTCATACTCTATGCATATTCTGTTCTTATTAGAATACTTTACCCCTCATTTATGATGAGTTGAAACTGTTTTTGAAAATATTGTAAACTGACTGGTGGCACGCTGATATCGCATTAGCATAGTTACAACTCGTTTCAATGATCGTTTGCCACAAACAGAAACACATACGTGATATACGATTTACAGGGTGTGATCCACAAGAATAAATTTTATGCGATTTTGATTACTCAAATGAATGTCTTTGTTGAGATCAGACAAAACTATTACAAAAATATATACCTCAACATATACTGCAGCTTTGCCTGCTCGTCTTTTGTGATTTCTCTTTAACAAAACAACGATTATTACAGTACATGAGATATTTGGTGCGTTATGGACTCGTTATAAATGACCCATTAGATGAAAACTTCGACAGCGGTCAGAAAAATTTTTGTTATCGTCTGGTTTTGATGCATATCATTGCGTCTCTTTGTATACTTACAATGCGATGAGAACAGTGATAGGAGTACAAGATGATCGTTTACATTTGATTTACAATTGAGTGAATCATGAAGATTGGTCTCGTTCTGAGCTAGATACAAGCCGTGTACAACAAATGAAAAATATTTATTGATTTCAAGATAAATTTGTTTTGATGTATTTTGGTCATAGTGGAAAATCCAAATGACTTGATTTTTTGATACAAGCAATTCCCGCTATTTTGGAACAACATACAGACGTTGTCATTTTGCTAAATGTAATTCCTGCCAAAAGAGACAATGAAATTAAACAAAAAATAGCTGCGATATGAGTACATGATCGTTTGATCCAATTCAATGGAATGCTTCGCAAAGATCTTATTCATAAAGTTGCGTCTGTAGACGCGGTAATCATGCCTTCATTGTCAGATGGATTTGGGCTAGTGGCTGCAGAGGTAAGTAGTTTGGATGTACCTTTGATCATATCACATACCGCTTCTTTGCCAGAAGTTGCATCGTGAACTATCAGGCGAACCGTTCCTTGATCAGCATCAGATATTCAACAAGCAGTCTCTGATCTTAAACAATACCTCCAAAAAGATATCTTATCTGACTCAATAGTCCGTATTGCTCCCAAAACGTTTGATCGACAGAAAAGTCTCGATAAGATTGAAGTATTAGTAGCACATATATAAGAAAATAGAATGTTTAGTTTGCACTTGCTCCAGTAGTAGTAGCTGCTGGTGTTGTTGGTCCTATATTATTTGTTCACGTTTTCTGTAAACATCAACTCAATAGCAAAGCACACACTACTCATCATATCACAAACAAAAGTCTACTCTTGCAAAGTTGTCAGATATTTTTTGTTATATATTGCATATGATACTTATTTAGTACGAAATAAAACTATGTTAGGAGATTTGAGCAAAGGCAGAATCCTGTCGTCAGTGTACTCTTTGCGCTCATGGCAGATCGTTGGCATAGCTCTGATTTCGTGGTTGATCCATTATAAAACCTTGTACTCATAGTTTTTGAACAGCTCAGGTTACTTGTCTTCGACTATCGTCGATTATATAAGAAACTCATAATCTTTCGTATCGTTCTTTTTTGGTAATTTCGTGTGGTAATGATGTATTGCATACGTGTACGTCCGTAAAAATTCATGGAAGATGTGTGTCTAGGTATGTATGTATCGCTTTTTTGTGTTTTTCATGTCTTCATGTTACAATGTGTAATGTATGTCCAGCATCCTGCAATGCTTGTAGTTGCTGTTGTGCATGTGGATACATAGGAGTTTGTAGATGTAGATCTGATTGGATAAATGCGTCTCGCATTTCTAAATCTTGTGCTTTTGTATGCGACATTCCATCAAGTTTTGAAAAAAATATATCTTGTAGATCTTGTTTGTACAAAACACGTCCAAATATGATATTATTTTGCATCTGCAAAATCGCTTGCATTGTTTGCAAAATAGTATCATCAAAATCTACGCTAATTATACTCATATCTACTTTTTTTATGAATGAAACAAAAATGTATCTGACGCTAGCAATGTTGTTTCTCGAAGTCAAAGACTTTCTTGTAATGAATGTTGTGCAAATACAAAACTTGGAGTATCTACAATAACCGTCGTATGTTCCATTGCACGATTTGATTCGTAGAGTGCAGTTAGTGATCTTATATTGCTTGGATGTTTGAGTTGGTAGTCTCGTATTTTCATATCATGGCTAATATCTCACATACGCAAAAAGTCTTCAAATTCTCGGTTTTTTTGCACGTATTGCGCAAATCACCAAAATAAATATCACACACGATGGTGAGTGATAATATGTGTTGTAGGATGCTGGATTATATGATCTGCTATGGCACGATGGTCTCATTCAACATCATATATGTCACAATATTGCTGAAAAATCTCTACAGACGCTTGTGTCATACTGATAAAAAATAAGATAAAGTCTGCTATTGTTGTTGATTCATAAGTTCAAGTGGTGTGGGTAGTGCTTTTAGAGGGTCAATACTTCCGGTTACAGTACTACCAGATTGTGTTATTGGTAGAGGATCGGGTATTTGTACGGTAGTAGGTAGGTTACTATTTTGTTGTGAGATAACGTCAAATATAACAAAAACTCACGTAAATAGTGTTGAAATAACGAAAATTGCAAGAACCGCTATAACTGCTATTTTGATTCATTTACGTTGTTGTTGTCCAGTTGTTGTCATAATAAAGTGTGATAAGGTATATAAAATGTAGGTGTTTTTTTGAGCAAACTATGTTTTATAGTGTATGTAATTTTCTTCTAGCTTTTGTATTTGTTGGTTCTAATTCCAAAATATCAAAATAGAATTTCTTAGAATTATCAATGTCTCAATGTTCTTCATACAATCAAGCTATAGCCAGCAAATAACTCACATTATTTGGTCTAAGTCAGATTGCTTTTTTCATAAGCGCTATCGCTTCTTCTATTTGATTTGCATTGTACTTAACCTCAACAAGACTAATGTAGTATTTTGGTCTGTCAGCTGCAAGTCAAATTGCTCTTTGAACCAATAAGTCAGCTTCTTTGAACTCTCATTGTTCAAGATATATTTCTCCCAATTGCCATAATGCCTCATGGTCATCAGGGTTATGCTCAATTGTTTTTTTGAGGAGACTGAGTGATTTTTTGTGGTTATTGTTGAGAAAATATCGATCAGCGAGTTTTTTATTGAGTTCTGCATGAGTATCATCAATAGCTAATCATTCTATAAGTTTTTTTTCATATGCATCGAATTGTCCTTTATCTTTGTACATCAGAGCTTTATGTATTATTCTTTCAAGGAGTGCATTCGTTTTTCTTTGTTTTGGAGAGAGATCTTCTTTCTTTGTTGTTTGTAAGGGAGAATGTATAATCGTAGAGGGTATTTGTTGTGATAGAGTTGTTTCAGAAGTTCTAGTCTGTTGTTCATCTTTCAACTGATTGTCCTCTAATGTCTTTACAGTTTCTGTGTTTTTTGCTACATCTTCAAGTGTGATTATTTTTTGTTTTGTAAGGTTTTGTATCCGATCTTTTTTGATATATGCCAGTTCTCGTAGCATTTCAATTTTGTTTTTTGTGTACTTCCAAAATGCTGTTAATCCTTTGAATCCATACATACTTGAATAGACAATTGGATATAAGCACAGCAAAAGACTCAGAAAAAGTCGTACAATCAATAAGATTTTCATACAACAATGAAATATAAATGTTTACTTTTTTAGAGATTCATGATATTTCTTTTTGACGTCTGCAAGTTCAATTGTAACATAGCTATTATTCTCATCTTTGACAAGCATAGTTCACGTTATAACATTGAAAGACATCACACTTCCACATGTTCCACAATTACTTTCTACTTTTTCTCATCTTTTTGGATATTTTTTATTTTCTTCAAAATATAACTCAGCTTCATACATCAAACTACATTTTAGCTTTCCGCATCTTCATTTCAACCTTTCAATGTCTCTTCATTCGAGATGTTGTACCAACAACACTTCTATATCAATACTAGGAAGTGGTCTGTTGCTTTTACAACAAAGGTTTTTTCAATTACAACCAACGATACTGTCAGTTGCTGGAGACATTTTGACCATATCTCTTGCTCCAATCTGAAACAAAAAGAAACTTTGTCCAAGTTCACTTCTAAAGTCTCTCACAAACTGAGAAAAATTATATCTATCTTCTCCATAAAAGAAAAAATAATACTGACCCGTGAGTATGTTAAACCTAGCTGTTACAGGTATTGTATCAGGAAATGCAGTTTTAAATTTTTTTTTGAAGAGAGGGAATTTTTTTCTAGCAATTGCATCCATTTTATCAAACTGTTCTTTTTGAGCGTCTGAGAGTTTTTTTTGAAATGTTCCATATCTGTCAATTTTCTTGTTAGCTTCTAATCATAAGTATTTAGCAATTGATTGTTGGTTTTTTTTATCTCCAGGTACGTCATATATAAGAAACTCTCCTGCAGAAAAATCTTCTTTTGTTTTGTCTGTTTGCAGTGCAACATGTTTGTTGTTGTGTCGATCAAGACAAAGTAGTTTCATACACGACAAAAGAAAATGTAAATATACTATTGAGATCAAGAATTTTCTTTTCTGCTATAGTATCACTAAAATAGTGATTTATCATATAAAAACAAGAATAAGTTTGTTTTGCATTCTTCGTATGTCAAAAAATAATGCAAAAAAAAACACCGATAGAATACTATCGGTATTTAATGACGGCATCGGTAGGGTTGTTATCACACACCCTGACGTGAATAAAGATATATACCTTTATACATATCAGCGATATGTAAGAAAAAAATCCGATGCCGTCATGTATTTACATGCATTGTTGGGTAACAATCCTATGTAACAAGCGCGAGGAATACCTCTATACAATCACCCTCCAGTAAGGTTTATGTGGTGGACCCGATAAGAGAGCTTCTTGTACTAATCTGAGTGTAGTAACAATCCTTTTTTTTGCAAAAAAAAATAACAACCTGACTGCTTTGGATTGACAGATTGTTATTTGTATGTTTTTGTTACTTGTTTCTTCTGAATATTTTTGTAAGTAAGTAAATATGTCACTTTTTTTTATTCCTTTTAGACTTTTATATTTATAGAGAGACTTCTTTTCAATTTTTCATTTCTTTGATATATTTTCTTTGAGGTCATTTTTTATCACATGTAGGACATTCTCAGCTTTTTTGATATGCTTCAGATACAGTGTTGTTTTTGTCAGCTTTTCAGATACTAAAAAGTAGATTACATAATCTTTTTTCGTTTACTCAAACGATTGCAAGACAGACTTCATGATGATCTGTTATGGGATCTATTATGTCTGAAGTATAGACACACTTTCTTTCTTTTTGTGGATCAAATGTAAGATTTCTCATTCATTTTGGGTTTTCTAGTGCTTTTTGCAATTCTTTTACTTGTTTCTTCAGTGATCTCAATTTCAGATATCACTCTACAGGACCACATATTGATATTATAAGTGCTTGAGCATAATCATCTCTTTTACTAGTTAGCATTTTCGCAAACTCGATGCCTTGTGTTATTACGATTCATCCAAATACTACAACAAGACTTTCTAATTGATTGTATGCATATGAATCAGCAATAAGTGTTCAAATTACTCAAACTGTATTAATAATCACACTACTGGTGTCTACTTTGAACTTACTTAGTTCTTTTTGTGTATCTATTCTCTTTTGTAGTTCATCTATCGCTTTTAATGCTTTTGTATTATCTTTCTCATATGTTACAATTTCGTTTTTTCACTTTCACATCTCATGAATTATTCAATAAAACTTACTCTTCTTTACTTTCTCTCTTTTTTTTCTCTTTTATCATTAGTTTCTTGAACTTCGTATCTGAAAGCGCATAAAATATATCATTTGTGCTTCTTACCAAGCTAAATTCTTGCAATTCATCTACATGGTATAATATTGCTTCTACAAGTCATAGTGCTCCTCAACCTAATCAGAGTATAAGTCATATACGTTCATTGTTTCCAAGAACGATACTCATTATTGTTGCAACTCATACGCATAGTGTTGCCATGTTTGCTATATGATTTCATTTTTCTTTTATTGTTTCATTGTTTTTTTCTATTTCTTGTTCCAGTTCTTCTATTGTTTTGTCATCCGCTGTTTTTTGTCGTTCAGGTATCTCTCTCATCTTTTATATTTTTATAAAAAAAAATACCCTTCGCTGAGTATGTTTTGTTTTTATGTAATTAAATACATAAGTCAATAGTAAGTATCATATAAATAGGGAAGAAAATAGTGATTTTTTATTTTATCCAAAATAGTTTTTGATTTCTGATACGAATGACTGTTCTTTTCAATTATGATCTACAAAACTGTAACGATGACAATGAAGTATATGTTGTTGGGGATGTTTTTTGAATAATTTTCTGTTTGCTGAAGGCAAACCATAGACAATATCTCATAAAACGGGAAATCATGCATGAGCAAGATGTACTCTAATCTGGTGCATTCTTCATGTTTTGATTTGTACTCTGACTTTAGAAAGTGTTCAAATCTCTGGGTGTTGTATTTTTTGGATCAAAAACGACTCGCTATACGATTCTTTTCATTGTTCTTTGCTAACAACCATTTTTCATCTTCCAAATTTTTTGTCAACAACTTTATGGAGAGGTTGGTCATGGACGAGACGTTGTGGATGTTCTCCAACGACTCGAGTCAGATACTCTTTTTTGACATGTCTTTCTCTAATTTGTTCATTGAGCCATTGAAGAGCTTGGTATGATGTTGCAGCGATTAAAACACCTGATGTGTCTTTATCCAAACGATAACAAAATGATGGTGTAAATGTTTGGGTTGAAAGTTTTTTGTCTTTGAGGTATGCTTGCATTCGTGTATGTATGCTGTTTGCGTGTTGATCGTTGCTGTGTATGACAATTCATGCGGGCTTGTTTCGTACAAGTCGATTCTCATCCTCGAACAAAATATGTTTTTTTATTTCTCAAATACTAGGAATACTGACTGGTTTTGGACGTGCAGTGTTTTTTTTATGTGCTGGCGTTGCGAATGTGTCTTTTTGAGGAATTGGGAGAAGTAGTTTATCTCCGGGTTGCAGTTTGTATGATTCACTTTTTTTGTGACCATTTACCTTCACCTCTCACTTTCTCACCCAAGAATAAATCTGACTCAATCCAAGTCAGTCTCGTTTTTTGTACCATTTTCTACAAAATCTGTCTAATCTTTGATGTGCGTTGTCTCACGTTACTGTGATACTTTGTGTAGGAGTGTTCATAAGAAGAAAAAAAGCAAAAATATATATTTAATGTCTATCAAAAAGTGTATCAATAGTTGATTTGGGAATTCACACGAAAAATGGTCTTCAGTGTTGGCACACAAATCATCAAGGAATGTGCGTGTGTCCGTCTTCCAAAAGTTGTTTCATTTCATCGCTAGAGAGTTTTTGTCATGCTTTGATAGAACTTTTACATGCTTTGGTGGCAAAAATATGATCAAGTATATCTCACATATCAAGATGTTCCATAAGGGCTAGTTTATCAACCAAGGATTCGATATCAAGTACATACTCAGCAAAAACTGTAGGAATTCCATAAACAACCATACTATGATCACTAATCATCGCACAATCAAAACCATATTGTGCCAACTCATTAAGTTTATGTTGAGTCATAAGTGAGGATGCTACTTCGATACGTAGAGGGGTCAATAGGCTTTTGCTTATGTAGTTGTTCGTATGTTCTAGTTTTTTTTTGAGCTTTTCAAAAGCTATTCTCTCGGCTAAGGCATGTTGGTCAACATAATAAATATGATCAATATCTTGGCACAAAATATACATATTTCGTACTTGTCAGACTATTTGCAATCATTGAGACGTTGTGAGGAGTCTGTTGTCAATGTTACGATATGTTTCTGATGGTGTTTCCGATTGTATATGATTTTTTGTTTGGTTATTGTTTTGTCACATTGATGTCGTCATTGCGTCGAACATTCAAAGCGTTTGTTCTGATGCGCGCGGAATGTGTCTAGTGGCGTGCGTCATATCAAAGCGTTTTGTTGATGGGACATACGTATGTGAATTGTTATTCTGTTTTTGACTATGTGATTGTGTGTCATAGCTAATTTTTTTGTCAGAAAGGCTTGATTGTACTGCACTATATATTTTACCAAAAACATGCTGAGTATCCAAGAATTTTACTTCTTTTTTTCTTGGATGAACGTTGACATCAACCAGCTTTGGATCAATTGTCACAAAAAGAATAGTTAATGGATATTCTCTCGGCGCAAACTGGTTTTTGTATGCTTGCATCACAGCTTTTTTGATAAGTTTGTCTTCAACTGGTCTTCAGTTCACAAAAAACTGCATCATACTTGCATTTGGAAAACGAATGCGAGCATTTCCCACACATCATGAAATCTGCAGGTGATCGGTTTCAGTATATATT
This sequence comes from uncultured Candidatus Peribacteria bacterium, assembly GCA_964526045.1. GTDB lineage: Bacteria > Patescibacteriota > Gracilibacteria > Absconditabacterales > Absconditicoccaceae > CAZGIF01. The sequence goes on along the minus strand of CAZGIF010000001.1, from coordinate 78,643 downwards.
TCAGAGACATTATCTGCTCGATTTTTTTTGTAAATACTTGCTATACGTGCTTGTGTAGAACTTTCTGGGCGAATATCGTACTTTTTTTTGTCATTATGTCGCAATTCTCGATGGATATCTTGACGACACATGACATACGCAAAAAATAATTGCTGACAGTATGTATATTCTGTTTGGGGAGTTTTGAGAAATTTTGCTCTTGCGGGTGTATTATAAAATATGTCTTGTACCATACATTTTGTTCAATGTTCTCGTGAAACACTTTCGGGACTGTGTTGCAGTCAGGTCTGGGTTTTTTGTATGCGAGTTCATATTGGTGCATCTTGTGTTTTGGTTTGGATTATAACGTTACTTATCTCTGCGATACTAGCCAAAGCTTCTCCTCTAAATCAATATGAATATAAACTTTGTAAATCGCTATCACTCGAGATTTTGGATGTTGCGTATCTTGCCAATACGAGTCATGCATCATCGGCAGCAATTCATGTTCAATTGTCTTGCACATGGATAGCGGTATTCCCTCAATCAGTTAATGAGACAATTATATGTGTTGCTTCAGCATCGAGTGCATTTTCTATGCATTCTTTGAGAATAGAGGCTGGTCTTTCAACAATTTCTCATGCTTTGAGTTTGTTGATAACATGATCTGGTAAGAGGTGAATCATACAAAAATATCCAATAAACAAAAATCTTTTCAAAAATTTGCAAAGATGATAATATATGTGTACACTTATATCAGAAAAGATGCAAGAGCTTTTATTATGTATTATTACTATTGATGAAAAAGTATTATGTGTGGATTGCAGTCGCTGTTCTTGTTGTGTGAATTAGTTGATTTTTTGGATACAAACAATACCTCAAGTATCAAGCAGACAGCAAAGGACATGGGGCTTGATGAGATCCAAGTTTGGAAGATTTATTAGACTTGGCAGGAGAAGGATGAGACAAAGATGCACAAATCTCATGTCTACGCGACAAAGGCGTGACATTCTATGGAGGTGAATCTTGTGGTACATCATGTGAAGATGTCAAAAAATATGGATCTGATATGAACAACTTCGAATGTGTAGATTGTGATCTTGATGAAGCTAGCTGCAAAGCTATGGGAGTCAAAGATTTGCCAGCACGATGATCAAAAGATGGTAAAATCATCCAAGATATTACTTCTCTAGCTGATTTGGCTGTAGAATATGGATGTAACTAAAAAAAACAATCCATTACAAAAAAATAAATTCTGACACGAATGCGGTCAGGATTTTTTTTCTTCTCATTTTTTATCAGAGTATTTTATGGATGTAAGAATTGTACTAAATTATCTATATAATCTCTTTTTAAGATAAAATTGAAATAATAGTATTTTTATGTATAAAAAAATTAGAGATTATAATAATATACACCAATAAACTCAGATTTGTCATTTTCTAAAAAAAATATCGTAAATTCTTTACATTTCTTCTTGCTATGAATACGGTGTTTTCTCCCTCTAAAGATGGTAGGCTCGACATGATCATTAGTCAAGATCAGTCTCTGAGTATTGCGTTTACTCGTTATCTCATCACCAAAAGGTTGGTCTGGATCAATGGGAGATATTGTCGTAAATGATCTGTTCAGGTAAATCCTCACGATATTATCACCATTATCCAAAAAGAAAGGAATCTTGACCCAAGCCTTTTGATTGATGCTCCAAATATTGATATTCCTGTGATGTTCGTACATCCCGATTATCTCGTTATCCACAAACCCAAAGGCGTTCTTACGCATCCAACCACTATCAAAAATACGACCAATCCTAGTGTCACTGGATTTTTGTATCATTATACGCGCAAGAATGCTCCCCAATATCACCATTTTATCAGATCAAGTATTGTTCATAGATTGGATAGAGATACTGATTGACCCATGGTTGTCGCTCTAACAGAAAAGTGACTATTTCATTTTCGCGCATTATTTACCCAAAAATCAGAAGCAGTAAGTATTGAAGATAAAGAAAAAATCCTCCTTACCAAAAAATATCGCGCTCGTGTCTCCCGAACACAAAATCGTGAAGATTGGCTTAAATCAAAGCTATATCCGTGGTATCATACATCATCAATTCTCTCAAAAACACCAGATGCAATACCCAAAGAATGAACAACGAAGCTTTGTTCCTGGTATCGTATTTGAGCCGAGATAGTGCTTGAATGCGAAATACTGACAGGAAGAACACATCAGATTAGATACCATTGTGCAGAACGAGGTATGCCAATTCTATGAGATCATTTATATAATCCTGATACAGAACCTTGATCAATGATTTGTTTGTCGGCAGTCTACCTTTCATTTCTGGATACTGATGGTGTAGTGAAAGAGCGAAGTGTTTAATTATTCCTTAGATTATACTATATTCGTATTAGGGCTTTTTGTTTATCAAAATACTTTTTGTGTGTATATTTCTGGTGTATAAATATTTTTGATATCTCAAAATGCAGTTACGACTTCGTTTCATGAGACGGCACAGTGTGTTGTTTGCAAAGACCTATGAGGCTTTTGTTGCATACGGTTGTTGTGTCTTGTGCGAGGGTGTTGTTTTGGTAGTGAGATATTGTTTTTTTTGTAAAACGCGACTTCTTGTTCGAGTATGCGATACGGCTTATTTGTTTCTTCTTCGATGAAGATATTTTTGTAATAATTTTGGTCAATAGCTTGTATATTCGTTTGCATCTCAGAAGTCTGAATTGTATTGCTGTTTTCTGGAATACGGATTGTATTTTCGTTTGTTTGTCGTTTGAAGCGTGTATTGTCTTCTTGTTTGATTGGGAAGTAATCTTGCGCCAAGGTTTCATTGTATCCAAAGTAACTTAAACGTGGATCAAAGTATTGTCATCGTTCACCTGTTTCTTTCATGTGTCAGATTATTTTTTGTTGCAATGCTATATATTCTTGTTGTGTATATTCTTTATTGAAAATTGCATATTTTACACCACGTAATCATACGCATCCAAAACAATGAGCTGTTTGTTGGTAACAATTCATACTGTACAAAAGATGATCTACACCAAAACATGATTTTACAAACATACTGTTTTTTGTGTCTCAAACTTCTTCGGCTTGGTAGATTGACTCACAATTTTCTAGAAATTCTACACAATCTAGTACATCCGTAGAATCCCAACCATCATAGACATAGCGTCAGTTTTTTGTTTCAGAGCAGTCAAATCACATATGTATGTCTTTGCAATTGTACAAAAAGTTTCATAGTGAGTTTTCTGATTGAGATTGTACTGAAGCTGGCATGTGTTCTGTTTTTTGTCGGTCTTGTTTATTGATGTTTTTGAGTGCAAGTTCATAGTCTTCTTTTGTACATTGTTTGTTTTTTATTCGGTATTTTTTTCAGACAATATTGTCACAATCTATACAATAGCTGCAGTTTTGACAGTTTGTTAACCCAATTGAGTATGTACAATTCATACAATTGTACAAATATGAACTACTATAACATTTTTGGGATTGTACAACTTGGTAACACTCTCTGCAATCCAAAATACAAGAACAATCAAAGCAAGAATCACATCACCCAAACCAATTTGAGTAATATATATCTTGAGAATATGCTCACGAACTCGACATGTATCCATTACGAACCTCAGCTACTATATTACAATAATCACTATTTTCACATGGTTTATTATGTTGTATATTATAAATCGGTACATTTTTGATGAGCGTATCCATATTTTCTGTAAATGTCTTGGAAAAATCGAAAGTCTGACCAAAATCAAGTGCGGATCGTTTGTCTGATCGTCGATACGATTTGTCATACACCTTGTATGGAGAGTTTTGCTCATATACTGACAAAATGTCTTTGCCTGTTGCATCGCATTTTCTTTTATATAGGTTTTTTTCGTTACGAAACAAAAGTCTTAGGCGTTGACGTTCTTCTGGACATAATGTAGGTAGCAAATATCAAATATCATTTTGTTTTGTTGCTTGTGTTATTCATCAGGTAGCTAATCAGATTTTTTGTAACAATTCGATATCTCTTTGAAAAATTGGAAATTGCGTACCCGAGACTTTGCATGTACGTCGTTGTACGATAGGGTCTTCGTTGTTTTTTGCTATGTGCTCATACGCTTGTTTTGTTGTATACATCCAAATATTTTTATCAAAATAAAATAATATGTCAACATGATAATTTTGTGTTTGTATTTCACAATAGATTTTGTAGTATTTGTGTGAAAGTATTTTTCACAACACAAAAATCATGATTTCAAATAACACCAAAGTTCTCATCGAAATGTGACTAGGTGAGAGTCAGTCTCACTGTTTTTTGTATGTATATGCGTATTGACCAAAACCTGCATCCAGTATTGCCAAAGCAATCAATATAGAAAGAACAGCAACTTACAAAATGCTTGAAGTTTTGGTCAAAAAGTGACTCCTGTCAGAGTCTATTTCCAAGTGAGTAAAGCAGTTTTTCGTCTCAGATGAGTCTGCTTTTGATCGTATGGTCCAAAAAGAAGAATCAGTTCTTTCCTACAAAAAATCTAAGTTGCCTGACATTCATACACTGTTGCAAACTATGTCTACATTTAGAGATTCTCAGATGCCGCCAATACAATTTTTTGAATGAACTGATGGTATTTATATGTTGTTTGATGATATAGTAAAAGAATTTCAGTCGTGAAAGTATCGCGAGATAATATGTTTTATGTCTCAAACTCTCGACGCACATTCATTATTTGACACAACAATGTGAGTATATGCCAAACAACTCATAACATTTATCCAAAAAAATAGTCTTTCATTGAAGACTATCTTATGACAGTGAATTAGTATTTTAGAGCAAATAGATTCAACATATGATATTGAAATGTTTTCATCTATACAAATTTGATCTGGTTCGGTTAATTTTTTTATAGTAGGAGAATGTGTGTATATTTTGATTCACAATAAAGTCGCTTTTGGGCAGAAAATACGCAGCAACCAACTTGCACAAGTCTTCCATTACTTTTTTTCACTGTACTAAAAAAAAACTATCCTGACACGAATGCGGTCAGGATTGTTTTTTGTTATTTGTTCTTTTGTTCAATGTTTCATATTATAGGCGATGTTGAATGTAATTTTTTGAGTTCTTCCTCTGTAAAATCTCCAAAAAACTTTAAATTCTCTGCTTTTTCTACAATATCAGGAAAATCTTTGAAATCAGTAATGATTCATTGTCTAATTTCTTCAAACTTTTTTTTTAGAATAGGTTCTATTTGCGCTCTTTTTGTTGTTGCAGAATTTGCCTTATCAAGTAATCTTTTGTTTACTCCCAAGATAATACTCATATTAAGTCTGACTTTCTCTTTTTTTTCTTCACTAATATTTACTTTTGTATTTACAATTGCTATTAATTTAACAAATAGACTATTTATCTTCTCTGATTGTATAGAAATTGAATTGTAATCAAAAACAGGTCATTGTTGGTTTTCATCTAATTTTACATTTGAACTGATTTCTTTTATTAATTCTTTATTTAAAGCTTTATTTTTTCATTCCCCATTTAGAATCGCTTTTTCTATTTCTCTCTGCATATCCCTTTCTTTTTGTTTGTTAATCATTTCTTTTTTGTGTTCTTCGCCAGACTTAGGTATATATTTTGGTGTTTCATTCATTTTGTAAAATGACTTTTATAAAAAATTCTAGAAAGATATTCTCTAGTAATCTATAATACGATCTGCTGTTATTATTTGTGACATTTGTGATTTGTATGTAATAAGTATGTAACATCTTCTTGTCTGTATAAAAAGTAAGATACATCATAACATAACCTTGCAAAAACCTGACTATTCATGATACTTATTTCTATAATTTATTATTAGAAATACTATATGCAATTTTTTGATCAAGTTGAAATTTACATTGCTTCATGAAAATGATGAGATGGATGTGTTACATGACGTAGAGAAGCAGGTGTGCCATTTTGATGACCTTCTGGCTGAAATGGTTGACGTGGATGAAGTGTTATATTGGTCTGAAATCAACATCTTAATACACTACAAGCATTCAAATTCAAAAAGGAATTTGTTGCAGATGATGGTGAACCAGGAAGATCAAAAGATCAATACGGAGCTTGAGCTCAAGATCTAGTGTTAGAACTTCCACTTGGAACTTTGATTAAAACTCAATGATCTGACACGGTGTTGGGGCAGATTGTCACTCATGGTCAGCGTATAGAGTTGTTGCAAGGATGACGTGGGGGAGTTGGTAATATGCATTTCAAAAACTCTACCAATCAATATCCAACATTTGCATTGACGTGAGAGCCAGGACATGCACTGTCACTACAACTTGAATTACAACTTTTGGCAGATGTGTGACTTATTTGAACTCCAAGTGTGTGAAAATCGACACTTATCAATCATATAGCTCACACCAAAGCACAAGTCGCAGAATATCATTTTACGACATTGGTGCCAAATTTGTGAGTAGTTCATACGAAAAATGGTGGATTTACTATCATAGATATTCCAGGTTTGATAGCATGAGCTCATTCATGAAAGTGACTGTGAAATACGTTTTTGAGACATGTCCTCAAAGCAAAAGTATTTGCGCTTTTGGCAGATTGTTCTAGATTTGAAGATTCATTTTCAGAACTGACAAGTGTCTTACAAGAAATCGTGCTGTATATTCAACAAGAATTTTCTCACAAAACTATATGAGATGTTCATACATGAGATATTGTTTGTCGTTTTGTTGCTCAAAACACATCAATTGAAACAGCTCAAAAGAATACTGACAAAAAAATACTTGTCATGCAAGTCATAAGTCTTACAAAGGATGGTCCAAATCTCGACCAGCAGTCAGAAACAATCTTGTTTGAAAAGGTACTTGTTATAGTAGTTTCAAAAATAGACCTCCTTTTTGATAAAGAAATCTTGCAAGAGTATACAACGCAACTTATTGATCATGTGCTTGCATATTTTGAGACAAATAATGCATCTACGCATGCAAAAAAGGCTGCAAAATGATTCGAAATATCTCCACAGCTTCTTCTCGATCAGACATTTTTGCTTTCTGCTGCTACTGCAGAAGGTGTTGATGTGTGGTTGGACTATTTAACAACGATGTTACATACGGTTACCGTACAACATTTGGCATGGGAAAGTTTGTTGGAAGAGACGCCACAGTACGAAATACTCAACAAACACAAAGATTATGTTCGTGATTGTACAAAAGACCATATTGAAACACTAATTCACAATTGATACATCCAAGAAGCAACTGCTAAATACGTCAAAATACGATACGTCGCTGATCCAGAATTTACGAGATTAGTGTTTATGTTGCCACGATGAAATGATGAAGCTCAACAATGGTTTTGGAAAACTGTTGATAAACAATGACATATAAGAGTTTTTGAAAAGATGTGAATAAGATTCTGAGATATTTTGTGTGTCAAAAGCTTTTATAGCTGATATCCTGACAAATATATTATGTATCAAAAGTAACAAAAAAAACTATCTGACGCTTTCTCGTTTTTTTGTAAAAAAGGTATTCCATTGTTGTGATGGTGTTAAGATTTGCGCTTGATTGTCATTTATTCAAGCATTAGTTCTAGCTTCGGTTTGTGTTTCTTGATTCTCTGCTTCTTCTTTGGTTTGGATACGAACAAGTATTTCGTTGTCATACATTCTATTGTTCTCATGTCCGAGAAAGTATGCAGCATACTCTGACTGCAAATATGATCTATGAAAGTTTTCTACATATGCATTACGTTGTATAATATATGCTATATTTTGATATTCTTTATCAATATTTTCATTGATATAACTATAATTTATAAACGCTCTTACTGCAACAATCATAAAAAGTACATTTATAACAAGTATTCCATACTTTACAAATGTATCGTGCCTTTTGATGATCTCATATCGAGATTGTTTTTTTTTGTTTAAAAATGGATTAAGCATCTCATATATCAATAGATAAACCAGCACACATGAGCGAAAGAGATCAAGTAGTGTCTTGTGAGTTTAGAGATGTACGTTGTTTACGTATAGACGGTGGCATGTATATATCATCGTTAAGTATGGGATGTCATATACTAGCTAGATGACAGCGAATTTGGTGTCTTATTCATTTTTTTATTTTGAGCATAAGTAATGTTGTATGTGCCAGAGGATTGTATTCACATTGACAATACTCTGTCTGTACAAAGTGTAATTTTCCTCTGATTGCATATGTTTTGTGATAGGGTGTCAGTATACTTTTTTGTTTCGTATTTTGTTCAATTGGATATCAGCATACCATTTTTTGATCGTTGTCGCGCATATGAGCAATGGGGTAGGGAATGGTTCCAAAAAGAGCTTTCATATGTCAATGTACTGTTGCATAGTAGATTTTGTCTACATATCATTGTTTTTGTAATAATTTGTATTGTTTGTAAATTTCTGCTGTTTTGGCAAAATATAACAATCCACATGTGCCATTGTCTAATCTGTTGACCAGTCAAAATTCACGCTGTGTGCTACGACATATCTGTGTGGCTATAGTGTGTGTGTATGTAGTCAATTTTTCTAAAAAGCATGGTTGTGTGCCGTATGTTGTTGGGATATCATATGGTTTCCATACATACCAAAATTGTCCATCTTCATAAAACATATATCCAGATTATGCTTAAATACTTTATTTTTGTTTACAAAAATTGTTAGGTGCTCCACAACTATTACAATAAGGAAAATCATCAGGATATGTGTTTTTACACTGTTTACATTCGTGCGCTAATGTATTGCTACAATACACACAATGTACAAATGTATACAAATTGACTGTTTTGCATTTTTTGCATCTCGTTGTTTGTATATCCAATGCTTCTCTTCGTGCTAGCGTATTGAGTTTGAATTCGCTTGGTCTAAGCGCAAGGTACAATGGTAATCCAAATAGTGGCGTAAGCAAAGTAACAAGCATAATGCTTCATATTTGTCATCGAATCCCTCTAGATCTTGAAGCTGCATCTTTTGCTACCCATACTACAGTAATAAACCAAAAAAATACAACGCATCATACGACAATATACGTTATAGTAAGACCAGAAAAAAAGTCCTCAGGTGATGAAAGTGCTTTGTCTATAAATCACATATTCGATCAACTATTTCACGTCAATATTTCTTCGCTTAACGTATCCAAATCTCAAGGTACGTTATTAACATTTGTTATGATCTCTTGTGTTAGTTCTTCTTCCATTACTATTGCGTTGAATAAATACATTCACTATAAAAATTGATAAGCATATTACAATATGTTTTCTTGCATATGCAATACCATTCATTATATATAGTGTAATTTATTTTTGACGCGATTTGCTTTTTTCATGGAACGAGAGTCGATATTACTGTTTATATGATTGTTTATTTTATCTGGGTTTTTTTCTTGAAGTGAAACTGCATTGATGTCGCTCCCTGCGCATAAATTGCAAGCTCTCGTAAAACAAAAAAAACGATGATCAAAAGCCCTTGCATATATCAAGTCTCATAATGAAAGATTGCTCATTACATTACTAGTTTGAAACAATTTAGTTAATGTAATTACGGCATCATATGCAACCGTGCTTAGCGCGCAGATTGCAGCTACTTCATGATATGAACAAAATCTTGTTATAGGAGTTGCAACTTGAATAATTACTTTGTTGTTATTATTGTTTGGGGAAATAATACCAAAGACATTCGCTACACGATATTGAGAACAAATCTCTTTGTATACGGCAAAACTGTTTCAAATTTTGTGATATGTATTGTTTCCATTAGTTATTGTTATAGAACGAATTATCAAAATATTACAAAATAAACCTGACCAAAAGGCTGTCACAGAAGAGGATGTAAGTGCATTTTTATCTATGAGTTATGATTCTGGTGTTTTTAGTGATGATGAATATCAAACGATCAAAAAGAGTCTATGATTCTATCAAATGGATGCAGAAGACATTATGACTCCTAGAACCAAAATAGAAGCATTTGATGGAAATCTTACGTTGCAACAAGCAACAGATAAGATTCTTTTGTTTTCTCATTCTCGTATTCCTGTCTATGAATCAACAATCGACAATGTCAAATATGTTGTTACATTGAGAGATTTGATGCAGTTTTCCAAAACCCATGATAAAGAAGAAAAATTACAAAATCTTCCCCTCAAAGAAATAATAAAAATTCCAAATACTCAGCCTATTCACAAATTGCTTCAAAATTTGCAAAGTTCTCGCACACAAGTTGCGATCGTTATTGATGAATATGGTGGAACTGCATGATTGATTAGTGTTGAAGATATTGTAGAAGAAGTTTTTTGAGAAATTCATGATGAAACTGACAAAGAAAAAGAATCTATCAAATCTGTATGAAATGATATCCTCGTACAAGCTGATGTGAGATTGTGAGAAGTTCTTGATGAACTAGATATTGATCATACTGACGTTATTGACCCCAAGGAAGACTTTTTTATACATGATATGATGTGAGAAACTATGTGATATGTCGTTACAAGTGTCTTGGAGAGACTTCCAGAAGCATGAGAAACTGTACGTTTATTTTATGAATCTGAACACACATCAACAACAAAAGAAAAAGATAAGACTGATGAAGAAAAAACCTACTTGGTGTTTTCTGTTCAAAGTGTAGCTGATTCATCTATCCAAGAAATTCATGTACATAATCATGTACCCACAATTTGATAGATTTCACTTTTCTTATTTATTAGTCTATGTATTTTCATATTGTTTCTATTTTCCCAGAAATTTTCAATAGTTTTTGTGAAAGTTCCTTGATTCAAAAAGCTCAGCAACAATCTCTTATTTGTATCAAAACATACAATCCTAGAGACTGGTGTGAAGATAAACACAAACAAGTTGATGATACAGTTTATGGAGGTGGACAAGGAATGTTACTTAAAGCAGAACCATATCTACGTGCAGTAGAATCTATCCTTACAACTATACAAGATCTATCAACAACAAGAATTATACTCTTGTCACCGTCAGATCTTTTTTTTGATCAACATGTTGCAACAAAATATGCACAAACATACGAACATATTATTTTTATTTGTGGAAGATATGAGTGAATAGATCATCGCTTTCGTCTTTTTTTGCAAAAAACATATCCTGACATATTTTGTACGATGTCGTTGGGGAAATTCGTTTTGCTAGGAGGGGAGGTTGCTGCTATGACGATGGTTGAAGCAATTGCTAGGTTGATACCGTGAGTTATCAAAGAACAAATGAGTTGGGAAGAAGAAAGTTATACTCCAAAACACTGACTCAATAATATAGAATATCCGCAATACACAAGACCAAGAACTGTTCGTGGTTTTGAAGTTCCTGATATTTTACTTTCTGGTCACCATAAAAATATTGATGATCGAAAAGATTCTCAAACATCCTGGTTAGATACTATTTCACAAGATGAATGAAATCACGATACCAAAAAAGACTAGCATATTTGCTAGTCTTTTGTTGGAGTAGTATTGTTTTGAGGTAATTCTTTATGATATGTTTTGTATAATTTCTTGTAATGTAAATAATCATGATATATTTTCTTGTGTTCAGTCTTTTCTAAAGTATGTATATGTATGATAACTTTGTACATCAAACTTGTTAGCAAGTGCTTGATTATCATCCCAATCTGCTTTCAAAATCACTACATTGCTTGGTATGTCTGAGATGTTTGTATTGATATCAGTATCTGCCTTTTTACAACTTCCACATGTTTTTGAGTGAAAGAATACAATAACGTCTTTTCATTCGTTTTGTGCATCTGTAAGTGCCTTTTCGCTATATGATATGTAGTTCGAAGATGCAAGTCTGATTGATGGACTACTTGTTTGTGTAATAGTCGCTGTTCCTTTAGGCGTTGTTGTAGAAACTGGTTCTTGTGTACTACATCATACAAATGCGAATGCGCTAACTATACTAAGTCAATAAATGATAAATTTTTTCATACTATGTAATATAAGGTGTAAAAAAAAGGCTATGTTTGGTTGTTGATGCAAACATTATATGTTATTGTTATTCTTTTGCATTTTCTACTTTTTTGACTTGATCATATTCTCGTTGAGTCGTATCTATACTATATCATTGCTCAAGGACCCATGCTTCTACTTGTTTGTCTCGTCCAAGAAGTATACTAACTCATACCAAAATCAGGATTCATCATATAATTTTTTTGAACCATCCATTTGTGTGAGATGCTCGGCGCAATTTATCAACTACAAGTCTTCATCCATATGCTATAGCAAGTAAGATCAGAACTAATCATGCAACATACGCAAGCGTATATTGTAATCACGTTATAAAATCTGTTTGAATTACTCAGCTAATCAAAATTGTGTATGTAGGGGAACATGTATTAAATATTGGACCCAGGCTTACACCCAAAAGAATATCTGACCGCAGTCAGGTTCATTTTTTTTGTCCATGTCAAATTTGATTAATTTTTGTTTTACTTGCAAATCGTGTCCATGCATCTGGAAACATAATTGTAAGTCAAAATACTATCAAAATGACTGCAGAAATAGTAGTGAGTGTTTGTTGACGTAGTCCAAAGGTCGAGAATAATCGATCTAAAAGTACCGTTAAAACTATAACTGAGATTGCAAAAGCTGATATAATCACTAATGGACGTTTTTTATTTGTATGTTGCGCAGAAGAACCTATAATCACTGGCAAAAGTGGTAAAACACACGGTGCTAGTACTGTAATTACTCACGCAACAAATGATAACCAGAGTGCTCCCATAATAATTTGAGATGTATAAAGATATATGGTAGTTTTTGTATATGTTGAAATCTCTCTGTTATCATATATTTTTAATAATTTCTATATAATTAGCAAGAAAGTGATGTTTTGTAGAGTCTGGAGGAGCTAAGGTTTTGTATAAATTTACATCAATATGTATGATTTTTTTGATATGTTGCCATACTTTTTTTTTGCTTGTGTCTAGATATGCATAACCGTGTGTTTTTTCTTGTATAGGCGGGACTGTCCATTGAGAAAGTGTATGTTTACGTCGACATCAGTATTTTTTTTCTTGTGTTTCAATTCATATACTTGATACGTATGTTTCGTTTTTAACCGTTATGTTGCTTGCTATATTTCAGACATTTTTTTGTGTTTGCGTTATTGAAAGTATGTTATTTTGTAGTAATTGTATGTCCGTAGTCAAAAATGCCTTTATAGCAAATTGCGAAAAGATTAGATATATACAAAAGACAAAGAAAGTAATAAAACGTTTCATGTAATGAAGTATGAGCAACAAAAAAACTATACTTGCGTATAGTTATGAGGGTATAGTTTTTTTTATGAGTTACAATCGATACTTTCTATTCTCACTATTTGAATATCATTGTAGGTGTTGTCTGTATTGTAGCTTCTTGTATAAGTTTTTCAAATGAAGAGTTTTCATATGTTTCTTCTGGTAATGAACCAACTGGAAGGTCTTGCACAACAACAAGCCGTTCTTTGATCGCTTTTAGATTATGTAAGGTGCTATATGGAACGATGTATCTTTTTTCTAATATTGCGTGCAAAATATCTACACTGTGGATGATGGAAGCAATATCATTTCCATTATTCGGATTGTTATATTCCAATATACCATAGATTCTATGCACTCTGCTCATAAGGTTTGTGCGAGAAATGGCATATTGTTGTTTTTTTCATAGGAGAGAGTATTTGACAATATTTTGTATATCATTCATCACAAAAGTTCCGTGAATATTTTGTTCCAATGAATAAAGTTGATCTTCTGTTAAGACGCGTTTATTTCAAATAGTTGTTGTTTCTGTTTGGGGTATTGTTTTTGTTGTGTCATTTGCTGTTAGTTTTGATCATGTGTTTGGGTTGTTTTCGTTTGATATTAGGGTTCATGTGTCCATTGTGCTAGAAAATACTGGGGTAATATTTTCTCAAGTAGGTTGGTTTTGTCAGTCGTTTATAATATTTTGTTCTTCTCCAAAAAGTCAACCAAGTGTAGATCATGCGCTAAATATTCAAGAACCGTTCGTTCATGAAAATGGTGATCCTCATATATCAATTCATGATCATGTTACTTCTCAAGATCAAAGTGTTCCTGTTGTTTGAGATGTGAATTCATGTTCTTTTATGATAGATGCAACCTCATCCAAAATGCTCTTTGTGTTATCTGTATTTGCTGATTTTTCACTATCTTGAATTCCTAGTTCCATTCATGGAGACAAAGAACGAACATTTACTGTATCTTGTTGTGTATCAACAGTTGCTATATGTTTGTCTTGAAGCGTTGTTTGTGAGTTTTGTTTTTTTGATGCAACATTAAGTGCGTTTTTTCATTTATTAACAACAACAGGATTGTTATTTTTTTGCATAACAATAAAGTCTGTATCATTATCTAGTTCTGATGGTGTGTCGTTTTGACTAACAACGACTCATTCTGCAGTAGTCACTTGTATCAAATCTTGAATATTTTGATTTGTCAGTGATTTGATTGCAACAAAATCTCATTTTATCATATGGATATTGTAGATGCTTTTACCAGCTTCGTTGGGTTCCAAACGTTCTACAGAGAATGTTGCTGGTCATACGACTTGTGCATGGATGCTTTCACTAATAGTTATATCCAAATATGACTGTTCATCCAAGTTTATAATATCTTGACTCGCAATGTTGTCAGATATAATTTTTTTACCATCTTTTGTAATAATTTCAAAATATCATTGTGCATTTAGGATTGTTCAGATAGTGTCTGCATGTGTTATATTGTTCGTGTAGAATGGTAACGGAATATCTTGTTGTAAATATTCAATATGATACATCCCATACATACTTACCAACAAAAAACAGGTAATAGCGATCGTATATCATGCTTTTTTGAAAATAGTGGTTTTTGTGTGTAATGATTGTTGTGATGTACGTTGTTTATCCAAAATTTTTTGATACAGCATAAACTTCTCAGTTGTACTTAGTCAAAGTCATTTTTGTTGTTTGAAATAGTCTTTGAGTAGCATGTATCATGATAATATTTCGTAAAAACTTTATCTATATAGTAATACGACTATAGTCCAGTTTTGTGACAACCAAAAATAGTATTTTGTCAATTACTTTATTAGTATGTTACATTAATATATCAAGAAGCTATTGTACTGATGTTTTGATATGTATTTGATAAGTTTTGCAGTGCATCTAACACATAACGTGTACGATTATCAGGTGCAATGACTGTATTTCAAAATTCAGACGTATACAGTGGAACAATGTTAATTTTTTGTATTTTTTTGTTTTGTATTTCTAGACTAACAAAAAGTCATTCTTGTGTATCTCTATTACGAAAGATATCAAAAATGGCATTTCCTAAGCTGTAAAATATGTATCAATTTTTGTATGCTTGTATTCATTGATAGACGTGTGGATGGTGCCCTATAACGATATCCGCTCATGCATCAATAGCTGCTTCATACATACTAATTTGCTTTAGGTTTGGTTTTTGGCTATATTCTGTACCACAATGTCCATTAAAGATTATAATATCTACGCCTTGTTGCTTGAGATTTTCTATGTTTTGTTCCATAAATTGTGTATCTCGTTGTGCATTTCATGCTTTATTTGTATCAGTTGCAACAAATCAACTTCATGTTGCTTCAAAATTTTGTGGTTGAATACATGTTTGCCCAATAAGACCAATACGAGTTGCATTCAATGTAAATATGTATGGCGTATGTGCTTGTTGCTTAGAAACACCTCACCCAAAAAAATGTATCTGACGCTGTTGTAGGTGATGCAGAGTATCGAGAACTCATTGTGGTCCATAGTCTCATATGTGATTGTTTGCAATATTTGCAATGATAGGAGTCTTTCGTAATGCAAATCAATCGAGATGGTCAGGATGTGCACGAAATGTTCGCAGTTTATTTTTTTTGTTTCATCCTGTTGTAACTGATGTTTCAAGATTGATCACAACGGTGGCTTGTTGAGACGCCAGTTCCGCAAGTCCACTAAAAACATATCAGATACCACGAGATGCTATAGCGTCTCATACTCTTGATCATAACATCACATCTCACAAAAACCCCACAGAAAAGCTTTGTACATACGCCATAGGAGCTCAAACTGTTGTTGCATATGTATGAATATCAATGTCTGTATCTCACGTGCGAGCGTCACTTGTTTGAAATACAAAAAGTAAGCAAAACACACAAAAACCACAAGAAATAGTCTTATTATATCTAAAGAAAATAGAAAACTGTTTTGTTATATTTTGCAATAAAATTCATATTTGCATCAGTAATCTGTCGTACAAAAATAAAGAACTCTTCCAAAATTTGTCAGTATAGATTTTTTTTGTATACTTATAGGTATGAAACGCAAGCGAAGAATAACACCTTATACAACCGTATGAATCAAAACACGACGAAAAAAATGAACTTCGTTTTTTTTGGGAGTATGTAGTGCTTTATTGGCTGTGTATATACTTTTTGTGTTTTGGAATGTTTTTTTGCTAATGATATTTATTATGTTGTTGTATGCATGGCGACGTGCGCGTCGTGAATGTGAGACTATTACATATCACTTTGAACAAGATAAAATTCGTATACAATACGACGGTACTACCAAAGATATTTTGAGAAGTGATATTGGACGTGTGAGAAAAGTACTAAAATCTGCAGACATAGTTTGAATCCATGAACGTCAAAATCAAATAACCAAAGATGCATATTTTACAACTGCTACTGAGAATGTTGTATGTATTTTTATGCGTAATCATACTAATATTCTTATCTCTCCCACAACAATAAAACCATGGATATTATCGTATTATGATAGTCCAAGATTGTTGGATAGATTTTAGTTAGCGGAAGAATACAAATCGCTATTGTCTCTTGATGCCATATGTCTACATTAAATATAGTTTTATCCTATACAAATGTATTTATATGTCTCTAGAAGCAAAAATAGTAACTATATACTTTTGATCAATTATGCCTCTTGTGTGATGATATGTTTTTGATAGTATGTCTTTGTATGTTTTGGGTGCTATAAATGGTGCTTTATTACTTATTGTTTTCTTGTTAGGTGCTACTGTACGTTATTTTTGACGTGCATCAACTATCCTATTACTTCAAGAAACTAAGCAAGAAACTAAGCAAGAAACTAGGCAAGAAACTATGCAAGAAACTACAAATACTTCTATCTCATCCAACAAAAATATTCAAGATACGTCTACTAGTTTGTTACAAGAACAAGAAGCTATAAAAGCACAGATATGATCTGATGAAGAAATTTTTCCAGAAGAAACGCTTATCAATACTGTTGTTTCAGAAAATATTTCTATTCCAGTTGTTTCTACCAAAAAGAAAAAGTCATCGTATATGTATAGCAAGTCATCATTATATGTTCTTTGTTTACGAATAAGTTGATGTCTTGTCGTCCTTGCTTGAATGTGAATAGCTCATATATCCATTGCTATTGCGGGAGTCTGTTTCGCTATTATATATAGTCTCTTTATGGCAAAAGCTATTCGTCGCAAACGTATCTATATCTTCAAAAAATTATTTCTTCCGAAAGATTATATACTTGTTTTTTCTATGTATGTTTTTGGAGGAGTTTTGATTCTTTTGCAAGATATCCAATGGTGGTATAGTATTACATTGGCGAGCTGTGCTGCCTTTGTTGTTAGTTTTGTTATTATAAGGTGGTTTTTGTGATTAGCATCATCTAGATTTTGGAGACAATGACTTCCAAAACTATATGTACTTATGTTTGTGTCAGGATTTGTTTTTTCATCATTTGTTGTCTATCGTACTGCAGATGATCTATTGGCCCAATCTACTGATACCAAAATGTGATTTGTTATACAAGAAGTATACGCTGTTGTCAAAAACATTCAGCAAAATATCCAACAAAGATTTGAATGAACGTGAACTGTCCAAGAACAAATAATAGAAGATGTTAATGAAACATTGACTTTTACGTGAACAACCACATGAGTTATTGTAGATAAAATATCTTTTCAAAATACATGATCAATCAGTACTTGATTAGCTACTACTTGATCAGATCAGGCTTCCATAAGTTCTAGTGACATAATGAGTGATATAATAAATGAGACTACGTCTGACACGATGACTGGTTCGATAGATAGTGATGAACAGATACAAGATTCTATACCTATAGAGATAGAAAGTACTAATAATGAACTTGTTTCATTTAGGCAAGCAATTGTATGATTGTTCGTTGATCCAAGTGTGTTGACTAATAATTCATACACATTTACAAATATATTATCTACTGATCCAGACTACAAATACTTTGCTACAGCAAAATCTTTATCTATGATAGGAACAACAATACAACCAGATAAAAATGTTTTGTGTGAAACCTATATCGTTATGAAGTGATTGAGACGAAGGCGAAATGTGAATGTTATTGATAAAAAAGATCCTTTCTCTCCATATCGAGATTATGCTCTCTCTACAGACCAATTACAATGATGTCAAAAATGAGTGTATGTCAAGAAAAAGAACCTGTAAAGGTTCTTTTTATTTTGCAAATAAAAAAACAAGACTATACTAGACGTAATATATTTTATATCGTATAGATGTGTACATGGACTTTATGGCAAACCTTTTGGATAAATTAGTTACAAAATTAATGGGTATGATAGGAATTGATCGAGGACAAAAACCTTCTCAAATTCAACAAAACACAGCACCACAAACTCAGGGACAACCTCAGACGCAACAAGATTCTACTATGCAGCAAAATAATACTATGCAACAAAATTACAATGCTCCGCAAAGTAATGTGCAACAAAGTAGTGTTCAACAAAATCAATCACAGCCTCAAATGTATCAACAACCTGTTCAACAACAAGCTAATCAACAACAATGATATGTTCAACAACAAGGTTTTTCTCAAAATCAAAATCCACAACAACAGCAACAATACATAAATCCTCAACCAACGTATCAACAACAAAATCAACCACAGCCACAGTATGTTGCTCCACAAGCACAACCAACACAACCAACACAACCGATACAACCGACTCAGCAGCCTGTACAAGTTCCACAAGCTCCCGCATCTCAACAAGTTGTTGCTCCAAACCAGCCTCAACCGCCTATACAACAGCACGTACCACATGATACAGAAAATACAGGAACTACTCCGTAAATATAATATTGGTCAGGTCAGTATTTTACATTTTGTTTTTTTTCTGTATTTATGTTACCTAAAACAAAGGCAAGATTGCATACTATTGCAAGGAATATACATTCACAAATGTGTACTATGTATGCACTCAAACAACAACACAGTGTGCTAACATCAACAGTTAGTAGTATGTTGTATGACAAAAATTTGAAACCAGAGCTTGTGTTACAAGATATAGATGCGTTAAATTGCTCTATAGTGTCTATGCTTTCTCATACACAACAACTAATAATTGATTATAAAGATTTTATTCAACAAAAATAAAAGTATGGCAGAATTTGTTTTACATAAAGATATTGCTCACCGTTTGTCTCAGTATCTCATTATGTGGCAAAAAAACATGAATAATTCAATACTGCATGATGCATCTCAGCAACCAATTTGGTTAAAGAAGACTTCATATCTTGTGGATGAAGAGTTAGATGTAGTGTGAGATTCTCTTTTTGTAGATGAAATTTTGAGATATACATTTTGAGCTGATCGTGCCATAGCACCATATCTCGTATATATTTCTTTGTCAACTACCGAAAAAAATGAACCAATGTCTTTATATGTAGCTCAGAAAACATATAATCGTCTTCCAAAAAAACTAGATATTGGTAAATGACTTATAAAAATAGCCTCTATCTGACGAAAAGTACAAAATAATACTTTATTGTGTTGTATTAGTCCGTTGTATGATACTATTGCTCTTGATGTATTTGAGTCTTTGTTGTCAAACTATATTCTCTCTGATGATATTTGGTACATAAATGGAATACAAACACGTATGTCTCTTACGGAAACGATTGAAACTATTTCAACAGTGACGACTGTAAACAATCAAAGATATAGTGTTTTATATAATGCCTTTGTAGATTATTTTCATAAATTACGAGCAAACAAACTATTGCATGTTTGTTACGATGAAGAACAAACATCAACATTTGTTGCAGATTTCTATTCCCGTTTTATTGCAAATACAGCAACTTCTCCAACTACTACCTCTCAATATATTAGTGTGAATGCTAATTTATGACTCTTGTTGCATGATATGCAAAATTTTTTGCAAGAACAGAAAAAAAGATATGCTGACATCCGTCAATATTCCGATAGTTATGTGCCAAGTTTTGTTGATGATTTGGGTATAATTACTCTTCAAAAGGCTATTCAACAACAACAGTCAGTGGATGTGTCGTCAATATTTGTCTGTCAGTATTGTAAATCTTCTCAACGTTTTGCGTATGCTTCTAGGTATACGTTGCCGTATATGACTATAAAACAGCTCATTCATTTTCCCTATACCTTTTTTATTACTTATGATGGTACATTTAGATCTCAAGTATTTGAGCGTCTTTTTGAATACAAAAAAAGAGCAATTTTATTGCTCGCTTCAAGACAAGATATGTGATTGCCTACTTATACAAAAAGTAGAGTATCTTCAACACACTAGGTGATTTTTTATTGATAGTAGTTATGTTATTTTGTAGTCTTTCTAACTGTTTTCATAAAAAGGTCTTCAATATCAGATGTTGCTGTGACCTGTTGTTCTAATACAATATGTCAGTTATGAAGAACTGCAAATTTGTTACATACCGCTTGAACATCAGGCAATATGTGAGTTGAGAATAATATAGTTTGTCCAGATGCGTGCAAAGAAAGTATTAGTTCTTTTACTAAAGATCTTCATATAGGATCTAATCAACTCATAGGTTCATCTCGAATAAGAAGATCAGGTTTATGTAAAAGAGAAATTGCTAATCCAAGTTTTTTTTTCATGCCAGCAGAGTACTTTTTGACATATGAGTCTTTATGTTGTCGCATATCTAGATGTGTAAGCAATACTTCCGATTGGGTCAGAATATCTTTTTTTTTCATACCAGATAATGTTCATGCGAATATAATATTTTCCATTCATGTTAAATGTGTGTAATATTGTGTATTATCGGGAGCGTAGCCAATACGTCATAATTGTGAATGCACTGTTGTTCCCCCAAAAAGCATAATGTTTCCACTATCGTATCAGTGAAATCATAAAATACATGTAATAAGAGTTGTTTTTCATGCTCAGTTTACTCAAAGCAATCAATAAACATCTCATGTTTCAATATTCATAGATATGTCATGTAGTATCTGTTTTTTTTTATGGAGAAAAAATCAGTCTCTATAAGATTTGTCTAAATGTTCTACGCGTAAAACATGTCCCATATGCTAGCTAAGAGTAAATGGTAGTATGTATTAGTTCACTTTTCCTGTCAAAGTATTGACCGTTACGACGTCTCCTTCACTTTTATGAAGAGGAACTTGTATTTCCATCCCAGTTTCTATGATAGCTGGTTTTGTTCAGCTGTTTGCTCTATTCCCTTTGATTCACGGAACAGTTGATGTTATTGTATAACTAATTGTATTTGGCAGAATAACACTGATAACATTTCCATCATATTTCATCAAATAACAATCAAGACTTTCTTTGAGATATCATTCGATATCTTCTATTGCATCTCTTTCTAATTCAAATATTTCTCCAGTATCATTTTCCATAAAAGAGTAGCTTTCTCCTGCATTATACAAAAAAACAGCAGCATTAGTTTTTACATTAGCTTGTTCCAATGTTGTACCAGAATGATATGTTATTTGTTTTGTTTTTCATGTTGTTATTTCTTTGACTTTGAATGTATCTGTAGCTCATCCTCTTCAGGTGTGCGTGTGCGTCATATCTACAACTTTAAATAAGCCTCAGTCTACTTCCAAAATCATACCCATACTTACGTCAGATGTTGTAACTTTCATACAAAATACCATAAAAAATAAAACTGACTATTTTTTACGAATTAGGATTGTAAACTCAACATCTTCTCATGTGATTTCGTCCGATAGTGTATCACTAATTCATAGGTAGACACTATTACCATCATTATCTTTTATTTTGTATTTGACATCATTTGTTGGTTGTATTGTTACCGATCACACAAATGTATAGTCAGCGTCAAAGTTATTCATCATTTCTTGAGTTACTTCTTGATTTGCAATTGGTTCTTTTTTGTCAAAAACCCAACTTGTTATAGTAAAATTGTCTCCAACTCATGTATAACGAACATTGAGAGTTACATACCATCATTCAATATCTTCTTTTGTAGTTTGTATTCTTACATTTGTATCTTTGATCATATAATCATATCTGCTGTCAGGATGTTTTATAAGTTGTCCATAAAAACTGTCAGCTTGTCATTCTTCTTTTGCTTGGACTTGTATACTATCTTGCAACAACTCGAATGCTTGTGGTGCAATATGAATACTAAGAGCAAAAAATACAAGACTAGCCAAAAACGCACATCATGTCTGTATAAATCTTTTCATTAATAAATCTAAGTTATATAAAAAGTATTGACATATATATACAAAAAAATCACCTAACAACAAGTCGTGAACACAAAAAGTGTTGACAAATTATAAATATGGGTTATTATATATCTATAAAGTCAAGTAATACATATCAGTTTTTCTTTTCTAATTTGCACAAAAGATTTTATCTCAGCATACTATAGTATATATTACCATGTTTACTTCTTGATCCTTGGGCTATGACAATCCTAAAAAAAATGATGTATATGTTATGTATGTGAGTAGCTATCTTATGATTGACGCGATCGTCTTTTTCATTTGCAGCAAAGGAAGGCTCTTGATGATGGGAGTTTTGTGGTTTGATACAATGACAAGTTGCTTCAAAGTCTACAGCAGAAAATCCTCTCAACAATGTGCGAAAAACGTCTCGAAGTTTGGCATATACTGACAGGTGGTTCAATAAGTGAAATAGTAACAAACTTGACTATTCAAAAAGACAAAGATCATTTACCTACGATGGAGAAAGAGTCGAGTGTTACAATCATTTGTGGTTTAATAATAAGTCATTTGGTTCATGATATCGAGATAATATAACACTTGGGGTGTGATGACCATATGCAGATAAATGAGCATCACGAAAAAAAACTATATGAAAAAATTTTGATGAGACCAAATTTTTCGTTGCGAATGAAGAGGCTAAAACAGAAAGTGTATGTTACTCAGAGTTTTCTGCGTATGCTGCTGATATCTGAAACTATACTTCTTCAAAGACATCAACTGTAGCATGAAAAGATTGAGGAAGAGATAGATTTGATTTTTTCTTGCAAAAGTGAGTTGTCTCTAAGGACCAGTTTCCAACGTATGAAAGTTTTGCACAATACATAGCATCATATGTGTGATGATTGTGAACTGCTGTCAAAGATTTTGATCACAAAGACATACGACATTTACAGTCAGCTGTAAATCTTTTGGGATGTGATGAAATCATGCTTGATGGTAAATTGTGAAATTATACAATCAAATCATTTTGTCTATGTGTAAGCAAAAAAGCTTGTATTCAAGTTGAAGAAAAAGCTTTGTGAGATTTGAAAACTACCGAAGGACAAAAACCACTTATTCCTGATGTCTTTACTGATATATCAATCTTGGAAGCCTGTAAAGAATGAAAAATGTACCCATGAAGTTTAGAATGTTTATTGAATGTTGCACCAATTCAAGATTATCCAAAGTGAGAAGAAGCTCCATTTTGTTGTGCTGCATGACAACCAATGAGAACAATTAATATGTTAGTAGATGGAAAACTTGTTTCCAAAAAGAGTTGTTGTATAAAACCTACAGACCCTGACTTCAATAAATGTTTGAATACGACTGCTAAAGAAATCAATACTTGTTGACCCTGAGCGCCTAGTAAAGTTGAAAATTGTGAATATGACGAAAATTGAGATAAATTCTGGGATGAAAAAACAGAGCCCCTTATACCTATTTGTCCTTGTGATTCTGGGGTATTTCGAGAGAATAAGCCCTGAGAAAATGATACGCCAAATTGGTCATGTCCATGTGTAAAAGATCCTGCGTCCGAATGTGTTCAATCGTTTATCGATAATATGCCCGTTGGTGAATCGTGTGTTGAGGGAGAAAAATTTGGTTCATGTGATACAAAAGTTGGAAGAACTAATGTAAGGATTTGTCCATGTGCTGACTGAAACAATCGAGTTAAACAAGCTGATTGAACTTTCTCTTGTCCTTGTTGACCTAATCAAATTAGAAATAATGCTAATCAATGTCAAACATGTGAAGAATGAAAAAAACCTAATGCTAGGTGAGATGCATGTGAATGTAATGATTGATGTTGTTGAATAAAACTCAACACCAATGTGCCATGGATATGACGTTGTATAGAATTTGGGAATACAAATAACAAAGATAGAAAGTTTACAGATGATTATAATAATGGTAATACAACAATTACAGTGAATATTCTCAATGCATTTCCTTTGTTGATGTGATGATTAGGAAAGATTTTGTTGACGGTTTTATTGTTGTTTAGTTTTGGAAGTCTGATCTATGCAGGTATGTTGCGAACTACTGATGGAGTATTTAATGGAAACGCTTGAGATGCCAAAAAAATCATACGAAGAGTTGTAATTTGAATTGCTTTGTTGTGAGCGTCGGGTGTGATATTGCATATGATTAATCCAAACTTCTTTTGATAAGACCAGAGGTTATACTATATAATGAAGTTTTACTTTTGTTTTGAGATGTTCGTGAAAGCAGTCAGATTAGTAGTTTTGGTTCGTATATTATTGTTTTTCTTTGTTATTGTGTGAATATTGTTTGTTGGCTGATGTGGAGTAGTTCCATGATCTAAAATCGGAGCTGACAAACAAAATATTTCAGAAAGCGCAACAAGAGATTTTGATGAGACTCTTACTGTCTCCAAAAAGATTACAATGAGTGATTTATTGTGAAAACCTAGTGTTTTTGTATGGTGTGAAACGAGCGACCCTTTGTGTATACAGTTTATTCCAAGTTTTGAATCTCGTATATTTGATGTATATAAAGATGAAATTCATATGTATGTGGTAACAGATTCCGAATCGTACTTCTTTTCTGCTATTCCTCAACTTTCACCATTGTGATTGCCATTGTGATTGATAGATAATGAGTTGTGATCATGTAATATTATTCCACGTCGAATTGTATTAAATAGTGCATGAGAATTGCTTTTGGCAAGTTGTGGTTGAGAAAAATCACTTGCAGATTTGGAGAAAAAGCTTATGCTTACACGTAGTGAGACCACGAACTAATTACTCGATTTTGTATAAAATTTACTTTATATCTGTTACTTATATGATACCAACTCAATGATGATTTTTGTTAGAAAATACCTTTTTGTATAATGCAGATGAACATAATCCAGCATACATCAATTTGTCGACGACAGTATGAGAGCCTATGCAATACAACAAAAATGATACCACATTTATAAACTTTCCAGGAGAATATGATGTCAATGGATGTTTTATAAGAGCTATTGTAGAAAAGGATATGCTTCATTATATGATACAAATGCAAGACAAAAAAATTGCTATACTTGGTAATAAAAGAGCAGTGCAACATGATAGTATGGATATTGCTGATATTTGGTATGTTACTGATGCTTCAATTCAAGAAACAATGGAAAAAATGGAAATGGAATGAGATATAATTCTTATGGAAATGATATAAAAAAAAACAGATGCTGACACGGTGAATGATATTAGTGTGTAAATGCACATATAATCCCGTCGTCATCGTCAAGTTTTTCTGTTGTATATTCCCATTGCAATTTGTCTAACAATCAATAGATTCATGATAATTTGTTTTCAAACTTAATTACATCATCAAATATAAGACACGCATGTGAGCTTATATATGGCAAAATAGCAGCAAGGTGGATATCATAATGAGCTTTTCTACCATCCAAAAATACAAAATCAAATGTGTGTCCTGCAAGTAAACGTGTATGATCTACTAATCAGAAATCAAAAGGATACAACGAAATATTAGAAAGACTTTGCTCTTGTATATGGTGTAAACATTCTCTATATGCAGGCATGGAAATCTCAAAACTCGTTACTCTTCATCACCATTGCTTCACAGTAGAAGCAATTATGCTCGTGCTATATCATATAGCACTACCTATTTCAAGACAATGTTTGTATTGTCAATTGGTAAGCGTGCGGAGTAGAAACTCTTCTGTATGTGGTGAAATACAGGGAATGTTTCTTGTACGACATATGTTGTGTATATAAGCATGATACGATGATGTTCCCATTTGATTCTCTTGCGCATTATTCTTTTGCATTGATGTATATTCAAAACTAAAAACAAAAATAATTTTTATATATTATATTTAATAAACCATGAACGATATTCAAACGAATGTCTCGATCGATTTCGAACCAAAGAAATCAGTTACTCCAAAAGTACCACCTACACAAAGTAGTACTAAACCATCCACAACGGATACTACAAAGCCAGCGCCAAGCAGATCATCAAGCCCAAGACCATCTTCAGCTCGTGGAACTAGAAAACCTACCTCTTCTCAAACTGCTAAAAAATACAGCTGAGCACCTGCTCCTGTTGCAACTTCTGCACATACATTTACTATCAAAAAATGAGAAAAACCTGTAAAAGTATGAAGTCTTGCTTGACTTGAACAAGTTTGACAATGTATTTTTATAGAATACGAAAATGATATTATATTAGTAGATGCAGGTATGGAATTTGCAGCAGATGAACTCACAATGTGAGCTGACTATATAATTCCAGATATATCATATATCAAAAAAAATATCAAAAAACTTAGATGAATTGTGTTAACTCACTGACATTTGGATCATATTTGAGCATTAAGAGATATTTTGCCAGAATTGAACCGACCTACTGTATACACAACGCCACTAACGCTATGAATTATCAAAAAAACATTTGAAGATCCTAGAAATATTGCAAAACTTAAATTCAAAATTGTTGATCCAACTGTCGATATTGTAAAATTGTGATGTTTTTCTATCGAATTTGCAGAAGTAAATCATAATATCCCAGAAACATATGCGCTTTCTATACATACTCCAAAATGAATTGTTTTTACATCTGCTGATTTCAAATTTGATTATACACCAGCTCTTGGTAAACCAGCTGAACTTTCAAAAATAGCTAGAATTTGAACTGAATGAGTTAAGTTATATATTGGAGATTCTCTCAATGCACAAAAAAAATGATATGTACCATCTGAAAAAGAAATCTGAAAGACATTGGAAGATATTATCCAAAAAGCAACGTGAAGATTGGTGATTGCAACATTTGCTACGAATGTAGGTAGAATTATTCAAATTGTAAAAAATTCAATTAAACACAATAAAATCTGCTTCTTGTCAGGAAGATCTATGCTTAATAATGTAGAAATTTGTCAAGAGTTATGATATATCAATGTACCAAGAGATAAAGTTCGCAAACTTGATAAATCTGCTGATGAAATGCCTGATGGTAAAGTTGTTATACTTTGTACTTGAGCACAATGAGAAGAATTTTCTGCTTTAGCTAGAATGTCTAGAAACGAACATCATCAAGTTACATTGAGAAAGTGAGATACAATTTTGTTGTCTGCTTCTGTAATTCCATGAAATGAGTTATGAATGAAAGCTATGAAAAATAACTTGGTAACAAAAGATATTAAGTTGATAACAAATGATGATATGGATGTCCATGCAAGTGGACATGGATGAGCAGAGGATCATAAACTTATGTTGCATCTTTTGAAACCAGATTACTTTTTGCCTTTCTATTTGGACGCAACTGCGAGATATGCCCACAAAGATTTAGCATTGGATATGTGATTTCCAGAAGAAAAAATATTGATGCCTAATGAAAATGGTGCAATTATTGAACTGTATGATAATGGTGTCAGACTTTCTGACAAAAAAATAAAAATGCAAACTGTAATGATCGATTGAAAATGAGTTTGACATCTTTCTTGAGAATATGTTATTAGAGCTCGTAAAATAATGTCAAACGATGGTATGGTTGCATTTATTCTAAAGATCGATACTTTAACCAAAGAATTGATTTGAAATATTCAAATTGAATCTAGATGATTCGTATACTCATCTGAAGTAAGAAAAATCCATACAGAAATTGTTAATTACGTAAGAAAGAAATATAACGCTTGATACAAAAAATGATCAACGAGAGATGTTCTAAAAAGACTTAAGGATGACCTAGGCAACTATATAAATAATCTCATCTGAAGATCTCCAATGATAGTACCTACATTTGTTTACATCAATAGAGACGCTGTCAAAAATGAATGAGTCGATGAAGATGAAGCAATAGTTGGAATGACATTAGAAGAACAAGGAGAGTAATATATAAATAGTAACGACGCATCAATAATGCGTCCTAAAAACACATCAGAAAGCTATTCTAATAGGTAACGTACTCAAAAAAGACGGTTTAATAAGCCGTCCTTTTTCTATGTGCAAAAAAAAGGACGCATTGTTGATACGTCCTTACAATTAGGTATCTTTCTTTCTTATCCTTCTCCACCTGCATCATTCTCATGAACAGGTTCATCCTCCAGTAGAGTATTCGCTATACGGTCATGAAGCGACTGATTTGTTGGACTAATCATAACAGAGACAAAATGTCATAATAACAATAATGTTATATAGATAGATCATAATGTTCAGATCGCTGGTACAAATTTTCCTACTAAAATCATTAGTATTCATAGTCATAATAATCATCGTTGAGCAACAAATCTTATAATTGCATGTTTCAATGTCAATGTGTCATTGTCAATACTTGATGTTTTTGTCTTTTCTTTTGTTGGTAGTATTTTAATATCCAAGAACTCTTGTAGTACAGTTTGTCAATCTTTACGTCGTGCAACAATTGTATAGAAACTATAACAAATAATTGCTATAATTCACAAAGCTCATAATATAAGCATAATAATGTTTTGTGGTGCTCATAATGCACTCAGTATACCAAATAGAACTCCTAATGGCAAAGATAATCCTATAACAAAGAGTAATGGTGATAGTATTGCTCTTTTAATAATCTGAATAAGTTTTTCTTTTTCATAATACAGAACTGGGACTCCTACTAATGTCATTATTGATCATACAGTGAGTCAGAACATAATCGTATATGCAAGTCACGCTCGGAATTCATCTTGTTGTGCTATGGTTTGTAATCATAAAACCGTAGTGAGCGTTGTTAGGATAATAGGCTGTAGTCTTGATTTTCCTGTTTCTGAGATTGCGGATGTCTTATCCATTCATCTTTGAATGTTTGTGTTTACTCTAGATATAAATACGATTGCATCATTTACCACAATTCACGTCAAAGAGAGGAATCATATCATCACTGCGAGGCTATATGGGTTTCATGTAACTAACAATCATGTATTTACTCAAATCATAGCCATCACAACACTATATATGATAACTGCTGGTTGCATATAGCTATTAAATTGCAAAACAAGCGTTGCATAAATAAGTATAATAGCAACAAAAAATGCAACAATCATGGCTGTTATCAAGTCTTGATTTTCTTGATTTTCTCACCCTGCTTCATATCAAACTCAACTAGGAAATGTATATTGATCAGCAAACTCTATCAATGGTCATTGTAATTTGTCAGGCGTTAGTCATGCCGTTACATCAGCTCAGACGGTAATCAATAATTTTCCATCTTCTTTTTGAAGCGAGTTGATTGCATTTGTTGGTATATATGTCACGACATCTCCAATACGAATCGGACCTGATTGTGTTTGTACTATCAAGTTCATAATATCTGATGGACTAACATTGTCAGCAAATTCTTCAAATTTTACTCTCAATGTATAATCATCAATTTCATTTTTGAATACTCATGCTACAGCTCATTGTGTTGCAGCTGCTATTTCTCATTGAATTGCTTGTTGTGTGAGTCCCAAAAATGCTAATTTATTTGTATCGAAACGAAAAACAAACTGACCCGGTGTCGTATCGCTCGAATTTGAGATGTTTTTGCTTCATTTTTGTTGTTTGAGATAGTTTTCAAAGTCTTTCGATACGTCAATCAATTTATTTAAATCATTTGCTGATTGTCAAACAAGTTTGATTCAAACTGCTCATCAGTTCGCTGGTGGTCATCATGTAGGTATCTTACTTTCAATATATAATCATTGCGAAGCAAATGTCTGTAGATCTACGAGTAGTTCTTTTTCTACGTCAAATACTGTTCAAAGATTTTCTTTTTTTCTTTGTGATTTTGCTACAAGTTCTATACTTATATTTATATTTTGATCACTGATTGTATACGACCGATTATCAATAATCTTATGTTTAACGAGCATTGCTTCTATTGCTGGTATGTATTTTTCCATACTTTCTGTAGTTGCTCATTGTTGTCCTTCAATCGCTAGATTAAAATTATCTACATCAGATGCTGGGAAAATTTCGAATCATATTTGTGATGCAGGTAAGAAAGATAGTACTAGTAAGATAAACGGCACAAACATAGTTAAGAATCTTGTTACAGTACTTTTCAATAATTTATTTAGCACTCATTCATATCGAGTTCACATGCTTCAGAGTCGTTTTTCACGTCGTGAAAGATCACTATGGTCATTTTCTTGTTTTCATTCTCTGTCACTTGCTAGCAAAATCTTATCTTCCTCAGAAAAATAATGTTCAACCTCTGGTTCTTTTCTATAACTCTTTGCTTTTCATGATAGTTTGAAATAGAGTGCAGAATTAATAGTAAGAGAAATAACCAATGCTGCAATCAATGTTACGAATATTGTAATTGGTATATACGCCAAGAATTTTCATAAAATACCAGGAAGTGTCAGCATAGGTAAAAATGCAAAACATGTCGTTGCTGTTCAGGCGATCAGTGAGTATCTATATTCTTTGACAGCCAACAGTACAGCAGACATAGGGTTATATCATAGTTTTAGTTTTTCGTGTGCTCATTCAATCACAACGATAGTTGTATCAATGGCTATTCAAAAACAAATAATCAAACTAAAATTTGTCAAAAAATTCATAGTAAGACCAAGCTGCCGTAATACAAAGAATGTTATACAAAACGCAAGAGGTATTGTAATTGTTGCAATAATAGACTCTTTGAACCCAACAAATATAAGCAAACAAATAAACACTATAACTACGGTTTGTAATCAGTTGCTAGCTAAATCATTATAATCTTGACTAATATTTTTACCGACATCATTGGTAAAAACATATTGCATATCACTAAATGATTCTTGTGTAAGCAGTTGCGAGATATTTTCTTTTGCTTTTTCTGAAGCAGCGAAAATACTCATACTATCATCTTTAATGAATGTCAAAGTACTACTTATATATCAGCTACTTTGATATCACCCATACGCACGAATACTTTCATCGTTATAATCTATAGACATAGTTGCAATATCTCTTAATGGAATTGATTCATTATTTCATAACGGAATCTCTAAGCGTTCTATATCTTGTAATTCTTTAAATTCTCATTGAATTCTAAAATCATATTGTAAATCTCCAATAGCATAATTTCATAACGGTTGGTTTTGGTTGTTTGCTCTTATCGTTTGAGCTATTGCACTTAGACTAATTCATATTCATTCAGCTTTCTTTTTATCTACAAGAATCTGTATCGTATAATCAAGTCACCCTCATACAGATATTTCTTTGATTCAGTCTTTGCCTTCTAGTGCTTCAACTATTTCTGTGGATTTTTGTTTCATATATGCTTGTGTATATTTTTCTGCGGGAGCATACATAACCATAGAAAATAGTACCTTAGGTTGAGATGCTTCAATTACGAATGGATCGTCCGCTTCAGATGGTAAACCTGCTTTATCTACAGCATCTTTGATATCAGTCAGTGCTTCGCTTGTTTTTATACCAGTTTCCAATTCAACAGAAATAGAAGAAGATCATAATCTGCTTGTAGATGTTACTTTTTTGATTCCATCCACATCTTTGAGTTGTTTTTCAATTTTTTCTGTGATAAGTGAGTCAATATTGATAGGATCTACTCATCTATATGACGTTGAAATGCTAATAATTCATAGTTCTACGTCAGGCGAAGATTCTTTTGGTATAGAAATGATTGCATAGATTCACATGATCAACACAAGCATCATACACAAAAATGTTACTCTTCGTCTTTTGACCCAAAACCCATAAAATCACTCTTGCATGTTTTTTATAATATCTTCTGCTTTTATCATTTTCTTAACCTATGTATATAAAAAACGTGATTGCATTCTATGCAAGATCAGCTGGAATTGAACCAACACCATCGCTTTCGGAGGGCGATATTCTACCATTAAACTATGATCTTATTTGACAACAAATCATATATAGACTTTTTTATCAAATGATCAGCCTTTTGCAACCAATTCGTAGCTAATTCATTCTCAAAAAGGTGTTGTAAATTGCATATCAGAAAAAATATCTCAATTGATTGTAATATCAGAGCTTTGTTTTGGTAAATACACGACTCAACGATTCATAAATTGTGGATCTATACACAATATGGTTTTTTCTCTTTGTCACAGTTGTATGTCATATGTCTTTGCTAATCAAAATATAAAATCGTTGTATTCTTGTGGGATATTTAGTTCGTATAGTAATTCTAAGGTATAGCTTCAAGCTTGTAAAGGTCAAACAGTTACAGTTTGTCATGATAAAACAAAAGATCAGTCATCTTTAGAAAGAACAAAGCTTTTTTTAACAAACCCGTCTATTTTATTAAACCCCAAATTATAATCGAACAAAAAAATACGACCAGACTGGATCGCAGTCAGGAGATTTTTTTGTAGGAGTCGATTGGTTGTATCTGTGTTTGCATCTTTTATGTAAGCACGAATATATCAACTTTGCAAAAGTGTATGTTGTTGGACAACGAAAGACATACCCATACGAATAAGTCACAAAGGACTTATTATTGCATTTGTATCTTTAAAATATAGCTCTTTTTTGTTTGGTGCATAGTCATCTCTTATGAGATCTATGCTTGCATTTTGAAACTGTCGCCTCCATGTAACTTTTTTGAAATCTGGCAAAAGAGACTCAAATAATGTACTTTTGACAAAAAGAACTCAATCAATAGAGGTATTGTACGTTTTATCATAAATGTCAGCGATATTCTTCCCGTCAATGTCGGTAAATCCAATCATATTTGCACCCAAGAATCCAATATCTTTTATTCAGAGTACTGGTTCAAACCAAGCTGGAAGAGAAACACGAACATCCTTTTGTGTTTGTGGCTGATAGCTATCAAGTAATTTAATATCAAATATTCTCGGTCAGAGATGAACAACAGCAAAAGATCAAAAAAATCATCCATCTGGTTTTTTTTCATTTGTATTCATCAAAGCAACAATGTATCTTTTTTGTCAATGCGCTCATAGTAATTCTAGTCTTTGTTGATAGGGTAGTCAAGATCGTGCGGGTTGCAATGCAATCGTGTGAATCAAAATATTATAACGAAAAACATATACAAATACAAAGAGAAGCACAACAAAAAAAAGCGATATTCATCGCTTTCTCGTACGGGAAGTAAAGTTTCTTTTGAGACTATCCATCATTCATTGTTAACATGGAACTAAGTTTTTTTCTGTAATATACCTGTCTAATACGAGTCGGTGAGCTAAGTCTTTTTGATTTTTTCATAATAAAATGCATCTTTTTGATGACTTTTTTGTGAATATGTTCTTTATGTTTTTGGGCAAAGGCTTTGAGTACTTTTCTTTCTTGGTAGATAACTAATTGAGCACTAGCCAGCAAAAATAGCCAACCAGGAACTAATGGATTAAATAAGCTAACAACTCAAATCAAGAACAAGAAAATGGCAATAATTCGTCTTATTGGAGCAGGTAGTTTTTTGAGTTGTTCCATAACTCTCTCATACTTCAGTAGGAGAGTTTGTTTTCGTTCTGCTATGCGTGATTGTAATGCATGAACCATACGGACACAATTTCAAATAAAATACTAAATTGAGTATACACCAATATACAAAAATTACAAGTAAATAACAAGTGTAAGTATATATAATCTGCTATTGATTTCGATTGCTATTCTCTTTTATTGATAGGTTTTAGATTCCTCTTGGCTTTTCGTACTTTTGTTTAGATTTTCTTTAATTGCTATGTTAGCATATATGATCTCTGTCAGAAAGTCAATCTTATTTGATAAGATTTATTGACTATTTTTGTGTTTTTTTGCAAAGGTTTTATAGTTATTGTAGTTTTACTTTTTGTTGGAATTCTCGTTATGTTGACTACAATTGAGCAATTAGATGCATATGTAGATTGATCATCAAAATCTTCTAAATCAACAGGTATCCGAAAAGAAATAAAGATTTTTGGATGTATTTTGTTGAGTATGACTTTGATTGTTACTGTGTTTACAAACTGGACATTGTTTGTTTATTCATTTCAGTCTTTATGGTCTGATGTTCCTACTATTGAGACTGTACAACAAGAACATACTTTTGCTGCTACGTCTCAAATACATCCATCATGATCACCATCTAATAACCAAAATCAACACGCTCAAGTTGCTTCTTCTCAAGATATAGAAAAACAGAAAGTCGATAAACTTATTGATACGTACAACCCACTTTTAGATCAAGATGAGGCAGCAGAAACGACGTACAAAAACACACTCAAACAAAAATTAGATACTTATGCATTGGGTTTTAATACCCTTGCACCTACGAATAGACTTATAATTCCTAGTCAATGAAAAAATGTTCCAATAATTATGACAAACTTTGAAAAGGATATCAAAGATATTCATCAATGAGATTTTGATAAAGAACTTGAAAAATGAGTTGTAAGATATCCAACAACTGCATTACCATGAACAAAGTGAAACACGCTTCTGTTTGGTCATACGAGTTATGATGAGCGAAAAGACAATACGTATGGTACTGTTTTTGCATGACTACCAAAACTTGAAGCTGGTGAGATTATACAAATAGTATGGGATTGACAACTCTATACCTATAGAGTAAAAGAAAAAAAGGTAGTCAGACCTCGTGACGTTAATGATACGTATTTGGCATATAATGATCCGGATACGCACTTACTCACATTGATGTGATGTTATCCTTTGGGTACAACTGACAAAAGAATTCTTGTAATTGCAGAACTAGTCGAATAAAAATAATTACTTACAATACATTACTTTATAACAATATTGGTCGCAAAATCATATCGTGCAGGATCCATGATAGCAATCAGATACATTCTTTTGTTTTCTATATCACGGTGTACGATATATGAAGACTCCATTTGTTCTAGATATGTGTCTGTATCGTTACAGATATATAGTTTAACCGCTGGTTCTACATCAAGATTGTCTTTGTTCGCGTATGCTACTACGTGAACATATGCATAACAATAGAGGTTGTCATATCAAAGGTCTTCTTTGCTATTTTCTGAAGTAAATCGAATACTTTTTGAAGGGAATTGTATTGTGTATCATTCTCTTGCATAAAAATCTAATGTCTTTTCTGTTGTTATTGCAAATTGATCTACACTTGTATCTTTCGTTACTCCAAGTGGTTGGCGGTTAACAATATTTGCTCAACTGGTAGTTGTTTCTTCTGTTGTTTCTTCTGTTATTTGATTGTCTGTGTCTGTAATGTTTTGTTCAACTGCTCAAGTTTCGATATCTATTTCATCATCATTTTGTGGTTGTTCTGAGACAAAAGACAATAATGTTCCTCACAGTCTTTTATGAGGATCAAGTTCGATTGTACATGTCACTTCTTTGCTGTCTGAAGTACGTCCTGTTACTTTCACCGTGTCAGTAGTATTTTTTGTTTCAACTACAATGTTATCTACAGAGTACAAAGCATCCTGTGTGTCAAAACACAATTCTTTTGAAGCTGATCAAAAAAAGCTTTGAGCCCGAGTTTGTCAGATAATTTGTACGTATTGCATAGCCTCTATCAAAAACAACTTATCGTCTGTCTCCAAATAATATCACATAGTTTTGTCAAATGATCCAAACCAAGACGCCGTTTCTGGTACTTTATAAAATTGATGTCCATCTGTAGTTGTGTAATCAATGCTTGATGTTATTTCCATTGCTGTTTGTATTTGGTCACATTGTCATCCTTGGCACGGAAAGTATTTGATCAATAGTGATTTTGTACCTTCTTTGTCTAACGTAACAGTATTTTGTTCTGTATCAAAAAACATAGAAATAGCAGATCCGCTCAAATCTCTGATGAGTAAACGTCCATCTTTTATATATTGAATTCAAGGAACTACATTGTTTTCAGTTGTTTCTTGTGTGGTTTGATTATCCATAACTATGGTATTAACTTCTATGATATATAAGTCATTTTTGATATCACGAACAATTCATCCTACACGACCTGTTCACAAAAACTTATCAAGAGAATATGTTCCACTTTTGAGTCAAAAAACTGTTCCATCTTGTTGTTGTAATGTATGAGTATAGCTTGTACGATCTCCATTTGATAGTATCTTTCAATACAAACTAACTTCTTTACCAAAAAAGTATTCTCATTGCCCCAATGTTTGTCATGTTTCGCTGCCTGTTGTTTCTTGATTTTGTCATACAAAGTAACTAATTCTTTTTCGATTAGATACTCAAACAAGTCAAATAAGAATAATAACTAGTATGATGAGTACTCGAATAACAATATTATTTGTTTTTTGTGGGTGAAGTTGTTCTGACATAAGGAGATATTCTATCTATATAAAAAATTTATACCAAAATGTTATATGTTTATTTGTGTATTACAAGTGTTGTTTGTTATTTTTCTCGTCAATCTATCATATATTCAATTTTGCAGTGTGTTGACCTCTCTCGTGCAAGACTTCACAAAGAAACAGTATATACATTATCTAAAATGCAGTAATGCAATATATCTCCCTCTATTTTCAAAAATTGTATCATCGATTTTTCCCATCATTCGTATATGCTAGGTTCTATCAAAAAATCATTCACACTATTTGAAACAACCTCTGGTTGTGCCATATATTCTTCATAGATAAGTTTTGTGAATACAAGAGATTCATCTTGTTCTTCAGTTATATCGACAAGCCATATATTTTTTTTCTGTCAGATATACAAGCAAATATTTTTTTTGTCTTCTCGACCTTGCGTGTTGGTTTTGTATAATTGCTGATAAAATGCAAGCTTATTCAAACCAAAAAATGTAATCTGACTCTGATGTAGGATATTGAGTGTATTGAATATAAGGCTTGCTATTCTAAGATTGGTAAACGATCACGGTCCATGTAGCACATATACTGTATCAAAATTATAATGTGTATATAGTCTTGTAAGTAATTGTGAAAATCTAAGTTCTATTGTGTGTTTTTGTAAGACATGTGTTACTCCATCTATACTAAGCCATACGCCATCTCATCACATATGACAAAAAAGAATACTTGTTTTTGATATGTATTTTTTTGTAGTATCTAGAGTCATTATCTCTACATTATGTCTAAATAAAGTTATTTTCATATATCCAGCTTGCAAGTTCAGCTCTTTTTTGTTACATAGTATGTATTTACCTTTTGTTTGCAACTATGAGTCAGCTATTGCAAAAATATCTATCTTCTACGTTTATTGTCCAGTATCTCAAAGTGTTTTTTGTTTGAATGTTACTGCATTTTTTACTTCAAACATTTGTGACATATAAGTTGTGACGAGATATGTGATGGATGGATGTGATACGAGTTCGAAAAGAATTATTTGTCGTTGTTGGCTGATGTGCATTACTTGTATATTTTTTCCGTACAAGAAATTGGTCTCGTTTGACACATTCTCGTAATGTTTGGTATATGCTGCTTGTATTACTAAGTATTGTTATTTTGACGTTTCTGTTGACACTTGGTTGGTATGATGCAGACATATGACAGTATGTTCTAGCATTCAAATACGACTTTTTTGGGTTTGGTATGTTTTTTGTCTCTTTCTTCGTTGCATATTTTCTTTCCAGTCAACAAAAAATTCACCTTGCTGATTGGTATGTACTTGTTATGAAATGGTGTTTGGCGTTTGCTGTCTTGTGGTGGTGTGTTATCTTAGTCAAACCTTGAACGTTGGAAGTGTTTTTTGGGTATGATAGAGATTTACACGAGTCTGACGTCTGAATGGCTCCTCCCGCAGTGTATTATACGCAAGAACGGTTTGGGTATACGCGTAACCAATTTTTGTTTGAAAGACCAATCCATTTGTGATTTTGGCTTGTTGCGTTTTGGCCATTGTTTTTTGTTCTTGTACTCAAACGTAAGCGTCTACATGATGTTTGGTGACGATGGCTTGTCTATTGATTCAATATTGCTGTAACTTTCTCCAGAGCTGCATGGTTGTCTCGAGTAGTCATCACCATATTGCTGTTGTTTTTGACATATAAAGCAACATTCAAAAAAATTCTTATCAAAGCTATTATACCTCTTGCACTAGGTTTTTGACTCCTGTTATATATTTATGCAGACAATATTTTGCATAGAGAGTATTCTAATACCTGACACATAGAAATGGTACAACGTGGTCGAGATATGTTCTTGCAAAAGCCATTTCTGTGACATGGTCCAGCTACAGCATGACCGGGGTCTCACCATTTATGAGACAAAGCGTTAGAATTTAACCCAGAAAATCAATTTTTACAAGTTCTAGATGAATTTGGTATTGTTTGATGATTACCACGAATTGTTATATTTACATGGTTTGTTCTTGGTGCGTATCCAGCAGTCAAAATTATTCGAAAGACAAACAAAAAATCTAAACTGACAAAACAGTACGTACAAGCTCAATGGTTATATGTTGCAATGGCATTGTGAATGTGATGACTTGGTATTTCGTGACTTGTTTTGCATAGTTTTAGTGATAGAATGATTGTTTATCCAGTTATGGTTATGTATGGAGTCATTTTACAACATCGATATAGTGAACAACAAAAAACTCTAAAGTTTCCAGCTAGTTAGGTAAGTACTGCTTATGTTTATCTTTTTTGTTTTTGTTGTTTCTTTATTCTTGCCATTTGTTTCCAAAAGTATATACTAAACATCAATCTATGCAAACTAAACCTGCAAGCATGTAGTGTTTTTATGTTTGTTTTTGATCTGACATGGCTGTTACTTTGCTTCGTTCTGCATGAGAGAATATACAACAAATGGTATCTTCTTTGAATAGGAAAATATCTTCACATAAAAACATGCTTTTTGCTCTTCTGTTGCTTTGATCTATATGTTATTGATGTCAAGACTCTGATTCTAAAGTTGCGTCTCAAAGATTAGTAAATCAAAAAACACAAACATATTCTGTAGATTACGAAAATGGGAATACTTACTTTGGGTGATTTGTTGAATGAAAGCCACACGGTAAAGGTGTTTTGAGACTCTGAGATACTATGAAACTTCAATGAGTTTTTCAAAAAGGGAAACTTAGTGGTCATTGACGAATGAAAACACCTTCTTATCAAATTATATGAGACTTTTTGCAAACGTGAAAAGTGATAAACGCTACATCAGAGCGGTCAGATACTTCTTTTTATTGATATTATTGATGAAAGTTCTATTCCGGTACAATATCTCAAGATACATGACTCCCAATAGAAAATAATCAATCTTCTATGGAATGGTCTCAAAATTGAGAGGATTATTCTTATGTTTGAACGTTTGTAGCTTGATATCCTCAGTGAGATTGAGTACTAACGATCCATCAATATGATGACAATAAAAATATTGTAAAAAAGACCACTATTGATGGTCAATTTAAAAATTGAAACCCAGTTTGAAAAGTGAAAGTCTCAGTTATAAAACAAGACCCTGTGGCGAGTTGTATAACAACAACTGTATCTGAACAAGTATTATGAGCAAATTTTTCAAATGAAGAACCCTTATACTATAAACAAATTTCTGAATCTGATACGTGTTCAGAAAAATGATTGAATACAATCTTATGAGAATAAAACTATTGAATAATAACTTTTTCATACAAATCTTCTAGATCTCTGGCTCAAATTCGTCTTTCTAACATTTCACCATTTGAGTCTATCTGTACAAAGCTCGTTTGTGAACGTATATTATGTTTTTTGACTATATCATCCTGTGTATCATAATCAACCTCTACGATTGTAAGATTTTTTGGTATTGGATTTTCCAAAACATTCTTGGTAAATGCTTTACATGTACTACATCGATCAGCATGAAAAAATAACACAACAATATCTGTGTCAGATAAGTTTTTTGTATTATTTTCGTCTTTTGTTAGTTCTTGTCGTTTTTCGTACTCGATATATGTTCCTCATTCTCAAAAAGTATCCAAAGCTTCTTGATATGTCATACGCGTTTGCGTACGAGAAACTGCATCATAATCTTTGTCTGACGGAGTATATTTGTAGTCTGGATCAAAGAGAGGAATGTATTTGGCATATCATTGTTCTTCCATATCTTCCAATGCAACAAAATCTAATGCAGCAGAGTTTATACAATACCTTTCTCATCAGTTTGGTCAGTCATTGAAAACGTGTCAAAGATGGGAATCAGCATTATCACTTCTAATTTCTGTTCTTACCATTCAATATGATGTATCAGTTTTGGCAGCGACCATGCTTTCGTCTATAGGTTTTGTAAAACTCGGCCGTCCAGTTCACGAATCGAATTTATCTAAAGAGCTAAACAATGGCTTTCTATCAACGATATCAACATAAATTCCTGTTTCTTTGTGGTCTCGATATTTATTATCAAATGCAGGTTCTGTATAATTTTCTTGTGTTACTTTGTATGCAAGTTCATCTAGTCATTCTAGGTTTTTTTTGTTTGTTGTTGTATCGGATTCTTTTTCGAAAATGTCATCATCTTGCCATGTGTTGTCTTTATAATCTTTTCTTCACGATCACTTTTCATATTGTTTGTATGCGGCGCTACGTTTGAGAAAATAGTCTTGATGGTCTATCTCCGCAGCAAAAAACGTTGTAAACGGTTCTATAACAGTTGCAACTGGTGTGTCAAACTTTTGGCTTGTGTTGATTTCATCGATGACACTTTGAACAATATTACGTTGTTCATCATTTGTTACATAAATAGCTGTAGTGTAATGAAACCCTCTATCCGCAAACTGTCATCATTCGTCAGTAGGATCTATTTGCTTAAAAAAATGTCTGACAATATCTTTGTATGAGATTATGTTCGGGTCATATATGACTTTGACGGCTTCTCTGTGTTTTGTTGTTCATTGAGCAACTTGAGAATATTCTGCAGTTTCTTTTGTTCAACCAGCATATCAATTGACTGCTTCTATTACTCATTCTTTGGTTTGAAATCAAGATTCAATACACCAAAAACAACCTCAAGCTATATAAGCTATTTCAGAGGTTGGATTGGTCATTTCACTTTGACTCACTTCATTTCTTAAGTCTCAGTTTGTTTTTTTCATAGCGACAAAGAAAAGTAAGTAGATTGCGATGGCTACAAAGAGTAGTACATTTAGTACGTACCGAATAGAAACATTTCATCGTGATTTTATCATACTTTCTTATACTGATTTTTTGTTAAAATTCAAGTTCGTCATATCTATCACGATTGAAGTGTTTCACATTGAGAGGATTTATGATGTTTTCAACATCTCGTTTGTATTGTCGTCTTTTTCATAAAATATCAATTGAAGTTGACACTTTTTCTTTTCTTTCTGGTAGCTTGTTTTGTCTAATTGCATCCAAATCACTCAATAGCCTATATTTTGTCAGTCAATAGTCGTTAAGCATTTTGTCAGGAACCCTTTTGAGTGCAATGTTTATCTCTTGCATGATAGACATTCTTTGTGTCATAGTCATATCTTTTGTATATTCGTATATTGCTTGCAGTAGTTTTGTATCGTATCAGATTGGCACGTCTCTATATTGCTCCAACAGTCTTGTTAAAATATGAGCAGCTTCGCCTCTCGTGATATTTGTACTACTTGCGTATTGTATTCACTGTATCATTTTGTTTGCAAGTCAGGTATCTAGTCCATGAATCCGCAAAAAATGCATAAGGAGCTTGTTAAATTCTTGTTGTGTAATTGCTGGTGCACAGTCAAGAAACATTGCATCATCAGTTTTTATATCATCCTTAAATGTTGATCATATCAATATGTGTGTTCCAGGTGCAAGTTCTACATCTTTGTCTAGTATTCGGTCTGTTTTGTATGTATGAGGTGAAATTAGTGTACTTTCTTTTTCGTTTATTATGTCTCATTGCAACGTAACTCATGCTACAACTATATTAGAATCAATAATATTTTGAGATTTGATAAACTTGGTTCATGGTGCTAGCGTTGATCAAGCTTTTAAAAACGTTCCTTTTTTGACAAGAAGACTTTCTTTGAGAATAATATCTTGCTGTGTTGTTGTGTTTGCTTGTGCAAGCGTTTGTCATTTTTTGAGTGTCGGTGAAAGAATTTCCAAAAGTCACAATCTTTCTGCCATAAACAAGTGTGCAGCAAAGCTGTCTCATGCAGTTATTCATGGGAATTTTTTTCATCGTTCTGCATCCATCGTTTTGTCTTCATAATACGTGATTGCACTCCCAAGTCTCGTCAAAGACGTCATTGCTTCACAGCGATTCATGTTTTTTTCTGGCATGAAAACATGTTTGTCAGGATAGTGATATCAATGCATAACACAATTATTGAGCATAGTAATTATATCAATTGTATATGGACTTGTACGCATATCAGTCAAACTAATATGTTGATAATTTGGACACATACTTGCTTGATATGTATCTACAATCTCCTCCAAAATATTGACGCGATTATCTATACAAGACACGGTCGCAGTCAGATAGTTTACTTTTCCATCAGCCTCCAACTTAAAAGTAAATTCTCAATTACTTTCAAAAAGATATGCCTGACTCCCATTGTTGTTTATAACGTTTGTTCATGGGATGTTAAATCATGTAAGTGTAGCAACAACGTTTCCGTCAGTTGGACATGTTGGAGAATATGAGATTTTTGCGGTTGGTAAGATATTATTTGTTGCACGACAACCAAGGTCATATGTACCTGTATCGCTAGAATCTGTTATACAATCTCGAGTTCGTCAGGTTTGTGTTTGTTTAAATGAGGATACTGTTCATGTTTCACAAATATCTTGCGTATATTGATTGACATGCTGTATAGGATCTGGAAATACTTTACAAGATGCTTGTGTTGGTGTATCTGGTCCATGATCTCTAATGGCTGTACATGTTGCATCTTCTCACCCAAATCCAAGACATTGTCGTGTTCGTCGTTGTCATGTTCCATGTCATCATGTCGATTCTTTGACACAAGAATATGTTGAAACACTGTTTGTTTGTTCGTTTGTTTGATGAATACAATTGACGTTTCATATTTGACATCGATTTTCTATTTTTTGATTTGCAACTTTGAGTGCATGTGTTGTTTCTGGTCGAAGTGATTTACAATATGTCAAAGGATCAACTTCTCGTTGTCATCGTTGTGATGTGTTTGTTTGAGAGCTTGCTCGGGATGTATATTTATGTTGATTAATATATCCACTTTGTATAGCAAATTGCCCAAGTACATCTTGGAATCATCCAACTCGCAGCAATTCTCATTGCTCACATAGATTGTATTGTGGTATGTTTTTGTATGTTTGTCCAACTGCAGTTCCACATCTTCAAGGTGTACTATCACACATACCAAAGTTATATGAACCAGATAAGATTCAATCATTACATGTTCTAACTTGTGCTTCACAACGGTCAAGACTAGTTGGATTTTGGACATTTCGTCATGTTACTGATTCTCCATGTTGTATAACCTGTCCATTAAATGAACAATCTTGTCATTCATCAATTCCACATGTATAATATGAGAAATCATCAATATTTCACGTATTACCAGTACCATAAAGTGTAAATTCTCCATCAAAACATTCCAAAGCTGTCGTAAATGCATCACAACTTTCATTTGGTCAGACATTATTTTTGCTATATGCTGAGAAAACATCTCCATGGTTCATTGCAATAACTTGTCCATCAGCTGTTCTAAATGTACATTGTTGAGGTTCGTTGTTTTCACAAGTGAGATATGGGTAATCTCCATGGTATCATCAGAACCTTGTTCATGTTAATATTCATCGATTACATGCAAAAACTTCCATATTTCATCAAATACCTGGATCTGTACAAGACGTTCCATAGGATTGTGTTTGATTTCTGTATCATCTCACTGTTTCTCAATTTT
This sequence comes from uncultured Candidatus Peribacteria bacterium, assembly GCA_964526045.1. Taxonomy (GTDB): domain Bacteria; phylum Patescibacteriota; class Gracilibacteria; order Absconditabacterales; family Absconditicoccaceae; genus CAZGIF01. The sequence goes on along the minus strand of CAZGIF010000001.1, from coordinate 34,357 downwards.
GTAATGTTTGTCCATTAAAATCACATGTCCTGTTTTCACTATCATCACAATAGTCAACAAAATTTTGAGCAAGTGTATCTCAGGACAAAAGACTTGTACCTGACCCTACTGTCCAAAATCAATCGTAACATGTCAATCACCCAGTCACACGTACGTCTTCACAACTTTGTCATGCTGGTGGTCTATCTGTATAAAAATACTCATCGACAACAGCATTGTGAGGATATTCATGTCCTTTTCGCACACATGATCTATGAGCAAAACAAGCTTCTTGATCAATAAGGTTTCCATCATCTGCAGAGTAGTTTTCACAACCTCGTCCTCGTCGTCATGTTCCCAAATTGAGATCGTTTTGTCGTCCTCGATACCCAGTACCCAAGTCAGTTCAGACGAGTTTTTTTCATGTAAGTTCAACATCTCCATATCAACTACAAAACCAAGAATCTGGTCATGCAACATCTATATTGAGCATACTATTTTGTGCCATTTCTCAACAAATAACGTCATTTGCCTCTAATGTGGCTTCACAAGATGCAACCAAACGCACATCATCCCAACATTCTCGTTGTTTTTGAATGTCTCATGTTCTTAGTCTCTCAAAATCGAGAATTGCATTATCTCAAGAGAATCTTCACTCTGCACAAAATCATTCTGGATTGGCGTTATTCCATACTGTTCTATCTCGAGGAAATGATGTTGCATTGATTCCACATGGTTCATATTTTTCAATTGTTGCTTCACATGCAACTCTTTGATCTATACTATTGCGACATTCTCGAGCAAATGTTTGATCATCCATTCTAAATCCACTTCGTGGAAATTGCGGAGCAATTCACACAATACTTGTTCCAAGTACAGGAGGAAAGTTTGGATCGATTGTTCATGTACAAAATCATATTTCGCTATTGTTTCTTCGTTGGTTAGCTATAGAAGAATAGTTTCATGTATTAATATCACATTCTGGTACTGCATATATAGTTGCACTACAACTTTCATAATCTCACCCGATTCATTGGTCGATTGCGTCATCTCATTGGTCACTTACACAACGTCGTTGCAGTGTTTGATTAATATATCTTTCTCCATCTTCAATATCAGGAAAATCATAGATACGAGTATCTCATGAAAAATTTCCTACCTGACAGAATCAGGTTAGTGTAGCTTGATTTCGTTCTGTTTGTTCTATTCCGTATGATGTCGCATTTTCTCAACAAGATCCTTGCGCAACTGGTGCAATAGTAGCTTCACATAGTGTTGATGTATCAACATACCCATCTGGTGTTGGAATACTACAAAACCGATTACGACGAATAGGTTCAAATCTTCTTTGATTAACATCTGGGAATCATACGTATGTATACCATCCAGGTGTTCCTATTTCACAAAATCATGGGTTGTTGACTCCATCTTGAAATGTAGTACCGTTATGTCGTTGCGTTTCAGAATAAAAATATGGTTTTGTATTGAGTCCACATGCTTGCACTTCAGGCATGCTTGCTTCACATGTTATTGTTTCATCTAATGCATTTGTACAATTTCGTGCAATTGTTGCTCAACTTAGTCACTTTCTTTCATACGGATAAGGAAATGGTGGATTATTTCCATTTCGATATCATTCATATGTTCATCAGGTACAAAATCATTGTACTGAGTTATCTCTTCGATCTAATTCTCGATCACTAAACTCAGTTGCATTGACTCAACATTGCGGTACCGGATAAAAAGTTGCACTACATTCAGTATTAGATCATCCATCATGAGCAATACACGATCGGTTTTCTTGAAATGGAGCGACTCTATCATCAATTGTAGGGAAAAGCATTGGTTGATTGCTTTCGTGACGACCAGAGTAGTATCCATAATTACAAAATCATGAATAACTAGCATCACGTCGTTCGTTTGCTTCACCACTATAGCTTCATACATTGACACCACAGTCAGCATTAAATACTTTTTCTATTTGTGCAGTACACAAATAATCAGTATTTAAAATTCCATTTGATTCTGCTATAGAACAAAACCATGAAAACTGCATATCTTGTTCAGTTCTTTGTACGTCAGTAGGAAATGGTATTGCCTGTAGTTCTGGGTATCGAGATCCGATCCAAGGAATTCGGTCACGTTTATACCATCAAGGAAATCATACATCACAAAATCCATTGGCTGTATTGTCAGGAAAATCATATCCGGCGTGCCAGTCTTTTTGTCGGTAAAAGTGAGGTCTCGCGTTGTATCCACACGGATCGAGTGGTGCAAATGACGCTTCACATGCAACTGAGTCTCAAATCGCGTTTTGGCATGATCGGTTTTCTTGAGCTCAAGAGAGTCTATCGCGAATCATAGGCATGTCTGGAACATTTAATCACGTATATCCTTGTATAGATCATACTTCACAAAATCATATTACAGCTCAACTTTGTCGATCAACTTGTTTGTTTGTATATGTTTTTTGATTTACTCCACAGACTGGTTTTGGATACACTGTCGTTTCACATAGTTCAACTCTTGTATCAACTGTACATGTTCGTTCGAATGTGTTTTCAATAGTTCTATCTGTTGGAAAGTCAAATGGTTCGTATCTTCAGATGTCTGGTCATGATCATTGAAAATCTCACCCCTCACAAAATCATGTAAGAGTTCATGCAAACCAATCGTCTTGTGCTGCAGTATGATCGGCTGTATTTACTCAACATGTTGGGCGGGGAATCATTGCAACATTTGCTTCACAAAAAACTTGCTCACGGTATTGATTTTGACATCACCGTTGTATATTTTGGTCTGTTCGTCTTTGTTCAAATGTTGGAAATCATGGGTTTGCACCTCCTCGATATCCAAAAAAGTTCCCCTGACTACAAAATCATGTAGCTCAACTGTCACGTCGGTCAGTATCATATATTGTATAGTCGTCAGCATTGTCTCCACATATTGGTACTTCAATAAATGTTGCATCACATGAGACACTTGTATCTCACCCATCCAAAGCATAACATTCTCGTTGTATTCATGTTTGTATCGCTCTTTGCGTGTCAGTAGGAAAAAGTGGTATATCATTTGGACTTCCAACTCAAGAAAATGTTCATACATTACAAAATCAATCATAATCATATTGATCTCGTTCTTTTTCTTCAGCTGTGAATATCCTTGCGTTTTGTCAACAAGCTGCATGTTGTATTTTTTCTACAACGGTCGTACAAAGGTATGATGTGTTGTCAAATCAGTTTCATTCATCTACTCCACAATACCATCTCAACTCTAGGTCTTCATCTAATCTCATTTGATCGTTTGGGAATGGTGTTAGTGCTGTAGGATCATACCGTCCTGGAGTAGCAGGCGATGCTCAATCTGCACAAAATCAAAACAATGTATTTGTTGGAAATCATTCTCATGCATGTCGGTCTTTTTGTCGATAACGGTGTATGTCTGAGTTGAAACCACAAACATCGTAATCTCCAATAAAAGCATTACATAATATCTCTTCTTGGATGTCGTTTTCACATCACCATGTGTATTGTGTTCCACTTGCAGCAAACGGAAAGGGTGGTGTTGGTTGTGCTTGTGTATTAAAAATTGGGTCTCAATTGGCACAAAATCATGTGCTGGAATTGTCTGTCCATCATGCTGAACCATCTACATATGTATCAGCATTGACACCACATTCTGGTCTGTAATGAACCCTTGCGTTACATACACTTGTAAGTCCATCATTTGGATCAGTACAACTTCGTTGAAAAAGTTGTGTTCATGTTCTACTTGTCGGAAAATTAAAGATAGCAGTAGCCCCAGAATTTGTTCATGTTCAGGCAAAAATTCCAGTATTACAAAATCAGGCGTCTCCATCAAGCCTCCATTTGGTGGCTCCCAATCCATAATAGATTCATTGTTCCGATCAGTTTGGACCACAACTTCCTCTCGTAAATCATTGTCATGGCAAAAATATTCATATGAGTCCAAAAATACAGACTCCGAAAATAAATATTTTATATAATGATGCTATGCGTCAAAACATATACAGTACTCAAAGATAAAGAATAAGACTTTGTCATAAAGTATACTCAGATTTCGTAGAAAGAGAAATACCTAAAACAACTCTCAAATATATAATTTGCTTTTTTTTGTTTTTGGTATATAATATGTATAAGCAGAGTAAGTTTTGTATTACTTTTCCCATGGATTATGATGACACGTACCAATCAAAACACCCAATGATACAATTCTTCAAACCTTTCTTGACACCAGTCACCACAGAAAGGTCCAAGTTTTTATAAAAAAACAAAAGAATATCTGATAGTGTCTGCGGCAACACTAGCAATGGCATTGTGATTACACGTTGCAAAAGCATCAGGCACTCATGTTGATAAACTCACACCCAAAGACAATATTACCATCAAAAGTAGACATACACAAACCACTGATACATTACATGAAAAACTTCCAGCCGATATTTTTTTGTTTGAATATACTGACCAGCAATACACTGAAATGATGGTAGGGATACAAGACTTTGACTTTGTACATGCGAATGAGGAGTGATGACAAAAAGCAGAAATGTTTCTTGATAGTCTATTTGAGAGAATGGATCAAAAGGCATGGTATGCTATTTTTTTGCAAAATATAGATAGGTGGGATTTTTTGTCTCAAGAGTATATTATCCAAAAGTGTACTGCATTTGCCGCATCAGATAAAACAAATTACTTTTTGTTGTATACAGATTTTTGAGTTTTGGAAAAAGCATTACCAAGAGAATATTTTTTGGAAATAGTAGGAATAGAATCTGTTCGTGTGCCATCAAAAGTAATAGAAAATCTATGAAGTTTAGATGTTTTGACACAAAAAGAAAAATGAACTATGCTAAATAAACTTATCAAGAACACATGGTGAGAAGTGTATGCACCCAAACTTTTGGACAAAGTTGCACAATATATGATAAAACACAAAGCATATACACGAGATGATTGAAAACTTCTCTTTGATTTGCTGTTTATGCAAGCTAGGCTTTGAAAGTGAGATGCTTGTTCATATTTGCATTACATTCACTTGCTTCCAGCAGATTTTCAACAAAATTTTACAAAATATATTGCAAAAGACCTAGTTCAAGCGCCTTTGTATAATCCCGTTGACTATATTCAGCACGTTTCTCGCCTCAAGTCTATTGATGATACAGAAAGACAAAGATTTTTGGATGTTTTTCACAAAGATAGTGAGGAATTGTTTTTCGCCTATCTCAAAGATGATTTTTACTTTGAAAAAACAAAAAAATATCTGACAGATAGCGTGCTTTTGTCAGAAGTTATAAAGTATGAGCAGTTGTTCGACACAATAAAAAAAACAAAGTACCTTGTTGTTTGACAAAAAAGAATCCCAATAAACCGTGTACAGCAACCTAATGCATATATTTCTTTGTACAAATGATACTTGGAATTGGTAGAGCAGGCGGGTGAACATGACTTTGCTTTGGAGCATATCGAATGTAGATGAAAGATTGGTATTAATGCACTAACTGAATACTTTATGATAAAAGTTGATGATTTGCTTCTTTTGTGAGAAAAATTTCATAAACAAGATCATGCTGCAATTGTTATAAGAGGTTCCGAAACTACATGAGGCGACGCATCTTGAGCTTTGAGTCATTATCAACAAGAAGCTCATGACAATATTGAACGTACTCCCTGAGTAGCAAAAATATACCCTCTTTCCAAAACAACGCCCAATCTACATCCAGATACCTTTTTTCAAATGGTTGATAGTTTGATGGCGCAATGAAATACGAAGGTAGAGATAGCACTACATGGTTCCGATGCTTGAGCTGGTCTTTTGACTAAAAATACAAATATCGAAAAAGAAGATTTTGAGTATCTTTTTACAAAAAAGTTGGACCATATGTCTATGGTGTTTATTAATAGTTGTAATTCACGATACAAAGTGGATATAGATAGTGTGGTACGCACGTATACTGATAAGTCACCTTTAGTTATGATAAATTCCAGAAAGCATTATGCGAGTGCTGGGGATGAGCATTACGTATACTGAGATCGAGATTTTGATTGAAATGTTGCACAAGTATATACCGTTGAGCAATGGGTATATTATTTGTTACATGGAGATTTGTCTATAAAAACAATTGTATTTTTTAGTCCTAGTTTTGCTAGGTGAGTGAAGTTGTAAAGATTTTTTGTTTTATAGATGCTAAGAATATTTTGGAATATTCTTTAAAAGATTACTTACTATTATATCAAGCAACAAAGTTTTTTATGTTCTCGGCGACGTCATCATGATATCAACCTTCCAAAACAGCAAAGGTTTTTTTCTGAAACTTGGCTATACGTTTTCATAATTCGAAATAGGTTTCATTTGTACATCATAAATCTAAAAGCTTATCTTTACATTTAATTACATATCTATTGTATTTAAATTGTTAGAAAATAGTGTTTTGATTATTTCGTATTCTTGAGTTATATTTGTTATCATTTTTAGTTTTTTTATCTGGCCTATGTGTATAAAATGTGCTCAGTATGCTTCATTGTCAATATATTCTTCTTGAGAACTTTTAATTGCATATATATCACGAATGTAGTTTGTTTGATGTGCGATAATAAAGTGTTTAGTTTGTCAAAGATAAAGTAACTCTTCTTCGATAATTTTAATTCACAGTTCTTCTTTTATTTCTCTTTTAATTGCTGATAGTGTACTCTCTCACTGTTCTATTGATCATCAAAAAAAAGATCGTTCTTCTCCGTATTTGCTATACTTTCATCTTTTTTGTAAAAGTATTTCTTTTTTATTATTATATATTATTATAGCAACAACATGTTTTTTAATTGTCATAACTATCTATAAAAAAATAAAGTTAATTCTTTTTATAAGAAACTAGATTCTCGTTGAGAGATTATTTCTTTGCTTTTTTCTGGATCGACAGTATGAATCTTATTTAATGATAGTTCCTCTGTATGTAAAATTTTCATTCATTCTAACATTTCACTAAAATATGGATCCATTACTTCATCTGGACAACTTTGTAACATATAGTTCATAGCAATTCAGTTATATAGTACATGTATATATTTTCATTTTTCATTTTTAAATGTTAACACACTGCCTCAATCTTCTTCTCGCCGAGTTCGTTTTTGTTTCATTTCTTCAATTGGAAATTCTCTTCATCTAGATCACATGGCTGCTAATATTACAGAATCTTTACAATATAGGCTAATTAATTCTAAAGATAAACTAGTGCTTCAAGTTGATGCTATAATTACTTCTGAATTTTCTAATATCTCTTTTTGAGAGAAAAATAGCTTTCTTGCTGGATTTTCTGACTTATTAAATTTAGGGTCGTATGCTTTACAAGATTTTACTCAAAACTGATTTAATCGAGAATGTACGTTAGAATTAATCATTCAGTATCATAATAGTCAGCACTTTTTGCTTCAAATTGTAGTTCAGTATTTATGAAGTAGTAGGTCGATTCAGATTACTCACATTTTTGCTACATAGTTTGCTTCTATTTCTTTAATTTTTGATTCAGCGATTGAAACTATTGGTACAGGAAGTTTCTTGTGTGTATTTAGATATTGAAGATAGCGATTATGTCAGAACTTTGTAATTTCAACAACTCAAAGGATGTTTTTAATAATATCTTCTTTTTGTTTGATAAGTGCATTGAGATGGTATCCTCAAACTTCCAATACACATAGCTCTTTTTCTGAGTACTTTCATAATAATCTAAATAAAAAATCTGAATTATCTAATTGGTCATAAGGTATCACATCAACAGGTATGTGTAATTTTTCAGCGATGTTCCTTCTTACATTTTCATCTACAGAGTTTGGCTTTCAGAGAACATGAGATATTTTTATGTTATTGTTTTGTAGTAGGTTTAAAAAGTTATAAGTGTCATCCCATAAGTGCTGTAGTATAATTTTGTTGCTATTGTTTATCTCTTTGTATTCTCAGTGCAATAACCTCTTTTGTGTAGTTTGTAAACGTGAGTTGGTAAATAACATAATGTTTTTAGAACAAAGTAAATATGATGCATCTATTTCCATCATACTCTCAAAACAAAAGAAATCTATTGCAAAATGTGTGAATAATAAAAAATTTACTATTAGTTAATATTTAATTGATTTTATAGTGGTTTAATTTTTTTTAAGAAAAAATAATACAAAAAAAAAATTTGTAAAAAAATTTTCCTATTTTCTTGTTTTCTTTTTTTTCTTTATTATAGTAAATTGTGTTTTATTCTCTTTCTTTTTTGTATGGTTCCTATGCATTTTCGTTGTGTCAAAACCAATAAAACCTTTCCTTTTAATCTAAATCTCTATACAAACCCTCAGGCAACTAGTGAAGAGTACAGCAGTTTGGTGCTTGAGTGATGATATGATGTAGATGGGTTTTTGTGTAAAGTACCATTTCAAGATAGATTTATAACTATAGATGCGACTAAAACTCCATTAAAAACCAGTCAAGATCTGTCTGAACTTATGAATATACAAAATATTTTTTACAAAGATGAATGTTTTAATCCGTATTGAACACATAAAGATAGGAGAAGTGAGTTTATTGTAAATGTTGCAAAAGAACAGTGAGTAGACAAAATCGTTTGCCTGACTGCTGGTAATGCTTGATATTCATTGAGTAGGTATTGTGCAAAAGCAGAGATCGATTATACGTCTTTGGTTTTCCCTCGAATCTCAGAAGATAGAGCAAAAGCTCTTTCTCACTGGTGACATCTGATGTATATTGACTGACTCAGATATAAATGAATTTTGAGACCAAGAGACTTTGTTCAGATTGTTGCGGAACATGATAAATATGAACGTCAAAAAAAACGAAAAAATATACGGGCAGTAACGAATAGTTTTGAGCCAATAAGTATCAATGCATACAAACAACTGATGTACGAAATTGCAGATCAAAACCCAGATTATATAGTTTTGCCATGTGGAAGCGGTGACCTAATTGTGTGAGTGTGGCTTGCTATAGAGGAGCTTGGGCTAGACACTCGTATTATTGCTGTGTGACCACAAAACGAACATCCATTAGGGTTTGCTCTTCAGTTTGGAAATGATGAATATGTTATCAAAAATTATAAAGAACAATCAGTTGCAGAAAAACTTACATCTCCATTTACTGCGGTTTTGCCAATTTTATACAAGATATTTTTTCAGACAAAACACATATATATAGAAGTTGATAATGAAACAATACTCAAAACTCACCAAGCACTTGATGATATTAATATCAAAACAGAATTATCTGCAGCTACAGCGTTTGCTTGATTAGTTGGTCATTCTAGACCCGATATTCCTATGGATGCAAAAGTAATAGTTGTCTCAACTGGTAAGTGATTAGAACTATAATTTATTTCCTATAATCACGTATGAATAGTTCTTATCTCAAAAAAAAGTTTTTTGGTGCATATCAAGAATTTTTTGGCTCTCATGATATCGTATTTTCTATTCCACTTAGCTATCCTTTGTGGGATGATTGAGACTTGCAAATTGGCTGTACAGTCTACAAAAAACTACCTTTACGTTGTTATATTGGTATACGTACGCGCCGTCAGTCGAAGACTCTTTTCCAAAATATATCGTATTATGATTTTAGTAAACAAGAATTTGTCACCAAGTTGTGAATAGAATTTCATGATCAGCTCTCCAAAATCGAAGAGTATTTTGTTCAGAAAAAAATGTTTGCTGACCAAGAGTGGTCGTTTTTGATAGAATGACAAAAATATGCAAGTCTTTGAACGCTCAAACGTATATTGGTGTTGATTGCGTATTGGGAAAGTTTGCAGTCGTATCCACATGATAGTGCTTTGCGAGATTTGTCTTCCGAACGTATCAATGAACATCCCCACTACAAAGCCATTATGAAAAACTTTGACGCACTATTGCGTCGTGTTCGTTTGACTGATTATCCATTGGCATATATAGATTGTTTCTCACATCTTCACAACTGACATTATCCTTCTGTTGTCTTTGGAACGCCTACTCCATACATTACTAGGTTAAATGATTTATTTCCGTATTTGCCAACTAGACCGACGCTGATTTTTGATACAACGCTCATTTATACATGAATACCAGCATTTTCTTCGATGCAACAAACGAGTATTAACAATACTCCGCCAGAAGTTGACATATTGCTTCATACAATGTATCATCAAAAGTTACCTGTTTTTCAGCCAAAGTTTTATGCTTTGACTCGCGCCAAAGATTCATATTTTGAATATCTAAAAGGAATTGCTAGTCATTTGATTTTGCATGATATTGATATTTTGCAAGCAATTTATAATCCTTCTACTAGAGAATTGCGTCAAAATGAATACACAGATATCTTGCGTAAAAAGCAATTCTTGCATAGAATAATGTACGACTTATCGGAAGATGTGACAACACTTGTGTCTCATATTAATTCTCATTTTCTTCATCATCAAAAATCTATAGCTTGGTATAGACTTAATCCCAAAAACAACTGAGGAATGATAGCTATTGTTACACCTATTGAGAGATTTAGAAAAACGTTGCAAAAAGATCTAAAAAAAATGCTTATGAAAAAATATCCTAATAGTCTTGTTTATTATGAATCTCGAGAAGATTGAACTGCAGGGTCTGGTATTCGTCTTGAACAGCATGTTCCAAATGGAATGTTTTCAGAATTTGTCAGTAGTGGGTATGTAACTGTCACATGAGCTACAAAAAACATAACGCATCCAACTCGTTTTCAGTGAGAAAATCATCCAATCGTTTTGGATATGATTCAGTCCAAAGTATTGTATCATGGCAAAAAACTTCCTTCTTCTCTACTCCCAACTCAAAAATATACTGTAGAAGTAATTCGTCTATTGCTCAAGCATCAATGAGAAAAAGTTTACAATACACAGTTTCCAGTAAGTACATATAGTAAGCACAAAAACGATATGATGGCAAAAGTTGTTTTACCACGGAAAAAGTTCATCAAACAATTTTTTGGTATTCCGTTTCCATTACATTGTGAATGAAAATGAAAAGACTTTTGGCTGACTATGGACAAAGATCCTATTGGAATTGTCGTTGTGGATGAAGTTTAGGTAAAAGAGAATAGGTTAGTAATATCTTTCTTATACGGTGTTTGTATTTCATTTTTCATTAAATGGCTTATTTCTTGAGGAAAAGAAACTCAATCTGGTGTCTTATACGTAAATATAGTTAAACATTTCTCTGAAAGGCTTTTTGTATTCGTTATAATATCTTTCTCTTTTTTACACCCCAATCTCTTAATATATTCTTCTATGTTATTTTCATGAAATAATTCTCACACTGTTTTTATTGCGGTTTATTATACTTATTTTTGCTCAAGGGTATTTATCTAGTAGGGAAAGTATCCTTTCTGAAGCACTATTAGATATAAATCATAAACATATATGAATATGAATATTATTTTGTGTTGATTTTAATATAGCTTCAAGATCATGGTAGATTTGATATCAAGAATAAGATCCGTCGTCAGTTATTAGTAGATTATTAAAGTTTTTGTTTTCTATAGTATAAATAAAGTTGTTATATAATTTTTCTCAACTAGATATTGTTATAGATCCATCCTCATTCTCATGAGGACAGTACGATGTCTTAAGGTTATATCTTTTTGAGAGGTCTGTTTTAAATTGTTCAAAAAAATGTTGTCTAGATTTTACCCAGAGTTTTCAGTGGTCATCGTGGATTAGGGTGTCGTATAGTCAGAGTAGATTTTTAATATTTCAGTTTTCTTCTATAAAAAAACTTATATTTGTTTTTAATCTTTCATAAACTAGCTCTTCTGAGAATATTTCAATATTATCTAATAGTTTAGTGCGAAAATTGTTTATAAACGAATCCGAATGAGACAAATATTCTTTAACTTTACTGTCTATAAAAAGTAACCTAGAATCTACTGATCATGATTTACAGATATTTTCACTTTCTTTTTTATATCATGTAGGTCATATTCTCATGGTAAATTTGACTTTAAATTAAATAGTTGTGACTTTTTTATAGTAAGATACTACTTTTATCTTATATCAATTCTCTTATTTATGTTTATCTCTCAAAAACTTTAGATATTTCTCGTAGTTTTCTTTTCAGAATATGGATTGATTTCGATCATCTTTTCAAAAAGGATCTATCAGGTCGAATAGAATAGCTTGAATCTTATTAAGTCTACTTTTCGTTTCAATATTGAATTGTTTTAACTGATATCTTAATAGCGGTCAGTCTTTATAAACAAATCACTTTCTATTTATTCCTTTCTGTTCACAATTGGCATATGTGATTTCTTTGTCATTTAATAAATTAGTTATTTCTTTTATTTCTTTAGAAATATCGTTACAAATTTCTTTATTTGTATCTATTTCTTTTCTAATTCGTTTAAATAATTTCATTTAATTAAATATCTACATAAACAACTTATTCACCAAATACATTAGTTCCATTGTCTCATTGTGTATCTTTTTCAAACATCATATCTGTATAAATATCACTATCATTAAAAACTTCGTTGTTGAAAACATCGTCATAATTTCTCAAAAAGTCATCCATAACAGTTTTGACAAAAAAGAATGGTTTTTTTCGTTTTTTTGGTAAACGTCATTCTGCAATTCACAAAAGGTCAGCTTTGAGTTGGTTAGGTTCGAGTCCCACTCTCATAATCATGCTATCTGGAACCTGCTTGATTTTGAGATAAATTTGTATGACAAATTTTTTGAGTTCTTGCGGACTCATTCCTTCTGTTCTAGAAGCTAATGCTCTCAAAAACGACACATTATTCCCCAATGCTACTCATTCTTGATTTTGTAAAAGTGTCGTCATCAAAAACGCCATATCTCATCTTGTAACATCGTCAGCCTCAACCATGATGCTATCTAATATTTGTGGGTTCATACCAGTGATACGAAGAGCTTGTTTGAGAATATACTTTGCCTCTCTTGCAGAGACATTCCCATCAACATTTATCATTTTTTGCGTTCAAACTTTGATAAGTGGTGTATAAAATAGCAATCCTCGTGCATCTGCTTCTGAGATCTCAGGACCAAAAATACTATTATCACTTACACCAATAAAGTTTTGTGATAATGCATTGACTGCATCTCATTCGTAGTTGGTTACGAGCCTGATGTATCTTCATACAATCGTCAAAAACTCTCAACGTTTGATATGTTTTCTTGGATAAAAGTAGGTATGGTTGTTTTCCAATGTGTATCACTTCATCAAACAATTCATGATCACCGTAGTGATATGGTAGTTGAACTCATTTCATTGAATATCTACCGGCAGTCTCTTTTTAAATTTTGAACAAACGTTATCTGTATATTGTTTGATAAGAACTGGTAAAATATCTCATTGTATCCAATCAACTTTTGCAGTGACGCTTCATTTGTTTCATACCGGATCCTCTAGATAGAACGTAAACTCATGGTTATACGTAAATGTATAGCTGTTGCTTCAACTATTGTTAAGTATTTTTGTTCAAGTTTTGTTGAATACAACTGTTGCAACAACAGGGTCTGACGTAATTCACGTTGTAGAATAGAATATCGATGCTGTAGGTGCTTTTTTGTCTATTCGGTTGACTGTGGCAGTAAGATACGAGGTATTTCAAGCCATATCTGCAAACGCAAATGCAAACTCTCAGTTTCATGTAAAAACATACGTATTGAGTCAGGAATTATTTTTTATTGTTATAGATTCAGACTCGTTGATTAGTGAGACTACTACATTTTCTGCGGTAGGTTGTGTTGTGCTGTATTGGAGATTTGCGTAAGGAGCATTTCTATCTATTCATGTGACAACTACTGGGATTGTAGTTTTGATTCAGTCGGTATCTTTGATATTAAAGTATCAATCACTATTGCCAGAAAACGTCACTGTCCGATTTTGTGGAAGGTGGTTTTGTTGGACAGAGCATAATCAGTATGTCACACAGTTTCAGGTAAAACTTATTGTGTCGATTTGTTTGGTAAGTCACGTAAGTGAAGCAACGACGTTTCAAGTTGTTGGACCAGATGGCGTGTATTGAACAAGTCATCATGGTGCCTTGACGTTTATTCGGTCAACATACGCACGTACAAATCAAGGATTTCACGCTCGATCTTTATAATAAAACGTAAATCATGTGTTTTGCGTAAAAATATATGAGGGTTGATTGAGAGGTGTTGTTATGTTGATATACAAAGGATTGTACCCTGTAAGGTAAGCAACTACAGGTCATGTCAGCAACGAACCATCTGCAGGTTTTGGTTTGTTATAAACAACACTCACGGTTGGAAGTGAAACTTTTGCACTACATACAGGAGAATTGGTTCATCATGCTGTTGTTGTAACACATGTTCGAGTTCGCTTTCAGGTTGTTGTATTTGGGACTGGCAACATTGGAGATGCTACTCATTGCGTACAAAGTCAGCTATTGATGATGTCTTGTACGTTTTCAAATCATGCTGTATTTGTTGTTGTTTCTCGATTACACATACCGTTGACGATTCTCGGTGCTTCACAACTTGCTATGACGTTTGTTCATTGTTCTTTACAGGACCGTTTTCGGACAGGGTTAACTCAAGATTCTCATTCTTGAATAACTGGAACAGATCATGATTTGCATAATCAGTCTGTTGGGTATAGTTTCCAAGGTGTATTTTGAGCTCGTCCACACAAACGTTCTTTGGATTTACTTGCCTGACAAACGTCCTCTCAACAAGATCGTACTCGAAGGTCATCTGTTTCTTGAAAATAATTTGGAACAAGATTTCACTGACATAATCACTGTGCAAATATTTCATGAGCGCTCGTAAAGGTTTCTCCGTTTGTACGAGTATTACATGCTTTTCAGGCAGAACCGGAAAATGTTGGATATGATACGTTTGCACAAAATGAACTTTCATTAAAGTCAGTTTTACATCTTCGTTGTGCCTGATTGTTTTGTACAACCCAATAAGATAAGCTTCAAACAAAACAACCATTTTGTCATGGAAAAGTATTTATAGTTTCAGATCACGTTTGAGTAGCTGGTTGTATAATGACTCAGGGATTACATGATGGTTGCATGGTTGAAGTGTCATCGGTGGTTCGTGCCTGACAAAACGATTTGTTTCCATTTCCGTTTCAATCACAACTTCGTCTTCGTAAAAGTGAATTTGTATCCAGACTTATATTGCCAGCAACAGATCATGGTGCACATAAGTTTGTTGTTGGGATGGTTGCGTGTCAGGTATTTGCAGAAATACCACAGTATGAATGTTGGTACAAAGGAGTAGAACATTGGATTGGATCTCACAAGAAGGTTGGGCACTGTCGTGTTCGTCAAACTGGTGTTTGATTGAATTGTACTGGAGAGCTTGGAAGTTTTTGTCATGAATTTGTTGTTGTGATACATAAGTTTCACAAAAAGGTATTATTCCGATTGGTATATGGTATTCATTCGATAGCTGTTGTTGTCATATATGGTGTTCATTGTGCAGTTCCACATGCAGAAGCAAGTTCGTTTGTATAGTAAAACATACTTCATCATGCCTGACAAGATGTGCTTGTTCATCAATTCAGTCATTTACATTGTCGTACAAATTGCTGTGGTTGTAGTGGATTTGCTTGATTGATGTTTGTTCGACGTCGTTCGTCAAATTCTCATGCAGCACAAAATGCGTTATATTCCCATCTATCAGTAGGAAATGTTTGAACAGTTTTTCATTGCATTGTTCAACAAGCTCCGTTGATACGAGTTGTATCAAAGTCGTTATAGTTTGGAGCGTATTGAGTATATCAAATATTGCAAAGTGCTAGTGAGATAATGCTCAGTATTCCTCAAATAATTATGTGTTTTTTCGTAAATATCATAAGATAAGAGACGAGTAAATTGATATAAAGTGTGTAGATTGTGTACACTCTATGATAAGTATACCAATAGAAACATATTTGTACAAAATAATAAGGAATACTTTGCTTCAGGTGTTGACAAATATTTATTTTACCTTGATTGTGGTATATAAAAATATATATATTTACTATTGACAATAATGATGTGCAAGTTGTGCACACATTTTTTTATTAGTACGAATAATATGAAAAACGTAGTTACAGAATATATACATGAAAATATACTTGATTGATCAAAAAAATCACTGACGTGGTTGCAATCCTTATTCAAAAAGACGTTGCTATCTAACTTGCAATTTTGAGATGGACCAAGAAATTTTCGTTTAGTTACAACAAAATGAATCTCTAACGTTGCAGCAGCAACTGTTTTTATGTTGCTGAGTCCACAAGTCAAAGCAGCATCAGATATGATGAAGTGACTTGTAGATACATCATCAATAGTTACTAGAGAGACAAACAAAAAAATTGAGGAGATGAAACAACAGAATCAAGCGATCGTCGAACAATATACTCAAACCCTTAATAAAAACTTTAGAGAATACAATCAAATACCCCTTGATATCCCAGATGCAAAGCTCCCGATTGGTCGACAGTATACAGCAATTCATCAACTAGAAAAAGAGTCTATGTATATCAAAGACTATGATTCAATACCAACAGATCTGTACGAAGTCAAAACCATGAAAAAGCTACTCAACCAAGATAATATTTCTCAACTAGTGAGCAAAGCAAGTGATAAACAAAAGTTTGACTTTACGATCTATGGTCTCACACATTATGCATCACTATCTCACAAGCAAAAGCTTGTTTTTGATGCGATTGTAGGAGAAACGATGATATATATGACAAAAGCATGATTGTTTCAACAATACGTAGCAAGAGTCAAAAAAACGTTTGAGTGACAGAGTATCAAATGAGGTTTTACAGCATGAAGCAATCTTTTTTTGTTGGCACAATGTACGCACAATGCCACTGTCTATAAGTCTTTCTTACAAGAACACAATCCCCAAACAGATTTTGTTTTACAAGAAAAGAAAGCCGTGACAGCTGCATCGGTCAATCTAGCAGCAGCTCAACAAAAACTTGATACTCACTTCAAAAATTGACAACAATATACACAACTGCTCAAATATATGGCAACGTCATTGACACCAGGCTGACATGATGATGCTGTGGTGGCTGTAGAAGAAATGGCTTTAGAATCAAAAGAAAAGATCTTATTGCAAGAATACTTATCACAACTCAAAAACTTTACAACAGCGGTACAAGAACTTGAATCTGTTACGTATGCATATACGCAAATCTGACTAGAAAGAACATATGCCATTTTTGCAGCGTTGTGATTATTTGACCAACAAAAACAAGAGTTTACGCCTACTGATTCGTATATGATGTGATTGATGCTTGATTATTTGCAAACATCGGATCCACGGGCATACTCTCAACTCCTATCACAAAGTGATAAGACGCGTTTGGATGATTTTTTGCGAGACAACTACGAGCAACTCTCTGCTCAAAAACGTATATGTTTGCGTGTTTTGATTTCGTACAATACGTCAAAAACCTACCTGACGCAATCAGGGAAAGAAATCATTGTACAATCTGTCAGTCTTTCAGAAACAGTTTCATCTTTCAAAAAAGAGCTATCGCCTGACCTGGCAGATCAGTGACCTGTGCGTGTACAACAGATTATGGATGAAGAATTTCAACAATATGTTCGTCCAAAACCTCCTGTATCAGAAGATCCAACTGCAAGATCAAGACAGCAAAATGAGCATACTGCACAACTACTACAAAAATATGAGGAAGAAAAAGCAAGAACAGTTCTCATAAAAAATCCTGATGCTACAAAAGACGAAGTATTGAGTATTGTCCAATTCCCAACGATAGAACAAGCAGACACTGCTGAACATAACTGAAACATAATAATTGAACAGGCACACAAGTCAGGTGAAATTTTTGTCATCGATAAAAGTTCGATTGCAACGGATGAAGTCTCGTCTCAGGTCTCAGAACAGAAACAACTTGTTGATGCAATCATGTGAGTAGTACGTACTCACCCAAATAATGCGATAATGGAATCAATAGACATGAAAGCGATTCCTCTCAAAAATGTCTTAGATTTTTCTAAACACGGACAATATACGACAGAACAAAATAAACACATATTATCACAAGCTATCAATACTCGAAATGTAGAGAATCTAGAAGAGGTAGAACAGAAAGCAGACGAATTGGTATTTTATATGTCAGCACTCAAAGAACTCGTACAGCATGAGGGATTGGCAGCAAATCACGAGACCAAAGTTTTGTACGACTATATTGCCAAGCTAGAGTATTATGTATCATTGTTTGCAACAGATAGTAATGGAAAATCAATATTTAGGAAATCTCATATGTCTGCGATAAAAGAGTTCGGTAATGCAGATAGATCTGCCTTGTGATTGTTTGTCAATGATCTTGCAAGGCCTGGATGAGCAATAGGACTGTGAGTAATAGCAGGGATGTTGTATGCACAGAGTTGATGAACAAGTCTGATTATTTTTTCACTCTTGACGAGCGCGTGATGAGTCACATGAAATGAATTAGCAGCTATACTAGCAAAACAATATACTGATGCGGAATTGACGTCTGTCTATCTAGAATTGCAAGCATGACATATTTCTAAACAACAAGCTCTATTAAAATTATGATTAGGACTGTGACAAGGAGCAATTATGTCATATTTGTTTATGTGAGTATGAAAGTATCTCTGAAAAAGATTAGAATCTTTTGTTCGTGCTAATCCGAATGATCCTTTGTCTCACAAAATAAATTTTGTCTGTGGAAAACTAGAACTCGATCCACAAAAAATCATGAAAGAAATGGCTGAAAATAATAATTTTTGACGTATGTTTGCAGTACAGTTTGTAGAGGAAGTATGAGAAGAAACTGCAGAATATCATCTTGAAAAACATATGTGAAAAGCTATCGCAGCATTCTTTACTGTTTTTATTTGTACGAGAGCATCGTTTGGGAGAAATTATGCTAGTATGACTGTTGACCAACAACATGAACTCAATACAGTCTTATTTGCTGATATGATGTGATCACAAAATACTGCCAAAAGAACTGTTTTTGAACATATGCTAGCCTATGAGACTTCTAAAAATACAGATACAGATATGAAAATGATACAAGCGTATTATAATGCAGTCTATGGTGAAGTGCATAGTACAGCCTCGATAATAGATCGACTTAATCAAATCACTAAAAAAAGAGGAAAAGTATGGATAGACACACAGGAGCAACGAGAAACTCTCTCTGTAGAGTTAGATATGGA
Source organism: uncultured Candidatus Peribacteria bacterium (assembly GCA_964526045.1). Taxonomy (GTDB): domain Bacteria; phylum Patescibacteriota; class Gracilibacteria; order Absconditabacterales; family Absconditicoccaceae; genus CAZGIF01. The sequence continues at coordinate 15,163 of CAZGIF010000001.1, read as the reverse complement.
ACATACATATACATACGCTATCGAAGTATGAGGTGTGATATTCTTGAATACACAAGCAATACAAAAAGCTAAAGCTGACGCCAAACCAGGTGAGTATTTTGCATTGTTGAGAAAAATACATAACCACGAAAAGCTTGGTCATGGAAGTTTTGCAGTTATGACACAAAATATTACTCTTGAACAACAAAATGAGCTGTGAGCTTTATTGAGAAAGCCTTGAGACTCATATCAACTTTACTTTTCTCTCGATCAGCTTAACGAAGCATATGCAAGATACGCAGAAAATCTCTACAATCCAGACCCAATAATCAGACAAGAAGCGTTTGAATACGTCAAAGCAGTCTGTAATATTCTTGGGTATGATCCAAGCCATCCACTTGATTTGTTGGATATCTCAAAGCATATTGATCAAAGAAATCCAGATGTGAAAGCTGCAGCGATAGATATAAATAAAGATATAGAGAGGAAGTGACCAAAAGACTTTTGATTTACCATCGTATGAAAACCCGAAATTTTACAGAAGACTGCTGAAGAAAAGCAGTTTACTTTTGTATTACAAGCTGATGAAAATGCTGATGTTGTTTGATTAGAAAATCTCTATGCACCGTATTGAGGATCAAAATTAAAAGCGTTGGAAGATGGAACATATACATTTACATTTAGCACGAGTAAAACTCTAAAAAAACCAAAAGACTTAACGGAGCAAGAAAGCAATGCACTTATGCAAAATAGTATTAGAAATATAGCAGAATTTTTATGATTTACTGATATTTCTCATCAATATATAGCTGATCAGGTATTGCCTACAGAACAGCAGAGACAAACAACACAAACGACAGACAATATCTGAGGAAATAACTTTATAATCAACAGGGAAATTCATCTACGTAGAATAGAAAACGTATGGAAAGCATACAAAGAGCTATGATTTATGGGTGAAAATATAACTATTTTGACAGGTGTTGTTCCAGAAAATAGTATGAGAACTGGAAGTTATGTATGATTGTTTGTACCATCAAAGAATCTTGTTACGTTTACATATCCATGAAATGACAATGCGTATTTTGTAGTACATTATAATCCTGAGGATATAAAAATGCTGATGGAGCAAGAATGATATCAAGATACGTGAGAAAAAGCTATGTTGTCATTTATTGCATCTAACTTTTGAAAAGAGGCATTAGTACATTATTTTGATGCTACAAGAATTGTTGAATCGAAAAATAGTAGAGAGAGATTGATTGTTGCTTTGAAAAAAGATGTGGTTGATGTTCAGAAGGAGTCAGAAAATGAATCTAATATACCAAAAATATGAAAATCAGAAAATGTAAGTGAAAAAACCGATAAAACATGAATGGAACTAAAAAAAGAAAAGGCACAATACTATTATTCTCTTTTAGAGGAGGAAATACTTATAGATGGTGAAAAACAGTCACTAAGGGATGCTGTTCTTGGAGGAGCGACTCAATATAGAGCACGAGCAAATCAATATAATAGCATAAGTAAAGAAGAACAAGTTTCAACGAAGCTCAATACTTTACTTTCTAATTTTGTTGTATGAGGAGAAAGAATTACTGTTGATTGAGAAATTAAAAAAGTTCGCGACTTTCTAATAAATCCAACGATAGCTAAGCTAGTGATAGAACACTATGAGACATTGAATAAAGATAAGAAAGAATGAGAACTACCTATACTTGTTTCAAATAAAGATCTAGTATCTCTCATTAAACAATCTCAACAAATAATCGAAGAAAAGCCAAAAAACCAAGCAAATACTTACTATACACTTCTTACTCATACGATTACTTTAAATGGAGAAAAACAATCACTAAGAAATGCTGTTCTTAGATCAGAAGAACAATATAATATACGAGCAAATCAATATAATAAAAGTAGAAGTAAAGAAGAACAAATCCCATCTAAGCAGAATGCCTTTCTTGCCAGTTTTATTGTATCAGGAGAGAAAATTATAATAGATGGAAAAACAAAGAAAAATTACGCGCTCTTGACTAATTCAACAATAGCTAAGCTAGTGATACAGTACTATGAAAAACTGAATGAAAATAAGAAAGAGTGAGAATTGCCAACACTTATCTCAAATGAAGACTTAGTATTTCTTATTAAACAATCTCAACAAATAATCGAAGAAAACATAAAAAGTCAGGCTGATACTTACTATCAACTTCTTGATCATATACTTATTATAAATGGCAAAGAAAAGCAATCTCTGAGAGATGCCGTTTTTGAAGGGTACTATCAATATCCCAAACGAGCTAACAAGTATAATGAAAATAAAAGTAAAGAAGAACAAATTACAACGAGTCTCTCTACTTTTCTTGCTGGTTTTATAGTGTGAGGAGAAAAAATTACCATTAATTGACAAACAGAATTTATTAGTCGTTTTCTAACAAATGCAATAATAGCTCAGTTAATGATAGAACACTATGAGACATTGAATGAAAATAAGAAAGAGTGAGAATTGCCTATACTTGTTTCAAATGAAGATTTAGTCTCTCTTATTAGAAAGTCTCAACAAATACTTGCAGAGAACTCAAAAAATAAAACTAAAACTTACTATAAACTTCTTAATTATACACTGATTGTAAAAGGAAAACAACAGTCACTTCAAGATGCTATTCTTGGATGAATATTGTCATATAAAGTACGAGCAGATAAATACAATGAAAATAAAATTAAAGAAGAGCAAATTACCACAGTATTTAATGCATTTCTTTCTAGTTTTATAGTGTGAGGAGAAAAAGTTACTGTTGATAAAAAAACCAAACTTATTAATGCTTTTTTAACAAATGCAACAATAGCTAAGCTAGTGATACAATACTATGAGAAAATAAATGAAAACAAAAAAGAGTGAGAATTACCAACACTTGTCTCAAATGAAGATTTTATATCTCTCATCAAACAATCTCAACAAGTAATTGAAGAAAATCTAAAACATCAAGCCAATACTTATTATACACTTCTTACTCATACAATTACTATAAATGGGAAACAACAATCACTAAGAGATGCTATCCTCTGAGGAGCGGCACAATATCAAACACGAGCAAATCAATATAATACAAGTAGAAGTGAAAAAGCAAAAATTTGAACTGATTATAGCTCATTTCTTTTTAGTTTTATAACATGAAAAGGGTGAATTACCGTCAATTGAAAAACAAAATTTATTGTTAGCTTTCTAACAAATGCAACAATAGCTAAGCTAGTGATAGAACACTATGAAATGCTTAATGAAAATAAGAAAGAATGAGAATTGCCAACACTTATCTCAAATGAAGATTTTATATCTCTTATTAAACAATATCAACAAATAATTGAAGAAAACATAAAAAGTCAAGCTGGTGCTTACTATAAGCTTCTTGACCATACACTCATTATAGAAGGGAAACAAAAGTCACTAAGAGATTGTGTTCTTGCAGGAGGATCACAGTATACAAGACGAGCAGATGAGTATAATAGAAAAAGCAAAGAAGAACAAATTACAACAATATATAGTACATTTCTTACTAGTTTTGTGTCATGAGGAGAAAAAATTACTGTTGATAAAAAAACAAAACTTATTAATACTTTTTTAACTAATAAAACAATAGCTAAGCTTATTATTCAATACTATGAAAAACTAAACGAAAACAAAAAAGAGTGAGAATTGCCAATATTGATTTCTCTTGAGGAAATAGTAGATCTTATTAAACAGTCAAAAGATATTACAGATAAATAATGATTAATAGTTATCAACTACTAACAAAAAAAATCACCACTACCAAATCAGGTCAGTGGTGATTTTCTTATTTCTAACCTTTCCTAACTTCAACTCAAAATCGTATCTGACCCCGATCACGTTTGTGACGCTGATCATGTTTGAGATTGATCTTGGTTGGTAGTTGTACCGAAAAGTTCTTGAAGACGTACTTCGTAAGGTGAAGATTCTCCATAAATTTTGGTTCATAGTTTGTTTTTGAGGACGGCTCTGACTTTGTCAGATTGATTGAGTTCTCATCCAAAGTCTGCATATGGACATGGACATTGATTGCATGTTCATGCAGCTACAAATCATTGTGGAATCTCTGGAAACTCAAAACATGGGTCTAACGCTCCAAGTTCTGGACAACCATCAAGATCCTGGTATCAGTTGAAGTTTTCTGGTAAGAGTGGACAAAAGTCATCTTTATCAAGAATTCAGTCTCAATCGGTATCTAGTTCTGGACAGCCATCGGTGTCTTGCAAGCCGTTGACGTTTTCTGGATCATTGATACACTTATCAATCTCATCTATGAGACCATCTCAATCGGTATCTGGTTCTGGACATCAATCAATATCTCCAATACCATTGTATGTTTCTGGTTGCAAGGGACATGTGTCATTGATATCCAAGATGCCGTCATTGTCCCTGTCCAATAAGGCAAGGTCACTATCTCCAAGTGGGGTATCGTCATCGTTGTTTTTGATTCCGTCATTGTCGCTATCTTCATCTGATGGATTATCTATTCAGTCACCGTCAGTATCACCATCAAGAGGATTTGCTATTCAATCACCATCCATATCTGGGTCTTTGTCATTGGGTATGCCATCTCAGTCTATATCATCAGGTGTCGGTGTTGATATGTTCGTTTGACTTTGATCTGTCTCAGGTTCTCAAAAAGGAGTCGCATCTAGACTACACGATGATACATTATACGCGTCAGGATTTATATTTTTTGGTATTTTTCATGTTCTAGCTACGTTTGCAATGCCATCTCCATCAATATCGGGTGTTGTTGGAAGTGGGGTTGTTGTCTGGTCCGTTCCATTTGGGTTTCCATTTGGATTCGAATCTTGTGCGTTTGGGATCCCATCCCCATCGATGTCAACGTCTTTTGTGTTAGGGATTCAGTCACCATCCATATCGGGGTCTTTGTCGTTCGGAATTCAATCACCATCAATATCACTATCGCGGATATTTGGAATTCAATCTCCATCTATATCTGTATCAAGTCACGTATTGTCTCAATCGTTTATTTGTCCATAAGAACAATCTTGATTTTCAAAAAGAATTAGTCATTGTTGGTTCGGAATACCATCTCCATCAATATCACTATCACAAATGTCTGGAGTACCGTCTTGATCCATATCACATCTAAATTGACCAAGTGTATTTGAGAGTTTAGCATCCAAACAATTAACTCAAGGTTCGATACGAATCGTTGCTTGCGCCTGAAAGGTTGCACATGTTTTAGTATTAATTGTCACAAGAGGACTAAAAACTCATGCCCTGGCATACGTGTGTTCAAGAGGTGTGTTGAGTTGTTCAAATGATAGTGTATCTTTTGTTCCATCTCCATAATCTATTGTTATATTTTGTATATTTTCTGACAAAAAATTTGTTAATCAGGGGACGATTGTAAATTCTTCTCAAGCTTTTCATATTGACTTGGGTAGTGAGAGTGTTGTATAAGATGTCGCGTTACTTGTATTTGCAGCTATGTGTATTGTAAGTATATTGCTATGTATTGCTCCATCCACAAAACGAATTTCTTGCCTGATGATTTTGTTTCACGGTGTGTCAAAACTATATTCTAGATTGATTCATGATGTAGCAATAGATTCTTTAGAGTCAAACCATTGTATAGAAGCAACATCGTTGGGTTCTCGTCAGCTTCTTTGCGTACTAATACGAACGGTTTGTCATACAGTTGCGTTGAGTGTGTCTGTTGTGATGATACTACCACGCTGTATAAATTGTCAAATGTCTGTCGTATATTGACTGAGTCCAACTAGTGTTCCATTGCGTACCAAACGTGCTTGAATTGCATATTGACCAGCTTCTTGTCAGATGAATTTATAAGATTCTTCCAATGTGGATTCTTGTGTTTTTTGGTTGTTGATGTATCGATGTATATTTGCGTTGGACGTGCTTTCTTGTGATGTGAATGTTTGGGTTCATAATGTTGTTTGATATGGCTGAGCTGAGCTGATAGTACGTGATGTTATTGCCAGTCAATATGGATCTTGTATTGCTTGTGGTATATGAACTGTCATTTTTGCAATTGCTTTTCATTGATTGTTTTGAGATGTTGTTGTGACAACATATGTTCCTTTGTTGATGTATGTATGGCGAGTAGAACTCGTATATGCTACTGTTCCGTCACCAAAATCTCGCATAATTTTATCACTTTGACCTCAAATAGTTGGCACAAATCCATGTGTTAATCATGCTCAAGCTCATTGTGCTGACGTCCACAGTGTTAGACTATGATTTTTGTTGTTTTTGGGTGTAGATGATTGTTGTAAATTTCACTGTGGAGTAGATCCTGTTGAAGTATTTGGTTCTTGATTTGATCAGTCTGGATTTGTTTGAGGGTTTGTATTTGTATTTCCAGTATTTTGTACGGGTTGTTGTGGTTGTTGGTTGGGTGTTTCTTGCTGAGAAAAAAGCGTTGGATCTGTTGTGTCGTCATATAATTCGACAACAACAACTCATCCATCGTCGACAATTCCGACAGGATTTAGTTGTCCATCATTATCGATATCATTATCACATACATCTCCAATTCCATCATTATCTCGATCATTTTGAGATGGGTTATAGGTACGAATACAACTATCCTCTGGATTTGGAATACCATCACAATCATAGTCTCCATCCAGAACACATCATACTTTTTTGTGTAATTCTCACAAAACATCAACAACATACGCACCATTTACGGGTTGATGAATATCGTCTTGAGGAGTATCTCAAAGAGGTAAAAGACGTTCTTGTTGCATGATATTTAGCTCAGATACCGGTCGATAGTTTTCTTTGATCCATCCAAAAGATGAAAACTGACAGCTTTCGAGGTTGAACATACAAAATTTGAGATATGTCTCAAATTCATAACGTGTATTGAGACGACAGTTTGCGTTGCTACATTGTTTATACGCTATATCTATAGTATTTATATCTTCCACTGTAAGGTTCTTGGATGCGTAGGATGACTGTTCAAGACTATTTTTCCATTCATAGATTTGGGATCGATCGGTTCTATAATTTTCATAGATGTATTTTTCTGCAATATTGATAACTACTTGTATAAATTCAGCTTTGGTGATTGGTCTTTCACCACAAAATCCTCAACGACATACAGGACTCGTTTGAAGCGGGTATCATCTCATATATTCTTGATCTCATACATATGCAACACAATAATAATACGAATCTCACTCTCGTAGTCATTGTTCAAAATCTATATCTTGAAAGTCTCTTCATGGTAGTGTTATAAAGTTTGACCAAAAGGGGAGTGTGTAATTTTGTATCATTGATTGATTTGGGTCAAGACAGTCTTTACATTCTACCAAATTTAACAACCTCGCTACTTCATAACGTGAAACAGATGCTTGATTTTGTATGGTTTGTATGTCAATACCATATTCTTGTACTTTTTCTACAAAACTTTTGTCATATCTACTTTGTGTTTGCTGTCAAAATGTAAATTGCGGAATTGATCAGCATAAACCTATTATAAAGAGTACCCAGACTCCTATTCAGACAAAAAAAGAACGTAGATGCATAAGAGCTTGTAGCTTGCAAATAAAGTATATTTTTATATTATTGTCTTAATAATACTGACTTTTGTCTATTGTGCAAAAAATCTATACCAAAGATACATGCAAAGTCATATTTGATTTATTCTGGTAGCTAATCTATGGACATTTCTGTGTTGTTGCGTCAGATACGCAAACAAGTACAAGGTGAATGGTATGGACAACGGCAAAGTCGTCGTTCATGAGAATGATATGAGAAAATAGATGCACGCCCATATGCACCATGAGATAGTGCAAAACGTATTGATCGAAAAGCGAGTGCCAAGTTACAATGAACTACATCTCACGAGCTGATGACATTCCAATTGCTCGAAGAAACAGATGTTCATATAGATGTGTTTTGTGATATAAATCCCAATTGGTCTACATGACATGATCGTCTTATCTGGCTACAAATTCAAGATATTCTCTCTACGTGTCAGTTATTTGCTATTCGTTATAGACTGCCTTTGCAGATAACGTATAATCATCGTTGAATAATCAAGCCCTTGCATCAACTTGCAAATTCTCAATCTCGTACACATAGTCAGCAGATCGATATTTCACACATACTAGATACAAGCAAAACATACACTTCGTCGTTAGAGCAATATGTTATTCAGGCACTTCAAAAACCACAAAAACGTATTATATTTCTTTTTAGTGATTTTCTCTCTCGGAATACAACAATAAAAAAAAAACTGACTGCATTGTCTGTTATCCATAGTGTATTTGCATGACATATTCGTATTTCTGAGATGTGATGATTCAATTACGATGCATATTCTCTCAAAACGAAATCCGTTTCTTTCCCGTGTACATCTTTTATTATTTGATAAGTTACTTCTTATGTTTCAGTTCCTCGCTACATCTTTGCCTATCTCAAAAAAGTCATCAAAAAGACTTGCCAAAAATTTTATGTTTTTGATGTGTACGTTGATACTCTCATATGTATTTTTGTTGTTATGATCTGTTACATTTGGACAATCACTTGCTCCAACCCTCAATGATATTTCTACCGGGGCACAGGAAGATATTTGTTCACAATACAAATTAACTATTCAATGATCTGATAGCATAAAACGTGATGTTACAAACCATTATGTGACCTCTTTGACACAACAATCAGGAGATATAATACAGCAGTATACGTGACTATTTACTCTTTATTATCAAGGAAAACAGGTAAATGTTGTCCTCAATGAGAATGCAGAATTATATTATGCTTTCCCTGATGTTGGATTGTACGAAATAAAAGCTGACATAACCTATGATAATTGTGTATTAGAACAAACAAAAGTGATTAGAGTCTTCGAGGATGTAGGTGTATATATTGGGAAATTTCTGCAAGAGTACAACTTTGGACTTTTAGATAATATACAAGAGAACGATATATTTTTTTCGACGTTGATTTTGGATGCTAATACCAAAGACTTACAAACAATCAAACCACAGCTAGAAGAGATAAAAAACAGCGTCCAACAAAGTCAGCTTATTTTTGTTTATTTACAAAACTATTCACTTATTTTTGATATACTTGCTTATTTTGAATCAGAATGAGTCGATATTTCACAAAAAGAAATAATAATAATTAATACCATAGACAGTACGTTAACAAGAAAGTTTCTTGCGCCATTTATGTATCAGGCACAAAGACAGAATGTCTTTTTGATTCAAGAAGATGGACTCAAAGACTACTTGTATAATATTTCTATAGGGAAAGATACAACAGATATAGCTCTGTATACAGAAAACTTACAGTTTGATGATATATGACGACAATATTCTTTTGGAAGACTTATTGATTCATTGATTTATTATGGAGTTGATTTTTCATATATATGATATATTTATATTGCTGTTTTGTGTATAGCCATTTTGGTGTTTTTGAAACAAATTGTTTGAATTACTAGTTTCGGATTGTATTATCCACTGTTTTTTGCTGTGAGTTTACATGTTGTGTGAATCAAAATTAGTGCAACATTGTTTTTGTTTGCATTGCTAGCACATATTATAACCAAAGCGCTTTTCGAAAAAGTTACTTTTCTCATTTATGCCAAAATATGAATATATATGCTCGTATATACGATTATAAGTATTGTTGTTGTATGATCTCTTTTGCATTATACTTCTTATCAACTGTCTTTTGGTGCAATACATGAAGCGACGTTCCTTTTGTGTTTTTTGTTGATTCCTTTGTGTACAAAAAAAGTATTTTGAGATATTAAATCTATGTTCACATTTACACAAGTCAAACAGTGTTTATGGTTTATGGCTTTGAGTTATTGAATGTATTTGTTGTTTGACCATACTCCATTGCAATATTTCTTTTTGATAAATACATGGTATATTTTCTTACTTTTGTTTTTGGTAGCAGCATTTTGAAAATTTACATGACTTCAAGTAACAGAATATATTCGTTTCTGGCCTATAATTCTTGCCTATTTCAAAAAAACACTTAACAAAAAAAAATAAACATCGTTTTTATTTCTACATGATACAATGTTCAATTTTGGAATTTTGTGACTCAATGCAAGAAATCTCCGTTACATCAAAAAACACAATCCAAAAAAACAAATTCGTTTTGTCCATGATAAGTCAAAAACAAAAGACTTTCTTTGACAAAGAGGTATTCCTGTGCCAAAAACATACAAACGTATTTTGAATAGGCAAGAACTCTTTGAAACAGACTTTTCTACAATTTGAAATGGAAAATTTGTCATTAAACCAAATAGGTGAAGTAAATGAAATGGAATTTTTATAGTCAAGTGAGCAAGAAAAATAGAACAACCTCTACAAGAGACTATCCAGAGCCAAAAACAAAATTCAAAACAAAATCTAAAAAACAAGATCTCTTGACATAAAAATCTAGAGGTGCCTCTTTCTTTTTTGGAGAAATACACACAAAAGGCTCTAGATATCTCAAAAAATGTTCGTGGTTTTTTTGCTGGAGATGTAGCTTTTCTTGATAACATTACCCCTCATGAATTCTTGATAGGTAAACAACGAATCGATGATCATACCTTCAAACAAATGTTATTTGGTATTTTGGATGGACAATATACCTTATGACATTCGCCAGATACTATTTTGGTAGAGGAAACATTGATTGCTGGAAGCGGATTTGATGCATTTTGCACATTTGGTCTTGCTGATATTAGAGTTGTTTTGTTTAATTTGGTACCAATTGCAGCGATGCTTAGAATGCCTACTCCAGAATCGTGAGGTAAGGCAAATCTTGCACAGTGAGGAATTGGTTTTGGTATTGATATGGGGACGTGAGCTATACAAAGTATGTTTTTGAACTGAACTTACTATAAGTCAAAATTTTTGCCAGAATACAAACATTTTCATCATAAAATAATTCCATATCGGAACGATATTTTACTTTATTCTTCAAACGCTCAATATTTTGTCAATATGTGATATATTTGAGTGGATTGGGTTATCACCGAAGAAGAACCAAAATTGTTGGAAGTAAATGGAAGAGTAGGAATTGAAATACAAAATATAACGCAAAAACCCCTCGCCAAAATAATGGAAAAAATACATGATATCAAAATAAAAACACCAGAAAAATGAGTAGAGATTGCCAAAAGTTTGTTTACGAATACTAAATCTGTTTGATCTCATACTAAAATTCTTTTTTTATCTCAAAAGGCATTGTTACAAACACAAGTTGGTCCTTTAACCAAGCAAATTGAAGCAATTGCAGTCGTAAATCCACAAAAAAAGAGAACTTATGTGTCTACCTCAATTGCCAAAAAATTATGAAATCTCAAAAAAGTCGCAATTCACTTGCCAGATAGCACCTTCAAAATAACGACGGACGTTTTGTTGAGTAAAGGATTGTCTTGAAACAAAATTAGTTTATGAGCAAATCAATTGCAGGACGTTCTTATCAAATCAGTTCATAAAACTCATGCAAAAAGTAAATTTTTTGGGTCAGATAAAATTTTTTCTCATGAATTGGATGAATTACAAATCTTTGATCAGAAGTTACATGATTTATATAAAAGAGTAAATCTAAAAAAGTGTCTCAAACCTTCAAATTATTTGGAAGAGTTTGATATGTTTGTTAGTCATGGGTGAAAGTATGATCCAATATTTACCTATGTTTACCCCAAAAATAATATTATTGCTCTGCGAGAAGATGAACGAAAAAGAATAACAGACACATATCCAAGCAATTATTTTGCTTCTCCATTTGCTACGATCTTGTACCAAAAGTTAGACGAAATAAAAATTAAAATCTGACTCGTATGGGCGTATAAAAAACAAGATCTTGTTGCAATTGAAACTCTCAATCAAAAGTATTATTGAAGTATGAATAAAAAATATCTCCAAGAAGCTATCAATAAAATCAAAGAACCTAAAGGATGGACTCATAATGATATGTGACAAATTATGGGAATTCATATGGTCTATCCTCTCGTAAAAGAATACTTAGAACACAAAAAAATGCCGCATGTCGAGGTACTAACTACAACAACGGCACTTTCGAGAATTGCTGTTTTATACAAAAAGGGGAAGCCTTTTATTAGACTATTGAGCAATACAAGAAGTTTTTTTAGAGAAAAAGAGCTTGATTCTAAATTGGTTCATGAAGTTGATGTTCATCTCACAAGATATCTTAATGCCCAAAAAACGTGACGACATATTTTCCAAAAAGGAACTGCATGATATATTACTGATGAAGAGGGGTTAGCTATTTGGATGAGTGAAAAATATTTACAATCCAAAATACCTGCATATGTCAACTATAATATTTATAGAAATTATATCTATTTGTATAGGTCTAAAGAGCTTTCATTCCAAGATTTAGTATCCTTTATAAACGAAACAGAAAAATGAGCATACTATTCATGAAATAAATTACTTGCACTTTTCAATAGAACACTTAAGTTCAAAAAGTGAATACAGCAAACACATATTGTTCATCCTTGAACAGCATATATCAAAGATAAAGTTTATCTTGATTGATATAAGATAATACAACAATTTGTCCAAGATGGGTGAGACATACAGCAGCTTATGTTATGAAAAATCAAAGTGAGTGACATATGATATATTTTTTAATTTTGCTACTATTGGGATATGAATATTTATAAGAACGTTTTCTGGCATATGAAAAACGAAGATATATCTTTGAAAAAAATTTTTTGAAAACAAAAATATGCCATATTAAAACAACGAAATTCATATGAGAATTCAAAAGATATTACTTTAACTCTCCAAGATGTTGTTGTAGATTCTGACCAATTTTGTTCTTTTATTGCTTTATATACTTCTTTTATAGAATCAAAAGAAAATCCACATGTTTATAATATAGCAAAAAAAATAAAGTTCTGACAAAAAAAATGAAGAACATATACTTTGCTCTGACTCTGGAAGTGAGACAAGCTAGTGTGATGAGCAGTTTGTAAGATGCACACTTGAAATTTTCAACTTGGGTATAGAGCATACGACACAACTATTCGTATTAAGAATCTCTCTTTGTGATATATTCTTGAGTATGAGTATTTTTTGTATGGTCTCTCCCATGATGTTCAGGTTTTTTCTAGATGAAAGTCTGCTAATATTGCTTGATATTTAGGGACTGCTTTGGTGTATGACTGCATAAGATGTCATTATGATTTTTACCTGTCGTTTATACGACTAAAAACACCCAAATTGAATTTGATGAAACCTCAATAACTGGTGAAACTCTTATTTTTACACAATATGAAGACTATTCTTTTACTCATGCTGCTGTACGAACTACTAGATCACCCGAACAAGCTGCTATTTTCTATAATGTACTTATCAAAAGGTGAATACAGGTTACATATACATATCTCTAAATTATTAGTGTTCTTTTTCAAAAAGAGTTTGCGTATATGGTGATAGTGGATCAGATGTTGTATGTGGTTGTTTTTGTAGAATACTTTTTGTTCTCATAAAAAAGTCTACTCTGACTGCTATGTAAGGATCGCTTAGACTTGTGTGTGTATAATCTCCATATGCCCACAAAGATCAAAAATAACGTACTGCAAGTTGTATGTCATTTTGTGCTTTTTGCAAACAGAGTTGTCGTTTTTTATATAAATAGCTGATAGATTCACATTGATGTAAAAAATTGAGTCTGTATTCATGGTATGAATATTTTCATTGCGTTATTTCAGCTAGCATAGCAGGCATGATTTGAAATATTCCAATTGATCAATCCATATTTTTTCATACAAAAACGGCAGTATGCTCAAACTCTCATGCCAAAACTCCTGAAATGTTCTTGTGTCATGCTTCGGTTGCAATGATACTGTATACCAAAGCAACAAATGCTTTATCATGACTATATGGTGCAAGATGTTTTTGTAAAATAAGTGATTTATCAGACGGAGAATATGCATGTAGTTCTGATGTTCGCTCAGTAGATGGAGTTTCATGTGTTGTTGTATAAACAGGGATTCAAGGAAGTTTATCTTTTCATCATATTCGTCTTGCACACAAATCAAAAAGCACGTGATGTGGGTCAGTATTTTTATTATTTTGTCCAAAAATTTTGAGGTATGCTTGGACGATTTCTTGTGTATGATGTTGGACAGCATGTTTATTATATTGGTTTTTGAAGAGAGGATATCTTTGTTTATCAGGAAAAATATCATCAGTTGCAATATCTCACGCGATACAAATATCAGCCAATAACAATGGATCAATACAATCAATATGCTGAGATAGTAATGTATTTGCTTGTTCCAATACAGTATCTGGTGTTGGGTTGTGACTTGTAATATATGCAAGCCATGTGTATTGTTCACGAGAATATCATCAAAAGTTATTACTAAGTCAACATATGTTTCGTATTTTCCACAAATAATCTGTGCTCACATCAGGGTAGTTTCCATATCTATGAACAAAAAGCTTCTTATCAGCAGCCTGTTCGTATTCCAAGTGGTAAAATGGTCTAATTTGTTGTAAAAAATGCACGAGGTGGTCTGTTGGAATACCATCTGGAATATGGAATTCACCATCACGCGTGTAGATGGTGTGATTTGTTAATGCCGAATAACTATGAGGTTCACGAAAAAGACGTACATGATCTTGATACGATAATTGTGTAAGTACGTCTGGGTGATTTTTTGCAATTTCCAAAATTTTCTCCTCTTCCAAAAAATAGTCATCTGGACCGATTGGATTTATTTGCTCACTTTCTAGTTTATATTTGTCGTTATGGTAATAGTGATAGATATGTGATGCAATTCTTTTTGATACAACATACTCTAAATCTCCAAATTTTTGTGTCTCTCTGTGATTGTTTGCTCCAAACGGCTCATTGGGTGGCATATATAATGTGTCTATAGTTTTTTTTATAGGTATTTCAATTTCTCATTTTAGAGAAATTGGTTTATATGATTTGATGATTGTTGCAGATTGTGAGGATTGTAAGAAAAATATACCCAAAACAAAAAAAAGATTTTTAATAATAAATTGTGTCTTTTGATTTGTAGTATCTAGCTTTTTATCCAAATATTCTTTTTTGTTTGTATTATATTTCAAAATATTAATAGTATCTAAATTTTATATTTTATATAAAATAAAATATAAATGTCAATGTTTAGTTTTTTTA